>NZ_JBBCBQ010000006.1:0-470467 GCF_037203805.1 Kribbella sp. CCNWLW201 | reverse complement strand
CCTTCGGCGTCCCTGCGGGAGCTTCGCCCCTTGACCCACACCACCACGACCAGGGAAGGACGCAGCTATCCCGGAGCAGCTCACCCGAGTGGTCACAGTTCTGGGTGGATCCGGTGGGCGGGCCTGGATCCGGGGGATTTGGTGCAATCGGCTGACCTTGAACACCCCGTGGGGGCCTCGGACATCTGATCAGGTGTCCGAGGCCCCCACCCGGTGTACGAGGTCCCGGGGATCCGCCCGGCTTGACCAGCATCCGGCCGGTTCGGTCCGGATCCCGAGACCGCCCGGCCCGATCAGCCCGGCACCTCGAGGTTGCCTACCCAGCGCGGGGGTTGCCCCCCGAGATTCCGAGTGGGCAACCCCCCATCTCAGGGGGCAACCCCCCAACTGACGGGGCAACCCCCGAATCCGGGGCACGCGGGCGGCCGCGATGGGATCTCGGAGGAGCCGGGACAGGCAACCGGGGGCGGGGACCTGATATTCCAGGTCCCAGCCCCCCACAAGGTGTCTCAACCCCCACTTCACGACCCGATCCCGCACCCACCCCGCTCCATGACCCGCTCCCGCATCCACCCCGCCCCACAGCCCACGCGCCGCACCCACCCCGCTCCACGACCCGATCGCCGCATCCACCCCGCCCGACAGCCAAGGCACCGCGCCACGCCACCCCGATCCACCACGCGATCGCCGCATCCACCTCGGCAACGCGCCCCGGTCACCGCACGCCCCGATCCACGAACCGGTCCCGTGTCCACCCTGGGGAGTGTGACCACTCGGGTGAACTGCTGCGGCGATCGTCCATCTCGAACTGGCGCAAACCAATGTGATTCCGCGGACTGTCAACCAACTCCGGGACGTGCTCGCCGCACATCCCGGACCGTCCGAGGTGCACCTCCGCGTCCGCGGGCCGGAGAAGGCGACTGTCTATCGGCTGGCGTTCCGGGTCGACGCGCGGCCGGAGTTCTGGGCGGACCTGAAGGCGGAGGTGGCGATCATCCGGGCGTATCGGTGACAGCTACACCCGCTGAAGCTCTCGGGCCTCGGTCGACTGTCTGCTCGCCAGCAGAACGGTGCCTAGAGCAAGCACTCCCAGGCCTGCCCCGATCCAGCCCATCGACGAGTATCCGGCGCCGGCCTCGATCGCCAAGCCGCCGAGCCACGGCCCGGCCGTGATGCCCACGTTGAATGCGGAGATGTTGAAGGCCGCGGCCAGGGTCGGGGCAGACTCCGCCACAGTGAACACCCGCGAGTTCACCGCCGGATTGTTGGCGAACCCGAACGCACCGATCGCCACGATGGCCGGTACGGCGACCCACGCCGTACCGGTCCACAGCGCGAGTACGACGGATGCCGCGATGACTCCGGTCATGCCGATACGTAGCGTCGTGAACGGTCGAGCGTCAGCCGTCCGTCCGCCGATCGTGATTCCGGCCAACGCACCCACGCCGTACAGGGCAAGGACGACAGGTACCCAACCAGCGGACAGACCGGTCGAGTCGGTCAGCAGGGGAGCGAGGTAGCTGAAGACGACCAGGACCGCGCCGGTCGAGAGGGCCGTGGTTCCGTAGGCGAGCCAGAGGGCCGGGTCGGCCATCGACCGCAGTTCCTGGCGGAGTTTCGGCGTACTGTCCGACCGTCCGCCGGGGATGGTCGCGATGACACCGATCATGGCGATCGTCGACAATCCGGCAACCACCCAGAACGCCGCCCGCCAGCCGAGGTGCTGGCCGATGACCGTCCCGGCTGGGAGACCGACGATGGTGGCGACCGTGAGTCCGCCGGCGAGGATGCTCATCGCCTTGGCGCGCGACTCCGGTCCGGCCAGTCCGATGGCTGCAACCGCCGCCACCGCCCAGAATCCGGCGTACACGAAGGCCCCGACGACCCGCGTCGCGATGAGCATCCCGTACCCGGGTGTCAGCGCGCCGAGGACGTGCGTGAACGCGAAGACGGCGAGGAAGGACAGCAGCGCGGCGCGTCGGGACCAGCGCAGCGTCGCGACCGCGAGGATCGGGGCGCCGATCAGCATGCCGGCCGCGAAGGCGGAGATCAGCAGGCCGGCGGCCGGGATCGAGACGTCCAGGTCGCCGGCGATCTCGGGGAGCAGGCCGGCGAGCATCAGTTCGGACGTGCCCTGGGCGAAGATCGCCAGGCCGAGCACGTAGACAGCGATCGGCATCGGGTTCCTCTCATATTGGATCAATCAGTGCAAAACGCGAGCGCGCGGCACTGAGGTAGGGATGGGGTCAGAAAGTCCGGAGTGCGGAGGTGACGACGGCTTCCTGGGCAGCGCGGGTCGCGCCGGCGCGGGCGGCCACCCGCAGTCCGCTCAGTACGACGAAGACGTAGTCGGCCAGTGCGGTCGGGTCATGGTCGGCATCGATCTCGCCCGCGGCCTGCGCTGCGCGGAAGGCCGTCGTGAGGGCCTGGATCTTGACCACATGGTCACGGTCGAGCGCCTCGGCGACTTCGGGCTCGTGTGGTGCGAGCTCGACCAGCGTGTTGACCACTAGGCAGCCGAGCGGATCGGCCGGATCCGGCTCGACCGCATCCCACAGGATCTGGCGGACGCGCTCGCGGATCGGCAGGTCGCTGCGCTGGATCAACTCGAGCTGCTTCGCGGTCTTGGTCTCCATGTAGCGCCGGAGCGCGCGGTCGAACAGATCCCGCTTGCTGCTGAACGTGTTGTAGATGCTGCTTCGACCCAGTCCGGTCGCCTCGCAGAGGTCCTGCGTCGAGGTGCCTTCGTAGCCGAAGGTCCAGAACGACTTCATCGCGGCATCGACGGCGCGATCCTCGTCGAACGTCCTCGGCCTGGCCATGGCCATCACCCTAACACGTTCTGGATCAATCGATCCAAAACAGCCGGTGGGGGCCGCCGGATTTCCATCGATAGCATTTGGCCATCGAGGCGAGTGCCGGATGCTCTTCGACAGAGGAGTGGGCGCTCGCCTTGACTTAGGCCCTGTCTGCTGATCCCCCGCCTACTGCGCGGCACTCGGCACGGCATCTCGCCGCACTGGCCCGAAGGCCACGATGCTCCGCATCGAGACCTCCGTTCCAGCACGCCGAGCTACCGCACCGAGCACCTGCTCGCGACGGCGCGGGATCAGCAGACAGGACCTAGGGATCTGGGGTTGGGACTGGGGGGCTCTGTGCGCTTTCGGGACCGGCCGTTCGCCGAAAGTGAGGAGCTTTTGTGAGGCTGTACAAACCCGGGGTGGTGGCCCTCGCCCTCGCCCTGGTCGCCGGCGTGGCCGCAGTGGTGACCATCAGTCGCCCGGCCGCCGCCGATGAGACGAAGACCGTGTCCTACCGCGGATACGAAGTGAAGGTGCCTGCGAGTTGGCCGGTCGTGGACCTGGCCGCCGACCCGACTGCCTGCGTTCGTTTCGACCGCCCTGCTGTGTACCTCGGCCGCAGTACCGCTCAGGCCGACTGCCCTGCCCATCTGGTCGGTCGCAGCGAGGGCATCGTGCTCGAGCCGCTGACCACCGCTCAGCAGTCCGCGCCCGGTCTGCTGCGCCGCGTCGTACAGGATGCCGGCGTACTGGCGACCGCCTACTACGCACCTGGTGACGAGCAGGCGGCGAACGACGTACTGGCCACCGGCAAGGTCGTCACGAAGTCGAAGTCCGCTCAGGCCGCTGAGCCGGCCGCGGTCGCGGCGTCCGTTGTTGCGACGGGCAGCTTGCTCGACAAGGCGTTCGACACCTGCGCCGCGCCCAGCCAGGCGACGATGGATGCATGGCTCCCGGACTCGGGCTACAAGGCGGTCGGCATCTACATCAGCGGTGGCTTGCGGGCCTGCGGTCAGCCGAACCTGACCGCTGACTGGGTGTCCACGAACGCAAGCAAGGGCTGGCAGTTCCTGCTGATCGACGTCGGCATGCAGGCGCCGTGCAGCTCGTACTCGAGCAAGATGTCGACCGACCCGGCCACCGCGCTCGGGCAAGGCAAGACTGCCGCGGCCAACGCGGTCTCGGCCGCTCAGGCCCTCGGCTTCGCCCAACGCAGCGCGATCTACAGCGACATCGAGGCCTACCCCTCGACAGCCGCCTGCAAGGCCTCGGTGCTCTCCTATCTGAGCGGCTGGACCCAGGAGCTCAACGCTCGCGGCTACGTCGGCGGTGCGTACGTCGCCGCCGGCTCGGGCGGTGTGGACCTGAACAGCGCCTACGCGAGTACGGCGTACACGCGGCCGGACAATCTGTGGTTCGCCCGCTGGAACAACCTGGCCACCGTCGCGGACGACAAATACATCTCGCCCGGTAACTGGACGAACCACCAGCGCGTCCACCAGTACGCGGGCAACGTCACCGAGACGTACGGCGGCGTCAGCGTCAACATCGACCGCAACTACGCCGACCTGACCGCTCCGCCGGCACCGGTCACCAGCTTCAGCGCCACCGGCTCGGCGGGCTCGGCGACGCTGCGGTGGACCAAGCCGACCAACGCAACCGTCATTGTGCGCGGCGCATCCGGCAATACCTCGCCGGCGCTGCCGACGTCGGGTGCGGCGATCTACAACGGGACCGCGACCTCGTTCGTGGTGAGCGGGCTGCCGAACTCGGCCAGCTACGCGTACCGGGTGTTCGTGAAGGACAGCACCGGCAAGATCGGTCCGGGCGTCGACACGCGGCTGATCGGCACGAAGGCGACGATCACGGCCAGCGCGGCCTCGATCATGTACACCCGCGCGAGCACGCTGAGCACGACGGTCACGCGGATCAACGACGGCGCCAAGCTCGCCGGCGTACCGGTCGTGCTGTACGCCAAGGCGAAGACCGCGTCGAAGTGGACCGTGGCCGGCCAGTTCACGTCGGATGCGAACGGCGTAGTCAGCTCCGCGCAGAAGCCGACGGTGTCGACCTACTACATGTGGGGCTACAACGGCGGCGTGAGTCTGCTGGGGACGCGGAGTGCTGCTCTGCTGGTCCAGGTGCAGCCTGCGATGTCGGCGTACCTGGTCCCGGGCGCGATCAAGCTGGGTCAGGCGTCGGCGCTGTACGGGTACCTGAACCCGCCGCACGCGGGGATGACCGTCTACCTGCAGCGGCGTTCGGGGACGAGCTGGGTCGCGGTGACGACGGGCAAGCTGGCGACGAACGGGAAGTTCGCGTTCAGCATCAAGCCGACGGTGCGTGGCACGTACACGTACCGCGTGGTGTGGCTGGCTGACGCCGACCACCAGGGGACGCAGACGGCGTCGAAGGTCCTGACGGTCAGCTGATCTTTGGCAGGCCGGCCGCCACTCGCTGCGCGATCTCGATGGCATGTGCCGCGAGAGGCGAGTGGGTGCGGCCGGCCTGCCACAGCAGGAAGATCTCCCGCGGTGGCAGTGCGGGCTCGAGCTCATGGATGGCCAGGGTCTCGTCCTGGTGTACGGCGAGCAGCGGCATGACAGCCGCGCCGAGGCCGGCTCGGACCATGGCCAGCAGGGCTTCGTTGCCGATGGTTCGGAAAACGAAGTGTGGCCGAATCCCTTTGTTCTGAAGGATCTGTTCGACCTTCGCCTGGTCGCAGATCGCCGGGTGAGCGACAAGGGGTAGGCGGTCGAGCTGGTCGAGTCGCGCCGGACCTGGTGGAAAGTCGCCGGGCCGGGTGACGAGGACGTGTGGATCGTCCAGCAGTTTGAGGTGCTCGATGTCGCCGCCGACGTGGCCGTCGAAGAACATCAGGTCGAGCTCGGTCAGATCCGGCTCATCGGTCTCCTCCTCGAACAACCTGATGTCGCAGCCCGGATGTGCGTCGCGCAGTTCGCGGATCACGGTGGGCAGCAGCACGTTGGAGACGCTCTGGAACGTGCCGATGTCGATACGGCCGTCGCCGGCCCGGAACCGGTCGACGGCGTCGGCCATCGAGTCCGCCCGGGCGAGCAGATCGCGTCCGTGTTCCAGGAGTACGGCGCCGAGCGGGGTGATCCGCACCGGCTTCGGCCCACCGGGCCGGTCGAAGAGCGGTCCGCCGGCCGCCTTCTCCAGTACGGCGATCTGCTGGCTGACACTGGACTGGGTGTAGCCGAGCCTGGTCGCGGCCCGGCCGAACGAACCCTCGTCGGCGACCGCGACGAGCGTGGCCAGATGTCTCAGCTCGTACATGCTTCAAGATGCTATCTCGAATGGCGATTGTCTTGATCGTAAACAATCGCTTTTCACGATGATGCGGTCGTCTTAGCGTCGTCGGTATGGAAAACATCTATCCCGTCAACGGTGTCGAACTGTGTGCCGAGACCTTCGGCGATCCGGCCGACCCGGCAGTCTTGCTGATTCACGGCGCCTCGGCGTCCATGCTCTGGTGGCCGGAGAGCCTGTGCACGAAGCTCGCCGGCCGCGGGCGATACGTGATCCGCTACGACCAGCGCGACACCGGGCGATCGACGTCGTACCCGGTCGGCAAGCCTGGGTACTCGATGCGGGATCTGGCCGCCGACGCGGTCGGTCTGCTCGATGCTTTGGGCATCGATCGGGCGCATGTCGTCGGTGTGTCGATGTTCGGCGGGCTGGCGCTGGCGCTCGGTGTCGACAATCCAACGAGGGTCGCCTCGGTGACTTTCGTATCGACGAGCACCGGTGCCGACGACCTCCCGCCGCCGTCGGCCGACATGCCTCGCTTTGCCCAACCGGACTTCGCGGACCGCGCCGCGCTGGAGGAGTACGTCGTACAGTCGGCGACCGCCGAGATGGGCGCGCTGGTCGACGTCGAGGCAATGCGGGAGCTGGTACGGCGGGACATCGCGCGGGCTCGTGATTTCGAGGCGTCGTTGACGAATCACTACGCGATGGAGTTCGACGAGCCGGTGCACGGTGGGTTCGGCGATCTGTCGATGCCAGTGCTGGTGATTCACGGGGACGCGGATCCGTTGTTGCCGCTGGCGCATGGGAAGGCGGTGCACGATGCGGTGCCTGGCTCGTCGTTCGTGGTGTTGAAGGGCGCTGGGCACGGGGTGATCGAGGCGTTGGCGGACGACTTCGTCGATGCCGTCGTACAGCACACCGGAGGTTGACGATGCGGCACGCGGTGTGGATTCCGTTGTTCGACGAGCTGGCGGATCCGCTGGTGGTGGCGCGGCTCGCAGCGTCGGCGGAGGAGGCGGGCTGGGACGGGCTGTTCGTCTGGGATCAGCTGTGGTGGCGGCCGCCCATTTCCGCGGTGGCGGATCCGTGGATCACGCTGGCCGCGGTCGCCGTCGCAACCGAGCGGCTGCGGATCGGGCCGATGGTGACCCCGGTCGCCCGCCGCCGGCCGGTGAAGCTGTTGCGTGAGACAACGACCTTGGATGTGCTGAGCAACGGCCGGCTGACGCTCGGGGTTGGGCTGGGCGGCGATCGGTTCGCCGGGGAGTTCTCGCGATCCGGTGACGAGGTGGACGACCGGGTCCGCGCGGAGAAGTTGGACGAGTGCCTGGCGATCCTGACCGCCGGCTGGTCGGGGGAGACGGTCGACCATCACGGCAAGCACTACCTGGTCGACTCCGTCCGCTTCGAGCCGCGGCCGGTGGCCGGCCGGATCCCGATCTGGTGCGCCGGCTTCCCAGGCAATCTCAAGCCGATCCGCCGGGCGGCGCGGTACGACGGGTACTTCCCGGTGAACCTGACATCGCCGGACCAGGTGGCCTCCGCAGTCGCGGTTCTCGAGTCGGAACGCGGTTCGCTGGACGGGTTCGACGTGGTGATCGCGCTGGAGCCGACGACCGACGGACGACCGTGGGCCGCCGCCGGTGCAACGTGGTGCCTGACGGACTGCGACCCGGCTTCCCTGCGGCTGGCCGACGTACAGGCGGTGGCGACGTCTGGACCGCCGCGCTGAGTCGGTTACGGAGCGTCACCGCGGTGTTGCGTCTGTTGTCCTGCTGCGGACGGGTGTGTAATCGAAGGAGTCTGGGTACTCCGAGCGCGGAGTGGGGGCACGGGAGGTCGCATGGCCAGTGTCAGCGAACGTACCGGGATCACCGAACGCACCGGTCCGATCGCCGTCGGGACCGCACGGCGGCCGCTGGGGCAGGTGATCGGACGGCTGTTGTCCACGACCGACCACAAGGTGATCGGTCAGCTCTACCTCGTCACGTCGTTCGCGTTCTTCCTGATCGCCGGCGTGATGGCGCTGATCATCCGCGCCGAACTCGGCGAGCCCGGCCTGCAGATCGTGAACGAAGAGGTCTACAACCAGCTCTTCACCATGCACGGCACGATCATGCTGCTGCTGTTCGCGACCCCGCTGTTCGTCGGTTTCGCGAACGTGGTCATGCCGGTGCAGATCGGTGCGCCCGACGTCGCGTTCCCACGGCTCAACATGTTCAGCTACTGGCTGTTCCTGTTCGGCGGCCTGATCACGATGGGCGCGTTCATGACTCCGGGTGGCGCGGCCGACTTCGGCTGGACGGCGTACGCGCCGCTCTCGACGGCCGAGCGCTCACCCGGCGTCGGCGGCGACCTGTGGGTGATGGGCCTGTGGATGGCCGGTCTCGGCACGATCCTCGGTGGCGTCAACTTCGTCACCACGATCATCACCATGCGGGCACCGGGGATGACGATGTTCCGGATGCCCATCTTCTGCTGGAACATCCTGATCACGTCGATCCTCGTGCTGATCGCGTTCCCGATCCTCGCTGCCGCGCTGCTGATGCTCGAGGCGGATCGGATACTCGGGGCTCAGGTGTACACGGCGGCAAACGGTGGTGCGCTGTTGTGGCAGCACCTGTTCTGGTTCTTCGGGCATCCCGAGGTGTACATCATCGCGTTGCCGTTCTTCGGCATCATCACCGAGATCCTGCCGGTGTTCAGCCGTAAACCGATCTTCGGGTACTGGGGTCTGGTCGCGGCGACATTGAGCATCGGCGTGCTGTCGATCGCGGTGTGGGCCCACCACATGTTCACCACCGGTGCGGTGAGCCTGCCGTTCTTCTCGTTCATGACGTTCCTGATCGCGGTGCCGACGGGGGTGAAGTTCTTCAACTGGATCGGCACGATCTGGGGCGGCTCGGTGTCGATGGACACGCCGATGCTGTGGTCGGTCGGGTTCCTGGTGACGTTCCTGTTCGGCGGGTTGACCGGGATCATCCTGGCGTCGCCGGCGCTCGACTACCAGTTGAATGACTCATACTTCGTGGTCGCGCACTTCCACTACGTGGTGTTCGGGACTGTCGTGTTCGCGATGTTCGCCGGGTTCTATTTCTGGTGGCCGAAGATGACCGGGCGGATGCTGGATGAGCGGTTGGGGAAGCTGCACTTCTGGCTGCTGTTCCTCGGGTTCCACACGACGTTCCTGGTGCAGCACTGGCTGGGTGTTGAGGGGATGCCGCGACGCTATGCGACGTACGGACCGAACGAAGGGTTCACGGTCCTGCACCAGGTGTCGACTGTGGGCGCCTTCGTGCTCGGTATCTCGACGTTGCCGTTCCTCTACAACGTCTACAAGTCCCGCCGCACCCCCCGCGTGAACGTCGACGACCCCTGGGGCTGGGGCCGCTCCCTCGAGTGGGCCACCAGTTGCCCACCACCACGCCACAACTTCGTCTCACTCCCGCGGATCCGCTCTGAGAGCCCGGCCTTCGACCACCACCACCCCGACATCGCCCTCTCCGAGTACCCGGCCAACCGAGCCCCCGAGGACAACCTCCTCGACGCCGGCGAAGACCAAGGCCGAGTAGACCACCTCGAATCCGAAACCCCAGACGACCCCCGCTAAGCAACCCGCGGGTGTGGGCCTGACCTCGGACACCTAATCGGGACCTCGGACACCGCATCAGATGTCCGAGGTCCCGGTTGTGTGTCCGGGGTTCCTTCCACCTGGCTACGCGGAGAGTTGGTTGAGGAGGGTTGTCAGGTGTTGGTGGGCGGATTGGGGTGGGGGACCGGTGGTGGCGAGGAGGTTGAGGGCTTGGGTGTAGGTGTCTACGTCTTCTCGTTTGTCGAGGTAGAGGGCGCTGGTGAGGTGCTCCAGGTAGACGATGTCGGGGAGGTCGCGTTGGGGGAAGCGGAGGATGGAGAAGGCTCCGCCGGTGGCGGCGTGGCCGGGGCTGGCGACCGGGATGATCTGGAGGGTGATGTTCGGGCGTTCGACGGCTGAGCGGAGTGCGTCGAGCTGATCGCGCAGAACCTGCCGGCCGCCGATCGGGCGGAGCAGGACGGCCTCCTCGATGACTGCCCACAGTTTCAACGGCGGTTCGCGATCGAGGACGCGTTGGCGCCTGGTGCGGAGATCGACGACGCGTTCGACCTCCTCCTCCGAGCGGGCACTTTCCGGGGTCAGCCGCGCGACGGCACGGGCGTACTCGGCGGTCTGCAGTAAGCCTGGCACGAACTGGATCTCGTACGTCCGGATCAGCTCGGCCGCCGCCTCGAGCCCGAGATACGCGTCGAACCAGTCCGGCGTGACGTCGCCGTACCGATGCCACCAGCCGCGGTTGTTCGCCTCCCGGGCCAGCTCCAGTAGGCGCTCCCGCTCGCGCGCCTCGGTCACGCCGTACAGACTCAGCAGATCCTGGACATCACGCTCCTTGAACCCGACCCGCCCCAGCTCCAGCCGGCTGATCTTCGACTCCGACGCCCGGATCGCCCACCCGGCATCCGACCGGCTCACCCCCGCCCGCTCACGCAGCCGCCGCAGATGACTCCCAAGCATCATCCGCAGCGCCGTCGGCCCAACCTCACCGTTCCCCGCCATACCCCGATTCTACAGCACTATCGAACATATGTTCTAGTCCGTTCGAAGCGCACAACAGCAGCATCCGGACGGCAAGTCCGAAGCTCAACAGGAGGTTTAGGTTCGGCTCTCCGTGAGATCCAGCCAGTGGTCAGCAGGCGGGATCCGCGGGGATGAGTAGCGACCCTTCGGCAGGTGCCTCGAAGAACGTGGCCACGAAGACCGTCACTCCGCTGGTGCGGTTGAACGCACTGTGGACGTGACCATGGCCGGGGTCGACGAACGCGGTTCCCGTGGAGTACGCACGCTCGACGCAGTCGGCTGAATCGACGTAGACCAGTTCACCCGACACGATGTTGACGAAGACAGGACCGGGGTGAGTGTGCCAAGGGAACCTCGCCCCAGGCTGCACGGTGAACCTCGCGACAACGGTCCGCGAAGGATCCTTGACGTTCACGACGTTGGTCGGCTGCCCGGACAACCTGAACTTGACCTTCAGGTCCACGTCATCGGTGAAGACCGAACGCGGCGTCAGGAACTCGGTCGCGATCGGCGGTGGCGGCTCCTGCGCCGCCGACGGCTGCAGGAGGCTTGCGGTGGCCAGGAGGAAAGCGATCAGACCCGCCCCGGCCATGGCTCCTCGCTTCTTGCTCATCTCAGCTCCCCTCTGTGTCGGGGGACGGCACAGCCGGCGGCCGACCTGTGCCCCCGACCGCTCATGAGCACGGCGATCCTGGTTCGACGGCACCACCAGCTCTGCGGATTGTCAAGGTCGATGGCAGGGGTGCGTGAGCGCACCAGAAGGATGCGATTGATGCGCCCACCAGAGGGTGTTCGAGGCTGAACACTGCGTCGAAGTCAGCGGCCAGCGGGTCGACCATCCGCAGGCTCGTGTGTGCCCAGAGTGGTCTGAGTACGTCGTCGGGGACGGTGTCGACCGGGCAGTGGGCCGGGGTGCTCGGCGCCGACTGCGGTGATCCAGTCGTCGAGGCGAGCGGTACGTCGGTTGTGTGCGCGGAGCGGACCGTGGAGGCAGAAACCCGGCCCGTCCTCTCGCAGGAACAGGTCCAGCGACGGGACGTCGGAACGGTTCGCCAGTAGCCCGGCCTGGAGATCGTTGAACGCCAGCGCCTGATTCAGCCCACGCCTGCTGCCTGGTCGGTGCCCCGGGCAACAGTTTGAGCCGCCGCCACACTGAAATCATTCAGTCGCGGAGGTACTCGGCTCGCCAGAGGTGGATGGCGGGGTTGGTGGGGCTGGGGGTGTTGAGGAGTTGGATTTGGTGGAGGTCGGGGGTGGCGAAGGAGTTGATGGCGGCTCGGGTGAGGGGCCAGGGTGGGCCTTCGACGGCGTCGTCCGGTGGTTGTCGGCGCGGGCGGCGGCGATGACCAGGAGTGTGCCACCGGGAGCGACCTGTTCGCCGACCTGCTTGATCGCGTCCGGTTGGAGCTCGATCGGGAGGGCCTGGACGGTGTAGATCTCGACGACCAGGTCGAACGCGTGATGCCACTCGGCCGGCGTGGCGAGCAGGTCCGCGGTGACGTACCGCACCGTGGAGTCGGGGTGATTCCGCTGAGCGGCCTCGACTGCGGTGGGGGAGATGTCGAAAGCGGTCGTGTCGTACCCCTGGTCCGCGATCAGCTCCGCGTCCCAGCCGGTCCCCGCACCGACGATCAGCGCGGTCTTGCCCGCGCCGGAAGGCTCCGACTCCGCGACCCAACCGGCCAACAGCGGATGCGCCGCGCCGCGATCCCACGGCACGACCGCAGCGCCCTCCGAAGCGGCAGAGTAGAGGCGCTCGAACCAACCGGTCGGATCGTCCTGATCCAACGACTCGCGAGCGATCCGTCGTGACACCACATCTGGATCCTCCGCCGGCTCACTCATCGGCTGTACCTTCGTGAATCGCTCGCACGGTCTGCACGGTATCAACGTCATCGGGCTTCTTGTCCTCGCGGTATCGCAGCACTCGCGCGAACCGCAACGCCATCCCGGCCGGGTACCGCGGCGACGTCTGCACCCCGTCGAACGCGATCTCCACCACCACCTCCGGCCGCAGATACACGGTGTACGAATCCCGCCGTACCTCCAGCTCCTGGAAGCGCTCGGTCTGCCACCGCAGCAGCTCGTCCGTCAGCCCCTTGAACGTCTTCCCGAGCATCACGAACTCGCCGGTCTCCGAGTCGCGCGCACCCAGATGCAGGTTCGACAGCCATCCCGTACGGCGACCATGACCCCACTCGGCCGCCAGCACGAGCAGGTCGAGCGTGTGCGTCTGCTTCACCTTCACCCAGCCCGACCCGCGCCGACCCGCTTCGTACGGCACGGTCAACGACTTCACCATCACGCCCTCGTGCCCGCGCTTCACCGCATCGAGGAAGAACTCATGACCGGCCTCCGCGTCATCGGTCACGAGCCGCGGAATCCGCTGCTCCTCGGGGATCAGCTTGCTCAGCCACTCATGCCGCGTGGCGCCGTCGAGGCCGAGCAGGTCCTGACCGTCCTGATGCAGGATGTCGAAGAAGTACGGCGTCAGTGGCACCGAATCAGGCCCGGTCGCAGCACGAGTCGCCGTACGCGAACCGGTCACCTGAAACGCCTCCGGCCGTCCGTCCGGCCGCAACGCGATCAGCTCGCCGTCGAGCACGACCTGCGAAGCGTCCAGAGCAAGTACGGCGCTGGCCACCTCAGGCACTCGAGCAGTGATGTCATCGAGTGTCCGCGTGTACACGACGACCTCGGAACCGTTCCGGTGCGCCTGGATCCGGATCCCGTCCAGCTTCCACTCGAGCGCGGCCGGCGTACCCGTCTTGCCGAGCGCCTCGGCCACACTGGTCGCGGACTGCGCCAGCATCGGCTGCACCCCACGTCCGACCTCCAAGCCGAACTGCGCCAGCCCAGCCTCTCCTTCAGTCAGTACGGCGACCGCCACCGGAGCCGCCGCACCACGCAGCATCGTCGCCGCCCGGATCTTCTCCAGCGGGATCCCGGTCGCGCGCGCGACCGCGTCAGCCATCACCCCGTCCAGCGCGCCCTGCCGCAGCTCGCCGCTGACCAGCAACCGCAGGAACCGCTGCTCGGCTTCAGTCGCCCGCCCGAACAGCGCATCGACCGCTTCCCGTCGCCGCGCCTGCGACCCGGGGCCGGACAGTACGGCGAGCTCGGCGAACGCGCTGTCGACTTCCGCAACGGTCAGCGTGGGCGTCTCGGCCGGCTCCGGCGCGTTCGTCAGTGTCCGCCAGCCCACCCCGGTCCGGCGCTGGCGCAGCTCGCCGGACAGGTACGTGACCACGACCTCGGTCTCGTCCGGATCCGTGGCGGTGGCCAGCAGCCCGGCGATCAGCTCCGCCTTCTTCAGGCGTGAGCGGGTCCCGGCCAGCCCGGTCGACGTCTCGACCACCTCGGAGAGCAACATGCCCCCAGTCTCACCCATCCCACCGACACTTTCGGGCACCACAACTTTCCCGGCCGCCCACGCATCGAAGGTTGCACAGGCGTCTCTGGGGAGGACGACGACGATGCTCGGACGCACCCTTGCCGCGGCGGCCGGTCTCACGCTGACCGCGGCCCTGACCACACCAGCCACGGCCGCGCAGGCCGCACCGAGTGCGACAGTCCCGTGCGCGGTCGAAGCGGCGTCCGCGACGACCGCCGGTGATCACTTCCGCGCCTACATCGAGGCGACGAAGCCGATCAAGCGGAGCGACCTGCGGCCGGCCCGGGGCACGCTCAATCTGCCGGTTCGCTACTACTCCGACTGGTGGCTGAATCCGGACGCCGACTGGAACACCCGAGGGCTCGGCGGCTACCTGGTCGCGGGCGATGTCCTCTACGACTTCCGGTACTGGGTCGAGGGCTCGGCCGAAGTACCCAAGGACAGCCGGCTCGTCCGGATCGGCGGCGGCTGGACGCCGTACCGGGCGCTGGTTACCTCACAGCCGGTGGGGGCGGATCCCGAACAGTACGAGCGCCAGTACGCGCTGCACTCGGATGGGACGCTCCACCGCTGGCTGGTTCGGTACGTGAACGACAAGCCGGTCTGGACGCGCAACGGGATCTTCAGCGGCTACGGCGCGGTCAAGACGATGGCGCTGTTCAGCCGTACGGCGACCTACGACACGCTGCTCGTGACCACGCGCGGGGGAGCGCTGTACACGGTCCGGATCCCACACAGCCAGCCGACGACGCCGATCGTCAAGAAAGTGCGCATTCGGACCTGGCAGGGCTTCGAGACGCTGATCGCCAGTCGTTGCGGCCGGACCGGGTCGCTGCTGCTGGGCATCGACAAGGACACCGGCTCCGGCTACCTCTACGCAGTCGGGCACGCGAACGGCGCGGCCACGGTGATCCAGAGCCTCGGCAAGGTGCCCGGCACGTTCCCGAACCCCTTCGACTTCCGGGTCATGAACCTGGCCGTCGACGAGCCGGTGTTCGGGGAGTGAGGCTCCGTCGGCTCCCTGGCCCTTCAGGGTGGGTCAGGGAGCCGGCGGGAGGTCGTCGAGGAACGCGGCCGACGGGGTGAAGAACAACGTGCCGGTGACCGCGGTCGAGAAATCGAGGATGCGGTCGTAGTTGCCCTCGGGTTCGCCGAGGAACATCCGGCGCAGCATCAACTCGGTGACCGACGGGGACTTCGCGTAGCCGATGAAGTAGGTGCCGAACTCCTGCGTCCCGATCGTCCCGAACGGCATGTTGTCACGCAGGATCTGCAGCTCGTTGCCGTCCTCGTCCTCGATCACGTTCAGCGCGATGTGCGCGTTGCTCGGCTTCACGTCGTCGGACAGTTCGATGTCCTCGAGCTTGGTCCGGCCGACCACGTGCTCCTGCTGCTCGACCGTGAGCGCGTTCCATGCCTTCAGGTCGTGCAGGTACTTCTGCACGATCACATAGCTGCCGCCCGCGAAGTCCGGGTCCTCGGCTCCGATCAGTACGGCGTCCTCGGCCTCGGAACCGGTCGGGTTCTCGGTGCCGTCGACGAAGCCGAGCAGGTCGCGCATCTCGAAGTACTTGAAACCGTGGACCTCGTCGACCACGGTCGCGGCGCCGTCGAGGCCGTTCATGATCTGGCCGGCAAGCTCGAAGCACTGGTCCTGGTGGGCGGCGCGGATGTGGAACAACAGATCGCCGGGAGTGGCGACCGCGTGATGCTTGGCGCCGCGCAGTTCGGCGAACGGGTGCAGCTCGGCCGGTCGCGGGCCGCTGAAGAGCCGGTCCCACGCGTCGGACCCGATGCTGGTGACGCAGGACAAGTTGCCCGCAGGTACACGGAAGCCGACCGAACGGGTCAGGCCGCTGATCCGTTCGAGCAGATCACGGGTCTTCTCCTCGCCGCCGGGTTCGATCCGGACCACCAGGAAGATCGCCGATCCGGTCAGCGGCATCAGGACCGACTGCGGCAGTACTCGCGTCGACGCGGTCGGTCCCGGGGTCGGATCTGTCACCACTGCGCTTTCCTCCAGGTCTTAGTTGTCCGGATCTTCTAGAGTCCAGTCATGGACCCGCAACAAGGCGAACCACGGCCGCAGGATTCGCCGCGCCCAGGCAGCCAGCCACCACCCGGCGGCCAGCCTCAACCTTGGGTCCCACCGAACCCGCAACAGCCCGGCCCATATTCGCAGCCCGGTCAGTACCCACCACCGGCACCCCACCCGCAGCAAGGGCCGTATCCGCCGGCGGGTCCATACCAACAGCCGTACCCCCAGCCGGGCCAATACCCACCGCCAGGCCAATACCCAGCGCCGGGGCAGTATCCGCCGCCAGGTCAGCCGCCGTTCTGGTCGCCGGAGCAGCCGCCGCCGTGGGGTGGCGGCCCGCCGCCGTACCCAGGCCAGTTCGCCGTCCGCGAGCCCAGCATCGTCGCGGCTCCACCGAGTACGCCGTACCACCGCCTGGCGCGTACGGCGAAGCACAGGTGGTGGCGGCCGATCGTCGGCACGCTGTTCCTCGCCGCCGGCGGGTTCTTCTTGATCGGCGGGGTTGTGATCGCGTGGATGATCGTCCACGGGTTGCTCACCGGAGACGTCGCGGAGCCGTCGGGTAGCGACTTCTTCCCGAGCGACACCGAGAACATCGCCATCACCCTGGTGATGCTCGGCGTCCTCACGCCGGTCGTGCTCCTCACCGCCTGGCTCGTGCAACGCCGGCCCGCGTGGAGCGTGGCGTCCGTCCTGAACCGGATCCGCTGGCGCTGGCTGCTGGTGTGCTGCCTGCCCGGCCTCGGCTACCTCGTGCTGTCCTACGCGCTCGGCATCGTGGTTGAGCTGATCTTCCCGTCCGACGATCCGCTCGCGACCGACAGCGGCTCGTGGGTCGGTCTCGGTGCGTTCGTCGTACCGGCGCTGGTGATCATCTTCCTGGTGCCGTTCCAGTCCGCCGCGGAGGAGTTCATCTTCCGCGGTTGGCTGATCCAGGCGATCGGCTCCTACGGGCCGGACCAGGTGGACGGCCGTGCGCGATGGCTCAAGGCACTCTTCCGTACGCCGTGGCCCGCGCTGGTGATCAGCAGCGTGGCCTTCGTGTCGGCGCACGGGTACACCGGCTGGGCGATGGCGGACATCTTCGTGTTCGCGATGGTGATCGGCTGGCTGACCGTCCGGACCGGGGGACTGGAGGCGGCCATCTCGCTGCACGTGCTGAACAACCTGTTTGCCTTCTTGTTGCCTGCGGCAATCGGTCAGCTGGACGGCTGGGATCAGCAGGGCGGGGCCCCGTGGACGCTGCTAGCCGTGGACGTGCCCTGCCTGGCGCTCTACGCGGTCACCGTCGTTTGGCTGAGCAAGCGCCACCGGATCGCCCGGGTCAGCTGAAGAAAACGGGGCGAGAACTGTCGGCGTGGTCTGGCAGGGTATTCGCTGTGACGAACGTGAAGACCGAACCGATCGAGGCCGTCCTGTTCGACTGGGGCGGCACGCTGGCCACCTGGCACGACATCGACGTGTACGCCGTTTGGCGGTCGGTGGCGGAGCAGATCGATGACGCCAAGGCGGACGAGCTGGCGGCGCGGCTGCACAAGGCGGAGAGGTCCGCCTGGCTGCGCTCCCGCGACGAGCACCTGAGCAGCACGCTCGAGGACGTCTGCCTGCTGGCCGACGTGGTGATGACCCCGGCGGCCCTGGCGGAGTACGAGCGCCAGTGGCACCCACACACCGAGCTCGAGCCGGACGCCGTACAGACCCTCCAGGACATCCGGGCTCGCGGGCTCAAGGTCGGCGTGCTGTCGAACACGATCTGGTCGCGCCGGCGGCACGAGGAGATCTTCGCGCGCGACGGCGTACTGGACCTGCTCGACGGCGCGGTCTACACCAGCGAGATCCCGTACACGAAGCCGCACCCGGAGGCGTTCCTGGCCGCGATGAAGGCGGTCGGCGCGACCGACCCGGCCCGCTGCCTGTACGTCGGCGACCGGCTTTTCGACGACGTCTGGGGCGCACAGAACGTCGGTATGCGTGCGGCCCACATCCCGCACAGCGCGATCCCGGTCGAGCAGATCGGCCACACGGAGGGTACGCCGGACGCGACCATCCACCGGCTGTCCGAGCTCCCCTCCCTGATCGACAGCTGGAACAAGGCCGCCTGAACCGTTCGGTCACGTACTCGACGCGCTACGGCTAGCCGCCGGACACCGAGTCTGGTTAACGTCCAACCTCCGAGCAATCCGCCTATGGAGGTTTTTGACCATGCTCAGCACCCGCCGTAGATTCGCCGCGCTCGTCGCAGCCGCAGCGCTCGGCCTGACCCTCACCAGCGGCGTCTCCCAGGCAGCCAGTGAGTCCGCCGGTGAGGCCGCGGTCGACGGTCCGCTGCACGTGATGTCGTACAACTTGCGCTACGCGAGCGACACCCCGCCGAACGAGTGGAGTGCCCGGCGGCCGGTGATGCGGGAGCAGTTGCGCGAGGCGCGACCGCAGCTGATCGGGACGCAGGAAGGCCTGTACGCCCAGTTGCAGGACATCGCCACCGACCTCGGGCCGTCGTACGACTCGATCGGGCTGGGACGCGAGGGCGGCAGCAAGGGCGAGTTCATGATGATCTTCTTCGACACGCGCCGGTTGCAGCCGCTGGAGTACGACCACTACTGGCTGTCGGACACGCCTGAGGTGATCGGCTCGAAGACGTGGGGCGGCTGCTGCGCGCGGATGGTGACGTGGGTCCGGTTCAAGGACAAGGCCACGTCGAAGGAGTTCTACGCGATCAACACGCACCTGGAGGCGTTCGATGCGACGGCGCGGTCGAAGTCAGCCGATCTGATCATGCAGCGGATGGCGCTGCTCAACCCGGCGCTGCCGGTGGTCATGACGGGTGACTTCAACGAGGCCGCTGCCGCGGGAGTCAACGTCTACGACAAGCTCGTCACCAGCGGCAAGCTCGCCGACAGCTGGGTCACCGCGGAACGCCGCAGCGCCCTGTACGGCACCTTCCACGGCTACAGGCCGCTGACGCCGAACGGCAACCGCATCGACTGGATCCTGACGACTCCGGGTCTCCGGGTCTCGAAGGCCAACATCAACACCTTCAGCAAGGACGGCCAGTTCCCCAGCGACCACCTGCCAGTGGAGTCCTGGATCCACCTGCCCTGATCCGTTGCGTCCGAAGATCTGTGGGTCCGAGGCCACAGATCTTCGGACGCAAGAACGAAAAGAGGACCCCCGGGCTGCGGTGGCGGCTCGGGGGTCCTTGGGGGTTTCGGGGTGGTGACTTACGCGGCCAGGGTCGGGTCGGCGAGCAGTCGCAGCCGGCCCAGGGCCTCGCGCTCGATCTGACGGACGCGCTCGGCGGAGATGCCGTGCACGGCGCCGATGTCGGCGAGCTTCGCCTGGCGGCCGTCGTGCAGGCCGTAGCGGCGCCGGATCACGTCCGCGGACCGCGGGTCGAGCTGGTCAACCAGGCTGAACAGGCCCGAGCGGTCCGACGCGTCGGCGACCAGCTGGTCCGGCCCTGGCGCGGTCTCGGCCGCGATGAGGTCGCCCAGCGAGGTCTCACCCTCGTCGTCGATCGGGTTGTCCAGGCTGATGTGGTCCCGGCCGATCCGGATCAACTCGGTGACCCGCTCCTCGTCCAGGTCCAGCTCCGCCGCGATCTCGTCGATCTCCGGCTCCCGGCCGAGCTTGCGCTCGAGCGTGCGCCGGGCCGACCCGATCTGGTTCAGCTGCTCCACCACGTGCACCGGCAGCCGGACCACTCGGGCCTGCTGCGCGATACCGCGGGTGATGGCCTGCCGCACCCACCAGGTCGCGTACGTCGAGAACTTGAATCCCTTGCGGTAGTCGAACTTCTCCACCGCACGGATCAGACCCGTGTTGCCCTCCTGGACCAGGTCCAGCAGCGGCATCTGGGATCGTCCGTACCGGCGAGCGATCGACACCACCAGTCGGAGGTTCGCCGTCACGAACCGTTGCTGTGCGCGCTGGCCCTCTTCGGCCAGCCACTCCAGCTCTTCCTCCGTCGCATATTTGGGCGCTCCGCCCTTCTTGCGTCCAACCCGCCCCTCGGCCAGCAGTTGCTCCGCGAGGAGACCTGCCTCGACCGTCTCAGCGAGCTCGACTTCTTCTTCAGCGGTCAGCAGAGGCGTGCGCGCGATCTCTTCAAGGTAGAGACCGACGCTGTCCTTGCCGTCGATACCGTCGTCCGTGGTACGGACACGAGTCGTGCGAGCCACCGAAACTCCCTTCGTCGTTACATGGAGAGCAACGCTCGAGTACGGTTCAAGATTCCAGGACGAGTGTGTAAACAGCCTGAAGGTTCCCTGAGAGTTCCCGGCGACGATCAGGGGCGGAAACCACGGTCTGCCAGCCCCGTCGTGACCGCTCGCCGGACACCGCGGGCCGAAAAGGTGCGCATTTCGGCGTGATCGCGCAACTTCCGCAGGGTTTCACCTGAATCCCGCCGGTCGAGTCCAGCGGCACACCGGCGCCAGAAGCTGAGAATCTCTGCAGAATCCCGGTCTTTCCGGGCGCCGAATGTGTTGCACAACACACCATCGGTCGCTCCATCAGACAGCAACGCCGCAAGTACCCGCGGTGTTCCCAGGCGAAACGGTCACCGGGTGCTGCCGAGTGCTTCCCGGGCGTTGCCGCGGGCGTGGTGGCTCCGGCGCCGGAGCTCGAGTGGGTGGCTGGGTCAGGCGAGGCCGAGGGTGTCCAGCTCCCAGGCGAGGGTGAAGGCCAGTTCCCGCCAGGCGTCGTACCGGCCGGAGCGGCCGCCGTGGCCGGCCTCCATCTCGGTCTTGAGCAGGACGTCGACGTTCCCGGTCGCGGTGGCGCGGAGTTTGGCGACCCACTTGGCCGGCTCGACGAAGAACACCCGGGTGTCGTTCAGGCTGGTGATCGCCAGGATCCGCGGATACTCCTGGGCGCTGACGTTCTCGTACGGCGAGTAGGACTTCATGTACTCGTACACCGCGGCGTCCTCGAGCGGGTTGCCCCACTCCTCCCACTCGATCACCGTCAGCGGCAGGGACGGGTCCAGGATCGTCGTCAGCGCGTCCACGAACGGCACCTCCGCGACGATGCCGCCGAACGCGCCCGGCGCCAGGTTCGCCACTGCCCCCATCAGCAGCCCGCCCGCGCTGCCACCCTGCGCGACGATCCGCTCCGGCCGGGTCCACCCGTCCTTCACCAGGTGCTCGGCGGCTGCGATGAAGTCGGTGAAGGTGTTCCGCTTGGTCAGCATCTTTCCGTCGTCGTACCAGTGCCGGCCGAGCTCGCCACCACCGCGTACATGGGCGATCGCGAACACCACACCGCGGTCCAGCAACGACAGTCGCGGGATCGAGAACCACGGATCCATCGAGCTCTCGTACGAGCCGTACCCGTACAGCACGACCGGCGCGTTCCCGTCCTTCGCGACGTCCTTGCGCGCCACCAGCGAGATCGGCACCGACGTCCCGTCGGCCGCGGTCGCCCACTCCCGGTACTGCGTGTAGGCCCCGAGATCGACGCCACCGAGGACCGGCTGCTGCTTGAGCAGCCGACGCTCGCCGGTCGCGAGATTCACGTCGTACGTCGAACCAGGCGTCACCAGCGACGTGTAGCCGAAGCGGTAGCGGGTGTCGTGCCACTCGTCGTTGCGGCCGGGGGAGACGGTGTAGATCGGCTCCTCGAACTCCAGCGCCTCGGGGGCTCCGAACCCTTCCGGTGTACGGCGCATGATCGCCAACTCCGTGAGCGCGTCGCGCCGGCGGTACAGGATGACGTGGTCGGCGAAGGCGTCGACACCGAGCAGCCGGCTGGTCTCGTCACCTTGGATCAGCGTCGTCCACGAGCCGGGGGAGTCCAGCGATGCGGTCGCGAGGGAGAAATTGGCCGCGTCGGCGTTGTGAGTGATCAACAGTTGGTCGCCCGCGTGCTCGACGTCGTACTCGACACCTTCGCGGCGTGGCGCGACCACGACCGGCTGGCCGGCCGGGTCGTTGGCGTCGAGCAGCCAGACCTCGCTGGTCAGCTTGCTGCCGAGCGCGATCATGATCGCCTGCTCGTTGCGGGTCAGGTCGACCCCGACCCAGAACCGCTCGTCCGGCTCCTCCATCACCAGCACGTCGTCGGTCGCGCCGAGGGCGTGCCGCCAGACCTGGTGCGGCCGCCAGGCGTCGTCGACCTTGGTGTAGAAGATCGTCGACCCGTCGGCGGACCAGGCCGAGCCGTAGTGCACCTCGGGAAGCTCGTCCGGCAGCAGCTCACCGGTCGACAGGTCCTTGATCCGCAGGGTGAACCGCTCGTCGCCCTTCAGGTCGACCGAGTACGCCAGCAGCCGGCCGTCGGGGGAGACGTCGACCGTGCCGAGGGAGAAGAACTCGGAGTCGCCGGCCACCTCGTTGCCGTCGAGCATCACCTCTTCGCCGGGGATGTCGCCGTCGGTCGCCGGCGGCTCGTCGCCGTCGGCCTTCACCCGGCAGTGGATCCCGTACTGCTTGCCCTCGATCGTGCGCGAGTAGTACCAGTACCCGCCGTGCCGGGCCGGCACGCTCAGGTCGGTCTGCAGCGTCCGGTCCGAGATCTCCTTGAAGATTGCCTCACGCAACGATTCCAGATGCGCCGTGCGGGCCTCGGTGTAGGCGTTCTCGGCGCGCAGGTACCCCAGCACCTCGTCGTCGGACTTGTCCCGCAACCACTCGTACTCGTCGACGAACACGTCGC
This sequence comes from Kribbella sp. CCNWLW201, assembly GCF_037203805.1. NCBI lineage: Bacteria > Bacillati > Actinomycetota > Actinomycetes > Propionibacteriales > Kribbellaceae > Kribbella > Kribbella sp. CCNWLW201. Next base: position 447,692 of record NZ_JBBCBQ010000006.1, on the reverse strand, counting down.
CGTGATGACGACGCTCAACCGGCTTCCGGGCGGCGACCGGGGGCTTCACAGAGGAATCGATCTCGGACATGCCGCGAGACTACCCGGAACCGGCGACAACCGGTCGCCGAATATCCACAGCCCCGACTAGAGCGAGTACGTCGCCACCACCGGAGCGTGGTCGCTCCACCGCTCGGCGTACGTCGGCGCCCGGTGGATCACGCATCCGGTCGCCGCGGCGGCCAACTCCGGGGACGCGATCTGGTAGTCGATCCGCCAGCCGGCGTCGTTGTCGAACGCCTTCCCACGCCACGACCACCAGGAGTACGGACCTGGTCCCTCGCCCCCGAAGCGGCGCCCGAGATCCACCCAGCCGGACTCGAACAGACGGTCCATCCAGGCGCGTTCCTCGGGCAGGAAACCGCTCTTCTTCCGGTTCGCCTTCCACGCCTTCAGATCGACCTCGCGATGGGCGATGTTCAGGTCGCCGCACATCAGCACGTGCCGCCCGTCCGCCCGCAACTCGGTCAGCCGCGCGGTGATCGCGTCCAGGAACGCGTACTTCTCCTCCTGCCGCGGCGGCGTCTCGAACTCACCGGTGAACACATACGTGCTCACCGCCGTCAGCACCGACCCGTCATCCAGTACGACGTCCGCCTCGATCCATCGCCCGCACCCGGCGAACCGCTCCGGCCCCACCTCGGCCCGCTCCGCCTTGATCGGGCGCCGCGAAGCGACCGCCACGCCGGCCCGACCCTTGTGACCGTCGATCGACGGCTCGGCATGCGCGATGTTCCAGTCGCCGAGGTGTTCCCGCAGTACGTCGTCAGTCGCCCGAACCTCCTGCATCAGCAACAGATCCGGATCGGTCTGCTCCAGCCACGGCGCCATCCCACGCCGAAATGCGGCTCTGATCCCGTTCACATTCACCGTGGCGACCGTCAGCACGCGCAAACCCTAACGTGCCCCCACCGACAGATTGCGCACCGCCAGATACCCACCGACCGCCGGCACGAACGACAGCACCTTCGCCCGCGTCGAAGCGCCGGCCGTGGACAGCGCCGACACGATGACCACGAGGTACGCCGTCCCGTGCGTAGGCCCGAGTGCGGACGACACCGCCGGCCAGTGCACCGTGAACAGATTCAGAAACAGCAGACACACGCTGGCCGCCTCGACGGCTGCTGCAATCTTCAGAACCTTGACCATCAGACCCCCGTCGTCGAGCCGGGACGTACGACCATGAGCACGACAACGACTGCCCACAACAGCGCGAAGATGCCGGTAGTCATGGACAAGGCCTTCGCCTGTGGCAGCACGCCCTCTCGCACCTCCCGCGGCCCGTCAGCCGCCGCCAGCACGCGCCCTTGCGCGGGCAGCACGACGAACGCGAGGACAGCGGCGGCGCCAGCCGTGAGAACCATCGACACGATTAGCCAGTAGTCGGTGAGCACACCGAGCCCGGCAGCGACGGCGATCCCGAAGACGGGCACGGTCAGGCCGCCGACGGCGTACCCGCGGCTGATCCGGTGCAGCACCTTCAGTACGCCGGTCTCCGGCTGATCGGCCGTCAGCGCGCGACGAGCCAGCGGCGGGAACATGCTCGCCGCGACCGTCACCGGTCCGACGAAGATGATGGCGGCCAGCACATGGACACTGAGGAGGAACTTGTTCATGGAAAAGGCTCCACACGAGAGGCGAGTTTCAGGCAGACTGTAACTCAAGTATCAGTCAACCTGAAACTGGCCCTGCTGCCATGATGTGCCGATGACTGTGCCGACGGATGGGACCGGTCAGCCGCCGATCAGCCCCGCGCTGCTGCTGATGATGCTCGGCCGCCAGCTTCGCGATGCGACGGAGACGGAGCTGCGCCGGCAAGGTCTCTCGATGCGCCACTTCTCGGCGCTCGGCCACCTGGCCCACCAACCCGGGCTCTCCTACAGCGAATTGGCCCGTCGCGACGGCATCACCGCGCAGAGCATGCAGTCCACTTTGCTTCAGCTCCAGGAGATGGGCGCGGTCGAACGCCGTACCGCTCCCGGCCGCGGTCGCACCGCCGACCTCCAAGTAACCGAGTCGGGCCAGGAGCTCCTCAATCGCTGCCGCGCCGTCCTGAATGAGGTCGACGCACGTCTCCGCGATGCGGTCGGCGCGGACCAGGCGGACCGGATGGCGAGTGCGACTCTCGCCGCGCTGACTGCGTTCAGCGAGTCGTAGAGAGGATGGCGTCGAGTGAGCCTTCGCAGAGGTGCTCGAGGTCGGCGGCGGAGATCGTTGGATTGTCGATCCAGGTCAGCAGGGTCTGCTCGACGTACCCCTGCCAGCCGTGACATGCGAGCTCGACGGCCGGCGTGATCTCGATGCCGCGTTGGGCGACGGCGCCGATCACCCACGTGCTGAACACTTGCCGGATCTCCGAGTGCAACGCGCGTACCTCGGGATCGCCGGCCGCTGACATCAGCAGAGTTGCCCGATAGAGCTGTGGCGCCTCGAGTACGGCGCGGACGAAGGCGCGGATGCCCGAGCGCAGTTGTTCCTCGGGTGGGAGGGACGGGTCGGGAGCGGTCCGCAGCATGACTTCCGCGGCGGCTTCCGCGATGACGGCGTACTGGAACTTCTTCTTCGAGCCGAAGTAGTGGAAGAGGAGTGCGGGGGAGACCTGGGCCTCGGCGGCGACCAGCTCGACGGTCAGCTCACGGTGCGGGTCGGCGAGCAGCACCCGCCGGGCGGCCGCCAGGATCTGCGCGCGCCGCTCATCGGGCCGCAGGCGGGCGGACGAGGTCTGGGTCACGGGGACAGTCTATTGAGTAAACGGTCAACAGTCACTTACTGTTGAGTGCCCACTCAACAAGCTGGAGGTCCCGATGCGTCCGTTGCCCGGCCAGGTCGTCCTCATCACCGGAGCGTCTCGTGGAATCGGGGCCGCGGTCGCCCGCAAGCTCGCGCAGCAGGGGGCCACGCTGGCGCTGATCGGGCTGGAGCCGGACGAGCTGAAGAAGGTCGCGGAGGATTGTGGTCCGGACGCCGGCTGGTGGGAGGCCGATGTCACCGACACCGAGTCGCTGCGGGCCGCGGTCGAGGGCGTCGTCGAGCGGTACGGCCGGATCGACGTGGTGATGGCCAACGCCGGCATCGCGGCGCCCGGCTTCACCCGGAGCATGGACCCGGAGCTGTGGGAGCGAGTTCTTGACGTCGATCTGTACGGCGTCTGGCGCACGGTCCACCTCACCCTGCCGCATCTGTTGGAGAGCAAGGGGTACCTGCTGCTGGTGTCTTCCCTCGCAGCGATCGTGCACATCCCCGGACTCGCGTCGTACAACGTGGCCAAGGCCGGCGTGGAGGCGATGGGGGACACCCTGCGGGCCGAGCTCAAGCACCTCGGCGTACGGGTCGGCGTCGCGCACATGACGTTCGTGGACACCGACATGGTGCGCGGGGTCGACGAGCACCCGGTGTTCGGCAAGGTGCGGACCGGGGTGCCGCTGGCGAGCAAGGTGTACCCCTTGGAGTTCGCGGTGGAGAAGTTCACCAACGGCATCCAGAAGCGGTCGCGGGTCGTGCACGTTCCTGGTTGGATCGGTGCCATGAAGGTATTCCGCTGGCTGATCCCGCACGTGATCGAGGCCGGCTCGCGGTTCAGCGTGCCGAAGGCCGACCGAGCCGCCCTCGCCTACCTCGACCAAGAGAAAGCGGCCGGACGATGAGCCGCCAGTACGACGTCGTCCTGCTCGGCGCGAGCGGTTTCACCGGAGCCCTCACGGCGGAGTACCTCGCGAAGAACGCCCCTGCGGACCTCAACTGGGCAGTTGCCGGACGCAACAAAGCCAAGCTGGAGGGCTTCGGCAAGGACGTCCTGTACGCCGACGTCACGGACCCGAAGTCGCTGCAGGAACTCGCCGAGTCGACCCGGATCGTGGTCACCACGGTCGGTCCCTACATCCAGTACGGCGAGGCGCTGGTGGCGGCCTGTGCGGACGCGGGCACGGACTATCTCGACCTGACCGGTGAGTCCGAGTTCGTCGACCGGATGTACGTCCGCTATCACGACCGCGCCATACAGACCGGCGCACGCATCATCCACGCCTGCGGCTTCGACTCGATCCCGTACGACCTCGGCGTTCAGTTCACCGTCGAGCAGTTGCCCGAAAACGTTCCGATCCAGGTCAACGGGCTGATCCGCGGCGGCGGTCGTCCCTCCGGCGGTACCTTCCACACTGCGATCACCGCGTTCTCCCGGGCGAAGCAGAATGTCGAGGCCCACCGCGCCAGGCGCCGTGCGGAGCCGCGTCCCGAAGGCCGGTCGGCGAAGGCAGTCGCGGGCAAGCTCCATCGCGAGCAAGGCTTCTGGGCCGTGCCGCTGCCGACCGTTGACCCGCAGATCGTCGGCTACTCCGCCCGCCTGCTCGACCGCTACGGCCCTGACTTCCGGTATGCGCACTACGCCGCCGTCAAGCGCCTGCCAATGGTTGCCGGAGGCATCGGTGGGGTCGCACTCCTGATGGCCGCCGCCCAGATCCCGCCGGCCCGCAACGCCTTGCTCAACCGGCTGAAGCCCGGCGACGGCCCGAGTCCCGAGCGTCGCGCGAAGTCCTGGTTCAACGTCCGCTTCGTCGGCCGCGGTGGCGGCAAGCAGGTCATCACCGAGGTCGCCGGCGGTGATCCCGGGTACGACGAGACCGCCAAGATGCTCGGCGAGAGCGCCCTCTGCCTCGCCCTCGACGACCTTCCCAAGACGGCCGGCCAAACCACCACCGCAGCCGCCATGGGCCCAGCCCTCCGGGAACGCCTCATCAAGGCAGGCATGACCTTCGCAACCCTCAGCACCGACGACTACTGAGCCGTCAAACCCTCAGGGGCGCCCCGGAATGATCCCGGGCTTCGGGCGCGGCCGGTACTGAAGGAGACCCGGCGGGTGGCAGGCTGGGGACATGAGAACGCTTCTCAATCTGATCTGGCTGGTGCTGGCCGGGTTCTGGCTGGCGGTCGGGTACGCGATCGCCGGCATCATCTGCTTCGTCCTGATCGTGACGATCCCGTTCGGCATCGCGGCGTTCCGGATCGCCGGGTTCACGCTCTGGCCGTTCGGCCGGACGATGGTGGACAAGCCGTCCGCCGGGGCCGGCGCCGTACTCGGCAACATCATCTGGGTGATCTTCGCCGGCTGGTGGCTGGCGCTCGGCCACCTCGTCACCGGGATCGCGCTCTGCGTCACCATCATCGGCATCCCGCTCGGGCTGGCGAACTTCAAGCTGATCCCGATCTCGCTGCTGCCGCTCGGTAAGGAGATCGTCCCGACCGACCAGCCCTTCGCGGTCCGGTGAGGTCTCTCACGGTCCTCGGCTCGTGCGGCGCGTGGCCCGAGGCGGGCCGAGCGTGCGCTGGCTTCCTGCTCGAGTACGACGGCTTCAAGGTCGTCCTCGACCTCGGGTACGCCGCCCTACCACAGCTACTGCGCCACCTGCCGACCGCTGAGGTCGACGCCGTGGTCGTCACCCATCAGCACCCCGACCACTGTGTCGACGTGAGTGGCCTCGCGCGGGTCCGGTACGACGTGGCACGCGACGCGGCGCCGATGCCGCTCTACTGTCCGCCGGGTGTTCTCGACGTACTGCGGGCGCTCGAGCCCAACCCGGACCCGGCCACGGTCTTCGACGTCCACGACCTTGCCACCGCCACGGAGATCGGGCCGTTCGCGTTGGAGACCGTGCTGCTGCCGCACTACTACACCAACCTCGGCGTCCGGCTGACCGCGCCTGGAGTATCCGTCGCCTACACCGGCGACAGCGGGCCGTCTCCGGACCTGGCAAAGCTTGCCCAGGGCACCGATCTGTACATCTCCGACGCGACCCTGCAGGGACCGTCCCCGCAGACCTCTCCGCGGAACGTGATGACGGCGACCGAAGCCGCTCGCGGTGCTCAAGGAGCAACGCGGCTGCTGCTGACCCACTTCTGGCCGGGTTCCGACCGGTCGGTGTCGGTCGCCGAGGCGAGACGAGAGTTCAGCGGCGAGGTGATCGCGGCCGAGGAGGGCCTCACGATTCCTCTGTGAGGTATCAGGCTGCCTCGACGATCTTGCGGACGTTGGCGATGTCGCCGCAGCCGGACTCGATCAGCCGGGCGCGCTCCTCGGCGAACGCGTCGCCCAACTGACGGCGGACCTCCTCGGATACGTCCGTCCGCGCCGGGTTGAGGACGTCGCGCTCCTCCTCGTCGAGGTGGTGCGAGAGCGCCTCGGACAGCTCGTGCAGCTTCTCGCTGAACTCCTCGCTCCCGGTGTCCTCGACCTCCATCAGCTCGAGCAGGGCGGCGTTCCCCTCGTCGTGTTCGTGCTCGGAGTGCTCGACCTCTTCGGCGTCGATCGCGTCCTTCCGCCGCAGCGACGGGTAGACCTTCGACTCCTCGGCCTCCGCGTGCGCGATCAGCACCGTGGCCAGATCGGCCAGTACGGCGGCCCGGTCGCTCTGTACGTCCCGCAGTTCGCGCAGCGCTTCTTCGAACCATCGATGGTCGGCCAGGATGATCTCCACCACGTCGCCACCCGTCGCCGGCAGGATCTTCGGCATTCGTCGCCCTCCAAGTCTCGAAATGTCTGCCGGGCCAGTACCCGGTTAACCTGCAGCCATGCCGACAGCCCTGATCCGACGCCCCAGTCCACGCCTCGCCGACGGGCTCGTCACGCACATCGAACGCACGCCGGTCGACGCGGACCTCGCCGTACGCCAGTGGCAGCAGTACGTCGACGCGCTCCGGGCCACCGGCTGGACCACGGTCGAGGTACCGGCGATCGACGAGTGCCCGGACGGCGTCTTCATCGAGGACACGATGGTCGTGTACGGCGACCTCGCGGTGATCGCCCGCGCGGGCGCGGAGGAGCGGCGGCCGGAAGCGGCGGCGGCCGAGCAGACCGTTGCCGCACAGGGCTACCGCATCACCCACATCACCGAACCCGGGACACTCGACGGCGGCGACATCCTCAAGATCGGTTCGACCGTGTACGCCGGACTCGGCGGCCGCACGAATCAGGAAGGCATCCGTCAACTGGCCGCGGCACTCGAGCCGCTCGGTGCGACTGTGCACGCCGTACCCGTGACCAAGGTGCTCCACCTCAAGTCCGCGGTGACGGCGTTACCGGACGGGACGGTCATCGGGTACGAGCCGCTGGTGGACGACCCACAGGCGTTCGAGGCGTTCAAACCCGTCCCCGAGGAGTCCGGGTCGCACGTCGTACTGCTGGGGGAGGACCGTCTGCTGATGGCCTCGTCGGCGCCGGAGTCCGCGGTGTTGTTCGAGCAGCTCGGTTACACGCCTGTGGTCGTGGACATCAGCGAGTTCGAGAAGCTCGAGGGCTGCGTCACGTGCTTGTCGGTGCGGCTGCGTCGTTGAGCAGCTCGCGCGCCGCTTCGACCGCCTGCAGGTCTCGCTTCTTCCCGCGGGCCTCGGCGACATCGCACGCCTCCACCAGCGTCGCGCGATAGACCGTCGTGTCCGGGTGTTGAGCGCCGAGCGCCTCGATGCTGTCGGCGACCGCCGTGGAGAGCGCGTGGACCGCCTCGGCGATTTCGCCGCAGGCCAGCAGCGCACGCCCGAGGGCGGCGCGGTCCCGCAACAGCTGAGGATCGTGCCGATCGAGATCCTGTTCGTCGACGGCCACGATGTTCGCGAGCAGCTTCGCCTCCGAGCGGGGACCGCCGACCATCAGCCGTGCGCCGGTGACCGCCTCGGTCGCCGCCCGGGTCAGCTCGTGGTTCGGTCCGAACACGTCCACCAGTTGAGGCGTGACCAACTCGAACCACGCGATCGCCCGGCCGTAGTTCGCGGTCGCGAGCAGACCCTGCGCCACCCGCAGCCGGACCCGCAGCGTCGCGGGGTCGTCGGCCGGCAGGACCTTCTCCCGGTCGGTCAGCGCCGATTGGTAGAACGGCAACGCCTGACCGGGCTCGCTGTCCGTCCAGTACGCCTCGGCCTGCCGGTACGCCGGATCCTCGTCGAACTCAGGGTGCGCGCTGACCGGCGCACGTCGTACGACGGTCTGCACCGGCCTGTCGACCACCTTGCGGCCGATGTAGCTGCGGCCGCCGGTCGGGATGATCCGGAAGCGGCCGATCCGCGACACCGGGATCCACAGGAAGGTGGAGTACAACGTACGGACCGACGAACCGCAGCTCTCGCAGACGTCACGGTGACCGTAGAACCGACTGCCGATCCCGCTCAGACCAGCCGCCTCAGGCGCACGCCAAGCAATCGACGACGCAGTACAGGGCGCACAGAACGGGTAAACCCCCCGCCGTTCCTCATTCATTCGACCCATTCTGCTCACTACCGGGTTCGTCGTCTTCCTCTGGGCCGGTTGTTGCCACTTTTGCCAGGGCGGGGTCGTCGACGGAGAAGGTGCGCACCGGGCCGGGTGGTGTGTCGGCGGTCTCGAAGCGGACGGTGACGCGGCCGAGGCCGGAGCCCCAGACCCAGCCTCGGCCGTAGTCCGGGTGCTCGACGTCCTGGCCGGGGTAGTAGCCGGTGAGGTCGCGAGCGCGTTCGGGTAACTCGACCACCTCGGGTGGGGCGTCGGCGTACTCGCTTTCGGTGAAGAGGTCGTCCTGGATCCAGTCGGCGAGTGACGAGACACCTACACCGAGCAACCGGATGCCGCCGGAAATGTCGCTCTCCTCGAGCAGCCGGCGAGCGACCCGGGCGACCACTCGCGCGTCGTCGGTCGGCCCGGCCAGTGTGGACGATCGGGTGTGAGTGGTGAAGTCGTGCATCCGGGTCTTCACCGTCACGGTCCGGCCGGACAGTTGCGCCTTCTGCAGCCGTTCGGCCACCCGGTGAGCCATCCGGTCGGCGATCGCGGCGAGCAGCGAGCGGTCGATGATGTCGGTCTCGAAGGTGTCCTCGACGCTGACCGACTTGGTCTCGCGATCACTCACCACCGGACGGTCGTCGGCGGCGATCGCCAACCGGTACAGGCTCGAGCCGTGTGCTGTTCCGACCTGCCGGATCAGGTCGTCCTCGTCGAGCTGCTGCAACTCGGCGACGGTCCGGACGCCGGCCATGCTCAGCCGCTGCGCGGTCGCCGGTCCGACACCCGGGATGACGGTGACCTGCATCGGCGCGAGGAACTCGGCCTCCGTTCCGGCCGGTACGACGACCACACCGTCCGGCTTGTCCAGGTCGCTGGCGATCTTCGCGATCAGCTTCGACGTACCGGCGCCGACCGACGCGGTGAGACCGCCGCTCGCCTTGTTGATCGCCGCCTTCAGGTCCAGCGCGATCGCGCGCACGTCGTCGTCGGTGAGCCCGGTCAGCCCGGCCGCGGACAGGTCGACGAACGCCTCGTCCAGCGACAGCGGCTCGACCAGCGGCGACAGCGCCCGCATCTCCGCCATCACCGCCTGACTCGTCCGCCGGTACACCTCGAACCGCGGTCCCAGGTACGCCGCGTGCGGGCACCGTGATCGTGCCTCCGCGGTCGACATCGCGGACCGGACGCCGTACTTGCGTGCTTCGTACGACGCGGTCGACACGACACCGCGCAGGCCGATCCCGCCGATCACGACCGGCTTCCCCCGCAACGAGGGTTTGTCTCGCTGCTCGACGGCCGCGAAGAACGCGTCCAGATCGACATGCAGCACCGACGGTTCACCACGCACCTGACCAGTCTCCCCGGAGCCACCGACAGTTCCGTGGTTGGATCGAACTATGGCGAGCTTTCCCGAGCACTGGGACGACGGCATGGACCCTGCCGGCCCCGAACACCAGGTCCACTGGTACGACGAGCGCACCGTGATCATCCGGCAGGCACTTCGGACCAACTTCGAAGGACCATTCATCTACCTGCTGCTCGGCACCGAGCGAGCACTGCTGCTGGACACCGGCACCGGTGACGTGAAGCTGCGGCCGGTCGTGGAGGGGCTGCTGTCCGGGCAGCGGTTGATCGTCGCGCACACGCACAGCCACGGCGATCACGTCGGCGGCGACGCCGAGTTCGAGGAGGTGGTCGGCAAGACGGCGGACGATGTGGCGACGTACTTCGGGATCGCGGACTGGCCGAACGACGTGGTTCAGCTCGACCTCGGCGATCGGATCGTCGACATCATCCCGATCCCCGGGCACCACGCCTCCCACATCGCCGTCTACGACCGGGCGACGCGGCTGCTGTTCAGCGGCGACTCGCTGTACCCCGGCCGGCTGTACGTCGTCGACTGGCCCGCGTTCCGGGCGAGCGTGTCCCGGCTGGCCGGGTTTGTTGCCGGGGGCAATCCTGTCGAGTGGGTCCTGGGGGCGCACATCGAGCTGACCCGGCGGCCGGGGGAGGACTACGAGATGGGCGCGGCCAAGCACCCGGCCGAACACCGGTTGCAGCTCGATCCCGCCGTACTGACCGAGCTCGCGGACGTGCTCGACCAGGCCGGTCCGGAACCGGCCCGGATCGTCCGCGACCACTTCATCGTCCACCCGGTCTGAGCTTCGACGCGGTTGCGACTCACATCTGTGGGCACCTTCAGGCACACTGAGGCAAGGGATCCCAGCACGGGAGGCGCAGATGGGTGAGGAAGTCGACCGGGTCGAGTTCACCCGGGCGGACCGGACCGCGTTCCGCGACCAGGTCCATCGCAATCTGGACGCGTTCGCACGGATGTTGCGCGAGGCCCGGTTCGCCCCCGACCGGCCGATGACGGGGATCGAGATCGAGCTGAACCTGGTCGACGAGGCCTACGACCCGGCGTTCAAGAACACCGAGGTGCTGAGCGCGATCGAGGACGACGCGTTCCAGACCGAGCTCGGCCAGTTCAACATCGAGATCAACGTGCCGCCCGGCCAGATCGACGGGATCGGGCTGGACACGATGGAGTCGAACATCCGCGACAGCCTGAACGCGGCCGAGGAGAAGGCGACCCGGACCGGCTCGTCGATGGTCATCGTCGGGATCCTGCCGACGCTGATGACCGAGCACATCCACCGCGAGGCGCTCAGCACCAACCCGCGGTACGCGTTGCTGAACGACCAGATCTTCGCTGCCCGCGGCGAGGACGTGCAGATCTCGATCGACGGGATCGAGCGGCTGGCGGTGACCGCGGACAGCATCGTGCCGGAGGCCGCCTGTACGTCGACCCAGTTCCACCTGCAGGTCACGCCGGAAGCCTTCCCACGGTACTGGAACGCGGCCCAGGCGATCTCCGGCGTCCAGCTCGCGGTCGGGGCCAACTCGCCGTTCCTGTTCGGCAAGGAGTTGATGCGGGAGACCCGGATCGCCTTGTTCGAGCAGGCCGCCGACACCCGCACGCACGAGTTGAAGACGCAAGGCGTCCGACCGCGGGTCTGGTTCGGTGAACGATGGATCACCTCGATCTTCGACCTGTTCGAGGAGAACTCGCGCTACTACCCGGCCCTGCTGCCGGTCACCACCGACGAGGATCCGATCGCCGTCCTGGACCGCGGTGACACACCCTCTCTTTCGGAATTGCGGCTGCACAACGGGACGATCTATCGCTGGAACCGCCCGGTGTACGACGTTGTCCGGGAGAAGCCCCATCTGCGGGTGGAGAATCGCGTGTTGCCGGCCGGCCCGACCGTCGTGGACACGATGGCCAACGGCGCCTTCTACTTCGGCCTGGTCCGCGCCCTCGCCGACGACGAACGGCCGATCTGGTCGCAGATGTCGTTCAGCGCGGCGGAAGAGAACTTCCACGAAGCGGCCCGGCACGGCATCGAGGCGGAGGTCTTCTGGCCCGGTGTCGGTACGGCGCGCGCGACCGAACTGGTCCTGCGTCGCCTGCTGCCATTGGCTTCTCGGGGTCTGGATGCTTGGGGTGTCGACGCCGCGGTGCGTGATCGCCTGCTCGGCATCATCGAGCAGCGTTGCCTGACCAACCGCAACGGCGCCTCCTGGCAGGCCGATGAGTTTCATCGACTGTATACAAAGGGATCGCACGGTCGGCGCGACGCGTTGCGCGGCATGCTTCGCCGGTACTCCGATCACATGCACGAGAACACTCCCGTGCACGAGTGGCCGGTCGACTGAACCGGTTAGCCCGCCGACAACGTGGGACAACGAATCCACGGAACTCTGGTCAGCCGGACGGAACTGTGACGGGGGTGACGCGCACTTGCCCAAGGCAACTGGGCGACGAGTTCGATAACGACCCGGACTACAGGGGTGGCGCGTTGGGTGACAGCCCTGCAAAGGTGTGGCCACCGGAAGGTTAGAGAGACCCGTCGCGGGTAGTACTCGGGCACCGGCGTGGCAGCCGCAACGGTGGCCACGGCGATGGTGGAGTACTACCCGCACGACGATCAGCCGTCCGTCACGACCGCGACACAGCTGGTGTAAATCCAGCGGATGCCGACCACGGTCGGGAGCAGTATCGTTCGGAACGGGTCGACACGACACCCGGAGGTGAGGCAGGGCGATGACGACCATCGTCGTGGGTTACGTGCCGAAGGCGGAGGGCCGGGCGGCCCTTCGACGCGCGGCGGAAGAGGCGACGCTTCGCGACGCGAAGCTGGTGGTGGTGAACTCACACCGGGGTGGACGCAGCTTCGACAGCGACGAGGCCGCGGCGAGTGATGCCGCGCTGACGGAGGTACGGGAGCAGCTCGACTCGACCGGTGTGCCCTACGAGGTACGGCAACTGGTGCGTGGACTGGACCCGGCGGAGGACCTGGTGGCCGTCGCCGAGCAGGTGCACGCGGAGTTCATCGTGATCGGGCTTCGGCGCCGGTCACCGGTGGGCAAGCTCATCCTCGGCAGCAACGCCCAGCGGGTGCTGCTCGACGCTCCGTGTCCGGTGCTGGCCGTGAAGGCCGACGAAGGGGAGGACTGAGGTGACTTCGACACGCAGCAAGAAGCTGTGCCTCGCACAGCAGCCCGACGCCGACGAGATGCTGAGCAGAGATCCGTTCGCACTTCTGGTGGGCATGCTGCTCGACCAGCAGATCCCGATGGAGCGCGCGTTCGCCGGTCCGGTCGCGATCGCCAAGCGGATGGCCGGCCCGTTCGACCCGTCGACGGTCGCGCACTACGACCCGGACGCCTTCGTCGAGGTGGTGGCCGGCCCGCCCGCCGTACACCGGTTCCCGACCGCGATGGCCGCCCGGATCCAGACCCTGGCCAAACACCTCGACGAGGAGTACGGCGGTAACGCCTCGGCCCTGTGGTCCGATGTCAAGTCAGGGGACGACCTGCTGGCCAGGCTGTCGGCCCTGCCGGGGTTCGGCGCGCAGAAGGCGAAGATCTTCGTCGCGCTGCTCGGCAAGCAGCTCAAGGTCCGGCCGCGGGGGTGGCGCGAGGCATCCGAGCCGTACGGCGAGGACGGCGCGTACAAGTCCGTCGCGGACGTGATCGATGTGGCGTCGCTGGTGAAGGTGAGGCAGTTCAAGCAGGAACAGCAGCTGGTCCAGCAACGTGTGGTGGCCCGGCCGCTGCGGCGGACCCGGAACGGCTGAGGACGACTGAGCAGGCGACATGTGAACGCTGAAGTATCCAGGCCTCTACCGGCGCGGGAACGCCCGCCCGGCAGGGGCCTGAGTACATCGTTCGGGGGGTCGCGGCGCGCTCGGCCTTGGTCCGCGGATTACAATGTAGTGTTGCCGCCGCCTGACCAGCGAGCAGCCGCACTCAGTCGTATCCACAATCAGCATCGCCAGCACCATCAACGTCGTACCGCCGTATTACAAACCCTGCGTCAGACGAGAGGTAATTCGTGTCGTCCAGCTCGTCCGAGAATCTTCCCGCCGAGTCAGCCCGGGCCGTGGCCGCCACTGCCCGCAGCACGGCTCCGAGGACCAGCGCCCGAGTGACCGAGTCGCCCGCCAAGAAGGCGGCCGTGAAGAAGGCCGCGGCCAAGTCTGCCGCCGCCACCAAGGAGGACGGTATCCCCGCGAAGAAGGCCGCCGCGAAAAAGGCGCCGGCGAAGAAAGCCGTCTCTGAGGCCGGGCTTGCGATCGATCCGAAGACCGGCAAGCCGCGCTCGCTGGACGAGGTCGACGAGGCCGACTTCAGCCCGGACGCTGTGAAGCCGCTGGAGAAGGAGCTCACCGAGGACGAGGGCTTCGTCGTCTCCGAGGCCGACGAGACCGACGAGCCCGAGCAGCAGGTCATGGTCGCCGGTGCGACCGCCGACCCGGTGAAGGACTACCTGAAGCAGATCGGCAAGGTTCCGCTGCTGAACGCCGAGCAGGAGGTCGAGCTCGCCAAGCGGATCGAGGCCGGCCTGTTCGCCGAGGAGCAGTTGGGCGACGAGGCCGCCAAGCTCAAGGACAAGGTCCGCGACGAGTACGACTGGATCTCCGAGGACGGCCGGCGGGCGAAGAACCACCTGCTCGAGGCCAACCTGCGCCTGGTGGTGTCGTTGGCCAAGCGCTACACCGGCCGCGGCATGCTGTTCCTGGACCTGATCCAGGAGGGCAACCTGGGCCTGATCCGCGCGGTGGAGAAGTTCGACTACACCAAGGGCTACAAGTTCTCGACGTACGCGACCTGGTGGATCCGGCAGGCGATCACCCGCGCGATGGCCGACCAGGCCCGGACCATCCGGATCCCGGTGCACATGGTCGAGGTGATCAACAAGCTGGCCCGGGTGCAGCGGCAGATGCTGCAGGACCTCGGTCGCGAACCCACTCCGGAAGAGCTCGCCAAGGAGCTCGACATGACCCCGGAGAAGGTCATCGAGGTGCAGAAGTACGGCCGTGAGCCGATCTCGCTGCACACTCCGCTCGGTGAGGACGGCGACTCCGAGTTCGGCGACCTGATCGAGGACTCCGAGGCGATCGTGCCGGCCGAGGCGGTCTCCTTCACGTTGCTGCAGGAGCAGTTGCACGCGGTCCTGGACACGCTGTCCGAGCGCGAGGCGGGTGTCGTCTCGATGCGCTTCGGCCTGACCGACGGCCAGCCGAAGACGCTGGACGAGATCGGCAAGGTCTACGGGGTGACCCGGGAGCGGATCCGGCAGATCGAGTCCAAGACGATGTCGAAGCTGCGCCACCCGTCCCGCTCGCAGGTACTGCGGGACTACCTGGACTGATCGATGGGTCAGGTGATCGCCGGCGTCCTCGCGCTGGTGATCCCTGTCCTCGATACGGCTTCACTGGCCGCCGCCGTACTCACGGCGGCGGCCTTGCTGTTCACGCTTCTCCTGGTCGCCCGGTCCTCCGCGCCGGCGACCGCGCCACTCCTGGCGATCGCGACCTCGGTCCGTCACCGCGCGGAGGAGACCGCCTTCCTGCGGCTCCGCGATCCCGATGCGGCCGGTCGGCCGCGCCCACGAGCACCTGGACGTTAGCGCTCTGCCGCGCTCACCGTTCCTTCTCACTCGTGGAGTTCTGTCATGCCTTCGTTCCTGGAGGCACCGGTCGCCGGTGCCTATCACCTGATCACGTCCCTCGTCTCCGCCATCGAACCGCTCGCCGGTCCGTACGCCGCGGTCCTCGCGATCATCCTGTGCACGCTCGCCGTACGCCTGCTGCTGCTTCCACTCAGTCTCCGGGCGCACCGTGGCCTGAAAGCCCGGGCCGAGCTGATGCCTCAGATCCGAGAGATCACGCAACGCCACCAGAAGGATCCGGAGCGTGTACGGCGTGAGGTCGCGAAGCTGCAGGCGGAGTCGGGGACGACACTGTTCGCCGGCTTCCTCCCGATGCTCGCGCAGTTGCCGTTCTTCTGGCTGATGTACACGCTCTTCTCCCGCGCGGTCGTGGCAGGGGAGTCGAACCAGTTGATCAGCGGCAGCCTGCTCGGTGCGCCACTCGGTCAGCACTGGCCGGTCCTCACCGGGACGCCGGCCTTCCTCGCCCTCGCCGTACTGCTCGCGGTTGTTGCTTGGTTCTCGGCTCGCCTGCAGCTTCGGCAACTGGACGACACCGCGACACCGCTGACCCGCCGCCTCGCCCAGATCCTCCCGTTCGGAACTCTGGCCACCGCAGCCTTCGTCCCCCTCGCAGCCGGCCTCTACCTCCTGACCACAACCACCTGGACAGTGGTAGAACGCACCATCCTCCAACGCTGACGATTACCCGCGCGCTCCGGCCAACAAGTTGCTAGCGGCAATTAACTTGTCCTGGTCGAGGCGTGGCGGTGCGGGCGTACGGCTGGCACGCTTCTTGCAGGGGCATGTGGGGGGAGCGCCTGTCCCCGGGGGAGTGGTCACGCATGTCTCTAACGTTTGAACTTGCCATGGTGCCCAAGTTCGGGCTCGAGGTGTCACCGGCGCTGGTGACATTCGGCGAGCTGTTGATGCTGCCGTACGCCGCGATGCAGTCGGTGGTCGCCGACGAAGTGAGTACGAACGAAGCGCTCGAACGGCTCGAGGCCGCCGGATGCCCGATCTGCCACGGCAGTTGGCAGCGGAGCTGTCCGGTGTGCTCGCCTTCCGGTGCCGGCTCCAGCGATGCGTCCGGACTCGCAGCCCCCGATGCACCGGCGGACGAACCCGACACGGTCGCTTTGCTCCGCGCGGTCCGACTCGAGCTGTCCGCGGCCGATGGGTTGGCCGCGGAGTACCTGATCGACAGCTTCGATCGCCATGGCCTGCTCGACCGGTCGGTCGAGCAGTTCGCGATGGAGTCGGGCATACCCGAGCCGGTGGTCACCAGGGTGCTCGACGTGATCCGTCGCTGCGCTCCGCCTGGTGTCGGCGCGACCAGCATCAACGAGTGCCTGCTCCTGCAGTTGGACGGCTTGGGTTTGGGCGATGACCACACCCGCGTGGCTCGAGCGGTCATCGCCGACCACCTGGAGAGCTTGGCACGGGGACACTTCGCGTCGATCGCCTGCGCGTTGGGAGTTTCCCGGCGGGAGGTGCGACAGGTGCTCGACCTGATCAGGGACCGGCTGCGGCCGTATCCGGCGTTCCACGGCAACGTTCCGCTGCGGACGTCGTACGTCGTGCCCGACATCGTCGTGCGGGCCGACGACGGGATGTTCTTTGTCGAGCTGGTCGAGCCGGCATTGACCAGGTTGAGGGTTCGTCCTGAGCCGGGCGCGCCGGCGGAGTCCATCGCGCTGGCGAGGTCGTTCCTCGCCCAGTTGCGCGACCGTTGGGACACGCTGCGCCGGGTCGCGGAGTACGCCGTACAGCGGCAGCGAGATTCCCTGACGAACGGCGATGGCTCGCTGAAGCCGTTGACCCGTGCGGAGGTCGCGGTGGCGCTCGACCTGCACGAGTCGACGGTGAGCCGGGCTGTGGCCGGCAAGTACGTGCTGCTTCCGGATCAGCGCCTTGTTCCGTTGTCGCGATTCTTCGGTGCCAGTGGCGGGGTCGACCACGCGCTCCGTGAGTTGCTCGAATCGGCGGACGGTCCACTGTCCGACCAGCACCTCGCGGATCGCTTACGGGCCAGGGGATATCCGATCGCGCGCCGTACCGTCGCCAAGCATCGGGCCCGGCTCGGGTTCGCCGCGGTCTCGTTGCGCTGATCGCCGCCGGGCCGGATGGCACGGTTCTTGCAGAGATCCCTGATGTAGCCGAGACAGAGGGCGGAAGGGGCTCCAGATGTTCGAGACGAGTGCACCGACGGCGGAGTACGGCCAGCGTGCGTACCAGGAGGCCTCGTACGGCGAGGGCCCGTACGAAGGTGAAGGCCTCTACGAGAGCGAGGGCATGTACGAGAGCGAGGGCCCGTACGAGGGCGAGGGCTCGTACGAGGGCGAAGGCATGTACGAAGGGGAAGGCCTCTACGAGAGCGAGGGCATGTATGAGGGGGAGGGCCCGTACGAAGGGGAAGGCCCGTACGAGGGCGAGGGCATGTACGAGGGCGAAGGCCCCTACGAAGGCGAGGACGAGGGTGAGGGCGAGGAGCAGTTCCTGCCGCTGATCCCGGTGGTGGGCAAGGTGCTCGGCGGGCTGCTCGGCGGTCTGATGAAGGAAGAGGAGTACCCCCAGGGCGAGTACCCGCAGGGCGAGTACCCCCAGGGTCAGGCCGGTGAGTCCGAGGAGCAGTTCCTGCACAAGATCCTCGGCAAGGTGCTCGGTGGTGAGACCGAAGCCGGGCTGCCGCTGTCCGCGGCGCAGGAGTCGGAGCTCGCCGCCCAGTTGCTCGAGGTGCAGAGCGAGCAGGAGCTGGACCAGTTCCTCGGCGGTCTGGTGAACACCGTCGGTCGAGCCGTTCAAGGCATCAGCCGGGCGGTCGACTCGCCGCAGGGCCGGGCCCTGGTCCGCTCGTTCAAGCCGCTCGCCAAGGCCGCACTACCGGCGGTCGGCGCTGCGGTCGGTGGCGCTCTGGTGCCGGGCCTCGGCGGTCAACTCGGTCGCACGCTCGGATCGGCGGCGAGCTCGTTGTTCGAGTCGGAGATGACCGGGATGAACCCGGAGCAGGAGCAGTACGAGGTCGCGCGTCGTCTGGTCCGGATGGCCGCCTCGGCTGCGCAGGACGTGGCGACGGCTCCGCCTGGTGCGCCCGCCGAGGTGATCGGCGAGCTGAGTCTCTTCCGTGCCGCCCGCAGGTTCGCGCCGGGGCTGTACCGCCGCGGGTTGCGAGCGATCTCGCCGTTGGCTCGTCGGGTGTACCGCGGTGGGTACGGGAGCCGCCGCTACATCGGCCGCCGGTACGGCTGGTCGGGCCGGCGGTTCAGCCCCGGCTACCGCGGCTATCCGCGCTACGGCTACGGTGCCCGCCGCTACTGGCCGCGCTACTGGCCGCGCTACCGCCCGTACGGCATCCCGGTCCCGGTGTACAACGGACCCGGGCCGGCCCCGGAACCGCCGCCCGAGGAGCCGCCACCGCCGCCAAGGCCGGGTTTCCGCTGGGTCGCCGTACCGATCGGCGAGCCGGCTCCGACGCCACCCCCTGCGCCGGAGCCGACTCCGCCCGAAGGTGGGGCCCCGGATCAGGCCGCGCCCGCGCAGAGCGAGTTCGGGCGTCGAGGTTACGGGCGGCGCCGGCGCGGCGGATACGGCGGGTACGGCGGCCCTCGCGGCGGCTACTGGGGTGGCGGCGGTGACGACGGCGATGGCGGCGGAAGCAGCGGCCGCTGGATCCGCCGGTCCGGTAAGATCATCCTGCTGGACGTTTGAGTCATGACCGGCGACCGGACCGCACCTTGGCTCCTGGAACGGGAGACCCGCGCGATGCTGACGAGGCTCGCACTGGTCCAGCCGTTCGTGCTCCAGGAGACCTGTGTCGCAGCCGCTGCGCTGTCGCCGGCCGCCCTGTCGGGAATCGAGCAACACCTGATCGCCGGGCGCCAAGAAGTCCGGCGGAGCGGTCGTGAACTCATCGCCTGGTTGCGCGGCCCCGGTGCGAGTGCCACACCCGCCGAGCAGCAGCGACGGTTCTGGACCCTGCGGCTCGCGTTTCACGCCGCGTTGGGTCAGTTCGACCTGTTCTCCGAGGTCGTCACCCAGCGAAGCGAGCGCGACAACGGCGTCCTGCTGGGCGGTCTGGACGTGGCGGCCGCCGAAGCGTTGCTCCTGCCGACCAAGTACTTCGATTCGCCTCCGGTCGCCTGCTCGCTCCAGGGGGTCATCGGCGGCAGTATCCGCCGGGTGCGCACCAGGCTGCCGGGTGGTGGCGACAATCCGGTCGCACTCATCCGGATTCCTCGGGAGCGCATGGTCGGCTTCGGGATCGCCTCGTCGCTGGTGCACGAGGTCGGTCACCAGGGGGCGGCGTTGCTCGGCCTGGCCGAATGCCTGCGCGAACAGCTGAGCGGTCGCCGGTCGAGGGGCCGGCGGACGTGGGCACTGTGGAGCCATTGGATCTCTGAGATCCTGGCTGACCTCTGGTCCATCAGCAGGATCGGTATCGGGTCCACCCTCGGCCTGATCGGCCTGGTCAGTCTGCCCCGCGGGTTCGTCTTCCGGCCGCCCGACGAGGATCCACATCCGATCCCGTGGCTGCGCGTGCTGCTGAGTTGTGCGATCGGCGACCGGCTCTACCCGGATCCGCAATGGGCCCGGCTGGCGAGGGTGTGGCGATCGCTGTACCCGATCGCCGGCGTCCGGCCGGAGCTCCGCTCGCTCATCGACGAACTGCGCGCGACGATGCCCGAGTTCATCTCCGTCCTGCTCGGTGCCCGACCGCCATCACTGGGCGGTCGCACGCTCGGCGACGTATTGCGCAATCCCGAACTCCAGCGCGCGGCGTTGCTGGATCGCTTCCTGGACTGGCGACGTGAGCCGGACCAGATGGCGCTGGCACCGCCGACGCTCGCCTTCGCGGTGCTTGGCCAAGCCCGGGCCAGCGGCATGCTCTCGCCCGAACGGGAGAGCGGCCTGCTCCGGCGGCTGATCATCGGCTGGGCCGTCAACAGCGCGCTCGCGACCGCGCGGGGCGACCGCGGAATGTACGTCGGCCAGCCGGTCATCTGGTCCGACCCACCCGACTACGCGCAGCGGCGCAGCGTCGCTGTCCGACTGAAGGAAACACGATGAGCACAACCTCAGTGGTACGACGCCAGAACATCAACGACGGGGACCTGACGGTCGAGGCAAGCCCGACCAGGACCACCCAGGGTGGAGTGGTGCGGCTGACGGCCAAAACGAGCACCCTGAGCGGCCGGTACTCGGTCGACTGGACCGTCACCGGACCGGCCGTGCTGCCCGAGCACGAGAGGCGGGTCGTCTTGCTCGGCACCACCACAGTTCACGGCAGCGAGATCGATCTGCCGGACGATGACCTCGAGCACGTGCTCGAGGCGACTTTGGACACCGGTCACCTGATGCTGGGGTCCTGGATCGTCGGCATCAGGCTGACGCGGGTCTACACCGTCACCGAACAGGCTGATGCCGCGGCAGCCAACCCGCCGCCGGCGAACGGAGCTGGCGGGCCGGCCAACGCAGGTGGACCGCCCAGCACGGCACCGCCAGGCAACGCCGCGTCGGCGGGCAGCGCGCGTCCGGCCGCCAGCACGGCGCCGCCGGCCAACGCGGCGCCCGCTGCAGGAGGGAGTGGCCCGGCCAACGGCGCGGCGACCAACGATGACGACTACTACGAGGCGGAGACGGGACCGATCGAGGTCGCGCCCCGGCCGTTCGCGGCGGGTGACGACGTTGCGGTGACGATGAAGCGTACCGCCGTACCGCCGACTGCCGACCAGGCGCTGTGGGTCGCGATCCGGAACTCCACGAACGCCCTGGGCTTCGACAACTACAGCGACTTCCTGGACCGGGTGATGTGCGGCGAATCGTCGGGCGGCACCGATCCGGGCATCAGTGACAAGGACTTGAAGGACACGCTGCACAGGGTCAAGCGCCGGACCGCGCTGCCCTTCCCCAACGTGGACCGGTACCGGCTCCTGAAGGCGGCCACCGAGGTCTTCCTGATGATTCACTGCGGCGTCGACGCCGACGGGTTCAGCCGGCTGCGGCTGGATCTGAACGAGGAGAGCCGGCGGCTGTCCCGCACGGTACGGCCGGGTGACATCGAAGCGGAGTGGCGGGAATACCTGGTCCGGGTCGCGGCCGGTGACTACTCCTCCTTGGAGATCCTGCCGTACCTGGAGCTGATCCGGCTCAAGCTGCGTGACGTGCCCGTGGTCGGGCTCGGCCAGCGGGACAGCGAGGCCGAGGTCTGCTACGGCATCCTCGCCGACAAGCTGTCCAACCCGTGCTTCCTGGAGTTGCTGTGGTCGTACTGGAACGATGAGTCCGGGCTCGTCCAGACCATCAACTCGATCACCTGGCGATTCCAGAACCGCAGCCAGGGCCCGCCCGGCCGGGACCCACTCGCCGGGCTGGCGATCGACCCGCTGAGGCCGCTGAACAACCTGCTCTGGGGCTGGATCCAGGACACGCAACACCGGCTCACCACGACCCGGCTGGCCCTCGAGTACTCCCACGAGTACGGGCTCGCGCTGGCGTCCAGGCCGGGGCCGCCGGTCCGTGGTGCGGACGCGCGGACCCGGTTCATCGAGGCGCTGCACAACTTGCTGAGGCTGTGCGCGATCTTCTACCACTACGACGACGACACCACCCGGATCGCCGATGGGTTCAGTGTGCTCAACGCACTGAAGGAGACCCATCTGCTGCTGACCCAGGGCGCGCACAACCAGTACGGCGACCTGCCCTGGACGGCACGGCACGAGATGCTGATGAACCAGTGGATCCTGGCCCGGCCGGAGATGCGGGACTTCCTGCCGACCCGCACCATGGTCGCCTACCCCGAGGCCTGGATGGACCGGGTCGAGGCGATGAACAAGCTGCAGGGCGGAACCGACGCCTCGGTGCTGCACTACCGGGACCTCGCGGTGTTCGGCGAGCAGCTCCTGCTCGGCATCCGGTTCGGCAGCTGGACGAGGGTGATCGAGCCGGAGCAGGCGGCGAACTGGGCGCGTTACTGGCGGGCCGAAGTCCAGGGCTACATCCACTCCTACCGCGCGGTGACCGGCGTCGACCTGACGCAGGGGGCAGATGCGTCGATGCCGGCCGTCCACCTCCGCCGGCGGTACGCCTACCGCAACTGATCGCAGGAGGTTGTGGTGAGAGATCCGTCCCGGGTCCGGCCGGCCGTGCCGATCATCGACGCGCACTGCCACGCCGGGCCCGGCGACGGCTTCACCGGACCGTGGGACACCTCGGCCCCACTCACGTCGTACCTGCGTCGCTGCGACGACGCGGGGATCGCGCGATCGAACCTGCTGGCCGCCTTCCACTCCGACTACGGCATCGCGAACGAGGAGGTCGGTCGTATCGTCGCGACCGACCCGGGCCGCTTCTTCGCCTTCGCGTTCGTCCATGCCGAACGCGACCGCGGCAGGGTGCTTCGGCTGGTCCGCCGGGCCGTCACCGGCCTCGGCTTCTGCGGGATCAAGGTGCACCGCAACGACGCGCGGATCAGCCGCGAGATCTGCGACGTCGCCCGGCGCTTCCGGCTTCCCATCCTGTACGACGTGATGGGCGAGGTGGCCGCGGCCGAGTTGCTGGCCACCGAGTACCCGGACGTGAACTTCATCGTCCCGCACCTGGGGAGCTTCGCCGACGACTGGAGTGCCCAGCTGGCCTTCACCAGGGCGCTGGCCGATCACTCGAATCTCTTCACCGATACTTCCGGCGTACGGCGTTTTGATCTGCTGGAGAAGGCGATCCGCCGGGCCGGCCCGGAGAAGGTGCTGTTCGGGTCGGATGGACCGTGGCTGCATCCGGGACTCGAGCTGGAGAAGATCCGGCTGCTGCGCCTGCCACCGGAGGCGGAGTCACTCGTCCTCGCCGGCAACTTCCTGCGCCTCACCGCTCCGGCGCGACGCCGAGCCGTGTCGCCGTCTCGGGATCGAGCCGGACCGGGCGTTCGTGGTCGGGGATGTCTCCGACGGTGATGAAGCCGTCGGGGAGATGCCGATGAACGATCTGCAGCGCGAGACTACGCAGATCGCGCACGTTGCCGGGGTAAGCCCTGGTGAGGAGGAGGTCGCGGACGGCGTCCTCGAGTTCGGGCGGCTCCCGGTCGGGGTAGACCTGGCTGAAGAAGTGCCGGAAGAGCGGAACGATGTCCTCGGTGCGTTCCCGCAGACTGGGCAGATGCAACCTGCTGCCGGCGATCCGGTAGTAGAAGTCGTTGCGGAAGCTGCCTTCGGTCCGGGCCGCGCTGAGATCTCGGTTCGTCGCGCAGACCAGGCGGAAGGTGCTCTTGCGCCACAGGTTGCTGCCGACCCGTTTGAAGGTGCCCTCCTGGATGACGCGCAGCAACTCGGCCTGCAACGGCACCGGCAACTCACCCACCTCGTCGAGGAACAACGTTCCGCCGTCGGCGAGTTCGAAAGCTCCCGCACGCGCGGCCGAGGCACCGGTGAACGCACCCTTCTCGTGGCCGAAGAACTCCGAGCCTGACAGGCTCGGGACGACCGTGCTGCAGTCGAGGACGACCATCTTTCCCTTGCCTGGACGGGGATCCAGCTCATGGATCAGCTCGGCGACGCGTTCCTTCCCGGTGCCGCTCTCTCCGGTGATCAACACCGCGGCCGAGGTGAACCGCGCGACCTCGACAGCCTCGCGGAGGACCGCCTGCCACACCGCGCTGTCGCCCACCAGGAACTTCTGCACGTGACTGCACCGGACCAACTCGTCGATCGTGTGCCAGCGCCGAAGCCGATCCGCGATGTGCTGCGCGGACTCTCCTGGATCGCGCCAGGTCAACACGTCCGACGCCCCGGCGCGCAGCAATCCCCAGCTGTCGTCGCCCTGCAACCCGCCGGTGGTGGAGAGGGCGAGCACGCGACCCGGCAGTCCGGCCGCCAGCTCATTGATGCCGGCGGCAACATCCGCGGTGGCGGCGCCGAAGACGACCAGGCCGTTGCGAGCAATTCCCGGTGCCGGGGCGATCAGCTTGATGTCCAGCGCTTCGAGCCCGTGCGTCACCGTCCGGACCACTGCGTCCGGCGCTCCGATCACTTTGATCCAGGCATCCACAGGCTTGGGTCAGCTGCTGCCGCGGTGGTCAGGTCCCGGTGCTCTCCGACAGCGACTCGCGACGACCGCCGACCAGCAGCGGCAGCGTGCTGTCGCGATGGATCTCGAACTCCGTGGCCGGCAGTGAGAACGAGGTGGCATCGACGACCTTGGCCCCGTTGACGACCGGCTTGAGCTTGGCGATGGCGTCGTACACCTTCTCCTTCGAGCGGTAGTCCTTGTGACTGCGGGCCAGGATCCGGAGCTTTCCGTTCCCCCTCTCGACGAAGGTCCACAGGAAGCGGCGATAGCCGAGCTGGACGATGTGGAACTCGTACTCGTTCACGATGTCTGTCCTTTCGAAGCGTGGGATGAGGTCATGCCGGGCGGGAGGATCGGTAGGTCCGCAGTGCTTGACGGCCGGCCTCGCGGCGCCGACGCAGTACCTGCTGGACGCCGGGGTCTGTGACCGGCCGACCGAGCACCGCCGCCGGTCGTTCGAAGCGCAGCAGTACGGCGTCCGAGGCCTGCTCGAGCGTGACACCGGCGGACCGCAAGGTGGCGTCGACGCCTCGGTAGTCCCTGCGCAGTTCCGCGACCAGGTAGTCGACCTGCGCGTCGAGGTCGTGCAGGATCGCCGAGCCCAGTTGCCGGCCGCGATACACGTGCCGGAACAAGCCGTCCCGGCGGTTGCGACTGGTCCACTGGGCGATGCCGACTCCCGGACTCCGCGGACCGGTCCGCCGGCTGTGGCTGCGGGTGCGGACCTGATCGGGGGTCCAGTCGCGGATCCGGCCGTTGAAGTCCGGCGCGCGCAGGGGAATGGCCGAGCGACTACCTTCGATGCGGTTCGGCTGAACCTGCGATTCGGCGATCAGGTTGCCGACCAGACCGGCTGCGCCCTGGACGGGATAGCCGTAACGGTTGACGAGGAGATCCATCACCCGGGCGATCCGGCCGTCCAACGTGGCCGGCACGGGCATCGGCGCTGGTGCCGGACTGGGGGCCGCCTGGGCGGACCGGCAGCGGATCACGGCGAAGAAGCGGTTCTGCGTGCCGGTCAGGTTCAGCTTCCCGTCGGAAAGCGTGCGCAGCCATTTCTCGCCGACGGTCTGGCCGACGTTGCCCCCGATCACGCGGATCCGGCCGGGCTGGATCTCGGTGACGATGTCGCAGTGCGTCGCCCGGGTCTGTGGATCGGAGATGTTGTCGTACGTCGCGCCGCTGCTACTGCGGGACGCGCAGACCAGGTCACCGATCCGCGGTGCGAGCTCGGTCGCGCGATACGCCCAGAACGGCTTGGACGTGTCACCGGCGAGCCGACTCTTCCGGGCGGCACTGATGTACGTCTGGTGTGCCGCCGAGTAGCGGAATCCGGATCCGGCGCCCGCAGTGCGCATCACGTAGGAGACGAAGACGGCTGACCACGGATGCCCTGCCTGGTAGGCCGTACTCTGCAACTGGGCATCGGTCACGTTCACGCCGACGCCGACGCGGTAGTACTCGCGCAGGATCGGGCTCGCCGCCGGTGAGGTCTCGGTGAGAGCCGCTCCACCACCCGGCCGCCAGCGTCTGAACTGCTCGTGCGCGACCCGCGCGATGGCCGCGCACAACGACGAGTCGGCCGGCGGCTGGTTCGCCGGCGTGATGGCAGGCTGTCCCGGTCGCGTCGCGCCGGGCAGGTCTGCGTCTGCATCGGCCAGCACCCGCCAGCCGTAGGTCTGCGGGATGGCCATGTGGGATACCCCTGTCTGTTCGACTCGGAATCTCGCGGATCCAGTACCTAGCGCCGCGGCGACGCGGAGACTGTTGCGTTCGGTCGGTTCGCCCGGCCGGAACAGCACGCGCAGCGCGCCGGAGCCGGACGCCTGCCGCCTGCGTGCCCATGCGATCAACGGCGCGGGATCGCCGTACAGGGCGTCGAAGGTGTGCACCTCGTCCGGGTCGAGGTGCCGCAGGATCGCCATCAGCGATGCGCCGCCACCGGAGTGCGCCGTCAGGATCAGACGGCCTCTGGTCGCCCGCACTCCGGAGGCGGCACCGAACCGGCGCAGCGCCTCGTCGACCAGCTTCGTCATCGCGCCGGGGGGCTCGAGGGCGGGGAAGCTGTAACCGCGTCCGGTGCGCCCGCCGTAGAAATGTCCACGCGGCAGCACCAGCAACGTCGGACGCGTGCGCCCCGCCGTCGACGGATGCAGCGGATCGGCGAGATCGAGGCCGCTGACCGGAGCGATGTCGCGGACCAGGTGCATCGCTCGGCCCCGGCGCGAATGCCCGTGCAGATGGACCACCACGTCGACGGTCGCCTGCGTCGGCATCGCTCCCCACCTGAGCAGCAACTGGGGAGGCGCGCCACGATGCGCGGCGAGCAGCGCAAGCTGATCGACAACCACTTGTCCGGGACCGACCCGGCTACGCTGATCGGCCACCGGCACCAAGGACGCGGTCATGGGCTGACCTTCCTGCTGATCCGGCGTTAGCCCATTTCCCTGCAAGATCCGGGCCAGCCGGATGTTTCCCCCAAGCTCAGCGCGCGACCGGTCGCCGACGACACTGCGCACGCATCTCCCTGCCCCGCGTCAACGGTACCCCTGATTTGTTCATCTGTGAGCCGCTCATGGTTCACCGACGGTGAGCTGAAAGCAGCGACTCTGTGGCGCTATGAGCACCCCTGATCTTGTTCATACGCTTGGTTTCCGCGTCCTTGATGAGGAGGACGATGATCCGGTGTTGTTGCGGGCCGACGGTACGCCGGTTGATACGTGGCGGGAGGGTTATCCGTACGGCGAGCGGCTGGCGCGGGAGGTGTACGACCGGGACAAGCGACTGCTGCAGATCGAGTTGCTCAAGTTGCAGTACTGGGTGAAGCGGTCGCAGCAGAAGCTGGTGATCGTGTTCGAGGGGCGCGACGCGGCCGGCAAGGGCGGCACGATCAAGCGGTTCATGGAGCATCTCAACCCGCGCGGTGCCCGGATCGTCGCGTTGGAGAAGCCGACCGAGCGCGAGAAGACGCAGTGGTACTTCCAGCGGTACGTCGAGCATCTGCCGGCCGCGGGGGAGATGGTGCTGTTCGACCGGTCCTGGTACAACCGCGCGTGTGTCGAGCGGGTGATGGGGTTCTGCACGCAGGACGAGTACGAGGAGTTCATGCGGCAGGCGCCGGAGTTCGAACGGATGCTGGTGCGGTCGGGGATCCTGCTGGTCAAGCTGTGGTTCTCGGTGTCACAGGCAGAGCAGCAGACGCGCTTCACGATCCGCCAGATCGATCCCGTCCGGCAGTGGAAGCTGTCGCCGACCGACCTCGCGTCGCTGGACAAGTGGGCCGACTACACCGAGGCCAAGGAAGCCATGTTCCACTACACTGACACGCCGCACGCTCCCTGGACCGTTGTCAAGAGCAACGACAAGAAGCGGGCCCGGCTGGAGGCCATGCGGCACGTCCTGAGCCTGCACGAGTACTCCAACAAGGACCACGAGCTGGTCGGCCACCCGGACCCGCGGATCCTCGGCCCGGCCGCCGAGGTCCTGGAACACGGCGAATCCGCCACCCGGATCTTCCCGGTCCTCTAACCCCCCAGCTCAGGGGTTAACCCCGGAGCTGGGAGGTTGCCCACTGAGATTCTGGATGGGTAACCCCTCATCTGAGGGGTCAGCCCCTGGGGTTGGGGGTTGCCCCGCGAGGTGGGGGGTCAGCTCCTGGGGTGGGGGGTTGCCCCGCGAGGTGGGGGGGGCAGCTCCTGGGGTGGGGGGTTGCCCCGCGAGGTGGGGGGTCAGCTCGTGGGGTTGGGGGTTGGCCCGCGAGGTGGGGTCAGGTTTCGGTGGACAGGGGGAGGTGGATGGTGAAGATGGCGCCGGTGGGGGTGTTGTCGGTGACGGTGACCTTGCCCTGGTGGGCGGCGACCAGGGCGGCGACGATGGACAGGCCGAGGCCGGAGCCGCCGGTGGATCGGGCGCGGGCCGAGTCGGCTCGGTAGAAGCGTTCGAAGACGCGGGCCTTCTGCTCGTCGTCGAGACCGGGGCCGGTGTCGGCGACCTCGAGGATGGCCTCGGTGCCGCGGGTGCCGACCGAGACGGTGATCGGGTCTTCGTGCGGGGTGTGGTTCAGGGCGTTGCCGATCAGGTTGCCGAGCACCTGCCGCAGTCGTGACTCGTCGCCCTGCACGACCGGCGCCTCCGAGTCGGGCAGCAGGTTGAGTGAGATCTGCCGGTCCGGCTGCACGGCCTGCGCATTGTGCAGCGCGTCGGCCGCGATCGGCAGCAGGTCGACCGGCTCCAGCTTCAGTGGCCGCTGCTGATCGAGTCGCGCGAGCAGCAGGAGATCGTCGACGAGCAGGCCCATCCGCTTGGCCTCGTCCTCGATCCGCCGCATCGTGTCGGCGTCCCCACCGTCACCACGCTGCCGGGTGAGCTCGGCGAATCCGCGGATCGACGTCAACGGCGTACGCAACTCGTGCGACGCGTCCGCGACGAACCGCCGCATCCGGTCCTCCGACTGCCGCGCCGCCTCTTCCGAACGCAGGGCAACCTCCGCCGAGCGGCGCGCGGCGTCCTCGGAACGCCGGGCCGCGAGCTCCGACGCGGTCCGTTGCGCGAACGCGGTCTCGATCTGCCCGAGCATCTGGTTCAGTGCGAGCGACAACCGCCCGACCTCGGTCCGTGGATCCCGCTGCGGCACCCGCTGACTCAGGTCCCCACCCGCGATCGCGACAGCCGTGTGCTCGACGTCCTGCAGTCCGCGCAGACTTCGCCGTACGACGTAAGTCCCGACGCCGGCCAGCAGGACGAGCAGGATGACCGCTGCCGCTGCCTGGACACCGATCAGTCGCTGGATGGTGCGGTCCATGTCGCCGAGGCTCTGGGCCACCGTCACCGAACCCTTGCCGTTGTCCAGCGGCAGAACGACGACGCGCCAGGTCGCGTTGCCGGAGCTGGCGTCGGTGTTGAACGGCTCGCCCTCCAGCGCGCGCACCTGGTTGAGGTTGAGCTTCGGCAGGTTCGGCAGCGGATCGGTCTCGGCCAGCGGAGCGCGGAACGGCGACTCGTCGGGGGTGCCCTCGGAGTCGTTGAACTGGATGACGATGAGGCTCGGCAGCGGCCGGTTCCGGCCGGGACCGGGCCGGGGCGGACGGTTGGTGGAGGCGTCGGCCTCCTGGAAGGCGGCCGCGGTCTTCGTCAGCTGGTCGTCGACGCGGTCCACCAGGTAACCGCGCATGATCGTCGTGGCCAGCACACCGGACGCGACAAGGGCCAGCGCCACCAGCGTCAGGAGTACGACGACGATGGTGACGCGGAGGGGGTACCGGTCGGTGAAGCGCCGGTGGGTGAGCTGCATCAGTTGGGGCCTCGAGGGGTGCGCAGGACGTAGCCGACCCCGCGGACGGTGTGGAGCAGCTTCTGGTCGCCGGTGTCGACCTTACGGCGCAGGTACGACATGTACGACTCGACCACGCCCGCGTCGCCGGCGAAGTCGTAGTTCCAGACCGCGGACAGGATCTGGCCCTTCGACATCACCCGCTCGGCGTTCTCCAGCAGGCAGCGCAGCAGCTTGAACTCGGTGAGCGACAGCTGCACGGCCTGGCCGCCCTTGAAGACCTCGTAGCTGTCCTCGTTCAGCTCGAGGTCGGCATAGCGCAGTACGGCGGCCTCGGTCGTGGTCTGCTCGCGGTGACCGGACCGGCGGAGCAGGGCACGGACCCGGGCGACCAGCTCGTCCAGGCTGAACGGCTTGGTCACGTAGTCGTCGCCACCGGTGTGCAGGCCGAGAACCTTGTCCTCGACCGCGTCGCGCGCGGTGAGGAACAGCACCGGCACGTGCCGGTCCTCACCGCGCAGCCGGCGGACCACTTCGAAGCCGTCCAGGCCGGGCATCATCACGTCGAGTACGACCAGGTCGGGTTCCACCTCCCGGGCCTTGCGCAGCGCCTCGGCGCCGTGGGTCGCCGTGGTGACCTCGTACCCGGCGAAACGCAGACTCGCGGACAGCAGCTCGACGATGTTCGGCTCGTCGTCGACCACCAGCAGATGCGGGCTCATGCCCTCAGTCTGCCGGTCCCACCCGTGTGAAGCCTGGAAGGTTCCTGGCAATCGGCTGTGAGCCGGCTACCGCGGACCGCGGCCGAACCCCCACTTCTCGCCGGCGGCCTTGCGGACCGTGCCGTCGTTGACCGAGGTGGCGGTGGCCTTGCCGTCGGCGGCGACGGCGAACACGGTGACCGAGTTGCCGGTCTTCACGTCGTCGATGCCGTCCCGGGCGGCGTTCACCAAGGTGTCCTCGGTGAGCGTGTAGGTCCGGCTGTAGCCGTCCTCGCTCTTGACCGTGATCGACTCCTTGCTGACCTCGGTGACCTCGCCGCGCTGGGTAGCGACGGTCTGGTAGGTCCCGTCCTCCTTCTTGACCACGAACTCGCCGTGCAGCGCGCCGCCGAGCATGAACTGGCCGCGGTGACCGGGCCCGCCCTTGCCGGGCTTGTCCGGCTTGTCCGGCGTGGTGGAGGGAGTGGACGGCGAGGCCGACGGGGAGGGAGTCGGGTCCGCGCTTGTCGTCGCCCACGCGACGCCGCCCGCCACAGTGGTCGCCACCACCGCGGCCGCAGTGCCGGCCACTCGCCAGCGATTGTCGATGAGCTTCTGGTACGACGCCATGCTGAAGTGCCTTCCGTACTGCGTGCCAGGCCGAGCACCTGGCACTGGTCTCCTCCAGCCTGCCTCGCGAACCTTGGACAAAGCTCCGGTGCGGATAAGAAAACCCTGGCAATCGCGCGGACGCGGAGGGCGACACCGTCCTGGGGAAGGCAACGGTGGTGAGGACCGGCGGCTGCCGGTCCTCACCTACGCGATCGCTACTTCGTCGGCGAGGCGCTGGGCTTCGAGCCCTCCGGCTGGCCCTGCTGCTGGCCGTACGTCCGGCTGTAGCCGTCGGCGCTCTTGACCGTGATCGAGGTCGTGCTGACCGCCGTCACCTCACCCTTCTGGGTCGCGATGGTCTCGTACCCGCCGCCGTCCTTGGCGGTCACGAACTCGCCGTGCAGTGCGTCGCCGAACATGCCGCCGCGCTACGCGCCGGGTGGATGCCCAGCGCTGGTCCTTCCCACCGTCACCGGCAGACCTGGCACGGCCCTTGGGCGGCTCTGGAAAAACACTGGCAATCGGTCGGCTGCGCAGCGCGACTAGACCAGGAACAGTACGGCGACCAACCAGACGGCGGCGGCGAGCGACGTACCGATGAGCTCGATCAGGATCGACAGGCCGGTCGCCCGCAGAGCGTGCTTGGTCGACGTCCACGCGTCCGGGTGGGTGCCGAGCCGCTGCCGTTCGGACAGGTAGACGCCGAGCGGGAAGCCGACGAACATGCCGACCACCGGGATGACGAAGAACCCGACGATGCCGAGCAGCACGCCGATGAACATGGACCGCCGGGGCACCCCGGACTCCCGGAGCCGTCGCTCCGGTACGACGTACTTGACCACCTGACTGGCACCGATGAGGACGACCGCGGCGGCCAGCACGATCCAGCCGGTCGCGCTCTGCTCCTCCAGCGCCCAGACCAGGATCGCCGCCAGGCTCAGGATCGCGCCGGGCAGGACCGGGATGACGATGCCCAGGATGCCGACGAAGATCGCCACCCCGACGAGGAACGTCGCAACACTGTTCACGGGCCCACTCTGCCGCAAACCAAGCCCCTTAGTGTGGTCACATGCCTCAGCTGCATGAACTCGTCACCGCGCTCGCTGCTCCCTGGGTGGTTCTCTCACCGCGTTCCGGTCAGCTCACCGGTACCGGCGCCGGGGGTGTCTACGCGCGGGACCGGCGGATCCTGTCCCGGCTCAGCGTCACGATCGACGGTGAGCCCCCGGTCCCGATCCACGCGGACGAACGGACCGCCGCCTGTCATGAGTACGTCGCAGTCGTCGAGGGACTGGGCGACGACAACCGCCACGACCCGACCGTGATGCTGTATCGCACCCGCGAGGTCAGCACCGACGGCATGACCGAGCGGATCCGGCTGGTGAACAGGTCCCGCGAGACCGTCGAGTGCCGGCTGGACGTTGCCCTGGGCACCGATCTGGCCGGGACGGCGGCGGTCCGCAGCGGAGCGGCCGCGGACCTGCCCGAGCTCAGCCCGGCGTACGACGGCCCGTCCCGGCTGCACTGGGACAACTCCGGCACCCGGGTGACCGCCCGCCTCGACCCCGGCGTGACCGCGAAACCGCGACTCGAGCCGGGGGAGGAGTTCGTCCTCACCGTCGAGGTCACCGCCGACTTCCCGAAGAGCACGACGGACTTCAGCATCGACCCGCCGGCAAGCCGGCTTCCCTACAAGTTCGACATCGACTGCGATGACAAGCGAGTGGAGCGCTGGGTCAACCGATCGCTCGCAGATGTGCAGGGTCTGCAGCTCGCGGTCGGCGACAACCGCTACCTCGGCGCCGGACCACCTTGGTACCTGACGCTCTTCGGCCGCGACTCGCTGATCTCGTCCGGCATGCTGATCCCCGTCGATCCGGAGCTGGCCGCGGGAACACTCCGGGCACTCGCCGCGTGGCAGGGCACCAAGGTCGACCCTGACTCGGCCGAGCAGCCCGGCAAGATCCCACACGAACTCCGCGCCGACGTCGCCGACCACGGTGGCGGTCTGGTCCTACCCGCCGCGTACTACGGGACGCACGACGCGACCCAGCTCTGGATCATGACGCTGCACAAGGCCTGGCGCTGGGGCATGCCCGCCGACGAGGTGAGCGCCCTCCTGCCGAATCTCAGCCGTGCGCTCACCTGGATGAAGGAGTACGCCGACCCGGACGACGACGGCTTCCTCGAGTACGTCGACGAGTCGGGACATGGACTGGCCAACCAAGGCTGGAAGGACTCGGCCGACGCGGTGCAGTGGCCGGACGGCACGATCGCGAGCGCCCCGATCGCGTTGTGCGAGGTCCAGGGCTACGCATACGCGGCCGCTGTCCAGGGTGCCGAGTTGCTGGAGGCGCACGGCGAGTCCGGCGACGAGTGGCGCGAGTGGGCGGCCGCACTGCAGGAGCGGTTCCGCAGCGCTTTCTGGGTCGACGGCTATCCGGCCATCGCTCTCGACGGCGAGAAGAACCCGGTCGCCGGCCGGACCTCCAACATGGGCCACCTGCTCGGCACCGGACTACTCGATGCCGAAGAGGAACTCGCCGTCGCCGACATCCTGGCCGGCGAGGATCTCGACAGTGGGTTCGGGTTGCGAACGATGTCCACGGCAATGTCCAAGTTCAACCCGCTCGGGTACCACACCGGCAGCGTCTGGCCGCACGACACCGCGATGGCGATCCAGGGCCTGTACGCGACCGGGGAGTCCGGGCGTGCGTCGTCGTACGTCGAGAGCCTGATCCGTGCCGCGGAAGCCTTCGAGTACCGGTTGCCGGAGTTGTACGGCGGCCGCGGGCTGCTGGAGGAGTCGACGCCGACGCCGTACCCGCTGTCGTGTCGTCCGCAGGCCTGGGCGGCCGCCTCGGCGATCGCGGCGGTGATCGCGGCACTGGGGATCGAACCGGACGTTCCGGGCGGCACACTGGTGCTGAACCCCGCGGAGTCGATGCCGTGGGAGTCCCTGAAGGTGACCGGCCTGCGGCTGGGCGACGGCCGCCTGTCGCTGCAATGGGAATCCGGCGTGCTGACCGTGCTGGAGGCTCCGGAGAACCTCACACAGTGAGTACGGCGGCTGTCGCGAGCGCGAGGTACACCGCGGCGACGAACCGGTTGCGCCAGCGGCTAGTCGTACGCACCGAGCGGACCCGGCGGCCGATCGCGTCGGCACCGACGGCGTAGCAAAGGTCGAGCGTCAGGCCGATCACGAGCGCACCGACACCAAGCAGCAGCATCTCGGTGCGCAACTGGTCCGGCCCGGCGCCGCGGCTGGTGAACTGCGGGAGGAAGGCCAGGAAGAACAGGGCCGCCTTCGGGTTGAGCAGGTTGACCACCACGCCGTCGCGGAAGACGCGGCCGAGTGGCGCGGGCGGGACGCCGCCGACGGGTTCGGTCGTGGGTGCCTTGAGCATCTTCACGCCGAGGTAGGCCAGGTACAGCGCACCGACCAGGGTGATCGCCGTGAACAGGACCGGTGATGCCTTGACCAGCGTCGCCAGTCCGAGCGCGGCGACGACGATGTAGACGAGAGTGCCGGTCTCGATCGCCAGTGCGGACACCACCCCGGCCCGCCGTCCCTGGGTGAGACTGCGGAGCGAGATGTAGAGGTTGTTCGGCCCTGGCATTCCGACCAGCACCACCGTCGTACCGGCGAATCCCAGTAGCTGCGCGATCCCCATCGTCTCTCTCCCTCTCGAACTGGACTGCCTTCTGGTACTAGCCTGGCGGCGCGAGAAGCAGTCCACCCGAGCCAATAAGGGGAGAAGTGGACCGTTCTGGAGATGCGTCCGCCCTGGCGGACCTGATCGGCAGCCGGCTGACCGGTCGCGGCGGCGGCCTGTACCGCCGGCTGGCCGACGCGATCGCCGGCCTGATCGGCTCGGCCGAGCTCCCGGTCGGCGCCCGCCTGCCCGCCGAACGCCGCCTCGCCGACGCCCTGGCGGTCAGTCGTTCGACCGTTGTGGCGGCGTACGACGAACTCCGCGCCCGCGGCCTGGTCGAGAGCCGCCGGGGCAGCGGTACGACGATCGCGCGCGCGGCGAGCCGTGGTCGTTCACGAGCGGACAAGCGGATGCCGGCCGGGTACGGCGAGTCGTTGTTCCACCGGATCGCGGTCGGCCCGGGCGAGGTCATCTCGCTCACGTACGCCGTCGATCCGGGGATGCCGGAACTGGCCGGTGAACTGATCGACCTGGCGACCAGCGACCTGCCCATGCTGCTGGATGACGTCGGGTACCACCCGCGTGGCCTGCAAGTACTGCGTGAGCGGATCGCCGAGCACTTCGACGAGTCCGGTCTGCCGACGTCACCCGACGAGATCGTGGTGACCACAGGTGCGCATCAGGCGATCGCGTTGGTGACTCAGATGTACCTGCGCACCGGAGCAGCCGTGGTGATCGAGCAGCCCAGTTGGCCCGGCTGCTTCGATCTATTCGGGGCGGCCGGCGGGCGGGTGGTCGGCGTACCGCTGGATGACGCTGGCGTCCGGCCGGACCTGCTGACCGCCGCGTTCACCGAACATCAGCCCGCCATGTTGTTCGTGATGCCGACGTTCCACAACCCGACCGGGCGACTCATGTCGGCGAACCGGCGACGGCAGGTCGCTGAGCTGGCAGCCAAGCACGGCGTCGTGGTGGTTGAGGACAACGCGTACTCGGCGTGGGACCCGGCTGGTCCGTCGATCCCGCCGCCGCTCGCGGCGTATGCCCCGGATGGCGGCGAGGTGCTCACGATCGGGTCGGTGTCGAAGGCTGTGTGGGGCGGACTGCGGATCGGCTGGATCCGCGCGTCGCGGCCGCTGGCTGAGCGACTGGCCCGGCACAAGGCGCTGGCCGACCTGGGGAGTCCGGTGATCGATCAGGCGCTCACGGCCCGGCTGCTGCCGCGGTTGACCGAGCTGACGTCGGCACGAGCGCGGGTCGCGACGGCTCGGCGGAAGCTGATGGGTCAGTTGCTGACCGAACGACTGCCCGAATGGGAATGGTCGGAGCCCGAAGGTGGATCGGCATTGTGGATCCGGCTGCCGGACACCGATGCTCGGGTGTTCGCCCAGGTCGCGCTGCGACACGGAGTGGAGGTCGTGGCCGGCCGAGCGATGGATCCGACGGGGGAGTACGACGACCACCTGCGGGTGCCTTTCGCGTATCCGGAGCCGGTGCTTGACGACGCAGTAGATCGGTTGGCCCGGGCCTGGCGCGAACTACGCCGGCATGGGCCGCCGCCCGACGTACCGATGGTCTGACATGAAGGATGGCGGTCACCCTCCTGGGTGACCGCCATCAAGCCTCTATGACTTTGGCGCCGTCATTGGCGCTTTTATGAAGCTTTCGGCTTACCGCTCGTCCTCCGCGGCGACGGCCGGCGCGGCGTCGAGGCGGCCCGTCTCGTCGTGGATGGTGATTGCGATGTTGCGCAGCTTCTCCGCGTGTTCCCGGCTGTGGTGGGCGCAGAAGAGCAGCTCCCCACCGCTGGTCAGGGTGACACGGACGTAGGCCTGCGCGCCGCAGCGGTCACAACGGTCCGCAGCCGACAGGGTCGAACTCGGGGCGAGTGCTGTAGTCACTTGAGGCCTCATCTCATCTAGTTCCGTACTCACCAGATAGCAACATCCTGACATGCGGATCGCTTCCCGGATGGTGCAGCGTGTCCGTATGTGAGACGAACCACCTGTTCCTCTATGACGCATCTTGACGAGGAATCGTTTCGGATACGGGCGATTTGTTGTTTCCGGCGGGTGTCGGGCGTGTCCTCTTTCACTGTGCGCCATGACTTCGTCACAACGCGCTGATGACCGGAGTGTCGTACGCCACTCCGGATCGAGTCCGGATCGATACCTGCCACAACACCTATCTCCTCGGCTCCGCAGTGTTTCCGCTGTACCCCGCGCGCGACGCGCGCACACCGGATTGACCAGTACTGGCCAGGGGTGTTCACTCAGCCCCGCCTGCCGGGATTTGGGGGTACGACGGCATAGGGTGTGAACATGTGTTCGGGCCCGGCCGGCCCGGACGCGGTGCAGTTAGCTTGTGAACCAGTGAAGGAGCCCAGTGGCCGCCCCGACGCCTCGCAGTACCGAGCTCGACCCGACGTACAACGCCCGCCACCTGCTCGTCCTCGAAGGTCTCGAGGCGGTGCGCAAGCGGCCTGGTATGTACATCGGGTCCACCGACAGCCGCGGCTTGATGCACTGTCTGTGGGAGATCATCGACAACGCCGTCGACGAGGCCCTGGCCGGGCACGGCGACCGGATCGACGTCGTCCTCTACAAGGACGGCTCGGTCGAGGTGCGCGACCGCGCCCGCGGCATCCCGGTGGACATCGAGCCGAAGACCAAGCTCAGCGGTGTCGAGGTCGTGTTCACCAAGCTGCACGCCGGCGGCAAGTTCGGCGGCGGCTCGTACAACGCCTCCGGCGGCCTGCACGGTGTCGGCGCCTCGGTGGTGAACGCACTGTCCGCGCGCCTCGACGTCGAGGTCGACCGCGGCGGTGTGGTCTGGACCACCTCGTTCCGGCGCGGTGTGGCCGGTGAGTTCGACGGCGAGGGCGCGACCGCCGGCTTCACCCCGGCGAAGGGCCTGCGCAAGGCCGGCCGGGCGAAGAAGGGTGTCACCGGCACCCGGATCCGGTACTGGGCCGACCGGCAGATCTTCACCCGCGACGCGACCTTCAACTACGACGAGCTGGTCACCCGGGCACGGCAGACGTCGTTCCTGGTGCCGGGGCTCGAGTTGGTGGTTCGCGACGAGCGCGGTGACGAGGTCACCGAGGAGTCGTTCAAGCACGACGGCGGGATCAGCGAGTTCTGCGAGTTCCTGGCCACCGATCAGAAGGTCACCGAGGTCATCCGGCTCAGCGGCACCGGCAACTTCACCGAGACCGTGCCGATGCTGGACGACGCCGGCCACATGACCCCGACCGATGTCGAGCGCGAGCTCGAGGTCGACGTCGCGGTCCGCTGGGGCGACGGGTACGAGACCGAGCTCCGGTCCTTCGTGAACATCGTGGCCACGCCGAAGGGCGGCACCCACGTGTCCGGCTTCGAGCGGGCGTTGTCGAAGAGCTTCACCAACGCCCTGGACGGCACCCGGCTGCTGAAGAACGGCGAGGAGATCATCAAGGACGACGTCCTCGAGGGTCTGACCTCGGTGGTGACGGTCCGGCTGGCCGAGCCGCAGTTCGACGGCCAGACCAAGGAGGTCCTCGGCACGCCGGCCGCCTCGCGCATCGTCGCGAAGGTCGTGCAGAGCGAGCTGGAGTCGTTCCTCACCTCGAACAAGCGCGAGCACAAGGCGCAGGCGCGCGCCGTACTGGAGAAGGTCGTCGCCGCCTCCCGGACCCGCGTGGCCGCGCGTCAGCACCGCGAGCTGCAGCGGCGGAAGACGGCGCTCGAGTCGTCGGCCCTGCCGGCCAAGCTGGCCGACTGCCGCAGCAACGACGTGGACCGGTCCGAGCTCTTCATCGTCGAGGGTGATTCGGCCCTCGGTACGGCGAAGCTGGCCCGGAGCTCGGAGTTCCAGGCGCTGCTGCCGATCCGGGGCAAGATCCTGAACGTGCAGAAGGCCTCGGTCGGCGACATGCTGAAGAACGCCGAGTGTGCCTCGATCATCCAGGTGGTCGGCGCCGGGTCGGGCCGCAGCTTCGACCTCGAGCAGGTCCGCTACGGCAAGATCATCTTCATGGCCGACGCCGACTCCGACGGCGCGCACATCCGCTGCCTGCTGGCCACGCTGTTCTTCCGCTACATGCGGCCGCTGGTCGACGCCGGTCGCGTCTACACCGCCGTACCGCCGCTGCACCGGTTCGAGCTGACGAACCCGAAGAAGGGGCAGGACAAGTACGTCTACACCTACAGCGACGCGGAGCACCAGCGGAAGACGGCCGAGCTGATGAAGAAGGGCGTCCGCTGGAAGGAGCCACCGCAGCGCTACAAGGGTCTCGGTGAGATGGACGCCGACCAACTGGCCGAAACCACCATGGACCCGCGGCACCGCACCCTGCGCCGCATCACCGTCGACGACGGCGAAGCCGCCGCCCAGGTCTTCGACCTGCTGATGGGCAACGACGTAGCCCCCCGCAAGGAGTTCCTAGTCCAAGGCGCCTACGAACTCGACGAGAACCGCATCGACGTCTGATGGCTCGGCTCGCCTGTTTCGACCTCGACAACACGCTGATCGATCGGGACGCGGCGTTTCTCGCCTGGGCTCTGTGGTGGGTGGAGCAGGCGGGGCTGGGCGAGGAGGCGGTCGAGTGGTTTGTTGCTCATGACAACGGTGGGTTCATGCCGCGGGCGGAGTTGTTCGCACGGTTTCGGGAACGGTTCGGGGTTGCGCCGTCCGTCGATGAGTACGACCGGGAGCATCCGCCGTTCACGTGGGTCGACCAGGCGGTGCTGGACGGGCTGAGTTCGTTGCGTACGGCGGGGTGGCGGGTGGCTGTGGTGACGAACGGGAACGTCGTACAGCAGACGGGGAAGCTCGAGCACACGGGGATCGCGAAGGCCGTCGACTACTGCTGTATCTCGCAGGCCGCCGGCGTTCGCAAGCCCGATCGGCGCATCTTCGAGATCGCCGCGGAACGGGCCGGCGCGACCCTCACCGACGGCTGGATGGTCGGCGATCATCCGTCGTACGACATCGCCGGTGGCAAGAACGCCCAGCTCAGCACCATCCGCATCGGCCACAAGCACCCGGTCGACACGCCCGCTGCGGACCATCACTTCGCGTCAGTACTGGATGCCTTTCCGGCCATCCTCGCCAGCTGAACGGCACCTGTCTCGATCGAGGGGCCGGCCGACCTCGGCGAACCGGTCGGCAGCCTCTTGCCAGAATGCTCGTGCGCGCTCGAGGTCGCCGTGGGCATGCCGCAGCACTGCGCGCGCCTCCCAGAGGGTCGCGTGCGCGGCACCTCCAGGCCAGAGGCCGGCCATGCGCTCGGCGTCGTCCAGCCTGCGTTGGGACTGTGGGAGGGCGCCGGAGCGGGCGAACGCCTTGGACGCAGCGACGAGGTATCCGAGCGAGCACGGCGGGCAGACGCGGGTGCCCTCGAGTTCGCGATCCGCCGTGTCGACTCGTCGCATCGCCTCCTCCGGCGCCTCGCTGGTCTCGACCAGAAGGGCGTGCGTGCGTACGACGAGGTGGGGTTCGAGCCAGGCCGAGTGCGCCATCGGCAGCGCGACGTGCAGCAATCGGGTGGCCTGATCGTGTTCCCCGGCCAGTACGTCGAGCTCGGCCAGCCGCTGCATCGACAGCACCTTCCCTGACGTGGCGCCGGCGCGCTCATAGAGCTGCATGGCCAGAGTCAGCCGGCCTCGGGCCTCGTCGAGTCGGCCGGAGAAGAGCGAGATCTCCCCGGCGAGAAGCTCGCCGATCCCTTCGCCCTGGATCGATCGGTGGTGCTGGGCGTACGAGGACAGCTCGGCAGCGAGGTCGGCGAACTGCTCATGGCCGTTGGGGCCGCACAATGCGAACTCCGCGAGGCAGGTGTGCGCGTCGAAGACGAACGAAGCGAGCTGTGGTTCGCGTCTGACCGAGTCCTCGAAGTCGGTCCGGAACGCTTCGCGCCATTCGCCGCGCATGTTCGCCAGGATCCCGAGAATGGCGCTGGCCTCGCCTGCCTCTCGGCCGAGGTGAGCATCGATCGCCAGCGACCGTGCTCGCCCCGCGGTGCGCGCCGAGTCCTCGAGTTGGCCGGAGTTGAGCTGAACCAGGGCGCGTGCGAGCAGGCTCTGGGTGATCTCACCCGGACTGGGTGGGGCACCCGGGCTGATGGCGAGGGCCTTCTCGTATAGCGTGATGGAGGCACGGTCCGGGCCGACGCCGAGGTCGGCTCGCAACCGATGCCGCAACACCTCGAACTGCCTGACCACGGCGCTCCGGTCGCCGGCGTCGTACGCCTGTTGCATGAGACCGCGGTGCGCCTGCTCGTCAGCGGGATCGATGGCGAGCACCTCCTGCCACAGCCCGGCCGCCCGCAGCAGCTCCAAGTGGAGGCCGCTGAGTCGATCGCGGTGCTCGTCGGCCCAGGATGCGTAACGGTCGTCTGGCAGCAGGTCACCGGAGTAGCGCGCGGCGGCCGAACGGTAGCCGGTGCCCGCAGCCAGCGCTTGGCGCGCGGTCCGTTCGAACACCTCGGCGTCGACGACGACGCCGGCTGGAAAGAGTTCCATCCGGCCACCGTGGTCCGCGATCGACGCGGGCGAGCCGAGTGCCTGCCGGGCGTAGTGCAGCGCTTTGCGCAGGTTGGCCGACGCCGCGGCCGGGTCGAGCTCGGGCCAGAGCAGCTCCATGGCCTGTTCCCTGAGCAACCGGTGACCGTCGGCCAGTGCCAGGACCTTCACCAGTTGGGCCGCACGGGTACGACGCCACACCTGGTCCGGGATCGCCTCGCCGTCGACCCGCACCGCGAATCCCCCGAGTAGCAGAATCTCGCACACCGCCACACCGTCACGGTAGGACGAGGAGGAACGCCGGGGGAACACTCCATGCCTACCGTCGCAAGCATCTGGCCACGTCGGAGAAAGGAAGTGTGCGATGGCCGAGCACTACGCGTCAGGCAACTGGCAGGTCAGGGCCGGACGAGAACAGGAGTTCGTGGAACGCTGGACCGAGTTCCTCCAGTGGACTCGCAAAGACCACCCGGCGATGCTGACCGCAACGCTGCTCCGGGACGGAAGCGTGCCGGGACACTACGTGTCCTTCGCCGAATGGGCCGACGAGCAGTCCCGCACGGCTTGGAAGGAGTCGCCCGATTTCACCGTCCACTTCGCAGCCTGCCGCGATCTCTGCGAGCAGATGTCCGGCTCCGACTACGAACGCGAGGTGAGCATCTGAGGTGGTACGGCGAGCGGCCGTCAACCGAGTCGTGGGGGAACGACCTGGCCGGGGCTCAGCTGACGGCCGTCGACGATGATCTCGGTGTGGTTGGGGGCGATGAGCACGTCGATGGTGTGGTCGCGATAGATCAGCCCGCGCAGCTCGATGGTGCCGGCGGCAACGGGGTGGGGGTTGATGTGTAGCGAGCCGTCTGGGTGGGGGTGGATGCCGGCCAGGCCGGTGAGGATGGATTCGGCGCCGGTGAGGCCGGCGATGACGTTGATGCGGCGGCTGGTGGGTGGGGCGCCTGGTTTGTC
This sequence comes from Kribbella sp. CCNWLW201, assembly GCF_037203805.1. NCBI lineage: Bacteria > Bacillati > Actinomycetota > Actinomycetes > Propionibacteriales > Kribbellaceae > Kribbella > Kribbella sp. CCNWLW201. The sequence goes on along the minus strand of NZ_JBBCBQ010000006.1, from coordinate 405,653 downwards.
GCAGTAGTGGTCTTGGGGGAAGTACGGGTAGTGGTCGCCCATCCAGAAGAGGCGGCGGAGGACGTCCCAGGCGAGTGCCGGCTCGCCGCGTTCCCAGAGGGTGAGCGCGAGTTGGGGCGCCTCGCCGGTGTAGGCGCCGGCGCCGGACCAGTCGATGTCGGCTGTCTCGTAGTGCCGTTCGTCCTCGGCGCTGACACTGCTCACGCCGTAGTCGCCCAGGAAAGCGCCCGGCCGGATGTGCTTGACCAGGGCCGCGGCGACCTCGGGTGGGCAGGCGCCAGAACGCAGTACGTCGAAGGCCTGGATCGAGTACGCCAGCTCGGTATGACCATCCGGATATCGGCTGCGGAACCAGCCGGCGTCGGCGTCCCAGAGTTGCCGGATGACCTCGGTCCGGATGTGTTCCGCGGACGTGCGCAACTCCTCGACCGGCAACGCGGCGCCGGATGCTTCTGACAACTCGGCGAGGGTGTCGAGGGACCAGGCGCGCTCGGCGTTGGGGCTCGCGACGACGTGCTCCCAGCCGGCTCCGCGCATCTCGAGGAGATTGCTCTGATCGCCGTAGTCACGCAGTACGCCGGTCTGATCGTCCGGGCGGAACCGCTTGTCGAGTGCGGTCAGTACGTCATACAGGCGCGAGACCAGCGTGGGGTCGAGTGGTCGTGCGGCTGCTGCCGCACGAGTGAGGGCGGTGAGGGACCAGCCGCTGTAGGCGTAGGCGACGCCGTGGCCGGTGCCGTCCGGCGCGATCGCGTAGCGGTCGGTCAGGTCGGCTTCGAGGAAGGCCTCGATCACGTCGGTCACGCGGTCGCCGAGCATCAGGCTGAGCAGGTTGGGTGCGTAGCCGCCGGTGTCCCAGGCGTAGGCGCACAGCGCGCCGCCGTCCAGACCGGAGGTCGCGATGAAGGGTGTGGTGACGAAGTCGGGGTGATCCCACCAGCACACGAGACCACTGGCCAGCGACCGCCGGTAGTACTGTTCGAGCCCCGGGATGTCGGTGGTGAGAACTGGAACGCGACTGAGGGCCTGGGCCGCGCGCTGTTCCCAGACGAGGCTCGCGGCCGCCGCGTCGGTAGCGGGATCGCCGAGTGGCGCGGCGGACTGGCCGACCGGCTGGATGCCGATGGCGAAGGTGGCTTCGCCACCAGGCGAAAGCAGAGCGGTGAGACCGGTGTGGATCAGAGTGATGGGCGCGTCGAGGCCTAGGCCCTGACCGCGCTCGTCGGTCCCTGCCTCAGGAGGTACCCAGCCCCAGTCGGACAGCGGAACGTGTCGCGTGCTGGTCGGCGACAACTCCGGGCGAACCGTCACCGAATGCCGGCGGTCCGACCGGTTGCGGACGCGGATGGCGAGCACATACCCCGGGCTGCCGTGGCGCGGGGTGAGCGTGCTTTCGACCGCGAGGGAGACCTGGTGCCCGTCGACGTACTGGTGATAGGTGCCTTCCCGGATCAGCCGATCCGGGCGCCAGGTGCCGCCCGACGGGAGGAGACCGCGGTCGCCCGCACCAGGCCGGGTGCCGTCCACGATCGTCCGGCCGTCCAGGTCGAAGGTGATCGTCAGCCGGCTGTCCGGCGCTGCGTGTGGGGGAGCGAACCAGCCGCCGACACCGCAGACGGTGCCCGGCAGTTGGGTGACTGTTCCTGTTCCGCTGCCGACCCAGAGCTGTGCGGGTGGCACGGCGCGGCGGAGGTCGAAGGAGAAGTCGGGCAGGGAGTACGGCGGCATGGGCGGCCTTCCTGGACGGTGGCGTGCCGGACCGGCCCCGGCAGGTGATCCCGGCCTGCGTAGGACCGGTCCAACACGGTGGCTCGATGGTGGCACGGCGACGGCGAAGCACGCAATGCCTCGCTGTGAAACCGTTTGCGGGCAGACTGTTGACCTCGATCGCGACCGCTGTTACGTTCCGGTGCTGAGCCGTTGGACCAGTCCAACGGACCCGATCAAGGGAGGGGCCGGATGGCGAAGCTGACGATTCGCGACATCGCCGCGCTGTCCGGCCTGTCCAAGTCCACCGTCTCGCTGGTGCTGAACAACAGCCCGAAGGTGGACCCGGCGACCCGGCGGCACGTGCTCGCGGTGATGCGCCGGCACCGGTACGTGCCGAGTTTCGCGGCGACCGCGCTGGCCAAGGGGAGCACCCGGCTGATCGGGATGGTCGTGCCCGGCCTGTCCTGGCACATGGTTGCCTCGATCAACATCGGGGTGGCCGCGGTGACCGAGCGGAGCGGGTTCGACATCATCCTCTACACCGCGACCAACGACCGCGACTACGGTTCGCTGATCGATCGCGTGCTGACCTCCAGTATGGCGTCCGGCCTGCTCGTGGTGACCGACAAGCAGCCGCTCGAGCCGCTCGTGCAGCTGCACCAGGAGGGCATGCCGGTCGTCTTGGTGAACACGATCGGCACCGAGGTCGACCTGCCGTCGGTGACGGCGGACAACTACGAAGGCGCACTGACCGCGATGGACCACCTGCTGCAGCTGGGTCATCGGCGGATCGCCTGTGTACAAGGCTGGATGGAGTACGCCTGCTGCCAGGACCGCTACCGCGGCTACCTGGACGCGCTGCGCAAGGCTGACATCCAGCCCGACCCCGAGCTGACCAAACCGGGTGACTTCGTGCCCGAGCAGATCCGGGCCCGGTCGCGGGAGTTGTTCTCGCTGCCGGCCGACCAGCGGCCGACCGCGGTCTTCGCGCACTCCGACGTCACGGCGTACGGCGTGATGACGGCAGCCGCGGAGACCGGGTTGCGCGTGCCCGAGGACGTGTCCGTGATCGGCTTCGACGACATCGAGTCGGCGGCCCAGATCCGGCCGCCGCTGACCACCATCCAGCAGCCGTTCGTGGAGATGGGCAAGCGGGCCGCCACCCTGCTGCTCGACGCCATCGGCGGCCCTGAGAACAACGCTGAGCACAACGCTGAGAGCGAAGCGACCGAAGGTGAGCAGGACGGCGAGCAGATCCCGGCCGATCCGCCCCGCCTCATCATGCCGACCAGCCTGATCGTCCGGTCGAGTTGCGGGCCGGTGCCCGTGACCCGGCCGTCCCACAGCACGTCTGAGCAGATCACCAAGGCCTGATCCAGGTCCCGCCCGACCCCACTGACTCCTGGCGTCCCACGGCGCCGCCCACCACACAGAAGTCCCAGCACAGACCCCGGTCCCCGGCCGGCGGGTCATGCCCTGCTGCGCGCCTTCTGGAAGGAATCCGGATGATGAGGCCCTTCCCCAGACGACTTTCCATCGGTGCGATCCTGGCCGTCGTCGCCGCGGTGGCGATCCAGCCGATCGCCCAGGCCGACGCGACCCCGTTCGAAGTCCTGCCGAGCGCCCCGCTCGCGAACTTCACCCAGTTCAAGAACCTGCCGACCGACTCGACCCAGCTGGTGCCCGTCAGCGGGAACCCCAACTTCACCCAGGCCCTCGAGGTCACCGTGCCGAACGGCCCGCAGAGTCCAGGGCTCGACGGCGAGTACGAGATCACGCTCGGCGTGCCGGCCGCCCAGACCGTGACCGCCGGCGACGCGCTCGTGACGACCGTCTGGATGCGTGCGATCGAGCCGACGTCCGGCAGAACGACGGGCAACGCGCACGTGGTGTTCGAGACGGACGGATCGCCGTACAAGAAGTCGATGAACGCGGCGCTGCTCTACGGGTCGGAGTGGCAGAAGTACGAGTTCCCGTTCCGCGCCGCCGTCACCTATCAAGCGGGTACGACTACCGCCGCGCATCTGAACCTCTGGCTCGGGTACGGCGCGCAGAAGTTCCAGATCGCCGGGGTCTCGGTGACCGACTACGGACCCGGTACGCCGGCGGGCTACCCACAGGTGACGTACGAAGGCCGGGAGGCGAATGCGGCCTGGCGTACGGCGGCCAACGCGCGAATCGACCAGTATCGCAAGGGAAACCTGGCCGTCTCGGTCGTCGATCCGGCCGGGAACCCGGTCAGCGGTGCGACGGTGTCCGCCGTCCAGCAGACCAGTGCGTTCAAGTTCGGGGCGGCGTCCGACGGGTCGCGACTGATCGGCGACCCGTCGAGCGGGATCAGTCCGAGTGACTTGGCGCAGTACCAGAGCAAGGCCTCGACGCTGTTCAATCAAGGGACCTTGGGCAACAACCTGAAGAACCAGGTCGAGCGGGACACGATCACGATGCCCGCCCTGCAGTGGATGCGGGAACGTGGTCTGCGGGTCCGCGGCCACACCCTGATCTGGCCGTCCTGGGGTTACATGCCGCCGGACCTTGTCACCTTGCAGAACGATCCGGCCGCCCTCCGGGCGCGGGTGAACACGCACATCACCGACGAAGCGACCGCGCTCAAAGGAATTGTCGACGAGTGGGACGTGGTGAACGAGCCGTACTCGGAGCACAGCCTGCAGGACATCCTCGGGCCGGACGAGATCGCCTCGTGGTTCCGGCTGGCTGACCAGGCCGACCCGACCGTGCCGCTGGCGCTGAACGACTACGGGCTGCTGGAGAACAACGGCTGGGAGAAGCGGCACCGTGATCACGTCTACGGCATCGTCCAGTCGCTGAAGGCTTCGGGTGCGCCGATCGATCTGATCGGGTTCGAGAGCCACTTCAACGGCCTGCAGTTGACGTCGCCCGATGACCTGATGGCGATTGTCGACCAGTTCGCCGGGCTCGGGGTGAAGGCGGCGATCACGGAGTTCGACGTCGACACCGACGACCTCCAGTTGCAGGCGGACTACACCCGCGACTTCATGACGGTGATGTTCTCGAACCCGAACGTCAACCAGATCAGCAACTTCGGCATCTGGGCCAACAACATCTACAACCCGCGCGTCGCGCTCTACAACGCGGACTGGTCGCCCAAGCCGAACGGTTTGGTGTGGGAGGACCTGATCAAGCGCCAGTGGCACACGAGCGTGTCCGGTCAGACGAGCGCAGCCGGCACTTTCGGTACGCGCGGATTCCTCGGTGACTACCTTGTGACGGTCACCGTGAACGGCATCTCCAAGCAGGTGAAGGTACCGATGCCGACGACGGCCGGTGCATCGGTGAAGGTGATCGCCGACGGCATCGCGACGACGGTCCGGACCGACCAGCCGAACCCGGTCGGCGACGGCGACTTCGAGAGCGGCACGCGCGGCTGGACCCCGCTGGGCACTGGTCCGTCGACCGCGGCGAACGCGCACAGTGGATACACCGCCCTGTCCCTCAGCCCGGGTTCTGGAGTGACCCAGAACATCACCGGACTGACACCCGGCACGAGCTACTTGCTGTCCGGTTGGGGTCGCCTGAACGCCGGTGGTACCCAGTGCTACATCGGAGTGCGTGGGGGAGCGACCGCCGGTACGCCGACCTTCCAATACGAACTCAGCTACGCCGACGAGCGCGCGTACACCCAGAAGCTGGCCGCCTTCACCCCACCGACCGGGACGAAGTGGACCCAGGTGTTCGCCTGGTCCAACCCCAATCCGACCACGGCCGAGTGCACCCTCGACGACATCGCCATCACGCCCACGGACGGCACGCCACCACCGGTCCAGGCTCCGCCGGCGACGACGCCGTACCTGCCGACGCCTTCCGTCCTGGTGAACGGAACGCTCGAGAACCAGTCCAGTACGACGGGTTGGTACTGCCTTGGGACGTGCACCCTGAAGAACGCGTCGACCACCCCGCACACCGGCAGCGGCGACCTGTCCGTCACTGGACGAGCGGCTGCCTGGGCTGGACCGGCGCAGGGAGTGTCCGTGGTCAACGGCGGCCTGTATGACTCGTCGGCCTGGGTGCGGTTGGCGTCCGGATCCGACACCGCCATGGTCAGTCTCAAGCTGACCACCTCCACCGGATCCACCACGATCAGGCTCGGCGAGGCGCCGGTGACCAGCACCGGCTGGACACGGATCTCGGCCGCCAACACCAAGGTCGCCTGGACCGGGACCCTGACCAAGGCCGAGTGGTGGATCAGTACGACGACCGGCACCGGCAGCCTGCTGATCGACGACGCGTCATTCGCGCCGATGGCAAAGACGGTCGCGGGTCGTGACCTGCTGGCCAACGGCGACGCCGAGCAGGGCACCGACAGTTGGACGTGTACGACGCCCTGCACGGTGCAGCCCGTCACGGACCAGGAGCACGGCGGCTCGGGCTCGGTGCTGGCGACTGGTCGGACGGCCGACACCGGTCCGGCCCAGACGGTGACGCTCACGAGCGGAGCGTCGTACAAGACCTCGGCTTGGGTCCGGCTCGCGACGGGCTCGAGTACGGCGCAGGTCCGGCTGAAGCTGACGATGTCGGACGGAAGTGTGAGCTACGTGCCGCTGGCCTCGGGGGCAGTGAGCGCCTCCGGCTGGACGAAGGTTGCCGGTAACAACATCCCGGTCAGCTGGTCCGGCACCCTCACGAAGGCCGAGTGGGTCGTCAGCACGCCGACCACGGACAACCTGTACGTGGACGATGCGGCACTGCAGCCGGCCGGCGTTGAGCAGACGGTGTTCAATCCGGTCCAGCCGACCGCGGCCTGCGTCGTACGCAACTCGGTCGACAACACCTACACGGCGTACTTCGGCTACTCGAACGCGAACAACTACTACATCCCGGTCCCTGTCGGTAGCGACAACTACTTCAGCCCTGGGCCGTCGGACCGCGGCCAGACCGTCTCGTTCATGCCCTTCCAGCGGCCGCGTCGCATCGCGGTCACCTGGAACGGCAGCTCGCTCACCTGGCGGCTCGGCTCCCTGACCCAGACCGCATCGTCCACGTCACCGGCGTGCGGCGCGGCCGCCAGCATTCATCGGAGGTAACCCACATGTCATCACGCATTTCCCGACGGACTCTGCTCCGCGGTGCAGCCGCCCTGGCCGGTGCGAGTACGGTCGCCGGTTGCTCGTCTTCGGGCAACGAGGGCGACGGGTCGAAGGCACAGACCACCATCACCTACTGGGACTGGTACGCCAGCCAGGCCGGCTGGGTCGACAACGAGATCAAGCTGTTCCAGCAAGCTCACCCCGGCATCGCGGTGAAGAAGACCACGCAGGTCAGCGACAAGTACGCCGATCTGGTCTCGCTCGCGTACCGCAGTGAGAACGCACCGGACATCCTGATGATCCCGAAGAGCCCGCAGCTCAGCCAGCAGGTGTCGCAGGGCTGGCTGATGCCGGTGGACAAGTGGGCGACGAAGGACTGGCAGTCCCGGTTCCCGCAGAACAGCTTCGTTGAGGGTGTCGATGTCTTCGACGGCAAGGTCTACACCGCGCCGTTCGCGGCCCCGGCGCCGTCGCTGCAGCTCTACATCCACAACGGCGTCTTCAAGGACGCCGGCCTGACGAATACCGACGGCAGTGTGAAGCTGCCGAAGACCTGGGACGACGTGAGTCGCGCGGCCGATGTGATCGCGTCGAAGAGCGGCGGCAAGGTCGCACCGTTCGGCTTCGGCAACTCGACGAACACGACCCTGGCCTGGTGGCTGGATCTGTTCGTCCGCGGCGCCGGGTCGCCGGGTGGCGCTGCCGTCGGCGGGATCGACGGGATGGACTACCGGGTCGGCCAGTGGACGTTCGGGACCGACCGCAACTACCTCGACGCGATCAACCTGCTGCTGGAGTGGAAGAACAAGAACTGGTTCTACCCGAACTCGATGAGCATCAACGACGAGCAGGCGCGGGCGTTCTTCGAGCGCGGCCGGTTCGGGATGACTGTCGGCGGGGTCTGGAACCAGCCGGAGTGGACCAAGCACAAGTTCACCGACTACAGCCTGGTCACCCTGCCGGCGCCGAGCGGTGAGCCGAAGGCGTTGTTCTACGGTCCGCCCGGCGGGAGGTTCGTCGCGGTCTCGTCGAAGTCCAAGCACGCCGACGAGGCTTGGGCCTGGTTCGACTGGCTCTACAGCCCGGAGGCCGGCAAGCGCTGGGTCGAACAGGGTCAGGGGCTGTCGGTCTACAAGGAGAACAACGACCCGAAGGGGGTCACCTTCGCTCCCTTCGCGCAGTACGTCGCCATGTCCGGAGCCGCCGTGGTCGGTCCGCAACCGACCATCCGCAACCCCAAGCTGACGAAGCTCGAGCTCCCCGCGGTGAAGCCGGACATCAACGACGTGCTGGCCGGCATCTACACCGGGCAGCTCAAGGACGTCCAAGGTGCTCTGAACGACCTGACGGGCAAGATGAACCAGGCGCTGTCCGACGCGGTGAAGAAGGTCGGCGCCGGTGTGAGCCTGAAGGATTTCGCCTTCACCGACTGGGAGCTGACCAAGCCGTACACGACCAAACCGGGCGCCTGATGGTGATGACCGCCGTACGGGACGACGTCGCCACCGCCGGGCCGCCGCGTGCGGTGCTCCGGCGGCGGGCGCGTCGCCGTACCTATCTCTGGTCGTACGTCTATCTGGCACCGATGATGGTGCTGCTGCTCGTGTTCGTGATCTACCCGATCATCGCGTCGCTCGGGTACACGTTCTACAAGTGGGACGGGATCGGCGATCCGACCGACTTCGTCGGGCTGGACAATTTCCGGCAGATCGTAGACGACAGCATCTTCTGGCGGTCGCTCGGACACACCTTCGTGTACGCCGCTTTCGTCGTACCGATCCAGCTCGTCCTGGCGCTCGCACTCGCGTTGGTGCTGAACAACAAGCGGCTGCGGTTCGCGTCGTTCTACCGGACGCTGTTCTTCCTGCCGGTGGTGACGTCGGCCGCGGTGATCGGTGTCGTGATCCAGTTGCTGGTGTCGAACTTCGGGGACTCGATCAACAACATCTTGCTGAAGCTGCACCTGATCGACCAGCACATCGACTGGCTGGGGGATCCGCACTTCGCGATGGCGATCATCATCCTGGTCGGGATCTGGCATACGTTCGGCTACAACCTGGTGTACTTCCTGGCCGGGCTGCAGACGATTCCGGAGGAGCTGTACGAAGCGGCCCGGCTGGACGGTGCCGGCCGGGTGGCGATGTTCCGGTACATCACCATCCCGATGCTGCGGGCGGTCGGCGTCGTGATCGTCGTACTGGCGGTGATCGGGACGTTCCAGATCTTCGACCTGGTCCAGGTGCTGACCAGCGGCGGGCCGTACTTCTCCACCGAGGTCGTGAACACCTACATCTACCACCTGGCCTTCGGCGGGAGTAACGCGAACGCGGTCCAGCCCGACATCGGTCTCGCCTCGGCGGCGTCGTTCATCTACGGCGTCCTGCTGATCGTCTTCTCCGTCGTCCAGGTCGTCGTACTGCGCTCTCTGGCGCGGCGCCGGGGCACTGGAGGCGGGCGATGAAGCGCGGACGTGCGGTGACGGTGATGACGCATGTCGCCTTACTCGTCAGCGGCCTGGCCTGGTTGTATCCGCTGTTCTGGGCGCTGGGCAGTTCGCTGAAGAGTGACGACGAGTTCTTCGGTCGTGGGCTGAGCCCGTTGCCGTCGCATTTCCTCTGGTCGAACTACCTCGACGCGTGGCGCGAGGCGTCGTTCGGCCAGTACTTCATGAACACTTTTCTGATCACCCTCGGGACGGTGCTGGTCACTTTAGTAGTCACCTCCACCGCGGGATACGTACTCGCCCGGACACGCTTCCCCGGCCGTGGGTTCTGTCTGGGGCTGGTGTCGGCGACGTTGTTCCTGCCGCACGGCTACACGATCATTCCGGTGTTCGACCTGATGCAGCGGCTGCACCTGCTGAACAGTCTGTGGGCGGTGATCATCGTCCAGGCATCCGGCGGGGTGGTGTTCGGCACGTTCCTGTTCATGGGCTACTTCATGGCGATCGACCGGGAACTCGAGGACGCGGCGCAGGTCGACGGCGCGAACTTCCACCAGACGTTCGCGCGGATCATGCTGCCGCTGTCCGGGCCGATGCTGGCCACGGTCGGGTTGTTCACCGCGATCACGGCGTGGAACAGCTTCTTCATCCCGCTGGTCTTCACGCTCGGCCGGCCGGAGCTGCGGACGCTCGCGATCGGGATGTACGCGTTCATCGGGGAGAACTCGACCGAGTGGACGCTGCTGTGCGCGGGGACCGTGATCACGCTCGCTCCGATCATCCTGCTGTTCCTGCTGCTGCAACGGTTCTTCGTCAACGGCCTGGCCGGTGCGGTCAAGCAATAGGGGGTCATCAATGTCTGTGCGGACCGCGATCGTCGGAACCGGCAATCGTGCCCAGTTGTTCACCGAGGGACTGGCCAAACGCGACGCGTACGACGTCGTCGCGTTGTGCGACCCGAACTCGGTCCGGATGGCGTTCCACAACCGGATGCTGCTGGCGGCTGGTCGTCGTACCGCTCATCAATGGCCGCCGGCGCGCTTCGATGAGATGTTGCGGGTCGAGCGGATCGAGTTGCTGGTGGTGACGAGCGTCGATGCGACCCATGATCGCTACATCGAGTCGGCGTTGCGCGCCGGGGTGCGGGTGATCAGTGAGAAGCCGATGACGACCGACGCGGTGAAGGCACAGAGCATCCTCGACACCGTGTCGTCGACGGGTGGATCACTGGCGGTGGCCTACAACTATCGGTTCAACCCGGTGCATCGTCGGGTGCGGTCGTTGCTGGCCGAGGGTGCGATCGGCGATGTGCACTCGGTGCATTTCGAGTGGCTGCTCGACGTGTCGCATGGGGCCGACTACTTCCGGCGGTGGCATCGCGACAAGGCGAACTCCGGCGGCTTGATGGTGCACAAGGCAAGTCATCACTTCGACCTGGTGAACTGGTGGCTCGGTGCTGAGCCGCGGCTGGTCTACGGGCAGGGGCAGTTGGCGTTCTACGGGGATGGTCAGCGGCATGGGTACGCGCGGGACTACTCCCGGGCGCACGGTTCGGACGCGGCGCTCGACGATCCGTTCGCCCTGCACCTGGTCGACAATCCGACGCTGCGCTCGCTGTATCTGGATGCCGAGGTCGAGGACGGGTACTACCGGGATCGCAACGTCTTCGCACCGGGCGTGACGATCGAGGACGACATGGCCTTGCTGGTGTCGTACGACACGGGCGCGACGATGACCTACCACTTGACCGCTTACTCGCCGGCCGAGGGCTATCGGGTGATGTTCAACGGATCACGCGGCCGGCTGGAGCTCGATGTCGAAGAGTCGACATTCACAAAGCCACATGAGCGCGTGGCGTCGGCCAGGGGAGCAGTGCATGGTGACCTTGCGGCGCCGAATGCCGGGCGGACGAGTATCACCCTGCGTCCGTTGTGGTCGCCGCCCGAGGACCACACGGTCGAGCATGATCACGCCGGTCATGGGGGAGCCGACGCGCGGGTGCTGGCCGCGCTGCTCGACTCCTCGGAGGACGACGACGTCGCGGACGCCCGGCAGGCCGCTCTGGCTTTGGTGACCGGGCTGGCTGCCAACCGCTCGTTCGAAACCGGTCAGCCGGTGCGGACTGCCGACGTACTGAAGCTTTAGCCCAGCGCTGCTCGCAAGGCGGTGTGGGCTCCGCGGACGATGGCTTCGCGGTTGGCCTCGTAGGTCGGGTCGGTGATGGCGGTCTTGTTGGCGGGGTCGAAGGACAGCACCGGGACGTGCAGGTGGCCGGCCGGCATCGACGGGTCGAGGAGGTCGCGCTGCAGGGTGTTGCGGTAGGCAACCTCGTTGGAGAGGTAGCCGCCGCCGGCACCCTCGGAGGCGATCGAGCCGGGTGTCGGACCGAGCGGTTGGCGGACTGGTTGCGTCTGCCCGGCCGGGATCTCGAGGACCGAGGTGTTGACGCGCATCCGGAACGGCGTGACGTCGGCTTGCGACATCCGGGCCAGCGGAAGGCTGGAGGTCAGCCACTCGGGTCCGGCCGGCATGCTGGGGGAGACGACCGGTGCGCTCGTGGTTCCGCCGCCCCAGAGGTTGTTGTTGTCACCGATCGAGCTGACCGAACGGCGTCGGCCGTTGAACACCTCGAGGTCGAAGATGCCCACCCGGCCCTGGCTCGCGGTCATGACCAGATCGGCCCGTTGTGGTCCGGGGCGGTAGTGCGGGACGAGTGCGTTCTCGACCATGTTCTCGTCGAAGTCGGTGTACCTGACCGGGAAGACGACGGTCTGGATCTCGTAGGTCTTGCCGTTCACCACCCAGCGCTGACCGTCGAGGGTCAAGGCGTTGGCGCCCGACGGGTTGCCGATCCGGATGTCCGCGTCGAGGGTGAACGGGTCGAATCCGGTCACCAGGATCTTCCGTACGCCGGGTGCGAACTGGGTGCCGGTGATGCCGCGGGACGCATATTCGAGTGATCGGATCAGTCCGGCGCGTTCCGCCGTACCGAGGGTGAAGTTTGGTTGCCACTGTCGGAGGGCGAGGGCCATCGAGATTCGGGCCCAGTACAGGCCGCGATCGTCGGTGGCGGGGAGTGCGTCGGGTGCCGTCTGTGGGTGCTGGGCGCGGTGGGTCGCCGTACGCCAGAGGGCTTCGCCTTGGGCGCGGACGAGGACCGCGGCGGCTCGCTGGTTCGGTGCCGAGCAGAGCAGGCGCGTGAAGAGTGCGACGTGCCGGTCGAAGCCGGAGCGGCGGAGGATCTCGGCCGGTACCGACGGTCCGCCGGCGACGCCGTTGTCCAGGCGTTGCTCCTCGACGGTGCCCTTGACGCCGGTGTCGAGACAGCCGGTGGTGGGCGCGGCGTGGACCGTGGGAGCGCCGGACAGGGCGGTGGTCAGGGCGATCGCACCGATGAGCAGGGAGCGTGAGAACGAGCTGGGGCGGAGTCTCATAACGGCTGTCTATCAGATCCCGGCGGCTCCGCCGAGACATTCGAACAGACCCCGGGTATTGCAGACAGTATGCAAGGGGTTACCTTCAGAAGGCGGCGTTCGCCCACGCCGCCTTTTTTCCAAGGAGCAGAGTTGAGCATCACATCTCGTCGCCGGTCGGTAGCCGGTGCGCCCGTCACCTCGCGGCGCCGCTTCCTGACCACCGCCTTGCACACTACTCTCGTCGCCGGAGCTGGCGGCGCCACCCTCACGGCGTGCTCGGACTCCGGTACGGCGTCCGCCCCGGCCGCCCAGTCGATCGGGACGAATCCGCCGAGTCCGCCGCCTGTTGTGGACGGCAACCAAGCGCTGCAGCGGATGCTGGACGGCAACGCCCGCTTCGTCGCCGACCGCGGTGAGAACCTCGACGAGGGCATCGCCCGGCGAGTTGCCGTGAGCAAGGGACAGCACCCGTTCGCCACCGTGATCGGCTGTGTCGACTCCCGGGTGCCGATCGAGCTCGTCTTCGACCAAGGGCTCGGCGATCTGGTCGTCGTACGGAGTGCTGGTGAAGCACTTGACCACTCAGTGATCGGCAGCCTCGAGTTCGGCGTCGCCGAGTTGAACACGCCGCTGCTGATGGTCCTCGGGCACCAGCGCTGCGGCGCCCTCGACGCCACGATCAAGGCACTCGACGCCGGCCAGCGGACCGCCGAGAACGGCGAGATCGGCTACCTCGTCGACACCCTCGCGCCCGCCGTCCGCCAGGTCGCCGGCAGACCCGGCGACCGCCTCACCAACGCCATCCACGCCAACGTCGACCTGACCCTCGCCAAACTCCGCCAGTCCAAGCTCATCGGCCCGCTGGAGAAGTCCGGCAAACTCAAACTCGTCGGCGCCTACTACGAGCTGGACACCGGCAAGGTCATCGTTCAGTAGCCTCCCTTGGGGACCTCCACCTCGATTCGCCGCAGCGACGGCAGGAGCAGGGGTAGCACCATGGCGACCGCCAGCACGGCACCGCCGGTGATCGTCACCGCGGCCGTCGACCACACAACTGTGAAGAACTCGGCGGCCGCCCCTGCTGCGAAGGCAGCGGCGGCCAGCCAGAACGTGTCCTCGGGCGCATCCGATCCGGGCACAAAGGGCGATGCTGCCAGCGTGGGCAGGATGCATCAACCGATTTCCGTTCCAGGGGTGACCTCGGGGGTGGGTAGGTTTCCGGCTCGTGACTGCGACCTATCACCGCAACAAGATGGTGCTCCGCGAATCGGTCGACCGGGGCGATTCGGACACCCGGCTGATCCTGCTCGAGCCCTACGACGGCAGTCCGCGAACCAGTGTGGAGCGCATCGCGCGGGTCAGCCCGTGGCAGGTCATCGAGAGCAACGACGGCGCAGAGGACGCGGCGTACCAGTGCTACCGGCTTTGGGGTGCCGCGGCGGGGCTGTGGGTGATGTACCTGGAGGATCTGACCACGCGGGCTTCGGCTCTCGAGGTGTTCGGTGAGGACGCGGACGATGTCGCCGAGTTGAGCCGCAGGATCCTGGCCGTGATCGGCGTCGCGCCGTACACGCGTGAGGAGCTGTTGACCGCGGTCAGCCGGCTTCGCGGCCAAGAGAAGATCAGGGCCATGCTGCGGGTGGCCCTTGCGATGGGCAAGGACTTCGACTCCGAGTACTTCGCGGCGCTCGCGGACGCTGCCCGTGACGAAGATCCGGAGATCCGCAACGCCGCCGCATGGTCGACCGTGTACCTGGAGAGCCCGGAATCCCTCGGCCTGCTCAAAGACCTCGCCGCCAACGACCCCCACGAAGCCGTCCGCAACTCAGCACGAGGGCTGCTGGCCGACTTCGGGATCGGCTAGGCGGGGCGTCAGTCGATTTGGGTGAGGCGGCCGGTGTCTACGTCGTACATGAAGCCGCCGACCAGGATGTCCTCGCCGATCAGGGGGTGGTCGCGGACGGCGGCGACGTCGCGGCGGAGGGCTTCGAGTTGGTCGGGGATGACGTGGATCGGGAGGTAGCCGGCGGGTCGGCCGGCGGCCGTCTCGACCTTGGCGCGCAGCTCGTCCTCGGACATCGCGGCCATCGCGCAGCGGGTGTGCGGGATGATCATGATCCGGCGGACGCCGAGCAGTTGGACGCCGAGCACCAGCCCGGTCATGGTCACCTCGGTGACCCGCCCGCCCGCGCTGCGCAGCACCTTCGCGTCACCCGGCTTCAGCCCGAGCATCTCCAGCGGCGGGATGCGTGAGTCCATACAGGTGACCACGCCGACCCCGGCGTGGGCGATGCCGTCGAACCCGCCGTAGGCGAAGTCCGAGGCGTAGTCGGCGTTGGCGGCCAGCAGGTCCTCGAAGCCACTGGTCATCGGACGTCACCTGGCATTGGGGTTGCGGCATGCAGGATCGACATGGCGAACGGCTCCTTTCCGCAGGACTCCGGTCGGGGTGGATCGGCGGGAGCGCTGGTGACCGGTACGGTCCAGGACCGCCCGTCGCGATGGGCGACGACGACGGCGCCCAGATCTTCGCCCACGACACTGAGGGCGTCCAGCTTCAGCTCACCGATGAGCCGGCGTACGGCGATTTCCGCGGCCTGACCGCGTTTGGTCCAGGTCGAGCGGCCGCGCAACCCGGTCAGCACGGTCTCACCACGAGCGCCGGCCTCCAGCACCGCGGTCGCGGTCTCGACGGTCAGGTGACCGTGCATCGTGCCGGCGGGCAGCAGCGTAGCGGTCGGCGCGAACCGGTGCCCGCCGAGGTGGTTCGCCTCCCAGACCCGGCCGGGTGCGACCGCACTCAGCGCCGTGACCAGCGGCCGGCCGAGAAGCGCGCAGCACTCGTCCCGCTTGCCGTTCGTGCACACCAGCAGCACGGGCTCGTCGACCACGGTCAGCGCCGGAAGCGACTCGATGACGGCATCCCGATCACCTCGACCGACGGCCTCGAGGTCGAGACGCTCGAGCTCCACCGGGTCGGCGACACCACCGCCGAGCAGCCAAGTACGGCCGGGAGAGGTCGAGGCGACGTACACCTGGTGGATCCGTTCGGCCGCGTCCGGGTGCCGTCCGGGGGAGCGGATCAGCCCGAACCGGACGTCCGCCTTCTTGCACGCCGCGTCGATCGCGCCGCCGAACTCCGGGTCGAGGTGGCTCTGCGTCGGCGCCTTGGCGCCCCACGGACCGGGCTGCTCGACGAGAACCCAGCCGCGCGCCACGACCGCCGTACCGGCGAGCGGCTCACGCAGCTCGCGGCAGAAGGTCGAGCACAGGCCTGGCCGGCCGGTTGCGTCGAGTCGTGCGGTCACGGGATCACGGTACGACAGCGGAGACCCGGGTCTCGCATGGTGACCATCATCTGTGCATAACTCGCCCGCGGCCGAGCAGGAGCACCGCGAGTATGGCGGCCAGGAACGCGCAAACGGCGGCTCCGGCGAAAATCGCGTGAACTTGTGAAACGGCCGCGTCCCGCAGTGCGTCGACGAACGGACGGCACGAACCCGGCGCTGTCGGGCACAGCTCATTGGGTGACGGGATGTCGTCGACGATGGCGAAGTACCGCCGCAGGCCGATCGCGGTGAGCGCCGACACACCGACGAGCATGCCGACCATCCGGGCGACCACGACGAGTGCACTGACCAGGCCGTGGCTGTCCGGGGGAGTGGCGCCGAGCATCGCCGTGTTGACCGGCGACAACGCCAGCCCGAACCCGAACCCGCACAGCAGCAGTACGACGCTCGCCGGCCAGTGATCGAGCGCGTCGCGACCCCAGAACGCCATCACCACGAACATCGCCCCGGCCAACGCGAGCCCGACCCCGGTGATGAGTCCCAGCCCATAACGCCGGGTCAGCCAGCCGCCAACCACCGCACCGACCGGCAGCGCGATCAGGAACCGCAGCAACACCAACGCGGCCGCCAACTGCCCGCCACCCTGAGTCGTGCGCGCGAACACCGGTACGTCGACCAGCGCCGCGATCAACGCACACCCGACAAGGAAGCTGACCACCAACGAACCCCAGGCAGGCCGTGGACCCAGCAAACCGCGCGGCACGATCGCCCGCGTCGTACGCCGCTGCCAGACCGCGAAGGCCACCGCGAACACAGCAGCCCCGACCAGCAACCAAGGCCCGGCCGGCGCCATCAACTCCCGCTCTGGGTCGGCCGTCGCAAAGGCTAGGACGACACCGGAAAGCGCGAGACCGAGCAGCAGCGCGCCGACAAGGTCGACCCGAGCGGCCAAAGACCTCACGTGGCTCCTGCGGAACAGGAGTGCGATCCAGAGCAGAAGCAGTACCGCGGTGACGACGCCGATCGGGGTCAGCAGACGCGAGTCACCGGAGAACGGGACGAATGGGATGCCAAGCGTGACGCCGGACGCCAACCGTTCCGGAGCGGTCAGAGTCAGCCCCAACGCGACACACGCCAGGAACCCAACGGCCGCGGACAGTGGCGGTGGACGGAGACCGCGCAGCAGCACCGCAAGCACGAGCGCGACGACGAGATTGAGCCAGAAGATGTATCGCCAGTCCGCCACCGCAAGCACGAGAGCGCCAAGCAACGGCCCCAGCACTGACCCGAGTTCCTGCACCGCACCGACCACACCCAGCGGCAAGCCACGCCGGTCAGCCGGCCACAAATCAGCCACCAACGCCAACGTGGCAGGCACGAGCCCACCACCGCCCACGCCCTGCAGGAACCGCCCGGTCACCACCAGGGAAAGGTCATACGCACCGGCCGTGATCAGCGACCCCACCGCGAACAGCAGCAACGCCCCGATCAGAACCGGCGTACGACCGACGACATCGGCGACCCGCCCGATCAACGGCAGTACGGCGATGTACCCGAGCAGGAACCCGGAGATGATCGGCGCCGCCCGCTGCAACTCGTCCGCGGACAACCCGACCCCGGACATCATGTCCGGCAGAGCCAGTACGACGACATACGTGTCAGCAGCCGCAAACGCCACCGCAATCGAGGCAAGCGTCAACTGTGTCCGCGGACGCAACGCCGTACTGCTCACGACAGCCCGGCAGCCTGATAGGCGGAGTGCACCATCGTCGCCCGGGCGCGTACCTGTTCGTCCGGCTCTTCGGCCTTGATCCGCTCCAGCAACGGCGCGAACTCGGGCCACTCGATATAGACCATCGAGGAGATCGCGATGTCGCGGACCTGGTACACCGGATGGTGACACGCGGCCGCGGCGAACGCGTCGAAGAACACCCGGTCGAACTCCCGCGGCGCGCCGAAGCCCGCCCGGACCAGACCGCGGGCCAGGAGCCGGGGATCGTCCTCGTCCTGGAGGACGGCCAGCAATCCGTCGACGCTCTCGATCTCGCCGGCCAGGTCGGCCTCGACGCGCGCGATGATCTCCTCGGCCTGGCCGGGATCCTTCCCGACCCCGACCAGGCAGCAATCGTTGGAGATGTGGCTCTCGAGGTAGCCGAGCACGGAGTCGCTGGTGACGCCCCAGTTGACCTCGCGGCCGCGCCCTCGGTCGAAGTCGCGATCGGCGTCGTACACCACCGGCCAGCCGTACGACTGGGCCAGGTCGTCGATCTCGTCGTCCACCGGGCAGCGCTGCAGGACTCGCCGGCGCGTTCGGTACACCTTCGGCGGGTTGTTGGTCACGGCTTGGTGATTTCGACCTGTTCGCCGTACCTGTCCAGGGTGACGTCGTAGCTGCTGGTGGCGCCGTCGTAGAACGGGCCGGTGATCGTTGCCGACACCAACTGCTTGGAGTCCTTGTCGATCTTGAAGGTGCTCGGGAAGTCCTGGTCGGCCGGGGCCTTCGGGAAGATGCCCTGCAACGACTTGCCCTGGACCGCGCCGGTGATCTCGGTCAGCACCTTGGCGCCGTCGCGGGTCTCGCCCTTGATTTTCGGGTCCTTGAGCGTCGGCAGCACCGCGGTCAGGCCTTTGGCCGGGTCGAGCAGGATCGCCGGGTCCGGTGCGCCGAGGCCGGCCAGTTGGGCCGGCGGCAGCTCGATGAAGTTCGTCGTGAACGGCAGCTTCGCGTAGACCTTGCTGCCGACCGCGACCACCTCGGCGTCGATCGGCGAGCCGGCCGTGCGCACGGTCAGCTTGCCCTTGAACGCCGGGGCGTGCGTCGCGACGCCGTCACCTGCGGACAGGGTCTGCGCGTTCTCCGGCAGGTCCCGGCCGGTCAGCACGATGTGCACGCTGGCCGCCTCGTCGATGGTCTTCTTGGCAGCCGTCAGCAGCGCGACCGGATCGTCACTCGTCTGACCGTTGCCGCCGTCGGAGTCCTTCTTGTCGTCGCTGCAGCCCGCCAGCGCCAGTACCAGCACCGCGCCGAGCGCGAGCAGTCTCTTCATGGGGGTCAGCCTGCCAGGTCGGGAGCGATTGCGGCGATGGGTTGGGCCACCGGCACGCCGGAGCCGTCGCGCCGCGGGTCGATCGGCGGCAGTTCCACCGGGGCGCCGCTGTTCGCGCTCGCCCGGACCGGGGCCGCACCGACGAATCCGAGCAGCAGCCCGTCCTCGCCCTTGAGCAGCCGTTGGCAGCGCACACCACCGGTGCCGCGGCCCTTGCCCGGGTACTCGCTGAACGGCGTCACCTTCACCGCACCGACCTCGGTCCCCGGCAGCGCCGACGACGAGCCCGCGACGGTGACGACCTGCGCCTCGCGGTTGGTGTCGACGGCACCGAAGAACACGACCTTCGCGTCCTTGGCCAGCCGGACGCCGGCCATACCGCCCGCCGTCCGGCCCTGCGGACGCACCGCCGACGCCGGGAAGTGCAGCAGTTGCGCGTCGGACGTGATGAAGCACAACTCCTCGTCGCCGGTGGTCAGCTCGACCGCGCCGATGACCTCGTCACCGTCGTTCAGCCGGACGATCTCCCACGCGTCGCGGTTGCTCAGGTGGTCCGGCACGACCCGCTTCACCACGCCACCCGTCGTGCCCAAGGCCACACCGATCGAGTCGGGATCCATCGTGGTCAGCGCGAGCGCCTTCTCACCAGGCTCCAGCGACACGAACTCCGCCACCGGCGCACCACCCTGCAGGTTCGGCGCGTTGGCAGTCGTCGGTACGGCGGGAAGGTCGAGCGACTCGAGCCGGATCAACCGGCCGGCGCTCGTGATCAGCCCGTACTGACCGCGGGCGGTGCTCTTCACCGCGGACACGATCGCGTCGTGCTTGGCCCGGGTGTCGCCGGTGCCGAACGGCTCCACACCGTTCGTCCGGGCGAGCAATCCGGTCGAGCTCATCAGCACCCAGCACGGGTCGTCGGAGACCTCGAGCGGCACGGCCGCGGTCTTGGTCGCGCCGGACGACTCCAGCAGCACGGTCCGCCGCGGCGTGCCGTAGGTCTTGGCGACCTCGGCCAGCTCCTCCGACACCGTCTTGCGGAGCAGGTTCTCGTCCTCGAGGATCGCGGTCAGCCGCTCGATCTCGCGCTCCAGCTCACCCTTCTCGGTCTCGAGCTCGAGCTTGGAGAACTTGGTCAGCCGGCGCAGCGGCATGTCGAGGATGTAGTTGGTCTGCACCTCGGTCAGGTCGTAGATCTCCATCAGCCGGGCGCGGGCGGCGGCGGCGTCATCGCTGCTGCGGATGATCTGGATGACCTCGTCGATGTCCAGGATCGCGATCAGCAGGCCGTCGACGATGTGCAGCCGGTCCTGGGCCTTCGTCCGGCGGAACTCGCTGCGCCGGCGGACGACGTCGTACCGGTGGCTGAGGTAGACCTCGAGGAGTTCCTTCAGGCCCAGGGTGCGCGGCTGGCCGTCGACCAGGCAGACATTGTTGACGTGGAACGCGTCCTCGAGCGGGGTCAGCTTGTACAGCTGCTCCAGCAGCGCCTCGGGGACGAAACCGTTCTTGACCTCGATCACCAGCTGGGTGCCGTGGCTGCGGTCGGTCAGGTCCTTGACGTCGGCGATGCCCTGCAGCTTCTTCGACTGGACCAGGGTCTTGATCTTCTCGATCACCTTCTCCGGACCGACCGAGTACGGCAGTTCGGTGATCACGATGCCCTTGCGCCGCGGGGTGACGTTCTCGATCCGGGCGGTGGCGCGCATCTTGAAGCTGCCGCGACCGGTGGCGTAGGCGTCCTTGATGCCGTCCAGGCCGACGATCTTGCCGCCGGTCGGCAGGTCCGGGCCGGGCACGAACCGCATCAGGTCGTCAAGGTCCGCGGTCGGGGTCTTGATCAGGTGCCGCAGCGCCTGGATCACCTCGACCAGGTTGTGCGGGGCCATGTTGGTGGCCATCCCGACCGCGATCCCGGCGGCGCCGTTGACCAGCAGGTTCGGGAACGCGGCCGGCAGCACCGACGGCTCCTGCTCCTGGCCGTCGTAGTTCGGCCGGAAGTCGACGACGTTCTCGTCCAGGCCCTGGGTCATCGCGATCGCGGACGGCGCCATCCGGCACTCGGTGTACCGCATCGCGGCGGGGCCGTCGTCGAGGGAGCCGAAGTTCCCGTGGCCGTCGATCAGCGGGACCCGCATCGACCAGGGCTGCGCGGTCCGGACCAGGGCGTCGTAGATCGCGCCGTCACCGTGCGGGTGGTACTTACCCATCACTTCACCGACCACACGGGCCGACTTCACGTGCGCGCGGTCGGGGCGGATGTTGTTCTCCGCCATCGAGAACAGGATCCGCCGCTGGACCGGTTTCAGTCCGTCCCGGGCGTCGGGCAGCGCCCGGGAGTAGATCACCGAGTAGGCGTACTCCAGATAGCTGGTACGCATCTCGTCGGAGACGTCGACGTCGAGGATGTGCTCCTCGAAGTCCTCGGGCTCGGCGGTGGTGCTGGTACGGCGTGCCATGCGGGTCTACGAACTCCTCGATCAAACCGGTACGGCGCCGCGACGGTCCGGCGCCGTGCCCATTGTCCCTGGTCAACGGCAGTTTGCCCGGCCACGACCCGCCATCCATGCCGAACCGTCACCACAACCGGTCTAGTCCACCGCTGCGGACGGTTGCGACCGGCGCAGGATGTACGACGTCGGGGCCAGAGCGGACCCTACCGCCAGGGTCAGACAGATTCCTCCGATACCCAGCAGCACACCCCACGGCACGGTCACGGGGACATCGGTCAGCCCGTCGTTCATGGCCCGCCGGATCAAGACCCCGACCGTGACTGTGATCGCCGTACCGAGGCTGAGGGCGACCGCGCCGACCAGGGACGCCTCCCACAGCACCATCCGGCGGATCTGCGCCGGCGTGGCTCCGAGCAGCCGCGAGGTGATGAACTCGTGCCGCCGCTGCAGACTGCCCATCAGCAGGGTGTTGGCGATCGCGATCGCACTGTAGAGCGCGGCCGGCCCGAGCAGCAGGATCAGTCCGAACCGGTTGCCCTCCCGGACGCCCTGGGCCTGTTCCGCCTCCCACTGAGTCGCCGGTACGGCGTTCGGCAGCTGGGTCACCAAGGTCGCAGGGTCAACGCCATCGGCGGGCAAGACGAACTGGCGGTCCGGCTGTGCCGTCGGAGCGTGTTTGCGGGCCAGCTCGAGCGGGATGAGGAACGACGGGTTCACGCCGAACGCGTCCTTGACGATCGCGACGACCTTCAGCTTGACCTCGGTCCGGTCCAGGAACGTCACCGGGATCTCGTCTCCGACCCGGTAGCCCTCGAACCCGGACATCTCTTTGCCGATGACAACAGTGTTGCCGGTGAGCCGGCCGATGTCCCCGGAGAGCGCGGTCAGGTCGCGGGTCCGGGTGGCGATCGCCGGGTCGATGCCCTCGGCGTCCTCGAGTTCGGCATAGTCCTGACCGATCCGCACCATCTGGAGCGGCAGTCCGGCATCGACTACGCCGACCCCTGGCGCCGAGCCGACGGCGTCGGGACCGGTGACCACGATCGGGGCGCGGACGGTGTCACGGATGGCGGCCTCGGCGCTGTCGGCGGCGAAGCTGAGGCTGAGCACCATCGACCCGGCGATCGCCGAGATCGCCAGGATCGGGGCCGCGAGCGACGCGCTGCGACGGGGAGCGGCGACGACATTGCTGCGCGCGAGCAAGCCCGACACCTTGGTCCACTCGGTGAGCGGTACCGCCCAGAGTCGGGCGATCCACGGCACGACCAGCGGCGCGAGCAGGGTCAGCGAGATCACGAGCAACATCGGCGTGAACATCGCCAGCGGCATCACGCCCTCGCCGGTCGACGGCCGGATCAGCGCCAGCAGAGTGATTGACCCGGCGAGGAAGAGCAGCCCGAAGACGATCCGCACCGGACCGATTCGCGGCGGCTCCAGCGCGGCCTCCCGCAGCGCGTCGATCGGCCCGACCCGCCCGGCACGACGCGCCGCCGACCGTGCACCGAGCATCGCCACCACCAGCCCGGCACAGACCGCGATCGCCAGCGGCACCCACGGCGAGGCCGGCTCGAGCTTCACCGGCGCAAGATCGGTGTACGACGCCTTGCTGAGCAGCAGCGGAGTCGCCAACTGGGCGAGCACCGCCCCGGTCAGCGCGGCCGCGAGTGCGACGACGAACGCTTCGCCGAGGACCATCCGCCGTACCTGCGAAGGTGTGGCGCCGATGAGGCGGAGCAGTCCGAGTTCCTGGCGCCGCGACGCGACTGCGAAGGCGAAGGTGCTGGCGATGACGAAGATCGTGATGAACCCGCTGATCGTGGCGACCAGGCTGAGGACGACCTGGAGTCCGGACGCGTCCGCGCCGGACAGCGGGAGGCGGACCTGCGTCGGTGCGGTGTCGTCACCGCCGAGCGTGGTGACGGTGATGCTCTCGGCGAGCGGGCCGCGGTAGGCGATGGTGGCGGCCGTGGCGGTGGCGGCGAGGCCGAGCAGGAACACGCCGACCGCCAGCGCGATGAACGAGCCGGCGTACAACGAACGGTTGCGGCCGACTGTCTGGCGGCTGAGGTAGAACATCATCGCTCCAACGAACTCATGGCCGCGGCGATCTGGGCCGGCGTACCGCGGTCGAGGTGACCTGCGATCAGGCCGTCGGACAGGAACAGCACCCGCTCGGCGTACGCGGCCGCGACCGGGTCGTGGGTGACCATCACCACGGTCTGACCTGCCCGGTCGGTTGCCTCACGCAACAGAGACAGCACTTGCCGGCTGGTCCCGCTGTCCAGCGCTCCGGTCGGTTCGTCGGCGAAGAACACCGACGGCCGGGTGATCAGCGCCCGCGCGATCGCGACCCGCTGCTGCTGTCCACCGGACAGTTCCGCGGGCCGCCGCTTGGCCTTGCCCTCCAACCCGACCTGCTCCAGCACCCGATGTACGTCGTTCCGGCTCGGGCGGCGACCGGTCAACCGCAGGGGGAGTGCGACGTTGTCGTAGACGGTGAGGGACGGCAGCAGGTTGTAAGCCTGGAAGACGAACCCCATCTCCTCCCGACGCAGCTTGGTGAGCGCGACCTCGTTGAGTCGACGCAGGTTCACCCCACCGAGTACGACGGTGCCGTCGGTGGGCTGGTCGAGTCCGGCCGCACATTGCAGCAGCGTGGACTTGCCGGAGCCGGACGGGCCCATGACGGCCGTGAACGAGCCTCGGTGGAAGTGGTACGTCACGCCTCGCAGCGCGTCGACCGCACCGGCCTTGGACCGGTAGGTCTTGGTGATGCCGTCCAGCAGCAGCGCCGGAGCTTCAGTCGGTACGACGGCTGGGTACGTCGGTGCGGTAGCGGTCATAACACCAGACAACCGGTGACCGCCTGTTTCCACCCTGGCCCACAGAGGAGACCTGGAGTAGCGCGCACGCTACCGTCCACCGGGCTGGCCGGGATCTAGGGTTGTCGACGTGGACAGACCTATGACGACCTGGGCGGCGATGGCGTCGCCGCGCTTCCTCGTGTCGTCCTGGCCGTGGCGCAGCTACGCGTACCTGCTCAGCTCGGTGCCGGTGGGTCTGGTGACCATCGGCGTACTGGGTGGGCTAGCGGCTGCCTGCGCGCTGTTGAGCCCGATCCTGATCGGGGTCGTGATGATCACGATGTTCCCGCTGATCGGGGTGGTGATCGGGCGAGTGGAGCGGTGGCGGGCCGGTCTCGTGCTGATCGACGGGATCAGCAGCCCGCACGCGAAGATGCCGGAGTCGCTGTCCCGGCGGGAGAAGCTGAAGTTCCGGCGGCGCGAGCAGGCGTCGCTGCGGGCGCTCGGGTACGGGTTCGTGCTGGGCGTGTTCATCTGGCCGCTGAGTGCTCTGTTCGCCGGCCTCAGCGTGACCATCCTCCTCACCACACTGGCTGCGCCGGTGATCGCTGACGGCGACCAGATGGGTATGGGGCCCTGGATCCTGGACAGCGCGCAGGAGGGGTTCATCTTCCTGCTGTGCTTCACGCCACCGTTCTACGCGGTCAGCTCCTACCTCCTCGGCGTTCTCGCCGGAGCTGAGGCGGCATTGACGAAGGCGATGCTGGGTCCGCGGCACGATGAACTGCAGCGGAACCTGGCCGAGCTGCGCCGGTCCCGGCTCGATCTGGTGGATGCGTTCGAGACCGAGCGGGCGCGAATCGAGCGGCACCTGCACGACGGCGTACAGCAGCGGTTGGTCGGCCTCACCATGACGCTCGGTCTGGCCGAGCTGGACCTACCCGACGGCGAAGGCAAGCGGCTGGTCGTGAAGGCGCACGGTGAGGCCGAGGCGGCGCTGGCGGACTTGCGGGAAGCAGTCCGGGGGATCCACCCGCGCGTGCTCGTCGACCATGGGCTGGAGGCCGCCGTACTGGAGGTGGCGGACCGGAGTCCGCTGCCGGTGCGGGTTCAGATGACGCTGCCGTCGCGTCTGCCGCCGCCGATCGAGGCGGCGGCGTACTTCGTCGTCAGTGAGGCGCTGTCGAATGTCGCCAAGCACGCACAGGCGACCAGTTGCGACGTGAGCGGGTGGGTCGAGCGTGACCGCCTGATCATTACGATCACCGATGACGGCGTCGGCGGTGCTCGGACGGGTGCGGGGACCGGACTCACCGGGTTGGTGACCCGGTTGGACGCCTTGGGAGGCACACTCGACATCGACAGCCCACCCGGTGGGCCGACTCGACTGAGGATGGAGTGCCCGTGCCGACTCGGCGACTGAGCATCGTGCTGGCCGAAGACTCACTGCTGCTGCGTGAGGGCCTGGCCAGCATCCTGGACCGCGCCGGCCACGAAGTACGGGACGCTGTCGGTGACGGGGACACGCTGCTGGCCGTCGTGCGCAAGGAACCGCCGGACATCGTGATCACCGACGTACGGATGCCGCCCGGGCACAGTGACGAAGGACTGCGGGCGGCGGCCGCGATCCGGGCCGAGCTGCCGTCGATCGGGATCCTGGTGCTGTCCCAGTACGTCGCCGACGCCTACCTCTCGTCGTTGCTCGAGACAACGACCGGCGGGATCGGGTACCTGCTGAAGGACCGGGTCGGGCATGTCGCGGAGTTCCTCGAGTCGCTCGACCGGGTCGCGGACGGCGGGACCGTGGTGGACCCGGAAGTGGTTCGGCAGCTACTGGCGCGGCGGCGGAACGACGGGCCGCTGTCGGCGCTCACGCCGCGCGAGCTGGAGGTGCTCGCGCTGATGGCGGAGGGCCGGGTGAACGCCTCGATCGCCGAGCAGTTGGTCGTCAGTGAGGCCGCCGTACGCAAGCATGTCGGCAACATCTTCGCCAAGCTCCGGCTGGACGACGGGCTCGATCGGCGGGTGAGCGCAGTACTGACGTATCTGCGCGGTTGAATCCTTGCGCGGCGAGGGAGGATCGACGCATGGACAGTGACATCCGGAAGATCCTCGCCGACTGCCAGACGTGGGCCGTGGTCGGGCTGTCGAACAACACCAGCCGGGCCGCGTACGGCGTGGCGCGGTTCCTGCAGGGGCACGGTAAGCGGATCGTGCCGGTGCATCCGTCGGCCGAGACAGTGCACGGCGAGCAGGGATACGCGACGCTCGCCGAGATCCCGTTCCCGGTGGACTGCGTGGACGTGTTCGTCCGGTCCGAGCTGGCCGGCGCCATCGCGGACCAGGCGGTGGGAATCAACGCGAAGGCGGTGTGGTTCCAGCTGGATGTAGTGGATCCGGAGGCCTACACGCGTACGACGGCCGCGGGGCTGACCATGGTGATGAACCGCTGCCCGGCGATCGAGTGGGGGCGCCTGGGTCCTGGTGACTGACGAAGGGCTCTGATGATCTCGATCGACACGTCCACCGATTTCGGCAAGCGGATCACGCGGCAGCTGGACGACGAGCGCGTTGTGTGGCTGACCACCGTCGGCAAGTCCGGAATGCCGGCGCCGAACCCGGTCTGGTTCCTCTGGTACGACGACCAGCTGCTGATCTGCAGTCAGCCGGACAAGGCCAAGCTGCACAACGTCGGCGCCAACCCGCGGGTGGCGCTCAACTTCAACGCCACCCACACCGGCGGCGACGTCGGCGTCATCTCCGGTACGGCGGTCATCGACGACAACCCGATCAGCGGTGGCGAGCTGTCGGCGTACAACGACAAGTACGCCGACGACATCGCCCGCCTCGGCATGACGAACGACCAGTTCCACGCCGACTACTCCGTGCTCATCCGCATCACCCCGGACAAGCTCCGGGGCTTCTAGCCCAGGTAGCCCTCGACGGTGCCGGCGGACCGGGGCTGGGCGTCGTCGGGGTTCTCGCCGAACTCACGCTTGGCGCGGCGTTGCCGGAGCAGGTCCCAGCACTGGTCGAGCTCGACCTCGAGCGCCTGCAGGCGGGCTCGCTCGTCCTCGTCGGCGACCTGTCCGGCGGCGTGCTTGGTACGCAGCTCGTGCTCCTCGGCGACCAACTCGTCGATCCGGCTGAACAGGCTCTTGTCATCACTCATGAGGAAACCGTACGCCCGTCGGGCAGGGGCGAGCGGGCTAGCAACTCCGTGATGGTCAGGATGGCCAGCGACTGGGCGGCGACGAGGCCGATCAGGACCACCAGTTGGAGTGCGGCGGCCTCGGTGGGCGAGGCTCCGCCGAGGACCATGCCGACGAACGCTCCGGGGAGCGAGACGAGGCCGACTGTCCGGGTCTGATCGAGTGCGGGCAGCAGCGCGTCACCGGCGACCGGCCCGACCACGAGTTTGAACGCGTCGCGCGGCAGCAGCCCGATCGTGAGTCCGGCCTCGAACTCGCCGTACCTGGTCCCGTACTCGCTCAGCACCCGCCGGCCGGCCAGTGTGGTGGCGGTCATGGTCCCGCCGATGATGATGCCGCCCATCGGCAGGATCGTGGCTGGGTTCCGCGGCACCACTCCGGGCAGGATGAGCAGCAGCAGTACGACGAACGCACCGGAGCCGATCGCAATCGCGCAGTACGCCCACTGCCGGGGAATCACCGCCGTCGAGCGGATCCGCCGAGTGCTGGTGAAGGTGGCCACGACGAACATCACCAGCACGAAGGCGATCGCCCCGAGCGTGTGCTGGAGCGCCGCGCCGACCACGAGACCCACCGCGGTGAGCTGCACGACAGCACGCAGCGCGGCCGTGACGATGCCTTTGTCATGCCGCAGACCGGCATACCGGGACGCACCGACACCGATCGCGATCAGTAGCGGCAGGACGACGATCGCCGCAAGCCCTAGCCCGGTGTCAAAAGACATCCGCCCATTTCAGCACGCAGGTCACCGGGCCCAGCGGCTTGACTCACCCTTCTTTGAAGTCTGCTTCGTCATAGGCGTGCTCGCCCCGCTCGGTTCTGGCCGCCTCGTCCTCGCGCAGTTCGACTCGGCGGATCTTGCCCGAGATGGTCTTCGGCAGCTCCGCGAACTCGATCCGCCGGATCCGCTTGTACGGCGCCAGGTGCTCCCGGCAGAACGCCAGGATCTCGCCGGCCAGCTCGCGCGACGGCTCACGTCCCGCGGCCAGTACGACGTACGCCTTCGGCACCGCGAGCCGGACCGGGTCCGGTGACGGCACGACGGCCGCCTCGGCTACCGCTGGATGCTCGATCAGCACCGACTCCAGCTCGAACGGGGAGATGCGGTAGTCGCTGGCCTTGAACACGTCGTCGGAGCGGCCGACGTACGTGATGTAGCCGTCCTCGTCACGGCTCGCGACGTCGCCGGTGTGGTAGTGACCACCGCGCATGACCTCGTCGGTCAGCTCACGGGCGTCGCGGTACCCGCGCATCAGCGGGACGGGCGCCGGCGCCAGCTCGATGCAGATCTCGCCGTCGTCGCCGATGTCGTCGGTCGACGGGTCGATCAGCACGATCGAGTAGCCGGGCAGCGGGCGGCCCATCGAGCCGAGTTTCACCGGTTGGCCGGGGGAATTGCCGATCTGGGCGGTCGTCTCGGTCTGCCCGTACCCGTCCCGGATGGTGATGCCCCACGCATTGCGGACCTGCTCGATCACCTCGGGGTTCAGCGGCTCACCGGCCGAGATGCATTCGCGGATCTGCACCTTCACCGCGGACAGATCGGCCTGGATGAGCATCCGCCAGACCGTCGGCGGCGCGCAGAAGGTGGTCACGCCGTACGTCTGAAGGACCTGCAGCATCTTCTCGGCGTCGAAGCGCGTGTAGTTGTAGAGGAAGACGGTCGCGCCCGCGTTCCACGGGGCGAACACGTTGCTCCACGAGTGCTTGGCCCAACCGGGGGACGAGACGTTGAGGTGGACGTCGCCGGGCTGGAGACCGATCCAGTACATGGTCGACAGGTGACCGACGGGGTAGCTGACGTGCGTGTGCTCGACCAGCTTCGGCTGGCTCGTCGTACCGGAGGTGAAGTAGAGGAGCAATGAGTCGTCCGCTGCCGTGTCGACCTCAGGCACTGGACCGTCATACGACGCCGACTCGTCGAAATCGAGCCAACCCTCAACTGGCGAGCCGACGGCGACGCGGATGCAGTGGTCGGCGATACCGGCGTACCTGCCGGTGTCCGCGCTGCCGGTGACCACGGCCCGTACGCCGCCGCGTTCGATCCGGTCCGCGAGGTCGGCGTCGGTGAGCAGCGTGGTCGCGGGGATCATCACCGCGCCGGCCCGGATACAGCCGAGCATCGTCTCCCACAGCGGCACCGTGTTGCCGAGCACGATCAGGACCCGGTCACCCGGTTGCAGCCCGGCCTCGGTGAGCCAGCCGGCCACCTGACGGGATCGCTCGGCCATCTCCGCGTACGTCCGGGCGTTGACCTCGCCGTCCTCCTCGACGATGGTCAGCGCCGCGACCTCGGGCTGCTCGACCGCGAGCGCGTCGAACCAGTCCCGCGCCCAGTTGAACCGGTCGAACTGCGGCCAGTTGAAGTCCCGGTACGCCGTCTCGTAGTCCTCCCGGTGGGCCACCAGGAAGTCCCGTGCTTCCCGGAACTCGCGCGTGACGTCCGAAGTGCTCTGCTCCGTAGCCATGCTGCGCACATTACCCACCCAGCGCGAGGACGGATCCCGCCACGACGAGCGGTGTCAGGATCAGGCCGCGCCAGAGGAACGACCACCAGGAGATGTCGACCCGAGCGGCGTCGCAGCGATCGCGCCACAGCAGGGTGGCGAGGGAGCCCCAGAGGGTGAGCAGACAGCCGCAGTTCACGCCGATCAGGAGCGCCATCATGCGGTGTGGGTCGCTCGAAGCGACCGGTTCCATCGCCAGGTACGCCGGGAGGTTGTCGGCCAGGTTCGCGCCGAGTGCCGCGGTGGCGCTCAACCGCAGCTCGGAGGACGCGCCCGCGATCCGGCTGAGAATGGTCTGGAGACCGTGATCGGACAGAAAACCGACAACGAGGAACAGCCCGACGACGGTCACGACCAGCTTCGCCGGGATCAGAGACCACCGCAGCGCGCTCCGCCGCCGGACCGCGAACAACGCTGTCAGCAGGATCGCGCCCACAGCGGCCGGCCAGGCCACGTCGATCCCTGAGACGAACGCGGGTCCGAGCAGCACGCACACCGCCGCCGAGCCCCAGAACAGCACCTTGTCGTCCACGTGAGGAGTCGGCGGTACGACGTACGTCCGGCGCAGATCGCGATGGAACAGAACTGCCAGCACGCCGACCGTGATCAGGATCGAGGCGATCGCCGGTCGCCGGCTGACCGCGATGAAGCTGGCGTCGAGGCTGCGGAACTGGTGCAAGGCGAGCAGGTTGGTGAGGTTCGAGACCGGGAGCAGCAATGAGGCGGTGCCGGCCAGCCAGACGGTGGTGAACGCGAACAGTTTCGGCGGGATGTCGAGCTGCCGCGCCATCGCGAGCACGACCGGGGTCAGCAGCACTGCGCAGGTGTCCAGAGACAGGACGATCGTCAGCCCGGTGGCGAGCGCGACCACGAGCAGCCAGAGCCGCCAGACCCGTCCGCGGGCCAGGTGAGCGGCCTCACGCGCGGTGACGTCGAAAACTTTCGCCTCGTCGGCCAGCTCGGCGATGACGGTCACTGCGACCAAGAACACCAGAACCGGTGCGATCCGCTCGACCAAATTCACGATCTCCCGTCGGGTTGGTTGAGTACGCTGGCCGGGTGACACCGCCGGAGCAGGAGACCCCAGCCGGTTACCCGGCCGAGTTCGAGGCGGACGTCGTACTGCGGGACGGCGCTACCGCACATCTTCGGCCGATCACCGCGGACGACGCCGACCTGCTGGTCGCGTTCTACGCCCGGGTGTCCGAACAATCGAAGTACTACCGGTTCTTTGCCCCGTATCCACAACTGTCGGACCGGGATGTGGCGAGGTTCACGCAGGTGGACTACCACGACCGGCTGGCACTGATCGTCACTGTCGGCAACGAGATGATCGGCGTCGGGCGGTACGAGCGGACCGGGCGCCGGACCGCGGAGGTCGCGTTCCTGATCGAGGACGCGCACCAGGGCCGCGGCCTCGGTCAGTTGCTGCTCGAGCACCTCGCCCAGGCCGCCCGGGAGAACGGGATCACCCAGTTCGTCGCCGAGGTGCTGCCCGACAACCGGAAGATGATCACCGTCTTCACCGAGGCCGGATACAAGGTCGCGCGGGAGTTCGAGGACGGCGTGATCATGGTCGAGTTCGACATCGCGCCGACCGATACGTCGTTCGGCGTGATGCAGGCGCGGGAGCAGCGGTCGGAGGCGCTGTCGATCGCCCGGCTGCTGGCCCCGTCGAGTGTCGCGGTGATCGGCGCCAGCCGGCGGGAGGGGACGATCGGCAACGCGCTGCTGCGCAATCTCCGCGACGGCGGTTTCACCGGTCGCCTGTACGCCGTGAACACCGATACCGACGCGGACGAGATCGAGGGTGTTCCGGCGTACCCGACGATCCGGGACGTGGACGACACGGTCGATCTGGCCGTGGTCGCCGTACGGGCCGAGATGGTGGCCGATGTGGTCCTGGACTGCGCGGCCAAAGGGGTTCGCGGGTTGGTCGTGGTGTCGAGCGGGTTCGCGGAGATCGGGGACGAGGGGCGGAAGCGGCAGCGGTACCTGGCCGGGCTGGCCCGGTCGTACGGGATGCGGGTGATCGGGCCGAACGCGCTCGGGGTGATCAACACCGCAGCCGGGGTGTCGTTGAACGCGACGCTCTCGCCGTTGATGCCGAGCCGGGGCCGGGTGGCGTTCTTCTGCCAGTCGGGTGCGCTCGGGGTGCCGATCCTGGCCGACATGGTGCGGCGTGGCCTCGGGCTGTCGACTTTCGTGTCGGCGGGTAACCGGGCCGATGTCTCGGGCAACGACCTGATGCAGTTCTGGTACTCCGACGAGTCGACCGAGGTCGTGCTGCTGTATCTGGAGTCGCTGGGCAACCCGCGCAAGTTCAGCCGGGTGGCGCGTCGACTGGCCGGCCGCAAGCCGGTGGTCGCGCTCAAGTCGGGCCGGGCCACCCAAGGTGTGCCGCTCGGTCAGATGGTCCGGCGCAGCCACTTGCCGCCAGCAACGATCGACTCGATGTTCCGGCAGAGCGGGCTGATCGGAGTCGACACGAACGGTGAGCTGTTCGACGTCGCCCAGCTGCTCGCACACCAGCCGCTGCCGAAGGGGCGGCGGGTAGCGGTCGTCAGCAACTCGGACGCGCTGACGCTGCTTGCGCTCGACACGATGGCCGGCTGCGGGCTGGACGTCGCGGGGGAGCCGCGCAACCTCAGCCCGGACGCCAGTGCCGAGGATTTCGGTACGGCGTTGTCGGAGGTGTTCGCCGACGACCGGGTGCACTCGGTCGTGGTGATCTACACGCCACCGGTCCAGTCGAACGGTGCCGAGGTCGCCCGAGTCGTCGCCGCTGCGGCCGCGGGATCGGACAAGCCTGTCGTGTCGACCTTCCTCGC
The DNA here is from genome assembly GCF_037203805.1 of Kribbella sp. CCNWLW201. NCBI lineage: Bacteria > Bacillati > Actinomycetota > Actinomycetes > Propionibacteriales > Kribbellaceae > Kribbella > Kribbella sp. CCNWLW201. The sequence goes on along the minus strand of NZ_JBBCBQ010000006.1, from coordinate 372,877 downwards.
GTCGCGCAGCGTGCCTGAGGCGCTCCGGGTGCCGGATGCGGAAGGTGGTGCCGCGCGTGGCTCGATTCCGTCGTTCCTGAACCCGCAGTACGCCGTGGGTGCGTTGGCCAAGGCGACGCAGTACGCCGAGTGGCGGCGCCAGTCGGACAGCGGGATCCCCGACCTGCCCGACGTCGACACCCGGGCGGCGGAGGACTTCGTCGCGCAGTACCTGCAGGAGCACCCGAACGGCGCCGACCTAAACGACGAAGACCGGCAGGTGCTGCTCAGCCTCTACGGGATCCCGGTGCTCCCGGCGTTCCCGGTGCAGAGCGCCGACGAGGCGGTCGAGCGGGCCGCGGATCTCGGTTTCGAGGTGATCTTGAAGGCGACAGCCGAGCAGTGGCGGATGCGTCCGGACCTGGCCGACATCTGGCGGCACATCCACGACGAGGACGACATGCGCGAGGCCTGGGACGAGATGACGCGGACCTTTGGTGTCGCCTCCGACCCGAGTCGCGCGCAGTTCGTCGTACAGAAGATGGCACCGCCGGGTGTGCCGGTGGTGATCTCGGCGCTGGAGGACGTGTCGTTCGGTCCGGTGGTGACGTTCGGCCTGTCCGGTGTCGCCACCGATCTGCTGGGCGACCGCTCGTACCGGATGCCGCCGCTCACCACCCGCGACGCCGCCGAGATGGTCGGCGAGGTCCGGGCGGCGCCGCTGCTCTACGGCTATCGCGGCACCGACCCGGTCGACATCCCCGCGATCGAGAACCTCCTGCACCGGGTCTCCCGCCTGACCCTCGACCTCGAGGAGGTCGTCAAACTCGACCTCCGCTCAGTCCTCGTCGCCGCCCAAGGCGCCACCGTCCTCGACACCGCCATCCGCATCGCCCCCAACGAGAAGCCCCGTCAGGACACCCCGGCCCGGCGTCTCACCTGACCCCGCATCAGCTCGCCACTGAAGCCACCGTGCGGCGATTCATCGAGTGGAAGGAGTTGGCTGCCGGCAAGCGCTTGTCGCCAGCACGGTGGTCGCACTCGATGCCCGATCGGGTTCAGGCGGGCTCAGGCGGGCTCAGGCGGGGCGGGTGTAGATGGAGTTGGCGCGGGTGAGGAGGCGGGCGTCGACTAATTCGCGGCGGAGGGCGGCGTGGTCGGGGTGCCAGTGGTTGAGGATTTCGTTGACCTCGGACTCGGGGTAGCTGCGGCCGGGCTCGAAGCTGGTGACGATGTGCTCGAGGACGATGCGGAACTTGGCCGGGACGGTCGGGAAGATCGTCAGGCGGCCGTCGCGGATGAAGGATCTGAGGACGGCGTCGCGGTCCGGATCCGGATCGAGTGGCTGCCGCTCCGGACGACCTTCGCGTACGGCGTCCTTGAACGCGGCCTCGTCAGCCCGGAGACCGTCGGTGCCGGAGGTGATCAGGCCGCCTTTGCTCAAGCGCTGCAGGGCTTTGACGACGGTGGCCGCTGGCAGTCCGGTGCTCCCGGCAACCTGCTCGGGAGTGGTGGCGCCGAGGACCACCGCGGAGTACGTCCGCAACCTCGCCGGTTCAGCCAACAGACCACAGAGCAGATCAGCGTTCATGCCATCCAAGCTAGTGTCCGCCGCAACCGGATTTCGGCGGGATGCTAGACAGTGCGCATGACGATGACGCCGGGTCCGCGCAATGCGATCACTGATGTTCCTGGGGTGTTGGTGGGGCAGGTGGAGCGGGTGGATACGCCGTACCTGACGGGGACGACGGTGGTTCACGTGCCTGGTACGGCGGTGGCCGGAGTGGATGTGCGCGGGGGAGCGCCGGGGACACGGGAGACGGATCTGCTCGACCCGGTGAACTCGAATGCGGGTGCCAACGCGGTCGTGCTGACCGGTGGGAGCGCGTACGGGCTCGACACCGCGGGGAGTGTGATGCGATGGCTCGAGGAGCGCGGTGAAGGTGTGCGGGTCGGGCCGGGGGAGCGGGACGTCGTACCGATCGTGCCGACCGCGGTGATCTTCGACCTCGGCCGCGGCGGTGAGTTCACGGCACGGCCCGACGCATCCTGGGGTGCTGACGCGATCGCCGCCGCGTCCGACGGTCCTGTTGCCCTCGGCAACCATGGTGCCGGAGCCGGTGCCCGGGCGCGGTCGCTCAAGGGCGGCGTCGGCTCGGCCAGCGTCCGGTTGGAGGACGGTACGACGGTCGGCGCGCTGGTGATCGTGAACGCGGCCGGCTCGACCGTGGACACCGAGGGGCGGCTGTACGGCGCGCGGTTCGGCCTCGGCGACGAGTTCTCGTTCCTGCGCACCCCGACCGACCAGCCGGCCCTCGTCGTACCCGGGCGGAACCTGATCCCCGGCCCGAGTTCGGGGATGAACACCGTGATCGCGGTGCTCGCGACCGACGTACCGCTGGACAAGGCGGCGACGAAGCGGATGGCGATGATCGCGCACGACGGGCTGGCCCGGGCGATCGACCCGATCCACACGCTGGTCGACGGCGACAGCATCTTCGCGCTGTCGACCCGCATCCCCGACGACGACCGGCCCCGGCTCAGCGTCACCGACACGGCGGCCCTCGGCCAACTGGAGACGCTCTACACGGCCGGAGCCCGGACGCTGTCCCGCGCGGTTGTCCACGCGATGCTCAACGCGGAGACCGTCGAGACCCCGTCCGGCCCCATCCTGAGCTACCGCGACGCCTTCCCGTCGGCGTTCCCGTCAACCTTCCGGACCGACTGACGTACGACCCCAGTACTACGACAACGCGACGAGGGACTCCGGAAGGCGACGCGAGGACCGGTCCGTGGGCCGACGATCCTTCGAGCGTGTCGCGAAAAGCTCGGGAGCATGAACTTCCAGAGTCCCCAACTCACGCAACAGCGGGTCGTCCTCAGCGGTCACGGCCTGGTCAAGTACTACGGCGACGTCGTCGGTCTGGCCGGCGTGGATGTCGCCGTACGGTCAGGTGAAGCTCTGGCCGTCATGGGCCCGAGCGGCAACGGCAAGACCACGCTTCTCCATGTCCTAGCCGGCATCCTCACCCCGGACCAGGGCGAGGTCTGGCTGGCCGGTGAGCGTGTCGATCAGCTGAACGACGCCGCCCGGACGGTCCTGCGGCGTCGCCGGCTCGGGTTCGTCTTCCAGGACAACCAACTCCTCGCCGAACTGCCCGCCGACGAGAACGTCGCGCTGCCCTTGATGGTCGACGGGGTGAGCCGCCGCGATGCGATCGGCCGCGCCCGGATGATGCTCGCCCAGGTCGGCCTGTCCGCCGAGGCCGGTCGCCGTCCGGGCGAGCTGTCCGGCGGTCAGGCACAGCGTGTCGCGATCGCGCGAGCCCTGGTCGGCGAGCCGCAGGCCGTCTTCGCCGACGAACCCACCGGCGCACTCGACGCCGCGACAGGTGCCCACGTCATCGACCTGCTCGTCGGCGCCGCCACGCATCGCGGTGCCGCCGTCGTTGTCGTCACCCACGACAACGCTGTCGCCGCCCGCTGCCACCGAGTGGTGCGAATCGTCGACGGCCGCGTGAGCGAGTCGCACGGAGCCGACCGATGAACCCGATGACCGATCTCGGACTGCGGTTCGTCCGTCGTCCCGGCCCAGGCGGCCGCGCGGCCAACCTCGCCGCTCTCGGTGCGACCGCCGTCGTCGCGCTCCTTGTCACGTTCCTGATCGCCGGGTCTCTCGGCCTGGTCCACCGCTCGGACCGGATCGGCTGGCGCTCGGCCGACAAGGCTGACCCCGCGACCGCGATAGGTGCGATCAACCAGGACGACGAGCAGAAGGTCGATGGCCTCCCGATGCTGCGCGTTGACCTCGCGACCCTGCGACCCAACGCGCTCCCGCCACCGCCGGGTCTCGACCACACTCCGAAGGCCGGCGAGGTCTTCGTCTCGCCAGAGCTCGCCAAGCACTGGTCCAGCCTCAGCAAGCAGTACGGCGTCGAGCAGCCGACCGGCGTGATCAGCGACAAGGGCTTGTCCTCCCCGGAGGAGCTGGTCCTCATACGGGGTGTCGCGCCCAGCGCGGTGGGGGAACACCCGCAGTACGTCGCCAGTTGGCGTGAGAACGTCATGGACAGCCGCATGGTCGGTCTGCTGATCGCAGTTGCCTTTGGCATCGCACTCGTGCTGTTCCCACTGCTCAGCCTCGTTGGTCAGGCTGCAGGCGTAGCGGCCATGCGTCGTGAACACCGTCTGGCTGCTCTGCGGCTCGCAGGTGCCACCAGGACCCAGGTGCTGTGGTTGAGCTCGGTGGAGCAAGCAGTCCTTGGTCTGGCCGGTGCAGTTGTCGGTCTCGTCGGCTACACCGTCCTGACTCCGCTGATCGCGCGCATCCCCTTGGGTGGTGGTCGGTGGTTCGTGCACGACATCACGGTCAGCTGGTGGAACGTGCTCGTCGTACTGGCCGCCGTACCGATCCTGTCGGTCATCAGCGCGTTGATCGGGCTCGGCCGGGTCAGCATCACCCCGCTGGGCGTCGTACGTGGTCAGACTCGCAAGGCGACCAGTGCGCTGCGCCTCGGGCTGCTGGCGATTGGACCAATCGTGCTTGCGTACTACGGCATGCAGGCTGCCCTTCTCCCTTTGCTGATCGGGATTGGTATGGCTGCGCTCGCCGTACGAGTGATCGGACCCTGGGTGGTGCAGGTGATCGGCAAGACGCTGGCGAACCTGGCGAACGGTCCGGTTGCCCTGCTGGCCGGGCGACGACTCGCTGACGATCCGAAGGGTGCGTTCCGGCCGGTGGCGGCGCTGGTGCTGAGTGGCTTCGTCACCGGATTCATCTCAGTGTTCATGCCGTCAGGGGACGACGATCCGACGTTCCAGGACCTGCGTATCGGGGTGGCGCTGCTTCTGACACTGGTGTTCATGACTGTGGCCGCCTCGACCGCGGCTGGAGCAGTTGGTACGGCGCTGGACCAAGCCGCTCCCGCACGTGCGCTACGGCGGTCCGGGGTGCCGTTGTCAGTAATCGAACGGTCGGCCCGGCTGGCGGCCGTCGTACCTGTGATCGGCGCCGGACTGCCCGTGGTCGGGTTCGGAGCGCTGTGTGGGCTCGCGTTGAGCGGCGGAAAGATCATCACGGAGGGGAATTCCGGCGTTCTGCTGCTGATCGGACAGATCGTCGCCGGGCTCGTGCTGGTCGCCGTCGCGGGCGCTGCCGGGGCGCCGGTGCTGCGGAAGGCAAGTGCGAACTGATCGCGGTTGTCCACAAGGGGAAATCGCGCGTGGACCGGATCGTGCAAGGATGAGGGCATGCGTGACCTGAATGCGCCGCAACTCGCAGATGTCTCCTCCGCGTTACGCGAGGCGATCGATCGCTGCGGCTACTACCCGGACGTGGTGACGGATTCGCTCGCGGTGGCGATCGCGGGCGAGCCGATCACCGCCTTCGTGCTCCAGCACGAGCCGACGTTCGACCGCGACGAGGTCCGGCGGCACATCACCATCCTGGCGCTGACCCCGACCCGGCTGATCGTCGGGCACACCGACGAGCACGCGGCCGACGAGCTGATCCGGGCGCCGTACGCGTCGACCTCGACCGAGGCGATCCCGCTGCAGCGGGTGAACGCGGTGGTCGTCAACCGGGTGGTGCCGAATCCGGCCGGTTACGCCTCGGGCAAGTCCGACCCGGCCGTGGCCGGCGGTGGCGAGGTCGTCCTGACCATCGGCTGGGGGATGGTGAACCGGATCGACCTCGAGCCGGCCGTCTGCGCCGACCCGAACTGCGAGGCCGACCACGGTTACACCGGTTCCGTCGCGGCCGACGACATCTCGTTGCGGATCAGCGCCGCCGCCGACGGGCCGGCCGGGATCCAGCAGGTGCTCGACTTCGCGCAGGCGCTGTCGTTCGCCACCAGCAGGTAGTGCCGATGTCTGCCCCGGTCAGCCCGCGGTACGGCGGTGGGTCGCTAGCCGACGTACTGCCCTCGGTGGCCGGTGCCCTCTCGGTCCCCCACGAGCAGAACGTCCTCGGTCTACCGCCCGCCCCCAGGTACGCCGTCCTGCTCCTCGACGGACTGGGATTCAACCTGCTGCAGCGGCATGCAGACGTCGCGCCGTACTTGGCGTCGCTGCTGCCGACAGGTCGCAGTCTGACCGCCGGAGTGCCCTCGACGACCGCGGTCAGCCTGACCAGCCTCGGGACCGGCCTTCCGCCTGGTGCACACGGCATCGTCGGATACACCTCGATCGTGCCCGAGTCCGGTGCACTGCTGAACGCATTGTCGTGGGATGCGCCGGTGGACCCGCGGAGGTGGCAGCCGCACGGGACTGTGTTCGAGCGCATCGCGGCCGCCGGTGTGGCCACCCGCAACGTCAGCAAGGCCCGCTTCGACACGTCCGGGCTGACCGCCGCGGCGTTCCGGGGGAGTGCGCATCGTGGCGCGGACACGGTGGAGGACCGGCTGGACGCGACCCGCTTCGCCAGTCGGGAGGGGAAGTCGTCGCTGGTCTACGTGTACGACTCCCAGCTGGACTACACCGGTCATAACCAGGGCTCCGAGTCCTGGCAGTGGCGCAAGGAGCTGGCAGCGGCGGACACGTTCGCCCTCCAAGTCAGGTCAGCCCTGCCGCGGGACGCCGTACTGGTTGTCGTCGCCGACCACGGGATGGTCGACGTCGCGCCGGAGGACCGGGTCGACCTCGACGCCGAGCCGGCTCTCACCGACGGCCTTCGGCTCGTGGGCGGTGAGTCACGTTTCCGGCACTTGTACTGCGTTGATGGCGCGGAGGCCGATGTACTGGCGACGTACCGGGAGCGGCTGGGCGACAAGGCGCTGGTGCTCAGCCGCGCGGAAGCCACCGAGCTCGGATGGTTCGGCAGCGTCGAGGATCGGGTCGCGCCGCGACTGGGCGATGTCGTGGTCGCGTCCCTCGGGCCGGTCGCGCTGGTGGCGAGCCGACGCTATCCGCAGGAGGCAGGTCTGATCGGCCTGCACGGATCACTGACCGACGACGAGATGGCGATCCCGCTGCTCGTCGACGCAGGGGTCTAGAAGCTCCAGACGTTCCAGAAGAAGCTTGCCTGCGAGGTCTTCGCCTCGCCGTCGCGTGCGGTGACGGTCACCTTGTACCGACCCGATCCCGGCGTGAGTACGCCGGTGATCCAGCCGCGCTCGGCGTCGATGCTCAGGCCGGGCGGCAGACCCGATGCCGAGTAGCTGATCTCGCCGGTGCCGCCGGAACCCTTCAGCAGCAGCGGAATCGCCGGTACGCCGCCGAACCCGAGCTGATCGGACGGCTTGGTGATCGAGATGGCACCCTGCGGCTGGGCGGCGGCCGCGCCGACTGCCTCGGCCGCGTCGACCATGCCCTCGCCGTAGTACGAGTTGTTCGCCTGGCTGCCGATGCATTCGCCGGCCGCGCCTGGCGGGCAGGCCAGATCGTTCGCCTGCTCGGCGAGCTTCGCGCGGACCTGGGCGGTGGTCAGCTTCGGGTCCATGCTGCGCACGAGTGCGGCGACACCGGCCACGTGCGGCGAGGCCATCGACGTACCGCTCATCGACTCGTAGCCGCCGCCGGGGACGGTCGAGTAGACGTTCTCACCGGGCGCGGCGACGTTGATCTTGTTCTCGCCGAAGTTGGAGAACCGCGACTTCGCGCCGGCCGCGTCGACCGAGGCGACCACGACCATGCTCGGCAGCTCGGCCGGCAGGTTGAGGCAGTCGTCGGTCACCGTGCGCGGTGCCGGGGTCGAGTCGTTCGGGCTCGAGTCGTCGTCGGTCTTGTTGGCCAGGTCGTAGTCCTCGTTGCCGGCCGCGGCGACGTTGACCACGCCTTTGGAGTCCGAGTACGCGACGGATCGCCGTACCGCTTCCGCGATCGCGTCCTGGTCCGGGTCCGACGGGCACAGGAACAGCCACGGGTCGGTGTAATAGCTGTTGTTCGTGACCGAGACGCCCTTGTCGGCGGCGAACATGAACGCGCAGACGGTGTTCTCCGGGAAGAACAACTGGCTCTCCGCCTCGGCGACGCGGATCGAGGACACCTTCACGCCCGGTGCGACGCCGACCATGCCGGCGCCGTTGCGGGCGGCCGCGATCGTGCCGGCAACGTGCGTGCCATGCTCGCCGACCGGGCGCCAGGCACCGGGCCGGGTGTCGGCCTTGCCGTACGCACAGGACGCGGATCTGGTGGCGTCGAAGTTGGCCTTCAGATCGGGGTGCTGGTCGTCCACACCGGTGTCGAGCACGCCGACCGTGATGGTCTTGGCGCCCGGGTTCTTGTCCCAGGCCCGGTTCGCGCCGATCTGGGCCATGTCGGGCCGGTCGGTCTCCGGCGTACTGCTCGGAACCTCGGGCACCTGCGCCGGGATCGCCGGGGCGCCGATGTCGGCGGGCAGATCCGAGGTGCGGGTGGCACCGGCCTTCTGGACTCCGTCGACCGCGCGCATCTTGGTGGCGAAGTCGGTCGCGGTCGAGTGCGCCACGATCACGCCGATCGCGTCGTACGCCGCGTAGACGACACCGCCGTTGGAGGTGATCGCGCCGGTGACCTTGGCGGTCTGCTTCGGCTCGGTGATGACGAAGTACGCCCGCAGTCCAGCTTCGGCCTGGACCAGTACGGCGACCGCCGGTAGAGAGGCGGACGCGGTCATCAGGAAGGCCGCGAGGAGCAGGACCAGGGCTTTGCGCACGATCCATTCAAACCGTACGACGGTTCAGAACCCAAGCCGACCCCCGGGAACGGTACCGACCTGGTACGACGCGCCACCCCGAGGTGCGGGGTGGTCCGCTGACTTGGCAGGATGATCGCCCGTGGCTGAGCTGCTCTACTTCACCGGGACCATGGACTGCGGCAAGTCCACCCTCGCCCTGCAGATGGACCACAACCACAAGGCCCGTGGCCGGCTCGGCCGGATCTTCACCAGCCACGACCGGGCCGGCGAATCGGTGCTGTCGTCCCGGCTCGGACTGGCCGCCAAGGCGATCGAGGTACGGCCGGACTTCGACTTCTGGGAGTTCGTCGTCGGCGAGCTGACCCAGGGCGGCCGGATCGATTACGTGGTCTGTGACGAGGCCCAGTTCTACAGCGCCCTGCAGATCGAGCAGCTGGCCCGGCTGGTCGACGAGCTGCAGATCGACGTGTTCTGCTTCGGCATCCTGACCGACTTCCGGGCCACGTTGTTCCCCGGCTCGGCCCGGCTGGTCGAGCTGGCTGACAGGATGGAACTGCTCCAGGTCGAGGCATTGTGCTGGTGCGGTGAACGGGCCACCCACAACGCCCGTACGATCGGTGGTGAGATGGTGACGGAGGGCGAGCAACTCGTGGTGGGTGACATGGTGTCGCACGACCACGAGGTCGCGTACGAGGTGCTGTGCCGCCGCCATCACCGGCGCCGGCTCACCCAGGCCCGAGCCCGCGCCACCCTGTCACCAGAGGTACTGCCCTTCGGAGGAGCCACGTCATGAGCCCACTGATCACCGTCGACGAGCTGCGGGCAGCGGCTGAGCGTCCGGTGCTGATCGACGTCACTTGGAACCTCGCGGGCCCGCCAGGCAAGGAGGCGTACGACGCCGGCCACATCCCGGGCGCGTACTTCGTCGACCTGGAAACCGAGCTCGCCGGACCACCAGGGCCCGGCCGCCACCCGTTGCCAGCAGCAACCACAGTGACCGCGGCGCTGCGCCGGGCCGGGGTCGACCCGAGTACGCCGGTGGTCGTCTACGACGCGGCTAACTCGATGGCGGCCGCACGGGCCTGGTGGATCTTCCGGTACTTCGGCGTCAGCGACGTACGCGTGCTCGACGGCGGACTCGCGGCCTGGCAGGCGGCCGGGGGAGAGGTCACCGCCGACGTTCCGGCCGACGGCGCGGGCTCGTTCATCGCCACGGCAGGCCACATCTCGATGCTGGACGCCGATGGCGCCGCCGAGGTCGCCGCGGCAGGCGTTCTGTTGGACGCCCGGGCGCCCGAGCGTTTCGCCGGCGAGGTAGAGCCGATGGACCCGGTCGCCGGCCACATCCCTGGCGCCGTCAACGCCCCCACCACCGCCAACGTGGACGAGAGCGGCCACTTCCTCCCGGCTGACGAGCTCCGCGAGCGCTTCGAGAAGCTCGGCGTCAACACTTCCACCCAGGTCGGCGTCTACTGCGGTTCCGGTGTCACCGCCGCCCACGAAGCACTAGCACTCGAAATCACCGGCACCCCCGCCACCGTCTACATCGGCTCCTGGTCCGAGTGGATCACCGACCCCACCCGCCCAGTAGCCACCGGCAAGGACTGAGAGCGATGCTGGGATGACGGCAGCGCGACCGATACCCACACAGGACGAGGTGCTCGGGTACTTCGACACGCTGTCCAACTGGGGACGGTGGGGCGACGACGACGAGCTCGGCACGCTGAACCACATCACCGACGACGTCCGGCTGGCGGCGGCGCGGGCCGTGCGCCACGGCAGGAGTGTGTCGTGCGCCTGGGAGGTCGCCGTACCGGACGAAATGGAGCGGTCGACGACGACGTGCCCGTGCGCCGCCGACATGCCGGGCGCCGAGAACATGCCGGCGCCGTTCCACAATGACCGGCGCTGGGGCTTTTCGAACGAGCGGCTCGGCATCATGTTCCACGGCAACACGATCACCCACGTCGATTCGCCGTGCCACCTCTTCTGGGACGGCACGATGTACAACGGGCGGTCGCACTCGTTGGTCGACGCCGCATCGGGATCGGCGTGGGCGGCCGTCACGGCGGCGGCGAACGGGATCATCACGCGTGGTGTCCTGCTGGACGTTGCGAGGGTCCGCGAGGTGCCGTGGTTGGAACCTGGGCAGGCTGTGTTTCCCGACGATCTCGAGGAAGCCGAGCGTCGCCAGGGTGTGCGGGTGCGGTCCGGCGACGCGGTACTCCTGCGGACCGGTTACGGCCGCGCTCGGCACGAGGCCGGTGCGGCCGGCGGCTTCACACAGGCCGGCTGGCACGCGTCCTGCCTGCCGTGGCTGCAGGAACGGGAGGTCGCGCTGATCGGCGCTGACACCCCGCAGGACGTTCAGCCGTCGGGCTACGAAGACGTGTTGATGCCGGTTCACGCCGTGAGTCTCGTCGCGATGGGTCTGTGGCTACTCGACAACTGCGACCTGGAGGCGTGCGCGACGACGGCTGCCGAGCTCGGCCAGTGGGACTTCCAGCTCGCCGTCGCGCCGGTCCGCTTCGCCGGTACGTCCGGCAGCCCGGTCAACCCGATCGCCACCTTTTAAGGCACGACGACGACCTTTCCGGTGGCTTGGTTGTTCTCCATGTAGTCGTGGGCCTTGCCGATGTCGTCGAGGGAGAAGACCCGGTCGATGTTCGGCCTGTAGACGCCGGCCTCGACCTCGTCGACGATCCGCTGCAACGCGCGCGCGTTGCCCTTCATGGTGTCGCTGTGGAAGGCCGTGAGCTTGGTTCCGGAGGGGATCATCGCGATGGCTTCGAAGCTCGGGATCGTCCATCCGCTGAGCGATCCGGCCACGCACACTGTCCCGCCACGACGGACCAGGTGCAGCGAGTCCACCGTCGTACTCGCGCCGACGAGGTCCAGCACGTAGTCGGGACCCTCGGGCCAGAGCGAGTGCATGCTGGACGCCAGTGATCCATCGTTGTCCACGAGCACATGGTCGACGCCGGCTGCAGTGAGCGCAGCGGCCTTATCTTGCCGCCGAGTCGTGGCCGCGATCTCGAGACCGTGGCCGGAGGCAATCGACGCAGCCGCCATTCCCACCGACGATGTCCCGCCACGGATCAGCAATCGCCCCTGTACGGCGCCCAACGCGTCCAGCGAACCGTGTGCGGTCAAGTAGGTCTCGGGTAATGCGGCCAGGACGTCCCATTCCAGCGTGGTGGTGATCGGCATCAGCAGTGAGTTCGGCAGCAACGCATACTCCGCATAACCGCCGTCGAAATCGCGGCCCATTTCCCCCATGACCGCGGCAACTGTCGTCCCCTCGGGCAGCCTGGGATCGGTCGAGGCTGCGACGACTCCCACGCACTCGATCCCGAGCACCCGCGGGAAGGTCACGGTCGGGGAATGGCCCTGGCGGGTCCTCAGCTCAGACCGGTTCAAGCCCGCGCCCTTCACCTCCACCAGGCTCCAGCCGGCCCGAACCGCCGGCACCGGCACCTCACGGATCTCCAGAACCTCCGGGCCACCCGGCCTGGCACAAATCGCCGCTCGCATCATCATGTCTGCAGTCTTGCCAGCGGGTGCCGTGACCGGCCACCGGTAAAATGCCAACTTATGCCCGTTGGCCGCCAAGTTCCTCAGTCCCAACTGTTTCCGTCCGCGGGGATACATCTGTGGCCGTCGGGCGGCACGAGCTCAGCGCATTCCCATCCACGTGGGCACCTCGTCTACGCAGCTCGCGGCGTCCTGTCGGTTCACACCGAACGCGGGACCTCGATCGTCCCGGCCAATCGAGTCACCTGGACCCCGGGCGGGTTCACGCACTACCACCGGGCACACGGCAACACCGACATGCGGATCCTGTTCCTGCCCGCATCCCTGGCCCGGCTCGTGCCAGACCATCCGGCAGTCTTCATGGCCTCCGACCTCGCTCGCGAAATCCTGCTCACCCTGACCGGCCCACCGGACCGCGACCGGGCCGCCCGGACTCGCCTGCACCGCGTCCTCGTCGACGAACTCCACGAGGCACACGAGCAGCCTCTGCAGTTGCCAGAACCACGCGACGATCGCCTGAGAGCCATCGCTCAACTGCTGTACGAGACGCCCGGAGACAACACCTCCTTGGCCGACCTCGGGCAGACGATCGGAGCCAGCGGCCGCACCCTCAGCCGGCTCTTCCACAACGAACTCGGCATGACCTTCTACGAGTGGCGCACCCAACTCCGCATCTACCACGCACTGGTCCTGCTCGCTGACGGACACGACACGACCCACGTCGCCCACGCCTGCGGCTGGTCGAACCCCAGCACCTTCATCGCAGCCTTCTCCAACCTCGTCGGCACCACCCCAGGACGCTATCGGGCAGGGCCGCCTTTCGGCGGTGGTGGAAAGGTCCCGACTCGGTCTTGACGCTGTGGGTGTGGTTGGGGGATCGTCCGGAGAAATCGATTTCCACCCTCCGCCCCTGGGAGTCCTGATGAAGCGATCCACGTTCCTTCGTGCTGCTCTTGGTGCCGGTGTGGTGGCCGCCGTACCTGGTCTGCCGGCTGCGGCCAGGAGTCAGGCCGTCCTGACGAACAAGGTGGCTGATCTGACCGGGCCCGGGTTGACGGATCGGTTCCGGATGGCGGCGACGGATCTGGGGATCCCGGTCCGTACGCCGGACGGGCGGATGCTGTTCATGTTCGGCGACACCTTCGAGCAGCCCTATGTCGGTGGCGGCTGGTGGCGGTCGCCGGTCGCGCTGTGGTCGACCACGACCGACCTGAACAGTGGGGTGAAGTGGTCCGGCGCGGTCGGGGGAGCGGCCGCGCAGCAGTTGTGGGAGTACGAGCACGACAACCCGGTGTTCTCGACCGTGCTGCCGTCGGACGTGATCACCATCGGCGGGTCGATGTACCTGCACGCGATGGTGAACAAGGGTCTGGGCAACGTGGTCTGGACCGAGATCTGGCGCAGCGACAACTCAGGCGCGACCTGGTATCACACCGGCGCGAAGTTCGATCCGAACCTCGACGGCGGGATGTTCCAGTGCCTGACCTGGGGTGAGGGCAACGACGGGTACGTGTACGTCTACTCGACCGGCTTCCAGCGCAACAAGCCGATCATCCTCAAACGCGTACGCAGCAACCAGATCGCGAATCCGGTGGCGTACGAGCCGTGGGGTTACCGCGACGGCGTATGGGCGTGGGGCAACCCGGCGACACCGATCCTGACCGGCAGCTTCGGCGAACTCTGCCTCCGTCCGCTCGGCGGCAAATGGGTGCTCACCTGGTTCAACGCCGGCGACTACCGGATCGACGGCATCATCATGGACACCCCGACCTCGAACCTCTACACGGCGTACCGCCAGACCCTGATCTACGGCGGCGCGTGGGGCGCCGAGGACGACAACCACGTCGCCCAACTGTACGGCGGCTACATCATCCCCGGCTCCACCCTGAGCGACCTGCATCTGGCCGTCAGCCAATGGAAAACCGACGCCGGCTGGCCTTACCGCGTGATGCAGTTCCGCGTCCGCGGCTTCGGCTAAAGCTGGAGGACCATCGTCTCGGACGTCTCGACCGTGCCTACCGTCTCGAAGCCGAGCGAGCGGTAGAGCTTCGCCGCGTGATTCGCCGGATCGACGCTGAGACTCAGCCGGGTGTACGGCGTACTGCTGCGCGCGACCGTGATGAGCTCGGTCAGCACCGCACGCGCGATGCCTTGGCGGCGGAATGCGGGGGAGACGCCGAGAGACAACTCAGGGACGTCGTCCGCGATGTAGCCGTAGCCGGGGCGATCGGCAGTGAGGACTCGAGCCCACGCCGCTCCCGCCGGTGTGCCGTCGACCTCCGCGATGACCCCGAAGTCGGTCGGGCGCGGCCAGCCGGCGACGTAGCGCCAGGCCTTGTCCTCGGCGCGCAGCTTGTCGAGGGTGAACCAGGGCGTTCCGTCCCAGTTGTATGCCTCGAGCAACATCTCGGTCAGGAACGTGAAGTCGTCGGCGGTCGCGGGTCGGAGCAGCATGGCGCCATCCTCTCCGACTGGTGACCTCTCCTCCACTGGATTAGCGAGCGCGATCCGGATGAGGTTGCGTGCCTTGAGCGCGAAGACCGCGTTGCCGTCCGTCGAAGGGCTTTCGGTCATGGCCTTAATTGGAGTTTGTCTGCTGGCGGATGATGTTGGGCATGGGCGAGTACATCGATGCTGGGGGCGTGCGGACGTACTACGAGGTCCTCGGGGACGGCGATCCGGTCGTGCTGCTGCATGGCGGGGGGACGGCCGGCGGCAGCTGGTCGGCGCAGGCGCCCGAGCTGGCGAAGCAGTACCGGGTGTTCATCCCGGACCGCCGCGGACACGGTCGTAGCCCGGATGTCGAAGGGCCGGTGACGTTCGAGGTGTACGCCGCGGACACGGTCGCGTTCCTGGAGGCGCTGGAGCTCGACCCGGTGCACCTCATCGGCTGGAGTGACGGCGGGAAGGTCGGAGTGCGGGTCGCCCTGAGCCGCCCGGACCTGGTCCGCAAGCTGGTGATGATCGGCACCGAGCACACCCGCGCCGGAGGTACGCCGGCCAACGACCACCTCACGCTGAGCCGCGAAGGACACGCGAGCCTCGCGGGCTGGTTCCGGCAGGAGTACGGCGAGACGTCACCGGACGGCCCAGAACACTTCGATGTCGTCTTCGCCAAGTGGGTCGAGCTGTGGACGACGCTCCCTGACCTGGATCTCGGCAGTCTGAAGAGTCTGCCGATGCCGGTGCTGGTGATGCAGGGGGACGACGACTGCGTGCGCATCGAGCACGCGGCTGAGGTCGCCCGGGCGATTCCGGACGCTCAGGTGGCCGTCGTACCCGGTGCGTCGCACGGAGTGCCGCTGGAGAAGCCCGAGCTGGTGAACCGGCTGCTGCTCGACTTCCTGGCCGACACACAGGCGCCCAAGTTCATGCCGATGGGCGATCTGCACAGCTGAGCGAAAGCGCTAGCGCAGTATCCGTTGAGTTAGTAACACGCGTGGTTTAACTTATTCCGAGCCTGCCAGTCGCGTCAGGTTGTCGCCGACCTCTGAAGGGACTCAGGTGAACTCAGCACTGAACGGCCGGCGGGTGCTGGTGACCGGGGCGACCGGGCGGATCGGGCTGGTGGCGGTGCAGCACCTGACCGCGCTCGGGGCGCTGGTCACCACGCTGTCGAATCTCGAGCACCCGGATCTCAAGGCCGACCGGGTCCTGATCGGCGACACCCGGTCCGAGGCCGATGTCGCCGAGGCGCTCACCGATGTCGACTTCGTCGTCCATCTGGCCGCGCTGGCTCATCCTTCGGCCGGTACGCCGTACGACGTCTACAGCATCAACGTGGTGTCGACGTTCAACGTGCTCGCCCAGGCCGGTGCGCTCGGGATCGACCGGGCGGTGATTGCCAGCAGCATCAACGCGACCGGGATCCCGTTCAACCCGCACGAGATCCGGCCGGCCTACTTCCCGCTGGACGAGAAGATCCCAGTCGACATCGGCGATCCGTATTCGCTGTCCAAGCAGAACGACGAGAACACCGCCAGGATGGCGTGGCGGCGGTGGGGGATCGACGTGGTCGCGTTCCGGTTCCCGCATGTGAACTCGGTGGAGGTACTGCGAGAGTTCGCGGACGGAGCGCATCGTGATCCGGCCGGCGGGATGCGGGAGGCGTGGAGCTACCTGGACCAGCGGGATGCCGCTCACGCGATCGAGTTGGGGCTGACGGCACAGTTGTCCGGGGCCCATACCTTCTTCGTTGCCGCTGACAACACGAATGCGCCGTACCAGACCGAGGCTCTGCTGGATGCCTTCGCGCCGGACGTGCCGCGGTTGCGGCGATTCATCGGGCGCGAGGTGCCGATCGACCTGACCGCGGCCCGGACCGTGCTCGGCTTCAAGGCCCGCCACGAACTCGACCTGCCGACACTTCCCCTGGAGATCTGAATGCCCTCGAACTTCGACCAGCCCTGGCCGGTGCGGGACGACGTACGCATCAGGGAGGTGAAGGCGATCGTCACCGCACCCCAGGGCATCCCGCTGGTCGTGGTGAAGATCGACACCACCGAGCCGGGACTGTATGGGCTCGGTTGCGCGACCTTCACCCAGCGGTGGAAGGCAGTGCAGACGTTTGTTGACGAGCACCTGGCCCGACTGCTGATCGGGCGCTACCCGGGGGACATCGGTGACCTGACCCGACTGGCTGGATACTCCGGCTACTGGCGCGGCGGACCGGTGACGAACAACGCCATCTCCGGGATCGACCAGGCGCTGTGGGACATCGCCGGCAAGCGCGCCGGCATGCCTGTCTACGAGCTGCTGGGCGGCAAGGTCCGGGCGGCCGCCGACACCTACATCCACGCCAGCGGGAGCACGATCGAGGAGACGCTCGAGCAGGCGCAGAAGTTCGTCGCGCAGGGCTGGCGGCACGTCCGCCTGCAGATGTCGACACCGGGCGGTGGAGGGTACGGCGCTCCTGCGATGGCGACGCTCTATCCGGATGCGCCGTACCGCAACGGCTGGTCCGCGCGGGACTACCTGCGGACGACGCCGGCCCTGTTCGAGGCGGCCCGCTCGGTGCTGCCCGACAACGTGGAGCTGCTGCACGACGTACATTCCAGGCTGACCCCGAAGGAAGCGGTGCTGCTCGCGCGGTCGCTCGAGCCGTACGGGCTGTTCTTCCTCGAGGACGTGCTGGCGCCCGAGCTGTGGGACCGGCTGCCCGAGGTGCGCGCGGCCTCGCCGGTGCCGCTGGCGGTCGGTGAGCTGACAACGTCGATGGGCGACGCGGTTCGGCTGGTCCGCGACGGCGGGGTCGACTTCATCCGGTCGCACGTCTCGGACCTCGGCGGCCTGACCCCGGCCCGCAAGCTCGCCGACCTGGCCGAGCTGTGCGGGGTGCGTACGGCGTGGCACGGCCCCGGCGACACCTCGCCGATCGGTGCTGCCGCGAACGTCGCGCTCGACGTGAGCTCTGTTGCCTTCGGCATCCAGGAGGGGCACCTCTACAACGAGGCGACGTACGAGGTGTTCCCCGGCACACTACGGATCGAGGACGGCTGGCTGCGGCCCAACGAGGCACCGGGCTGGGGCATCGACCTCGATCTCGAGGCGGCGGCACGCTATCCGGCGCAACTGTCCGGACATGACGAATGGGCCGCCGGCGTACGACGCATCGACGGAGCCCTGGAAGCACCGTGACCTCGGTTTGTGTGCCGGACTCACCCAGCCAAGCACGTAGGCTGCCCCGGTGATTTCTCCTCGCCCGCTGACTCCTGAAGTTCAGCTCCGTATCGCCACCCTGGACGACGACGCCGCGCTGGCCGACACCTACACCCGCAGCTGGGACCACCTGAAGGAGTGGGAGCCGTCCCGGCCGGACAGCTGGTTCACGCCGGCCGGTCAACGTGAACGGCTGACCAGGTTGCTGGAGAACTACGAGAACGACCGGACCGTCCCTTGGGTCCTGACCGAGGGCGACCGGATCGTCGGCGCGATCACCTTGAACGACCTCGTTCCCGGTGCGCTCCGCAGTGCGGCCGTCGGCTACTGGCTCGCGATCGACGCGGTCGGCCGCGGCCTGGCGACCCGCGCGGTCGAGACCGTCGCGGAGATCGCCGACACCGAGCTCAAGCTGCACCGGATCGCGGCCAGCACGCGGACGCACAACGTCGCATCGCAACGCGTCCTCCAGCGCGCCGGCTTCACCCAGATCGGCCACGCCCCGAAGTACCTGCACACCGGCGGTGCCTGGCAAGACTGCAACCTCTACCAACGCATCCTGAACGACCGCGATCCCGGCGCCTGACCCCATCCCTTGCGTCCGAAGATGTGTGGCCTATAGCCCTCATATCTTCGGACGTAACGCATTAGTTGGGAGGGAGGCGGATGCCTCGGGAGACGTCGACGTCGTCGTAGCGGCCTTCCAGTACGTCGATGAACTTGACCGGGCGTTGGAGGGTCGAGGCGATGTAGACGGCGCGGACCGTGGCCAGGGCGTCGATCGCGTCCTGGACTGTGATGCCGGGCTGCCCGCCGTTCGCGATCGCGCCGAGGATGTCGTCGTACTGCGCCTTGTGCCGGCCGGGCGGACCTGCGTCGACGTCGACGTCATCGGTGGAGCCGTCCACGTTGAACCGCCGGAGCAGATCGTCCTCGACCTCGGCGCCACCTTCGGTCCCGTGCACCGACACACGCGTCCGGCCACCGGGGAACGCCGCGGTGGTGGCGTGCAGGGTGGCGACGGCGCCGGACTCGAAGGTCAGCGTCGCGACGACGGTGTCCTCGACCTCGATCGCATGGTGTGCCGCGCGTAGAGCCTGCGCCTGGATGTTCACCGGGCGGCCCATGAACCACAGCAGCAGGTCGACGGTGTGCACGCCCTGGTTCATCAGCGCGCCACCGCCGTCCTGCGCCCAGGTCCCGCGCCAGCCGGCCGAGGCGTAGTACTCGTCGCTGCGCCACCAGGCAACCGTCGCGACGGCGGACGTCAGCTGACCGAACCGGCCGGCCTGGATTGCCTCGTGGACCAGCGCGCTGCCCGCGTCGAACCGGTGCTGGCTGATCACGGACGCCACCACACCGTGGCTCGCCGCCCGGGAGGCGGCCGCGCCGAGGCGTCGCGCTCGGGTCAGTTCGACATCGAGCGGCTTCTCGATGACGACGTGCTTCTTCTCGTTGAGTGCCTGCTCGGCCAGTGCGGCGTGGGTCCCGCTGGGGGTGCAGATCGCGACGAGCGAGATGTCCGACCCGCTCAGCGCCGTGGTCAGGTCGTCGTACACCTTGGGCTCGGGCTGGCCGGCCTCCTTGAGCCGGGCGGCCAGCGCCTCGCGGGCGGCGGCGTCACCGTCGACGAGTGCGGTCACGGTCGCATCGGGCCGCTCGGCGATGGTGTCGGCGTGGGTGCGGCCGATGATGCCGCACCCCACGATCGCGACCTGGTGTTGTGTCGGGTCATTGTCTGGCGCAGCCATCTCGCTCCTACTTGCAGTGAAGTGCGCGGTCAGGACCCGGAAAACGCTATCCGATCTTTGCGTCGCCGTCACGGCCACCTGCGCGCCGACCCCGCGCGGGGAGGAGAAACGCGGGTACGGCGGCGAGTGCAGTGAACGCGATCGCCCACGCGAAGCTGTACGCGTAGGCGGTGGGGACAGTGTGCCCGGACAGCTGGTTCTGCAGGATCACGGCCAACGTCGCGGCGCCGAACGCTCCGCCGAGCTGCTGCATGATGCGGGTCGTGCTGCTGCCGTCCGGGATCTGCTGGGGCTCGAGGTCACGGAAGGCGCCGACCATCACGGCGAGGTTGACGGCACTGAGGCCCGCGCCGCGGATGACGAGTGCGATCGCCAGCAGCCAGTACGCCGTACCCGCGAAGGCGAACGGGATGGTGCCGATCGCGGTGAGAACGATGCCGGTGAGTACGACGGGACGCGGGCCGAGGCGATCGGTGAGGCCGCCGGCCGCTCGGGCCAGCAGGCTGCCGATGCCTTGGGGGACGAGCAGGAGACCGGCTGCGGTGACGGTGGCGCCGCGGGCCTGTTGGTAGAAGAGCGGGAGGAGCAGCATCGCGCCGTACAGACCGAAGCCGGTGAGGAAGAGCAGCCCGGTTGAGGCGGCGAAGGATCTGGTGCGGAAGAGGGTCAGGTCGATCAACGGGCCCTTTCGCAGGACGAAGACGATCCCCAGCAGCAGGCCCGCGCCGAGCGGCAGGAGGACGGTGGGGTGGACGAAGCCGCCATGCTCGCCGACCTGGGTGAGGCCGTAGATGATGCCGGCCAAAGCGGGGGAGATGAGGAGCAAGCCGGGGATGTCGAGCGCCGCTGCGGTCGGCTCTGTGACGGGCTGCAGGACGCGAATGGCGAGGACGATCGCGATGATGCAGATCGGCACGTTGACGTAGAAGATCCAGCGCCAGCTCAAATGCCCGACCAGGACACCGCCGATCACCGGGCCGAGGATGGGACCGATCAGGGCAGGCAGGGTGATCACGGCCATCAGGCGGCCGATGCGTTCGCGACCGGCCGCGCGCATCACCAGGGTCTGCAGGATGGGCAGCATCAGGCCGCCGCCGATGCCCTGGATCACCCGGAACGCGATCAGCGAGCCGATGTTCCAGGCGACCCCGCACAGCATCGAGCCGGCCAGGAACAGGGCCAGTGCGATGATCCACATCCGCTTGGCGCCGAAGCGGTTCGCCGACCAGCCGGTGATCGGGATCGCGATCGCCAGTGCGAGCAGGTACGCCGTACTGACCCATTGGACCGTGGACACCGAGGCGTGCAGCTCGGCGCCGAGGGTGTGGAGGGCGACGTTCACGATCGTGCTGTCGAGCAGTGGGGCGAGCGCGCCCAGCACGAGGACCCCGGCGAGTTTGAGGACCGCGGGGTCCAGGCGGTCCGTGTCCTTGGTGGTGGTCATCCGTACTCCAAACGATCGAAGAGACGTTGCGTCTCTTATGTCGTTCAGAGTAGGCTCGGGTATGCAAGAGACGCAAGGTCTCTAATTTCTGGGAGTGGATCGATGGAGCGGACGCAGCGCCGGCGCGGCGCCGAGCTGGAGAACGTGCTGCTCGACGCCGCGTGGGAGGAGCTGAAGGCGAGCGGCTACGCGGCGCTGACCATGGAAGGTGTCGCGGCCCGCGCCCAGACCGGGAAGCAGGTGCTCTACCGCCGCTGGAAGAGCCGGGCCGACCTGGTGCTGGCGGCCGTTCGGCACCGGACCGGCTCGATCGTCGAGGACATCCCGGACACCGGGGACCTGCGGGACGACGTACTGGCCGTGCTGCAGCGGATGGTCGAACGGTTCGCGACACTCGGCCCGGACACCATCCACGGCCTGCTCGCCGAGGCGCCGACGATGGACCCAGAGGTGTTCTCCCGGATGTCCGGGCTGATGCGCACGATCGTCGACCGGGCCGCGGCACGCGGCGAGATTCCGAGCGCCGACCTTCCCGATCGAGTCCTCACCGCGCCGATCAACCTCCTCCGACACGAGATGCTTCTGACCCGCGACCCCGTCGACCAGGCCACCCTCACCTCCCTGGTCGACGACATCTTCCTGCCGCTGGTTCGAGCTACCTGAAGGCGGCCACGTTGCGTTCGACCCAGTCGGCGAAGGTGCGAGCCGGGCGGCCGAGGACGCGCTCGACATCGGGGTTGACGGCTTGCTCTTCTGCGGACGGCGTGCCAAGGACTCCGAGGGTAGCCTCCACCACGGGCTCGGGCATGTAGCCGAGCATCCGGCTCTTCGCCTCGTCACGACTCAACTCGACGAACCGCACCGGCTCGCCGACGGCGTGCGCGATCGCGTCCGCCTGCTGACGCGGTGAGATCGGCTCGGGTCCGGTCAGCGTGTAGATGTTGCCGCCATGGCCGGGCTCGCGCAGCGCTACGGCAGCGACGTTGGCGATGTCGGCCGGGTCGACGGCCGGCAGTGCGACGTCGCCGAACGGCGCCTCGAGCAGCCGGCGAGTGCGGATCGATTCGGCCCACTGGAAGGCGTTGGAGTTGAAGTTGCCGGGTCGCAGCATGGTCCACTCCAGGCCCGACTCGGTGACAACGTCCTCCAGTGCCGAGGGGTGGCGGTGAGTACCCACGCCCTGGGACGACAGCAACACGACCCGCTGGACGCCGGCCGCCCGTACGACGTTCACGACGCTTCCGAGATCGCCGTTCGCCAGGAAGTCGGGCGAGGTCAGCAGGAATGCGGCCTCGGCTCCCTCGAGCGCGGGCTTCAGGCTCTCGGGCTCGGACATGTCGGCCTGGAAGGACCGCACGCCGGCCGGGAGCTCCTGGGCCCGTCGCGAGACCGCCGTCACCTGCTCGCCTGCCGCTGCCAAGGTCTCCACCAGCGGGCGTCCGACGTTCCCCGTCGCGCCAGTCACAACAATCACTTTTCGCTCCTCGGTTGGTTGACTGACGAGGACGCTACTTGCGCTGGCATAGTAGGTACCTAGAGGAAAGTACTGGGATTGGGGTCTGTTGTGATCGAGAGCACAGAGGTGGATCCGGTGCAGGCGTGTCCGATCGCGCCGGTGGTCGACGTGGTGTTCAGCCGGTGGACGACGCCGATCCTGTGGAGCCTGAACGAGTTCGGCAAGCAGCGGTTCGTGGAGCTCGAGCGGCGGATCGGCGTGATCACGCCGAAGGTGCTGACCCAGCGGCTACGGCAACTGGAACGCGACGGGCTGGTCGTGCGGACCTACTACCCGGAGGTGCCGCCTCGGGTCGAGTACGAGATCAGCGACCTCGGCCGCAGCCTCGCGCCCCTGTTCCACTCGCTGGCCGACTGGTCCCCAAACCTCGCGAAAGTCGAAGAAGCCCGCCGCCACTACGACACCCACGAACTACCCCACCGCCGCCCCTGACCATCCGGCCCGGCCCTCGGATTCCGGCGGCTTCGTGCACCAGGTGCGTACGTCGAGCGCCTCGGCGTACGCATCTGGTGCACAAAGTGGGTTCAGGCGACTCCGACGAGGACTCGGTTGGGGGTCTGGAGCTGGTCGAGGAGGGCGAAGAAGTGGGTGGCGGCGTCGGGGAGGCGGAGCAGGCCGGCCTCGTGGGACTGCCAGCCGAAGACGAGCTCGCCGTCGATCGTGCGCTCGTCGAACGGTACGGCGTACCGGCTGAGAGTGACCCGGGTCGGGCCGGTCTGCGGGTGGTGGTCGCCGCAACCGCACTCAGCCGCGATAGTGATGGACGTCAGCGCGTCGGGGGAGAAGCGGCTCATCCGCAGCGTCGTGCCGCGGGCGGTGAACCGGGTGATCGTGGCGTCGGGCAACTGAACGAGCAGCTCCACCGGGACGGCGTGAGAGCCGGGCAGCAGACGGAGGCCGCGGGACGCGAGCAGATCGGCGAAGGCCGGGAGATTCATGTGCGGAAGATCCTGTGAGTGCTGGTGTCGGCGGGCGGGCCACGGAAAGGGACAGGCCTCGTGCGCCGGAGACGGCGCGCGTCAGCGACAACAGCAACAACACAGCAGGATCTGCATGCCGAAGATGATGGCAGAGCCAGGCAGACCACGCCAAACACCGTCCGCCATCTGGGACAACTGTCCGTGATGTGTCAGCGAAGCGTTGGACTCTCCCCTGGCCGGAGGGTCCACCATGATGGCGTGCCTGACGAACTTCCGACCACGGTGACAGGTGTCGATGCCCGCGGTGGGCAGCACTGCGAGACGACCGCGCTGGGCGTACTGCTGCGGCACCAGGGACTCGAGCTGTCCGAACCCATGCTCTTCGGCCTCGGCTCGGGCCTGTCCTTCATCTACTGGGACAGCAAGAACGTGGGCTTCCCGTTTCTCGGCGGACGAGTCAAGCCTTTCGAGCTCACCAGGAACCTGGCGACCAGACTCGAATTGGAGCTCGTCGTCCAGGAGACCACCTCGCCCCGCCGGGCGTGGGAGAACGTGGTGGCGCCGATCCAGGCCGGCCACTCAGTCGGACTGCAGCTCGACAGCTACTACCTGGACTACTTCAGCGCGAAGGTGCATTTCGGCGGTCATGTCGTCGCCATGTACGGGTACGACGACCACGCGGCGTACTTGATCGACACTGACCAGCAAGGCGGAGCGGTGTCCACGAGTCTGACCAGCCTCGCCGAGGCCAGGGCCGCGCGCGGCCCGATGACCGCCAAGCACCGGTCCTTCACCCTCACCGCTCCCCGAGAGCTGCCCTCTCTGTCGGACCAGATCGTTCCCGCCATCACCGCCTGCGCCGACGCTTTCCTCGATCCGCCCATCGCCAACCTCGGTCACCGAGGCATCGAGAAGGCCGGCAAGCTGGTACGCACCTGGCTTCAGCGGACCGACGACCCGGAGCGGGACCTGCCACAGGCTGCCCTCTTGATGGAGAAGGCCGGCACCGGCGGTGCCCTGTTCCGCAACCTCTACCGCGACTTCCTCGGCGAATGCACCGACCTGCTCGACAGCAGCCACTTGCGCACTGGCCACAGGCTGTACGGCGAGGCCGCCGCACTGTGGACCGAAGTCGCCGCACTGATCGCTAAGGCAGGAGAGTCAGGCGACGCGCAATGCCTGGTGCAAGCGGGCACCATCCTCGGTGAGCTTTCACGGATCGAGCGCGACGCCATGCAGGCGCTCAGCCGCCTGAAGGCCCTGCGCTGACTTCAGTCGGCCGGACCAGACGCGAGCATCTCGGCCATCCGCTGCTCCGCCTCCTCGACCAGCACCTCGACCTCGGTGTGCTGAAGGGTGTACTCGTACCAGTGCAGCGCCCCTTCCTTGTTGCCCAGCCAATAGTTGAGCTCCCCGAGATGAGCCGCCGCCAGCGCACCGGCCGACCACCCCGCGTTGATGTACTGGCCAAACCACCAGGTCGCCTCGACCAGGTCGCGCTGTTGTTTCGCGAGCAGGCCGAGGTTGAAGATCGCCTCTTCCTGCACTGGACTCACGTGCTCGGCCGCCCGCTGATAAGCCGCGCGAGCCGCCGCGAGGTCATCCGCCTTCACGTAGGTCTGGGCCAGCGCGTAGGCCGCTTCGGGATCGTCGTCCCGCGCCGCGTCGGTGAGAGTCGCCAGCGATTCCTCGATCTCACCGGCATCTCGCTGCAGCACGCCCAGCAGCGTCTTCGCCTGCGTCGGTACGTCGGCGACCGGTACGTCGGCGAATCCGAGGATGTCGCGTACAGGCGCTTGTCCGGCGGCAGCCGTTTCGACGGCCTCTCGGCAGGCTTGCGCGGCAGTCGCCTTGTCGCCGGTCATCACCAGGACCTCCGCCAGGCCAAGCCAGGCTGCGCCGACGAAATCGGGGTGTCCCAGCGCCACGACCTGCCTGGCCGCTCGTGCGGCGGCAGCGTGCTGCTTCACCGCGAAATGCTGCGCATACAGGCCCAGTGCAGTCCGCGACCGGGTCTCGGTGTCGAAGCCGGCCAGCAACCGAGGCACGACTGGCTCGCCTACGCGGAGCTCGCCGTAATCCGGCCGGATCACGTCGTCGGTGATCTGGACGGCGAGGTCCCGGCTGAAGTCGACCTCGTCCAGTACGGCGGTCACCGTGTCCGAACCGCGATGCCAGGCAGCCACTGCAGCCGCAGGCTCCCCGCGACGCATCGAGACCAGACCGGCAAGGAGCGCGGCGCGGCCGGTCAGCTCCGGTTCTGTTCCGTAGGCGACCGCCGCTCTGAGGCACTCCCAGGCGGAGGCGTAATCATCCAGCGCAAGATAGGCCCAGCCCAGCAGGAACGCACTCCGCTGCCCGTCCGGCTGCAGCTCCTGGAGTGGGCGCCAGCATTTGTCGACCGCCTCGCGTGCTTCCGGATCGCGTCGTACCGCCAGCACTGTGGCTGCCAACGCAGCCTCCTCAAGACCTGTGAGCACGAGCCGGGAACTTACCCGGCCAGAGGGTCCAGCTCAGTCGGCCTTCTTGCCGAACATGATTTCGTCCCAGCTGGGGACACTGGCGCGCTTGGCATTGCGGCGGGCCGGCTTCTTCTTGGGCTCTTCGGTAGTGGCCGGCTCAGTGTCAGCAGCCTCGGCGGGAGCTGCCTGTGCAGCCGCAGGCTCGGGCTGCGCCGGCTCCGGAGCAGGCTCCGCAGGCAGGACCGGCTGCTGGACGGGCGCGGGCTCCTCGACAGGTGGGGGAGTGCGGTCTTCAGCAGTACGACGAGGAGGTGCCGGAGAGCGTCGTTCGGTGAACGGGTTCTCTGGGGCGGCAGCGCGCTCCTCCGGCGGAGCGAAGGAGGCGGCCTCGGCCGGGAGCTCGGTGGGTCTCTCGACGGCACGAACGGCAGGCCGCAAGGCCGGCGGCTGCTCGATCGGTACGTCGATCAGCGTCGGCTCGGTGTCCGGATCCGGAACCGAGTGCACGCGGCGCGGACCACGCTCCACATCCCGCGATGCCTCGCGCGTGGTCTCGCGGGAAACAGGGTGGTTTCTGCGCGGCAGGCTGACCGTGTCCTCGAAGCCGGCCTCATAGCTGTCGGCGCCGTGGTCGGGCGCGATCGACAGGTCGATGTCGGCGACCGCGGACAGCCGGCGCTCACCGGGCTGGGGGGTCGGCTGCACCGGCGGCGGCAGCACCTGGGCCTGCTCGCCGACCAGCCAGCGGGCCTCGTCGTCGTCCGGGACCGCGTACCGACCGGGAGCGTCGTACGCGAACATGGCGACTTTCTCTTCCTTCTGCTCCGCCTCGTCCAGGCTCTCGACGAAGTAGGAGACGCGGACAGCCCAGCGGCCGTCGTCGCGCCGCCAGGCGTCCCACTCGGCCGAGGCCGGGTCGACCTGGCGGGTGCGGAGCCGCTCGGTGACCCAGGCACCGAGGTTGCGGGTCGGGGCGTCGGCACCGCCACGACGACGCACGGAAGCGCGCTGCGAGAGGCTCGCGATGTGGTCCCGCTCGGCCAGGACCGGGCCGGCGAACGCCATCACGCGTTCCATCGGCATCTGGGCGACGGCTGCGACCGCCTCGGGACTTTCGCCGGCGCGGATACGAGCCTGGATGTCTCGTGGGCGCAGCGCGCTCTCCATTTGAATCTCCAGCTGGCCGAGTCGGGCACGGTCGCCGCGGAGGGCCGCACGCAACCGGTCGTCGACCGGGATGGCGAACTCCTCACCCGTCTCTGCCATCGCCAGGATGAGCTGCTTGCCATCCTGGCTCAGACCGACGAGCCTCGCCTCGCGCATTGCCTTTGTTCTCCTGTGCGGTTCTCGACAGTCTCTCCCGGGACGTGCTGCCAGACCAAGACCGGCGCGCCGTGCCGCGCGGTCATTGTGGAGGTTACGTCACGAAATCACATCTTGCCTGCTCACAAGGGTCCTTGTGATCACACCAGTCACATTAGTCACAACACGGTGTGACCGCGACTCAGGAGCTATCCGGCGAACGCCGAACGGACCGCAAGAGCCCGCTTCAGGTCGTCCACACTGTCGCCGACCGACCGCCGGATCCCGGCCGCGACCGACTCGTCCGCGACCAGATCCGAGGCCCGCGAGACGATCGCCTGCTCGACGGCGTACCGGGGGAAGGCGAGCTTCGCGCTCTGTGCGACGACCCAGCCGGACCGCAGCTTCTCGGTGCCGGCGATCTCGGCGAAGTACCGGTCCACGTACGGCGAGGTGAGCTCGACCTGACGTGGATGCCAGAAGCCCTCGCACGCGGCGTAGAGCTCGTAGTTCGCCACGTCGGCGTCCGTCATGATCAGCGTCCAGGCCCGCTCCTTGGCCTCCGGCGTCGGCAGCGCGGCCCGGCAGCGGACCGAGTGCACCACACCCTCGGAGGACGTGTCGCGCTGCAGCTCAGCGTCGATCTCCGCGTCGCCGACGGCACCGAGGCGGGCGAGCTGGAGCAGGACGGTCCACCGCAGGTCGGCGTCCATCGCGAGCCCGTCCGGCACACCTTCACCGTTCAGCCAGCCGGTCAGCACGTCGGCCTCGTCCGTGAACCGCACATAGCCACGCGCCACCGCCAACTGCAGGCTGCTCCCGGCCGGCGTGGTCCGGAGTCGCGCTCCGAGGGTGTCGGCCAGCTGGCCGCGGTACGGCTCGTACGGCAGGTAGATGGCGAGCAGGTGCGTGTTCGCCCACCCGACCATCGTGCTGACCGCGATGTCGCTGGTCTCGTGCGGCAGCATCCCGATCAGTACGTCGAACCCGAGCTTCGGGTCCAGCTCGGCGTCGGCGACCGCGTCACGGATGCTGTTCAGTACGACGGCCCGCGTCACCCCGTCGGAGATCTTCGGAAGCACCGACGCCAGATTCGCCAGGCTGTCCGCGTCGAGCCGGATCTTGCCCCAGGTGTCATCACCCGCGTCCGGGATCACCACCGCGACCGAGGGGTCGAGCTCGACCGTCACCTCGTCGGCGTCCAGCAGTACGTCGACCGTCGTACCCTGACCGTCCGCGTCGTACCCGCCGACCGTCAGCTTGTGCGGACGCTCGGCCGGGAACGCGGCCGGGGCGACGCGGCGCAGCGTGATACCGGTGTCGGTCCGCGACGCGCTGATCGTGTCGAGGCCGGGTGTGCGGAGCCAATGCTTGGCCCAGTTCTCGAGGTCGACGGCGCCGGCCTCGGTCCACTTGGCGACCAGGTCGCCGAACGTCGCGTTGCCGAACTCGTTCGCCCGGATGTGCGCCGCGACGCCGGCCAGGAAGATGTCGTCACCGAGGTACGCGGCCAGCTGCTTGAGGACCGCGGCGCCCTTGGCGTAGGAGATGCCGTCGAAGTCGTCGAGCGAGGCGAGCGCGTCCTTGACCGGGTCGGCCGCGACCGGGTGGGTGGACGCCCGCTGGTCGGCCTGCAGGCCCCACCACTTCCGGACGAAGGCGAAGTCGATCCAGTTGTCGGTGTACTGGGTCGCGTCGGTCGAGACCCGGTGCGCCATGTACTCGGCGAACGACTCGTTCAGCCAGAGGTCGTTCCACCACTCCATCGTGACGATGTCGCCGAACCACTGGTGCGCCATCTCGTGGACGACGGTCCGGGCCCGGCTGCTCCGCTCGCCGTCAGTCACCGCGGACCGGAACACCATCGGGTCGCGGAAGGTGACGCAGCCCGGGTTCTCCATCGCGCCGGCGTTGAACTCGGGGACGAAGGCCTGGTGGTACTCACCGAACGGATACCGGTAGCCGAACATCCGGTGGTACTCGTCGAAGGACTGCTTGGAGACCGTGAAGATGTCCTCGGCCTCCCGCTCCAGCGCCTCCTTGAGCGACTGCCGCGCGACCACGCTGAGCGGGATCCCGTCGTGCTCGTCGGTGATCTGGTGGTACGGCCCGGCCACGACGGTGACGAAGTACGTCGACAGCGGCGGCGTCTCGGCCAGCTCCCAGCGACCG
The DNA here is from genome assembly GCF_037203805.1 of Kribbella sp. CCNWLW201. Classification (NCBI taxonomy): domain Bacteria; kingdom Bacillati; phylum Actinomycetota; class Actinomycetes; order Propionibacteriales; family Kribbellaceae; genus Kribbella; species Kribbella sp. CCNWLW201. Next base: position 343,525 of record NZ_JBBCBQ010000006.1, on the reverse strand, counting down.
GGGGAGACCTGGGTGGCCGCGCCGTTCCCGAGCACCAGCCACTCCTTCGGCGCGGTGACCTTCATCCGGTACGGCGCCTTGAGGTCGGGCTGGTCGAAACACGCGAAGATCCGCGGCGCCGCGTCCAGGAACGACATCGCGTAGGTGTAGACGAGACCGTCGGCGGCGTCGACCGCGCGGTGCAGTCCCTCCCCGTCGTGCGAGTAGAGCATCGACGCGACCACCACCAGCTCGTTGTCCGGCTGCAGGCCGGTCAGCTCGAGCCGCCCGTCGTTCAGTCCGGCGACGTCGACCGCCGTACCGTTCAGCGTCACCGAGGTGAGCTCGTCCGGCTTGATGTCGAGCCAGGTCGTCGTACCGGTGGCGGTGAACCTGATCGTGGTGGTGGATCCGAACGTGCGCTCGCCCTGGGTCAGGTCGAGGTCGACGTCGTAGGACTGGACGGAGAGCGCGGCAGCCCGGGTACGGGCGCCGTCGACGGTGAGACTCGGCATGCCGGCAACTCTATGCCTGTCATTAGTCTTGGCACATGACGGATATGGAGTACCGGCAGCTGGGTGACTCCGGCCTCACGGTCAGCGTGGTGGGACTGGGCTGCAACAACTTCGGGCGGCGCCTCGACGCGACCCGGACGGATGCGGTGGTGAATGCCGCGGTGGACGCGGGGATCACGCTGTTCGACACCGCGGACATTTACCACGGTGAGCACGGGTACAGCGAGGAACTGCTCGGCAAGGCCCTCGGGAGCCGCCGCGACGAGGTGGTCATCGCGACCAAGTTCGGCGGTGACATGCAGGGGGTGAACGGCCCGGACTGGGGTGTCCGCGGTTCCCGCCGGTACATCCGCAAGGCGGTCGAGTCGAGCCTGCAGCGGCTCGGCACCGACTGGATCGATCTCTACCAGCTGCACTTCCCGGACCCGGTCACCCCGATCGAGGAGACCCTGGCGGCGCTGACCGAACTCGTTGCCGAGGGCAAGGTCCGGTACATCGGCAGCTCCCAGTTCGCCGGCTGGCAGGTGGTCGACGCCGACTGGGCCGCGCGGACCGCCGGCCTGGAGCACTTCATCAGCGCGCAGAACCAGTACTCCCTGCTCGAGCGCGACGTCGAGGACGAGCTGATCCCGGCCTGTGAGCACCTCGGCCTCGGCGTGCTGCCGTTCTTCCCGCTCGCCTCCGGTCTGCTCAGCGGCAAGTACAAGCGCGGCGAGGCGGCGCCCGAGGGCAGCCGGCTCGCGACTCAGCCGGAGCGGCTGGCGCGAGCGGACTTCGACAAGATCGAGGCGCTCGAGACGTTCGCGGCCGAGCGCGACCTGAGCCTGATCGACATCGCCATCGGCGGCCTCGCGGCGCAGCCCGCGGTCGCGTCGGTGATCGCCGGTGCGACCAACCCGGAGCAGATCGAGCAGAACGTCACCGCCGGCCTGTGGGACCCGACCGCCGCCGACCTGGCCGCCCTGGACGAGCTCACGTGACCCTCATCCTGCTGCCGCCGTCCGAAGGCAAGACCGGACGGTCTCGCGGTCGCGCTGTCGACCATTCGTCGCTGTCGTTCCCGGAGCTGAACCCTGTCCGCGAGCAGGTCCTCGACACGCTGGCGAAGGTCTCCGCCTCGTCCGACGCGTACGACGTACTCGGGGTTGGAGCCTCCCTCCAAGGTGAGGTCGACCGGAACACCCGCTGGCGCACCGAGCCTGCCGTGCCCGTGTCCGAGCTGTACTCAGGGGTCCTGTACGACGCCCTCGGCTACGCAACCTTGTCCGCGGGCAGCAAGCGACGGGCCGGCAACCGCCTGCTCGTCGTGTCCGCCGCCTGGGGCGCGTTGCGGATGGCCGACCGTGTACCGCCGTACCGGCTGTCCATGGGTACGACGTTGCCCGGCCTCGGACCGCTTGCTTCGGTATGGCGCGACCCGCTGGCCGCCGTACTCGCGGAGGCCGACGGGGTGATCGTCGACTGCCGCTCGTCCACCTACGTGGCTGCCTGGCGGCCGAGCGGCGACCAGGCGGCCAAGTGGGTCGCGGTGAACGTCGTCCGCGAACGCAACGGCGTCCGCTCCGTCGTCTCGCACAACGCCAAGCACACCCGCGGCCTGGTCGCCCGCCATCTCCTTGAATCAGGCAAGGATCCAGGCACCCCGAAGTCGCTCCACAAACTCGTCAGCGAACGCTGGAACGCCGAGCTCGACGGCACGGGCGCCGGCTGGACCCTCACGGTCGTCGAACACGACTAGCTGAAATCTGCCTTCCGGATCACGCCGTGGACGCCGGTGGTCCGGTCGACGACCTGGGAGACCTCGAAGTCGGCCGCGGCGGACAGATAGGCGTACGCCGTCGCGCGGTCCATGCCCTGGTCGGTTTCGAGGAAGTCGAGGGCGTTCACGACCGCGCGGCGCATGGCAATGTTCAGGTCGTTGCCCTGACCGTTCTGGCTGCCGTCCGGGTCGGACAGGCCGATCGGGACCCAGGCCTCCGGCGTCTCCGCAAACGGGTACCCGAAGGCCACCGACGGCGCGTCGCCAGAGCCCTTCTTGCAGGCCGTGAGCCGGAAGGTCGCCCGCAGCGAGCCCTCCAGTGCGGTCAGCGCGACCTCGCCGTTGCCCATCGCGAAGTGCGGGTCGCCGACGTGGAACAGCGCGCCGTCGGCGAACACGGGCAGATAGAACGTGGACCGGACGCCGAGCAGGTTGATGTCGATGTTCCCGCCGCCGAGCGTCGGCGGGATCGAGTTCAGCTCCGGTGCTGTCGGCGATGCCGAGCCGGCGAACGCGACGCCCATCAGTCCCATGAACGGGTTCAGCGGGAAGGTCACTTTGCCGCGCGCCATCACCCCGCGTCCGCCCCGGACCGGGGTGAACACCGAGACGTTGCCGTACCGGGTCGGGTCGCCGGTGGCGCGACCGTCGGTCTCGACCGGCGGCATGATCTCGTCGATCGTGATCCCGGCCGGGACACCGCCGCCGGCCAGTCGGGGGAGTGCACCCTTCCCGTGCCGGCTGGACACCACGCCGTACGGGACGCGCGGGAGCATCGACAGCATCTCGATCTTGAGTACGTCGCCGGGTTTCGCGTCCTGGACGAAGATCGGGCCGGTGACGACATGTGGCCCGTCGACGTCGAAGTTCCGCGTGGCACGGTCGTAGTCGCGGGCGATGGCGACGGCGTCGTCCAGCACCGACGACCTGGCGACGCCGTGCCCGGCGAAGTACTCGACCGGATCACGGCCCTGGTCCTCCAGGATGCCTTCGTGGGAGACCGTGTCGACGGTGACGGTCTCACCTGACCGAATCCGCAGTACCGGGGCGCTGTCGAGCGACGGGACGTAGCCCCACCGGACCTGGTCAGGCGTCGACCGCAGATAGTGACGGCCGTGGATCGGCCCCTTGCCAGGCTGCAACACCTCCCGCGGTACGGCGGCCTGCGCGGAACTCGCCGTACTCGCCGAGGCCGTCACACCGCCGGCGCTGACACCGGCGGCGCTGACGGCGGCGGTCGCGCGCAGGAAGTCCCGGCGGCCGAGGCCGGAGCGCAGCAGGGCAGCGGCCAGTTCACCAATGGTTGCCATCGGCATCTCCTCACTGGATGGTGTCGCCTGTATACCGGCACGGCATTTCGGAACCGTGAAGCCTTGTAAACAGGGGATGTCGGCGGGTTCTTGACAGCACGTGGAAGGCGGCGGACGCTCCGAAGAGGAGCGGTTCCGGCGTTCTTGCAGTGGGTGACGGCCGAACTCCAAAGGGGGAAATCATCATGCGGATCAACCGTGTAGGTGCTGACATCAGCGTGCTGAGTGACCAGCTACCGATACCCGGGATCGGGTTTCTGCCGATCAACGCGTTCGTGCTCATGGCGGCCGAACCGTTGGTGATCGATACCGGTCTGAGCCTGCCGGACCGGGGTTTCATGGATGCACTCGGTTCGGTGGTCGATCCGAAGGATGTCCGGTGGATCTGGCTGACCCACCCGGACCGGGATCACACCGGGTCGCTGTTCGACCTGCTCGAAGCGGCCCCGCAGGCACGTCTGATCACGACCTTCATCGGCGCCGGGATCATGTCGACCGAGCGGCCGCTGCCGATGGACCGGCTCTACCTGCTCAATCCCGGCGAGTCGCTCTCGCTGGGGGACCGGACGGTGACAGGCTTCCGCCCGCCGTTGTACGACAGTCCGGCGACTGTCGGTTTCTACGACGACCGCTCGCGGGCCTGCTTCAGCTCCGACTGTTTCGGCGCGCCGATGCCGACGTCGGAACTCGCCGACTGCGGTGACGTCAGCGACGCTCCCCAGGACGCGTTGCGCGGCGGACAGTTGCTGTGGGCGACGCTCGACAGCCCGTGGGTGCACAACGTCGACCAGGAAGCCTTCCGCCGTACCATCCAGCCGCTGCGGGAGATGGACCCGTCGGTGATCCTGAGTACCCACCTGCCGCCGGCACCGCGACACACCACCGAGTTTCTGGATCTTCTCGAGACAGCACCGCAGGCGGATCCGTTCGTCGGACCCAACCAGCGCGCCTTGGAGGAGATGCTGGCCAGCTTCGAGCCGGCGGCGCCGACACCGGCCTGAGCAGGACCGTTCACGCGGCTTTCATCGGTGAGTGGTTTCTTACGCCGTGTAGTCGGGGAAGGCTGAGGGCAGCAAGTCAGGGGGGACCCGCCCGACCCTTCGGAGGCCTGACTGATGCGACGTTTCACCACGCTTGTGATCACTGCTGTCGCCACCGCGACCGCATGGGGCCTGAGCGCCGGACCGGCGCTGGCCTACCCACCGACCCCGCCCTCGGCCAGTACGGCGGCCACCCAGCTGGCAGGCCTCACGGTCAAGGCCGAGGGCTCGACCACCGGCTACAGCCGGGACCTGTTCCCGCACTGGATCACCCAGTCCGGTACCTGCGACACCCGCGACCAGGTGCTGAAGCGCGACGGCACCGGCGTCACGGTCGACAGCCAGTGCGAGCCGACTGCCGGCCGGTGGTACAGCGTGTACGACTCCACCTGGGTCGAGGACGACTCGTCGATCGACATCGACCACATCGTCCCGCTGGCCGAAGCGTGGAAGTCCGGTGCCAACACCTGGTCCACCTCCAAGCGGCAGCAGTTCGCCAACGACCTGACCATCGCGCAGCTGATCGCGGTCACGGCGTCGAGCAACCGCTCGAAGGGTGACAAGGACCCGTCCGCGTGGAAGCCGCCGAACACCTCGGTGCACTGCATCTACGCGCGCGAATGGATCTGGGTGAAGCACACCTACGGTCTGGCGCTGCAGTCGGCCGAGAAGACCGCCCTGCAGCAGATGCTCGGCACCTGCTGACTCAGCTGTCTTCGAGTAGATGGCGGCGCTGAGCGTGGATCCCGGCCTGGAACCGGGTCCGCGCACCCAGCGTCTCCATCAGCTCGGCGACGCGACGTCCGACCGTCCTGCTGCTGAGCCCGAGCTGCCGCGCGATCGCGTCGTCCTTGAATCCCGCGGCGAGCAGCGTCATCAACCGCGCGTCCAGCGGATCCGTCTTCGCCGGCGGCACCACCGGCACCGCCTGATCCCACAGCAGCGTGAACATCTCGATCAGCGCGTCCAGCAACGCACACGGATGTACGACGAGCGCACTGTCGACCAACTGGTCGACCGCCAACGGCAGCAGCGCGACCGTGCGGTCGAACACGGCCAGCTTCATCGGCACCTGCGGATGCACCCGTGACGTCTCGCCGGCATCGGCCGCGCTGAACGCCTCGTCCACTCCGCCCGGTACGTCGAGGGAGTCGGGGGAGTAGATGCCCTGGACAACCACCCCTTCGTTGAGCAGTCCGCGCACCCGCGTGTCCGACTCGTCGACCTGCGACGCGTACGGCGGCCGGTCCAGCACCAGCAACTGCTCCCGCGTCCCGTTCAGCAACTGCGCGAACCGCGCCGCGATCGCCTCCTGCCCGACGATCACCTCGACCAGGTTCTCCGGCCGGTGCTGCTCCTGCGCCCGAAGCTCCGACAGCAGCACCCGTGCCTCGGCCCGAACCCGGTCCAACTCGGCACGCCGTACGGCGACCAGCGCGTCGACCGCAACATCCGGGCGGGTCGGCAACAGGCGGGGTGGTCGGTCGGAGGTGGTCGTCAGCAGCCCGAGTTCCTCGAGCCGCTCGACCGTCGCGAGGACTTCTTTCTCGTCCCGATCGAGTCGCTTGGTGAACTCGGTCAGGTCGCACCCCGGGGCGGCGAGCAGCGCACGGTAGGCCTGTTCGTCCGCCGGTTCCACCCCCAGCGACTCCAGCATCCAACCCTCCCGTGCAGCCCGGATCCTGGACAGGCTATCTCGTCTCCCGGATGCCCTGAAGCTGGCTGGCGACTTCGCGCCATGTCCGACATGCGTCAGCCAGATGTCTGGTGCGGGGCACCCCCGAATGGGGTACGACTAACGGGGCAGGGCGCGCGCGGACCGGACAGGGGACGCCCGGTCAAGCCTCAACGCGCGCGCCCGCGCCCCTCTTCATCCGCAGGTAGGTCCGCCAGATCACCCGCTGCAGCAGCAGCGTGATCACTCCGGCCAGCGTCATCCCGACGAGGTTGATGCCGAGCTGCGCCGCGGCACCTCCGATGTGGTGCGGCGCCCACAGTGCGACCGACAACGCCAGGTCGCCGGCGGCAGGCACCGTGGTCACCGAGATGAACACCCCGACCAGCGCGTTCGCCCGCCCGGCCGTCTGCGACAACACACCAGCACACCCAGCCAGTACGGCGACCACGGCCGACCACCTGTCCGGTCGCCAGATGAACCCGGTCAACGGCCGCGCCGCCGTCACGTCACCGACATCGATCCACCCGACCGCGCGGGCCAACAAGGCGGCGAGCGTGGTGAGCACGATCGCCAGCAGGAAGCCCCACACCAGCAACAGCGCGGACCGCCAGGTCAGACCGGCGTTGCGCAGCGCGATCCCGACCGCCAGCGCCGCGACCACTCCGAACTCGGGCCCGACGACCATCGCGCCGACCACCAGGATCGACGAATCGGTGACCACGGCAACGGCCGCGATCATCGTCGCCAGGGTCAGGAACGCGTAGTACACCCACGAACCCTTGGCCTCGTTGTAGGCGTTGTCGACGACGGCGTCCCAGATGACCGCGTCGTCCGGCGCGCCTGGTGCCGCCTTCTCGGTCGCGCGGGCGTTCCGGGACGGTGCCGAGTCGACCTGCGCGATCGCCACCGAGCCATCGTCGTACAAGCCTTGTTCCTTGAGCCAGGCGAGGATGTCCGAGGTCGCTTCGCGGGTGACGTCGCACTCGACGACGTCACCGGCGGGACGATGCGCCGCTCCGGCGAGGTGGACGATGCTGGTCACCCGCGGGTCGTCGACGAGCGTGTCCAGGACGCGCCCGGTGCGATCCGGTGGGACGATGAGACGAAGGTGCATCACGGGCCACATGGTCGCAGGCCACCGGTCACCTTCCGGTCACGGCCTTGTCTCGGGCCGTGCCGATGCACCCCCGGATATGGTCCACTGACGCACCGAATCCAGGGAGGCACGATGAGTGAGAGTGCTGGCGCGGCGGCTGCGCCCGAGGTCGGTCACCGGCCTGAGCTGAAACGGGTGATGGGCCCGGGACTGTTGCTGCTGTTCGTGGTCGGCGACATCCTCGGCACCGGCGTGTACGCGCTGACCGGCAAGGTGGCCGGCCAGGTCGGCGGAGCGGTCTGGCTGCCGTTCCTGTGCGCCTTCATCGTGGCGCTGCTGACCGCCACCAGCTATCTGGAACTGGTCACCAAGTACCCACGGGCCGGTGGCGCCGCGGTCTATACGCACAAGGCGTTCGGGATCCACTTCCTCACCTTCCTGCTCACCTTCGCGGTGATGTGCTCCGGCCTCACCTCGGCGTCGAGCGCGTCGAAGGCGTTCGCGGCGAACTTCTTCTCCGCCGCCGACATCGACCCCGAGCGCGGCTCGCTGCTGATGATCACCTCGCTGAGCTTCATGGCCCTGATCGCGCTGGTGAACCTGCGCGGTGTCGGCGAGAGCGTGAAGGCGAACGTCGTGCTGACCTGTGTCGAGCTCAGCGGTCTGCTGATCGTGATCGCGATCGGTGCCTGGGCGATCGGCAGCGGTGACGGCGACACCTCCCGGCTGACCGAGTTCAACACCCCGTCCGGTGAGACGGCGTTCGGATCCGTCACCGCGGCGACCGCGCTGGCGTTCTTCGCGATGGTCGGCTTCGAGGACTCGGTGAACATGGCCGAGGAGACCAAGGACCCGGTCAAGATCTTCCCGAAGATCATGCTGATCGGCCTCTGCATCACCGGAGTCATCTACGTCCTGGTCGCGATCTCGGCGGTCACCTTGGTGTCGCCCGAGGACCTGAACAAGGGATCCACACCGCTGCTGAAGGTGGTCGAAGCCGGCGCACCGAACTTCCCGCTCGAACTCTTCGCCTGGATCACGATGTTCGCGGTCGCCAACTCGGCTCTGATCAACATGCTGATGGCGAGCCGGCTGCTGTACGGCATGTCGCACGAGCAGGTCCTGCCCGGTCCGCTCGGCCGGGTGCTGCGCAAGCGCCGTACACCGTGGATCGCGATCCTGTTCACCACGCTGCTCGCGTTCTTCCTGATCGGGTACGCCGACCTGGCCGCGCTCGGTGGTACGACGGCGTTCCTGCTGCTGTGTGTGTTCGCGATTGTGAACGTGGCCGTCCTGGTGCTGCGCCGGGACCGGGTCGAGCACAAGCACTTCCACGCACCGACCGTGCTGCCGATCCTGGGCGCCGTACTGTGCGTCTACCTGGCCAGCCCGCTGTCCGGACGGGCCACTGCGGACTACAAGATCGCCGGCTGGCTGATGCTGATTGGTGTCGGGCTGTGGGCGGTCACCTGGCTGCTGAACAAGTACGTGTTCAACCGGCACGCCGAGTTCGACCCGAGCCATATCGACCCGAGTGGTCCGGTGAACTGACCGGCAGCAGAGCTGCCACGACGACGGTACCCAGGGCCGTGAGCCCGGTGGCGACGGCGATCCAGCCGAGCGCGGAGTAATCCGCGCCGGCGTCGATCGCCAGACCGCCGAGCCACGGCCCTGCCGTGATTCCGACGTTGAACGCGGAGAAGTTGATCGCCGTCGCCAACGTCGGGGCATCACCCGCCAGGCTGAACACACGCGCGTTGAGAGCCGGGTTGGTCGCGAAGCCGAAGCCGCCCAGCAGGACGATGACCGTGATCGCGATGACCGGGCTGGTCGCGGTGACGGCGAGGATCGTGGACAGGACGCATAGGCCTGCGATACCGGTGAAGAGCGTGTGAAAGGGCAGCGCGTCCGCGGTCCGGCCGCCGAGGGTGATCCCGATGAACGAGCCGAGACCGTAGAGCGCCAGGACCCCGGGCACCGCACCCGGCGTCAGCCCGGTCGTCTGGATCAGCAGGGGAGCGAGGTAGCTGAACACCACCAGGATGGTCGCGGTGACCAGCGCGGTGGTGCAGAACGCCAGCCAGAGCCGCGAGTTGGCGAGCGCACGGATCTCGTCGCGGAGCCGTGGTGTCTGCGACGGGTCGGGACGTCCGCCGGGAATGGTCGCCAGCACACCGGCCATCGCGAGGACACAGAGTCCGGCGACGGTCCAGAACGCCGTACGCCAGCCGAGGTGCTGGCCCATCACGGTGCCGGCCGGGAGCCCGACGATGGTGGCGATGGTCAGGCCGCCGGTGACAATGCTCATCGCCCGCGCGCGGGCGTTCTTCGGTACGAGCGCGACCACGGTGACGGCCGCGACGGACCAGAACCCCGCGTAGACGAAGGCGCCGACGATGCGGGTGGCGAGCAGTACGGCGTAGTTCGGGGTGAGCGCACCGGCGACATGCGTGAGCGCGAAGACGGCGAGGAAGAGCAAGAGCGCCGTACGGCGGGACCAGGTGAGCGTGACGACCGCCAGGACCGGTGCGCCGATCAGCATGCCGACGGCGAACGCGGAGATCAGCAGACCGGCCGCGGGGATCGAGACGTGCAGATCCGCTGACAGCTCAGGCAACAGCCCGGCGAGCATCAACTCCGACGTTCCCTGAGCGAAAATGCTCAGGCCGAGCACATAGACGGCTACCGGCATCGCGCTTCCCCCACACCTCACTCGGCCTCTCGACTACGGCCTCTCCCCATCGCCCCGCTCAGGCACGGGGAGTATCGCAGAGGTCACCCTGTGCTGTCGCCGCGCCAACCACGGGTTGAGATTTGAGCCGATACGGCATCGTTGAGGGTATGGACGAGCGGAGCGAGTTCATCATCAAGCACAGTGCTTTTCGTGCCTCATCCGCGCCCGGAGCGAAGCGAGGACGTGGATGAGCTTTCAGACGCCGGCGAAGCGGACCGGACGGACCGTGGACACGGGCCGGATCGGCGGCGGGCTGAAGTTGCTCGCCGCGCTGGTCGGGCTGATGTGGCTGAGCGAGATCGTCGACACGGCGATGAACGGCGCACTCGATCAGTACGGAATCATCTCGCGCGATCCGGAAGGGCTGCTCGGCGTCGTCACGGCGCCGTTCCTGCACCTCGGGTTCGGCCACCTGATCTCGAACACGCTGCCGCTGGTCACGCTCGGCGCGTTGATCGCCATCAGTGGTGCGGTCCGACTGTTCGCGGTCACCGCGATCGTGACCGTCATCGGCGGCTTCGGCACCTGGCTGGTCTCACCGCCCAACACGATCACCATCGGCGCCAGTGGGCTCGTTTTCGGATTCGCGGCGTATCTGATCGCGCGCGGGATCTTCAACCGCCGGCTCAGTCAGGTGCTGGTCGGCGTACTCGTCGTGCTCGTGTGGGGGAGTGCGCTGCTCGGCGGGCTGCTGCCGCAGGACGGCATCTCCTGGCAGGGTCACCTCTTCGGCGCGATCGCCGGTGTTCTGGCCGCTTGGGTCCTCGCCGACGACCGCCCGAAACGCAAGACGGTTATCTGAGCGTCGCCGGGTCTGTGTTGGCTCCGCACACCACGACGACGACCCGCTCTCCACCGGCCGGCCGGTACACACCGGCGGTCAGGGCCGCATACGCCGTCGCTGCACCGTGCTCCACGACCAAGCGGTAGTCCTGCCACAGTTGGTTGCGAGCGGCAATGATCGCGTCGTCGTCGACGAGCAGCGAGCGTACGCCGTACTCCTGGACAGCCTCGAACGCCAGGTCGCCGAACCGGCGGCCACCCAATGAATCCACCGCGACACCACCGACCGAGCCATCCACCGGCTGACCGGCCTGCAGGGCGTTGTGCATCGTCGGCGCGAGCTCCGGCTCCACGCCGATCACCTGGGCGTTGTCGCCGATCGCCGTCGCGATGCCGCCGACCAGCCCGCCACCGCCCACTGCGACCAGCACGGTGTCGAACATGCCGGCCTGCTCCAGGAGTTCCAGTCCGATGGTTCCCTGACCGGCGACAACCTCAGGCTGGTCGTAGGCGTGCACCAGGAGGGCGCCCGACTCGTCTCGTGCCTGGAGTGCCGCCTGGTAGGCCTCCGCGTACTCGTTCCCGATCTGTACGACCTCGGCGCCGAGGATCCGCAGCTTCGTGAGCTTCGGAGCCGGAGTGTTCACCGGTACGAAGATCCGCGCGGGCACACCGAGCTCCCGTGCCGCGTAGGCCGAGGCCAGTCCGGCATTGCCGCCGGACGCCGCCACGATGCCTTGCCCGGTCAGCTCACCGCGTTCCTTCGCCGAGAGCAACCGGTTGAACGCTCCGCGCGGCTTGAACGACCCGGTGTGCTGCAACAGCTCCAGCTTGAACGTCAGGCCCGGCGCCACCTGGATCACCGGCGTACGTCGTACCCGCCCGGCGATCCGCTCCGCCGCCGCCCGGATGTCCTCGACACTTACCGTCATGCCTCAACCCTGCCACGATGGAGCCGAGGAGGCTGAGCCGATGGGTGCGTACGACGAGAGCTACCGCCGGAGTCTCGAGGATCCGGAAGGGTTCTGGCTGCAGGCCGCCGAGGCGGTCTCGTGGACCCGGCCACCGCAACGGGCACTGGACGACTCAGCCGCACCACTCTATCGGTGGTTCCCCGACGCCGAGCTGAACACGTCGTACAACGCGCTCGATCGGCATATCGAGGCCGGTCACGGCGACCGGACCGCGCTGATCTACGACTCACCGGTGACCGGGACGAAGCGGACCCTGACGTATCAGCAGTTGCGTGACGAGGTCGCGGTGTTCGCCGGGGCGCTGAAGTCGCTCGGGGTCGGCCAGGGCGATCGTGTGATTGTCTACATGCCGATGGTGCCGGAGGCCGCGATGACGATGCTCGCGTGCGCCCGGCTGGGCGCGATCCACTCCGTCGTCTTCGGCGGATTCGCGCCGAAGGAACTCGCGGCCCGGATCGACGACGCCCGACCCCGCGTGATCGTCGCCGCCTCCTGTGGCATCGAGCCGACCCGGGTGGTCGAGTACAAGCCGATCATCGACGCCGCACTCGAGCTCACCCAGCACCAGCCCGACCACACGATCGTGCTGCAGCGCGAGGCCGCGCTCGCGAAGCTCGGCGACCGCGACCTGGACTGGACCGAGCTCACCGCCGGCGCGGAACCCGCCGACCCTGTCCCGGTCGCAGCGACCGACCCGCTCTACATCCTCTACACCTCGGGTACGACGGGGAAGCCGAAGGGCGTGGTCCGCGACAACGGCGGTCACGCGGTCGCGCTGGCCTGGTCGATGCGTGCGGTCTACGACATCGGACCGGGTGACGTGTGGTGGACGGCCTCCGACGTCGGCTGGGTCGTCGGCCACTCGTACATCGTGTACGCGCCGCTGCTGGTCGGCGCTACCTCCGTCCTCTATGAAGGAAAGCCGGTCGGTACGCCGGATGCCGGTGCCTTCTGGCGGGTCATCTCCGAGCACGGCGCAAAGGCGTTGTTCACAGCGCCGACCGCGTTCCGCGCGATCAAGCGAGTCGACCCCGAAGCTTTGGAGCTAGGCAAGTACGAGCTGCCCGGCTTCCGCACTCTGTTCCTGGCCGGTGAACGGCTGGACCCGGAGACCTATCACTGGGCGCACGAGCACCTCGGCGTACCGGTGGTAGATCACTGGTGGCAGACCGAGACCGGCTGGCCGATCGCGGCCAACCCGCGCGGTCTCGAGCCGCTGCCGACCAAACCCGGCTCGGCCACCGTCCCGATGCCTGGCTGGAACCTGCAGATCCTTGATGCCGTCGGCACCCAACTGCCGCCGGGTGAGGAAGGCGCGATCGCGATCAAGCTGCCGCTCCCGCCGGGTGCGTTGCCGACGCTGTGGGGCGACGACCAGCGCTACATCGACAACTACCTGAGCCGGTACGACGGCTACTACCTGACCGGCGACTCCGGCTACCTCGACGACGACGGGTACATCTTCGTGATGGGCCGCACCGACGACGTGATCAACGTGGCCGGTCACCGGTTGTCGACCGGCAGCATGGAGGCCGTGCTCGCGGCCCATCCGGCCGTCGCCGAGTGCGCGGTGATCGGCGTACACGACGCGTTGAAGGGACAGTTGCCGCGCGGTCTCGTCGTACTGAAGGCCGGTGCAGACATCGCCGAGGAGGTCCTGCGGGACGAACTGGTGGCAGCGGTACGACGGGACATCGGGCCGGTGGCCGCGTTCCGGGATGTGTCGGTGGTGGACGCGCTGCCGAAGACGCGGTCGGGGAAGATCCTGCGCAAGACCATGCGTGGGATCGCGGACGGCCGGGACGAGCCGGTCCCGTCCACCATCGAGGATCCCTCCGTACTGGATGCCCTCCGCCCGATCCTCAGTCAGTCCGACTGAGCCAGGAAGTCCAGGGCCAGCGGTCCTGCGGTCAGGTGGAACTCGTGGAAGTAGGCGTGCCGCGCACCCTGGATCAGCTCCGCGCGAGCGCCTGGGATCCGGTCCGCGAGGAGTTGCGCGTTCGCGACCGGGCTGAAGACGTCGTCCGTCCCGTGCAGGATGAGCGTCGGCGCCGTGATGCTCGGCAGCCCGTCCCACGCGTCGTGCTTGTTGCTCGCGACCAGGTGTCGTGACTTCGCGTACGACGGCATCTTCGCGTCACCCAGGACCGGGTGTGGGCCGGGGTTCGCCGCCAGCCAGGCCGGTGTGTACATGAGGTCGAGCAGCACCCGACCGGTCCGCTTGGGATCAGCGAGTGCTCGCCGGATCTCCTGGCTGCGTTCGTAGCCATGTGCCGCGCCCGGTGACGTACATCCGAGGACGAGCGCCTTCACCCGGTCGGGATGGTTGATCGCGACCCACTGCGCAACGCGACCACCCATCGACGTGCCGTAGACGTGTGCCGTGGCCAACCCGAGGTCATCCAGTACTGCGATCACATCGTCGGCGAACCCTGGCGTGCTGTAGACCTCGTCCGGCTTGTCGCTGGCCCCGGTGCCACGCCAGTCGAGAGTGATCGTCCGGTACGACGCCTCGAAGTCGGGGCGGACCGGGTCCCACCAGGTGTGGTTGTTGGACTGGCCGGCGAGCAGAACAAGCGGTAGCCCGTCGCCACGGACCTGGTAGGCGATGCGGCAGCCGTCGGCGGTTGTTGCGTGAGGCACGGGAGCAGTCTGCCTGATTCGGCGGCGGGTTAGGCTCGGGGTATGCGAGTGGTGATTGCGGGTGGACACGGGCAGATCGCGCTGCGGCTGACCAAGCTGCTGGCCGAGGACGGGCATCAGGTGGTCGGGATGGTCCGCAACCCCGACCACGAGGACGACATCACCACAGTTGGCGGGCAGGCCGCCGTACTGGATCTCGAACAGGCCGACGCGGCAGCCGTTGCCGACGTACTGGCCGGAGCCGACGTCGCGATCTTCGCCGCCGGCGCGGGACCGGGCAGCGGGAAGACGCGCAAGGACACGGTCGACCGCGGGGCCGCCGCGCTGTTCGCGGACGCGTCCGAGCAGGCCGGCGTCCGGCGGCACATCCAGGTCGGCTCGATGGGCGCCGACCGGGCTGACTCACTGACCGACGACGAGGTGTTCACCGTCTACCTGAAGGCGAAGTGGGCCGCCGAGGAAGACCTCCGACGGCGCGACCTGGACTGGACCATCCTGCGGCCGGGCGCACTCACCAACGACCCGGGCACCGGCCAGGTCCGGCTCGCGGACAAGACCGGGAACGGCAGCATCAGCCGCGACGACGTGGCGCTGGTGCTGGCCGGGCTCTGCGACACCCCGGCCTCGATCGGCCGGACCCTCGAACTCGTCGCCGGTGAGACCCCGGCGGCCGAGGCACTGAAGAATCTCTGACGTTGCCACAAGCAACAGAATGTGACGGTTATGGGTGACTCACTCCGGCAGGTGCATTTCGAGCGCCTGGCCAACAGCAGCTACGAGGTCCGCAACGCACGCGGCGGCACCCTCCGGATCGGCTCCGGCGGTGACGACACCGACTTCACCCCGGTCGAACTGCTGCTGGCCGCGATCGGCACCTGCACCGCGATCGACGTCGACGTGGTGGTCAGCCGCCGGGCCGAGCCGACCGAGTTCCGCGCGGTGGTCCGGGGCGACAAGCTCCGCGACCCCGAGGAGGGCAACCGGATGGAGAACCTCGCCGTCGAGTTCACCATCCGCTTCCCCGAGGGCGAAGACGGCGACAAGGCACGCGAGGCTCTCCCGCGCGCGGTGAAGATGTCCCACGACCGACTCTGCACCGTCAGCCGCACTGTCGAGCTCGGCACCCCGGTCACCACGACCGTGGACGAAACCGCCTAGCCCTGTCTGCGGACCGACTGTGGTGTCGCACACCAAGTGGTGGCCGGTTTGGTCCGGATGCTGGTCAAACCAGGGGAGAAGGCGGGACCTTGAGACACCGTCTGGTGGGCTGGGACATGAAATATCAGGTCTCCGCGAACCGTTTTCTTGTCTCAGGTCCCGGCGATTGCACGGATCTGGGGCTGGGGTCTCGGGATCCGGACCGAATCAGCCGGATGGTGGTCAACCCGCGCGGAAAGCCGGAACTTCGGACACCTTGTCGGGACCGCGTACATCTGGCCAGATGTCCGAGGCCCCCGGAAGGTGTTCACGGTTCGGCCGGTTGCGCCGAAATCAGCCGGGTCCAGGCTCGCCGACCGTGTCCAGCCCGGAACAGCGCAACCACATCGACCTACACCAGGAACTCACTCACCGGTCGCAGCCGGGTCCGGAGCATCGCCTGGGTTCGCTTGCCGTCGAGGCGGACGTCCGAGGGGGAGCCGGGCGCGAACGGCAGTACGTGCGGGTGGATTCCGTCGCGGGCGGCGATCAGCCGGCCGAGCTCGAGCCGGTCGATCGCCTCGGGGCCGGCCACATGAGCCGGGCCTTTGGCGTCTGACTCCAGGAGCTCGAGCAACGCCGAGGCTAGGTCGGTCACATAGACCGGGCATCGGATGTTGCCGGTGTGTAGTGCTCCTGGTTCGCCGGCGGCCAGAGCATGCACGAGTCGCTCGGTGGACGACCTGCCGTCGTACCCGATGATGAGCGACGTCCGGGCGATGACGGCGGACGGGTCGATCGCCCTGACGGCGGTCTCCGCGGCCGCTTTCGCCGCGCCGTACGGCGTGATCGGGCAGGGACTCGCGTCCTCGTCGTACGGCTGCTCGCCACCGCCGAAGACCACGTCGGTCGACACGAAGACGAGCCGCGTGCCGCGGGCAGCGATGGCGATGTTCGCGGGACCGTCGGCCGTCGTCACCCAGTCGGATTGCTGGAAGGCGGCGTGAATGATCCCGTCCGGGCGGACCTTGCGAATGACGTCCTCGACCTCGCCCCGGTCCCGGACATCCATCCGGACCCCACCCGGCACTGGCGCTCTGTGGTAGGTCGGTATCACCTCGTGCTCGGCCAGCCGCACAACTTCGCTCCCCAGCAGACCAGCGGCCCCAGTGACGAGCACCCTCACACCGTCAGCCTACGTCGATGCAGCCTCCCGCCGGCAGCCCGAGTGGCGCGCCGTACCTCGGCTTCCCGGACCTCCACCACTCACCAACCCTTGCGGATGGACTGTCTGAGCCCACGGCTGAGCCTGAGCTGCGGAGATTGTGTGCGGTTGGTGAGTGGTGGAGGTCCGCCCCGCCCAGAGCGAGACTCAGTGTGCGGACGGGGCGGGGTTCTGTTGCGGTCCTCGGTAGGGCTGGGTTTGGGAGTAGACGAGGTTGGTGGTGGTGCTGCCGAACTCGGTGAGCTCGTTCACCAACTCCTCCAGGTGCGGCATCGAGGCGGCGGCGACCTTGAGGGTGTAGCAGTCGTCGCCGGTGGTGCGCAGGCACTCGAGGATCTCGAGGCGCTCCTTCAGCAGTTGGTGCAACGGGCCGTGCTTGTTGCCCGGGTACTTCAGTCGTACGACGGCCAGCACCGGATAACCCACCTTCGTCAGATCCACCTCGGCGCGGTACGCGGTGATGATCCCGGTCGACTCGAGCCGCCGAACGCGCTCGGTGGTCGCCGACGCGCTGAGGTTCACCCGGCGGCCCAACTCGGTCAGCGAGATCCGGGCATCGTTCTGCAACTCGACCAGGATGGCCCAGTCGGTCGGATCGAGACTCTCGGTCATAGCGCAAATATACCGGCGATTCCACGGCAGAAGCCGCCGTACGCCGGGAGCATTCCCTTCAGAACCCACCCTCGACCTGGATAGCCTGATGGGCGTGGAACTTGGTGTGAACGTCCCCAACTTCGGCCCCGGCGCGACCCCGGCCCGGCTGCGCGACTGGGCGCGCACAGTCGAGGGCCTCGGCTACGACCTCCTCATGGTCTCGGACCACGTCGCCATCACGCCCGATGTCGCCGAGCAGTACCCGGCTCCCTTCTACGAACCGTTCACCACCCTGAGCTGGATCGCCGGCATCACCGAACGGGTCCGGCTCGGCACCACCGTGCTGATCGCGCCGTACCGCCACCCGTTGCTGGTGGCAAGGATGGCGGCGAATCTCAACCAGCTGAGCGGCGGCCGGCTCGTCCTCGGCGTGGGCGTCGGCTGGGCCTGGCAGGAGTTCGAGGCGCTGGGCGCCGACTTCGACCAGCGCGGTCGCGTGACCGACCAGACACTGACCGAGATCCGCCGCGCCTGGGAGAACGACAAGGACTACGGCGGCGGCCAGATCCCGCTGTGGATCGGCGGTCGCAGTACGGCGGGACTTCGCCGGGCCGTCCGCCTCGGCGACGCCTGGCACCCGCTCCGGGAACGCGTCGACTGGTTGCGCACGGCAATGGGTCGGCTGCGGGCGATCGCGGCCGAGGAGGACCGCCCGGTGCCGGAGTTCGCGCCGCGGATCCTGCTCCGGCTGACCCCGTCGGCCCTGCCGGAGGACGAGCGGGTCGCGGGCGAGGGCTCGCTCGACCAGGTGCTCACCGACCTCGACGAACTCCGTGAACTCGGCGCGCGGAGCGTCGTACTGGATCCCTTCGTAGGGGATCCTGCCGAGACCGAACGGCCCGAAGCGGCCTGGCAAGCGCTGGCCACGATCGCGGCGCACCGACGATGGGAGAACAAGTGACCCCCGAAGCAGAAGGCTTCCTCCGCCGCGCGATCGAGCTGGCCGCGGCCGCGCGCGCATCCGGCAACCCGCCGTTCGGCTCGCTGCTGGTCGGCCCGGACGGGACGGTACTCGCGGAGGAGCGGAACTCGACCATCACCGACGGGAACATCAGCTTCCATCCGGAGCTGAAGCTCGCGGTGTGGGCGGCGAGGCAGCTGGATGCGGAGACTGCCGCGGCGACGACCATGTACACGAGCTGCCAGCCGTGTGGAATGTGCGCCGGCGCGTTGGCCCGGTCCGGTCTCGGCCGGGTCGTTTACGCGTTGTCGGGTGAGCAGCTCGACGGCCTCAAGAGCACCGGCGGCTTCCCCGCCGTACCGCAGGAAGGTCCTGCCCTGTACGACGAGGCGAAGGTGCCGGTCGACGGCTACTACCAATAGACCGGCACCCCGCCCAGACTCAGGCCCAGCCTCAGATCCGGCCGAGACAGAGGGTGTACTTCTCCGAACCGACCTGGGAGGTGTACGCCGCCTCGTAGCCTTCGAACTGGTCGCACTTGGAGTCGTCGACGGTGTTGTCGAGCTTGCCGACGACCTTGTACTCCGCCTCGGACGAAGCGCAGTCGACCACCTCGACGGTCGGGCTCGCCGCCGTGCCCTTGTTCACCACACACGAGCCGACCTTGGCCTCGGAGGTGGTGGTGATGTTCAGGTTGATCACCACGATCGCCGTGATCAGCGCGATCGGGAGCAGCAGCATGAAGATCGGCGCGCGCTGGAACAGCGGCTTGCCCGGATTCATCGGCCGGCCGGGTGCACCCGGGGCGGGCTCGGGCAGTTTTCGGAACTTCGACCAGGGCTCGAGGTTCATCAGCATCGTGATCGGGTTGATGATCATCGACCCGATACCCCACCAGCCCTGCCACAGGCTCTTCGCGGTCATGTCACGGACGGACGCGATCCCGCAGGTGCGGCAGAACGGACCCTGCAGCTTGAGGAACCGCATCATGATGATCATGCCCTGGTGACCGCGGACGGTCGCCTGCGCGGCCGGCACGGCACCACAGAACCGGCACTGCAGACCACCCTGCTGCATCGGCTGCCCCTGCTGCTGCGGGAACTGCCCCTGGTGCTGGCCTTGCTGCTGGAACGGCTGGCCTTGCTGTGGGAAGGTCTGACCGCCGTGCTGGGGCGGCGCCTGCTGCGGGAACGACTGCTGCACGTACGGCGCCTGCTGCGGCTGGCCACCGGGCTGACCGAACGGCTGGCCCTGGGGCTGGGTGTACTGCGGGTACTGCTCCGGCGGGGGTCCGTAACCGCCCGGCTGGCCGGGGTACGGGTTCTGCGGGGGCTGGGGAGGGGATGTGGTCACGGACGCTTCCTGAAAGACGTTGACGGGACAAGATGAACTCCGGCACCTTACTCACCCCAGTGGTCCATTCGGCGCTTCGGTGTGCCACGGTTCTGCCCATGCTCACCATCGGCCCGCTGGAATCGTCCGACCGCGACACCTGGCAGGAACTGTTTGCCGGGTACAACGAGTTCTACGGCCGGACGATGCCGGCCGAGTTCTACGATCAGGCTTGGACCAGATTCCGGCGGGGCAAGGAGATCCACGCCCTCGGCGCCCGCCTCGACGGCACACTGGTCGGCATCACGCACTTCCTCACCCACGCCAGTACGACGGCGCCCGATTCCTGCTACCTGCAGGACCTGTTCACCGCCCCCGAAGCCCGCGGGCAAGGCGCCGCCCGGGCGTTGATCGAAGCCGTCACCGAGTGGGCGAACGAACGCGGCTGCGGCCGCGTCTACTGGTCCACCCACGAGACGAACGAGACCGCCCGGCGCCTTTACGACCAGGTCGCCGAGAACCGCGGCTTCATCCTCTACTCGATCCCGCTGTAACGAGTCGCGAGCTCACTCCCGAGCCGGGCCAGCTCCGCCTGCACCGACGGTGGGTCGATCACTTCGATCGACCCACCCCAGCCGGCGAGGTGCTGCGCGATCATCAGCGGCGTCGGCGCGGTCACCTTGATCCGCACCCGGTCGCCTTCCATCCCGTCGACCTCGCAGTGCCGCCCGAGCCGGTCCTGCATCACCCACAGGTGCCGCTCGTCCATCAACACGGTCGCGGTCAGGCCGGATCGCCGTACCTCCATCTGCTCGACGATCTCGTTCCACGCCGCGGACAGGTCGAAGTCGGCCGGCCGCTCGAACGGCTCGTCGGTCAACTCGGCCGACACCACCCGCTCGACCCGGAACGTCCGCTGCCCCTTCGGCGTCCACGCGATCAGGTACCAGATGTCGTCCTTGTCCACGAGCCCGAGCGGATCGACCAACCGTTCCGACTGCTCCCGCCCGCGCCCTGCGTAGACCAGTCGGACCTTCAGACGTCGTACGACGGCATCCTGCAACCGATGCACCAGCTCAGGACGTTCCTTGGTGTGTTCACCCCAGCGAGCCGGGTCGATCACGACTGCCTCGGCCGCGGCCTCCGCGTGCTCGCGGAACGTCTGGGGGAGTGCACGCACCAGCTTCCGCAGCGCGGCCTTCGCGTCCGGCGCGATCGACGCAGCCGGCCCAACCAGCAGAAACAGCGCCTGCGCCTCCGGAGCGGTCAACCCACTGAGATCGGTCCGCGCACCACCGATCAGCTGCCAACCGCCGTTGCGTCCGGGCTGTGGATAGACCGGGATCCCGGCGGTCGACAGCGCCTCGAGATCGCGCCGCGCCGTCGCCACCGAGATCTCCAGCTCCTCGGCCACGTCGGCCGCGGTCACCCGGCCGCGCGCCTGCAGCAGCAACAGCACCGCCACCAATCGATCTGCCCGCACCCGCCCATGGTCGCAGACAAACCGCTCACCAGCTGAGCACTTATCCCGGCCACGGAAAGTCGCCGCCACAGCACGGAAAATCAGGTCGATCCGCCGGTGACCTCCGCTGCGACAGTAAGGATATGAGCACGCTGTCCGACGCCGATCTCCTGCGGAACATCGCCGCGGGTGACGAGGCGGCGCTGCGACAGCTCTACGAACGCCACGCCGGCTGGTTGCTGCTCCGGCTGAACCGTCGCTGCGGCAGCCAGGAACTCGTGGCCGGCGCGTTGCAGGACACCTTCGTCGCTGTCTGGCAGTCGGCCGGGCGCTTCCGTGGTGAGGGTGAGGTGGCCGCCTGGCTCTGGGGGATCTCGATCCGGCGACTCATCTCCGCGCTCCGCGGTCACCCGGCCGCCGATCCGCTCGGCGATGACGTCGTCGGCGCCGCCGTACCGCTCGTGAACAGCGCCGAGGACGAACTGCTGCGAGGAGTCGAGTACGGCGATGTCGGCCGCGCGCTGCGGACACTGCCACCCGAACTCCGCGCGACCTTGCAGGCAACCGTGATCGACGGACTCACCACCAAGGAGGCGGCTGTGCTGCTCGGCATACCGCAAGGCACTGTGAAGAGCCGTCTCCGGGTGGCCAAGAGTCGCCTCCGGGATCAGCTGATGCCGATCCGGGACGGGAGGATCTGATGAACTGGCACCTCGGCCCTGAACTGCTGGACCGCTACGCCGTCGGCGACTTGGACCTCGCGCGCCAGGCGTCGGTCGAGACGCATCTGCTCGGCTGCGCGGACTGCCGTCAGCTGGCCTCGGTCAAGGCACCGCAGGACCTGCTCACCGACATCTGGCAAGGCGTGCAGATCGCGACCGCACGGCCGCGGATGCCCTGGCCGCTCAGACTGCTGCAGAAGCTCGGCCTGGCCGAGACCGATGCCATCATCCTGCGCGCGTCCAGCTCGCTCTATCGGCCGTGGCTGCTTTCACTCGTCGGCGCGTTCGTGATCGGTGTCGGCGGGACGATGATGCCGGCCGCCGAGCAGCGCGCGTTCTACCTGCTCTTCGCCCCGTTGCTGCCGGCAATCACCGTCGCAACGGCCTACGACGCCACCGACCCGATCCGTGAGCTGGCTGCGGCCACTCCGTTCAGCAAGGTGCGGATCGCCTTGCTACGAACGGCGTCCGCGGTTGCTGTCGCGTTGCCCGTCGTACTGCTCGCAGGACTCGTCCTGCCGTTCGTCGGCGCGGACGCGTTCGCCTGGCTGCTGCCGTCGCTGACCCTCACCTTGCTCGCACTCACCCTGCTGACGTGGTGGACCGCGCCGGTGACCGCCTGGGTCGTCGCCGGGCTCTGGCTCACCGCGGTCGGAACCTTGCGGTCCATGGATCAGCTCAGTGCGGTCGACACCCCGTTCGCCCAACTGGCCTTCGCTGTCGCAGCCCTCCTGGCGCTGGCCGCTCTCGCCATCCGGCTCACCTCACACCACGCACCAGGAGGCTACGCATGAGCTCCCAGATCGCCGTCCTCGACGGCGTCACCAAGTCGTACGGCGGTACCGAGGTGCTGCACCGCACCGACCTCGGCTTCGACCGCGGCGTGATCGGCCTGCTCGGCCCGAACGGCGCCGGCAAGTCGACCATGCTGCGGCTGCTGGCCACCGCGATGCCGCCGACCGCCGGACGAATCGTCGTCAGCGGGCACGTCGTCACCGGTGGTGCCGCAGACCGTACGGCGGCCCGTCGCCGGCTCAGCTACCTACCGCAGGAGGTCGGCATCCCACGCCGGATGACGAGCTTCGGGTTCCTCGACTACATCGCCGTACTGAAGGAATGGAAGGACACCGACGCGCGGCATCGCGAGGTCGACCGTGTCCTCGGCCTGGTCGGGCTGTCGGACCGGCGTACCAAACGCGTGTCGGCACTGTCCGGTGGCCAACGCCGACGGCTCGCCCTCGCCCAGGCGCTGATGGGCGTCCCCGATCTGGTCGTGCTCGACGAGCCGACGACCGGTCTCGATCCGGAGCAACGGGCCTCGCTGCGCGGCATCCTGTCGTCGTACGCCGATCGCGGTGCGGTCCTGATCGCGACGCATCAGACCGAGGACGTGTCGGCGTTGTGCGACCGGGTGATCATCCTCGACGACGGCCGGATCCGGTTCGACGGATCGGTGTCGTCGCTGATCGCGCTGGCTCACGGCCAGGTGTGGATCGGTGCCGAGGTGAACTCCGGGGCGCTGTCGTCGTGGCGTACCGGGACCGGTGAAGTGCGATCGCTGGGTGGTATCCCCGCAGCGGGCAGTCGTCCGGCCGAGCCTGCGGTCGAAGACGCGTATCTGCTGGTCCGCAGCGACACCATGATCGGAGAACCACGATGACTACCGCTGTCGTGGCCGCTCGGCCTACGTCGATGCTCGGTCAGCTCGCGCGCAAAGAGATCGCCCGCTACGCGTCGCATCCACTCTTCCTCGCCGGCGTCGCGCTGGTCGCCCTGAGCTCGATCGGCAAGCCGGACGGGAACATGTCCTCGCTCGGCAACGTCATCGCGCCGGCCGCCGGGCTCGGCGTGATCGGACTGCTCGTGATGGCCGCGCTGACCCGGACGTCGGACCAGATCGCCTCGGCCGCCGGCGCGGTCGTGGTGAGCGAGCGAACCCGGACCCTTGCCCTGGTGTGTGCGCTGGTCGTGCCGTTCGCGGCGGGTCTGTGCTGGCTCGGCTGGGCGATCTGGGCGTACCGGCACTGGCCGGTGCCCGCCCACGGTGCGCCGTTCGGTGGGATCGGCGACGGCTGGGTTGTCGCGAACCTGATCGCGCTCGGGCTGATCCCGTCACTCGGTGGGCCGATCCTCGGGCTGCTGCTCGGGCGGTGGTTGCCGCGTCGAGGCGCCGCGCCGCTGTTCGCCGTACTGCTGGTGACCGAGACGATCATCATGCAGGGCCTGTTCGAGCCGCTGCGATACATCCGGCTGGTTGCGCCGTGGACCTACTTCGCCGGTCCGTACGGCGTTCCCGGAGATGCGGACCGGATGGCGATCCTGACCGGGTCACCGCAGTGGTACTGCGTCTACCTGCTGGCGCTGTGTGCGCTGGGCGTCGTACTCGCCCTGCTGCACGATCGCGAACGTCCGCGGCGTCAGTTGCTGGTCGCCTTGGCCGTGATCGTGGTGCTCGCGGTGACGAGCGCCGTACTCGCGATCACCACCGGCGTGCCGGACGTCATGATCAACCCGTTGCCGTCACAGCCATGATCCGCTATGCCGCCCGCGCCGTTCCCTGGGGACTCCTGGGGACCGGCGCGGCGCTCACGATCGGACTGCTCCTGCTGGTGGAGCGGTGGCCCTACACGCTGTGGCCGTTGCAGGGGACGGCCGTTGGGTTGCTCGCGGCAACAGTCGTCTGGTGCTACCCGGAGCCGGCCGCCGCGGTCGTCGACACGCTCCCGCGCGGCCTTTGGTGGCGTACGACGGCACGGTCGGCCGGCGCCGTCGCGTTGGTGGTGGTGTGGGTGGTCGCCGTACGGGAGACGCGGCCTGGGTACTTCGGTCACGCGGCGGACGTCGCCTGGCAAGGGATCGCCCTGGTCGTCGCCACGGCCGGATTCCTCACCTGGCAACGCTCTCGCGGATCCGAAGGCCCGGCACGCGCGGTGTCGGCCGGCATCGTCGGAATCGCGACATTCGTCGCCTTGGCCCGCCCGTTCGCGGACGTCGTACCGGTCTTCCCCTACACAGCCGACGACGACTGGTCGACCAGCCGCGCCCTCTGGGCCTTACCTGCCGCCCTGGTGATTAGTCTGCTGGCACACCCTCGCCGACTCCATGGCCACAAGCTAAGGTCGGTTCCGGACGATTGACTTCCGGAATGGTGAGTGATGGCGTACGACGTGAGTCCGACGGCCCGGACGTTGATGGTTCTCGAGCTGATCCAGAACAGCCCGGGGATCACGGCCGAGCAACTCGGGGACAAGCTCGGGGTCTCCGAGCGGGCGGCCCGGCGGTACGTCGCGATCCTGCGCGAGGCCGAGATCCCGATCGAATCGGTCCGCGGCCCGTACGGCGGCTATCGGGTCGGCCGTGGACTGCGGCTGGCACCGTTGATGTTCAGCAACGCCGAAGCACTCGGCCTGGTGATGGCGATCCTCGAGAGCCCGCGCGGTGTGGACGATCCGGTCGATGACGCACTCGGCAAGATCATCCGGGTGCTGCCCGAATCGATCGCCCGGGCGACCGACGCCGTACGCCGGGTCAGCGCCCGCGGACCTGATCCCGGTGCCCGCACTCCCGATCCCACGGTGACCGCCGAACTGGTCTCGCACAGTACGGCGCAGCGGCGCGTGCTGCTGGACTACGAGCGGTCGCCGGGGGAGAGCTGGACCATGGACGTCGATCCGTGGGCGGTCGTCGTACGCCGGGGCCGGTGGTATCTCCTCTGCTGGTCCAACTCCAAGTCGGCCAAGCGGGTGCTGCGGGTCGACAAGATTCGCCGGGTCGAGGCTCAGGCCGAGACCTTCACCCCTCCGCACGACCTCGACCCGCTCGCGGCCGTCGAGGAACACCTCGCGTTGGGGTGGAAGTACAAGATCGAGGTCATCATCGACGCGCCGCTCGCGGACGCGGCCTGCTGGATCCCGCGGAGCATGGGCCGGCTGGAAGAGATCGACGCCTCGCACACCCGGCTGCTCGCGAGTACCGACGAGCCGGACTGGTACGCCGGCCAGCTCACCGCGATCGGAGCGCCGTACCGGATCCTCGGCTCACCCGAGCTGCAGGAAGCCAGCCGCGAGCTCGGCCGACGATTGCTGGAGGCAGGTGCCGGTGACTGAGATCGAGTTCGCCGGGGAGATCTGGTTCTGGCGCGGACCGGCGCCCTGGTACTTCATCACCGTGCCGGAGGAGGAGTGCGGGTACTTCGAGGCCGAGTCGAACTTCGTCACCTACGGCTGGGGGATGATCCCGGTCCAGGCCGAGATCGGGGAGAGCGTCTGGGACACCTCGATGTTCCCCAAGGACGGGCGGTACATCCTGCCGGTGAAGGCGGCGGTGCGGCGGGCCGAGGACCTCGACGACGGCGACGTACCGACGGTCCGCCTGCGGCTTCGCAGTTGGAAGGTCTCCTGAAACTGTCGGCGGGTGGGTTTAGCGTTCGTTCTGGAAGCTGGCAGAGGGAGGGGAACGAGATGTCCACGTTGTCAGATCGGCCGAACACGGCCCTCGTGGTGATCGACGTCCAGCAGGGCGTCGTGTCGGAGGGCTACGACCGCGACCAGGTGGTGGCGAACATCAGCACCCTGGTCGGCAAGGCGCGCGCCGGGGGAGTGCCGGTCGTCTGGGTCCAGCACAACAGCGAGCAACTGCCGAAGGACAGCGACAACTGGCAACTCGTCCCCGAGCTGAGACGCGAGGACTCGGAGCCAATCGTCCACAAGACGTACGCCGATTCCTTCGAGGAGACCGACCTCGAGGAGGTGCTGGCGAAGGCCGGGATCGGCCGGATCTTCGTCAGCGGCGCGCAGACCGACGAGTGCATCCGCTCGACGATCCACGGCGCCTTCGTCCGCGGGTACGACGTGACCCTCGTCGGCGACGCCCACACGACCGAGGACCTGACCGAGTACGGCGCCCCGCCGCCGGACAAGGTGATCGCCCACACCAACATGTACTGGCAGTACCACCGAGCCCCCGGCCGGACCGCCGCCGTCGAAACCACCGCCGACGTCACGTTCAAGGAGGCCTAGTCAGCTGTTGACGCTGGCGCGGAAGCCGTCGCGCCAACTGGCGTACTTCGGCTCCCAGCCGAGCTTCGTCCGCGCCTTCTCGTTCGAGACGCCGCGCGCGGTGGTCATCTGGGCCAGGACGAACTCGCCGGCCAGCAGCTTCCCGAGCCAGGCGGGCACGTTCATCGGGTGCTTCGCGCCGGCGAGCTCGGCCAGGTACGGCAGCCACTCGGCGACCGGCGCCGGGTCGTTGTCAGCCACGTTGTAGACACCGGGCTCGCCGCGCTCGACCGCGGCGAGCGTGGCGGCCGCGGCGTCGCTGGTCTCGATGAAGGACCAGATGCCGGTCCCGCCACCCACGATCGGCATCTGCCGCTTGCGCACCAGCTCCACCAGCGCATCCGAGGCGCCCGGGCCGTAGAAGGTGCCGTAGCGCAAAACGATTCCCTCGGGTGCCTTGAGCGGCACGGTCTGGTCGACGTACTTCATCGCCGCCATCGTCTGCACTGCCGAGGAGACCGGCTTCGAGATGAGCGGGTCGGTCTCCGTCTTCACCGGTCCGCCGGACTGCTCGTACACGAAGTTGTGGCCCTGAGCGACGACCCGCCGGGTACCCGCGCGCTCGGCGGCCGCGAGCAGGTTGTCCGTGCCGCGGGTCCGGAGGGTGTTGGTGGCGGCGAAGACCTTGTCGACGTTGCGGAGGTTCCGCATCTCGGCGAGCGCGGTCATCTGATGCACGATCACCTCGGGCTCGGCGGCGCAGACCGCGGCGATCACTCCCTCGCGGTCCAGTCCGTCGACCACGACCGGTTCCGCGCCGGCCTCCAGCAACCCTGCGACCTTGCCGTGCGACCTCGTGGTGGCCGTGACCTGGTGACCCGCCGCGACCAGTCCGGGCACCAGGTGCCGCCCGAGTGCTCCGGTTGCGCCAGTGACGAAGACTCGCATGTTCGTTCCTTTCCGTCGTCTTGCTGTGAAGACACGTCCCGTCCCAGATGCCGTGACATGCAACTGCTGTGACCTGGGACACGGGTTCCGATCAGGCCCGGGACGGCGATTCGAACGATCCATCGAACCGCTTCGAGCTACCAACAGTGACGAGCCCTTGACAGGGAGAAACCGGTTTCTGTACGGTTCCCTGCATAAGGAAAGCGCTTTCCGATTCATCTCGGCAAGCACTGCCGCCGTGGCGACGGCGTACTGCGGCATGCCTGCCAACCGCCCCAATCGGAGGTTCTTCATGTCCTTCTTCGCGTCCCCAACGCGTCTGATCGCCAAGTCCCGTCGGCGACGGTTGCCGTACCTGGCGGCGGCCACCGCGCTGACTGTCGCCGCGACGGCCGTGGTGTCCGCGGTCGCCGTACCCGAGTCGCTGCCCAAGGCGTCGGCGTCCACCTTCGCGCTGCAGGGTTGGGCCACTCAGGGTGGTGGCACCACCGGCGGCGGCAGCGCGTCTCCGGTGACCGTCACCACCGCGTCGGCCCTGATCAGCAACATGCAGGCCAGCGGTTCCCGGGTGATCCGGGTCTCCGGCACGATCAACCTGTCCGGCATGAACAAGGTCGCGGCCAACAAGACGATCATCGGCGTCGGCAGCGGCGCCACGATCACCGGCGGCGGGCTCAACGTCGCCAGCGTCAGCAACGTCATCATCCGGAACCTCAACTTCCGGGACTGGGGTGACGACGCGATCAACGTCCAGTACTCGACCCGCGTCTGGGTCGACCACAACAACTTCAGCAACGGGTACGACGGCGCCGTCGACGTCAAGCGGGCGTCGGACTACGTGACCGTGTCGTGGAACAAGTTCTTCAACCACGACAAGGTCGGGCTGATCGGCCACAGCGACGACAACGGCGGCGAGGACATCGGCAAGCTGCGGGTGACCTACTACGCCAACTGGTTCGACGGGACCACGCAGCGGCACCCGCGGGTCCGGTTCGGCAACCCGGTGCACGTCGTCAACAACTACTACCGAGGCAACAGCGGATACGGCGTCGCGTCGACCTGCAACGCGGGCGTCTACGTGGAGCGGAACTACTTCGAGAACGTCGGCAGCACGGTCGTCACCCAGACCGGTGACTCGCCGCAAGGCAACGTGAAGCTCCTCAACAACTGGCTCGCCAACTCCGGTACGCCGGCCTCCCGCAACTCGGCCAGCGTCGCCGCGATCCCGTACTCGTACGTCGTCGACGCCGCGGAGAACGTGAAGTCGCTCGTCACCGGGGGTGCGGGCACCGGCAAGATCTAGCCGGCTCCGGTGCCCTGGGCCTCTGCCACCCGGGGCACCGGTAGGCTGGTCGCACACGACTGGCGAGGGTGGGTGCACACCACCGGGGAGTGACAGCAGGGCATCGACCGCCTGGGTGCCCGAGGCAACGATGTCGAGGAGCCAGCTCGTGCACCGTGTTCTGCATCTGTCCGACACCCATGTCAGTCGCACCGGCCCGGACGAGGACGGCGTCGACGGCGTCGCCTCTCTGCAACAGCTGCTGTACGACGTTCGCCACGTAACATCGCTGGATCTGGTGATCGTCAGCGGTGACATCGCCGACGACGGCTCCAAGGAGGGCTGCTCAGCGGTCCGATCGGCCGTCGGCGCGTTCGCTGCGGAGCGAGGGATCCCGCACATCTACAGCACCGGGAACCACGATCGCCGGGAAGGATTCGAGGCCGCACTCGGCTGGGGCCATCTCGGTCCGGACGGTTCACCGATCGGGCGGCGCACGGAGATCGCCGAGGTGATCGCGGCGGTGAGCATCGTGAACGGGCTGCGCGTGATCACCCTCGACAGCCTGGTCCCCGGCGAGACCCATGGAGTGCTTGGCCGCGACCAGCTGGACTGGCTGGCGGCTGAGTTGGCCACACCGGCGCCGGCCGGATCACTCGTCGTACTGCATCATCCGCCGATCTCTGTGGACGCGGTTCCGTACATGACGTCCGTCGTACTGCAGGAACCTGCGGCGCTCGGTGACGTGATCGCCGGGACCGACGTACAGGCCGTCCTCTGCGGTCATCTGCATCATCAGCTGTCCGGCATGGTGGGGGAGAAGCCAGTGTGGGTGACGCCGGGCGTGATCACCCGCATCGACCTGACGGCACCGAGCGCGCTCGTCCGCGGCGTCCTGGGTGCCGGAGCGACCGTCGTCGACCTCGGTGGACCGTCGTCGCCGATGTTCCACACCGTGCACGCGCGGGATCCACGCGCCGGCTTGGAGGTGTACGTCTACAACCCACTGACCGGCGAGGACACCATCGAGAGCTCCTGAAGCGTCAGCGCAGGGCGAGGACGCAGAAGTCGTTGCCCTCCGGGTCGGCGAGGATGTTCCACGGCACATCGCCCTGACCGACGTCGGCGTCGGTGGCGCCCAGAGCACGCAGGCGGTCGACCTCCGCCGCCTGGTCGTCACCGGGGTACGGCAGCACGTCGAGATGGACGCGGCTTGGCTTCTGGCGGGACGCGCGGACGAACTCCAGGTACGGACCGACACCCTTGGCGGAGCGCAGCAGTGCACGATCGTCGGTCACCTCGTGCAGGGTCCAGTCGATCGCCTCGCCCCAGAACTGGGCCATCGCCCGCGGGTCCGCGCAGTCGACCACGACCGCGGCGATCGGCCCGGTGTCCCGGTAGATCTCCCGAGGCTCCAAGACGGAGAACATGTTGCCCTCCGGGTCGGCCATGACCGTCCACGGGACGTCGCCTTGGCCCACGTCGGCGGTCGTCGCACCGAGCTCCTTCAGGCGCTGCACCAATTCGGCGTGATGGGCCGCCGAGGTGGTGGCGAGCTCGAGGTGCACGCGGTACTTCACCGTTTCGGGGTCCGGGACGGTGACGACATCGACGCACACGGCGGTGGGGTCCGGCCAGTCGAAACCCACGGGCTCGACGTTGGTCACGCTGGGGCCCTCGCTCGAAACACCCCAGCCGAGGGCGTCGGCCCAGAACTGGCCGAGCGCCGCGTCATCCCGAGCCTTGAAATTCACCTGAACAAGTCGCAGTCCCATGCCGCGATCCTATGTCCGGACGGGTCAGCAACCGCCCAGCTCATGCAGCGACCGAAACCGCGGCGGCGGCTGCGGACTGCTGGTCGACCAGAGTTCCGTCCAGATCGAAGAGGACAGCTCGAAGAGTCGTGTCAGGCAACGCAGAACTCATTGCCCTCGGGGTCGAGCATGACGATGTGACCGAGTGGTTCGCCGTAGTAGTCCTCGCGCACTTTCGTCGCGCCGGCCGACTCCAGTTCGGCAGCCTTCGCCCGGATCAGTTGCTCCCGCACAGTCATGTCCCACGGCGCTTCACCAGCGACCCGGATATCGATGTGCATCCTGTTCTTCGACGTCTTCTTCTCGGGGACGCGGAGAAACCCGATCGCCGGCCCCTTGCCGTCCGGATCCACGATCGACGCACCGTCCGGGTCGTCGTACCCGGGTTCCTTCACATAGCCGAGTGCGTCAGCCCAGAACGCGGCCAACTTCTGCGGATCGTCGGCATCACACCCCAGCGTCCAATGCATCCCCATCCGAGCAGGCTACTGGAGCCACCGCTCAAGCGGTTCCCGGATCTGCGCTGTCTGTGCTCGCCTGAGCGAGGGCTGCCAGGAGGGCTGCAGTGGCGGGCGGATCGGGTGGTTCGCCGTACGTCGCCGCATAGACGTGCCGGCGCGACCCCGGCAACTCGGTCGCGACGATACCGTCCGACCGGTGGGCACGCAGGGCCAGACCTGGCATCGTCGTGACGCCGAGTCCCGCGGCGACCAGCGTCTGCATGACGACCATGTCGTCGGAGATATAGCCGATCTGCGGCTCGTACCCCTCCTCGGCGCAGAGCGACAACAGGTGACTGCGACACCGATCGCAGCCCGCGATCCAGGTCGCGTCGCGCAGGTCGGCAAGTCGTTGCCCTTGGCCCGCAGACAGCAGGTACAGCGGGTCGTCGAGCAGGTGATGCAGGCGTACGCCGGCTGGTTCGGGCTCGGTCTCGTCGTACCGGAAGACGACGGCGACATCGATCTTGCCGGTGCGGAGGAGCTCGAGCGCCTCGGGTGGATGCATGTCGGTCAGACCGATCTGCAGGCCCGGATGGGTCTCCGCCAGCGCGGCGACGGCGCGCGGGATGAGCGATCCGATGGCCGATGAGAAGCCGGCCAGGCGTACGCGGCCTGCGGTCAGACCGACGTGGGCGGCGAGCTCGGCGTCGACGGCGTCGATCCGGCCGAGGATCTCGGCGGCCCGGTCGGCGAGCAGTTGGCCGGCCTGAGTGAGGCGGATGCCACGGCCGACGCGTTGGATCAGTTGCGCACCGGTTTCGGCTTCGAGCCGGGCCAGGTGGTGGGTGACGGACGGCTGCGAGTAGTGCAGCTCCTTGGCCGCCGCGGTGACGGAGCCGTGGCGGGCGACGGCCTCGATCACGCGCAGGCGGGCGACGTCCAGCATGTATCAACTCTATCTATCAATGAGCATGAAAATTGACATTAGACGCTATGGGTCGAGCGCGCGCACCCTCGAAGCATGACAACCACACTGATTCACCCCCTGACCGCGTTGACCGAGGGCGTGCGCACCGCCGTCAACCAGCACGCCAACTGGTCCGACACCGCAGACCTCGTCGCCGAGCAGCTCCGCCTGCACCTACCGGGCCCCGACGTACTGACCCCGGAGCAGCGCGACGGCTCACCGGACAGCTACGGCAGCCACGTACTGCACGTCGAGCCCGACGGGTCGTTCTCGATCATCGGTCTTGTCTGGCGACCCGGTCAGATCACCCGCATCCACGACCACGTGACCTGGTGCGTGTTCGGCGTACTCCAAGGCGTCGAACACGAGGATCTGTACGACGCCGACCTCCGGCTGATCGGCTCGAGCGACAACCAGACTGGCGACGTCAGCGGCTTCGCCCCACCCGGCGACATCCACCGCGTCCACAACACCACCGACACCACCGCCATCTCCCTCCACATCTACGGCACCGACGTCACCCGAATCGGCTCCAGCGTCCGCCGCTACTACAACTGACCTGACGACGCAGTTAGTCGTCCCTCAGGTTGTTGAGTACGGCGAGTTGTTCGGGGGAGAGGTGGATGTGGCCGGCTGCGACGTTCTCTGTCAGGTGGTCGGGGCTGCCGGTGCCCGGGATGGCGAGGACGTGGTCGCCTCGGCTCAGCGTCCAGGCGATGCGGATCTGAGCGGGTGTCGCCTCGTGCTCACGGGCGATCGCGACCACCGCTTCGTCCGCGGCAACCCCACCCGCCTCACGACCAGCGCCGGTGACTGCGAAGAACGGCACGAACGCCATCCCTTGCTCACCGCAGAAGCCCACCAGCTCGTCGTTGACGCGACCGAACCCAACGCCGTACCTGTTCTGCACCGCGACAATCGGCGCGATCGCCTGCGCCTGCGCGATGTGGTGCATCCGAACGTTGGACAGCCCCAGATGCCGGATCAGCCCCTTGTCCCGCAGCTCGGCCAGGACCCCGAAGTGCTCCGCGATCGACTCAAGGCCTTGCTGGCGGAGGTACACGACGTCGAGGACATCGCGTCCGAGCGCGCGCAGGTCCTCCTCGACGAGCCCCGGCAGCTGATCCGGCGACGCCAGCCCGGCCTCGGTCGGCCCGACCTTCGTCGCGATCACCAGATCCTCCGGGTACGGCGCCAGCGCGCGGCGGACCACGTCGTTCGCCCAGCCGAGATTGGTGAACTCGAGGGAAAGCCTGGGTCCGCCGATCGACGGGTAGAAGCCGGCGGTGTCGATGTGGTTGACGCCGAGCTCCACCGCCCGGCGCAGCAGAGCGATCGCACGCTCCTGGGCGTAGTCACCGGTGCTGCCGGCCAGCCGCTTCGTCCCGAAGCCGATGCGCTCAACCGGCCGGTCGCCGATCATCGACTTGCGCCGCGCATTTTCCGGTGATAAGTTAATTGGTAGAGATGCATTCTTTTGTGAATTCTGCATTCGGCCAGGATAAGCCCAGCTGTGAATTACGTCCAGCTTTTGTGGCAACTTTCCCTCCACTATGATTCGCGGCGTGATCGACGAGCGTCAGCGGCGCCTGCTGCAGGACTGGCTACCCGGCGCCGAGGTCGTGAAGGACCACAGCTGGGGACTCGTGGGCACCACCGTGCTCGAGCTGATGCACGACGGGACGCAGTACGTCGCGAAGGCCGGCGACTCGGCTGACCACATCACGCGTGAGTTGCGCGCCCACAACGAGTGGCTCGAACCCTGGACGAAGCGGGGGAGAGCAGCGCAACTCGTCCAGGCTGACGCCGAGGCGAAACTGCTCCTGACGCGTTATCTGCCGGGGGAGTTGGTGGAGGACGGCGAATACGAACTGCTGCCTGATGTCTACTTCCAAGGCGGTGAGTTGTTGGCGCAATTCCACGCGCAATTGTCAGTGCCGGATCGAGAATTCGAGGCCCGCGAGAAGAGGAAGACGCTCAAGGCGCTCGGCAAGCCGCACCGAATTGCACCTGAGTTGACCGAGCGTCTGCGCGCGGAAGTCGAATCCTGGCCGACACCCGCGGTGACGCTGGTACCGACGCACGGCGACTGGCAGCCCCGGAACTGGCTGATCCACCAGGGAACCGTCAGCGTGATCGACTTCGGCCGCGCCGATCTCCGGCCGGCCCTGACAGACTTCGGACGCCTGGCGGCGCAGCAGTTCCGGCAGAATCCGGCACTCGAATCAGCATTCCTGCGGGGGTACGGCGCCGATCCACGCGAACCCGGCGCCTGGCACCGAAACCGTCTCCGCGAAGCAATCGGCACCGCAGTCTGGGCCTACCAAGTCCACGACGTCCCCTTCGAACAACAAGGCCACCGAATGATCGCCGAAGCACTGGCCGACGCGCTCGACTAGCGCCGTAACGGTAGGGTCGACCCACTGTCAGGGACCCGGGGGTGCTCATGTCGTCCACTTTGGCGATGCTCATACCGGTCGCCGCTCTTGTGGTGATCGTGCTCGGTGCGATTCTCGTGGTGAAGCTGCAAAAGGCCTCGGTGGGACGCGGCGACGTCATGCCGGCACCGCACGCCGCTGCGCCGACCGGATTCCAGCAGTTGTCACAAGAGACCAGGGAAGACTTCGTCCGGAGGCATTGGCAGCGGCCCGGCGTCGTGGCAGACGGTGTGACCCTGGTCGATCTCTACGACCGCATCCGGGCCCTCGAGGAACGCGTCGCCCGGGCTGAGCAACATTCCCCATCGCCGCCGCCCTCCAACTGAGCCGGCACCGATCCCATACTGGACAGGTGGGGGGAGGTTGAGTGGAGCTCGGGGTTCATCTGCCTCTGATGGAGTTCGGTGGTGAGGGGCTGTCTCTCGGTCGGCTCCAGGCGACCGTGGATGCGGCGCGCGCGGGCGGCTTCACGACGGTGTCGGCGAACGACCACTTCGTGTTCTCCACGCCCTGGCTCGACGGACCGACAGCGCTCGCCGCGGTGCTGGAGCGTTCTGGCGACCTGACCTTGGCGACGACGATCTCCCTGGTCGCGTTGCGCGGGCCGGTGCCGCTCGCCAAAGCCCTTGTCGCATTGGACGTCCTGTCGGGTGGGCGGCTCATCGCCGGCCTGGGTCCCGGTTCGTCCCGGCGTGACTATGACGCCGTCGGCGTACCGTTCGAGGACCGATGGAGTCACTTCGAGGAGGCGGTGGCGATCCTCCGTGCGTTGTTGGGCCGGGCGCCGGCTCCGCAGGAAACGCGCTGGTACGCGATGCCTGACGACGAACTGCTGCCGTCTCCGGCACGCGACATTCCGGTGTGGATCGGGAGCTGGGGATCGCCGGCGGGGCTCCGCAGGGTCGCGCGCTTGGCCGACGGCTGGCTCGCGTCGGCGTACAACACGACGCCTGATCAGTTCGCAGCAGGACGAGAGCGGCTGGCCGGAGAACTGGTACGGCGGGGCCGCATCGCGGACGGGTTCCCGAACGCGCTCGTGACCATGTGGACCTGGGTGACAGAGGACCGGACCGAGCGCGATCACGTGCTTCGCGACGTCCTGGCTCCGCTGCTGAAACGCGACGTCGACGAACTGCGCGACCGGGTGTGCATCGGCCCCGCCGGCCACTGCGCGGACCTCCTGTCACGCTACGCAGAAGCAGGATGCCACCGCGTCGACCTGTGGCCCGTGGGGGAGTCCGCTCGCCAACTCGAGTCGTTCGCGACACACGTCGTACCGCGCCTGTCGTAAAGACTCTCGCTCAGGCGTTGGGGGCCGGCTACTCCTCGTCGGCCTTGGGGTTCTGCGGTTCTGCGTGCCAGGTTTGCCAGAGTTGGCCGTAGACGCGGCCTGCGCTGACGAGTTCGTCGTGGGTGCCGAGTTCGATGAGTTCACCGGCTTCCATGACGGCGATTCTGTCCGCGTCGTGCGCTGTCTGCAGGCGATGGGCGATCGCGATCACGGTGCGGCCCCGGAGTACGGCGGCTAGCGATTGCTCCGTTTGTCGTGCTGTCTTGGGGTCGAGGAGTGCGGTGGCTTCGTCCAGGATCAGGGTGTGGGGATCGGCGAGGACGACTCGGGCCAGCGAGAGTTGCTGGGCGCTGGCGTCGTCGAGGGTGGTGTCGTAGCCGATCTCGGTGTCGAGCCCGTGTGGTAGGTCGTTCCACCACCCGGCCCCGACGGCGTCCAGCGCGTCGTACAACTCCTCGTCCGTTGCGTGGGGTTTCGCGATCAGCAGGTTGTCGCGCACGGTGTCGTGGAAGACGTGATGATCTTGGGTGATCAGAACGACGTGCTCGCGCAGTTCGTCGGGCGGCAGCTCAGCAACCGGAGTACCACCAATGGTCACTGACCCGGTGTGCGGGCGGTCGAGACCGGCGAGAAGACGCGCGAGGGTTGATTTTCCAGCTCCGGAGGTGCCGACGATGGCCAAGCGTTCTCCGGGCTGCACCAGCAGGTCGATACCGTGAAGCACGTCCCGAGCGCCCGTGTAGCTGTAGTGCGCGTTGCTGACTCGGATACGGTCACCGTGGTCGCCGTCGTTCTGCGCCGACGGGGTCTCCTGCGGCTCCGCCGTGGAGATGTCCGCCAGGCCTTCGACGCGGGCGTAGGAGGCTCCGGCGCCTTGTAGTTGTTCGATCCAGAGCATCAGGGTGTCGAGCGGGCCGACGAGTTGGCGTAGGTACACCGTTGCGGTCACTACGACTCCGAGGCTGACCAGATCATTGGCGTACAGGGCGCCGCCGACCAGAAGGACTCCCACCACTGGGAGAGCCAGCGAGATTTCTGACCACGGGAACAGGACCGTTCGCAGCCACAGCGTCTCGAGGCGCGCGGACCGGGCCCGAGAGATGGCGGCCTCTGTGACCTCCGTCCGGCGGCGTTCCAATCCGAGCAGTTCGATCGTGCGGGCGCCTTTGGCGGTGCTGGCGACGACGTCGGCCAGGTCTGCACCAGCTGCTGCAGCTGCCAAGTACGCCGGCCGCGCACGTCGCAGGTACCAGCGGATCGCCGCTCCGACGCCGATCAAGCAGACGAGTCCGCAGAGTCCGAGCCGCGGGTCCAAGACGAGCACCGCGACGATGAGGAAGAGAGCGTGGACGATGGCCACGAGAATCTCGGGCACAGCAGATCGCAAGGTGAACGCCACCAGGGGCGCGTCGGTGCTTCCGCGAGCGATCAGATCGCCGGCCGGAAGATGGTCCGCCACTCGCGGGGGCAGAGCCAGGGTCCGCCCGAGGAATCGTTCTCGAACACGCGCGGCGGTGCGCTCGCCGAACCGATAGCCGATCTTGAGCGCCCACCACGCCAGCACTGTCTGTACGACGGTGAACAGCAGGGCACCGAAGGCGAGACGGTCCACCGCACTGAGCACGTCACCGGAGCCGGCTTGGATCGTGTCGATGATTCGGCCGAGCAGCCACGGACCTATCAAACCCGCCGCGGCGGCAAGCCCGTTGACCAGGATGATCCCAACCACAGCACGACGGTCTGCCCCCAAGTCACGGAACGCCGCTGCCCGGACTTCGGCACGACCCGCGACCGGCAGCTGCTTACTCATCGGCCGTCCGATCGTCGTCGATGCCGTCCTGGGCGCGGGACACCAGGTCGCGATAGCAGGGATCGCTGCGCAGAAGTTCCGCGTGTGTCCCGACTGATGACGCCTTGCCGTCGACCAGGACGATGACCTCGTCAGCGCGGGCCAGCACGAGTGGCGACGTCGTCGTGATCACAGTTGTCGTGTCGCGCCTGGCTTCGCGGATCCGGTCGATCATGGCCGATTCGGTGTTCGCGTCGACTGCTGAGGTCGGGTCGATGCCGAGCAGTACGTCGGGTGTCGCATAGACAGCGCGGGCGAGTCGGATCCGTTGCCGTTGGCCACCGGACAGATCACTCCCGCCGGCGGCGATCGCCGCGTCCAGACCGCCGGGCAACGCCTCCACAACATCCTCGGCCACGGCGACGTGGAGAGCCGCACGAATCCGGCTGTCGTCAGGCTCCAAGCGTCCCGCGACGATCTCACGAACTGTGCCGGCGAACACCTCGGCATCGTTGTCGGCGACAACCAACCGGCGCCTGAACTCCTCGCGGGCGACATCATCGATCCGTACGCCGGCCCACGTCACACCCGGGTCAGAATCAGTGCTCAGTTGCCCAAGCCGCTCGATCACCGTGATCGCCTCGGCCGGCCGGGCAGCGACCAACGCTGTCAAAAGGCCGGGACGAACGATCACTCCCGACTCAGGGTCGACCAACGGGCCATGGCCGCTGGGGATCATCGCATCGTGGTCGTTGTGGCGAGCGACCGGCAGGTTGAGCAGGTCGATGATTCGCTGACCGGCTACCCGAGCACGAGCGATGTCACCAGCACCCTCGATGAAGAACGACACCGGGACCACCAGCACGGCGACGTACCCGTAGACGGCGACAACTTCACCGATCGTGATGTCCCCGGTGGCAGCCATCCGCGCCGACAACCAGACCACTGCGGCGAGGAACAGGGCTGGCAAACCAGTCGCCAATGCGCCAACCCAACTGGCCGGTCCGGCGACCCGGTAGCCGCGTCTCACCAGTCTCTGCGACTGCTCTCCGTACCGCTCGGCGACGACCGTCTTCCCGCCGAGGCCATTGAGCACGCGAAGCCCGGCCAGCACGTCGACCAGTCGGGTCGTCAACCGTCCCTGGTGCACGCGGTACTCGCCGCCCGTGCGTTCAATGCGGTGCAAGAACGGACCGACTGCGACAGCAAGCAGCGGAACACCAGCGAGGACCACCGCGGCCAGCAACGGCGACATGGCGAACAGGACGACTGCAACGACGGCGTAGGCGATGACCGCGCCAACGCCAGGACCGGTGACAGTCAGCGCCTGCGCAACTGTGTACACGTCGGTGATGCCGACTGTCACCACTTCTCCAGCGCTCACGCGCCGCGCCAAAGAGGCACCCAAGCGGGAGGTGTGCCAGACCGTCGCCCGGACCGAGCGGAACGATGCGTCCATCCGGATCTTGGTCATCGTTCGATGCCGACCGATCCCCAACAGCGCGTTCAGCACGCTGACGGCCAGCAATACCAAAGCCCACCCGACCAGGGCAGCGGTATCGCCTGCGACAAGTCCTTCGTCAACCGCACGGGACAGCACCCATGGCGGCACTGCCAGGCCGACCGTCCAGCAGGTGCCCAGCGCCGCACCCAACGCGACACGTCGTGACTGCGATCGCGTAAGCCAGAAAAGGAAGCGGTAAGGACCGGCCAGATCACGGGCAGTCGGCGGCGTCCACGTCTCGGTCGTCCTGTCCAGCCACTCGCGAATGGGCACCATCGGTCACACCGACTGCCGTGCACCGTCGCTGGCCATGCTGCGATCCTCCCAGCATTCCATCCACACCTGACCATTTGTGACTGGCTTCACAAGGGCGCGTCCTGCCGCCGAAGGGAGTAGCCCAGCGACGCGGCGGGGGAGCGACTAGCGTTGTGCTGCTGCCGTCTCTCCCAGGAAGGGATCAAGGGAGTGAAAAAGTACATACTCTTCGATCATGATGGCGTTCTGGTGGATACCGAACCCTGGTATTACAAAGCTGGGGAGCGCGCACTGGCGGACATTGGCTTGACGTTGGACAAGGATCAATACCTCCGGGACATGAACCAGGGATTGGGCACTTGGGCCCAAGCCAGGGCAGCAGGTATCGACGAACAGACCATCAGCAGGCAGCGCGAAGTTCGCGATGACTATTATCAGGAATATCTTAGAAAAGAAGCCATTGAGATCGAG
The DNA here is from genome assembly GCF_037203805.1 of Kribbella sp. CCNWLW201. Taxonomy (NCBI): domain Bacteria; kingdom Bacillati; phylum Actinomycetota; class Actinomycetes; order Propionibacteriales; family Kribbellaceae; genus Kribbella; species Kribbella sp. CCNWLW201. The sequence goes on along the minus strand of NZ_JBBCBQ010000006.1, from coordinate 303,382 downwards.
GGCGTCGTCGACACCCTCGCCGAACTGTCACAATACGTCCGCATGGCCATCGTGACGACGGCAAAACGGGTGGATTTCGACCTTATCCACGAGAAGCGCCAGGTCAGACAGTTCATGGAGTTCGTCCTTGTTCGCGAGGACTACAAGCTCAGCAAGCCGCACCCGGAACCGTACCTGACCGGCCTGAAGCGCTTCGGAGCCACCGAAGAAGACACACTGGTCGTAGAGGACTCACTCAGAGGGCTGACCTCAGCCGTGGCGGCCGGCATTGACTGCGCCATTGTCCACAGCGACTTCACAAAAACACAGAACTTTTCCCAGGCCACCTATCGAATCAAAACCCTGATGGAACTGAAGGACATCATCCTCAAAGTAACCTGAAGGAACATCTACGCGCGCCTGGTCGAGCCCGTCGGCAGTCGCGTTCAACCAAACATATGCCGTAGGGGAGTGGCGCTGATCGGTCGTTCATTGCGCCACCGCTGCTGAATCAGGAGTAGGGTCCCCGTCTATGGACATGCTGAGGGGCGAACAGATCGCCGAGGCCAACCTGACCGACTGGCGCAAGCTGGCCCAGGGACTGCATGCCCGCTACCTGGTCGACGACTTCGGCACCGGCGTACGGTTCGTCGCCGCGGTGGGCGAGGCGGGCGACACGCTCGGCCACCACCCGCGCGTATCGATCGGCAAGGGGTACGTCGACCTCAAGTTGGTCAGCGACGACGCCATCTACCGCGACGACGAGGGCACGGAACACGTCGTCGAATGGGTGACCCAGCAGGACGTCGACCTGGCGCGACGGATCACCGAGATCGCCGTCGACCACAAGGTCGCCGCCGACCCGGCCTCGGTCAGCGACATCGAGCTCGGCCTCGACACGGCACGCTCCGCGACCATCGCCCCGGTGTGGGCCGCCCTGCTGACCGGAAGCGCCGAGGCCCAGGGCCGGGGGACCCCCAGCGACGAGATCCGGGACGCCACGGGCCGGGTACCGAACCTGTGGTTCGGGGATGCCGACGAAGACGAGACCCCGCCTCAGCGGTTCCACATCGAGGTCTATGTGGCGCCCGAGGCGGCCGACCAACGGATCGCCGCGGCCCTCGCCGCGGGCGGGACCGTCGTCGATGACAGCAACGCGCCCTCGCTCACCGTGATCGCCGACCAGGACGGCAACAAGGGAATCGTGTGCGTCGACGTGTCCGCTGCGAAGAAGGAACTCGGTTGACCCGCGGGCCCGCGACTTCTGTTTCCGTGCGGGTCCAACGGGATAAGGTGCGGCATGGTTACGGAGTCGTCGTGCACCATCGCGCCTCTCAGCCCCGAGACCTGGTCGGCCTTCGATGCGCTGGTGCAGCGGCACAACGGCATCTTCGGGGGTTGCTGGTGCATCTGGTTCCATCCTGACGGGCCCGAGCGCGGCCAGGGCGCCGAGGCCAACCGAGCTCTGAAAAGGGCCTACGTCGAGCAGGGCAAGGCGCACGCAGCACTGGTGATGGACGGCGACGAGGCCATCGCTTGGGCTGAGTACGGCACGCCGGTCGAGTTGCCCACCCTCCACCACCGCAAGGAGTACGACGCCACCAAGACCGCGGATCCCGACTACCGAATCACCTGCGTCTTCGTCGACAAGCGCCACCGGCGACAGGGCATGACGGAGCTGGCGATCACCGGGGCACTCGACCTGATCGCGCAGGCCGGCGGCGGGCGGGTGGAAAGCTATCCACACGACCTGACCAACCAGACCAAGAAGATGTCGTCGTCGTTCCTCTACAACGGCACCCGTCGACTCTACGAGCGGCTCGGCTTCACCTACGACCGGCCCAAAGGTCTGAAGAACTGCGTCATGGTGAAAACGGTCGATCCTGCCTGAGGCGTGGTTGCTGATGTAGCTGGTGAACGCGCGCAGTGCGGACTGGTAGCCGCGGAGCGTCGCAGGTCAACAGTGGTTTCGTCGTCGCCGCCGGGGTAGTGGATCAGGGCCTCATCTGATGCACGGAGCGTACAAGTTGACATAATGTCGCTTATCGGCGCAAGCAGCATGGGGGTTCGAGTAGGTGTGACTGGTGCTGTCAGCACGCCTCGAGGACGAAGAAGATGAAGCTGATGGACCTCGCTGGGTGCTTCAGCTCCTGCGGACGCAGTTCGGTCGGCGTGTCCGGGGCCATCGGTGGCTCGCTGATGACCGAGATTCGGAAACCTGCGGCCGTGAAGGCGTCGGACACCGCCTGCAGCGGCCGGTGCCAGTTCGTGTAGACGACCGTGCGGCCGGCGTGCTCGGCGTCATAGGAGAACTCGGCGACGTCGAAGTACTCGCCGTCAGGTTTCAATGCCGTGTAGAGGATCGGGTGGTTCGCCGACAGAATGAGGCGTCCGCCCGCCTTCAGCACCCGGCAAGGCTCAGCATCGCCGGCCGTTCGTAGTAGCCGTTGAGCAGATTGACCTCGTTGTCCGCGGCGTACGCCTCAGCGAACTCGTCGAAATCGGTCGTCGGCACCGAGCGCTCCTTCTGTCGGCAGGTTCGCACCATCGGTGCGACTGATCAAACCACCCGATCCAACAGCAAAGATCCACGTGCTGTCGAGCCTGCATTACGGCTTCCTCTTCGCAAAGAAGCGCTACCCAAACTGACCGGCAGGTGCTCCCCCGGTCCCACCGCCGTTGCCGTCGATAGTGCGGCCTAATTCTTGATCTCGTAGCGCATAAGTACTATGCCGTTTTCGAATGAAGTGCCCTCGAGTAGTTTCAGTTCTTGCTGATCCTCGAAAATGCGTGTTCCCTTGCCGCGTGATGCCGGACAGACCAGCATCCGGATTTCGTCGACAACGTCGGCGGCCAGCAGGGAGTGCATGAGCTTCAGGCTCCCCCACAGCCAGATGTCCTTGCCGCTCTGCTCCTTGAGCTCCCGGATGGTGGAGACAGGGTCGCGCGTCACCGTCGCGGCGGGAAAGTCGCCCCAGGGAGCGTCATCCAGCTTCGAGGAGACGACGAACTTGGTGAGGTTGTTGAGCTTCTCGCCGTACTCGCCCTGCTCCTCGGCGTACGGCCAGTAGTCCTTGGACTGGGCATAGGTGTTCGCGCCGAGAATCATCGTGTCGACCGCGTCGATGAATCCCATCAGGCTTTCCTTGAACGCAGGGTTGGTTTTCTCGGAAAATGGCTCCCCTGATACGAAGCTGAGCCCGCCGTCCTCTTCCGCGGCGATGTTGTCGACGGTAACCCATTGCTGGACGATCAATTTTCGCATGGCGCCAGACTTTCTATGCAGTGAGGAATGGGGTGAAGAGGCGGACCGGGCCACTTTCCAGGTTCGCCCTCAGTTCTGCGCTCGGCTCCCCCAGGAGTTCGCCGTGGACCGATCCGGTGGCGCCGACGGCCGTCATCAGGTCCTCGCCGATGTTCGTGAGGTGTCGACGAGCGCTTGAGAGGTCTCGGTAGCGCTCGATGACGATCGCCTCGGTCTCGTCGACGCTGAAGTAGATGTCGTACTGCAAGGTCCCGGTGTCCTTGGTTCGCACGATCTCCATGCACTCATCGGCAAGGCGCTTGAAGTCGTCGACCTTGCCTTCGTGGAACGTGAACCGCGCGATACCCATGAGCTCACTCATGCCTCGTCCAGTCGGAGATGTCGCCATCGTTGCTCACTCCTCGCCTTGGCGCGCGCCCCCTGTGGGCCGCCTTCACAGCAGAGACGGAGCCGTCTTCGAGTTCTCGACATCTAGCCCGAACGACTGACACAACCAGGTCTGTCAGCTGGCGTGGAGGATCCGGAAGCGTTCGGGGTGCGCTGGATCTCGGTCGACTACTTGGATTGGTGTCGAAGGCCATTGCCAGACGGTGATGCCTGGTGTGCGGGCGAACTGGATCTGGCCGCGGGTGCCTTCGACTACTACGCGTGACCAGGCGACGTGTGCACGGTCCGTGCCGTGAGAACGCAGTACGGCGGCAAGGACGGCGATCGTGTCGTAGCCCTCGAAGGCGACGAAAGACGGCGCGTCGGGCAGCAGTTCGCGGAGGGCGGTCTCGACTCGTGCACCGAGCGGGGTGAGGCGCTCGGGCAGGTAGCGCAAGAACGGGATCGCGGCGCCGTCGTCGCCCAGCAACGTCGCCCATTCCGCGAACTCCGGTTGCCCGGCCGGAGCGCCGATCAGGATCTCGGCGAGGCGCTGGTCGCGGCGGACTGACTTGACGATCGACACTGCCGGCTCCGGGTGGCCGACCAGGAGAAGGAGGGCTGTCGTGCGATTGTCGACAATCTGATCGCAGACGGCTGCAGGTGCGAGCGTGCTCAGGTCGAGTTCGATGACGGTACCGCCGCGTGGCGCGAGGTAGTCCCGCAGGATGCGAGTCCCAGCGGCCCAGTAGATACTCGGCTGGGTTGCTACGGCGATTCGGCTGTGACCCGCGCTGAGGAGGAAGTCTGCATAGACCTGCCAGCCGCGGGACTGCGGTGGAGACAGGCGCGCTACCCAGTCCGTGGGCTGTTCGGTAAGTGTGTCGAGAACCGCTGACGAACACAGGTACGGCAGGCCGAGGGCGTCTGCCCTGGCGGCAGCGGCACGAGCGACAACGCTGTGGTACTCCCCCGCCAGCGCTGCAACGCCCAGGCCAGCCAATTCATCGACGGCCACCACGGCCCTCTGTTGATCAGCCGCGGTGTCTCGGACCACCAGTTCGAGTGGTCGTCCACCGATCCCGCCGGCGTCATTGACGTCGCGAACGGCCAACTCGAGGCCAGCGAGCAGGTGTTGGCCCGCCTCGACCCAGCCGGGCCGACTGAGCGGTACGAGAGCGCCGATCTGCACGGCTGATCCGTTGGCTCCGGATGGCGATGGTGGTGGCGTAGTCATGCGTTGAGGCCTCCCGTGTGACGACATGGTTGCCGTATGCCCGGATCGCAGGGTGGTACTTGTTGATCCCATCACGCCGTGAGGGCGACCGTGGTGGCGTGGGCGCGGGTGGGTGAGGGAGACTACGTCGATGGCTGCTGAATATGTCGAGAGTGACCAGTTTCGTGGTGGGCGCATCCACCTGTGCGAGCTTGCCGGCTTGGAGATCCGTGATTGCGAGGTCAGCGGTCTCAAGATCGTCGACTGCTATGGGAGCGACGTCTACCTCGGTGGTGACTTCGAGCGGGTCGTCGTCAACGACGTCGACGTGACCGCTTATGTCGAGGCCGAGCTCGACCGCCAGCACCCCACCCGGGTACTGGCGCGTGACGCCGCCTCGCCCGACGACTATCGGGCTGCTTGGGATGCGATCGAGGCGCTGTGGGAGGAGACGCTCAAGCGCGCCAGGATGTTGCCCGAGGCCACTTTGCACGAGCGGGTCAACGACGAGTGGTCGTTCGTCGAAACTCACCGGCATCTGCTGTTCGCCAGCGATGCGTGGCTCGGCAACGCCGTACTCGAGGAAGAAGCGCCGTACCACCCGTTGGGCTACACGGCCGGCGGGATGCCTGCCGAAGAGTCGGCGAAGCTCGGGCTCACCCTCGACGCCACCCCGACGCTCGACGAGGTGCTCGCGGCGCGGTTCGCCCGGATGGCCACCATGCGGCGTGTCGTCGACGGGCTCACCGAGGCCGAGCTGGATCGGGTCTGCGGTCGCAAGCCGGCGGATCCGTATCCCGAGCAGGAGTACGTCGTACGCCGCTGCCTCAAGGTGATCCTCAAGGAGGAGGCCGAGCACCACCGCTACGCCGTACGCGACCTCGCCGTGCTCGAGGCCGGCGCCAAAGGTGATGACTCTGTGAGTTGAAGCCACTCCGAGACCTGGCCGCACGACGGGCCGGCGCTTGCGAGTGAGGGCTGATGGCCATCTGGAGGGGGACGTTCGTCCCTGATCTGAGCGACCTGCAGGCGGCAGGCTGGCAGTGACGGGATCGAACGTCTACCGTCAGGAGGCCGACATGACCGCGTTCCGTACCACCCGCCGAACGGCTCCGGACGACGGCGGCTTGTCCCTGGCGGGCGCTCCTCGTTCCGTTCCGGTCGGTGTGGCCTGGACGGCTGCTGTGTTGTTCTGCATCATCGCCGCCTTCCATGCGGCTCTCGTCCTTGGGGCTCCGTGGGGCGAGTACACACAAGGCGGCGGGACGAGCGGCACTCTCTCCGCGTCTGGGCGCATCGTGGCTGCCGTGTCTTGCGTGCTGTCTATCGTGATGGCGGGCGCGATCCTCAGCAGGGTCGGACGTGGCCCGCTCGGGCGGCGGCTCCCAGTCCGCGTCACGACTGTGCTGGCCTGGTTCACGATGGTGTACGCCGGGATCGCCGTCGTACTCAACCTGATCACGCAAAGCACGGCCGAACGAGCGCTGTGGGCGCCCGTCTCGATTCTGCTACTCGCTCTGGTCACCTTCGTCATGGTCAGGACCCACCGCAAACCTGGCACTGACCGCTAGGCCGCGATAACACGACAGCCTCTCAGACGTGAGCCGTGGCTATGCTTTCGCAGACCACGACTCCCCCGGCGGTCCGTCCGATGACTTTCACGTTGCTGACCAGCTCGTCGGGCGGGAGCTCCAAAGAGAATTGGATGTCGAGGTCGCCGGATGCGACACCGCCCCACTCGAAGGCTGAGCGGGCGAAGAGCTTCGGGAAGCGTTCCTGCCATCGGTTCATGGCTCCATCCTCGTCGTCGCCTGAAATTCGGGTGCGTCGCGGGGTCCGAGCGGCCTAGCGTTGGTTTCCTCATGGGCAGGCTGTGAGAAGCAGATCGGAGCGGCATGACATCTCGACTCTTTGCGCTCACTTTCGACGCGAACGACCCGCACGATCTCGCCCGCTTCTGGGCCGGCTTCCTGGGTTGGGAGACGGCCGAGGACCACCACGACGGCATCACCCTGCTGCCGAACGACGAGACCGGGTTCCGGGTCCGGTTCGTGCCGAGCCAGGAGCAGAAGATCGTGGCGAACCAGATGCACTTCGATCTGACCAGCACGTCCCTCGAGGATCAGCAGCAGACGGTGGCGAGAGCGCTCGAGCTCGGCGCCCGGCACATCGACGTCGGCCAACTCCCCGAAGAGGGACACGTCGTACTCGCCGATCCCGAAGGCAACGAGTTCTGCGTGATCGAGCCGGGCAACAACTTCCTCGCCGACTGCGGATTCGTCGGGGCGCTGGCGAGTGACGGGACCCAGGAGGTCGGGTACTTCTGGAGCAAGGCGCTGGACTGGCCGCTGGTCTGGGACCAGGACCAGGAGACCGCGATCCAGTCACCGCACGGCGGCCCGAAGATCACCTGGGGCGGTCCCCCGGTGGGCCCGAAGCCGGGGAAGAACCGGCTGCATTTCGACCTTGCTCCCCCGGCCGACGGCGATCAGCAAGCGGAGGTCGACCGACTCGTCTCCCTCGGCGCAACCCGCATCGACATCGGCCAGGGCGACGTCAGCTGGGTCGTGATGGCCGACCCCGACGGCAACGAGTTCTGCGTCCTGACTCCCCGATAGCGCCGGTCTTTCGGTACGGCGAGTGCGCGGTCCGTCGTACATCCTGGACGGCCGCGGAGCGCGGTCCAGCGGGCAAAAGAAAAGGGAAAGAGAGTGATACTCCCTTTCCACTCTTAACTTATAGCGCATGGGTGGGCTTGCGGCAAGCCCCGGTTTGTGGCGCAGAATCCTCGGCTGTAGCCAGAAACCAAGGGACTTGGGGGTCCTGTAGTGCGTGTGTTGTTGTCGACGTATGAGTCGCGCGGGGACGTCGAACCGCTGATCGCGCTAGCCGTGCAGTTGCAGGCTCTCGATGCCGAGCTGGTGCTTGAAGGGAGCTGCCGATGAATTCCAGTGCGTTCAACCTTCCCGAGAACCTCGTCGCCAAGGCAGATCCGGCGCTGATCTCGAACGACGAGAAGCATTTCACCGCGATCGCGGAGTGCCTCGAGCAGACGATCGCCGATCTGTCCGACCGGCTCGATGCCGCCCGCAAGGCGCCAGGCGGTACCGGCCAGGAAGCGTTGGACCGGGATCTGGAGATCCACCGGCTCACCTCGCGTCTGCGCGCCCTGCGGCGGTTCGGCCTGGACCTGTGCCTCGGCCATATGGTCGGCGACGAATCCGAGCCCGTGTACGTCGGACGCCTCGGCCTCACCGACAGCAGCGGGCGTCGGCTCCTGATCGACTGGCGTTCGCCCGCGGCCGAGCCGTTCTTCGGCGCGACCCACGCCAACCCGATGGGGCTGGCCAGTCGCCGCAGGTACCGCTGGACGCGTGGCCGGATCAGCGACTACTGGGACGAGGTGTTCACCCCGGACGGGCTCGAAGGGTACGCCGCCTCGCTCGATGACCAGTCCGCGTTCGTCGCAAGCCTGGGCAGCAACCGCTCGCCCCGGATGCGCGATGTGCTCGGCACGATCCAGGCCGACCAGGACGCCATCATCCGCGCGGGTTCCCGGGGTGCTCTCGTGGTCGACGGCGGTCCGGGTACGGGCAAGACGGTCGTGGCCCTGCACCGCACGGCCTACCTCCTGTACTCCGATCCACGGCTCGGTCACCGTCGGGGCGGCGTACTGTTCGTTGGGCCGCACCAGCCCTACTTGGCCTACGTCTCCGACGTCCTTCCCAGCCTCGGCGAGGAAGGTGTGCAGACCTGCACCCTGCGGGACCTCCTCCCCGAAGGACCGTCGGCACCGGAAGAGCCCGACGCGGACGTGGCCCGGCTGAAGTCGTCCGCGGACATGGTGAAGGCGATCGAGCCGGCCGTTCGGCTGTACGAGGAACCGCCGACCAAGCCGATGACGGTCGAGACCCACTGGTCCGACATCTGGCTCAGCGCCGCCGACTGGGCCGAGGCGTTCGGAGCAGCAGACTCCGGTACGCCGCACAACGAGGCGCGTGATCTGGTCTGGGAAGAGCTGCTGACGATCCTGATTGACAAGCACACCGACGAGTACGAGGACGACGACGTCTCGGAGGAGATGCTGCGCAGATCCCTGCAGCAGAACGAGGAACTGGTCACCACGTTCAACAAGGCGTGGCCGCTGATCGAACCGACCGACCTCGTCGGAGATCTCTGGTCGGTACCGGCGTACCTCCGCATGTGTGCGCCCTGGCTTGAGCCCGATGAGGTTCGGAAGCTGCAGCGAGCGGATCCGCAGGCCTGGACGGTGTCGGACCTGCCGCTTCTGGATGCCGCCCGGCAGCGGCTCGGCGATCCGGAGGCATCCCGGCGGAAGCGTCGGCAGAAGGCCGCTGCCGCAGCCGAACGCGAGCGGATGGCCGATGTCATCGACAACATTCTCGAGGCCGATGACGACAACGAAGGCTGGGTGCCGATGCTGCGCGGGCAGGACCTGAGGGAGGCTCTGGTCGACGAGACGGCGCTGCCCACCGCTGACCCGGATCTGCTGGCCGGCCCGTTCGCGCACATCGTTGTGGACGAGGCGCAGGAGCTCACCGATGCGGAGTGGCAGATGTTGCTCCTCCGCTGCCCGTCCCGGAGCTTCACCATCGTCGGCGACCGCGCCCAGGCCCGGCACGGGTTCACGGAGTCGTGGCAGGAACGGCTCGAGCGGGTCGGGCTCGACCGGATCAACCTGGCCTCGCTGAGCATCAACTACCGGACCCCGGAAGAGGTGATGGCGGAAGCCGAGCCAGTCATCCGGGCCGTGCTCCCGGACGCCAATGTGCCGACCTCGATCCGCAGCAGCGACCTCCCCGTCGTCCACGGATCGACCGCGGACCTGGACTCGATCTTGGACAGTTGGCTGGCCGAGCACGCTGAAGGGATCGCCTGCGTGATCAGCGTCAAGGACGTCGAACTCGGTACGACGCCCCGCGTCCGATCGTTGACTCCGGAACTGTCGAAGGGGTTGGAGTTCGACCTGGTCGTCCTGATCGACCCGGAGACGTTCGGCGAGGGCATCGAAGGAGCGGTCGACCGGTACGTCGCCATGACCCGAGCAACCCAGCAACTCGTCATCCTCACCAGCGCGTGACGCGGAAGTCCACCGGCGCTTGACGCGTGAGCCGGGCCAGGGCAGTCGTCCTGGCCCGGCTCCGGGTCACGCGTCGCTGGGCCCGGGCTCCCACCCGGTCTTGCTTCCAGTCGTCTAGATCTTCTGTAAGCCGGCCGCTGGATAGGGTTCGGTGATGGTTGGGCGCGTTCATACTGTGGAGCAGTTGCTGGGGCTGTTGGATCGGGTTGTTGAGGCGAGTGAGCGTGGGGATCGGGCTCGGGGGTCGGCTGCGGAGTTTTGGGGTGAGTTGCTCACGACGCCGGGGCATCCGCTGGCTACGCAACTGCCGGATGAGGTGCTGGTGGATTGGCACGAGCGTGGGCTGCTGGGGAGCCTGGATGGGGCTCGGGTGCTGGATATCGGGTGTGGTGCCGGTCGGAACGGCAGGTGGTTTGCGGAGCACGGCGCCTCGGTCACCGGGATCGATCTGGCGTCGGGGTTGCTGGAGCAGGTGCGGGCGACCATGCCGGAGTCGGTGACGTTGACTGCGATCGACGTACTGCGGGATCCGTTGCCGGCCGGGCCGTTCGACTTGGTGTACGACTCCGGCTGCTTCCACCACATCGCGCCACACCGGCGCATCACGTATCTCGAGCGGGTGTTGCCGTTGGTCGGTCAGCGGTTCGGCATCGTCACCTTCGCTGCCGGGCGCGTGGAGACGCCGCACGACGACCAGATCGTCGTCAGCGGCGATACCAGCGGCGGTATGGCGTTCTCACTCGACGATCTCGCCGAGATCTTCGCCCCGCTGCACGCGATCGAGCTCCGCGCGGTCCGACCGGACCGTAAAGGCGCCTTCGGCGCCGACTTCCTGAATGCAGGCCTGTTCGGCGTCGATTAGTCCAGGCAGAACTCGTTGCCTTCGGGATCCGTCATCGTGATGGTGCCGAGTTCCAGCGGAGGAGCGGGATCGAAGCGCCGTACCCGCTTGGCTCCCAGCGCGACGAGTCGGTCGCACTCGGCCTCCAGCGCCGCCATCCGCTCGTCTCCCTGGAGCCCGGGCGCGGCCCGAACGTCGAGGTGGACGCGGTTCTTGGCCACCTTGTCCTCCGGCACCTGCTGGAAGAAGATCCGCGGGCCGTCGCCGTCCGGGTCCTCGAGGGCTGATCTCGTGTTGCGCTCCTCCTCCGGTACGCCGATCTTCTCGAGGAACTCGTCCCACGCGGCCAACGGATCGGCGCCCTCAGGCAACTCGACCCCGGGCGGCCCGGGGTGGACGTACCCCAGGACGTCGCGCCAGAACGTCGACAGCGCCTGCGGATCGTGCGCATCAAAGGTGACCTGAAACTCGCGGCTCATCGGGTTACTCCATTCGTGTTCTTCCGTTGAGAACCACTCTGGCACCCCTAGCGGACAGATTCGGTCCGCTATCTCTGGCAAGCTTGGCGATATGGACGAGCGGGGTACGACGGAGCGAGTGCTCACCCTGCTCGGACTCCTCCAGCAGCGCCAGGTGTGGACCGGCCCCGAACTCGCCGACCGGCTCGGCGTCACCCCGCGCACCGTACGGCGTGATGTCGAGCGACTGCGCGCACTCGGCTACCCGGTTCACGCCAGCCAAGGTGTCGGCGGCGGCTACCAGCTCGGAGCAGGGCAGGACCTACCGCCGCTGCTGCTCGACGACGAGGAGGCGATCGCGACCGCAGTCTCGCTGCTCGCGGGTGCGGGTGGTGCGGTGGCCGGCGCCGGCGATGCCGCCGTACGGGCTCTGACCAAGCTCGATCGGGTGCTGCCGATTCGGCTGCGGCACTTGGTGCGCGCGCTCTCCGGCTCGGTGGAGTCCTTCGGCGGAGGCCGTACGCCGATCGATCCCGACGTACTGATGACGCTGGTCAGGGCATGTCGCGATGAGGTCGAGGCCGACTTCGATTACCCATCCGGGGACGAGGTACGGCGGCGTCGCGTCGAGCCTTATCGGTTGGTGGCCTCCGATCGGCGCTGGTACCTGCTCTCCTACGACCTCGATCGCGACGACTGGCGGAGCTTCCGCGTCGACCGGATGACCGAGGTGTCTGCGCGGACCTGGCGCTTCCGGCCGCGGGCGGCGCCGGACGCGGCGACCTTCGTGCAGGAGAGTGTGGCAAGTCGGGTCTATCCGCACCAGGCGCGGTTCCTCGTGCATGCGTCGGCCGAGGTTGTGCGCGCGCAGGTTCCGGCGTCGGCGGCCGTCGGACGTCCTCGTGGTGACGAGCTCTGCGAGGTGGTCAGTGGCGCTGCGAGCCTCGACTTCGCGCTGATGCACGTGCTCCTGCTGGGGCACAAGTTCGAGGTCCTCGAACCTCCGGAGCTCAGGAATCGGTGCCGCGTGCTGGCCGAGCGGCTGCTGTCCGCCGGCTCGGCGGTTTCATGAGGCGGGGAAGACGATCTGGGTCAGGCGGTGGGTCGCGAGTTGGTGCCGGTCTGCGTCGCCCGAGGCGAGTTCGGCGAGCTGGTATTGCCGATACAGCTGGAGGAAGTGGTTCTGGAAGGCCAGTGTGCGGCGGCAGAGGGCAAGCGCTTCTGCGTCGTCACCGGCCGCGGCCACGTCGCCCTCCTCACCCTGACCAAAGCGACCTGGAAATCCGACCACCCCGAACGACGAGCCCTCACCTTCACCGTCCAACGCTGGCTCAAGACCTGAGCACCCCAGGCCTCAGGCGGCCGTAATCACCGCGAGAAGGTCCGCGCCGCTCGTCACGACGGCCACATCGTCCCGGAGTTCCTCGGGAAGGTGGAGGCGTTGGCCTTCGTCGGTGATGCAGGTCGGGCACCCGACGGGCATGATCACCCAGCCGGACTCGAGGGCGCCTTGGACCAGCAGGTGCCACGGATCCGTCCCGCTGACGCAGTTGGCCATCATGCTGTCGCCGTCGAGGTAGACATTTGCTGACCCGTCGCCGTACTCGACGAGGGTGAACCGGCGCTGAGGTTCCTCGCGGACGATGAACGGCGCGAGAACCGCCCGCATGAGCTCGCCGCCGCCGGGCTGGGCTTCGCCGTCGAGGAACCGCTGGAAGAAGACGTCGAACGACACAGACCTGACCTTGCCACAAGTCAATCAGCTCTGCGGTGTGTAGGTGAGGACCTGTACGCCGTCGCCGAGCTTGGTCTTCCTCGGTGAGGTTTGTGGGTTGAGGGGCGCAACTTTGGGTGGGTTGGGGGCATCGAGGGAAGTGAGGATCTGCTGGTGGGCGTTGCGCCTGCAACCTGGGGGGTTAGGTCACGGGAGGTTGCGAGATGGACGGTCAGCGAAGGTTCGTTCGCCGGGGCTCGGTTGTCTTGGGCGCGGCTGCACTCCTTACCGCCGGCTTGGTCGCTGGAGACGCGGATGCGGTGACGACAACCGGCGGCAGTGCGGGCGCGGGCAAGTGCTCGATGGCTTTGGGGTCGGTTACGGCCGGAGGTGATCACCGGTCGCAGCGCGTCACCGCTACCTCGCCTCCGACTCGATCGGACGATCATGTGGTGGCGCCCGATCTGTACCACGCCCAGGTACGGCTCAGTGGTTCGATGCTCGCCTCACCAGACCCGGGCGGAGTTGATGTCTCCGGCCATGTGGTCATCGGCGCAACCCTGGCCCGCAGCGCCTACACGCTGGTCTTGGGCCGCGAGCTCGATCCGGATTCAGTCCGTCTGGATCGAATCGGAGGCGGCTGGGGTGCCTTCGTCGCGTTCGAGGAGTCCCGCTACGTCGACTTCGCGGGAAACTTCGCGGCGAGGACGACGGCCTACGGGCTGCGCGGCGACGGGGTGCTGTTCAGGTGGACCATCAGCAGCGCGGGTTGGCGCAGTACCGGCTCGTACCCAGGCTTCGCGCCGGTGAAGTCGATGGCCTTGATCAGCAAGACGCCGACCTATGACACCTTCCTGGCGAACACCCGGGGCGGCGCGCTCTACACGATTCACATCCCGACGACGTCGCCGATGAAACCAGTCGTCAAGCCGGTGCGTACCCGGACCTGGCAGGGCTTCGAGTCTCTGATCGCGCAGAAGTGCGGTCTCCAAGGCACCCTGCTGCTCGGCATCGACAAGGACACCCAGTCGGCCTACCTGTACGCCGTAGGTCACGCCAACGGCACCGCCACAGTCATCCAAGGCCTCGGCAAGGTCCCCGGCACCTTCAACGACCCCGTCTACTTCCGCTGGACCGCCCCCATCGACCCACTCGTCGGCGAGTAGGCGCCCGATCCACTTCAGCGGCGAGCGGGTGCTGGTGGCACGCGTTTTAGTTTGGTCCAGCCGGTCCAGCCTCGGTGGTTGAGGAGGTTGATCAGGTGGCGGGCTGAGCCGGCGATCACCTCGTGCTCGCCGTACGACTTGCGAAGTCCGGTGACTTCTATCGCATTGGTCATGCCGACCATGCTGCGAGGTTGACCCTGCGTCAGGGGCAACCTCGCAATTCAGGCTCAGAATCAGGCGACGTACGACGCCAAGTGTTCGCCGGTCAGAGTGGACTTGGCGGCGACCAGATCGGACGGGGTGCCTTCGAAGACGACGCGGCCGCCTTCGTGACCGGCGCCCGGGCCGAGGTCGATGATCCAGTCGGCATGCGCCATCACGGCCTGGTGGTGCTCGATCACGATGACCGACTTGCCCGAGTCGACCAGGCGGTCGAGCAGGCCGAGCAGTTGCTCGACGTCGGCGAGGTGGAGACCGGTGGTCGGCTCGTCGAGGATGTAGATGTCACCCTTCTCGGCCATCTGGGTGGCCAGCTTCAGCCGCTGCCGCTCACCACCGGACAGCGTGGTCAGGGGCTGGCCGAGGGTGAGGTATCCGAGTCCGACGTCAGCCATCCGGTCCAGGATCTTGTGCGCGGCCGGCGTACGGGCCTCGCCGTCCTCGAAGAACTCCTCGGCCTCGTTCACGGACATCGCGAGTACTTCGGCGATGTTCCGGCCGCCCAGCGTGTACTCGAGCACCGATGCCTGGAACCGCTTGCCTTCGCACTCCTCACAGGTCGACTCGACGGTCGCCATCACACCCAGGTCGGTGTAGATGATGCCGGCGCCGTTGCAGGTCGGGCAGGCACCTTCGGAGTTGGAGCTGAACAGGGCCGGCTTCACCCCGTTGGCCTTGGCGAACGCCTTGCGGATCGGGTCGAGGAGTCCGGTGTACGTCGCCGGGTTGCTCCGGCGCGAACCACGGATCGCGGCCTGGTCGATCACCACGACGCCTTCGCGGTCGGCGACCGAGCCGTGGATGAGCGAGCTCTTGCCGGAGCCGGCGACGCCGGTGATCACGCAGAGCATGCCGAGCGGAATGTCGACACTCACGTTCTGCAGGTTGTTCGTCGACGCGCCACGGACATCGAGCGCACCGGAGGCCGAGCGCACCGACTCCTTGAGCTTCGCGCGGTCGTCGAGGTGGCGGCCGGTGGTGGTGTCGGTCTTGCGCAGCCCTTCGACGGTTCCCTCGAAGCAGACGGTGCCGCCGGCCGAGCCGGCGCCCGGACCGAGGTCGACGACGTGGTCGGCGATCGCGATCGTCTCCGGCTTGTGCTCGACCACGAGCACGGTGTTGCCCTTGTCGCGCAGCTGCAGCAGCAGGTTGTTCATCCGCTGGATGTCGTGCGGGTGCAGACCGATCGTCGGCTCGTCGAAGACGTACGTGACATCGGTCAGCGACGAGCCCAGATGACGGATCATCTTGGTCCGCTGTGCCTCTCCCCCGGACAGCGTGCCGGCCGGCCGGTCGAGGGACAGATAGCCGAGGCCGATTTCCGCGAACGAGTCGAGCAGGTGCTGCAGCCCGCGGAGCAGCGGGGCCACCGACGGCTCGTCGAGGTCGCGGATCCAGTCGGCCAGGTCGCTGATCTGCAGCTTGGACAGGTCGGCGATGTTCTTGCCCTTGATCTTCGACGACAGCGCTTCCTTGCTGAGCCGCGTGCCGTCACAGTCCGGGCAGGTCTGGAACGTGATCGCCCGCTCCACGAACGCCCGGATGTGCGGCTGCATCGCCTCGACGTCCTTGGACAGGAACGACTTCTGGATCTGCGGGATCAGGCCCGCATAGGTCAGGTTGATGCCTTCGACCTTGATCTTGGTCGGCTCCCGGTAGAGCAGGTCGTGCAGTTCCTTCTTGGTGTACTTCTTGATCGGCTTGTCCGGGTTGAAGTAGCCGCAGCCGCGGAAGATCCGGCCGTACCAGCCCTCCATGCTGTACCCGGGGATCGTCAGCGCGCCCTCGTTCAGCGACTTGCTGTCGTCGTACAGGGCGGTCAGGTCGAAGTCGGTGACCGCGCCCATGCCCTCACACCGTGGGCACATGCCGCCGTGGTAGACGGCGTTGCGTACGACGGTCTTCTCGCCGTGGCCCTTGTCAGCGACCATCGAGCCGGTCGCCGTACGCTTCGGAACGTTGAACGAGTAGGCGGTCGGCGGGCCGATGTGTGGCTTCGCGAGCCGGCTGAACAGGATCCGCAGCATCGCGCTGGCGTCGGTCGCGGTGCCCACGGTCGAGCGGGGGTTCGCGCCCATCCGCTCCTGGTCCACGATGATGGCCGTGGTCAGGCCTTCCAGCATGTCGACCTCGGGCCGGTTCAGGTTCGGCATGAAGCCCTGCAGGAACGCGCTGTAGGTCTCGTTGATCATCCGCTGCGACTCCGCGGCGATCGTGCCGAACACCAGCGAGCTCTTGCCCGAGCCGGACACCCCGGTGAACACCGTCAGCCGGCGCTTCGGGATCTCGATGCTGATGTCCTTGAGATTGTTCTCGCGCGCCCCCTGGACCCGGATCAGGTCGTGGCTGTCGGCGGTGTGCGGCGACGCGGTCTTCCTGGTGGCCTTGGTGGGCATCGTCGTCTCCATCTGTCTGGGCAGCGAGCGGATCAGGGCTGAGGCGCCGTACCAGCGCCTCAGCTCGGGAAAACCGTGCTGTCAGCCGGCCTGTGCGATTCGGATCATGTTGCCCGCGGGGTCACGGAACGCACAGTCACGGACACCGTACGGCTGGTCGGTCGGCTCTTGGACCACCTCGGCGTTGGTCGCCTCGATCTTCGCGAACGTGGCGTCGAGGTCGGGGGTGCCGAGGTTGATGCTGGCATAGGTGCCCTTGGCCATCATCTCGACGACCGCGCGGAGCTCGTCCTCGGTGAGACCCGGGGTGGCGTCCGGCGGATAGAGCACGATCGACACGGCCTGGCCGACCGGGCCGACGGTGATCCAGCGCTTCCCCTCGTACCCGACGTCCATCCGGACCTCGAAGCCGAGGACGTCGCGGTAGAAGGCGATGGCGGCGTCAGGATCGTTGTGCGGTAGGTAGGTCTGCTGAATTTTGATGTCCATGACGCTCACGCTAGTTCGCGCTCGCGGCCGGCGCTTCTCGATTCCTGATCGGTCTGGTGACCTGTTTGGCCAGGCACGCCGGGATCCCCGCCGTCGAGCGCGCCTCCTCCTGCTCGCGGTACACACTCGGCGGTACGCCGACCAGCTCGGTGAACCGGGTGCTGAACGTCCCCAGCGACGAGCAGCCGACCGCGAAACAGATCTCGGTCACGCTCAGTTCGCCGATCCGCAGCAACGCCATCGCGCGCTCGATCCGCCGCGTCATCAGATAGCTGTACGGCGCCTCGCCGTACGCGAGCTTGAACTGCCGGCTGAGGTGCCCGGCCGACATGTTCACCCCACGAGCCAGCGCCTCGACGTCGAGCGGCTGCGCGTACTCCCGATCGATCCGGTCCTTCACACGCCGCAACAACGCAAGATCCCGCAAATCCTTCACCCCAGCCACCCCAAGATCATGCCACGCTGTCCCCCTCGAGCCCACCCATCACACACCGTGACGACACCTGACCGGCCACGCACGATCCCCCCGCGGCTCCTCGTGCCGACCTGGAGTTGTTCGCGTCCTCAGTCGTCGAGACGGTCGGCGTACAGCCCAGGCAGCCGAACTCCAGGACACCTAAGTTGCCGATCAGAGCATGCGCGAATGGTGGCGGGCCCAGACCAGTGGGCGGTCTTCCTCGGGGACCTCGTGCAGCTCGCGGACCAGGGCGTCGATATTGGGAGTCATCGTCACCAGCACCGACGTCGGCAGCTCGCCAACCGTTGCGAACGTGTGTGGAGTTCCAGCAGGTACGACGACGAAGTCCCCGACTCCAAGACGCCGTACCTCCGGGCCAAGCGTGACGTCGAGTTCGCCAGTCAGTACGACGAACCCCTCGTCGCCGCGATCATGAACATGCAACGGAGCCTGAGGATGCGGATGAGGTGTCAGATCCCACCGCCGCATGACAAAGTCAGCCACCCACCCGAGGCTACAACCAGGTAGGCCGACGATACGGAACCAAGCGCGGAGCTACTTCGCGCCCCAGTTGAGGTAGGCGACGTTGGCTAGGAGCCAGCCGAAGCCGATGGCTTGTTGGCCGTCTCGTTCGGGGGTGGGCTGGTAGCGGTTGTAGAGCGCCAGGCAGTGCTGGTGTACGGCGGGATCCCACGGGGCGGCCTGCATCCATCGGGGTGCCTGGTGCGCGACCGACGCGGCGCCGATCGCCGTACCCGCGACTGTCGTGTGGATTGCCGGCAATCCACCGGCGTCGGTGGTTGCGACGTTCTGCGTGTAGGTCCTGGCGATCCGGGCCATGTCCACGCCGGTGAATCCGAGCCGCGCCCGGAACGCCCGGACCGCGAACTCGACGTCGATCGCACCGTGGCTGATGTCCTCGAACTGCTTGGCCGGCCCACCGGCCGGAGTGAAGATCGAAACGTCCGTCTCCGACGAACCGGTCTTCGCGAAGCCCTCGTAAACCCGCCCACCCATCGGCCAGTAGCGCCACTGATACGCGTCACCCGCATCCACCGCCAACTGCCCGGCGAACATCTTCGCGAGAGCAGCAACTTTCCGCCGATACCCGCGATCGCCAGTCGCCAACGCGAGTTCGACCAGGGTCTGACCGAGTCCGAGTGGTTGGTTGATCGGCTGCTCGCACCCGTCGTACGCGAGCGGCTGTTCCTTCGGCCAGATCAGATACCCCCCGCCCGCCGGCGTCTCGCGATACTCCCAGTCATGTACGGCGACCGCCTCGCGGCACGCTGTCAGGTATTCGGCCGCCTTCGCCCGATACCGCCGCTGGAGAACCGGCGAACCACACACGAGCCGGACGAAGCTCGCGATCGGATACGTGATCATTCCCGTGTGTACGGCGAAGATCACCGGCTTGGTCACCATCGGGAACTCACCCGCCACCGGGACCAGCGCTGCACCATCCGAGACATCGCGGGCAGTCAACTGCAACGGTCCCGGCGCGGCCGTGTAGATCCGGCTCACTGCATAGTTCGGGCTGGCCGGGTCCATCGTCAGATCGGTGAGTGTCACGGTCCGATTGACCTGGGTGTTCACCAACCGCACCGTGAACGCGTCCGACGTGGATCCGGCCGTGACAGTCACCGTCGTGTCCTCGGCGTACGGCAACGCCTGCCGCAGCTCGAGCACCGCGCGACCGTTGCTATCGGCAAGTGTCGTGTACCCGGTGGTGTACGGGTGATCGGCACGCCACGCCGGCAGCGACAGCCCGCGATAGTCGGTGACGCCACGCACGCTGTCGCGGACCGCGAGGACCTGGTCGACGTTGTCGATCAGGCGGTCCAGGTAGTACGTGTCGCGGTATGTCTCGTACATCCGGACCAGCCCGAGCAGCACGTACGACTGACTCCAGGCGAGCATGCCGGAACGGCCGTCGGCGTTGGTGTTGTCGTTCGGCTGGTCCGGCTGACCCGGCCCGCCCTGCTGGAACAGCCGGTCCCAGTCGTCGAACGTCGTACGGGCCGTGTAGTCGATCTCCGCGGCGAACGCGGGAGCGGCGGTCAGTGCTGATCCGGCGATCGCGGCCGCGCCGGTCACACGGAGAAAGTCGCGACGGTTGAGATTCATGAGGGGCGGCCTCCAGCTGGACGTGGGCGGAACGTGCTGCAGGGGGCTCACATCTTCCCTCAGGTACGGCGTCATGGCAGCTCGATTGTCACCTCCGGCGCCAGCGACCGCAGGAAATCGGCGGCGTCGAACATCGCGCCCGCCGACGCAACCCCCGTCGTCCGGGTCTGTCCGTTGAGCAATCGCCGTACCGCTTCGACCGCCAAGGGAGCTGTCACCGCGTAGATGTCGCGACCGCGTGCGACGGCCCGCCGTTCGACACCGTGGGCGCGGACCATGACGTCGACGACGAACGTCTGGTCGCAATCCCCCTGCGCATCGGGCGCCGGCGTGTCCGGGTTCGCCAGGTCGGTCGCGGCCTCGATGCTCATGTAGGTGCGCACGTCGGGTACGTCGATGTGGCTGGGAACCGTGACGATGTCGGCCATGGAGAACTCGGCGATCACCTCACGCGGGCCCTCCGGAAACGTCCACTTCTGCTGCGACGGCTGGTCGCCGTGGTACTCCAGCGCGCCGTTCCTGAAGCGGACCCGCTGCCCCGCGCGCCGGTCGTGCGACACCTGGCCGGCCAGCCGAGTGCCCGGCGTGGGGTGCCAACTGTTCAAGCCATACGCGACGTGCACCTCGTCGGCGGTGGTCCACTCCCCCAGCGCCGCGGTCACGAGCAGGTCGCCCAGTCCGCCGTAGAACGCCATCGCCGGCACCACCGGCGACTTCGCCTCGGGGTAGTCGGCGAACGTCGACGCGTTCGCTTCGATTTCCGCAGCGACGTCGACGTACGGAATTCCGGCGCGCAGGGCGGCCTCGATCACCGGGCCGGCCGTGGTCGCGAAGGGTCCGGCAGCGTTGATGACCGCGTCCGCGCCGTCGAGGGCGCGATCCAGGGAGTCGGGGTCGTCCACGGTCGCCTGACGTCCGCCGAGTCCGTCGACCCGGCGTCCGGCGGGGATCGGGGTGAAGCCGTGCTTGGCGAGCTCGGCGACGACGAAGCGGCCGGTGTGCCCGGTCGCTCCATAGACCACAACTGCAGACATTTCGTGTTCCTCCACTCGTTGGTGCAACGAGTCTCGCCGTACGAGGGACGGGAGCGTGAGAGTCCGGAACGACACCATGCGTACACTTTCGGACATGCACACTGTGGCACTGGCGACCGCCGGTCAGCTCCTTCATTTCGAGCTCGGCGTGGCCTACGAGATCTTCCGCAATCCGCCGCGCGAGGCCTCGACCTGGTACGACGTACTGCTCTGCGGACCCGGACCGGTCCAGGTCGGGCCGTTCGCGGTCGAACCCGACGATGGACTGGAGCGTCTGGTCAGCGCCGACACCGTGATCGTGCCGGCGTGCGCCGATTTCGACGAACCGCCGCCACCCGAGCTCCTCGACGCCCTACGAGCGGCCCATGAGGCAGGCGCGCGCGTGGCTTCGCTCTGCACGGGAGCGTTCGTACTCGGCGCCGCGGGCCTGCTCGACGGTCGGCGCGCGACCACGCACTGGGCGCACACGGCGGAGTTGAGTGCGCGGTATCCGCTGGCTGAGGTCGATCCGGATGTGCTCTACACGGACAACGGCAGCGTGCTCACCTCCGCCGGCAAGGCGGCCGCGGTGGATCTCAGCCTCCACCTGATCCACCTCGATCACGGTGCCTCGATCGCCAACAGTGCTGCCAGGCGTCTCGTCGTACCGCCGCATCGGTCTGGCGGCCAGGCGCAGTTCGTGGCGACGCCGCTGGAGGTGAACGGCGACCACCGGCTTGCTCATCTGCTCTCGTGGGTGCTCGAGCGGATGGATCAGCCGTTGACGGTGACCGACATGGCCCGGCGGGCGAATACGAGTCCTCGACACCTTGGCCGGCAGTTCCGGTCGGTGACTGGGCAGTCGCCGCTGCAGTGGTTGCTGGTGCAGCGGGTTCGCCGCGCTCAGGAGCTGTTGGAGACGACCGATCAGAGCGTCGAGTCGATCGCTGTCGCGACGGGCATGGGTACGGCGACCACACTGCGCCGTCAGTTCAAGCGGGTCGTCGCAGTCCCGCCCGACAGCTACCGCCGGGCCTTCCGCGACACGTCGGTTGGCTGAGTGATGGTGGCTCGGCGGGCTGCGGGGTCTACGAGTACGGCGACGTTGTCTGTGCGTTGCTCGATGGTGCCGCGGCCTCTGGGGAGTGCAGGTGCGTCGGCCAGGAGTGCGGTGATGATCGCGTCGTTCGCGTTCAGGTAGGGACGATCCCAGAAGTCCACCGTCGCTGGGTGCGCTGCCGGGAGTCCGACCGCACGCTGCCGATTCAGCAGGTGCTCCAGCGCCCTCGCCAGCTGTTGCTGCCGGTAGCGCCAATGGTCGGCCTTCAAAGTCTTCCGCAGCGCGTCGCCCACCTCGCGCGCGCAGGGCAGTTGCGCGAACAGCGTCCCGCGCCATTTCGGGTACGGCGGCCAACGCCGCTCGATCATGAACGCGAGGTGCACCGCGACGTCGACCAACCGCGCCGCGATCACCCGCGAACCGAGGTCGTCGCCGAGATCACCCGCCCGGCTCATCAACGGCATCTCCTCCCCCAGCCGGATCCAGTCGCAGGCCAGGACATACCGCCAGACATCGTCCGGGTACCACTGCAGCCGATCGCGAACCGCGGAGATGTCCCCGGCCTGGTCCACGAACACCGGCCCGCCGACGACCTCGAGCACCGCCTGACCGGTCATTGTCAACCAGTCGATTGTCGACAATCCATCCCGCGGATCGAACCCGAGCCGCCCGGCGACGAATCCTCGGACCGAGGCGACCTCGACGTGATGCGTGCTCTCGGTCTGACCGGTGAACGGGAAGCGTGTCGGCAGA
Organism: Kribbella sp. CCNWLW201; assembly: GCF_037203805.1. Lineage (NCBI taxonomy): Bacteria > Bacillati > Actinomycetota > Actinomycetes > Propionibacteriales > Kribbellaceae > Kribbella > Kribbella sp. CCNWLW201. The sequence goes on along the minus strand of NZ_JBBCBQ010000006.1, from coordinate 280,762 downwards.
CCGGCGTACGTGTCGGGCAACTCCGCGGCAAGGTACGTATCCACCTCGTCGCGACTGGTCTCGTCGACGAGCAGCGTCAGCCGCAGACCCCAGTCGTGGTCCCGCGAGGTCGCATCGTCGAGCCCGAGTACGTCGGACCCACTGCCGAGCCGGCCGGCCGCGTGCGGGAGCCCCGGCCACTTTGCCGCGAGCAACGGTCCGACCACGTCGTCGTAGTACGCGCGAGCCAACCCCCGACCATCCACACCCCGATACTGCCGGACCCACCCACATCGCACGACCGCATTTCGCCCGCTGCTACGGTGACGCGCATGTCGAGCCGTCCTGCCAAGCGAGCCCCACAGTCCGACTGGACGCTCGGTGACACGGCAGTTGTTGTCGCGATCCTGCTCGCGTTCGCCGCGCCGGGCCTGCTCGGCTTCTCGCGCGGAGGTGAGCGCAACCCGCTCCTGCAGATCGGGCCCGCCAGCGTCACAGCCGCCATCGCGATGGCGGCCTCGGTCGCCATCTTCCGGCTGATGGAGCCGCACCGAGCCGGCCTCCGCCTCACCCGCGACGGCACGCTCGGCCGCAGGCTGTACTTCTTCGTCGCCTACCTCTGGATCCTCTGCCCGACCCTCTCGATCGTCCGCCTCTTCGAAGAGCCGTCCGCGCTCATCGTGGTCGCGGTTCTCGGGCAGTTGGCAGCCATCGCCGCGATGTTCCACCACGCCCGGCGATCTGCCGCCTAGCATTCGGCTCGGCGGCGAGCGACGGAATCTCGGGTGGGTCGGGGATTTTTGTCGGCGTCGTGTGATGGGCTGGTGGTCTCCGATCGATGAGGAGAGGATCGTGCCGGGCTATCCGCAGAAGATGCACACCGCGCTGGATACGACGGACGCGCGGGGATTGGCTGAGTTCTATCGGGAGATGTTCGGGTGGCGGTACCGGCCCGGCGATGAGCCGCCGGCCGACGGGTCCGTCGACGAGGCCGGCTGGCTGGTGCTGGTCGACGCTGACGGGAATCGCCAGTTGGCGTTCCAACAGGTCGACGTCCTACCGCGATCGACGTGGCCGTCCCACGACGTACCGATGCAGTTGCACATCGACTACGCCGTACCGTCCATCGAAGAACTACACCGCCACAAGCAACGCGCAGAAGCCCTAGGCGCCGAACTGCTCCTAGACCGCACCACCGACCCCGACGAGCCCCTCTACGTCCTAGCCGACCCGTCCGGCCACCCCTTCTGCCTCCTCGTCGGCTCCCCATAGCCTCCGACCACTTCCAGATACTGCGCGACGCGCCCCCGAGCCGTCTCGTGTCTTGGCTAGGCTCACTGGATGGTCAGACACTTTAATCCTGAGGGTGTTTGGGGGCCTGGCGGGCGGGCGTTCAACCAAGGGGTGATCCAGCCGGAGGGTCGCGTTGTGCACGTGACCGGTCAGGTGGCGTGGGACTCGGACAGTGTGGTGGTCGGAGTTGGCGACGCCGCAGCCCAACTTCGCAAGAGCTTCGAGAACGTGCGGGCGATTCTCGCGGAGGTCGGCGGCGACCTGTCCGACATCGTGAGCATGACGATCTACTTCCTCGACCGCGCCGACCTTCCCGCCATCCAGCAGGTCCGCGCCGAGTACTTTCCCGCCGCCACTGCCCCGGCCAGCATCCTCATCCAGGTTCCCGGCCTAGTGATCCCCGAACTCCTCGTCGAGGTAGTCCCCATCGCCGTAGTCCCACCAGACCGCTTCCACGAACCTGTCGCATGAGACTGCCTCAGCGACACGCACGGGTTCTACCGGGCCTGCGGGTTCGACCCGGGCGAGAAGACGGCGTACGTCAATCAAGCTAGGGGCAACGAGTCGAGGGCGCCTTGCAGGTCTAGGTGGCGGCCGGCCGTCAGCATCCGTTGGTACGTCGGGTCGCCGGACCCCGCGGCCTGGGTCATCAGCTGTAGCTGCAGTGTCAGGCGCTGAGCGATGAGGTCGAGGATGTCCGACGTGGTGCGTTGCCAGCCGTACTCGCCGAGGAAGAGTTCGAGCCGAGGCAGTCGCGACGCGAGATCGGTGAACCCTTCGGCGGCCACCACGTGCGGCGCGTGGAGCGGAGTCCACGAGAACGCGACCCAGGCGACGTCCAGCTCAATCCGCACGGGCCCCGCCATGTCCCAGTCCACGAAGCCGACCAGCCCGCCGGTGTTCCAGACAGCGTTGTACGGCGCTGCGTCGTTGTGCGCGATGATCATGCCCGGTTGCCAGCTCTCCCCCTCGCGCCACGGAGCGTCCGCCGGCGGGACGAAGTCGGCGACCGCCATGTGGTAGCGACGCAGCCACCGCGCCACATCCACCAGAGCCGACTCGCTGTGCGTCCACGCGGGCCACGGCCGGGCGTTCCCGACAGTCAGCCCAGGCAGGAAGCTGACCATCTCCCGCCCGTCGGCATCCACACCCAACGGCCGGGGCGCCCCGTCGAACCCAACCGCTTCCAGATGAGCCAGCAGCGCATGGACCGACGAGGTCCACGCACCAGCAGTACGACGTACGACGCCACCCACCAACGACGCCCCGCCGTCGAACCCACCCTCCAGCCGATCACCCATGCACGGCAGCCTAAACCGACACCACTCCCGGTACGCCGAGCTCCAGCCACCGCGCATCCAGACCGCCCGCAGCAAACGCCCCCGCAACACCGGACCGCCCCTGCGAGAAGTGACTCCACCCCTCGTAATGCACCGGGATCACCGTCTGCGGTCGCAACAGCGAGCACAGCTCAACCCCATCCCGCCCAGTCATCGAGTAGCGCAGCGGCCCGGTCACACCGAACCGCACTGCGCCAAGATGCAGCAGCACCGTCCCCACATCGAATCGACCACCGACCTGCCGCATCCCGTCGTACAGAACGCTGTCCCCCGACACCCACAACGCCCCATGCTCCTGCTCCGGCCACTCCACCGCGAACCCGATCACGTCACCCGTGATCCGACGACTCAGCGGCGGCCCGTGCCGGCAAGGTGTCGCCGTGATCGACAACGGCGGTCGCCCCGGCCGGCTCAACGTATGAACAGACCAGGGCGCCAATCCGACGGCCCCACCACCGAGCCGCGCAGCACCAGCGACCGTCGTCACCACAGCACCCGCCCGCGGCAACAGCGAACGCCCCAGGTCGTCGAGGTTGTCGGCATGCTGATCGTGCGTCAGCAGTACGGCGTCGATCGCCGGCAACTCGTCGACACCGATCGCCGGCCCGACCAGCTTGACCGAGGACGAACCCCAACCGAAGGTGTACCGGCGACCGGGCGGGTCGAAGGTCGGATCGGTGAGCAGCCGCCACCCGTCGACCTCGATCAGCGTCGTCGGCCCGCCGATGTGGGTGATCCGGGCGACGCTCACGAGTGCGCCAGCGCCCAGTCCAGCACCTCGTCGGCGATCCGCTCCCACCCTTCCTGTGCGGGCAGCAGGTGCGCGTAGCCGTCGTACTCACGGATCTCGGTGACCGTGTTGGACTTGTAATGCTTGGCGTTCGAGCGCTGCACTTCCGGCGGCATGATGTGGTCCTCGGAGCCGGACACGAACAGCAGCGGTGCGCGCGAGTCGTTGTGGTAGTCGACCCAGGTGTCCTGGTGACCGGGCTGGAAGTTCGCCAGCACGCTGCCCCACAGGATGCCGCCGTTCGCCGGGATCGCGTACCGCTCGTACAGTGCGCGAGCCTCGTCCTCGGCGAACGTGTTCGTGAAGGCGTAGTTCCACTGCTCGAAGGTCAGCGGGATCGCCTTGTGCCGGTTCGCTGGGCTCTTCAGCACCGGGAACGTCGACTTGACCTGAGATACCGGTACGACGCGCACACCCTCGGTCGGGGCGGAGTTCATCGCCACTCCGGCCGCGCCGAAACCGTGGTCGAGCAGGATCTGGGTGAACGCCCCGCCGGCCGAGTGCCCGATGATGATCGGCGGCGCGTCGAGCTCACGGATGACCGACTCCAGATGGTCGATGATGGCCGGCACTGTCACCTTCAGCACCGGTGTCGGGTCGGCGTTGAGCGACTCCACCTCGACCTCGAACCCGGGATAGGCGGGCGCGAGCACCCTGAAGCCGCGCGCCTCGTAGTGGGTGATCCAGTGCTCCCAGCTCCGCGGAGTCACCCAGAAACCGTGAACCAGCACGATGGTGTCAGCAGCCATGATCGCGAGTCCTTCCGTCCGGCAGGTTTGCCGGAAACGTAGCTCTAGGTACGGCGGGATTCGTAGGATGTGCGTGCACGGATCTGGTCCCTGAGTGCACAGATCCGTGGGGGCGAGGGGGTTGGGGATGGCCGTGCTGCTCGATACCGCCGTACTGCCGAAACAGGACCGGGCGGAGGCGTTCTACGCCGCGATGATGTCGGCGAGTGTGCCGTCGCGGGTCGAGCACGAGGATCCGACCGGTGACGTGCACGCGCGGATGGATTTCTGGCAGCTCGGTACGCCGGACCTGTTCCGCAACGAGGGTTCGGGGATCCGTCTGGTCCGTACGCCGAAGCACGTGCGGATCGGCGGTCCGGAGCGGCTTGCACTCGCCGTGCAGGTGGTTGGGTCCGGGGTGTTCAGCCAGGGCGGCGCGGATCAGCGGGTCCGCACCGGCGAGATGATGCTGGTCGATCTGACCGCGCCGTACGACTTCACGTGGAGTGGTCGCGGCGCGTCACAGGCGTTCCAGATCGACTACGACGACCTCGGGCTGAGTGTGGAGACGATCCGGGCTGCCGCGCGGCGGCTGCCCAGCAGCCCGCTGTACGAGCTCATGCTGCACCACCTCACCGTCCTGCCCGGCATCATCGACTCACTCCAAGGCACCGAGTCGGCGGACATGGTCGGTACGGCGACCACGCAGCTCGTCCGTGCACTGCTCACCTCTGCCGCGAACGACGAGGTGCAGCAGCCTCCCGCGAACGTTCTGTTCACCCGCATCACCTGGTACGCACGCCGTCACCTCGCCGATCCGGATCTCACCCCGGCCCGGATCGCGGCCGAGCACAACATCTCCGTTCGCTACCTCTACAAGCTCTTCGCCGAGCAGCACCTGAGCCTCGAGCAGTGGCTGATCGCCGAACGCCTCAAAGGCGCCGCCCGCCAGCTCGCCGACCCCGCGAACCGCCACCGTCCCATCGCCTCGATCGCCGCCGACTGGGGCTTCCTCGACCCCGGCCACTTCACCCGCCGCTTCCGCAAAGCCCACGGCATGACACCGCACGAATGGCGACGGACTACCCACCAACCCTGAACACCGGCCAGCCGATCTCGGTGCGCCACGTGGACGGATCGGGGTTGTCTCGCGGACCGACGACGTACGTCTCCTGGACCGGACCGTCGACGGCGAGCGCGTGTTCGACGACCCATGCACCGAGCCGGCCGTAGGTGACGTCGATGTCGTCGTGGGTGCCGTGGTGGACGGTCGCCGCGAGCTCGATGGCGGGCAGTTCGACCGGTCGCACCCGTCCGAACGACGGTGGTTCGGCGGCCGGGCGGTACACGAGGACCGTGCCGCGGCCGGCTGTGAAGAGCTCGTTGTCGTAGCGCCCGCCCGGTGGACCTTCGTCGACGACCGCGTCGAGTTCGGCCATCGCGTCGTCGTACCACTCGAGAACGTTGCTGACGTCAACCACATCGGTGATCGCGGCAACGAGCCGGGCCGGCTCGGAGCGCACCGACACCTGCAAGTCACCGGCGTCGGGGCGGAGCAGCCGCTGCAGCGAGCTGACTGCCGCACGGGTCCGGTCCAGAGACGCCTGGAGCCGGTCGAGGTGCCCGGCGATCAGGTCCGCCCGGATCCCCGGATCATCGGTCGCAAGGATCTTGCCGACCTCGGCCAGCGGTACGTCGAGCTCGCGCAGCCGGTGGATCACCTGGGCGGCCGGGATCTGCTCGGTGGTGTAGTACCGGTATCCGCTGACTGGATCGACCGCGGCCGGCTCGAGCAGCCCGCTCTCGTGATAACGACGAAGGGTGCGCACGCTCAGATGGGTGAGCTGCGCGAACTCGCCGATCGTCAGCCCGCCCTGCATCCCGCCACTGTGCACCCTCTCCCCGGGAGAGAGTCAACTTCTTGACCCTCTCCCGGGGAGAGACCCGACCGTGGAACTCATGTTGCCGACAACGATCACCAAGTACCTGGCCGACCCGTCCTTGGATCTGTACGCCGACGATGCAGTCGTCACCGACGACGGCAAGACGTATCGCGGCCGCGACGAGATCGGGGACTGGCTGAGACGAGCCGCAAGTGAGTACACCTACACAACCGAACTCATCGACAGCCGGCAGATCGACGCAAACACCTACGTCGCCGTGAATCACCTCGAGGGGGACTTCCCCGGCGGCACCGTCGACCTCCAGTTCACCTTCACCCTCGAGGACGACCTCATCACCCGCCTCGTCATCGCACCCTGAGGTAGACGGTGTGCGTAGCCTGAACCTGTCATGGAGACGGCGATAGCGGACTTGCGCTCGTTGATCGCGGCCGCGGCTGACCGCGAGCCGGCGATCGACGGGCTGCTGCTGTCGGTCGTCCCAGCTCCGACTCCCCCGATGGCCTCGCTGGCGACGCCCGTGTTCGCGCTCATCGCGCAGGGCCGGAAGCGGCTCGCCGTCGGTGACCAGGTCTTCGAGTACGGCGCCGGCGACTACCTCGTCGTGTCGGTCGATCTGCCGGTGACCGGCCACTACACCGAGGCGCCGTTCCTGGGCGTCGGACTGACCTTGCGGCCCGACGTCATCGCCTCGCTACTCCTGGAGCACCAACCGGTCGGCGCGGCGGCCGGCTTCTCCGTCAGCAGGGCGCCGGCCGAGTTGATCGACGCGGTGGTCAGGCTGCTCCGACTCGCCGACGATCCCGAGGATGCCCGGGTCCTGGCGCGGCTGGTCGAGCGGGAGATCCTGTGGCGACTGCTGCGTGGTCCGAACGGTGCCGCCGTCCGGCAGATCGGTCTGGCCGACAGCAGTCTGTCGCACATCGGCCGGGCGATCCGGTGGATCCGCGACCACTACACCGAACCGTTCCGGATCGAGGAACTCGCGTCGATGGTCGGGATGAGCGCGTCGGCGTTCCATCGGCACTTCCGGACGGTGACGGCGATGACCCCGATCCAGTTTCAGAAGAAGATCCGGCTGCAGGAGGCACGGCTGCGGCTGGTGGGTCTCGGTGAGGACGTCACGAGCGCCGGGTACGCCGTGGGCTACGACAGTCCGTCTCAGTTCAGCCGCGAGTACCGGCGCGAGTTCGGTACGCCGCCCAGCCGTGACGCCGCTCAGCTCCGCGCGGAACCGTCGTACCAGGTGCCGGCCTTTCCCTGAATCCAGCAGGATCGTGCAAGTCATCGCGAGCAATGGTCTACGGGAATGCCTTGTCTGCAGCGTCTACTGGTCGTGTACCCAGTCACGACTAAGTAGGAGATTGACACGATCATGCAGGTAGCTGTGGTCACCGGCGGGAGCTCCGGTATCGGGCAAAGCACGGCCTTCGAGCTGGCGAAGCGCGGTGTCGGGGTGATCCTGACCTACAACGGCAACGCGGTCGGCGGTCTGGAGACCGCCAAACGCATCGAGAAGGACGGCGGTACGGCGGTCGCACTGCCGCTGGACGTGAGTCGCAGCGACACGTTCGGCGACTTCAGGTCTGCCGTCGCGCACAGCCTGGTCGAGCGGTGGAACCGGACCTCCTTCGATTTCCTCGTCAACAACGCCGGGGTCGGGCAGCACCCGGTGCCGTTCGAGGACACGACCGAGGAACTGTTCGACCAGATGTTGCGGATTCACCTCAAAGGTCCGTACTTCCTCACCCAGACCCTCCTCCCGCTCCTTGAGGACGGCGGCGCGATCGTGAACACCAGTAGCAGCTCGGCCCTCGACAACACGCGGCCCGAGCCGGGCTACTCGGTCTACGCCAGCATGAAGGGCGCCCAACTGGTGCTCACTCGCTACCTGGCCAAGGAGTTCAGCGCTCGCGGTATCCGGGTGAACGCGGTCGCGCCCGGCGTGACCCGGACCCGCCTCGGCGACGACGCGTTCGCCAAGTACCCCGAGCTGATTCCTCCCCTCGCCGCCCGCACGGCCCTCGGCCGGATCGGTGAACCCGACGACGTCGGCAAGGTGATCGCGTTCCTCCTCTCCCCCGACGCCGCCTGGATCACCGCCCAAACCCTCGAAGCCTCCGGCGGCTACGACCTCTGACCCCACACATCACCCCACGCGGCGGAGCGGGCCGACCGGTAGTCCGCCGACGACTTGCTGACTGGGAGTCGACGGCGGGCAGGGCGGTGCGGATCGCGTGATAGGTGGCCGGCATGCGGAAGACGGCGTACGCGAGGCAGTCGAGGTCGTCGGCCATGCCGAGGGTGGTGTCGTCGAGCTGCTCGGCGCGGTAGCGGGCTGACATGGCGGCGACGCGAGCGCCCAGGGCGTCGTACTTCACGCCGTTCAAGGCATGCGTGATGGCAGCGTCCATAGAGGACATGCGGGAACTCCGGTTCGGTCGGTACGGGAGTGCGCGTGGGCGCACAGGACCCGCGGCCTACGCCGCGACGTACCAACCGGTCCGGAGCATCACTCAGAAGCGACAGCGAACAAGGAGGGGTCGGCACGGAACCGGATAACCATGCAAACCATGACCCAGCTCCTCGAGACAGCTATGACTGTAACCAACAGGCGTATGCCTGGTCCCCTGGTTTTCAGCGGTCGAGGCAGGTGCAGATGCAGACCTTGTTGCCTTCCGGGTCAGCCAGGACGGTGAAGGCCGGCGCTTCCTTGTCGTAGGTGATCACGCCACCGGCCGCGATCCCGGCCGCGATGCGCTCCTGAGCCACGTCGTGCGGAACCCAAAGATCGACATGGAACCGCTGCCGTGGAGTCTCGTGCGCGTCAGTCCCCTGGAACCACAGATTCGGCACGCGTCCGGTCGGATCGACGACATCGTTTCCCTCGAACGGCGCACCCGTGAGTACGGCGGCCCAGAACGGACCGACCGCCGCGAGGTCCGCGGAGTCCAGCGCGAGCTCGAGCTGGCGCACCGCCGTAGGGTCCGCAGCGATCCCCATCGACTGCGCGATCGAGCTGATCCGCCGCGCCAGATCGATATCGCGCTGAGTCACCCACGAGAGCACGTGCTCCTCGCCCTCGTCATCGCGATAGACGGCGTCCTGGCTGATCAGCTTCACGTCGACGAAGGTGTCGGTCAGCCTGACCTCCGCGCAGCCCTCGCTGACGGCCTCGACAAAGCGAAGGCCGTCGGCGAAGGACCCAGTCAGGAAGCGCGCATGCAAGGCCTGCGCCAGCTTGCGCCAGTCGTCCAGCCCTGCGTCCAGGATCGCCTGCGTCGTCAGCATGTCCATTCCCCGAGGCTAGGACACGCCACCGACAAACGTCAGATGAGAACTTCCTTGCCGTCCTCGACCACGATGTCGCCGGTGCTGAGAGTGCCGAAGTTGTCCTGCCGCAGCGTCAGCGACACCGCTCCGGCGCCGCCCTTCAGCACCTCGGCCGAGGTGATCTTGTATGTCGACGGTACGGCGCCGTCCTCGAACAACCGCTTCCCCGTTCCAACAACTACCGGGAACTGGATCAGCCGGTAGGTGTCCACCAGGCCGGCGTCGTGCAGGGTCCGAGCAAGCTGCCAGCTCCCGTGGACCTGCAGCTCACGCCCGGGCTGTTCCTTCAACCGCCGTACCTGGTCCACGATGTCGCCACCTCGCAGGACGGTCGTGTCGCCCCAGGCCGCGTCCTCGTCGGACAGCGTGTTGCTGACGACGTACTTCTTCCAGGTGTTCAGCGCGGTCGACACGATGTTGTCCGGCTCGACCGTCACCTGCGACCAGAAGGTCCGCATCATCTCGAAGGTCGACCGCCCGAGCAGGAACGCGTCCGCCTCCCGGAACCACCCGTCGACCGGGTCCAGCTGCCCGTCGCCCGCGTGCGGCACCAGCCAGCCGCCGTGCTCGAAACCGTTGGCTCGGTCCTCGTCCGGTCCGCCCGGGCCCTGCACAACGCCGTCCAGGCTGACGAAGATGTTGACGCTGAGCTCCATGAATGTCTCCCATGGTTCGTAGGGGTGTTCTCACCTACGCGTCGAACCGTCTGGACCGGACTCGACACTTTCAGTCTCGAGATTCCAGTACGGCGAGATCTCGCTCGGCGTACTGGCGGTGTTCCCACTCCTCGCTCAGGATGCAGCCGAGGCAGTCGCCGACCTGGTAACTCTCCGACGCCGGATACCCGGGTTCTGGCACCGGCACGGTCATCTCGGCAAGCCGCTCGTCCGTGAGCTCGGCGATCACCGCCCGTACCGTCGCCATCCGGTCGGCCCGAAGGACGAGCACCTCGTCGAGTGACGGCTGTACGGCGCGATCACGCGGAACGGGCGGGGTGTCGTGCATCTCGTCGTGCGGGAGGTCCAGTGGGTGCCACGGAGCCGGGTCGCCGAGGACCGTACGCCGTACCCAGGCATCAGTGGCGAACACCAGGTGCCGCAGCGTCTGGATGAACGACCATTCCCCGGCCACGGATTCGTGCAGCAGCTCCGGCGGCAGCTTCCGGGCCCGGTCGACCGTCTCGCCCCAGAGCCGCTCGAGCAGCTCCCACGCCTCCCGGTACCCGTCGGCGTCGGTCGGCCGCATCTTCTCCCGGCCGGGCTGGCGACGGTTGAGCTCGGCCTCGATCAGCGGTACGACATCGACGCCCCACACCTTCAGATTGCGGATCTCACCGTCGATCGAGACATCGGTCACCAGCGAGCGACGGATGGTCGCGCCGTGCAGACTGACCATGTCGAAGCTCGCCTCGGCCAGGTCGACGTCGTGGAACACCGCACCCCGCAGCGACAACTCCTCGAAACGAGCCCCGGCCAGATCCTGCTGCTTGAACTCGGTCATCTGGCCAGCGTGCCGCACCCGACCCGCCGACGGCCAGAATGTACGGCAGGGGGATTCGACGAAGGAGCACGATGTACCGCAGGCTCGTCCTCAAGTTGTCCGGTCAGGCGATTGCCGGCTCGAACGAGTTCGGTTTCAGCAGCGACCGCCTCACCCACCTCGCCAACGAGGTGATCGCCCTGCGCGCGACCGGCGTCCAGGTCGCCGTCGTCGTGGGCGGCGGCAACGTCTTCCGCGGCAACCGCGCCGACGACTGGGGTATCGACCGGGTCGAGGCCGACAACATCGGCATGCTCGGCACGGTGATCAACGCCGTCCTGCTCCGCGGCCGCCTCTCGGCTCTGGGCGCGGACGACGTACGCCTGATGACAGCGATCCCGATCAACAACCTGGCCGAGCCGTACATCCGGCTGCGCGCCCTGCGCCACCTGGAGAAGGGCTCGATCGTCCTGCTCGGCTGCGGCAACGGTCAGCCGTTCACCACCACCGACTACCCCGCCGTCCAGCGCGCGATCGAACTGAACGCCGACGCCCTCCTGGTCGCCAAGAACGGCACCGACGGCGTGTACGACGCCGACTCGAACAAGTCCCCCACCGCCACCCGCTTCGACCACCTCACCTACCAGGAAGTCATCGACCGCGGCCTCGGCGTGATGGACCAGGCCGCCTTCATCCTCGCCCGCGACCACCACCTCCCCCTCCACGTCTTCGACATAGACCGCCCCACCACAGCCACCACCATCGCCCAAGGCAACCACGTCGGCACCTTGATCATCTGAGCTCTTTCGCGATGGTTTGTACGTGGGCGGCGAACCAGTCGCCGCCGGCCTCGTGTTCGGCGTGTAGGGCCATCAGGGACCACAAGACTCGGTACATCGAGAGGGTTTGGGCGAGGTTCGTTGTGGTGAGGTTGTAGCCGGTCAGGAACGCTCTGGTTGCTGCGTCGCCCGACATCGAGAAGCGGGCAATGTCGAAGAGTGGGTCGCCGTACATGGTGTCGCCCCAGTCGATGACGCCGGTGAGGTTGTTGCCGACGGCATATAGATGGCGAGGGTGCAGATCTCCGTGCAGCAGAACCGGCTGGACGTCAGCCACGGTGTCTACGAAGGGCGGTACTACCGCGTGGAGACGCCGTACCAGATCGGCAGGGATGATGTCGGCGAGGATGTCGAGGCGGTCGATCAGGCCTAGGAGCCGGTCGGCCCAGTTGCCGTCGTTGCCGCGGATCTCGTGCAGGCGGCGGAGTCCGCGGCCGAGCTCGGTGAGGACCGCATCGGCGCTGGACGGGCTGCCGGGGACCTCGGCACAGATCAGATACGTCGGGTGGACGGCCAGGATCTGTGGAGCCGGGACGCCGACAGCTCGCGCCACCGAGCACGCACGGGCCTCCGCTTCAACGGTGTCACCTGACTTCAAGTAGACCGTCGAGCCGGCGACGGTCCGCAGGCGGAAGGTCTGGTTGCCGGCGAATCCCTGGACGGACTCGACGTGGGCGATCGGGCCGACGACCGCGGCAGCGAGCGCGCGGGCGTCGAGTGGGGGCGGCGTCACCACGCCAGGGTAGCGACCATGAAGCCGTCGGCTAAAAGGTTTTGCGGGCCGGAACCGGGGCTGGTGTACTCGTCTCGGTAACAGCAGGTGTCGAGTCAAAGGAGCGCAGCGATGCGACCTCGCTTCATGTCTATCGCGGAACGTACTCACACCTGTTCAAGGGACATGAAGCTTTGTGAAATTACTGAACTTGGGGATCCTGGCGCATGTCGACGCCGGTAAGACGAGCCTGACCGAGCGGCTGCTCTACGCCGCCGGGGTCATCGACGAGATCGGCAGCGTCGACGACGGCAGCACCCAGACCGATTCCCTCGCGCTGGAACGCCAGCGCGGTATCACCATCAAGTCGGCGGTCGTGTCGTTCACGATCGGCGACATCACGGTGAACCTGATCGACACCCCCGGTCACCCGGACTTCATCGCCGAGGTCGAGCGGGCGCTCGGCGTGCTCGACGGCGCCGTACTCGTCATCTCGGCGGTCGAAGGCGTCCAGGCGCAGACCCGCGTGCTGATGCGGACGCTTCAGCGGCTCCGCATTCCGACGCTGATCTTCGTCAACAAGGCCGACCGGGCCGGGGCGCAGTACGACTCGGTGCTGAAGTCGATCGCAGACAAGCTCTCTGCCGCGATCGTGCCGATGGGATCGGCCGGCGGTCTCGGTACCCGCGGCGCGACCTTCACGCCGTACGGGCCGACTGATCCGTACGGCGACCTGCTCGAGGTGCTCGCCGAACACGATGACCAACTGCTGGCGACCTTCGTGGAGAACGAGAAGGCACTCACGTACGACGGTCTGCGGCGACGGCTCGCCGTACAGACGAAGCAGGCGCTCGTGCACCCGGTGTACTTCGGCTCGGCGATAACCGGCGCCGGCACGGACGCCCTGACCGAGGGTATCCGCGAGCTCCTCCCCGTCGCGTCCTCCGACGTCGGCGGCCCGGTGGACGGCTCGGTCTTCAAGGTGGATCGCGGTCCGGCCGGGGAGAAGATCGCGTACGTGCGGATGTTCTCCGGTACGGCGCACGTCCGCGACCGACTGTGCTTCGGCAGCGGCGGCGAGGCGAAGCTGACCGCACTGGAGGTCTTCGGAGCGCAGGCGACCGAGGTACGAGCCGGTCAGATCGGCAAGCTGTGGGGCCTGGCCGAAGTACAGGTCGGCGACCGGGTCGGTTCCGGCGATTTCCGGAAGATAAGTGCCACCAGGTGGCACCCAGATTCCGAAAAGCAAGGATTCTTCGCGCCGCCGACGCTGGAGACGGTGATCGCGCCGGTTCGGCCGTCCGACAAGGGGAACCTGCAGGTCGCGCTCAGCCAGCTGGCCGAGCAGGACCCGCTGATCAACCTGCGCCAGGACGATCTCCGGCAGGAGACCTACGTGTCGCTGTACGGCGAGGTGCAGAAGGAGGTCATCCAGACGACGCTGGCGACCGAGTTCGGGATCGACGTCGACTTCCGGCAGACCACCACGATCTGCATCGAGCGGATCCACGGGGTCGGGCAGGCGGTCGAGTTCAAGAAGAAGGACGAGAACCCGTTCCTGGCCACGATCGGGCTGCGGGTCGAGGCGGCGCCAGTGAACGCCGGGGTGACGTTCGAGCTCGAGGTCGAGCTCGGGTCGATGCCGTACGCGTTCATCAAGGCGGTCGAGGAGACCGTCCGCGAGACACTCGGGCAAGGCATCCACGGCTGGCAGATCCCGGACGCGCGAGTGGTGATGACCCACTCGGGCTACTCGGCGCGGCAGAGTCACGCCCACGCGGTCTTCGACAAGAGCATGTCGAGCACGGCCGGCGACTTCCGCCTCCTCACGCCGCTCGTCCTGATGACGGCACTCCAGCAGGCCGGTACGACGGTCCATGAGCCGATGCACCGGTTCCAGTTGGAGATTCCGACTGACACGACACGCGCCGTACTGGCCGCTCTGTCTCGCCTCCGGGCGATCCCGCAGGTGCCGGCCCTGGCGGCCGAGACCTCAACCCTGGAAGGAGAAATCCCGGCGGCCGCCGTGTATCAGCTCGAACAGCAACTCCCCGCCCTCACCCGCGGCGAGGGCGTGCTGGAGTCGGCGTTCGAGCGCTACCAGCCGGTGACCGGGCCGATCCCGGAACGCCCGCGCACCGACCACGACCCGCTCAACCGACGCGAGTACCTTCTCCACGTCCAGCGTCGGGTCTGATCGCGCCGACCTCAGCCAGTGAGGTCGGCGCGGCAAGGATCAATTCGGCGTGGTCCATTCGACGAACTGGATGATGACGCCGTTGGGGTCGGTCACCTGGAACAGGCGTTCGCCCCACGGCTCCTCGCGCAACGGCATGGTGATCTCGACACCAGCGTCCCGCAGCCGCTTCTCCTCCGCGTCGATGGTGTCGACCGTGAACGCCAGAATCAGGCCGGCGGCACGCTGGTCCCGCTGCTCGGGCGGCAGTACCCCGATCCCCCGCTGCAGCAGGACCACGTCGACGGCGTCGTCACGGGTCAGGGACGCGAAGCCTTCGGCCGCGACCCGTTCGGAGTAGCCCAGGTGCTCGATGAAGAACGCCTGCGAGGCGGCGACATCGTCGATGGTCAGAGAAATGGTGGAGGCGTTGATCTTCACAGCAGGTCCTTTCAGAGGAGGTTGTGGTCAGCGGGCGCCGCGCCGCGGGGTCCCGCGACGGGTGCTGACGACCGGGTTGCGGACGGTGCGGTTCGGCACCGTCCGCCACTCGTCACGGCGCCGGTGCGGGAACGAACCGGACGGAGAACTGCCGAGACCTTGCTTGCGCATCCACTACTTCCCTTCGAAGTAACTTTACGACGGGCGTAACTTTAGGCCGAACGGAGTGTGCTGTCAACATACTTTTACGACGAGGGTAAGATTCTCCTCATGGACACCACCGCTCCGACCGGGCTGCGCGAGATCAAGAAGCAGGAGACGCGCCAA
The DNA here is from genome assembly GCF_037203805.1 of Kribbella sp. CCNWLW201. Lineage (NCBI taxonomy): Bacteria > Bacillati > Actinomycetota > Actinomycetes > Propionibacteriales > Kribbellaceae > Kribbella > Kribbella sp. CCNWLW201. The sequence continues at coordinate 265,424 of NZ_JBBCBQ010000006.1, read as the reverse complement.
CTGATCTCCGATCAGGCGACCCGGCTGTTCATCGCCAAGGGCTTCGAGCAGACCACCATCGCCGAGATCGCCGACGCCGCCCGGGTCGCGAAGAAGACCGTCACCAACTACTTCGCCCGCAAGGAAGACCTGGCCCTCGACCACCAGCAGGCCTTCATCGCATCCCTGGCCGACGCGGTGGCCGCCCGCCGTACCGGTGAATCCGCGCTGGCCGCTCTCCGCCGCGACTTCGAGGCCGCCGTCGCGACTCAAGACCCGGTCGCAGGCTTCGCCGGCCCCGAGTTCACCCGCTTGATCGCCGACAGTCCGACCCTCACGGCCTGCCTCCGCGGCCTCCACGACCAACGCGAGCAAGCTCTGGCCGCGGCGCTCGCCGAAACCACCGGCGAGCACCCCGACCACATCACCGTCACCACAGCCGCCGCACTACTGGGCGCCGTACACCGCGTTCTCTTCCTGCGAATCCAGACCCTCACCCTGGCCGGCCACTCCAACGACGCCATCGCCAAGACCGTCGCCGCAGAAGCCACCCAAGCCTTCGACCTCCTAGAACCCGCCCTCGCGAACTACGCCATCGCCTGAGCGATTGCCTATGACAACGTTTGCGCCGAGGTCCTCGTCGGAGGTGATGCGGGCGGTGAGGCCGTGGTTCTGGAGTACGGCCTTTGCGAGTGGAGCCTGGTGGTCGCTCATTTCGACGAAGAGGTGACCGCCGGGGGCGAGCCAGTCAGGTGCGTCGGCCGCGACTCGGCGGAGGGTGGCCAGGCCGTCGGGTCCGCCGTCGAGGGTGACGTGCGGCTCGTAGAGGCGGGCTTCCGGGGGCAGGAGCCGGATCTCGTTGGTCGGGACGTATGGGACGTTTGCCACGAGTACGTCGATCCGGCCGCGCAACTCGTCCGGCAACGCGGCGAACAGATCGCCCTGGTAGACCGATCCCCGCCACGGCACGAGATTGCGCCGGGCACACCGAACCGCGGCCAGCTCGATGTCGGCGGCGTACAAGGACACCTGCCGCTCCGCCGCGATCGCCGCACCCAACGCACCTGACCCACAGCCCAGATCGAGTACGACGGCGCCCGGAGCGGTCACCAGCAACGCTTCAGCGACCAGGAACTCGGTACGGCGACGTGGGATGAACACACCGGGATCGACGGCGATCCGCAGTCCGCGGAACGACGCCCAGCCGAGAACGTGCTCGAGCGGCAGCCCGGCGATCCGGCGATCGACCATCGCGGTCAGCTCGGCCGCATCCCGGGCGGTCTCGGCGATCATCGCGGCCTCGTCCTCGGCGAAGACACACCCGGCGGCCCGCAGCCGGCCGACGACATCGGCCAGCTCAAAGGAAGGAACAGAAGAAACAGTCACGGAAACCCTTCGACTACGAGGCTCCCGCGTCAGCGAACGACGCCGACTTCTCGAGGCGGGAGCAACCAACCTGCCCTAGCGGTAATCGGTCCCACCTCCTCAGTCCGTCGTACTGTTGCCGGTCACACTACCCGACTAGCCGTCGAGGTGTGGGTTCTCCCGGAGGGATTCGGCGAGGCGTTGGAGGGCTGGGTTGGGGCTGTCCGGGCTCCAGCAGGCGTGCAAGGTGACCGAATGGGCGTCCGCTGCGTCCAGTTCGCGGTAGCGGACGCCTTCCACGCCCATCGCCATGATCGATCGCGGAATCAACGCACATCCCAGGCCGGCCCGAACCAGCGCCAGCATCGTCGGCACCTGCGAGGCCAGCTGGCTCACCGCGTAGCGATCCATCCCGATCATCGCCGCGCAGATGTCATGCAGGTACTGCGATCCTTCCGGGCTGTACCCGATGTAGTCATCGGTGACGTCCACCAACGCCACCGGCCCTTCCCCGACCGCGAGCGGATGATCAGCCGGTACGGCGAGGACCAGGTCTTCGGAATGCACCAGCACGGACTCGAACCCGTCCGGAATCGGCGGCCGCACCAACCCGATGTCGATCTCCAGGTTCGCCAGCGCCTCGAACTGCGCCGGGCTGACTAGCTCGGTCAGTTCCGATGTCACGGCCGGCGTCCGCTTCCCGACCATGGTGAGGAAATCGGCCAGTACGGCGTACGCCCCGATCGCAGTGAACGCGATCCGCAAGGTCCCGGTCTGCCCGTCGGCCGCGCGCCTGGTCGCCTCCGGAGCCACCTCGAGCAGCGCGAGCACCCGCCGGGCGTGCTCGAGGAAGACGTCGCCGGCGGCGGTCAGCCGCACTCCCCTGCCGGTCCGGTCGAACAACCGCACACTCAGCGTCCGCTCCAGCCCCTGGATCTGGCGGGTCAGCGGCGGCTGGGTGATGTTCAGCCGCTGCGCCGCCTTGCCGTAGTGAAGCTCCTCGGCGACGGCGACGAATCCACGGAGTTGCTGGAGCGAAAGGTCCATAGACCGCACCGTACCCATACCCCCGCGGTATCGGTCAATACGAAATCGGGCTTGGACCTGCATAACGGAAAGCGCCTACCTTCGAGGCAACGCCCAACCGAAGGAGCCCTCACGGTGCCGAAGCTCGCTGCCTTGTTCACCCCCGAACGCGCCGACGATGTGGTCGACCCGCAGACCCGCCGACTGATCGAGGACCGCTTCGAGGTCGTCTGGGCCGGGGCCGAGCATGCCGCCGGCCCGGGGTCCCCCGGCAAGCCGCCGGCACTCGACCCGGCAGCGCTGCCCAGCCTGGTCGCCGGCGCCGACGTCCTGCTGACCAGCTGGGGTACGCCGCACCTGCCCAGGGGACTGTGGGCCGAAGGCAACGGTCCCAACGTGGTCGCGCACGCGGCCGGCTCGGTCAAGAACCTCATCGACCCGACCATCCTCGAGCAAGGTGTCGCCGTCTTCTCCGCCGGACCGCGGATCGCCTGGTCGGTCGGCGAGTACTGCCTGGCCGCGATGCTCACGCTGGCCCGTCGTCTCCCCCGCTTCGACCACGCGATCCGGCAGGGAGGCTGGAAGCAGACCGCTTTCCGCGGTCACGAGCTGGCCGGCGCCAAGGTCGGCATCATCGGCGCAAGCTCCACCGCCCGGGCCCTGATCACGCTCCTCAAGCCCTTCGGCTGCGACCTCGCCGTCTACGACCCGTACCTCAAGGCCGAGCGTGCGGACCAGCTCGGCGTCCGCCTCACCACCCTCGAGGACGCGCTCGAGAGCACGTTCGTCACCATCCACGTCCCGAACGTGCCGGAGACCAAGTGCATGATCACCCGCAAGCTGATCGAGCAACTGCCCGACGACGCGATCGTGGTCAACTCATCCCGCGGCCCGGCCGTCGACCAGCAGGCCCTGCTCGACCACGTCCTCGACGGCCGCCTGTACGCCGCTCTCGACGTCTACGACCCCGAGCCGCCGTCATTCGACGCCACGATCCTGGAATCGCCGAACCTCCTGCTCAGCCCGCACATCGCCGGTGACACGGCCGAGGGTCACCTCGCGCTCGCCGGTTACGTGCTGGCCGACGTACTGAAGTGGCTCGAGGACGGCAGTCGCGGACCGAGCTTCGTCGATCCGGCCGTCTGGTCGATAGCGGCCTGAGAGGACGAGACTCATGTCGCGGATCAGTCAGGTCGAGGTGTTCCCGGTCGCGGTCCCGTTCGCGCGCCGGTTCGTCCTCGGCAGCGGGGCGGTCGGAACGCCGGGTGAACGACCGGACCAGGCCACCGCCGTCATTTTCGTGAAGCTGACCACCGAGGACGGCGTGGTCGGCTGGGGTGAGCAGCGGGCGCTGCCGAGCTGGAGCTACGAGACCGCCGAGACGATGGCGGTGGTGATCAAGCGGCACCTCGCGCCGATCCTGCTCGAACTCACCCCGTTCGACGTCGAACTCTTCCACCAGCGCGCCGCCAAACGCCTCAGCCCCGCGGTCTCGAACGGCTTCCCGTTCGCCCGTGCCGCCGTCGACGTCGCGATGCACGACGCGGCGGGCAAGCTGGCCGGCGTACCGGTGCACGCGTTGCTCGGCGGCAAGGTGTACGACGAGATCCCACTCTGCTCCGCGATCGGGGTCGGCGATCAGGACGCCGTACGCGAACATGCGCTGCAGTCGTCGGACTATTCGGCGTACAAGGTGAAGATCGGCGGCGATCTGGACGCGGACACCGCGGCGATCGAGACCGTGGCCGAGGTGGCCGGCGACAAACCGCTGTGGCTCGATGCGAACCAGTCGTACCGCCCGAGCCTGCTGAAACAACTCAGAGACCGTACGGCGGGGATCCGCACGATCCATTGTGTCGAGCAGCCGGTGCCGAGCACCGACACGCTCGCCATGCAGCGGCTGCGCGGACTGATCGACCTGCCGATCGCCATCGACGAGGGGAGCTTCTCCGCGCAGGACCTGGCCCGGGTGATCCGGCTGGACGCCGCCGACCTGGTCGTCGTCAAGGTCTGCAAGTCCGGCGGCCTGCGCAACGCCCTGAAAACCGCCCAGACCGCCCAGGCCGGTGGTCTCGAGATCCTGGCCAGCGGCCTCACCGACTGCGGTGTCGCCCTCGCGGCCGCGCTGCACGTGTTCAGCCAGCTCGACCTCGCCCTGCCCGCCGAGCTGAACGGGCCGGAACTGCTCTCCGACCTGTACGTCGAGGGGCTGACCATCACCAAGGCCGTTGCCACGGTCCCCACCGCCCCTGGGTTGGGCGTCCAGGTCGACGAGGAGCGAATCCGCGCCGAGTCGATCGACCTTGATTACAGCTGAGGAGAAGCCATGCACAAGAGGCTGTCCCGCCGCAGCTTCCTCGAACTCACCGGCCTGGCCGGGCTGGGTGCGGCCGTCGCCGGCTGCTCGTCCGGCCCACCGGCCGGCGCCGCGACCTGGGCGATGTGGTCGAGCAGTGCCGCGGAGAAGAAGGTCTGGGAAGACTTCAGCAAGTACGTCGAGCAACAGCTGAAGGTGAAGTCCGTCCCGACCCTGACACCGTCCAACGGATACCCGACCAAACTCGATCTGCAGCTTGTCAGTGGTACGGCCAGCCTGGTGACCGCGATCAACGGCACGCTGATTCCGACCTACGCCGCCCGTGGCGCGCATCGCCCGTTGGACGACCTGATCGCGGCCGACCCCGACTTCGACCTGGACGACTTCTACCAACCGAGCCGGCGGATCTCGAGTTTCAACGGCAAGACGTACGCGATCGGCTTCGACGTCGCGCCCACGGTCATGTACTACAACAAGACCCTGTTGCAGAAGGCCGGCGTCGACCTGCCGTCCCGGACCGAGCCGATGTCGTGGGCAACCTTCCGGGACCTCGCCATCGAGCTGACCAAGCCGCCGGACCAGTACGGCTTCACCTGCGCGCCGGCCATCGACGACCTGGTCTCGTGGATCTACTGTGCCGGCGGCAATGTGATGAACGAGCAGGCGACCCGGAGCACGCTCGGCGACCCGGAGGCGATGGAGGCGCTGCAGTTCGTCATCGACCTGTTCGTCAAGGACAAGGTCACGCCACCGATCAAGAACCTCGTCAGCGAGAGCTCGTCGTCCAACTTCATGCAGGGCAACGTGGCCTTCATGCAGAACGGGCCCTGGCAGGTGGTGAACATCCGCAAGGCCAAGTTCGACTGGGACATCATCCCGTTCCCGGCGGGTGCGGTCGGGAGCACACCGCGGGTGTCCGGATCCAGCTTCGCGATTCCATCGGGGGTGCGCGAAGGTGCCGATCTGGACCTGGCCTGGAAGCTGCTGAAGACCCTGACCAGCACCGGGGCACTCGACATCTACGCCAAGGCCGGCCGCAACAACCCGGCCCGGCTCAGCGCCGGCAGCGCGTTCCAGCCGCCGCCGGACAACCTCGGCATCGTCCAGCAGATCCTGGCCGGCAAAGTCGCCGGTGGTCACGCGTTCGACGTCACCACCAACTGGAACCAGGTCAAGCAACTGCTCGGCCAGGACCTGCCCAGGACGTTCCTCGGTCAGGTCACCGTCGCCGACGCGATCAACGGGCTGACCCCGCGTCTCGACGTACTGATGCGGCAGCACCAGGACAACATCCGCCAAGCCACTGCCAGGAAGGGGTGACCACCCATGGCTGTCCAAACCGTGCCCGCCCCGGCCGCTACCGCACCACCACGTCCCGCCTCGAAACCGACACCGCGCTGGCGCAACCGTGAGTCGCTGACCGCCTGGCTGTTCATCCTGCCCAGCCTGATCGGGTTCCTGATCTTCACCGCCGGCCCGGTCGTCGCGGCCGGAGTCATCTCACTGCTCGACTGGAACCTGTTCAGCGCACCCACCTGGGCCGGGTTGAGCAACTTCGCCCGGCTGGGCCCGGACCCGACGTTCTGGTCGGCGCTGGGCAATACGGCGTACTTCACCTTCCTGAGTGTGCCGTTGACGATCCTGATCAGTCTCCTGCTGGCTCTCTTGCTGAATCAGGGCCTGCGCCGGATCGCGGTCTTCCGCTCGCTCCTGCTGTTGCCGTACGCAACGATCACGGTGGCGGTCGCGTTCGTCTGGATCTGGCTCTACATCCCGCACGACGGCCTGGTGAACTCCGTCCTCGGAGTGTTCGGGATCAACGGGCCGGCCTGGCTGATCTCGGACGCCTGGGCGATGCCGGCGCTGGTCGTGATGAGCGTGTGGAAGAGCTTCGGATTCGGCATGGTGGTATTCCTGGCCGGGTTGCAGGCGATCCCGCAGCAGCTCTACGAGGCCGCCCGGGTGGACGGCAGTTCGGCCTGGCAGAGCTTCCGCAACGTGACGCTGCCGATGCTGTCGCCGGCGCTCTTCTTCGTCATCGTGACCTCGATCATCGGCTCGTTCCAGGTGTTCGACCAGGCGCTCATCATGACCAACGGCGGGCCGGGTACGCGCACCACGACGCTCGTCATGTACATCTACCGGACCGGGTTCGAGAACTACGACCAGGGCTATGCGGCGGCGCAGTCGCTGGTGCTGTTCGCCTTCATCGTGGTGATCACCGCGGCCCAGTTCCTGCTGCAGCGGAGGATGGTGCACTATGACAACTGAGGCCATCACACCCGGTGGACCCCTGGTGTCCAACAAGGTTGTCGTCCGCAAGCTCATCGTCTTCGCCTGCTTCCTGGTCACCGCGATCACGCTGATCCCGGTCGTGATGATGGTGCTGGTCGGCTTCCAGTCCGACGGCGAGTCGATGGCGGCGAAACCGTCGTTCTGGCCGAGCACCTGGCACCCGGAGAACCTCACCCGCGCGTTCGACCTGGTGCCGCTCGGGAAGTACCTGCTGAACACCGTGTACTTCGCAGCCGGCACGACTCTGCTCGAGACGGTCACGGCCGCGTTGGCGGCGTACGCGTTCGCCCGGCTGAACTTCCCCGGCCGGAGCTGGCTGTTCGGCATCTACCTCGCCACCCTGATGATCCCGTCGCAGGTGACGTTGATCCCGCAGTTCGTGCTGGTCGCGAAGCTGCAAGGCATCGACACCTGGCCGGGGATGATCCTGCCGCACGCGTTCACCGCGATCGGCGTGTTCCTGCTCCGGCAGTTCTTCATGGGCATCCCCCGCGACTACGAGGAAGCCGCCCGCCTCGACGGCGCGAACCGCTGGCAGGCGTTCATCCGGATCATCGTGCCGCTCGCCGTACCGGCGATCGCCACGCTGGCGGTGTTCAAGTTCATCGGTCAGTGGAACAACCTGCTCTGGCCGCTGATCATCTCCAACAGCGATGCGACGCGTACAGCGTCCGTCGGGCTGCAGGTGTTCCAGGACACCAACGGCACCCAATGGAACCTGTTGCTGATGGCAGCGACCGTCACCACCGTTCCGTTGATCATCATCTTCTTCCTCACCCAACGCTGGTTCGTCCGCGGTATCACCATGAGCGGACTGGGAGGCCGCTAGAACATGACCTATCAATGGTCCGTTTTCACGAAGCCGTGGTCCGGGCTGCCCGGTGACGAGCTCGGCCGGCTGGTTGCCGGGCTCGGCTTCACCGGGGCCGAGATCCCGGTCCGCGACACCGCTTTCGTCACCCCGGCCACGGCCGAGGCCGAGCTGCCGAAGTTCACCGAGCAGTTGCGTGCCGAAGGCATCGAACCCATCAGCATCGCGAGCGACCTGTCCGAGCGAACCTTCGCCGCGTGTGCACAGGCCGGCGTACCGATGATCCGGATCATGGCCGAGCTCGGCCCGGACGGCTACGCGGCCTCGGTACGACGTACGCGCGGACTGCTCGAGGAGGCGGCCGTCCTCGCCGCGCAGTACGACGTCCAGGTCGGGATCCAGCCGCATCACGGGCGATTCGTGCCGTCGACGCTCGGCGTACTGCAACTCCTCGACGGACTGCCCGGCCAGTTCAAGCTGGTGTGGGACGCGGCCCATGACGCACTCGCCGGCGACGATCCCGCGGTGACGCTCGAGCTCGGCCTGGATCGGCTCGGCATCGTCAACCTCAAGAACGCGAAGTACATCCACACCGACAGCGGCTGGAAGACGTATTTCGTCCAAGGCAACGAGGGCATGTCCGACTGGTCGGCCGTCTTCACCACCTTGCGACGACTCGGGTGGACCGGACCGATCTGCTTGACCGGGCAGTACTCCGATCCCGCCGTAGGAGTGGCGGAACGACTCGAGAAAGATCTTCTCTTCGCTCGTGTCACATCTTCCGGCCAAGCTCCGTCAGGAGGGTGAAGACAACAACTCACCTGATGGAGAACCTCCCATGACTGCTCGAATCACCAACCCCGCCATGCTGTTGCCGGACGCCAACAAGGGTGTGCAGAACATCTACAAGGCCGTGATGCAAGGCGGAGTGACTGGGCCGACGCTCGAGCTGGTGCACCTGCGGGCCAGCCAGATCAACGGCTGCGCGCCCTGTGTCTTCGGTGGCGTGAAGTCGGCCCTGAAGAACGGCGAGACCGACGAGCGACTGCACCAGGTGGTCGCCTGGCGTGAGTCGGACCTGTTCACCGACGCCGAACGTGCGGCGCTGGCCCTCACCGAGGCCACCACCCGAATCGCTGACCGGCCGGAATCGGTGACGGACGAGGTCTGGGCCGCCGCCGCAGAGCACTTCGACGAGAAGCAGTTGGCCGCGATCGTCTTGATGATCGGGCTGACCAACATGTTCAACCGGATCAACGCCGCAACCCGGGAGCCTGCCGGCGCGACCTGGTGACTGAGTAGCGTGAGGAGCGCCGGTGTCGAGAACGGCACCGGCGCTCCGACGTACCCAGGTAACCGGAACCGGAGGCAGTGATGAAGTACATGCTCTTGATCTACGGGAACACCGAGACCTGGGACGCACTCGGCGCGACGGGGATGGACGCGGTGTACGACGCGCATCGCAAGCTGTTCGAGGAGATGAAGGCGAACGGCGAGTACGTCGCCTCGGACGGGCTGACCACCCTGGACGCACGGGTGGTCCGCGTCAAGGACGGCGTACTCGCGGTCACGGATGGGCCGTTCACCGAGGCCAAAGAGGTGCTTGCCGGGTACTACCTGGTCGACTGCAGTCTGGAGCGGGCCATCGAACTGGCGGCGAAACTACCGGAGGCACCCTACTCTCCGATCGAGGTGCGCGCTCTCACCGATCCGATGCCCGAGAAATGAAGCATGGGCTGCTCCAGGGACTTGCCGGCCTCAGCTGGGCGTTGACACCTGAGACCGGCGAGTCACTGACTCAGCCCATCAATGGGCACCTCTTGTGTTCAGGCAGGGTCGCCCGACGCGAGGATGACCCCACCTGAGGCGGGCTGATCACCCATGCCCCGGCCACCCTGGACGAACACGGTGGCGCCCTGCTCCGGCGCTGTTGCGCCGTCGCCGAGTCGCAGCGTGGTGGTCAATCCGTTGCTCAACCTCAGCACCGCCACGCGTCGCGGCTTCACCGACGGGATCGACGAGTTCACCTCGTGGATGCCGGTGCAGACCGCCGGTTGGATCGAAGCCCGCCCGAGTCCTGCCTTGCCGTGACTCCTCACATCACGGCACTGCTCGGCGAGCCTTGTCATCGCTGACACACTTCCCCCTTCTTCTCATCGTTACCCCCGAGTGATGGCTGGCGCGACCGCCAGGTACGACGCAGCGGTCGCACACTCCCCCGTCCTTCCCGCACCCGGAAACGACGCGGAAGTGATCAGGGAAGCCTTGCTGAGAGTGACGGTGTTTTCAAGGGATCGTGACAGGAATCCCGCGTACCGGAACCGATGTCCAGCTTTTACTCTCCTCCGAAACTTGCGATGCGCAAGCGCCCACTTAAAGCAGTGGTCTCATTGACCGCCGAAGCCGGTGGTCGCGATTCCCTTGATGATCTGGCGCTGGAAGAAAAGGAACACCAACACCAGCGGCAATGCGGCCAGGATCGCCGACGCCATGTTCTGCGCGTACTGCAGGCCATAGGCGCTCTTCACCGTCTGCAGGCCGACCGGCAGCGTCATCAGGTCCGCGTCGGTGGTGACGATGAACGGCCAGAGGAAGTTGTTCCAGGCACCGATGAACACGAAGATCGCCACCGCCGCGAGGATCGGCCGCGACAACGGCAGCACGATCGACCAGAACACCCGCAGCCGGTTCGCCCCGTCCACCCGGGCGGCATCCTCCAGCTCGACCGGGATCTGGTCGAAGAAGCGTTTGAGAATCAGCACCATCGCCGGGGCGAACGCCTGCGGCAGGATGATGCCCCAGTAGGTGTCGACCAGGTCGAACGCGAGCATCTGCCGGAACAGCGGCACGATCAGCAACTGCGGCGGGATGATGATCGCACCGATGATCGCGGCGTACAGCCAGCGCCGGCCGCGGAACTCGATCCGCGAGAACGCATACCCGGCCAGCGCCGAGGTCGCCACCGTGATGAACGTGATTGCGACAGACGTGATCAGGCTGTTCCACGCCCAGGCCGGGATGTCACCCGCGGACAGGACTTTCCGGTAGGCGTCGAAGCTGAATCCGTCCGGTGGATTCAGCGTGATCGTCGACGCGCCCGCGTCGGCCTCGCTTTTCAGCGATGTCAGCACCGCCCATCCGAACGGCACCAGCCAGGTCGCGGCCAGGAACGCCAGCACCAGCAGGGCGACCATTCTGGACACGCTCCAGGGATTTTCGCCAGGCTTGTGACCTTGTTTGATCCCACGACTCAAGGTGTACGTACTCACGATGCACTCCGGCGATTGATCAGCCTGTACTGCGCGATCGAGACCAGCACGATGATCGCGAAGAACAGGTAGGAGATGGCCGACGAGTAGCCGAACCGGTAGCCGGTGAAGCCGGACTCGTAGATGTACTGCACGATCGACCGGGTCGAGCCGGCCGGGCCGCCGTTGGTCAGCATGTAGATCTGGTCGAAGACCTTCAGCGACGCGAGGACCTGCAGCGTCAGGATCAGCGCCGTGGTCGGCGCCAACTGCGGAATCACGATCGAGAACAGTTGCCGCCACTTGCCGGCGCCGTCGATCGCGGCCGCCTCGAACTGCTGCTCCGGGATGTTCTGCAGCGCGGCCAGGTAGAGCAGGAAGTTGAACCCGATCGTCCACCACAGCGTGGTGACGACGACCGAGATCATCTTCACGTTCGGATCCTGCAGCCACGCCACCGGGGCGATGCCGAACTCGGCCAGCACGCCGTTGATCAGCCCGAGCTTCGGGTTTCTTATGAGGAAAGTTGTCGGTTAGCGTGCGGTGCTGGTGCGCTCGACGATGCGGTGCGGGATGATCACTCGCCGCGGCGCCGCGTCCCGGTCTGCCATCCGCTCAGCGAGCAGATCGAGGGCCGAACGGACGAACTCGCGCCGGTCGAAATCCACTGTCGTCAGCGGCGGGATCATGAACTGGCTCTCCAGGATGTTGTCGAACCCGGCGACCAGCGTCTGCTTCGGTACGTTGACGCCCGCCGCCCACAACGCCGACAGCGCGCCCGACGCCAGCGTGTCCGTGAAGCAGAAGAACGCATCCGGCAACTCGTGCTCGGTCAGGTACTTGCCGACCACGGTCGCCGCGCCCTCCGGCCGCCACCGGTCCAGGTTGATCTCCAGCGCCGGATCGTTCGGTACGCCGGCCTCCTCGAGCGCTTGCCGATACCCCGCCGTACGCAGTCTGGATGCCGCCGTACCGGGTGCATCCGCAGTCCCCGCGAGGACGCCGGCACCACTGGATCCGCGCGGGACTTCCGGCGTACCCACGGCCGCGATCCGTCGGCAGCCCTGGTCCAGCAGGTGTTTCGTCATGTCCCGTGCCGCGGCGACGTTGTCGATCGCGACCTGGCTGACCACGTCCTGGTCGACGTCGCCGATCAGTACGACGGGCGGCAGCGGACCGGCCGTCATCACGGCACTGTCGTCCACGTTCACCGGGTTGAGGATCAGGCCGTCGACGAGGTGCGCACGCCCCTTGGACAGCAGCTCGAACTCGCGGTTCGGCTCGGCCGCGGTCTGTTCGATCTGCACACCCCAGCCACGCTCGTGCGCCAACTCGACGACGAGATGCGTGATCTCGGCGGAGTACGGCCGGAGCAGGTCGGGCAGGGCCAGCGCGATCATCCCGGAGCGACCGTTGCGCAGTCCGCGGGCGCTCATGTTCGGTACGTAGTCGAGCTCGCTCAGCGCCTGCTCGACCCGCGCCCGGGTCTCCGGCCGCACGAAGACGACACCGTTGATGACGTTCGACACCGTCTTCGGAGAAACCCCGGCCAGCTTGGCAACATCTTTGACGGTGGCACGCATGCGGCCATTGTCACACCTGGCCACGTTGTCAGGAATTCAGCGGCTGGTCAGGGCGCCGCCGTTCACGTGGAGGACCTGGCCGGTGAGGTGGCGGGCGCCTGGTGAGGTGAGGAAGTGGATGGTCTCGACGATGTCGGTCACGGTGCCCTCGCGTTTCGTCATCGTTGCCTCAAGCAACTGTGCGCGACGCTCGTCGGACAGTTGGCCCTGGAAGAACTCGGTGTCCGCGGTGAAACCGGGCGCGACCACATTCGAGGTGATCCCCCGCGGCCCGAGCTCCGCGGCGATATCGAGGTTCCACGTCGCCAGCGCGGCCTTGGATGCGCCATAAGATCCGGGCCCGCGGGCGCCGGCGATCGAACCGAGGTGGATGACGGCAGTCGTCAACCGTGGCTTGAGGGCGGTGGTGGTGAGAACCGCGGACAGCAGGTTCGCCTCCAGGTTGGCCAGCCAGTTCGCCTTCAGTTGCGCGAGTCCGCCCTGCTCACGACCGAAGTCGGTGTTGCCGCCGGCATTGTTCACCAGTACGTCGACCTGCTCCGGCAACTCGTCGAGCAGCCGCTGGACCTGCTCCGGGTCGGTCGCGTCGCACACCACTCCCCTGGCTCCGAGATCGGCGGCTGTCTTGGCCAGCACGTCCTCGCGGCGGCCAGTGATCACCACCTCGGCGCCGTCCGCACGGAACCGCTCAGCGGTCGCCCGCCCGATTCCGGTCGCTCCTCCGGTCACCACGATCGTCCGGGGCACGATACTCCTCACGTTTAGGTCTAAATGTTTAGGTCTAAACGTAGCATGGTGATCATGGCTTCCCCACGTGACGGCTATCCCTTCGACGGGCCGAGCCCCTACCCCGCCGCGGAGATCGCCCGCGCCTGGCAGCGGGAGCGGCCGGGTACGCCGACGGACTCGATCGAGATCGTCACTCCCCTGTGGCGACTGGCGAAGCTGTTCGCCGACGACCGCCGCCGGCTCCTCGCCGATCTCGGCGTCGATCCGGCCACGCTCGATCTGCTCAGCGTGCTGCGCCGGGCCGGATCGCCGTACGAGCTGAGTACGCGCGAGTTGAGCCGCCGTACCCTCGTCACCGCCGGAGCGATCTCACAGCGGGTCGCCCGGGCCGAGGAGTCCGGACTGGTCACCCGTCGTACGGCGAACGACGGCACGCGGGCAGTGGTCGTCACGCTCACCGACACCGGCCACGACCTGATCGAGCGAACCGTCGACCAGGTGCTCACCCGGGAGTCCGAACTCGTCGCCTCGCTCACCCCCGCGAACCGCGAACGACTGGCCGGTCAGCTCCAGGAACTGCTCGACCAGGTCGGCGAAGTCGCCCGCAAACCTTCGTCGGGCGTATAAGGTTTTCGCGACCCTTCAGCGGTGGCTTGCAGCCCAAGTGCTTACGACTGGTTCAATGTCACAATTGAAGGATGCCTGCTACCGAATCGACCGGGTACGCCGGTCCCACGGCCGCCGACAGTCACGACGTCATCCAGGTGCGGGGTGCCCGCGAGAACAACCTCAGCGGTGTCTCCTTGGACATCCCCAAGCGCCGGCTCACCGTCTTCACCGGAGTCTCCGGCTCCGGCAAGTCGTCCCTCGTCTTCGACACCATCGCCGCCGAGTCCCAGCGGCTGATCAACGAGACCTACACCGCCTTCGTCCAGAACTTCATGCCCAGCCGCAGCCGTCCCGACGTCGACTCGCTGCGCAACCTGTCCGCCGCGATCATCGTCGACCAGGAACGGATCGGCGCCAACTCTCGCTCCACGGTCGGTACGGCGACCGACGCGCACACCATGTTGCGGGTCCTGTTCAGTCGCGCCGGGACGCCGTACGTCGGACCGCCCGGAGCGTTCAGTTTCAACCTCGCCGAGGGGATGTGCCCATCGTGTGAGGGCCTCGGCCGGACCACCGAGTTCGTACTGGACGAGCTCGTCGACCGGGAGAAGAGCCTCAACCAGGGTGCGATCACGGCACCCGGATACGCGGTCGACAGCTGGCACTGGCAGTTGATGGCCAACACCGGCTTGTTCGATCCCGACCTGCCGCTCAAGGACTACCCGGCCGAGAGCTGGGAGCGATTCCTGCACCAGGAGCCGACCAAGGTCAAGGTCGGCAAGAGCAACCTGACCTTCGAGGGGCTCGTCTCGAAGCTCAAGCGCAGCTTCCTGAGCAAGGATCGCGACTCGATGCAGAGTCACCTCCGCGCGTTCGCCGACCGGGCGATCCGGCAGGCAACCTGTCCGGCCTGCGGCGGCGCCCGGCTGAACGAGGCGGCCCGCTCGGTCACCGTCGACGGCCGGACGATCGCCGAGTGCTCGGCGATGCAGATCAGCGACCTCGCCGAGTTCGTTGCCACGATCAACCACCCGGCTGTCGGGCCGATGATCGAAGGGCTCCGGCAGACGCTGGACTCGATGGTCACCATCGGGCTCGGGTACCTGAGCCTCGATCGCGAGTCGTCGACGCTGTCGGGTGGTGAGGCGCAGCGCGTGAAGCTGGTCCGGCACCTCGGGTCGAGCCTCGCCGACGTCACCTATGTATTCGACGAGCCGACCGTCGGCCTGCATCCGCACGACATCCAGCGGATGAACGACCTGCTGCTGCAGTTGCGGGACAAAGGCAACACCGTGCTCGTGGTCGAGCACAAACCGGAGACGATCCGGATCGCCGACCACATCGTCGACCTCGGTCCGGGCGCCGGCCTCGCCGGTGGACGACTCTGCTTCGCCGGTGATCTCGACGGGCTCAAGAAGTCCGGCACGTTGACCGGCCGCTACCTGGATCACCGGGTGACCGTGCGGGACGACGTACGGCGGCCGACCGGGAAGTTGTCCATCGAGGGCGCGACGCTGCACAACCTGCGGAACGTCAGCGTCGACATCCCGCTCGGGGTGCTGACCGTCGTCACCGGAGTCGCGGGATCCGGGAAGAGTTCACTGATCCACGGCTCGCTGGCCGGCCGCGATGGCGTCATCATCGCGGGGCAGGAGCCGATCCGCGGGTCGAAGCGGAGCAATCCGGCGACATACACCGGGCTGCTCGATCCGATCCGGGCCGAGTTCGCAAGGGCGAACAACGTGAAGCCGGGGCTGTTCAGCGCCAACTCGGTCGGTGCCTGCAAGACCTGCAAGGGCATCGGTCTGGTCTACACCGACCTGGCCATGATGGCCGAGGTCGCGTCGGTCTGCGACGACTGCAACGGTGCGCGGTTCACGCCCGAGGTGCTCGCCTACAAGTTGCGGGGCAAGAACATCAGCGAGGTACTGCGGATGACCGTGACCGAGGCACGTGAGTTCTTCACTCGTGGTCCGGCCCGAAGCATCCTCGACCGGCTGTCGACGGTCGGCCTCGGGTACATCGGCCTCGGTCAGCCGCTGACGACCCTGTCCGGTGGTGAGCGTCAGCGGCTGAAGCTGGCCATCAACATGGGCAAGACCGGTTCGGTTTACATCCTCGACGAGCCCACCACCGGCCTACACCTGGCCGACGTGGACCAACTGCTGGCGATGCTCGACACCTTGGTTGACGACGGCAACACAGTCATCGTCATCGAGCACCACCAGGCCGTGATGGCGCACGCCGACTGGCTGATCGACGTCGGGCCGGGCGCCGGCCACGACGGTGGGCAAGTCGTGTTCACCGGCACGCCCGCCGACCTGGTCGAAAGCAGCCCGACCCTGACCGCGGAACACCTACGGCTTTACGTCGCTGGCCAATAGCTCGGCGGCCAGCGACTCGATGAGCTGCTGCCAGGCATCGAGGTAGTCGGCGGCGGGGCCGGTCTGGGCAAGGACCAGGCGGGCTCCGCCGTTGCCGTCCCGCAGCGTCCAGCTGACCTCGCCCTGTGACCAGGTGTAGGTCAGACGCTCCGGCTCGGCCACCTCGGTGACCGGACCGGCATCAATGCCCTTGGCAACGAACCCGGCCGGCGGCGTGCTGCCGGCCGACGCGGTCGCCGCTCCGGCCAGGAGTTGCCACACCAATTCCTTCGGGCGGACGAGTTGCCGCTCGAACCGGACCCCGCCGTCATCGAGGACGACACCCTGGTCCAGGCCGTACACCTTGACGAAGTGCTCGTGCAGTACGGCGTAGTCCTTCTCCGGAACCGCCGATCCGCCGAGCACCTGCTCCAGCGCGTCGAAGCACTGGATCCAGCCGCTGGTGAAACTCGCCGACCCCGGCCGGTCGTCGTACGTCGCGGTCAGCTGCAACGTGCACCCGTCGGCCGACGGGATCAGCTCCCAGCGGAGCACCTCGTCGCCCCAGGTGTACTCGATCAACTGCGGCGGCTCGTACGCACGGATCACCCCGCGGCTCTGCTCGTCGACGGGCGCATCGGGCTCCTCCTCGAAGGTGAACGTGATCGGCCCGTCCAGCCGCAGATCCAGCTCGACCGCGGCCGGGAACCACCCGCGCAGCTCCCCCGGCTCGGTGATCGCCCGCCAGACCTTCTCCACCGGATGCCGCAATTCGCGCTGCATCCGCAGGACCGTCCGGCCGTTCTCGGTGCTCAAGGTCTCGGTCATGACCCCATATATACCGGACGAGGCATATACGATCAACCGCCGAACCGGGCCACGTCCTCGAGTTCCGCCGCCAACTGCTCGGGCTCCGGATTCCGGTCGTCGAAGAGCTCGTAGGAGCGGCCGAGGTGTTTCCAGGAGCCGATCACCCGGCCGCCCTCGACGATTGCCGGACGCAGCATCCCGCCACCCGGATGGATGTGTTTGCGGTACTCGTCGGCCAGCGCGTGCCGTCGGTCGTCGTACCCGAGCAGGTACGGGTCGAACTCCCCCAGCAGGCGCAGATCCGGGCAGCCGGGCAGATCCTCGACCGCTGAGAACTCGACTCCTTCGACGTCGAAGGACCTGGTCGCGGCGGCTTGCAGTCCCTTTCGCGCGATCGGTACACCCAGGCCCGACCAGGTCGCGAAGTCGCGCGCGGTCGCCGGGCCGTACGCCGTCACGTAGCGCCGAGCGAGATCCTCGAGATCCCCGTCCAGGGCGAGCGGCTTGCCCAGCCAGTCGCGGACAGCGACCCACGTCTCGTCCTTGTCATAGCCCGGTCCGTAACAAAGCCGCCCGAGCAACCCGGTGTGCCGAATGAGTGCATACACCTGCTGCCCCTTCGACTCGGCGATGAGCCCGGCTTTGACCAGTACGTCGGCCAACGCTGAGCGACTCGTGGGGCCGTTGGCGAGCAGATGTTCCTCGATGACGTCGGCCGCTTCGGCCCGGATCGCCTCGGTCAGACCCAGTTCGCCGTACCGGCGCTCGGTGTCCTTGATGAGTTTCGGGCCGAGGAGCCCGAGCAACGGGCCGGCGTGCTCGGTCGCGACGAGCTGGAGGGTGCCGCGCATGAACCAGCCGCGGACGACTGAACGATCAATCTCCTGAGCGTGGGACACATCGGCGAACGTGGTCGCGGTCGAGCGGGCCCGGACGGCGTACGCGGCGCCGCGCCAGCTCTGCGCCTGCAGTCCCCCCGTCCGATGC
The DNA here is from genome assembly GCF_037203805.1 of Kribbella sp. CCNWLW201. NCBI lineage: Bacteria > Bacillati > Actinomycetota > Actinomycetes > Propionibacteriales > Kribbellaceae > Kribbella > Kribbella sp. CCNWLW201. The sequence goes on along the minus strand of NZ_JBBCBQ010000006.1, from coordinate 247,302 downwards.
ACGACGTCGGCCACCCCTCCGGGGCCGGCCTCGTCCACCGGACGCGCCAAACAATTGGCCTGGAACCGAGCCGCCAACAGCCAGCCACCAGACCTCACCACCCCTGCATGACACCACGATTCGACGATCCGCGCACCCTTTGGTGGGCTGACCCACGCGAGAGGGGGTTGGCCAACCCGATTCCGCGTGGCCAACCCCCGGCCTGGTGGGTGAGCCCACCAAAGGTGAGCGTCAGGCGAGCTGGTCGTCGACGAGGTTGGCGTAGTTGGCCTGGCCGGTGACGTTGGGGTGGTAGGACTCGCTGACCGGGTTCGAGAGGCCGTTGATCCACTCCGGGCTGCCGCAGACCGCGTGGCCGATGAAGAGCGAGGTCGGGTTGACGAAGGTGAAGCCGGCCGCGCTCGCCGAGGCCGCGGTCTTGGAGTTGAGCAGGTCGGCGGTCTGGTTCAGCCGGGTCATCTCGGTCGGGCTGAAGAACGTTCCGGCGTTGCAGTCGGTGCCGTTGAACAGGCGCGGATAGCCGACCACGACGACCCTGGCCGATGGCGACTTGCTCTTGATCGACCCGTACAGGCCGTTCAGCCGGCCGGGCAGCGTGTTGTTGATGATCGACTGGGCGTTGTTGATCGCCCCAGTGCAGTCGCCGCGCCAGGACGGCTTGGCGCACTCGGTGATCACCGACGAGAACCCGGCATCGTTGCCGCCGACCTGGACGGTGACGAGCTCGATACCGCTGTTCAGCGCGCTCAACTGGTTGTTCGTCACGTCCGCGACGCGGGCACCTGAGCAGGCCACGAAGGAGAGGTTGGCACCGACCCGGACAGCGTCGATGTACGGGTAGGCCTTGGTCGAACGCTGACACGAACCACTGTCCGCGATGTAGCTGCGGGTGCCGACACCGGAGGCGTACGAGTCCCCCAGAGCGACGTAATCGGGTGCCGCGGCGTACGCGACACCGGGGCTGACGAGCATCGCGGCACCGAGGGCCGCGGTGGAAACGAGGACGGCGATGGACTTCATGGGCGGACCGCCTTTGCAAGGGGTGGTGACAAGGGCACTCAAAGTCACCATGACCCGACTCGCCGGTAACACACAACCCTTCGGTGAGAAATTCACCACGGATTGCCGAAATTGGTTGCCGACGTTCCCCTACCCGGGGGCTGACAAACCTTTCTCCGGACCCGGCACCGACAACGGGTCGAAGCCGTACGGGAGCTCGAGCCGGTGCGCGCTCATCAGTTCGGCGTCGCCGAGCAGCTCCCGGGTCTTGCCGTCGGCCACTATCCGGCCGTCGTCCATCAGCAGGCTGCGCTCGCACAACTGCAGGGCGTAAGGCAGGTCGTGGGTGATCATCAGCAGGGTCACGTCGAGGCCGGCGAGGATGTCGGCGAGCTCTCGTCGCGCGGCCGGGTCCAGGTTGCTCGACGGCTCGTCCAGCACCAGCACCTCGGGCCGCATCGCCAGGACCGTCGCGACGGCCACCCGCCGGCGCTGACCGAAGGACAGGTGATGCGGCGCCAGGTCCGCGTGATCCTGCATCCCGACCTGCACCAGCGCTTCGTGCACCCGGTCGTCCAGTTCGGATCCCCGCAGGCCGAGGTTCGCCGGCCCGAAGGCCACGTCGTCCCGCACGGTCGGCATGAACAACTGGTCGTCCGGGTCCTGGAACACCAGCCCGACCTTCCGTCGTACCTCGGGAAGGTGTTCGCGATGCAGGCCCGTCCCGCCGATCTGGATCCGGCCGCTCCCGGTCCCGCCGGACACCGAGCCGAGGATGCCGTTGAGATGCAGAACGAGCGTGGTCTTCCCGGCGCCGTTCGGGCCGAGTAAGGCGACCCGTTCACCGCGCTGGACGGTGAAATCGACACCGAACAACGCCTGCCGGCCGTCGGGGTAGGCGAAGACGAGACGCTCAACGTGAATCGCGGGACCGCTCACAAGCTGACCAGCCTAACGGCGAGGGCGATGAGTACGGCGGCCAGGGAGATCGTCAGCCCTTCGAGCCATTGAGCCGAGGTCGCGCCCCGCGTGCTCAGCAGCGGCATCCGGCCGGTGTAGCCGCGCGACCGCATGGCCAGATGGACCCGCTCACCCCGCTCGAAACTGCGGACGAACAGCGCGCCCACTCCCCCGGCGACCGCCCTGAGATGACCGGCCCGGCCGCCGGTGTAGCCGCGCGATTCACGCGCGATCCGCATCCGGTGCAGGTCGTCGGAGACCACACTCAGATACCGGACCATGAACGACAGGATCGCGACCAGCGTCGACGGCAGCCGGAGCCGTTCGAGCCCGGCCAGCAGGTCCCGCGGCCCGGTCGTCGCCGACAACAGGATCGCCGCGACCACACCGAGCGTGCCCTTCGCCAGCACGTTCCAAGCCCCGAGTACGCCGGACTCCGACAACTCCAGTCCGAGTACGTCGACCCGCGGCCCGGTCGCCACGAACGGCAGCAGCAACGCGAACACGATGAACGGCGTCTCCACCGCCAACCGCCGCGAGACGACCAGCGCCGGCAACTTCGCGACCATCACAGCGGCCACGAGCATCACGCCGTACAGGCCGAACGCCCAGAAGGCGGTCACGGGCGTGGACACGACGGCGAGGACGAAGACGAACAGCGCGACGATCTTCACCTGCGCCGGGATGCGGTGAACCCGGCTGTCCACCGCTACGAGAAGACCGTCACCACTCATGAAGCTCGGTTCGCCCGCAGCGAGGCCAGTTTGGCGATCGCCAGGCCGACGGCGATGGTGACGAGTACGCCGATGATGCCGGCCAATGCACCGGAGACCTGGGTGTTGCCGATCCCGCTGACGCCGTAGTCGGCGAGTGGGCTGCCCGCGACCGCGGAGTCCTTGGCCGCCGTCTCGAAGCCGAGTCTGGCGCCGACGAACTCGAGACCGTCCGGATGCGCACTGGCGAACAGGCTGAGGCCACCGGCCACGAGCAGCGACACTGCAACCCCGACGCCGAGCGTCCGTCCGGCCGGCTTGGCCGCGATGGGCTTGTCCGGCGACACGGTCGAGGTGTTCCCGTCGGCATCGACGAGGATGAGGTCCTTCTGCAGGTGGCGAGCGGCGTACACCAGGTCGGGCCGGGTCGCGACGACCGCGCTCAGCACCGCGGCCGTGATGACCGCCTCACCGATGCCGACCAGGATGTGCCAGCCGACCATCGCGGTCGCGAGCTTCCCGAGCGGGATGTCGACTGCGCCGCCGATCGCGTACAGCCCGGTGAACGCGAGCGCGGCCACCGGCACCGACACCAGCGCGCCGACAGTCGCCGCCGGTACGACGCTGCCCACCTTCCGCGGCAGCACCTGCAGGATCGCGCGGGTCAGGAAGTAGCCGACCAGAACGGTGATGATCCCCATCAGCGTGATGTTCGTGCCGAGTGCGGTCAGACCCCCGTCGGCGAACAGCAACCCTTGCACGAGCAGCACGGTCGACATCACCAGTACGGCGGTCCACGGGCCGACCAGGGCCGCGGCCAGCGCGCCACCGAGCAGGTGCCCGCTGGTCCCCGCGCCGACCGGGAAGTTCACCATCTGCACCGCGAACACGAACGCCGCGGTCAGCCCGGCCAGCGCCGGACCCGTCTCGCGGAGCTCGCGATTCGCCCGCTGCAGGCTGACGCCGACGGCTCCGGCAGCGATCAGTCCGGTGGCGATGGAGGTAGGCGCGTCGAAGAATCCGTCAGGAACATGCACGCGCATATCTTCATCCTGTTGCGACCCGATCGCAACAAGGGATCTCACAACTGCTTGAGTGCATCCCCGATCGCACGGTGGAAGGTCGGGTATGCGTAGATCATCTGTTGCAGAGTGTGAACGGGAACGGCCGCATGGACGGCGACCGCGAGCGCGCCGAGCACCTCGCCACCGGTCGGCCCGGCGCTGGTCGCACCGACCAGCACGCCGCGCTCGTTGTCGACCACGAGTTTGATGAAGCCCTCGTTCCCCGCCTTGTGGATCCAGCCGCGCGTCGACGACGGGATCTGGGCGGACCCGATCTTCACGTCGAGGCCGGCCTCGCGCGCCTGCTTCTCGGTCATCCCGACCGCGCCGATCTCCGGGTCGGTGAAGGTCACCCGCGGCATCGCGTGGTAGCTCGCCAGCGGTGCGTCCTCGCTGCCGAGGATGTCGAACACCGCGACGTTCGCCTGGTACATCGCGTTGTGCGTGAACGCGCCGACGCCGGTCACGTCACCGACGCCCCAGACACCGTCCGCGGCCCGGACGTGCTCGTCCACCTCGAGCCGCCGGACGCCGGGATCGATCCCGACCTGGTCGAGGCCGAGAGCCTTCACGTCGACCCGGCGACCCGTTGCCACGAGCAACTTCTCGCCGGTGACGGTGGTGCCGTCCTCCAGGCTCACGGTGAAGGTGGTCCCGTCGTACGCGACCTTCTGGGCGTGGACGCCGGTGTGGAAGGTGACGCCGTCACGCTCGAGCGCCTCGCGGGCCAGTTGGCCGGACTCGGGCTCCTCCATCGACAGCACCTGGTCGGCGCCCTCGATCACGGTCACCTCGACACCGAACCGGGCGAACACCTGGGTCAGCTCCAGGCCGATCGCGCCGCCGCCGAGCACCAGGATCGAGGCCGGCAGCGTGTCCGCCTCGATCGCCTCGTGATTCGTCCAGTACGGCGTACCGGCGAGACCGTCGATCGGCGGCACCACCGGGACGGCGCCGGTCGCGATCACGATGCCGCGGGACGCCTCGAACTCCCGGTCGCCGGCCTTGACCGTCCGCGGACCGGTGATGGTGGCACGCTCGCGCAGGAAGGTGACGCCCTTCTTGACCAGTCGGTCGACCGCGACCTGGTCGTTCCAGCTGTCGGTCGCCTCCTCGCGGATCCGCTTGGCCACCGGCGCCCAGTCCGGCTGGACGGACGCCGTACCGGCCATGCCGTCGACCCGGCGGGTCTCGGCGATCAGGTTGGCGGCCCGGATCATCATCTTGCTCGGCACGCAGCCCCAGTACGGGCACTCACCGCCGACCAGCCGCGGATCCAGACCGACCACGTTCAGTCCGGCCTCCGCCAGCCGGCCCGCCGTCTCCTCCCCGCCCACCCCGAGTCCGATCACGACCACGTCAACCTGTTCAGCCATGCCGACCAATCTCGCAGACCGGCCGCACACGGCCAAGCCCACACCCCGTACGTCACCGCTCGGTAAGGACCCGTTCACCGCGCCTGGATAGCGTTTTCGCAGGAGGGGACAGTGGATTTCTCGGGTTTCGGTGAGATCAATCTCGAAACGATCATCGCCGCCGTCGCGCTGATCGCTTCGGTGGTCGCCTGGCTGATCGACCGGTACGTGCTGCGGCGCAAACGGCTCGTCTACCGGGTCCAGGTGGATGCCCCCATCGGGGTCTATCCCAGCGCGGACAAGACACAGCGGATGGTCGATGTCGAAGTACGCCACCAGGACGCGGTGGTGGAGAACCCGAGCATCGTGCTGCTCCGGCTGGACAACGCCGGCGGGATGGACATCGACCCGCACGACATGCACGAGAAGGTGTCGTTCGCCTTCCCGGACCGCAAGATCGTCGGGCTCAAGGTGACCGAGGCCCAGCCGGCGTCGCTCGGCGAGATGTTGCAGCGCCGGCTGGTCCCGGCGAACTACGTCGACACCAGCAAGCTGGTGCTGCCCCGGATCGCGATCAACCGCGGCGACCACTTCAAGTTCCTGCTCGTGCTGTCGGGGACCGGGAAGGGCGTGACGCATGCCGGCTATCTGGCCGGCGGGTCGACCGGTGGTGGGGTCTATCACGAGCCACGGCCGCGCGGTCCCGGTCGTCGGTCGCTGATGTTCGGCGCGCTGTCGCTGTTGCTCGTGGGTGCCCTGGTCGCGTTGTTCCTGGTCGACGTACTGCAGCCGCCGGACAACTGCGCCTCCGGGCAGGTGCGCATCATCGGGTCGACCGCGGTCGAGCAGACCATGCGCGAGGTGCGGACCGCGTACGCGGCCGAGTGCACCGACGCCGACATCACCATCGCGGCGAACGGGAGCCGCAGCGGTATCCGCACCCTCAAGGAGACCGGCGCGCAGGACGCGGGCGCGGCCGGGAAGCTGATCGCGATGTCCGACGGTACGGCGGAAGACGCACCGGACCTGTGGGGTGAGCCGGTCGCGGTGGTCGTGTTCGCGGTCGCGGTGAACCGGTCGTCGGACGTGACCGCGCTGACCACCGCGCAACTGCGCGACATCTACGGCGGCCGGATCACCAACTGGAAGCAGCTCGGCGGCCGGGACCTGCCGATCCGGATGGTGAGCCGCGTCGGGCCGGACTCGGGTTCGCGACGGGTGTTCCGGGACAAGGTGCTGGGCGGCGATCAGGAGCTCGGCATCTCCTCCGACGACTGCCGTCGCGACGACCCGGTCGCCAAACATCATCGCTGCGAAGTCGGTACGACGGAGGAGCTGCTGACCCGGGTGAACGAGATCGACGGCGCGATCGGGTACGCCGAGCTCGGCAGCACCCGGAAGTACCCGGAGATCACGGTCGCCTCGATCGATGGCGTCGTACCGGATGCGGCGAAGGTCGCGGACGGGGCGTACAAGTTCTGGGAGGTCGAGCACGCGTACACCTACCAGGCACCCGAGGCGGACTCGCTCACGGCGACATTCCTCGACTACCTCCGATCGGCGCAGGCGCGGCCGGTGCTGGCTCGCGGCGGGCTGGTTCCCTGCAACGATCTGCCGGGTGGTTTCTGCGGTTAGGGTGCAGACATGTACGTGATCGCGCACCTCAGTGACCCGCATCTCGACGGCTCGGAGGAGGCGCGCTCCCGGCTGCGGCGGATCACGTCGTACCTGCGCGGGTTCAGCCGGCCGGTGGACGTCATCCTGGTCACCGGCGACCTCGCCGACCACGGCCTGGAAGCGGAGTACGCCGAACTAGCGGACGAACTGAAGTCGGATGTGCCGGTGCTCTTGCTGCCCGGCAACCATGACGTGAGCGCACCACTTCGGACCGGTCTGGCGTCGTACGTCGACTCACCAGGCGAGGGTCATCCGGTCCACCAGGTGCGCGACGTCGCCGGAGCACGCTTCGTTCTGGTCGACAGCACCGTGCCGGGCGAGGACCACGGTTTGCTGTCCGAGGAGTCCCTGAGCTGGCTGGACGGCGTACTGCGTGAGTCCTTCGACGGGCCGGTATTCGTGGCCTTCCACCACCCACCGCTGGACCTGCATCACCCGGTGATGGACCAGTGGATGCTCCGATCCCGGGACGCCTTCGAGGCCGTCCTGACCGGCAAGCCGATCACCGCACTACTCACCGGCCACGTCCACAACCCCATCGTCACCTCCTTCGCCGGCCACCCCGTCCTCGGCGCCCCGGGCATCCGCTCGACGGTCCCCCTCCCCTTCGAGCCACCAACCCCCGACGGCCGCATCGTCGACACCACAGCCCATGCCGGCTTAGCCCTCCACATCCACACCCCCGGCGAACCCTTGCAAACCTTCTACCGGTTTCCCCTATAAGAGCCGGCCGCGGATGTAGAGCAATTGCGGGACCTCGCGCCAGACCGGGGTGTCTTGGGGTGGCTCGCGTAGTTGGTTGATGACGAAGCCGGTGTCGGCCAGGGTGTTGACGTAGGTGCTGAGGGTCCGGTGGTAGGCGCCGACCGGTAGCGCGTTTCGATGCTGGCCTGGGCCGTCCCAGTAGCCCTCGACGAAGTACTTGCCGACCGTACGACGGACGCTCTGGTCGACGTGGTCCACGAGTTCCCCGGTGGCGGGCGTCTTGAAGCAGGGGTGCGTGATGGAGACGACGAACCAGCCTCCGGGCCTGAGGACGCGGGCCATTGATCGGAGGGTCTGGCCGAGGTCCGGGATGTCCATCAAGGCCATGTAGCAGACGACCCCGTCGAACGAGTCGTCGGCGAGCCCTTCGAGGGTCTGCGCATCGCCATGCCGATACGAGATGCCCAGCGGCTCGGTTTCCTCGTGCTGCCGAGCCTTCTCGAGGAGCTTCTCGGACACATCGACACCGGTGACCGCTGCGCCCTGCGCTGCCAGGAAGCGGGCCTCGCGACCCTGGCCGCACGCGACGACGCAGACCTCCTGACCGGCCACCTCGCCGACCAATTCGGTGAAGGTTGGGTCGTCGAGGGCTGAGCCCGCTCCGACCCACTCGTCGTACTCGCCGGCCACGTCGTCGTACCTGGATCTCATGCTCTTGCCACGAACGAGCGGGCGCGGCGGTTCCACGGTTCTGCTGCTAGGAGACGGCGGGTTTGCCGAACTCCCAGTGCCAGGGCTCCTCGCGGGAGCCGCCCTGGTCGGCCCAGGACGGGTGGACCCAGCCGAACTTGGCGGCCCGCGACTTCATCCATTGGTACTGCGCCGTGCCGAAGCGATCCACGCCGCCGCAGAGGTCCACGGCCACGCCCCACCCGTGGTTGGACGTGCCGGGCAGTGCGGCGAGGGACGGCTTGCGGGAGTAGAGGCTGACCTGCGACGAGTAGGAGCGGTACGAGTCGGTGATGCACAGCGTCTTGCCGAACTGGGCCCGGTAGGCGCGCGCCAACTGCAGGTAGGCGGCGGCCGCGTCGCAGCGGAGCATGTGGCCGGACCCGAGCGCGCAGAGCTTGCTGGCCGGGATCATGCCGTTGCTGTAGCCACCCCAGCCCACGGTCGCGCTACCAGTCGCCAGGAACGGCATCGGGTTCACCGGGTCGCCGCCGAGGCGGACCTCGAAGTGCAGGTGGGGGCCGGTCGAGTTCCCCTCCGTGCCGACCGCTCCGATGCGCTGGCCGGCACTGACCTGCGCGCCATCAGCCACGTCGACCGAGCTCAGGTGCGCGTACAGCGTCTCCAGTCCGTTGCCGTGGTCGATGCGCACCAGGTTCCCCGCCCAGGCCGGGTGCTCGACCTGGACGACACCCGAGGTCACCGCGCGAACCGGCGTACCAACGGCGGCCGGGAAGTCCTGACCGGTGTGGTACCCGCTCGACCACAGCGCTCCGGCCTGACCGAACGACGTACCGATCTCGTAGGTGCCTTCGGCCAGCGGCCACGTCCAGGAGCCGCTCCCGACGTTGTACGACGTCGCCGTGTTGCCACACCGGAACGCGTAGGCCTCCGAGGTCGCCACCGGCGCGACCTGAGGCTTGACCGGCTTGCCGAGGGTCGGGCGCAGGGCGGCGTACAGGTTGTCCGGGACCTTGGTCACGACGACCGAGCCCTTGGCCTCGTCCGCGGCGATCATCTCGCCGTTGTCGAGGGCGACACCGATGTGGAACAGGCCGAGCGACTTGCTACCCATCACGAGCAGGTCGCCGGGCTGGACGTGTGAGGCCGGCACCGCCTGGTAGTTCGGGTAGACCTTGCCGATCAGGTTCGGCAGCGTGGTGTACGGCTGCCACGCGACGCGCGCGGCACCGAGACAGCCGTAGCTGCCCGGCCCGGTCGCGGCGACGCCGTACGGCTTCCCGAGCAGACTGAATGCCTGGTTCACCGCCCGGATCGTCTCGGCCGACAGGACCTTGACGGTCCGAGCGCCCTGGACCACGGCGGCCGCCCCGGCAACGGGCGCGCCCGCGGCGGTGAGCGGCTGCAGGCCCTTCGGGAGCTTGGCCGGATTCCTCAGTACTGCGGCCGCCGGCGGAGTGATCTTGGCGGTCGTCAGCTCGGCCAAGTACGCCTGCCAGCGAGCCAGAGCTTGCTGATTCCGGGCGAGCTGCAGCTGCTTGGACAGCGCCGACGCACCATCGAGGTCGGCGAACTGGCTCTCCATCATCAGCGAGGCGTCGGCCGCCTGCTGCTGCACCTCTTGGCTCAGCTGCTTGGCCTTGGCCGCGGCCTCGTTGGCGGCGGCCCGCTTGCTTGCGGCCTCCGACTTCGCCTTACCGGCCTCGTTCTCGGCGGCCATCGCGGTCTGGTACTGCGAGACCTGCGTGCTGCCGAGCTGCTGGATGGCGGTCTGCCGGTCGGCGATCTCCTGCAGGTTCTCCGCGATCGGGGCGAGCGACCACAGCATCGACTCGGTACCGAGCACGGTCGGGATGCCGGTTTGGTACGCCTGCGCGGTCAGGAGCCCGAGCCGCCGGCGCTCCTCGTCCGCCTGGCCCTTCGACGCGGTCGCCGAGGTCTCCGCCTTCTTCGCCGCCGCTTCGGCGGCCTGCGCGGCCTTCAGCGCGTTCGTGTACGCGATCGTCGCCTTCGCGAAATCAGCCTGTACGGCGGCTGCCTCGGCCTGGAGCTGTTCCAGCGACCGGTTCACATCCGTGACGGAGGCCGGCGGTGGTGGCGTGGGATCGTCGGCGTACGCGGGCACCGCGAACACCGCGAGCAATGTGCCGAGTGCCGCGAACCGCAGCCCCCGACGGCTCCCCACACCCATCAGGTCCCCATCCTCGATCGCCCCACGCGAGCGCAGGAGGTGACGGCCCCCGCGCGCCCCCAGCGTAGGCGTCGAACGGTCCGGACGAAACCCCAGTTCACGGACTGTGACCATGGCGCCGGGTGGATCGCCCGATCGTGACCGCGGCACCGGCCGATCGGTGACCCCGGTCACGCTCGCGACCAAGCGTCGTACCACTGGTCCGGAGGGCTGGCGCGACCCACTAAAGTTCACCCCATGGCCTCGCACTTTGACGTTGTTGTCCTCGGCGCAGGTCCGGGTGGGTACGTCGCGGCGATCCGCGCCGCCCAGCTCGGGCTCAAGACCGCCATCATCGAGAAGAAGTACTGGGGCGGTGTCTGCCTGAACGTGGGCTGCATCCCGTCCAAGGCGCTGCTGCGCAACGCCGAACTGGCGCACATCTTCCGGGCGGAGGCGAAGACCTTCGGCATCAGCGGCGAGGTCAGCTTCGACTTCCCGACCGCGGTGCAGCGCAGCCGGAAGGTCGCCGACGGCCGGGTCAAGGGCGTCCACTTCCTGATGAAGAAGAACAACATCACCGAGTTCGACGGCTGGGGCTCGTTCACCGACGCCAACACCCTGGACGTCAGCCTGAACGACGGCTCGTCCGAGACCGTCACCTTCGACAACTGCATCATCGCCACCGGGGCGACCACCAAGCTGCTGCCGGGCACCCAGCTGAGCGAGCGGGTGGTGACCTACGAGGAGCAGATCCTCACCGAGGAGCTGCCGGGCAGCATCATCATCGCCGGCGCCGGCGCGATCGGCGTCGAGTTCGCCTACGTGCTGACCAACTACGGCGTGAAGGTCACCATCGTCGAGTTCCTGGACCGGATGGTGCCGCTCGAGGACGCCGAGGTGTCCAAGGAGCTGGCCAAGGCCTACAAGAAGCTCGGCGTCGAGGTGCTCACCTCCACCCGGGTCGACGCGATCGACGACTCCGGCGACAAGGTGAAGGTCACCGTCACCGGCAAGGACGGCAACCAGCAGACGCTGGAGGCCGACAAGGTGCTGCAGGCGATCGGCTTCCAGCCCCGCGTCGACGGCTACGGCCTGGACAAGATCGGCGTCAAGCTGACCGAGCGCGGCGCGATCGAGGCCGACGGCTTCCTGCGCACCAACGTGCCGAACATCTTCGCCATCGGCGACGTCAACGCGAAGCTGATGCTCGCGCACGCGGCCGAGGCCCAGGGCGTGATCGCGGCCGAGACCATCGCCGGGCACGAGACGATGGAACTCGACCACGTGATGATCCCGCGCGCCACCTTCTGCCAGCCGCAGGTGGCCAGCTTCGGCTACACCGAGGAGCAGGCCAAGGAGAAGGGGTACGACGTCAAGGTCGCGAAGTTCCCGTTCACCGCGAACGGCAAGGCGCACGGCCTCGGCGACCCGAGCGGTTTCGTCAAGGTGATCAGCGACGCCAAGTACGGCGAACTGCTCGGCGCCCACCTGATCGGCCCCGAGGTCACCGAACTGCTGCCCGAGCTGACCCTGGCGCAGAAGTGGGACCTGACCACCAAGGAACTGGCCCGCAACGTCCACGCCCACCCGACCCTGAGCGAGGCCCTCCAGGAGGCCTTCCACGGCCTCGAAGGCCACATGATCAACTTCTGACCCCGACCATTTCAGGGGTTGACCCCTGAAATTGTGGGTTGGCCCACCTGCATGCGAGGTGCCAACCCACAAGCTCAGGGGTCAACCCCTGAAATTGGCTGGGGTGCTTTCGACGCGGTGGGGCGGGGATTGTTGCCGGAGCACGTACGCTTGGGGCGTGGCCGAGAAGAGGGGTCCCGACCGCACTGATCACAACATCACGCTGGACGCACAGGACGACCGGTGGGAGTGGCGGCGGCGGATACGGGCGGATCCTAAGAAGCACCTGATCTACCGGGTCGGTGTGGGCGTGGTGGGCGGGATATTGATCATTGCCGCGCCGTTGACCGGGTGGTTGCCCGGTCCCGGCGGCATCCCCTTGTTCATCGCGGGTCTCGCCGTACTGGCGAGCGAGTTCGAGTGGGCACAGCGGGTGCTCTACAAGGTCAAGGACTGGGTCAAGGAGCTGACCGCCTGGACCGGTAAGCAGCCGGCCTGGTTGAAGGCGCTCGGGACGCTTGCCCTTTTCCTGTGCGTGCTCGTCGCCATCTGGCTGTACCTGGCCGTCCTCGGTGTTCCCGGCTGGTTCCCTGACTCCTGGGAGTCATTCCTGCACAAACTGCCGCTGCTCGACTGAGTAGTCCGGGAGTTCGACCAGGTTGCTGACCTTCTGACCGGCTTTCAGCATCTGGTTCAGCAGGAAGGGCTGCGAGAGCAGCCGGTTCCGCGCGGCGATGCCGAAACGGGTGCCCGGGGCAAGGAACTTCCCGGTCCGGTTGCCGCCGTACTGCGTCTTCGACACGGACTTGCACAACCGCGCTTCGTAACGATGGAACGCCGCCCGGTAGTCACCGCCCGCCGTGGCCAGCTCCCCGGCCAGGATGTACGACGCGACGACCGCCGTACTCGTGCCCATGCCGCCGACTGTCGCGCCGTACCCGGCGTCGCCGAGGAGCACGATCCGCCCGGTCGACCAGTGGTCCACGTCGACCCGGCTGATCGAGTCGAAGTACAACTCAGTTGCCGCTGGCAACCCTTCGAGCAACTGCGGGACATGCCAGCCCAGATCCGCGAACGCGGCCGCGATGATCGCCTTCTGCTGCTCGCGATCCCGCCTGTCATAGGACAGCTCCGGCGACTTGAACAGAAACATCGTCCCCGCCATCGCCGGATCCCGCCGGTCCGGGCCGACACTCGCCACCCGTCCGGGAACGTTGTACAGCAACGCATCCCCGGAGATCCCGAGCGTGTTCGGCAGTTCCCAGCCGGCAATGTAGTAACCGAGATGGCGCACATAGTCCTTCTCCGGACCGAACGCCAGCCGCCGGACGATCGAGTGCAGCCCGTCCGCCCCGATCACCAGGTCGTACGTCTCCCCGATCCCGCTCTCGAACCGCACGTCGACCCCACCCGCGTGCTCGGTCAGACTCGCGATCGAGTCCCCGAACCGGTACGACGCTTTGTCGCTGGAGTGCTCGTACAACACCCGGGACAGGTCCGACCGCAGTACCTCCAGCTCTCCCCCGGCGAACTCACCGGGCAGCCGCATCAACTGCCGGCCGGCCGAGTCCACGAACCGCATCGGACTGCCACCCGTCTGCCGGGCCTTCAAGTCCTCGAGCACGCCCATCCGGGACAGGACCTCCAGGTTCACCGGCCCGCGGAAGTCGACTGCGTAGCCGCCCTCCCGGAGGGCCGGGCTGATCTCGACCACCGTGACGTCGTACCCGTACCGCCCGAGCCAGTTCGCCACCGCCGGACCGGCCACGCTCGCTCCCGACACCAGAACCTTCATCATCGCCTCCAGAGTTAATTGTGTCTGCCGGACACAGTAATGTGTATGGTAGACACAGTTCAAGCTCGGACGGAAGGGATGTCATGAGAGAACTGCTCTGGGGCCGGTCGCAGCAGCCGAGCCGCGGCCCGAAGCCGGCCGTGACGCTGGCCGGGATCGCCGAGGCCGCGATCCGGATCGCCGACACCGAAGGTCTGGACGCGGTCTCGATGCAACGCGTCGCCGACGACCTGCCAGTGACCAAGATGGCGCTCTACCGCTACGTCCCGGGCAAGACCGAACTCGTCGCCGTGATGAGTGACCTGGCGATCGGTGCGCCACCTGAGCACGACGACCTGCCGTGGCGCGAGGCGCTGAAGACCTGGGCGCTCGACCTCTACGCAGCCTTCGCCAAGCACCCGTGGCTACTGCAGTCCACCATCGGCCGCCGCCTGCTCGGCCCGAACGAGCTGGCCTGGATGGATCGGGGGGTCGAAAAGCTGGCCGATTCCGGACTCGACGGCGGCGAACAGTTCGACTCGGTCCTGGTCCTCACCAGCCACGTCCGGAATCTCGCCCAGCAGACCATCACGACCGGTCTCACCGAGGACCACATCAATCAGGCCCTGGCCGAGATCCTCAGCACCGAGGCCGCCCGGTTCCCGAGCCTGGCCGCGGCGCTGCAGACCGCCGGGGGCAGCGAGAACCAGGGCCTGGAGTTCGGTCTCGACCGCATCCTCGACGGCATCGAACTCCTGATCAGTGCGCGGAAGGACTGAGCTTCCGCGTGTTGAAACGTTGCCGATAGGCCGACGCACTCAGCCCGTAGTGCGACCTGAATCGCCGGGCGAAGTAGTTCTGATCCGGCCAGCCCACGGACTCGCCGATCCGGCTGATGGGCAGGTCGGTGTGCAGCAACTGGTCAGCCGCGAGCTCGACCCGATGCCGGGACAGATACGCCATCGGCGGCAACCCGGTCGTCGACTTGAACAGCCGGACCAGATACCCAGGCGCCAGATGCAACTCCTGCGCCAGATCGGACAGCATCCACTGCCGCGCCGGGTCGGCCTCCATCATCCGCATCGCATCCAGTACGGCGGGATGCGTCTGCTCACCGCGTTCGCCGTGCTCGGCGACGGTCCGCGCCAGGCAACTCAGGTACAGCGACAGCCAGCCGACGATGTCTCCACGATGCCGGCTCACCGACTCGTTGCGCAGCTGCCGGAGTTCTTCGAGGTGAGCCAGGCCTTCCTTGACCGTCGGCGGGTCCAGGTGCGCAGTGAGCATGCCGCGTCGCTGCGCCGAGAATGGCCCAGTCCACAATAGATAACCCAGTAAGGGATCCTCGCGGGTCCAGGCCAGTTCTCGCTGGATCAGGTCGGCCGAGAAGCAGCAGTTGTAGACCTGCAGTCCACGGCATTCGTCGTACTGGTGCCACACGCCCGGCCGGAGCAGGATCATGTCGCCGGCCTCGAGTTGCTGGCGGCCGGCCGAACTGTGGTGAACCCCGGCGCCGCCGGTGATCAGCGCGATCTCGAAGAAGCTGTGCGTGTGCAGCGGATGGGTGCTCTCGTGCAGGTGGGGACCCGCGTGCACGACCGTCCCTTCGACGAAGTGCAGCAGCGTCCCCTTGTGGGTCACGGGCTCGTCGGCCATGCCTCACGATAGGACCCGAGGTGCATTTTGTGCTACCACGAGTGCACTTCGGGCTAGTCCCCAGCGATTGGCGGCTTCAGGATCGGGGGACAGGCGAAACGTCCCCGCCATCAATCCGAAACAGACCGAGGCCCTTCGCCACAGCACCTAATGAATCGTTTCACTCGTCGGTTGGAGTCTCATGTCGAACCTCGCCGCACCCACTTCACTCCGCTTCGAACACCGCACCGATGCCGGGCCCGTGCTGGGTATCGGCACCGCGACGCCCCGGCTGTCGTGGCAGATCCCGACCGCTGACGCCGGGTACACGCAGGCGGCGTACGAGGTCGAGGTCACCACGGGCACGGCTCAGGTGTACACGGTCCAGTCCCCCGATCAGATCCTCGTCCCGTGGCCGGGCGACCCGTTGAAGTCGCGCGAGTCCGCCTCGGTCCGCGTCCGTGTCCGCAGCAACGAGGACTGGAGCGAGTGGAGCGAGCCCGCCACCGTGGAGGCTGGTCTCCTCAGCGCCGCCGACTGGACCGCGCGCTTCGTGAGCCCGCGTGACAACGCCTACGGCTCCCCCGCTCCCCTGGTCGCGGGCGTCCTCGAACTGCCTGCGGACATCGTGAAGGCCCGGCTCTATTCCACCGCGCACGGCATCTACCTCCCGGAGCTCAACGGCGAGCGGGTCGGCGACGACGAGCTCGCACCGGGCTGGACGGCGTACCAGCAGCGGCTTCGCTACCAGACGTACGACGTGACCGGCCTGGTCCGCGCCGGCGAGAACCGGCTCGAGTTCCTGGTCGGCAACGGCTGGTACCGCGGCCGGCTTGGCTTCCACGGCAAGAACTCCCTGTACGGCGATCGCATCGCCGTACTCGCCCAGCTCGAGGTCACCACCGCCGACGGCACCGTCCACGTCTTCGAGAGCGACGACACCTGGACCGCGAGCGAGAGCGCGATCATCGCCGACGACCTGTACGACGGTCAGAGCACGGACCTGCGGCGGACAACTGGCGCGGCCACCCCGGTCGACGTACTCGACGCGGACCTCAGCCTGCTCGTCGCACCCGACGGACCGCCGGTCCGCATCACCGAGGTCGTCCCTGCGGTCGAGATCAGCACCTCGCCGTCCGGCAGGACCCTGGTCGACTTCGGCCAGAACGTCGTCGGCCGGATCCGGCTGAAGGTCCGCGGCGGCGCCGCTGGTGACGAGGTCGTACTGCGTCACGCCGAGGTGCTGGAGAACGGTGAACTCGGCGTTCGCCCGCTGCGCACCGCCAAGGCGACCGACTCGTACATCCTGGCCGGACCCGACGAGGTCACGCTCGACTCGCCGCTCACCTTCCACGGCTTCCGGTACGCCGAGGTGTCTGGTGTCGACAATCTGCAAAAGGACGATCTCGAAGCCGTCGTGGTCGGGTCGGACCTGCGCCGGACCGGTTGGTTCGAGTCGTCGCACGAGTTGCTCAACCGCTTCCACGAGAACGTCGTGTGGGGTATGCGCGGCAACTTCGTCGACGTACCGACAGACTGCCCGCAGCGCGACGAACGGCTCGGCTGGACCGGTGACATCCAGGTCTTCTCCCCCACCGCGAGCTTCCTGTTCGACACGGCCGGGTTCCTCACCAACTGGCTGGCCGATCTCGCGGCCGAGCAGCAGAAGGACGGTTCGGTCCCGTTCGTCGTACCGGATGTGCTCAAGCACACCGGGCCGGCCACGGCCGCATGGGGTGACGCGGCAACGATCGTGCCGTGGGTCATCTACGAACGCACCGGTGACGCCGCGCTGCTCGCTCGGCAGCTGCCGAGTATGCGCGGCTGGGTGGACAAGATGGTGGAGCTGGCCGGTGCCGATCTGCTGTGGTCCGGCGGGTTCCAGTTCGGCGACTGGCTCGACCCGACCGCGCCGCCGGACAACCCGTTCCGCGCCAAGGCCGACCCGGACGTCCTCGCCACCGCGCACTTGGCCCGGTCGGCCGAGGTCGTCGCGAAGGCCGCCGAGGTCGTCGGCGACGCGGAACTGGCGCGCGAGTACGCCGACCTGGCCGCACGGGTCCGGCAGGCGTTCGCGGCCGAGTACACGACCGAGGGCGGCCGCGTATTGAGCGACGCGGCAACGAACTATGCACTCGCTCTGCAGTGGGCCCTGCTGCCGACGGAGACCCAGCGGAAGCGTGCCGCCGAACGCCTGGCCGACCTGGTCCGTACGGCGGGTTTCCGGATCAGTACCGGATTCGTCGGTACGCCGTTGATGGCGGACGCGCTGGCCGATTCCGGACATCCCGCCCTCGCGTACCGCCTCCTGCTAGAGACAGGCTGCCCCTCTTGGCTGTACGCAGTGACGATGGGCGCGACGACAGTCTGGGAACGCTGGGACAGCATGCTGCCCGACGGCAGCATCAACCCCGGCCAGATGACGTCCTTCAACCACTACGCCCTCGGCGCGGTCGCCGACTGGATGCACCGTCGCGTCGCCGGTCTGGCCGCGGGCGACCCCGGCTACCGCACGATCGTCGTACGCCCGCTCTACACCTCGCACCTGACCAGCGCGTCGGCTAAGCACCTCACGCCGTACGGCGAGGCCGCGGTGTCGTGGACGCGGTCCGACGGCCAGGTCCGGCTGAGCGTGACCGTGCCGGTGGGTTCGCGGGCGCAGGTCGACGTACCGGGTGAAAGTGCACCGGTCGAGGTTGCCCACGGGACACACGAGTGGACCGCAGCTGACCCGGCTGCCGAGACGCCGGCGCTGCCCGCGGAGCCCAGCATCCGACAGCTGATGGACCACGAATCCAGCTGGGACACGATCGTTGCCGCCGCCAAGGAGACGGAGGTCGTCGCGGACGACGCCGAACTCGCGGCGCGGCTGGAGCGGTACCTGGACCAGCCGGCCACCGAGCTGGTCGAAGCGATCAGCCCACGCGGTTTCACCCCCAGCGCCGAAGCCCTGCAGGCCAAGCTCGACGCCCTGCTCGACAACAACTGACCACACCCCTACCGACCCCCGCCCCGATGCAGATGCCCTGAAGAAACATCCCTTGGAGGTCATGATGACGTTCCGCCCAGGTACGAGAGGACTGGCCGTCCTCGCGGTCTGCTCACTCGCCCTGACCGCGTGCAGCGCAGGCAGTCTCGGATCCAGCAGCGACGACTCGAGCGGCGCCTCGGTCACGATCACCTACCTGACCACGAACCAGGACCAGGACGTGAAGGAGGCCGAGCAGCTCGCGAAGGACTTCTCCGCGAAGAACCCCGGCATCACGGTCAAGGTGGAGACCCGCCCGGGCGGTACCGAGGGCGACAACATCGTCAAGACCCGGCTGTCGACCGGCGACATGGTCGACGTCTTCAACTACAACACCGGATCGCTGTTCAACGCGATCGCGCCGTCGAAGAACCTGCTGTCGGTCAACGACGAACCGTGGGTCGCGAACCTGGACGACAACTTCAAGAAGACCGTGACCGCCGACGGGCAGGTGTACGGCGCGCCCGTCGGCGGCTTCATGGGCGGCGCGGTCCTCTACAGCATCCCGGTCTACGAGAAGCTCGGGCTGAAGGTGCCGGCGACCTGGGCCGAGTTCATGGCCAACAACGCCAAGATCAAGGCATCCGGCGGCGGGGTCGCACCGGTGATCCAGACGTACGGCGAGACCTGGACGTCGCAGCTGTTCGTCCTCGGTGACTTCCACAACGTGTCCGCCGCCGAGCCGGACTTCGCCGACAAGTACACCAAGAACCAGGCGAAGTACGCGACGTCGCCGGCCGCGCTGAAGGGGTTCGAGCACACGCAGCAGGTGCACGACATGGGCTATGAGAACAAGGACTTCGCCTCGGCGAAGCTGCCCGACGGCCTCAAGATGCTTGCCACCGCCAAGGGTGCGCACTACCCGATCCTGTCCGGTGTGGTCGCGAACATGATCGCCACCTACCCGGACGCGGCCAAGACCGTCGGACTGTTCGCGTTGCCTGGTGACGACGCGTCCAAGAACGGCCTGACGCTGTGGACCCCGGGCGGTCTCTACATCCCGAAGACGACCGAGGGCGACAAGCTGGACGCGGCCAAGAAGTTCCTCGCCTTCGTGGCCAGCCCGGACGGCTGCGAGTCCCAGTCCGAGGCGGGTGCCCCGACCGGTCCGTACGCCGTCAAGGGTTGTGAACTGCCGGCCGACGTACCGCAGGCCATCAAGGACATGCAGCCCTACCTCGACAAGCCGGGGGCGTCCAGCCTGGCGCTGGAGTTCCTGTCGCCGGTGAAGGGCCCCTCGCTCGAGCAGATCACGGTCGAGGTCGGATCCGGGATCCGCAAGGCCAAGGACGGTGCGGCGCGGTACGACGAGGATGTGAAGAAGCAGGCCCAGCAACTCGGACTGGCGGGTTGGTGAGGTTCCTGTGACCATCACCTCGGCTCGTCTGAAGTCGCGCAGTGACGCAACCCCGGCCGCATCCGCGGCCGGGGGGAAGCGATACACGCCGTACTCGTTCTGGTTCTACCTGCCGACCGCGGTGATCTATGCCGTGCTGTTCCTGATCCCGACCTTCGCGTCCTTCTACTACAGCCTGACCCGGTGGAGTCTGTTCGAGTCGAAGTTCATCGGGTTCGACAACTTCGTCCTGTTCTTCCAGGAGCCGGCGCTGGTCAAGGGCTTCACCAACACCTTGATCTTCGCGGTGGTGACGTCCGGGTCCAAGGTGGTGCTCGGGCTGCTGCTCGCCGTACTGCTGACGTCGCGGATCATCGGCCGCGGGTATCTGCGGTCGGTCGTCTTCTTCCCGGTGCTGGTCAGCACCATCGGCGTCGGCCTGTTGTTCCAGGTGCTGATGAACCCCGAACGCGGCCTGATCAACGGCGCCCTCGGCGTCATCGGCATCGACGGACCCGGGTGGCTGACCGACCCGAGTTGGGCGCTGATGTCGATCGCCCTGGTCGACGTGTGGAAGGGCGTCGGGCTGGCGACCCTGATCTACATCGCCGGCATCGTGTCCATCCCACGGGAGTACATGGAGGCTGCCCGGGTGGATGGTGCCGGGTCGTTCGAGTCATTCCGGCGGATCGTGCTGCCGCTGTGCAAGCCGGCCACAGTCACCGTGATCATCCTGTCGCTGATCGGCGGCCTGCGGTCGTTCGAGCTGATCTGGGCGATGACGCGTGGCGGCCCCGGGTTTACGTCGGACGTCATCTCGTCGGTGATCTACAAGCAGTACCAGGCCGGGTTCTACGGCCTGTCGACGGCCGGCAACGTGATCCTGTTCGTGGTGGTCACCGCGATCATCCTGCCGCTGTCGTGGTTCCTGAACCGGAAGGAGGTGGACATGTGAGCACCGCCGAGCTCGTCAACCACAGACCGGGCCGCAGCTACCTGCTCAGCGCGGTCGCGATCGTGTCCTCGATCGTGGTCTTCGTCATCCCGTTCGCGTTCATCGTGCTGACCGCGATGAAGGACCGGCAGCAGGCCGCGGACCTCGACTTCGCCTGGCCCCACCAGTTCCAGTTCGTCCAGAACTTCGTCGAGGTGGTGAAGGCCCGCGACTACATGCTGGTGATCGCCTTCATCAACTCGACGATCCTCACCGTGGCCAGTGTGGCCGGCATGGTGGTGCTGGCGGCAATGGCCGGCTTCGTGCTGCAACGCCGCAAAAGCAAGTGGAACGGCTTCATCAACTTCCTGGTGCTGTCCGGGCTGATCATCCCGCCGGCCGTCGTACCGACGATCTGGGTGCTGCAGAAACTCGGGCTGTTCAAGACCATGCCGGGGTTGATCCTGATCGAGATCGCGTTCGGGTTGTCGTTCTGCATCCTGCTGTTCCGGGCCTTCGTCGCGACCATTCCACGCGAACTCGACGAAGCCGCGATCATCGACGGCGCCGGGCCGCTGCGGTTGTTCTTCCGGGTCATCTTCCCGCTGCTCAGATCCGTCATCATCACCGTCGTGGTGGTCCAGTCGGTCAACGTCTTCAACGACTTCGTGAACCCGCTCTACTTCCTCCCCGGCGACCAGAACGCAACCGTCCAGCTCACCCTCTACAACTTCTCCGGCCAATTCAGCACCCAGTACAACCTCCTCTTCATGGACATCCTCCTGATCACCATCCCGCCCCTGATCATGTTCCTCTTCTTCAACCGCCAGATCGTTGCCGGCATGACGTCAGGCGCAATCAAAGGCTGACGCGGTCGTCGTACGGCGGTCGTGGTACGGCGGCTGTTGTGGCGCGTGCTGCGGTACGGCGGTTGTCGTGGTGCGTGCTGCGGCACGGCGGTTGTCGTGGTGCGTGCTGCGAGAAGGCGGCTGTGGTTGCCGGGTGCTGCGAGAAGGGCGACGGTGGTGTCGCGGCTCCGGGCTGCGTGATCGTGCTAGTCGTGGCGGCGCGCGTCAAGGGCGCCTTCGGCGTCCGCTTCGCGGATCGAACAAGTTCGCCCCTTGACACCCACCACCACGACCAGGGAAGGACGCAGCTATCCCGGAGCTGCTCACCCGAGTGGTCGCATTCGGGGGTGGATCCGGTGGGCCGGCCTGGATCCGGGGGATTTTGGTGCAAATCGACCGACCTTGAACACCTTCCCGGGGCCTCGGACATCTGACCAGGTGTCCGAGGCCCCCACCCGATGTACGAGGCCCCGGCTCTCACGCGAATCGACCACCATCCGACCAAAACCGTCCGCATCCCGGGATTCCGGCCCGATCGGTCGCCGAGTCGTGGATTCCTGTCGTCGCCCGGCAGGATCTGGAGCAGAGATCCACGACTCGGCGAACCCGTTGCCCTCGGCACCGATCCACGACAACTCAAGGGCGATCCCCACGGATGAGGGTCGCCTCGACCGACCAGATCCCCAACTGTTCGGGCTGCTCTTCCCGCGGGATCCGCGTAGCTGCGGCCTTCCCTGGTCGGGGCGGTGTGGGTCAAGGGGCGAACTTGTTCGATCCGCGAAGCGGACGCCGAAGGCGCCCTTGACGCACACCGCACCGACTAGCACCATCACGCAGCGGAGACCGCGGAACCACGACCCGTCTTAGGCCGAACCGACCCGCACCCAGGCAGACGCCCCAGCAGGAGCAACCAACTCAGGCGGGTTTGCGGACAAGGAGGTACCCCTGCGGCTGCTTCTCGTACTCGAGCGGAGCGTGAGTCAGTGTGGCGGCCTCGGTGAAGCCGGCGTCACTCAGGAGCCCGGTGATCTCGGCCGGGTCGTAGCAGTAGACGTCGAGGTCCAGGTCGTGGCCGTAGGCGGTGGAGAGGTGGTAAGTCTCGGTGCCGACCTTGAAGGCGTGCAGGAGGTAGCCGCCGGGTCGTATGACTCGGTGGAGTTCGGTGAAGACGGCCGGGAGATCCTCGCGTGGGGTGTGGACGAGTGAGTACCACGCGAGGGCTCCGGCCAGCTCGTCGTCCTTGAGATCGAGATCGAACAACGACCCGACCTCGAAGCGCAGTTCCGGGTACGTCGTCCGCGCCAACGCGACCATCTCCGGTGAGAGGTCGATGCCGAAGGCATCCAGGCCGAGCGCGGCCAGGTACGTCGTGATCCGCCCGGGACCGCAGCCGAGGTCACCGACGGGTCCGGCCGGGACGAGCTCGGCGAAGAGGTCCAACGCAGCCCGGTCGTACGGGTTCGATTTCAGGTTGTCCTTGAGGATCTCGTGGTAGTCGGGGGCGACGGTGTCGTAGGAGCCTCGGATGTCATTCACGCGAGGACTCTAGGCAGCCGCTCCGACAGTTCCTCGTAGTCCCGGAGCGAGTTGTAGGCGTGCGCGGACAGCCGGATGAATCCACGGCCGTCGAACCCGGTCAGCGTGATCTCCGCCTTCAGCTCCCGGGAGACGCGCATCTTGAGTGCCTCGGCATTCGTCAGGTCAACGCTCGACGGCAGCTCCACCAATCGCATGGTCGCTGCCGGTCGCACCACCTCCGCGACCCCGGTCCCGAGCGCCTTCGCGACCACCCGGGCACCCTCGTCGACCAGGTCGCTCAACTGCGAGCGCCGTACCGGCCATTCGAGCTCTTCCAGCACGCGTAGGGACTCCGGCGCGGCGATCCAGGGGGCGTAGTCGTACGTCCCCTGCATGTCGAACCGCTCGGGCAGCCGCTCGTCGTGCTCCGACCACGACACGATCAGCGGGAGCGTCGCCGTACGCCACTTCTCCGCCACCACGAGACCGGCTGTTGCCCGCGGCGAGGCCGGCCACTTGTGGAAGTTCCCGGTCCAGAAGTCGGCCCCGTCGGCCGCCGGTGCGTCGATCAGCCCGGGCGCGTGCGCACCGTCGACCACGACCGCGACCTCCCGCTCCCGGCACACGTCGACCAGCGCCGCGATCGGGAACACCATCGCCGTCGCCGAGCTGATCTGGTCCACGATCAGTACGGCGGCCTCGTCCAATGCGGTCGTGATCAGCCCCACCACGGTCTCGTCATCGGCCTCCAGCGGTACGTCGACCACGACCACCTCGGCCTGGTTGACCCTCGCGAACCGCTCGGCGGCGTACCGCACCGCGCCGTATGCGTGGTTCGTCAGGACGATCCGACTGCCCGCCGGGATCGGCAGAGTCGCCAGCGCGGCAGTGACCCCGGCACTCGCGTTCGGCACGAGCGCGAAGCCCTCCGGGTCGGTCTGGAGGTACGACGCCAACGCGAGGCGGCTCGTGGTCAGCCGGGCGGCGACCGAGCGGAACCACAGCATCGGATTGGCGTCGGTCTCGGCGCGCAGGGCGGCCATCACGTCCTGGGTCCGGCGCGGCACAGCGCCGTACGAACCGTGGTTCAGGTGCAGGACATCGGGGTCGAGGGTCCACAGATCGGGGCGGGGGCTGAGTACCGTCACCACTCAAACGGTACATACTTCCAGTCGTGTACCCCTACCTCGACCACGACGGGCCGATCGCGATGGCCCACCGTGGCGGTGCGCTGCACCCGGACAACGTCGGCTACGAGAACTCGCTGCGCGCCTTCGAACACGCGGTGAAGCTCGGCTACCGGTACCTCGAGACCGACCTGCACGCGACCAGCGACGGGGTCGTCATCGCCTTCCACGACAGCAAACTCGACCGGGTCACCGACCGGACCGGCGTGGTCGCGGAGCTGCCCTGGTCCGAGGTCAGCAAGGCCAAGATCAACGGCCACGAGCCGATCCCCCGCCTGGACGAGCTGCTCGAGCACTTCCCGCAGACCAAGTTCAACCTCGACATCAAGGCCGAGAACGGGCTCAAGCCGGCTGCCGCCGTACTGCGTGCGGCCAACGCGATCGACCGGGTCTGCGTCTCGTCGTTCTCCCAGTCGCGGGTACGGCGCATCCGCCGCGAACTGGGTCCGACCCTGTGCACCGGGTACGGCGACTGGGAGACCGCACTGATCCGGTTCCTCCCGTTCCCGCTGAAGTCGGGTGGGGCCTGCCTGCAGATCCCCGAACGCTACGGCCGGCTACGAGTGCTCACACCCGGTCTGACCAAGCGGGCGGATGCCCTGGGCAAGCAGGTGCACGTGTGGACCGTCGACGACCCCGCCGACATGCATCGGCTGCTCGACTCCGGCGTGGACGGCCTGATCACCGACCGCACCGACCTGCTCCGCGACGTCCTGATCGAGCGGGGCCAGTGGCACTGAAGTGTTATCCACGGGTACGCCGCTTCGTACCTCTGACCTGACACACTCCTGCGCATGGGACTTCTCTCCGCCCCGGCGGCGGTCGACAAGCGTGAGTACTGGGGTTTCAGCCTGTACGACTGGGCCAACTCCGGCTACGTCACCACCGTCGGCACGGTGCTCTTCGCGCCGTACCTGACCTCGGTCGCCGAGACCGCTGCCTGCGGATACGTCGGTACGTCGGACAAGCCGTGCCACACGAATCTCGACGTACTCGGCCTCGGCATCTCCCCCGGCTCGCTCGCCTTCTACGTCGTCACCGTCGCGACCCTGGTGTCGGCCTTGTTCCTGCCCGTGGTCGGCGCGATCGCGGACCGGCTCGAGCGCAAGAAGCTGCTGATGTGCGGCTTCGCCTGGGCGGGCGCGCTGGCCGCCTGCTGCATGGTGTTCGTCGGCGGCGGCCGCTGGGAGCTCGGAGCGCTGCTGCTGTTCATCGGCAACCTGTGCCTCGGCTCGTCGCTGGTGGTCTACGACTCGATCCTGATCGACATCACTGGTCCGGACGACCGTGACGACGTCTCGTCCCGCGCCTGGGCCTTCGGCTACCTGGGCGGTTTCATCCTGCTCACGATCAACCTGGCCGTGGTCACCGCCCACGACGCGCTCGGCCTCAGCCAAGGTACGGCGGTCCGCCTCAGCCTGCTGTCCGCCGGGCTCTGGTGGGGCGCGTTCACGTTCATCCCGTTCGTGAAACTGCGCAACCGGCCGCCGGTACACGTCGTACCGGTGCGGAGCGGCAACCTGGTCCGGCAGAGCTTCGGTCAGCTGGCCGCGACGCTCAGGCACATGCGGACCTACCCGATGACGCTGCTGTTCCTGGTCGCGTACCTGTTCTTCAACGACGGGATCCAGACCGTCATCTCGGTCTCGTCGACGTACGGCGAGAAGCAGCTCGGGTTCGAGACCCAGGTGCTGATCGCGACCATCCTGCTGGTGCAGTTCGTCGCGTTCTTCGGGGCGCTGGCGTTCGGGCGGTTCGCGAAGCGGTTCGGCACCAAGCGGACCATCATGGGCGGGCTGGTGTTCTGGATGCTGATCGTGATCGCCGGCTTCATGCTGCCGGCCAAGCAGATCGTGCCGTTCCTCGCGATGGGCGTGGCGATCGGCGTCGTCCTCGGCGGTACCCAGGCGTTGTCCCGCTCGGCCTTCAGCCAGCTGATCCCGGAGGGCCGGGAGGCCGAGTACTTCTCCCTCTACCAGGCCGGCGAGCGCGGCACCTCCTGGCTCGGCACCCTCGTCTTCGGCCTGGTCCACCAGATCACCGGCTCCTACCGGCCAGCAATCGTCGCCCTCGGCCTGTTCTTCGTCATCGGCCTGATCCTGCTGTCCCGCGTCGACATGCGCCGAGGCATCACCGAAGCCGGCAACACCCAACCCACCCTCATCTGACCCCCGCGAGCAACCCGCGTGCGCCCGGCCGGGGTGTGGGGCCGGGCGCACGGATCGGGGGTTAGCGGGAGGGGGTTGCGCCGGGGGTGCGGAAGCCGCCGGGAAAGGCACCCTGGCGGACTGTGGTGGCCGTGATGGAGCCGTCGGTGGACTGGCCGCTCACGACGACCTGTTCGCCGGCCTTGAGGTCGGCGGCGGTGCCCTTCGAACTGATCTCGTACGTCGTGTCGCCGGTGAGCTTGACCGTGACGTCGCCGGACTGGGTCTTCACCACCAGCTGCGAACTGGTCGACGACACCACCGTGCCGATCGTCGCGCCGCCCTGACCTGCGCCCGGTCCCTGTCCTGTGCCGTTCTGCCCGCGGAAGCCGCCGTACCCGGCTCCGGGACCACGGCCGGCCTGCTGAGACGTCGTACTGTCCGAGGCGAACGCAGCGTGCAGGCCCGCCCCACCGGCCAGGCCGACGGCGAGTACGACGATGCCGGCCAGGATCGCGGTCGCCAGCGGCAGGTTGAGGGTCTTCTTCGGCTTGAGTGCCTCGTCGACCTCCTCGTCGGACCCGATCTGGGCGAACTCATCGGGCTGTTGGTTACTCATTCGGCGATGCCTCTCACTCGTGACGTAGTGCGTCGATGGGACGAAGACCGGCAGCTCGGTGAGCCGGCATGCTGCCGAAGAACAGGCCGACGGCCGCGGACACCCCGAGGGCGAGCGCGATCGACGACGGCACCAGCACCGGTTGCACCCCAGCCAGCTGGAACCGGGTCAGGATCAGCGCGGCGGCCACGCCGACCGCGCCGCCGATCAGGCTCAGCAGCGTCGCCTCGATCAGGAACTGGCCGAGGATCGTCCGCCGCCGCGCCCCGAGCGCCTTGCGGATGCCGATCTCGCGGGTCCGCTCGGTGACCGTGACGAGCATGATGTTGGTGACCCCGATCCCGCCGACGACCAGGCTGATCGCGGCCACGGTCGCCAGCAGGGCGGTGAAGGTCGCGGCGGTGTCCTGGCTGGTCTGCAGGATCTGCGCCGAGTTGGTGATCCGGAACGGCGACGTCTGGTCGGCCGGCACCTCGTGCCGCGCGGTCAGCAACTGCGTCACCTCGGCCTGCGCGACGTCCACCCGATCCTTGTCCGCCGCCTGGACGACGATCTGGTTCAGCGCGCCGTACCCGGCCTGGGTCGCTCGCAGCGTGCTGATAGGCACGATCGCGGTCGCGTTCGGGTCCGAGAACCCGGTGCTGTCCTTGCTCGCCAGCACACCCAGTACGACGAAGTCGACCGCGCCGAGCTTGATCGTCTGACCGACCGCCGTCCCGGGTCGGCCGAACAGCTCGGTGGCGGCGGTCTGCCCGAGCAGGATGACCCGCTGCGAGGTGTCCACGTCCTGCTGGGTGAAGGACCGGCCGAGCTGGACCGGTGTGTTGGTGGCCGGCATGTACCCCGGCGTCGTACCGATGACCTGGTTGACGGTGTAGCTGGTGTCGCCGTTGGTCGCCGTACCCGAGCTGGTCATGACCGGGGCAACCGCGGCCACGTCGGGCGCGAGGTTCTCGTCGCCGAGTGCTGCCGCGTCCTCGAGGGTGAGGCTGTACTGCTGCGCCGATGGACCGGCCTGGCCGCGCTGGAAACCGCCGCCACCGCCGGTCGTGGACACGGTGAGCAGGTTGGTCCCCATCGCCTCCAGCCGGTCCTGGACGGCCTTGCCGGAGCCGTTGCCGACTGCAACGAGCACGATGACGGCGCCGACGCCGATGGAGACGCCGAGGACGGTCAGCAGCGAGCGGAGCTTGTTCGCGCTCAGTCCCCGCAGGGCCGCTCCGAACAGATCGCGGG
Source organism: Kribbella sp. CCNWLW201 (assembly GCF_037203805.1). Classification (NCBI taxonomy): domain Bacteria; kingdom Bacillati; phylum Actinomycetota; class Actinomycetes; order Propionibacteriales; family Kribbellaceae; genus Kribbella; species Kribbella sp. CCNWLW201. The sequence goes on along the minus strand of NZ_JBBCBQ010000006.1, from coordinate 219,072 downwards.
GTGACATCAGCGGGTCACCTCGTCGGCGACGATCCGGCCGTCAGCCACCTGGATCAGCCGGCGCGCCCGGGCCGCCACGTCGTTCTCGTGGGTGATCACCACAACCGTCCGGCCGTCGGCGTTGAGCTGGTCGAACATGCCGAGCACCTCGTCGGTCGAGTGCGCGTCGAGGTTCCCAGTCGGCTCGTCGGCGAGCAGGATCCGCGGACCGGTGGCGATCGCGCGGGCAATCGCCACCCGCTGCTGCTGACCGCCGGACAGCTGGTTCGGCCGGTGGTCGGCGCGGTCCGATAGCCCAACCAGCTCCAGCGCCCGGGCCGCCCGCCGTCGTCGGTCGGCGCGGCGGAGGTGCGCATAGGTGAGCGGCAACTCGACGTTTGCGAATGCCGTGGTGCGCGGGATCAGGTTGAAGGATTGGAAGATGAACCCGATCTTGCGACCACGGACGAGCGCCTGCTGGTCCTCGGTCAGCCGGGCCACGTTGCTGCCGTCGAGCCAGTACTCGCCCCGGCTCGGGACATCGAGGCAGCCGAGAATGTTCATCAGCGTCGACTTGCCGGATCCGGACGAACCCATCACGGCGACGTACTCACCGGCCTCGACCCGCAGCGACACACCCCGGAGGGCGTGTACGGCGGTCTCACCCGCGCCGTACGTCTTGGTGACGTCCCGGATGTCGATCAGGGCGTCAGCGGCCACGGGTGCCCCCGGCTCCGGTGCCCGTTCCGGGGAACTGGCCGCCACCGGGCAGCTGGCCCTGACCAGCGCCGGGGAACTGACCGGTCCGGCCGTTCTGGTTGGTCGTCGTACCGATCGAGCCCTGAAGCAGCTCGATCCGCTCGCCCTCGGTCAGGCCGGAGGTGATCTGGGTGTAGCTGTCACCCCGGACGCCGATCTGCACCTCCCGCGTCCCGCCGCCGTCGGCCAGCGTGACCGTGTACGTCGTACCGCTGGTGGCGATCGCGGTGCTCGGGACATACAGGGCGTTGGCCGCCTTGGCGGTCTGCACCGTGACGTTCGCGGTCTGCCCGATCCGGGCGTTCGCCGGGATCTTCGTCAGCGAGAAGGTGGCCGAGTACGAGACGACGCCGTTGGTGGTCGTGGGGGTCGGCGAGACCGAGGCGAGGGAGGCGGTCAGCGTCGTACCGGGTTCGGCGTTGAGGGTGACGGTGGCCGACTGGCCGGCCTTGATCTTGATCGCATCCGCCTCGGGGAAGGCCGCGACCACCTGGAGCGACCTGAGGTCGGCGAGGTCGACGAAACCTGTGGATGAGGTTGTCGTCGTACTCGAGGTGGTTCCTGAGCCTGAACCTTGACCTGAGGTCGACCCTGAACCGCTGCCTGAGCTGGAGCTCGAGCCGCCGGCGACCGAGCCGACCGAGCCGTTGATCGCGGTGATCGTGCCGGCGATGGGTGCTTTGAGCGTGGTCGCATCGACTGCGGCCTGGGCCGCCTCGACGTCCTGGTCGGCCTGCTCCTTGTCCGCTTTGGCCCGGGCCAGGCTGGCCTCGGCGTTGCTGACGGCGACCTCGGGGCTCTGGCCCTGGTTCTGGGTGCTTTGGGTCTGCTGGCCGTTGGTCGGTGTCAGGGTGGGCGAGGCGGAGGCTTCTTCGGCGGCCTCCAAGGCGTCCTGGGCGTCACTCAGGGACTCCTCGGCGGCATCGACCGAGTTCGCCGAGGCGATCTGGTTCTGCTCGGCGATCCGGAGCTGTCGCTCGGCCGCGGACGGGTCGATCTTCGCGATCGCCGCACCTTTGGCGACCACCTGGCCGACTTTCACCATGATCTGCGTCACGGTGCCGGACGTCTCGAACTGTGGCGACGCCGTCTGCGAACTCTGCAGGGTGCCGCTCGAACCGACACTCGCGGTCACCTCGCCCCGGGCGACGGCCACGCTCGGGCGCGTCGCGCTCGCGGCCGGCTCGTCGGTGCGGAAGAAGAGGAAGTACGCCGTGATGGCGATGGCCAGGACGATGGCCACCAGGGCCAGGTTGAGCACGCTGAGGCCACGGAGCTTGTGGCGGGGTAGCACCATGGACGCTGACGCTAGGGAGGTTTGCTGAAGAACTGATCCTCGAATCCTGGCAACTCGCTGTGAACTTGGCACGTCCAAGACCAGGCCGATCGCGACACACCGTGATCTGTGAACGCTCGATGACAGGCTGTCATGACGGTGCTGTCAGGTGCGTACATGTGGCTCGGGCATGCCAAAATGGGAATGATCCGGGCCGGCCGACCGTTGGCACGGATGACGATCTCGGAGGTTTGACATGTCTAATCGCGTACTGCGTGGTTCGGGGCTGGGTGGGGTCAGCTTCGAGGATGACCGTGGTGTCGAGTTCGCGCCGCGGCAGATGATCACGTACGACTGCCCCCGCGGCCACGTGGTCGAGGTCACCATGGCGCACGACGCCGAGGTGCCCGCGATCTGGGAGTGCCCGCACTGCGGCAGCGAGGCCGCCCGGTCGACCGGTGAGAAGCCGGAGCCGAAGCAGGAGAAGCCGGCCCGTACGCACTGGGACATGCTGCGCGAGCGCCGCAGCATCTCCGAACTCGAGGAGCTGCTGGCCGAGCGAGTCGAACTCCTCCGTAAGGGCGAGATCGGCCCCGCCCACCTGCACCGCACCAAGCGCACCGCCTGACAACACCCGAACGGGCCACACCGCAACGGCGCGGTGAGGCCCGTTTTTCATGCGATCGCCCCAGGGCGGCCTGGAACCGGAGCAGGTAACCGTCGGGGTCGGTGACGCCGACCTGCTCGAGCATCACGTGCGCGCCGCCCTGGACGACGTACGCGAAACCCTCCTCCGGGCGGTCGTACCGCACCTCGAACCACACAGTCCGCACCAGAAGTCGATGCTCGCGGCAACTGACTCGACGAGGAGCTCGGGGACGAGCGCGGGGTCTTGGTTCACGCGTACATACTGGTCCAATGCACAGCTGGATCACGACCGCTATTACGGCTGAGTTGCTGCGTGGGGCGCTTGACTTGGAGGACACCGAGGTCGGGGTCTTGCCGCATCGGTTGCCTGGGTGGGCTCGACGGCAGTACGACGATCCGCAGTTGGAGATGGTGGAGGCGCAGCCGTCCGGGGTGCGGTTGGTGTTCAGGACCCGGGCTACAGCGATCGAGTTGGACACCCGGCCCACCAAGCGGGTGTACACCGGCGCTCCGCATCCGCCGGACGGTGTGTACGACGTACTCGTCGACGGGAAACTGGTCGACCAGGCGACCGTGCCGGGCGGCAACGTGATGACCATCGATCTCACCACCGGGGCCACCCAGACAGAGCTCGGTGAGGCGGGCACTGTCAGCGTCGCCGGGCTGTCCGACGAGTTGAAGACGGTGGAGATCTGGCTGCCGCATGCCGAGACCACCGAACTCGTTGCCCTGCGCACCGATGCGCCGATCGAGCCGGCCGACCTGGAGCGGCGAGTCTGGCTGCACCACGGGAGCTCGATCAGCCACGGCTCGAACGCGACCAGCCCGACCGGGACCTGGGTCGCACACGCCGCCTCCCTCGCCGGCGTGGAGCCGATCAACCTCGGCTTCGGCGGGAGCGCGCTGCTCCAGCCGTTCATCGCCCGCACGATGCGCGACACGCCCGCCGACCTGATCAGCGTGAAACTCGGCATCAACGTGGTGAACGCCGACGCGATGCGCCGCGGCGCCTTCGCCCCCGCCGTACACGGCTTCCTCGACACCATCCGCGACGGCCACCCCACCACCCCACTCCTGGTCGTCTCCCCCGTCCTCTGCCCGATGCACGAGGACACCCCGGGCCCGACCATGTGGGACCTGCAGGGCCTCAGCCGCGGCGAACTGCGCTTCCAGGCCACCGGCGACCCGGCCGACGTACCGGCCGGGAAGCTGACGCTCAACGTCATCCGGGACGACCTGGCTCGCATCGTCGCCCAAAGGGACGACCCGAACTTGCACTACCTCGACGGCCGCGAACTGTACGGCGCCGCCGACAACGCCGAACTCCCCCTGCCGGACGACCTCCACCCCGACGGCCCGTCTCACCAACGCATGGCGGAGCGCTTCGCCAAGCTAGCCTTCAACGGGCCGTTCGCCGAGCAAGGCTGACGTCCAACCCACGCGTGCTACGCAGCCAGTTTTTCGTCGCTCCGCTCCTCGGCACGCCCGCTACGCCCGCTCCCGCCCACCCCCCGGCTTGGCGCCGGTGCATCCCCTGGCGGCTACCGCCGCCGAACTGCGGGCTGCCGCCCGCGTCGAATGCCAGGGGCCGGCGTCCGTCGTGAGAGGACTGCGACTTCGCGGAATAGGGCGTGTGTCGGAAGTACCGGCAAGTGAGCTGCAAGGATGCGGCCATGGAGCAGATACTGAGTCGGCCGGAAGCGTCCGAGGCTGTCCAGAGTTTCGGGTGGCGCTACATGCTGGGCGCGCTGCAAACCTCGGTTCCGGTCGGGTCGTTGGCTCAGGCGATCGCCTTGGCAGCGGACGCCGTCGCAGTGTGTGGCGACGATGCCGACCGTCATCTTCGGGTCGATGTCCGTCCCGATCGGGCAGTCTTCACACTGCAGTCGTTGGACTGTGCAGCGGTGACCACTCGGGATATCGAACTTGCGCGAGTGATCTCTGCCATCGCTGACAAGTCCGGGTTTCTGACGGAGCCCGGAATCGGAACGGAGGCGCCACGGTCGATCCAGGTTCTGGAGCTGGCGATTGATGCCCTGAACATCGCCGGGATACGGCCGTTCTGGAAGGCAGTGCTGGGATATGCCGATGAGGTGGGGCGCCAAGGGCCGGAGGATCCTCTTGTCGACCCGGTTGGGCAGGGCCCGGCCATCTGGTTCCAGCAAATGGACCGCGCCCGCCCGCAGCGTAATCGCATCCACATCGACATCAGTGTTCCGCATGACGAGGCACCCCGACGGATCGAATCCGCACTGGCGGCTGGGGGCCGACTTGTGTCCGCGACCCGTGCTCCCGCTTTTTGGGTGCTTGCCGACCTGGAGGGGAACGAAGCCTGCGTCACCACATGGCAGGGTCGAGACAGCTGAGCCAACGCGCCGGCCCGGCGGTTGACGTCTCCAGGCTGGGTGTCGGCCAACGTGGTCGACCGCGAGCGATGCGAGCAATCCGCGGGCGGCAGCCCGCAGACTGTCGGCGGTAGCCGGCAGGGGGATGCACCGGCGCCAAGCCGGGGGCGGGTGGGAGCAGGGCGTAGCGGGGCGGGCCGAGGAGCGGAGCGACGACGGAGCGCCTGCGTACGCACGCGTGGGTTGGACGGCTACTTCTTGTCGGGGTCGATGACCTCGCCCTGGATGACGTCGTCGGACGCCGATGGTGGTCGTGGCGCGCCGGGGACGCCGCCGCCTGGGATGAAGCCGCCGAGGTTAGCGCCGCCCATCTGGGTCGCCAGTCGCCGGCCGAGGAACGCGGACAGGCCGCGGCGGGCCAGCGGGCGGGTGAAGGGAAGGACGAAGAAGAAGCCGAAGATGTCCGTGACGAACCCGGGGGTGAGCAGCAGGGTGCCGCCGACCAGGACCAGGGCGGCGTCCGACAGTTCGCGGCCAGGCATCTTCCCGGTCTGCAGGGCGTTCTGGAGAGCGTTCCACGCCCGCCGGCCTTCGCGCTTGATCAGCCAGGCGCCGAGCGCGCTCTCGACGAGCAGCAGGCCGACCGTCGGCCAGCCGCCGATCACCTGGCCGATCTGGATGATCACGTAGATCTCCAGGATCGGCACCACCAGCAGCGCCAGCGCCACGAACCACGGCATGTCCTACCCCTTTCTGAACAACCCTCGGAGCTGACGTGCCCGGTGAGCGAGGCCCCACCGGCCGACCCGGGCCATCGCCTCGATCACGATCGCCCGCGACATCTTGGACTGACCGCGTTCCCGCTCGACGAAGGTGATCGGCACCTCGACGACCCGGAACCCGGACTTGACCGCCCGCCACGCCAGATCGACCTGGAAGCAGTAGCCCGCGGAGGCGACCTCGTCCAGCCCGATTCCCTCCAGTGTTGCTCGCCGGAACGCGCGATACCCGCCGGTGGCGTCCTGCAGCGGTACGCCGAGCGCCAGCCGGGTGTAGATGTTGCCGCCCCGGCTGAGGATCTCCCGCGACTTCGGCCAGTTCTGTACGGCGCCGCCCTTGACGTAGCGCGACCCCAGCACGAGGTCCGCATCCCGCAGCGCAGTCAGGAGCCGGGGCAGCTGCTCCGGCTGGTGTGACCCGTCCGCGTCGTGCTCGACCAGGACGCCGTACTCGCGCTCGATCCCCCAGCGGAAGCCGGCGATGTATGCCGCGCCGAGGCCCTCCTTGCCCTTGCGGTGCAGGACGTGCACGTGGTCATCGTTCGCGGCCAGCTTGTCGGCCAGGTCGCCGGTGCCGTCGGGCGAGTTGTCGTCGGCGACCAGGACGTCGGCCTCCGGTACGGCGTCGCGCAGCCGGCGCACGATCGGCTCGATGTTCTCGGCCTCGTTGTACGTCGGGATGATCACCAGGATCTTGCCGAGATCCGCGAAGGGGGTGCTCACGCTTGAACTACTCCTGCCTCCGGTGACGGCACTGTCACCGGTTCCGAGCCGGCCTGAGGATCAGGCCGGAACCTTTTCGCGGCTGCGCGTGGCCGCCGGCGGGGTCTCCGGGCCTCCGGTCGCCCGCCTGCGGCGCGCCACCAACGCGAGGACCACTCCCAGGATCCCCAGGCCGGTCAAGATCCACTGCGGCCAGCCGCCGAGTGTGGTGGCCAGCGTATGGGTATCGCGGACCGGAACCGAGGCGACATACACGTCCGGCACGAACTGTGACGACTTGTGCTCGACGGTGCCGTCCGGCTGGATCACGCCGGAGATGCCGCTGGTGGACGCGATCAGCACGGTCCGGCCGGTCTCGATCGCGCGCATCCGGGTGATCGCGAACTGCTGCTCGGGCTGCCCGGTCCCGCCGTACGTCGCGTTGTTCGTCTGGACCACGAGGACCTGGGCGCCGCCCTTCATCACGTCCTCGACGACGTCGTCGTACGCGACCTCGAAGCAGATCACGTCGCCGTACGTGACTCCGCCGATCGGCAGTACGCCCGGCACCTTGCCGGGGGCGGTCTGCCGGCCGACCATCTCGAGCCGCTTGATGTAAGGCAGCAACTGCTCGCGGAACGGGATGTACTCACCGAACGGGACCGGGTGCCGCTTCGCGTAGATCTGGCCGGGGCCGGTCCGCGGGTCCCAGACGACGCCGGTGGTCTGCCGCTCGTTCGGACCGGGGCCCTCGAGTACGGCGCCGACCAGGATCGGCACGTTCACGGCCTTGACCGCTTCCTCGATGTCGGCCCGGGTCTCGGCGTCCTTGAACGGGTCGATGTCGGTCGAGTTCTCCGGCCAGATCACGATGTCCGGCTTGTCTTCCGACCCTTCCTCGACCCGCTTCTGCAGGTCGAGGGTCGCGTTGAGGTGGTTGCGGGTCACGGTCCGGGCGCGGCCGAGGAACTCCAGGCCCTTGCCGGGCACGTTGCCCTGCACCATCGCCGCCTTCACGACCTTGCCGTCGCCCTCGGTCGAGAGGTTGATCAGCGCACTGCCGCCGACGATCGCGACACCGGCGACCAGTGCGACGACCCGCAGCTTGAGCACGCTCTTCGGCCGCAGTACGGCGTACACGAGCACACCGAGCACGGCGATCGCGAAGCTCAGGCCGGGGATGCCTACCAGCGACGCCAGTTTGCCCAGCGGCGAGTCGGCGAAGGCCCACGCCAGCCGGCCCCACGGGAACCCGCCGAACGGGATCGATGCGGTCGCGTACTCCGTCGCCACCCACAGGCACGGGATCCACAGCAGCCACAGCTTCAGCTTGAGCACCTGGGTCGCGAGCGCCCCGAAGACCGCATAGAACAGTCCCTCGAGGATCGCCAACGCGATCGCGGCGTCGCCGCCGATGATGCTGAGCCACGGCACCAGGACCAGGTAGTAGGTGATCCCGAACCCGGCGCCGATCAGGAAACCGCCCTTGGCCGAGGCGCCGTTCAGCGCGGCCAGGAAGAGCGGTACGGCGACGATCGTGAGCCAGGGGTAGTCGTGCGGTTCGAAGGCGAAGCCGAGCAGAGCGCCGGCCACGACGGCCACCGCCACCCTCGGCAGGACGCGTCCCAGAGCCTTCAACCGGTCCACGCGGTACCCCTTGTCCTCACTGTTCCCGGCGGACGCCGGTCGCACGACCGTACAACGTCCCGGACAGGCAAATGTATCCGGTCAGTAGCCAATGGGCACCGATTGCGGAAAGTGAAGGGAAATCAACAGAACGCGAGGAAGTGAAATCGCCTCAGCAAGCCCGAGGTCTCAGCAAGCCCGAAAAGAGGAAAGAGGCTCGGCGCGCCTTCGGACCAACCGTCGATGCGCTGGCTGCGAACCGTCCGGCTGTTGTCTACTGGCCGCCGAGCCTCTTCCACCTCTGCCCCGCGGGGGGCTAACCACCGGCGATCTCAGCCCCCGTCGACTCAAGCCTGGCACTGGCCTGGTCAGCGTCGCGGGATCATCCGGTGGCCGAACTTCGTGTGACCGTTGATAAAACGGGATATGACGACTCCCAAAACGATGCTCGCTGACGGCGATGGTGTCAACCTCTCCACCGGCTCCTTGAGGCCGTTGTAACACTTTCGCTCGTGCTATCCGGAAAAACGAGGATCGCTCACCAGAGTCACGTTACAGAGCCGTCTCGGCACGCCACGTGATCGTTACCCAGGGCAACTATTCGTCACCCAACCGGTACGACGACCGTCCCGGTTGCGCGCGTGATCACAAGCGGCTCGGCCAGTACCTCGGCCGCCGACTCCGACACCTCCGGCCGGCCCCGGCAGACGACGGACGCACTGAACTCGAGCTCCCGGCTGCGGTTGCCGACCCGGGTGATCGTTGCCGTCACCTCCACAACGTCACCGGCCCGCAACGGCTGCAGGAACTGCACATCGGAGTACGACGCGAACAGTCCCTCGTCGCCGTCGGCCTGGATGCACACTTCGGTCGCGACATCGCCGAACAGCCCGAGCACGTAAGCACCGTCGACCAGGTTCCCGGCGTAGTGCGCATGGCTGTACGGCACATAGCGTCGATGCGTCACGGACAGCCCGATAGTTGCCTTTGACACCTTTTCACGCAGTCTTTCTGTGCGGGGTTCGCTTGGTCACGAGTGCGTCGACCAGGTAGCTGGCCACCTCGCCAGGTGTGGTGCCGCGGCCGAACACCCGGTCCACGCCGAGCTCGCCGGCCATCTGCTCGGTGAAACGGGGGCCACCGGCAACCAACACGGGCCGCGCGTCCTCGGCGTACGCCTCCCGGAACGCGGCCGACATCTCTTTGGTGTTCAGCACGTGCGCCTCCCGCTGGGTGACCACCTGCGACACCAGGATCGCGTCCGCCTTCTCCGCCTTGGCCCGCCGGACCAGCTCCGGTACGGCGACCTGGGCGCCGAGGTTCACCACCTTCAGCTCGCGGTAGTACTCCAGGCCCTTCTCCCCCGCGAACCCCTTGATGTTCATGATCGCGTCGATTCCGACCGTGTGCGCGTCGGTGCCGATACACGCACCGACGATGGTCAGCCGGCGGCGCAGGGTCTTGCGGATCGCGAGGTTGACCTCCTTCGGCGACAGCAGCGGGTAGTCGCGCTCGATCACCTCGACCTTGCTTGTGTCGACGAGGTGGTTCACCGGTCCGTAGACCACGAAGAAGGTGAAGTCGGGTCCCACCGCCTTGGCGTGCACGACCAGCGCCGGGTCCATGCCCATCTTGTTCGCCAGTTGAACGGCGGCCCCCTCGGCCCGCTTGTCGTGCGGAACCGGCAGCGTGAACGACAGCTGCACCATCCCGTCCCCAGTCGTATCGCCGTACGGCCTGACGATGCTCACTGACCCTCCTCCAACAACTCGATCGCCGGGTTGTAGTACTCCGACGAACGCCGCGCCACGCCCTCGAGGCCGCGGCCGGCGTCCTGGGGGCGCTTCATCAGGCCGAAGGTGCCGTCGCCGATCGCGTTCAGCAGACCGTCGTCGACGATCTCCTCCAGCAGCTCGACCGACTCGGCGAGCACCTGGCGAGCACGGGAAGCGATGAAGCCGTTCGGTTCCGGCCGGAAGTCCTCATGAAGGTTGCCGGCGGCACCCATCACGTAGCGGACGTTCTGCAGAGCCAGGTCGCGGTCGGAGATCCACGGCGTCACCACCGCCTCGGTCATCATGCCGACCAGCAGGATGCCCTGCCCGGTCATCGCGCCGACCAGGTTGAAGAACCCGTCCAGCAGGTAGCCGCGGAACACGTCGCCGGTCATGTGCCGAGTCGGCGGCATCCACTTCAGCGGAGCGTCCGGGAACAACTGCCGGGCCAGCATCGCGTGCGCGAGTTCGAGCCGGAACGAGTCGGGCAGATCCGGGTTGATCTCGAACGCGTGCCCGAGGCCGAGCTGCCAGTCCTCGAGTCCGGCCTCCTTGGCGAAGTACTCGTTCAGCAGCTGCGACACCGTCACCGTGTGCGCGGCCTCGACCGCGTCCGCGGTGGTCAGGTAGTTGTCCTCGCCGGTGTTGATGATGATCCCGGCGCGGGCGTGGATCTGCCGGCTGAACCGCTGGTCGACGAAGGTGCGGATCGGGTTGATGTCGCGGAAGAGGATCCCGTACATCGAGTCGTTCAGCATCATGTCCAGCCGTTCGAGCCCGGCCAGCGTCGCGATCTCCGGCATGCACAGCCCGGACGCGTAGTTCGTCAACCGGACGTAGCGCCCCAGCTCGCGCGACGACTCGTCCAGAGCCGCCCGCATCAAGCGGAAGTTCTCTTGCGTCGCGTACGTCCCGGCGAACCCTTCCCGGGTCGCGCCCTCCGGCACGTAGTCGAGCAGCGACTGACCGGTCGACCGAATCACCGCGATGATGTCCGCGCCCTCGCGCGCGGCCGCCTGGGCCTGCGGGATGTCCTCGTAGATGTCGCCGGTGGCAACGATCAGGTAGATCCACGGCCGCTGCTCCGGGTCACCGTGCCGCTTGATCAACCGGTCCCGCTCCCGCCGTCGCGCGTCGATCCGCTTCATCCCGGCGGCAGCCGCCTTCCGCGACGCGGCCCGAGCCCGTACGGCGTCCCGCCCCTCAGGCAGCCGGAACGTCACCGACCCAGAGGCAGCCTTCTGCGCGAGAACACTCAGATCCTCGGCCTCGCCACGCACCAATGCATCCCACACGGGCAACGCGAAGCCGTGCTCCAGCCCGACATCCGCCCGGACCGTGTCCGCGAGCCGGTTCACCCACGGAATGCCCTCGGTGTCCGCGCCGGTCAGTCCGGCCAACCGCAGTACCGCTCGCTCGACCGACACCGTCGTGTGCTGCCGAGCCAGATTCACGATCGGCCGGCCTGCCTTCCGCGCCAGACTCCGCGCCTTGCGCACGGTGACCGGATCGAGGTCGAGCTTCTTCACCGCACGCGTCACTGCGACCATCCTTCGACTTCATAAATCACGCGGCCACCGACGGCGGTCCGCTGACAGGTAGGCACTGCACTCGAGCTGAGGTCCGGCAGCACAGGCACGCCGGCGCGCGGGTCCGTCGACCAGGCCGCGACCCGCGAGTCCGGCGTCTGTACGACGAGGTCCGCATCGGTCTGCCAGATCGCGTACGTCGCCGCCGTACCAGGAGCGAGGACGCCGGCATCGTCGATCCCGGCTGCGCGCCAACCACCGCGTGTGTGCGCCTGGAACGCGGCCCGCACCGTGATCCGCTCCCCCTGCTGGTGATGGAACGCGGCCGCCCGCACGGCCTCCCAGCCGCCGAGCTCGGTGACCGGCGAGTCCGAGCCGAACGCCAGTACGACGCCTGCACGGGCCAGCGAGCCGAACGGGTTCATGCCCTGCCACCGGTCGCCGACACGCTCGGCGTACATGCCATCCGGGCCACCCCAAAGTGCGTCGAACATCGGCTGGACGCTAGCAACGACACCACAGCGGGCGAGCGTCGCGATCGCCTCGTCGTTCGGCATCTCCACGTGCTCGAGCCGGTGCCGCGCTGCCACGAGCGCCTGGACGCCGACCTTCTCAGCAGCCAGCTCGAAACCGCGGGCGATGTTGTCGAGCGCCTGATCGCCGATGCAGTGAAAGCCGGCCTGCACGCTCCGCTCGGTGCACGTGATCACGTGCTCAGCGATCTCCTCGGGCGTGAGGTACGCGTGACCGCGGTGGTCCGCGCAATCGGCGTACGCCTCGCGCAAAGCCGCCGTACGCGATCCCAAGGCGCCGTCCGCGTTCAGGTCACCGGCGAGGCCGGCCAAGCCGTAGGTGTCGACGTGCTCGAAGACACCCGGCTGACCCCAGTACAACGTGGCCGACAAGCCCATCGAGTCCGCCACCTCGCGGACGATCGGCAGCTCCCACAACGGCCCGATGTGCGGTGCCGCCATCTCGTGGAACGCGCCGATCCCCTTCGAGGCCATCGCCTGCAGCGCGGCTTTCACATCGGTACGACGCTGGTCCGGCCCGATCAGCTCGCTCAGGGCGTCACGCACGGCGTGGTGCGCACCCCGCTCCACCCGACCACTCGAGTCGTAGCCGTCACCTCGAGCCGCCGTCACCAGAGCCGACGAGATCACTCCCGAGTGCCCGTCGATCCGGGACAGGTACACCCGGCGCCCACCAGCAGCGCGATCGAGCTCCTCCGCGGTCGGCGGGCGACCCTCCGGCCATTTGGTCTCGTCCCAACCGGCACCGTCGATCACCGCGTCGGCCGGAAGCTGCGCCGCGAAGGCCGAGAGCTTGTCGAGCGCCTCGGTGAGCGAGGTCGTGCCAGCGAGGTCGAGGCCGGTCAGCAGCGCGCCGGTCTGCGCGGTGTGGACGTGGGCGTCGACGAAGGCCGGCGTGACCAGCTTGCCGCCGAGGTCGATCACCTCGTCCGCGCCATCGGCGTACGACGAGGCGCCGGTGTCGTCACCGAGCCAGGTGACCACACCGTCGTCGAACGCGATCGCGGTCGCGTGCGGGTCGGCGGGAGAGTAGACGGAACCGTTCGTCAGAAGTGTGCGCACGGCTCAATCCTCCGCCAGCCTGCTCTCGAACAGTCCGCGGACACCCGCCTCGTTCCGCAACAGCTCCATCGCATAGTCGGCATGGCCGGGCACATACCCGTTCCCGACCAGCATGGTCACGTCCGCAGCGAGCCCCTCAGCACCGAGCGCGGCGGCCGAGAACGACGTCGCCATCGAGAAGAAGATCACCGTGCCGCCAGCAGCCGTCGCGAGTACGGCGCCGTGCTCGCACCCCGGTACGTCGACGCACACAACGGTGATGTCCGCCGGTCCCCCGGCCCGCTCGACCGCCTCGGCCAGAGCCACCGGATCACGGGCGTCGGCCAACGCAACCGTGTCAGCCAGGCCAGCGGCCTCGAGCCGGTCCGCTTCGGCCTGCACAGGCACGATCCCGATGGTCCGGGCCGCACCGGCATGCCGAGCTGCGGCCAGGGACAGCGACCCGCTTTTACCTGCGCCGCCAATTACTGACACGACAGGTTTTGTGCCTTTGTCGACATACTGGCGGACCACACGGGCGGTCAGCGCGGGTGCGCCGCACACGTCCATGACGGCCAGCGACAGCTCCGGCTTCAGGTCGTCGGGAAGCTTCGCCACGATCGAGCGGGCGAACAGAATCGCGTGCCCCTGCGCCGGCACCTGCTCACTCTTGCCGTCCCAGTCGGCCAAGCCGTCGGTGATCCGCAGCGGCGTGAGCGTGAGTGAGACCAGGGTCGCGACGCGGTCGCCCGGTACGACGCCGAGCGGCGACTCCGGGCCGACCTCCTCGACCACACCGACGAGCATGCCACCGGAGCCGGTGACCGGGTTCTGCATCTTGCCGCGGGCCTCGACGATGTCGAGTACCGCCTGGCGGATCGCCGTACCGTCGCCGCCGTGCGCCTCGGCGAGCTGGCGGTAGGACGCGGCGTCCAGATTCAGCCGCTCGACCGCGATACGGACCTCGTCCGGCCAGATCTCCGGACGCGGATCCAGCCTCTCCGCCGCCTGCGGCAACACGCCGGACGGGGTGATCACGCGGTGCAGTCCTACCGGGCTCGACGACACGGGGCCTCCTTGAGGGGTCAGGCAAAATACTACTCAAACCGGCGTATGACGAGAATTCTTCCGGCGTACTGTTGGATCTGAGGGAAGTTCTATCGCTATCCTCACATGAGACCGCATCATCCCTGAAGCTCCGGAGGACTACGTGACCGACCTGATCAGCCAGGCTGGCCGGATTGACGATGGCGCCGTACCGGAGCCGGGTGACGGCCAGCCGTACGCGTACCAGCGAGCCGAGTTGGTTGAGCCGGACTGGACCCGGATCCCCGGCTGGCAGGACGTCACGGCCGAGGAGTGGCGGTCGGCGCAGTGGCAGCGCGCGCACTGCGTGAAGAACGTGAAGCAGTTGCGCGACGTGATGGGCGACCTGCTCGAGGAGCGGTTCTACGAGGACCTCACCCGGGACCAGGCCGAGCGGGCGACGATGTCGATGCTGCTGCCGCCGCAGATGCTGAACACGATCGTCCCGAACGGCGCCCCGGACTACACCGAGGCGTTCTACGCGGACCCGGTCCGCCGCTACATGCTGCCGGTGTTCACCGACCGGCGGACCGACTGGCCGTCGCACCCGCACGCGACTCGGGACTCGTTGCATGAGCACGAGATGTGGGCCACGGAGGGGTTGACCCACCGCTACCCGACGAAGGTGCTGGCGGAGGTCCTGCCAACCTGTCCGCAGTACTGCGGTCACTGCACCCGGATGGACCTGGTCGGCAACTCGACCCCGGTGATCGACAAGCTGAAGTTCGTGGCCAAGCCGCAGACCCGGCTCGACGACATGCTCGACTACCTGCGCCGTACGCCGGGAGTCCGCGACGTCGTCGTGTCGGGTGGCGATGTGGCGAACATGCCGTGGCCGCGGCTGGAGGCGTTCCTCACTCATCTGCTGGAGATCGAGAACATCCGCGACATCCGGCTGGCCACCAAGGCACTGATGGGGATGCCGCAGCACTGGCTGTCGGACGACGTACGCGCCGGGGTCGAGCGGGTGGCGACGATCGCACGGCAGCGGGGCGTGATGGTCGCGATGCACACGCATGTGAACGCGGCCCAGTCGGTGACGCCGTTGGTGGCCGAGGCTACGAAGGCGATGTTCGAGGCCGGTCTGCGTGATGTCCGCAACCAGGGCGTGCTGATGCGCGGCGTGAACGACTCGGTCCCGCAACTGCTCGATCTGTGCTTCGCGCTGCTCGATGGCGCGACCATCACGCCGTACTACTTCTACATGTGCGACATGATCCCGTTCTCCGAGCACTGGCGGGTCTCGGTGCGTGACGCACAACACCTCCAGCACGGCATCCTCGGGTACCTCCCCGGCTTCGCGACCCCACGCATCGTCTGCGACGTCCCGTACGTCGGCAAGCGGTGGGTGCACCAGTTGTCCGAGTACGACGAGGTTCGCGGCATCTCGTACTGGAAGAAGAACTACCGGACCGGGATCGAGCAGCAGGACCCGGAAGCGCTCAACCGGACCTACGAGTACTACGACCCGATCGACACCCTCCCGGCCGAAGGCCAGCAGTGGTGGAAGCAGCACGCCGGCGACCATCTCGCCGAAGCGGAGAAGCGCGCGGCCGCGTCCCGTGCGACCGCCGAGTCGCAGAAGTTGCTGCAGATCAACTAACCCCAATCCCGTCTTCGGTGCCGCCAATGCAGGGGGCGGCACCGGAGGCGTTGATACTTGGTGCAATCCGCGACCGCACCCGCTCCGGTGCCCTGGGCAACCGCTAACATCGCGCCTGGTCAATCGTCCGGCCCGCCTGGGCAGGCCGCGATCTCGGGAGTTCGTGTGCGGGTCGTCCGCTCGATGCCCCGGCCGCGGATCGGTCCTGAGGGGTCAGGTAGGTGCGCCGATCAGGTTGGGGAGGTCGGTGAAAGAGGTGACCGTGGGGCCGGTCCAGGTGGGGTCGCTGTTGGAGTGTTCGGTGGTGCGGATGGCGTACATGCCGAGCGCGGCGGCCGCGGGGAGCTCCCCGTCGTTGCCGTCGCCGATGTAGACGCATTCGGAGGGCGCGACGCCGAGGGCGTTGCAGGCGGCCAGGTAGATCTCGGGCTGCGGCTTGGCGGCGCCGACCTCGGCGGAGAAGGCGGTCGTCTCGAAGTGCGGCGGGAGCGGGCTGTCACGCCATTGGAGCTGGGTCTCCGAGGTGATGTTGCTGACCAGGCCAATCCGCCAGCCGGCCGACCGCAGCTCGGCCAAGGCGCTCAGCGTCCCGGCCGGCGCGGCGTTGAGGAGCCGGCGGGACAGTTTTCGCCGCAGCTTTGTTGCCTCGTGCACCTGTTCGTCCGTCGGGTCGACACCGGTGCGCTGGGCGATCACACGCAGCGTGCTCGGCAGGTCGCCGTACGCGCCGACGAACCGCTCGTACGAGGTCGCCGCGAACTCCCGCGTGAACGCGTCGACCTCGACCCCCAGCACCTTGGCCATCAACTGGTTGACCACATCCCGCTCGGCATCACCACCGGGCACCAGAGTGCTGAACAGATCAACCAACAAGGCTCGGCGCACTCAGCCGACCCTATCCGGTGCCGAAGGACAGGAGGTGTTCGATCCCGCGCGCCGAACTGACCCGATCGTGAGCGTGCTGGGTGGCGCCGCCCGCCGACACCTCCTGTCCTTCGGTCCCCTACAACGCCGGTGGACGGCGCTCGTACGGGGTGCTGAGGACGATCGTGGTTGTGGTGGAGACGTTGGCGCGGGCGCGGATGACGGCCAGGAGGTTCTCGAGGGCGGCCGGGGAGGCGACCCGGACGACCAGGATGTAGCTGGAGTCGCCGGCGACCGAGTAGCAGGATTCGATCTCGCGAACCTCGCGGAGACGTTCGGGCGAGTCGTCCGGCTGGGAGGGGTCGATCGGCCGGATCGAGATGAGTGCGGTGAGCGGCAGGTCGAGGGCGGTGTGGTCGACCGTCGCCGCGTAGCCCTGGATGATCCCGCGCTGCTCCAGCCGCTTGACCCGCTGGTGCACCGCCGACGTGGACAGGCCGGTCGCCTTGCCCAGGTCGGTGAAACTCATCCGGCCATCGGACGCCAGCAGCCCAACGATCTTTCGGTCCAGGTCCTCCACCTTGGAGACCTTACTGGAGCGAGGCGTCCGCCCGCACGCGTTCTCACCGCGAGAGCGTCAGCACCACTCCGGCGTGATCCGACGGCCACAGCCCGGTGACCGGGTCCTTGGCCGCGCTGGTGGCTCCGGTGACATCCCCGGCGATGACCCGGACCTGCTCGCCGGGTGCCGGGCGGGCGAGGATCAGGTCGATCCGGTGGTCGAAGGACGGCGGCGCCGGCTCGTCGACGGTCTCGTTGAGCCCGGACGTCCACCCCCGCTCAGCCGGTCGCCAGGTCAGCCACAGATCGGTGAACCCGCCGGGTCCGGTGATGAAGTTGTACGGCCCGTTGTGGGGTGTCCGGAGCGGATCGGTCGGCTTCACGGTGCTGTTCAGAGGGTCGGAGTTGCAGTCGCAGCCGATGATCGTCGTCAGGCCGCGATCGCCCGCCGGGCCGGTCAGCAACTCGACCGCCTGGGCCAGCGCCAAGTCAGAACTGAACGCCTCGAGATGGGTGTTCACGAACCGGAACGGCCGACCCGATCCGTGCGCGACGTCGACCCAGTTGAAGCCACGGACGAACGAGGCCGGCAGTCCCGCCACATTGAGCACAAGTCTCGCGTCGTACTGTCCACTGCCCGAGTCGAGGACCCGCAGGTTGCTGCTGGCCCGGAGCAGGATGACGTCACGGATGGTGAGTCGCACGTCGCGGCCCTGAGTCGCCGTACCTGTGAACGGGTTGCCGACGAACGCGGGTGCCTCCACATCGGATTCCTGCTGTACGACGACAGCCTTGTACGGAACGCCCGCCCGGCGGAGGTCCTGGAGCAGGATCGCCAGGAAGTCGTAGTCGACCGTGGTGGCGTTGAGCGCCCCCGGGCTGCCCGCACCCGGCAACTCGAGCGGCCCGTGCCGCCACAACGCGACCTCTTGGACGCCGATCAGGTCCGGCTTCGTCCCTGCGATCTCCGCCGCGAGCAACTCGCTGCGGCGGGGGAAGTTCGTCTGGTCGACGATGGCTCGGGTGACGTGGTTCGCGTTGCCGAGCGCGACGAACGCCGCGGCGCCGGTCAGCCCGGCGGTGGCTCGGATCGGCCGCTGGATGTCCGCACCCAGGTAGATGTTGCGGGTCATCACGCTGACCGGCTTGTCCGGCTCGGCCGCGGCCGGGGCGGCGTGCAGTGGAATGGCAAGCAGTGTCAACGCTGCCGCGAGGCCAGTCAATCTGGACGCCAACGACCTGTGCATACGATCCCTCCCCGGACGACGCTGACCTGATCCTTGGTCCGTCGCGCCCGTCTGGCAAGGGTTCGCGGTCTGTCGGACGGCTGTGAAAGCATCTGCCCATGGCTGACACACCGCAGCGGCTGATGCTGCTGGACACCGCGTCGCTGTACTTCCGTGCGTTCTTCGGGGTGCCGGACACGATGAAGGCCGCCGACGGTACGCCGACCAACGCGGTCCGCGGCTTACTCGACTTCATCGCCCGGCTGGCCGAGAACCACCGGCCGACCCATCTGGTCGCCTGCTGGGACGACAACTGGCGGCCGTCCTGGCGGGTCGCGCTGATCCCGTCGTACAAGGCGCAGCGGGTCGAGTTCGTCACGCCCAAGGGTGAGCAGGTCGAGGACGTGCCGGACCGGCTCGAGGTCCAGGTGCCGTACATCCGCGCCTGCCTGGAGGCCCTCGGCATCGCGGTCGTCGGCGCACCGGACCACGAGGCGGACGACGTCATCGGCACGCTGTCCCACCAGGCCACGATGCCGGTGGACGTGGTCACCGGTGACCGCGACCTGTTCCAGCTGATCGACGACAGCCGCGGCATCCGCGTCATCTACACCGCCGCGCGTGGCGTCGGCCGGGCCGACGTGTACGACGAGAAGGCGCTGCTCGCGAAGTACGAGATCCCCGCCAACCGGTACGCCGACTTCGCCACGCTCCGCGGTGACGCCTCCGACGGCCTGCCCGGTGTGAAGGGGGTCGGCGAGAAGACGGCCGCCTCACTCGTCACGGCGTACGGCGATCTGGACGCGATCCGGAAGGCGGCGGCCGACCCGAGTACGCCGATGGCGGCCTCGGTGAAACGGAAGATCCTGGAGGCGGCCGACTACCTCGACGTCGCACCGAAGGTCGTCGCGGTCGCCAAGGACGCGCCGGTCGGCTCGTTCGACGCGACCATCCCGCACGAGGTCAAGGACCCCGAACGCTGGCTGGATCTGGTCGAGCTGCTCGAGCTGGGCGGCAGCGCTCAGCGGGTGATGGCCGCCCTCAACCTGGGACCGAAGGCATGAGCAGGACTGTCGAGCTCGCCGCGCAGTTCGGCGACGAGATCATCGCGCTGCGGCGTGCGCTGCACCAGGTCCCGGAGTACGACCTGGAGCTGCCCAAGACCCAGGGCCTGATCCTCGACGCGCTGGAGGGTCTGCCGCTGGAGATCACCCTCGGCAAGGAGCTGTCTTCGGTCACCGCCGTACTGCGCGGTGGTCGCGGACCGGGTCCCGTCGTCCTGCTGCGTGGCGACATGGACGCGCTGCCGGTGACCGAGCGGACCGACGTACCGTACGTGTCCCAGCACACCGGCATGATGCATGCCTGCGGCCACGATCTCCACGTCGCCGGACTCGTCGGCGCGGCCAGGATCCTGAGCTCGCTGCGGGCCGAGCTGGCCGGTGATGTGGTGTTCATGTTCCAGCCTGGTGAAGAGACCAGCGGCGGGGCCCCGATCATGATCCGCGAGGGTGTCCTCGACGCCGCCGGCCGCCGGGCGGACGCCGCCTACGGTCTGCACGTCGGGTCGGCCGGCCAGCCGTTGGGGATGTGGAGCAGCAGGCCCGGCTCGTTCATGGCCGCGGCCGACCAGTTGCACGTGCGTGTCGTCGGATCCGGGACGCACGGAGCGACGCCGTACCGCGGCAAGGACCCGATCCCGGTGCTCTGCGAGATCGTCGGGGCGTTGCAGACCATGGTGACGCGGCAGTTCGACGTGTTCGACCCGGTCGTCCTCACGGTCGGGCGGATCGCGGGTGGGACAAAGGAGAACATCATCCCGGACGACGCGTTCTTCGATGCGACCGTCCGAACGTTCTCCGCCGAGGCTCGCGTCAAGATCCAGCAGGCGTCGACGCAACTGGTCGAGGCCCTGGCGTCCGCGCACGGCCTCACTGCCGAGGTGGACTACCGCCTCGGCTACCCGGTGACGGTCAACGATGCGGCGGAGTACGAGTTCGCCCGGAACACGATCGTCGACCTCTTCGGCCCCGACCGGTTCCGCGAACGCCCCAATCCGAGGTGCGGCGCCGAGGACATGTCGTACGTCCTGGAGGAGGTCTCCGGCGTCTACCTCAACCTCAGCGCCTGCCGCTCCGCCGACCCGGACGCCGCCCCCGACAACCACTCCCCCTTGGCCGACTTCGACGACTCCATCCTCCCCGACGCCGCCGCCCTCCTCGCCGAACTAGCCATCCGCCGCCTCACCCGCGATCCCGCCTAAGCCGGTACGGCGGTTCGATCGCGGCGCCACGCGACGAGGCTGAGCCCGATGCCGACGGCTGTGGTGAGGGCGGCGGCCAGGTAGATCGTGCGGAGACCCGGGCCGGCGATCACGCGGCCGCCGAGCCAGCCGGCGAACGCGGCCGCGAGCTGGTACGCCGATGCGTTCACGGCGATCGCCAAGGTCGGAGCCGCCGAGGCTGTGGCCATGACGCGGGTCTGCATCCCGGGGATCACGGAGAACCCGACGGCTCCGGCCGCGAAGACGAGCACCGCCGTGATCGCCGTACCGGTCGACGCCCAGAGCGCCAGGAGAATCGCGACCAGGATCGCCAGGGCGACGAGCTGTGACGGGAGCAGGGCGCTGTCGGCCAGCCAGCCGCCGGCGAGGTTGCCGAGGGCCGCGCCGACGCCGTACACGAGGAGCATCGGCGCGACCGACAAGCCGACGTCGGTCAGCAGCGGCGCCAAGTACGTGAACACCATCAGCAGCCCCAGGTTGGCAACCGCGGTCACCACGATCGCCCCCTGCACCTCCCGCCCCCGCAACACGGCGAGCTCTCCGAGCGCGCTGGCATGAGCGGTCGTCGAGTCGTGGATTTCGGCTCGCGACGCGCCGCGGCGGGCAGCAGAGATCCACGACTCGCCGGGGACGAGGCGTGTGACCAGGAGGAGGCCGGCGGTGCAGCAGAGGGTGATGGCGACGAAGGTGGCGCGCCAGCCGAGGGTGTCGCCGATCCACGTGCCCAGCGGGGCGCCCAGGATCATCGCCAGGTTCATGCCGAAGGCAAGCTTCGCGACCGTGGAGGCCTGCTTCCTCGGTGGCGCAGCGGAGACCGCGATCACGATCGCGTTGGCGAAGAAGGTGGCGGTGACGAGGGCGGTCACGATCCGGGCAGCGAACAGGACGCCGTACCCAGGAGCGAGGGCGGAGATCAGGTTGCCGGCGATCGCGACCAGCAGAAGCGCGAGCACCAGGGGCTTGCGCGGGCGGCCGGCGGTGATTGCGGTGAGCAACGGTCCGCCGATGATCATGCCGAGCGCGTACGCCGTCACCAGCAGGCCGGCCGCCGGGATCGACACCTCGAGATCGGCCGCGACACCGGGCAGGATGCCGGCCAGCACGAACTCGCCTGTGGTGACCCCGAAGACGCAGACCATCAACGCCGCAAGAGTGCCACGCATCAGAGCGCCGCGATGGTGCCGTCGACGACGTCCAGCAGCGCCTGCCGATCGTCGGTGACCTTCGCCAGCACGCGGAGCCCGTAGTACGCGCTCTGGAACATCCGGGCGACCTGAAGCGGCGGTCGATCGGACGAGAGTTCGCCCGTGCTCTGGCCCTGCGCGATCAACGCAGTCAACGCTGCCGAGAGATCCTCGAATTGCCGGTGGACCAGGCCGGCGACCTCTCCCGTCCGTCCGCTCGCCTCGGACGCCGCGTTCAGCGCGAGACAACCACGCCGCCCCGAATCCTTGAGGTCGACCTCGATCATGCTGAGCATCAGGTTTCGCAGTCGCTCCCGGACCGATCCATCCGTCGGCTCCAGCTCCGCCAACTGCTGCGCCGCGCGGGTGGCGGCGTACCGCTTGATCGTCTCCTCGTACAGCGCGTGCTTGCTGCCGTAGGCGTTGTAGAGACTCCCCCGGCCCAGCCCGGTGCGCTCGCACAGGTCCTGGGTGGTGGACGCCTCGTACCCCTTCTCCCAGAACAGCTCCATGGCTGCATCGAGGACGGCACTGTCGTCGAACTCCCGCGGTCTGGCCACGACCGCACGTTAACCCATTCTGTATCGTACGGTCAAAAACCTACCGACCGAGTCCGGCATCGCGGGCCCGGATGATGGCTTCGGCGCGATCTGCGACGTGCAGCTTGGCGAAGATGTTCGAAACGTTGTTCCGCACCGTCTTCGGGGACAGGAAGAGCTCGGACGCGATCTGCGCGTTCGACCGGCCGGCCGCGACCAGGGCCAGGATCTCGTGCTCCCGCGCGGTGAGCTGCGGAAACGGACTACCGGCTGCGGCGACCGGGGTGGCGGAGAAGAACTCGGCCACCCGCCGCGCGATCGCCGGCCCGAAGATCGCCTCGCCCTGCGCGACCGCGGTGATCGCCCGCACGATCTCGGCCTGGTTCGCGCCCTTCAGCAGATACCCACGCGCCCCGGCCCGCATCGCGGCGAACAAGGTCTGGTCCTCCTCGGCCATCGTGAGTACGACGACGCCGATGTGCGGACTGTCCGCGGTGATCGCCCGGGTCGCCTCGATCCCGTCCAGTCGAGGCATCTGCACATCCATCACCACGACATCCGGCTGCAACTCCCGCGCCCCGTCCACCGCCTCCACCCCGTCGGCCGCCGTACCGACGACTTCGACGCCGTCCAGAGAGCCAAGCAACGCGGCCAGCCCATCGCGATACACGGGATGGTCGTCGGCCAGCAGCACCCGCACGGGCTCACCCATGAACAACCTCCGGTACGGCGCCCAGCGGCAACGTCACGCGTACGACGGTCCCACCGCTCGCTGGACACGTAACACTGCAAACTCCCCCGAGCTCGGCGGCCCGTTCCCGCACCGACAGCATCCCCACGCCCGCCGTCACCTCCTCGTCGATCCCGATCCCGTCATCGCTCACCGACAACTCCAACGCCGTCCCATCCACCCGCAGCGTGATGTCACACCGGCTGGCCTCAGCGTGCCGGGCGACATTCGTGAGCGCCTCGGACGCGATCCGGTACGCCGCCACCTCGACGCCAGCCGGCAGCGGCCCGAGCGTGTCCGCGTCCACCGACACGGACAACCCACCGAGCCGGAACCGCTCCGCCTGCTGCTCGATCGCCCGAACCAATCCGAGCTCGTCCAATGCAGGTGGACGCAGATCATGAACCAGTCTGCGTACGTCGGCCAGCGCGGCAGCCACCTCGGTCGTGGCCTGCTCAAGCATCCGATCCGACTCGGCCGGAGCGGAGGTCGCCAGGTTCCGGGCGGTCTCGATCCGCAGCGCGACCGCACCGAGGCTCGGGCCCAGGCTGTCATGCAGGTCCCGCCGGATCCGCCGCCGCTCCTCCTCGCGCGCGGCGACCAGCCGACTCCGGCCCTGCTGCAGCTCAGCGCTCAGCTCACTGGCCCGCGCCGCCGCGGCAGCCTGCCTGACCAGGTCGCCCAACAATCGTTGGTCCCGCTCGGACAACGCCGTCCCGCGACCCGAGCAGAACACCAGCCGGCCGACTGACTCGCCGCGGTAGCCGACTGGCAGCGCGTGCGTCGGACCCGACTCCCGTCCGTGCTCCACGATCGCCAGCCGACCGCCGGGCCGCTCGATCTCGACCCGCACGTACGGCAGCCGGAACGCCTCGGCCAGCGTGCGAGCGACCGCTCGGAGCTGCTCGTCCGGGTCGGCGGCCGACTCGAGTCGCTCGGCGAGAGTGGACATCGTCGCGTACGGGTCATCCCGGGAGCCGCGGACGAGACGTCGTACCCATTGCCAGAGCCTGGTCCGGAGCGGGGCGTAGACCACAGCCACGACGGCGATCGCGACCAGCGCGGCATCACGCTCGCCGAGGACACCGCCGGCGATCGCGAACACGGCCAGGTCGACGCCGACCACGAGGACCGCGAGGACGCCGTACAGGAAGGTGGCCGAGAGCAACCGATCCACGTCGTACAGGCGGTGCTTGGTGACGGCGACGACGATCGCGGCCGAGGTGAGTGCAATGGCCAGACCGAACAGAATGGCCGGGACCGCGGGCGGGTTCTCGAACGGGACGATCAGCACGACCATGTCGATCAGCGCGGCCCACATCAGCCAGCGAATCTGCGCCCGCCGCTCCCGCGACGCTGCCCGATAGCGATGCACAGTGACGGCGAACGGTACGACGAGGCTGACGATGACTGCCGTGTAGGCGACGCGGAGTAGCGGCTCCCAGACGCCGTACGACAGGTCGATGCTGAACGGATCCAGCGACAGCCGGGTGATCTCAGGCGGCAGCGCTGCGTTGTGGTAGCGCTGCATCACGTCGATCGGCGTGAACAGAAGCAGGAGTGGGAGCAGCACGGTCAATGCAAGGCTGACAATCGACAGCCAGCGCCACAGCCTCGCGGTGGCCAGCCTCCCGTCCGGGAACAGCAGGATCAGCAGCGGCAACCCGAGCAGCAGGAACGCGCCGAAGCGGGAGTAGAACCAGTACGCCGCCGACGCGCCGGGCAGCCCTGGAGAGGTGTAGATCGCGTACGTCGCCCAGCTCGAGGCGAACCCGTCGAGCACCCACAACAGCCCGGATCCGGTCAGGATCCATGCGATCGGGTGACGTGGGAGACGGTGCAGGAGCAGCAGGCCCGGTATCAGTTGGGCGAGCCCTGGCAGGGAGGCGCTCCAGCCCTCGTCCAGCTCGGCCGCGGGTGGGATATCGGTGCCGTTGCGGACGTCGAGGACCACGGTCGCAGCCACCAGCAGGAGCGCGGCTGCCCCGAGTACAGCCGGCCCCCAACCCCTCCTTGTGTCCTCCCCCACCGCTGCATTGTCACCCAGAGTGTGTCCCGCCGTCGCGGGTCAACTGTCCCGTCCCCAGTCGGGACACAGCTCAGGACCACGGCACCTGCCACCCGGGTCACCCAGCCAGGAGAGTTCTGGCCAGGAGGTACGCCATGTACCCCAGGGGAGGAAAGGAAGCACCATGACGGAGACACCAGCCCGCGCCAGAACCGACATCCAGTACGGCGGAACGACAGTGGGCTCGCGGGACGACACACGGCACGGTGCCGGTGTGGACCTGCGGACGGTCCGGCGGTTGGGGATCGGGCTGACGGCCGGGACCCTGGCGTGGGCGTCGAGCATCTTCGCGTTCAGCACGGTGAACGAGGGGACACCGGAGCGGATCGGCGACCTCACCGGCCTCGCGTTCCAGCTGGGCCTGTTCTGCCTGCTGGCAGTCCAGTTCAAGACTCGTGCGACCGGGCTCACCCGGCCGGCTGTCGTACTGCTCAAGGTGGAGGCCGTGGTGCTGGCGCTGGCGAGCGTCTGGTCGCTGCTGCACGGGGTGCTCCCGGCGAGTGTGCAGGACGCGACCTGGCTGCTCGTGCTCGACATCTGCTGGCCATTGTCGATGATCGGGATGATGGTGATCGGGATCAAACTGGCCATCACCGGCCGGTGGCGCGGTCTGCTGCGCTGGTGGCCGCTGGTCGCGGAGAGCTGGGTGTTCGTGACGATCCCGGCGATGATCGTGTTCGGTGACGCCGCATCACGGTGGGTCGGCGGCGGCCACCTGCTGATCGGGTACGCGACCCTCGGCGTCCTGCTCGCCCTCCGCCCACAACTCGTCGTACCCCAGAACTGAAGCAAGGGGCGCCATCCACAACGGATGGCGCCCTTCACGTGGAGCTGGAATCGAGCCAGGACATGAAGGCGCTGTAATCGGCGCTCATCGACATGACGATCTCTGTGCCTTGATCGCTACGGCTCATGCGCGCGATGGAGTCGAGAACGACACGCTCCCGGGCGAACCGGATACCTGGCCACAGCATTGCGGCCGCAAGCGTGAGGCCGTCGTGTTGCATCGTGCCGGGATAGCGTTCCATCCAGCGATCACAATGGATTCGGAGGACTCTCGCCCACGGCGGTGCGTCCGGCTCCGCCCATCTCTTGTAGATCGATGAGTCGGCCGTGATCTCCATCGCCTGATTGAAGGTGACGTCAGAGACGACCAGAGTGGGAAGCCACGGCTCCAGGACGGGGAGCATCCGGATCGCCGCCTCTGGATCCACCCGGAAGTTGTGCTCGGCACGCGAGGGATCCCGGTACACGATCGCGCCGCCCATCTGCGTCACGACCATTCTCGCGACAAGGTCAGGCCGCGCCGAGTGCAGTGTCAACAGGTTCGACAACGGACCCATGCCCACCCAACGGACTCGGCCCGAGGTCGACGCACACACGTCCGCAATCGCCGAGACGAGGTCGGTCTCCTGCTTCGGCACCTCGGCCGGAAACAAACCGTCGACACAGTAGAGCCGGCTGTTCCCGAGATCCGAGCCGGCAACCACCCGCACGTCCTGCCGCCCGACGAGGTCGAGCAGATACCGCACAAACCGAGCCCGCTCACCGCCGTACTCGTCACTCGTGATCACCAGCGCCAACTCCGGCACATTCCGCGCCGCAACCGCCACCGCCACGGTGTCGTCGGGATCGCCCCCGATATCGGTATCGATGATCATGGGCGCACGTGTGATCGGCGCTCGGCCCACCGCCGGCGGCGGCCCGGCCGAAGTCAGCGAGTCAGCAACCTCGCCGAACTCCTCGTGACTCTCGCCCAGTCCAACGAGCGCCAACCAGTCGCTGGTCGCCTCCTCTTCCCGCCGCCCGCCACCCATCCATACCTCCGCCTACTTGTGTTGAGCTGAGAACATTCTGTACGAACACCCTCTTGTCGTCGTCGCTGCCACAACGGTCATAGGCAGCCCAGATCGGAGCGCTGTCGCTCGCAGGCACCCGTGCTTTCTCCAGCGTTCGTTGGAGGAGCTCCGCGTGTTGCTTGTCAGTCCTGTGGACGAAGGAGTCGAGAAACTCCTTGAGCCGGGGATCGGTCTCGCCGCCACCGATCCATGCTCGAATCTCGGCGCGGAATCGCCGGGCACCGACCTCCAGGTGTGAGCGATAGTCCCCGCCTGAGTCCCGTAGCGATGCTGCGTGCTGTGCGCGATCCGCGACCGCAAGGAGATTCACTACCTTCACACCTTCGCGTACCCGCAGCTGCCGAAGCCGCGGTGAGACGCGCCCTTGGCTCAGGCCCACGAGCAGGGCCGGCTCGTTGCGCTGACCGGTCTGCGCCGGACCGTCGGCGCCAATCCGCACCGGACTCGTCATCGGACCGTCGAGCAACTCCTCGACACTGTTGATCGCGAGCTGATGCGCGAAGGTTCTCGACTCCTCGGCAGGTAAGGCATAGAACGGTCGGCCTTGCCGCGACTCGGAGGCGGCAAGATGAACCTCGTACCCCTTCTTGCTGCCTGGATGGGGATCGTGAGGTGATTCGCCGAGGAACGCGTACCTTCCCGTGAAGGCCGTTTCCGGGTATACCGCCGCGAGAAGTTCCTGCACGGTGCCCTTGAAGCTGGTGTCGAAGACCGTGACTCGGCTCTGCGGTCGGCCGACCGGCACCTGGTGCGCCTGCAGATAGTCGCTGAGGACCCGGAATCCACCGATCGTATCCGCGGGATCGACCCGGGGCGCCACGCGCCGATAGCCGTGGACCTGGGGGAACTCCAGGCCCTGGTGGTTCTCCAGATCCTGGAGCGCGTTCTCGACAAGTGCCCTGGACAAGACGAGGTTCGAGACGTGCCGCCGGACAAACTGGCGGTCGAGCCTGGCCATCGCGATCGCGAGGCTGTGTCCGTCACGTCCGAGTGCCACGACGCGGCTGGTACGGCGCGAGCCGACATCAGCACGTAGGTCGGCGAGCATGTCGTCGGCGACTCTGATCATCAGCGGCGCCGGAAACTCATACGCGACGAGGTAGGCGTCGTGCAGTGTCTGGATGTCGCGGTCGTCGGCGATCCCCAGCCTCGTGGCGACTCGGCGCGCGGCCTCGGCACCCCGCCTACGGGCGGTCTGATCGGGTTCGGGCGGCATGCGTCAAGTAGCTCATATTCGACGACGACGCATCGGGAGTTATCCACAGGGGACCGTCGGGGGAAGGGGACGCCCGGGTGGGCGTCCCCTTTCTGTCAGGCGCGGGCAGCGGGGGCTCCGGCTGGGGTGGTGATGGCTGCTGCTTCTTCGTCGATGTCTACTACGGCGCCGCTGAACTGTGCGTTGTAGAGGCGGGCGTAGGCGCCGTTGGCTGCGAGCAGTTGCTGGTGGTTGCCCTGTTCGACGATCGAGCCGTTCTCCATGACCAGGATCAGGTCTGCGTCGCGGATCGTGGAGAGGCGGTGGGCGATGACGAAGCTGGTCCGGTCGGAGCGCAGGGCGGCCATCGCGCGTTGCACCAGGACCTCGGTGCGGGTGTCGACCGAGCTGGTCGCCTCGTCCAGGATGAGCAGCTGGGGATCGGCCAGGAAGGCTCGGGCGATGGTCAGCAGCTGCTTCTCGCCGGCGCTGACGTTGCTGCCCTCCTCGTCGATCACCGTGTCGTACCCGTCCGGCAGGCTGTGGACGAAGCGGTCCACGTACGTCGCCTTGGCCGCGGCGAGCATGTCCTCCTCGGTCGCACCGAGGTTGCCGTACAGGATGTTGTCCCGGATCGTGCCGCCGAACAGCCAGGTGTCCTGCAGCACCATCCCGATCCGCGACCGCAGGTCGTGCCGGGTCAGCTCGGTGATGTCGACGCCGTCGAGGGTGATCCGGCCGCCGTTCAGCTCGTAGAACCGCATCACCAGGTTGACCAGCGTGGTCTTGCCGGCGCCGGTCGGACCGACGATCGCGACCGTCTGACCGGGTTCGGCGACCAGGCTCAGGTCGGTGATCAGCGGCTTGTCCGGGTCGTACGAGAACGACACGTGCTCGAACTCGACCCGCCCGCGGGCGTCCGTCACCTTCTCCGGTGTCGCGTCGTCCGGCACCTGCTCCTTGGCGTCCAGCACCTCGAACACCCGCTCGGCCGAGGCCACGCCGGACTGCAGCAGGTTCGCCATCGAGGCGACCTGGGTGAGCGGCTGGGTGAACTGGCGCGAGTACTGGATGAACGCCTGGACGTCACCGAGCGACATCGTGCCGGAGGCGACCCGCAGACCGCCGACCACCGCGATCACCACGTAGTTGACGTTCCCGATGAACATCATCAGCGGCATGATCAGGCCGGAGATGAACTGCGCCCCGAACGCGGCCTGGTACAGCTCCTCGTTCTTCTTGGCGAAGTCCGCCTCGATCTCCTTCTGCCGGCCGAACACCTTCACCAGCTCGTGCCCGGTGAACGCTTCCTCGATCTGGCCGTTCAGTGCACCGGTATGACGCCATTGCGCGACGAACCGGGCCTGCGACCGTTTGGCGATCACCGCGGTCACCACCATCGAGATCGGGATGGTGACGAGGGCGATCAGCGCCAGCAGCGGCGAGACGACGAACATCATCGTGATCACGCCGATCACCGTCAGCAGCGAGGTGAGCAACTGGCTCAGGGTCTGCTGCAGGCTGGTCGAGATGTTGTCGATGTCGTTGGTCACCCGGCTCAGCAGCTCACCGCGCGGTGCGCCGTCGAAGTAGCTCAGCGGCAGCCGGTTGAGCTTGTCCTCCACCTCGGACCGCAGATCGAAGATGGTCTGCTGGACGATGCCGTTCAGGATGTAACCCTGCATCCAGGACAGCAGGAACGCACCGGCGTACAGGCCCAGGACCAGGAGCAGGACGTTGCGCAGGGCATCGAAGTCGATGCCGACGCCCGGGATCAGGTCGATCCCCTGCAGCAGGTCGGCGAGCCGGCCGTTGCCGGAGGCTCGGGTCTGCTCGATCACCTGCTCCTTGCTCAGGCCGCTGGGCAGCCGCTTGCCGATCGCGCCGGCGAAGATGATGTCGGTCGCCTTACCGAGGATCTTCGGACCGAGGACCGACAGTCCGACGCTGAAGATCGCGAGCAGGATGACACCGGACACCTGCACCCGGTGCGGGCGCAGCCGGCGGAGCAGCCGCTTGGCGGACGGGACGAAGTTCATCGACTTGTCCCCCGGGATCCCACCGGGCGGCCCGAACGCCCGGCCGGTGGTCGGCCGCTCGGTCGCCTTCACGGTCGCCGGCCCCTGGCCCTCACCGTCGGAAGCGGCGGGCGATTCCTTGACGTCAGTCATGCCGCCTCCTCCGCGGAACGCTGGGACTCGACGATTTCGACGTACGTCGGGCAACTGTCGAGCAA
Source organism: Kribbella sp. CCNWLW201 (assembly GCF_037203805.1). Taxonomy (NCBI): domain Bacteria; kingdom Bacillati; phylum Actinomycetota; class Actinomycetes; order Propionibacteriales; family Kribbellaceae; genus Kribbella; species Kribbella sp. CCNWLW201. Next base: position 188,645 of record NZ_JBBCBQ010000006.1, on the reverse strand, counting down.
CTCCTGATGGGTGCCCTTGCCGACGATCGCGCCGTCCTCGATCACCACGATCTGGTGAGCGTCGACGATGGTCGACACCCGCTGCGCGACGATCACCACACATGCGTCCGCCGTCACCGGTCGCAACGCCGCCCGGAGCCGGGCGTCAGTGGACAGGTCGAGTGCCGAGAACGAGTCGTCGAACAGGTAGATCTCCGGCTTGCGGACCAGCGCCCGGGCGATCGCGAGCCGTTGCCGCTGACCGCCGGACACATTGGTACCGCCCTGAGCGATCGGCGAGTTCAGCCCCTCCGGCATCGCCTCGACGAAGTCCTTGCCTTGGGCAATCTCGAGCGCCTCCCACAGTTCGTCGTCGGTCGCATCCGGGTTGCCGTACCGCAGGTTGCTGGCGATCGTTCCGGAGAACAGGTACGGGCGTTGTGGCACCAGGCCGATGCGTTCCCACAGGGCCTCGGGCTCGATCTCCCGGACGTCGATCCCGTCGACGAGCACCCGGCCCGCGGTCGCGTCGAACAACCGGGGAACCAGCGACAGCAGAGTCGTCTTGCCGGCGCCGGTGCTGCCGATGATCGCCGTGGTCTGGCCCGGCGACGCGACGAAGCTGATGTCCCGCAGGACCGGCTCGGCCGCACCCGGGTACTGGAACGACGCGTTCTCGAACACGAGTTGACCGCGACCGGTGAAGGTCCGGATCGGGGTGACCGGCGGCCGGACCGAGGACTCGGTGTCGAGCACCTCGGAGATCCGGTCCGCGCAGACCGAGGCCCGCGGCACCATGATCATCACGAACGTCGCCATCATCACCGAGAACAGGATCTGGATCAGGTAGCTGAGGAAGGCGGTCAGCGCGCCGACCTCCATCGTCCCGTTCTCCACCCGGGACGCGCCGAACCACAGCACCGCCACGCTGGACAGGTTCAGGATCAGCATCACGACCGGGAAGACCAGCGCCATCAGCCGGCCGGCCCGGACCGCGGTGTCGGTCAGGTTCTGGTTGGCCTCGCCGAAGCGCTCCACCTCGTGCGGTTCGCGGACGAAGGCCCGGACCACCCGGATCCCGGTGATCTGCTCGCGCAGCACCCGGTTCACCCCGTCGATGTTCTTCTGCATCTTGCGGAACTGCGGGACCATCCGGCTGGCGATGGCGCCGATCGATGCCGCCAGCAACGGTACGGCGACGGCCACCAGCCAGGACAGGCCTACGTCCTCGCGGACCGCCATCACCACACCGCCAACCATCGTGATCGGTGCGGCCACCAGCATCGTGCAGGTGGTGACCACCAGCATCTGGATCTGGGTGACGTCGTTGGTGCTGCGGGAGATCAGCGTCGGTGCGCCGAACTGGTTCACCTCACGGGCGGAGAACTCCCCGACCCGGTGGAAGACCGCGGCCCGGACGTCGCGGCCGAACAGCGCGGCCGTCTTGGCACCGAAGTAGACGGCGACGACTGTGCAGAGGATCTGGGCCAGGCTGACGCCGAGCATCCAGCCGCCGGTTTCCATGATGTAGCCGGTGTCGCCCTTGGCCACGCCGTTGTCGATGATGTCGGCGTTCAGGCTGGGCAGGTAGAGGGAGGCGATCGTCCCGATCAACTGCAGGACGACCACCAGAGACAGGTTTCCCGCGTACGGCCGCAAATGCGTACGCAAGATCTTCAGTAGCATCAGACATCCCCAGAGTCGTTGGTGCGAGGACCGTCGAGGGCGAACTCGGCGATCTGCTCGGCGGTCGGTTGCTGACCTGTGTCGTGCTGGCGGACACCGTCGAAGGCGAAGTCGACGATCTCCTCGGCGGTCAGCACCTGGCCGCCGGAAATCATTGGGTGGGTGGCCGAGAAGGTGATCATCCCGATCCGGCGGACGACCTCCTCGGGCGAGAAGCGCAACTGGTCGGCGTCCGGCCGGAGCAGGTCCGCGAAGGCGAGATTGGCCAGATCGGACTGCCGCTTGCGGTGCGCTTCGTCCATCGGTGTGGACTTCAGTTCGGGCGGTCGGCGCATCCGCAGCGCGAACATCAGCTTGAAGACGCCCTTGAGCCGCTTCTGGCCGATGTCGACCGCGGCGATCGTCCGCTCCCGCAACGGCAGCGAACGGTCGACATGCTCGAGCGCCCGGATCAGCTCGGTGGCGTCGAAGGCAGTGGCCAGGGCCGCGTCGACCAGAGCGTCCTTGCTGCCGAAGGCGCGGAAGATGGTGCCCTCGGCGATCCCGGCCGCCTCGGCGATCTGCTTGGTGCTCACCTCGTTGCCGAACTCCTCCAGCAACGGCAGGGCGGCCTTGACGATGGCCGCGCGTCGTTCGTCGGGAGGTAGTGGGGTCGCTCGTGGAGTCACGGATCGAGATTAACTGAGTGAGTACTCACTCACAACTGGGTTTACGGTTTCGGTCTCGACCGTTTCTCCACCAGCGCGGATACGCCGTCCAGGACCCGTTCCAGACCGTATTCGAACGCATGATCGGAGTCGTACGGCGCGTCGAACTCATTCCCGACCGCCGTCCCGACCCGCGACGCGAGCGGGTAGTTCTTCGTGTCGCCGATCTGGTCCAGATGCGGGACGTGAGCCAGCCACCACTCCTTGTCGGTCATCCCCGACCGCTGGATCACCTGCCGCGCCTCCACAGCGGTGCGTACGGCTCCATGTACGTAGCCGTTCACCAAGGCGACGGTGTCGTCCATCTCGATGTCCGTCAGCCCGATGCCCTCGACGGCAGCCAGCTCGTACTCGTACTTCGCCATCACGTTCGGCCCGAGCGGCGGGCGGCTGATCGCGACCTGGAGCATCCACGGGTGGCGTAAGTACAGCTCACGGTTCTCCCGGGCGACCTCGTCGAGCTTGGCCCGCCAGTCGCCGTCCACCTCGCGTCGCGGCAATTCGCCGTACACGGTGTCGAGCATGACGTCGAGGAGCTCGGCCTTGCCGGGGAAATAGCGGTACAGCGTCATCGCGCCGGCGCCGAGCTCGTCGGCCACCCGGCGCATCGACATCCCGGCGATCCCCTCGGCATCGGCGATCCGCAGCGCGGCCTCGACGATCCCCTCGACCGTGAGCGCCGGCTTGGGCCCACGCGTCGGCTCCGGCCGCCGGCGCCACAGCAACTCCAGGCTCTTCGCGGGATCGCCGCTACCGCTGTACTCCTTATTCATGTGCGCGGTTCCCTCCGAGTGGCTACACTCGTTCGGTTACTTCGTACAGTGTACTCAGTTAGGTCGGGGTGGGATATGAGGTTGACCTCAAGGATTGTTGAGGTTCTACGGTCGGAAACTGTCGGTGATCTCAGCGATCATCGGTACTTCCTGAACAACCGAGCTGCCGGAGTCTCGCCGTGAGTATGGAAATGACCGCGTGGACGTCGATGTACCACGCGATGCACAGACAAGATGAGAAGCGGCCGTTCTCGAAAGCGACCCTGAAGCGCATCCTTGCCTTCGCGCGACCGCACCGGCGGGCGCTGATCGCATTCCTCGCGCTCAGCGTCGGCGCCGCGGTCCTCGCGGTCGCGACGCCGGTGCTCGCCGGGCGGGTGGTCGACGCGATCGTCGGCTCCAAACCGTTCAGCACGGTCTTGCAGCTCGCCGTACTGATCGCGGTGATCGCGGTCGCGGAAGCCGGGCTCGGGTTGCTCACCCGGTGGCTGTCGGCCGGGATCGGCGAGGGGCTGATCCTCGATCTGCGGACCGCGGTGTTCGACCACATCCAGCGGATGCCGATCGCCTTCTTCACCCGGACCCGGACCGGCGCGCTGGTCTCCCGGCTGAACAACGACGTCATCGGCGCGCAGCGAGCCTTCAGCGACACGCTGTCGGGCGTGGTCAGCAACTTGGTCATGCTGGCGCTGACCCTGGTCGTGATGCTGGGGGTTTCGTGGCAGATCACTCTGCTCGCGCTGGTGATCCTGCCGATCTTCGTCATCCCGGCGCGCCGGATCGGGAACCGGCTGGCCGCGCTGGAGCGAGAGGCGGCGGACTACAACGCGACCATGAGTACGCAGATGACCGAGCGGTTCTCAGCGCCGGGCGCGACGCTGGTGAAGCTGTTCGGCCGGCCGGCGCGTGAGTCGGCGGAGTTCGCGGTCCGGGCCCGGCGGGTGCGGGACATCGGCGTGCGGACGGCGATGGTGCAGTGGGTGTTCGTCACCTCGCTGACGCTCGTGTCGGCGCTTGCACTGGCTGTGGTCTACGGGCTGGGCGGGTTCTACGCGCTGCGCGACCAACTCGACGCGGGTGCCGTCGTCGCGATGGCGCTGCTGCTCACCCGGCTCTACTCACCGCTGACCGCGCTGGCCAGTGCGCGGCTCGAGGTGATGACGGCGCTGGTCAGCTTCGAGCGGGTCTTCGAGGTGCTGGATCTCGAGCCGCTGATCAAGGACAAGCCGGACGCGGGCAAGGTGCCGGCGGGTCCGGTGTCGGTCGAGTTCTCGCACGTGAGGTTCGCCTACCCGTCGGCGGACAAGGTCTCCCTGGCCTCGCTGGAGGAGGTCGCGAAACTCGACACCCGGGGTGGCGTCGAGGTGCTGCACGACGTCTCGTTCCGCGCCGAGCCGGGGCAGATGGTCGCGCTGGTCGGCTCGTCCGGGGCCGGCAAGTCGACGATCGCCCAGCTCATCCCCCGCCTGTACGACGTTGACTCGGGCTCGGTGAAGTTGGCCGGCGTCGACGTACGCGACGTCAGCGCGGAGTCGTTGCGGGACACGCTCGGCATGGTCACCCAGGACGGCCACCTCTTCCACGACAGCATCCGGGAGAACCTGCTGCTGGCTCGGCCGGAAGCGACCGAGGACGAGCTGTGGGACGCGCTGACACGGGCACGGCTGGGTGACTTGATCAGGTCGCTGCCGGATGAGCTGGACACGGTCGTCGGTGAGCGTGGCTATCGGTTGTCGGGTGGTGAGCGTCAGCGGCTGACGATCGCCCGGTTGCTGCTGGCTCAGCCGCGGGTGGTCATTCTCGACGAGGCGACTGCCGCGTTGGACTCGACCAATGAGGCTGCGGTCCAGGCTGCTCTGACTGAGGCTCTGGAGGGCCGTACGGCGGTTGTCATCGCGCACCGGCTCTCTACGATCCGGGCCGCCGACCAGATCCTCGTGATCGAGGCCGGGCAGATCGTCGAGCAGGGTACGCACACGGATCTGTTGGCCGCGGGTGGTCGCTACGAGGAGCTGTACCGGACCCAGTTCGACCAGCCGGGTGCTGGCCCGACCGACGCGGAGGTGCTCACGGTCTGAGGTGTGGCGGTCCGGCGGGTGCAGTTGGTTGGTGTTGTGGCGGTTGGCTAGGAGGGCTTCAGGTTGGTGGGTTCGGGGCAGCAGGCGCTGGCTGGGTGTGCGGTGGTGTTCAAGCCGGCGGATCCACCTCGGGAGGGCAGGGTTGCGTTCTGGGATCCGGACGGTGGGCAGCTTCCGCTCGGCGTCGGTGAGCAGGCACAGCTCGAGCTGGTCGTCGAGTCCGAGCTGAGGTCGGTGCGAGCGATCGAGCTCCCGGTGGCGGAAGCCGTCCCGGTGCTCGGCCGCGCCCGCCAGACACCTGGTGCGCACGCCTCGGCTGCGTTCTGGGGCGCCGCCTCGCTGGCCGCACTCCAACTGGTTGCCCGCGGCAAGCTGCTTCCCGGCGTCTCCCCCGACGGCCACGACGCCTGGCGAGTAGGCCCACTCGACACCGAGGATGTGAACCGGCTCCTCGCACTCGCGGAGTCCATGCCACCCACCGCCCGAGCCCTTCCGTTGGAAGCAGGTGTCGGGACCGTTCCCTCGGCGGTCGCGTCGGGTGGTGTTGCCGGGGCTGGGGTGGGTGGTGTTACGGGGGCCGTGTCGGGCGGGGTCGCCGGGGGTGTGCGGTTGCCGGTGGCGGAGGAGTTGGTGCGGGCGTTTGTGGATGCGGTGGCGGATGGGATGCCTCGGTCTCCGGCGGCTGCCAAGGCACACAAGACCAACCTGTTCACCACGGCTGCGCCTCAGCGGGCCGAGCGGTTGCGGTCGTGGGCCGATGAGGTGTCGGTGGGGCTCGACAGCGGGGTGCGGATCTCGTTGCGGATCGAGTTGCCCGAGTCGATGGCGTTCCGGGCCGTTGTCCAGTTGCACAGCCTGCAGGATCCGACGCTGGTCCGGGACGCGGATGACGTGTGGACCGAGGACATCGCCGGGTTCGGGCCGCGGGCCCGGATCGACGCGACGTTGGCGATTCGGCGGGCCGCGCGGGTCTGGCAGCCGTTGGGTCGGCTGCTGGAGTCCGCCGTACCGGATCGGATGGAGCTGTCCGACGAAGAGGTCGCAGAGCTGTTGGCAGGTGGGGCGCAGCGGCTGACGGCGGCCGGGGTGGATCTGCACTGGCCGCGGAGTCTCGGGCGGTCGCTCAAGGCGCGGGCGGCGATCACCTCGTCGGACGGGCCGCCGAGCGATCTGCCCAGCTTCTTCGGCGGTGACTCGACGCTGGACTTCAGCTGGCAGGTTGCGCTGGGCAACGACCCGCTGACCGAGGCGGAGATGGACCAGTTGGCCGAGGCGACCCGCCCGGTGGTCCGGCTGCGCGACCAGTGGATGCTGATCGATCCCGACCTGGCCCGCAAGGCACGGGAGCGGATCCTCAAACCGGTCACCGCGATCGACGCCCTCAGCGCGGCGCTCACCGGCACCACCGAGATCGACGGCCGCCAGATCGCGGTGAAGCCGACCCAGTGGCTCGAGGATCTGCGCGCGAGGATCGCCGACCCCGACCGCGCCGACGAACCGATCGACGCACCCGCCGGCCTGCAGGCGACGCTACGCGACTACCAGCTCCGCGGCCTCCGCTGGCTGGCCCGGATGACGTCGCTCGGTCTCGGCGGCTGCCTCGCCGACGACATGGGCCTCGGCAAGACGATCACCCTCATCTCACTCCACCTCCACCGCCAGACCTCAGACGAGACCGCGGGTCCGACACTCGTCGTGTGCCCGGCGTCGTTGCTCGGCAACTGGGAGCGGGAGGTCCAGCGCTTCGCTCCAGGCACGCCGGTACGCCGCTTCCACGGATCGGCGCGATCGCTCGACGGCGCCGAGGACGGGTTCGTGCTGACGACGTACGGGACGCTCAGGCGGGACGCCGTACGGCTGGCCGCTCATCGGTGGGCGCTAGTCGTCGCGGATGAGGCTCAGCATGTGAAGAACCCGTCATCCGGTACGGCGAAGGCGTTGCGGACCGTGCCGTCGCAGGCACGAGTGGCGTTGACCGGTACGCCGGTGGAGAACAACCTCTCCGAGCTCTGGGCGATCCTCGACTGGACCACCCCAGGCCTGCTCGGCCGGCTCGGGAACTTCCGGAACCAGTGGGCGGCGCCGATCGAGGCGGACAAGGACGAAGAGGTCGCGGAACGGTTGGCGAAACTTGTCAGGCCGTTCCTGCTCCGGCGACGCAAGTCGGATCCTGGAATCGCTCCGGAGCTGCCGCCGAAGACCGAGACCGATCAGCCGGTGTCGCTCACGCGCGAGCAGGCTGTGTTGTACGAGGCGACGGTTCGCGAGCTGATGGCCGAGGTGAAGGCCAGCGACCGGATGGCGCGGCGTGGCCTGATCGTGAAGCTGCTGACCGGGCTGAAGCAGATCTGCAACCATCCGGCGCAGTACCTGAAGGAAGGCGAGGCCGCGCGGCTGACCGGGCGGTCCGGCAAGCTCGAGCTGCTCGACGAGTTGCTGGAGACGATCGTCGCGGAGGACGGCGCCGTCCTCGTCTTCACGCAGTACGTCGCGATGGCGAAGCTGCTCGAGCGTCATCTGGCCGAGCGCGGGATCGGCACGCAGTTGCTACACGGCGGTACGCCGGTGCCGAAGCGTGAGGAGATGGTCGAGCGGTTCCAGGCCGGCGACGTACCGGTGTTCCTGCTGTCGCTGAAGGCGGCTGGGACGGGGCTGAACCTGACCCGCGCGGACCATGTCGTGCACTACGACCGGTGGTGGAATCCGGCGGTCGAGGATCAGGCGACGGACCGGGCGTACCGGATCGGCCAGACTCGGCCGGTCCAGGTGCACAGATTGATTGCCGAGGGCACCATCGAGGACCGCATCGCGGCCATGCTCGCCAGCAAACGCCAACTGGCCGAAGCCGTGCTCGCCGGCGGCGAAGCGGCCCTGACCGAGCTGTCCGACTCCGAGCTGGCCGATCTGGTCGAGCTGCGGGGTGGTCTGCGATGACTGAGGCGCAAGGGTTCCCCGCGTTCGAGGCCCAGCGACGCAGCACGCGCGGGCGATCGTGGTGGGCACGTGCCTGGGTGCAGGCGTTGGAGGACACGTCGCTGGACAATGACCAGCTGCGGAAGGGACGGCGGTACGCGAACTCCGGGCAGGTCGGGACGATCACGATCAGCCCCGGGCGGATCGCGGCGACCGTCTACTCCCCCGAGGACACGTACGAAGCCGTCGTCCGCGTCGATGAGCTGAGCGAGGACGAGTGGAGCCGCTTCCTCGACCAGGTCGCGGCGCGCGCCGGGCACATCGCGGCGCTGCTCGACGGGGAGATGCCGCACGACCTGGTCGAGGCGGCCTCCGACGCGGGCGTCCCGCTGCTCCCGGGCATCGGCGACCTCGATCCGACGTGCACGTGTGACGGCTGGGAGCTCCCCTGCCAGCACGCTGCCGGTCTCTGCTACCAGGTCGCCTGGCTGCTCGACTCCGACCCGTTCGTGCTGCTCCTGCTGCGCGGCCGTTCGCGGGATGACCTGCTCGACCAACTGCAGAGCCGACAGGCCCGGGAGGGCTCAGCGGCTGCCGAGCCGGGTGAGCCGATCGGGCCGGATGCATCGGCCGGGGTGTCGGCAGCCGACGTGCTGACTACGTCGGTCGCGGACCTGCCCGACGTACCTCAGCTGCCGGGAAAGGTGACCCTCGACGAGCTCGCGGTCAGCGGCATCGAGCCACCAGAAGGCTTCGCCCCGGCGGCTCTCCCGCTGCTCGTCCTCGACGCATCCCGACGAGCCCGGGCGCTCCTCAACGCGTTGCTCCACGGCGTGCCGGAGCCCCAACCGCTCGACGAGTGGCAGGACGCCGTACGCCTCGCCGCCGACTTCCCCGAGCTCAGCGAATCACTGGCCGACACCAGAGACCTTGCCCTGGGCATCCAAGCCTGGCGGTACGGCGGCGCGCCCGGACTCGACGTCCTCGAACGCACCTGGACCCCGGCACCCGCGGAGCTGGCTCGCGCCCGGACCGAACTGGTCGCGGCGGAGTTCGCTGTCGAGATCCGCGACAACCGCATCACCGTGGGCGCGGACACCCAGCTGCGCCTGGATCACCGGGGCCACTGGCACCCGTACCGGCTCATCGGCGACACCTGGACGCCGGCCGCGCCGGCGACCACGGATCCGCTCGGCGCACTGGCCACGGACTGGTAAATCCGGTGCACCCGGTCCACCGCTCCAGCTAGGGTGACGAAGAACTTCGGAGGAGGTGGGTTGATGACCGTGTCAGCGGGCGCTGTCGCCTGGGCGGCAGCCATTCCGGTCATCCACCTCACCTCGGGTTCCGCCTGACGCGGAACCCCTTGCCCGAAAGGGATTCTCCGTTGTCCAGCACCACCTGGAAGACCCGCGCCGAGACGAGCGCGGACATCGAAACCATCCGTGGCCTGACCCGGCAGGCGTTCGGCCGGCAGTTCGAGGTCGACTTCCTCGACGCGCTGCGCGCCGACCCGGTCGCGTGGATCGACGGTCTGTCGTTCGTCGCGACTGTGGACGATCAGCCCGTCGCGCATGCCCTGCTCACTCGTTGTCACGTCGGCGACGCCCCGGTTCTGTCACTCGGGCCGGTCGCAGTCCTGCCGTCGTACCAGCGTCAGGGTGCGGGTAGCGCGGCCGTCCGAGCGGCGCTCGCCACAGCGCGTGATCGTGGTGAGCAGTCCGTGGTCGTGCTCGGGCATGCCGAGTACTACCCGCGGTTCGGATTCCGGCAGGCGACCGAGTTCGGCATCCATCACCCGGAGTTCGACGGACCGAACCTGATGGCGCTCTCACTCACCGGCGACCCGTTGCCCAAGGGTGATCTCCGCTACCCGGTGAACGCCTGACCCACGGGCCGCCGGAGGCATGCGACAGTCTCCGGCGGCCCGATGGCGGTCGGCAGTTGAACGTTCACAACGGAGTACGGCGTGGAGTCGTAAAAGGTTCACACAAACTCGCCGAATCACTTGCGCACGTCCCTTGTATACATGAAACAGTCGACGAGACCGCCTACCCAGGAGCACCTGATGACTACTCGTCGACTTCCGTTCCTACTGAACCGCTCTAGCTCGAAGTACGTCCGAGCTGCTGTCGGGGTGATCGCGCTGGCCCTGATCGGCACCGCCTGCTCCCCCGTCGAGCCGGCCGGGATCGAGGGCGGCAGCAGTCAGGAGGCCACCGGGCAGGACGTGTTCGGCGACCCCGCGGACCCGGCGAAGGTGAAGCAGGGCGGCACGCTGACCGTTGCGTTGTCCGCCGATCCGGACAAGCTGGACCCGACGCTGTCGCGCAGCCTCTACTCGCGGTACGTCTTCCACACCATGTGCGAGAAGCTGTACGACCTCGGCCCGGACGCCAAGATCGTGCCGCAGCTCGCGACCGCGCTGCCGACCATCGCGGCCGACGGCCTCAGCCTGACCATCCCGCTGCGCCAAGGGGTGAAGTTCGCCGACGGCGGCACCCTCGACTCGAACGCGGTGAAGGTCTCGATCGAGCGCGGCCTGACGCTGGCCGGCTCCGGCCGCAAGAGCGAACTCGGCCCGATCAGCGCGGTCGAGACGCCGGACCCGAACACCGTGGTGATCAAGCTGTCGAAGCCGTTCGCCCCGCTGACCGCCGCGCTGGCGGACCGGGCCGGCATGGTCCTCAGCCCGGCCGCGGTGACCAAGCTCGGCGCGAACTTCTCCACCGCGCCGGTCTGTGTCGGCCCGTTCAAGTTCGCCAACCGGGTCGCACAGAACTCGATCAAGGTGGTCAAGGATCCCCTGTACTACGACGCCGCGAAGGTCCACCTGGATGCGATCGAGTACCGGATCATCACCGACTCGAGCATCCGCTCGGCCAACTTGAAGTCCGGTGACGCCCAGGTCGCCGACTCCTTGTCGACCCAGGACGCGCCCTCGCTGCAGAAGGACAGCACGATGACGGTGCTGCAGTCGCAGTCGCTCGGGTACCAGGGCCTGACGATCAACATCGCCAACGCGAACGGCATCGGTAATCCGCTCAAGCAACTCGACACCCCGATCGCGAAGGACCCGAAGGTCCGGCAGGCGCTCGCACTGTCGATCGACCGCGAGGCCCTGGTGAAGTCGATCTTCAACGGGCTGAACACGGTCGCCTGCTCGCCGGTGTCACCGAAGAGCGAGTTCACCTCCGACGCCGCCCAGGTGTGCCCGCCGCACGACCCGGCGAAGGCGAAGCAGCTGCTGTCCGAGGCCGGCGCGACAACGCCGTACAAGGTCACGATGATCACCTCGAACAACCCGGACAGCCTCCGGCTCGCGCAGGCATTGCAGGCGATGGTCAAGGAGGGTGGGTTCGAGTTGGTGATCAAGCCGGTCGAGTACGCCTCGCTGCTCGACCAGCAGGACCGTGGTGACTTCGAGTTGCTCCAGCTCGGCTGGTCCGGCCGGGTCGACCCGGATGCGAACATCTACAACTTCGTCGGCTCGGAGGGCAGCCAGAACGTGGCCGGCTACAGCAACGCCGAGGTGGACAAGCTGCTCACCGACGCGCGGCAGTCGACGGACAAGGCCGAGCGGATCAAGCTGTACGGCGACGTGGTGACCAAACTGCAGCAGGACGACCCGCTCATCTACCTATACCGGCAGCGCAACCTGACCGGTGTCTCGAAGAAGGTGTCCGGCATCCAGGTCTACCCCGACGGTGTCCTCCGGGCGGCCTTCGCCGGGTTCGCGCAGTGAGGCGGTATCTCCTCGGCCGGTTGTGGCAGTCGATCGTCACGTTGATCCTGGCAACGATCGTCGTCTTCGTCGGCGTCCGCGCGTTGCCGGGTGATCCGGCCCTCGCGCTGGCCGGCGAGGACCGGGATCCGGAGTCGCTGCGGGCGATCCGCGAGCAGTACGGGCTGGACGACTCGTTGCTGGTGCAGTTCTGGCAGTTCGTCAGTCACGCCGCCCGCGGTGATCTGGGTCAGTCGATCCGGACCGGTGAGTCGGTCACCACGATGATCGCGAACGCCTTGCCGGTCACGATCGAGTTGTCGATCCTGGCGATCCTGATCGCCAGCGTGATCGGGGTCGGAGCCGGCGTTGTCGCCGCCGTACGACGGGGACGACCGGCCGAGTGGGCCGCCAACGCGCTGGCTCTGCTCGGCCTGTCCGTGCCGAACTTCTGGCTCGGGCTGATGGCGATCCTCTACCTGTCCGTCGCCCTCGGCCTGTTCCCGGCGTCCGGGTTCGTCCCGTTCCTCACCAACCCGGTCGACAATCTGCACCACCTGATCCTGCCCGCGTTCATCCTCGGCACCGGCCTGGCCGCGGTCATCATGCGGCAGACCCGTTCGTCGATGCTGGACGCGCTGAGCGCCGACTACATCCGTACGGCGGAAGCCAAAGGCCTCTCGCCCCGCGCGGTGATCGGCCGGCACGCTCTCCGCAACAGCCTGATCGTGGTGATCACGATCGTCGGCCTGCAACTCGGCGCGCTCATCTCCGGCGCCGTCGTCACCGAACGGATCTTCGCGCTGCCCGGCTTCGGCAAGCTGACCGTCGACGCCGTCTTCCAGCGCGACTACCCGGTGATCCAGGCCGTCGTCCTGGTCACCGCGGCGGCGTACATCCTGATCAACCTGCTCGTCGACCTGCTGTACTCGGTCATCGATCCGCGCATCCGGGTGCGAGGGGACGCCTGATGGCCATCACCGACGTCACCGTCACCGCCGGTACGCCGCTGCGCAGCAACCGCCGCAAGGTCGTACGACGGATGCTCCGCAACCCGCTCGCGATCACCGGTCTCGTCGTACTGGGGATCGCGGTGATTCTCGCGGTGTTCGCGCCTTGGCTCGCGCCCCATGAGCCGACGCAGACGCATCTGGATCGTGCTTTCGCTCCACCTGGAACGGCCGGTTATCTGCTCGGCACTGACGACCTCGGTCGTGACGTGCTCGCGCGGATCATGTTCGGGTTGCGAGCCTCGCTGCATGTCGGTGTGCTCGCGGTCGCCACATCGCTGGTGATCGGCGTACCGCTCGGGCTGATGGCCGGGTACTTCCGGGCCATCGACGCGTTGATCTCGCGATTCACCGATCTGGTGCTGGCGTTCCCGTTCCTGATCCTCGCGGTCGGGCTGGCCGCGATCCGCGGGGCCAGCCTGGGCAACGCGGCGATCGCGATCGGGATCGCGCAGATCCCCGGTGTGATCCGGATCGTCCGCTCGGAGACGTTGCGGCTGAAGTCGCTGGACTTCGTCGCGGCCGCGATCGTCGAGGGCGCGAGCGACGCCTGGGTGCTCGGCCGGCACATCCTGCCGAACGCCGCATCGGTGATCATCGTCCAGGCGACGGTCGCGATCCCGGCCGCGATCCTCGGTGAGGCGGTGTTGTCCTTCCTCGGACTCGGCATCCAGCCGCCGGCTCCGAGTCTCGGCACGATGCTGTCCGACGCACAGCAATTCGCCGCCCGCGCACCCTGGGCCGCGGTGATGCCCGGCGTCGCGATCATGCTGCTGACGCTGGCGTTCAACATCGTCGGCGACAGTCTGCGCGACGCGCTCGACCCGAAAGCGAGCCGACGATGAGAACTGTGCTCGAGGTGAACGACCTCTCCGTCACCTTCCGGACCGAGGACGGCATGCTGTCCGCGGTCGACCACGTGAACTTCCAGGTCGGTGAGAGCGAGGTGCTCGCGGTGGTCGGCGAATCCGGTTGCGGCAAGAGCGTGACCGCGATGAGCCTGGCCGGCCTGCTCCCCCGCACCGCGACCGTCGACGGGTCGGTGAAGCTCGACGGCGTCGAGCTGATCGGCGCCGACAAGCGGACGCTCCGCTCGATCCGCGGCCGTGAGGTGGCGTACATCTTCCAGGAGCCGATGACATCGCTGAACCCGGTCTTCACCGTCGGCCACCAGATCGGCGAGGTCCTGCGGACCCACATCGGTCTCAGCCGGCAGGCGGCCCGGGACCGGTCGATCGAGCTGCTCAAGCTGGTCGGCATCCCGTCTGCCGAGCGTCGCGTGGGCGATTATCCGCACCAGCTGTCCGGCGGGATGCGGCAACGCGTGATGATCGCGATGGCTGTTGCCTGCGACCCGAAAGTCCTGATCGCCGACGAGCCGACCACAGCGCTCGACGTCACGATCCAGGCAGGCATTCTCGACGTACTGCGGGAGCTGCGGGAACGCCTCGGCACGAGCATCGTCCTGATCACGCACGACCTGGGAGTCGTCGCTGATCTGGCTGACCAGGTAGCGGTGATGTACGCCGGACGGGTCGTCGAGACTGCCGAGGTCCACGACCTGTTCGCTCACCCACAACACCCGTACACAGCCGGACTCCTGGGCGCATCACCGGCTGCCGGCCGCCACGCCGGGACACACCGCCTCAACGAGATCCCAGGCCTCGTCCCGGTCCTCTCCGAACAACCCGACGCCTGCACCTTCGCCGACCGCTGCCCGAGAGCAGTCGACACCTGTACGACGTCCCAACCGCAGCTGACACCTGGTCTGCACCGAGTCGCGTGCTGGAACCCGGTCAGAGAACCAGTGGAGGTCTGATGGATGCCCTGGCCCTGGAGGTGGAAGACCTCGTCATGCACTTCGGACCGGTCCGGGCCGTGGACGGGGTGACACTGCGGATTCGGCAAGGGTCTGTGGTTGCACTGGTCGGTGAGAGCGGGTCCGGCAAGTCCACGGTCGGTCGTTGCATCGTCCGGTTGCTGGAGCCGACCGGAGGGACCATCCGGCTCGCCGATGCCGACATCACTCACCTCAACCGCCGGCAACTGCGTCCACACCGTCGCGACGTGTCCATCGTGTTCCAGGACCCGGCTGGCTCACTGGACCCGCGGCTGTCGGTCGGAGACATCGTCGGCGAGCCGCTACGCCTCATGCGCCGCAAGGACATCTCAGGAAAGGTGTCCGAGTCGTTGCGCCGAGTCGGGCTCCGCCCAGAGGTCGCCCAGCGCTCACCCCACGAGCTGTCCGGCGGTCAACGCCAGCGGGTGAGCATTGCGCGTGCTCTGATCTCAGAGCCGCGTCTACTCGTTGCCGACGAGCCGACGAGCGCCCTCGACGTGTCAGTCCAGGCGGCAGTGCTCAACCTGCTGGCGGACCTGCAACGGGACCTGGGCTTTGCCTGTCTGTTCATCACGCACGACCTGTCAGCCGTCGAGTACCTGGCTGACGAGGTCGCGGTGATGTACCTGGGCCAACTGGTCGAGCAAGGCCCGCGCGCACGCATCTTCGGCGCACCCGCTCACCCCTACACCCAAGCGCTGCTCTCCGCGGCTCCTGTCCCCGACCCGACCGAGCAGCGAGCACGCAAGCCGGTCCTACTCGGTGACGACCTGCCGTCGGCCATCGACCCACCACCTGGCTGCCGGTTCCACACCAGGTGCCCGGTGGCGATCGACACATGCCGGACAGTCGTACCGGAGCAGCGAGTGATCGGCGAAGGTGGACACCAGGTCGCCTGTCATCTGGT
The DNA here is from genome assembly GCF_037203805.1 of Kribbella sp. CCNWLW201. Classification (NCBI taxonomy): domain Bacteria; kingdom Bacillati; phylum Actinomycetota; class Actinomycetes; order Propionibacteriales; family Kribbellaceae; genus Kribbella; species Kribbella sp. CCNWLW201. The sequence continues at coordinate 173,028 of NZ_JBBCBQ010000006.1, read as the reverse complement.
CAACGACGACGGAACCGGCCCCGACGTACGCACACTCGAAGGAGTGACCTCATGACTTTCACCACCCGGCCTACGCTGCGCGGCACGTTCGGGATGGTCTCGTCCACGCACTGGTTGGCCTCGCAGTCGGCCATGCGGATCCTGGAGCTCGACGGGAACGCCTTCGACGCCGCAGCGGCTGCTGGGTTCGTGCTGCACGTGGTGGAGCCGCACCTCAACGGACCAGGCGGTGAGGTGCCGGCGATCATAGCCACCGCCAAAGACCCCACCCCTCGGGTGCTGTGCGGTCAGGGCGTCGCTCCGGCCGGTGCGACGATCGAACACTTCCGCTCACTTGGTCTGTCGCTCATCCCCGGCTCGGGACCGCTTGCTGCGGCTGTGCCGGGTGCTGTGGACGCATGGCTGCTCCTGCTGCGTGACCACGGCAGCATGCCGCTGCGCGTCGTACTCGAGCCTGCTATCGACTACGCGCGTAATGGGCACCCGTTGGTGCCACGGGTCGGTGACACGGTTGGCACGGTGCAGGAACTGTTCGAGGAGCATTGGCCGACGTCGGCGGCGCTGTGGTTGCAGGACGGACGTCCGCCGAGCGGGATGTTCCGCAACGAGGCGTACGCCGCCACACTCGAGCGGCTGGTGACCGAGGCCGAGGCAGCCGGCGCCGACCGGCAGGCACAGGTCGAACGGGCGCGGAAGACCTGGCGTGAGGGCTTCGTCGCGGAGGCGATCGACAAGTTCTCGCGGCTGCCGCACCGGGACTCCAGCGGCGGCGATCACGCTGGGCTGATCACCGGTGCGGACCTGGCTGCGTTCGAGGCGAGCTGGGAAGAGCCGGCGACCCTCGACTGGAACGGGTACACGGTCGCCAAGACCGGAGCGTGGGGCCAAGGGCCGGCGCTGCTGCAGTCCCTCGCCGTACTGGCCGAGCTGGGTGATGTCGACCTGGACAGCGCCGAGGGTGTGCACACGACGGTTGAAGTGATGAAGCTGTCGTACGCCGACCGCGAGGCCTGGTACGGCGATGGGGCCGACGTACCGCTGAAGACGCTGCTCTCCCCCGCGTACGCCGCCGAGCGGGCCAAGCTCATCGGTCCGGACGCGTCGCTCGAGCTCCGCCCAGGTCAGCCTGACGGCCGCCGGCCAGTCCTGCCCTCAATTGCCGTCAGCAAGGATCTCGGCGACGCGTCGACCGGTGAACCGACGGTCTCGTCCGAGGGCGTGACCCGTGGCGACACCTGCCATGTCGACGTGATCGACCGGTGGGGCAACGTCATCTCCGCGACGCCGAGCGGTGGCTGGCTGCAGTCGTCGCCGACGATCCCGGAGCTCGGGTTCTGCCTCGGCAGCCGGCTGCAGATGTTCTGGCTCGAAGAGGGGCTGGCGTCGTCGCTCACGCCAGGTATGCGGCCGCGGACCACGCTCACCCCGACCCTCGTCCTGCGTGATGGCGAGCCGGTGCTGGCCTGCGGTTCGCCGGGAGGCGACCAGCAGGACCAGTGGCAGTTGCTCTTCCTGCTGCGTCACCTGGGCAGCGGGATGGATCTGCAGGAGGCGATCGACGCGCCGGCGTGGCACACCACCGGCTTCCCGTCGTCGTTCTACCCGCGCGCGACTGAGCCGGGCGGTCTGGTGATGGAGAGCCGCCTGGGCGCCGCCGTACGGGACGAGTTGGTACGACGTGGGCACGTCGTCACCGAAGGCGATGCGTGGAGCCTTGGCCGCTTGTGCGCCGTACGCAAGGAGGCTGACGGGGTCCTGGCCGCGGCGGCGAACCCGCGTGGCATGCAGGGCTACGCGGTCGGCCGCTGAGTCAGAGCTGCCTTTGCGGCGGCCTCGACATGCTCGCGGGCTGCCTTCGTGGCCGCCTTGGGGTTTGCCGCGGCGATGGCGTCGACCAGGCGGATGTGTTCCTCCCACGAATGCGGTGCGCGCTGGGCGGCACCGACGCGGAAGACCCAGTGCACGTGGTGGTACATCGCGGCCGACATCGACAGCAGCCAGCGGTTGCCGCTGACATCGATCACCGCGCGATGGAACGCGCTGTTCAGCTCGGCGACCCGGTCGAAGTCCTTGGCCTCGGTCGCCGCGCTGGCGTCCGCCAGCAGCCTGCGCAACCGGTCGACATCCCTCTTCGTCGCCCGCTCGGCCGCGAGCCCGGCGGCAAGTGTCTCCAGCTGCTCGCGTACGGCGAACAGGTCGCGCACCGCGGTCTCGTCGAGAGTCGCCACCACCGCACCACGGCGCGGCAGGATCTGGACGAAGCCCTCCGCCTCGACCACGCGGAGCGCTTCGCGAACCGGGTTGCGGGAGACCCCGAAGTCGTCGGCAAGCCGGGTCTCGGTCAGTCGCTCGCCCTGCGCGTAGTCGCCGTCAACGATCCGCCGACGGAGCTCCGCGAGGACCTGCTCGCGCAGCGCGACATGGTCGGCACCGATCGTCCGCACCTCACCCGTGTGGTCCACCCGATCGTCTCCTCTCCCCCGCGCACTGTTCGCAGCACGCTAGCCGATTCGCCCTGCCAGCGGCACGTGATCCCGGGGCGGAGTTATCTTGTCGGCTTGAGCATTCGACTGACTCCTCTGACAGATCCCGACTTCCGGCCGTTCAGCCGCCGGCTCGTGTGGCTCGCCGCGGACGGCGACGGCAACCCGGTCGGGTCCGCATTCCTCCGGCTCAACAGCCGCAAGTCGCACAGCCACCTGGCCGAGTTCGAACTGAACGTCCATCCGGCCGAGCGCCGGCGCGGCGTAGGGTCGCGGCTCCTCGACGCGGTCGTCGGGGCCGCTCGCGACCACGACGTACGCACGTTGCTGGCCGACGCCAGGGTGGGCTCGTCCGCCGACCGGTTCCTGCAGCACCACGGGTTCGGTGTCGGCCTCACTCTGGTGTACGCGCGGTTGCGACTCGCGTCCGTCGACATCACCGAACTCGAGGCAATCGCGGGCGCGGAACCTCCGGGCTATCACCTGGTGTCGTGGGCGGGCGTCGTACCGGAGGAGTGGGTGCAGACGTTCACCGACGCGCGGGCGGGGATGAACGATGCGCCGACGGGTGGGATCGAGTACGGCGAGGATGCGTGGGACGTCGAGCGGACCCGGCATGCCGCCCAGGTGATCGAGCAACGCGGCGAGCGACTGGGCACGGTCGCGGCCGTCGACGAGTCCACCGGCGCGATCGCCGGCTTCACCGAACTTGTCGTACCAGGAGACGGCAAGGGCGAGGCCCAGCACTACGGCACCGCCGTCCTCCCAGCCCACCGCGGCCACGGCCTCGCGCTGTGGATGAAGGCCGAGCAAATCCGCCAGGTCCGGGCCCGCTTCCCCGACCTGGACGCCCTCCTGGCCGACACAGTCAGCACAAACACCCCGATGCAACGCATCAACACCCGCCTCGGCTACCGCCCCACCCACACCGACAACCGCCGCACTCTCGATCTCTGTACCAACTAGTATGTCGGCATGCCGCTGGCTCGCATCGACGCCCTCCGAGCCGACCCCGACCGTCCCACCGCTCTCCCAGCAGGAATCTCGTTCATCAGGTAGGTCACGCGAAAAGCCTGTCCCTCAGACCGGGAAGGAACCGCGACTGCCTCCCGCCGGAGAAAATCGGGGACTGTCGGTCCCAGCTGATTGGATAACCGGCATGTCCCGCTTCCGGATGGCGCCAACTCCCGCGCAGCAGGCTGCATTGCTGGAGCAGTGCCGGCACGCCCGGTACGTGTGGAACCTGGCCCTGGAGCAGTGGTCCATATGGACCCGCGACAAAGGCCCGACACCTCGGTACGTCGAGCAGTCGCGGCAACTGACCGAAGCCCGCGCCGCGTTCGGCTGGCTGCGGGCTGGGTCGCAGACCGTGCAGCAGCAGGCGTTGCGGGACTTCGACCAGGCCGCCAGCAACTACTACGCCAGGACCCACAAGCGGCCGACGTGGCGCAAGGCCGGGCTGCATGAAGGGTTCCGCATCGTCGGTTCCCAGGCGTCGCGGATCGTGAAGCTGAACCGGAAGTGGGCGCGGGTACTCGTGCCCAAGGTCGGCTGGGTCCGGTTCCGACTGTCCCGCGCCACACCCGACGCGAAGTCGTACCGCATCACCCGCGACCGGGCGGGCCGCTGGCACCTCGCGTTCGCCGTCATCCCGGCGCCGATCCCCGCACCCGGTACCGGTGAGGTCGTCGGCGTCGACCGCGGCGTCACCGTCTCGGCCGCCCTGTCCACCGGCGAACGCCTGACCTGCCCCGGCCTGTCGAAGGGTGAGCAGGAACGGCTCAAGCACCTGCAACGCCGCCTGGCCCGCTGCCGTCGCGGCTCCAATCGGCGCCGGCGGGTGAAGGCCGCGATCGCCAGGCTGTACGCCCGGGCCGGCGACCGCCGCAAGGACTGGGTCGAGCAGACCAGCACCGACCTCGCCCGCCGCTTCGACGTCATCCGGGTGGAAGACCTCCGGGTCACCCAGATGACCCGGCGACCGAAGCCCAAACCCGATCCCGAACGGCCAGGAAGGTACCTGCCGAACCGTCGGCGTGCCAAGGCGGGTCTGAACCGGGGCATCCTGGCCAACGGCTGGGGACTGCTCGTCCAGCGCCTGGAACACAAGGCGCCAGGGCGGGTCGAGAAGATCAATCCTGCGTACACGTCGCAGACCTGCAGCGTCTGCGGGCATCGCGCACCGGCAAACCGCGAGAGCCAAGCGGTCTTCCGGTGCACGGCCTGCGGGCATGAGGCGAACGCGGACGTGAACGCGGCAGTCAACATCGCGGCCGGACGGGCCGTCAGCGCACGCCGAGAGACGCCACCACGGGTCTCACCGAAGCGTGAACCCCAACACGCTACCTCCGCGTAGCAGTTGGAATCCCCGTCCTTCATGGGCAGGGAGGACGTCAACTGCGAAGGCGCTTCGCGGCGGCGGCGGCGGCGCGATTACTGGCCGAGGATCTTCTGCACCGCCGCCGTCGTGATCGGGTGGTACCCGGGCCGCGCCTTCGCGAACACCTCGGCGGCGAACGCACGGTCCGTCCCGGCCAGCGCCCGGTAGACCGGCAGCACGAGCTTCATCCGCCCGACCCGGGTGAGGAACGAGGCCAGCTCGGCGTACGACGCCTCATAGCTGCTGGCGGCAACGATCTGGTACCACCGCCGGGCGATCTCGCCGTTCGCCGTACCGGTGAGTCCGAACTCGCGGTCGAGCTGATGCAGCTGCTCGGCGCTCAGTACGTCGGGAGCCGCGTCGAGGAACCGCAGCCACTCCTGCGTCGTCCACGCCGCCGCACCGGCCGGCAGCTCGCCGGTCGCCAGCCACGTGTCCCGGGCCTGGTCGACGACCTGGAACCGCTCCGACGCCGCCCGCCGCGCGAATGCCGGGATCCCCGGCTCGTCCAGCCACGCCGCCAGCTCGGCGTCCGTCACGACCCCGGCGTGCTGAGACAGCAGGTGCTCCTCGAGATGCGCGACAAAGTCCTCGGAGTTGATGCTTCGGAAAGCGAACCGGTCGAAGTACCCGCGCAGGAACGGGTCGAAGACCTCGCGCGAGAACCGCTCCTCCAGCCAGGACAGAAACCACGACCCCTTCAGCGGGCCGCACGACGTCGTCCCGTGATACTCGGACCGGTGATTCAGGCCCGGCAGCTCGACGGCCAACTCGGCCGGCGTCAGCGGGTCCAGCTTGACCACCGTCGCGTGCTGCTTGATCGCCGTCTCCATCACCGCGAACTCGGTGCCGTAGACGGCCTCGACGATCCGGTTCTCGACGTACGACGTGAAGCCCTCGTTCAGCCAGATGTCGTCCCAGCTGTCCTGCGTGACCAGGTTGCCCGACCAGCTGTGCGCCAGTTCGTGCGCGACCACACTGACCAGCGACTTGTCCCCGATCACCACGGTCGGGGTCGCGAAGGTCATCCGCGGGTTCTCCATCCCGCCGTACGGGAACGACGGGGGCAGCACGAGCAGGTCGTAGCGACCCCAGCGGTACGGGCCGAAGAGCGCCTCGGTGACCCGCATCATCTCCTCGGTGTCGGCGAACTCGGTCGCCGCCCGCCGGGCCATCTCCGGCTCGGCCCACACCCCGGTCCGGTCACCGATCGGCTCGAACACCAGGTCCCCGGCCGCGATCGCCAGCAGGTACGACGGGATCGGCTCGGGCATCACCACGTCGTACGAGCCGGTACGGCGTGACGTCGTACCGTTGTCGGCACTCATCAGCACCATCAGCTCCGGCGGAGCGGTGACGTGCGCGGCGTAGCTGAACCGCACGCCCGGAGTGTCCTGCACGGGCACCCAACTGCGGGCGTGGATCGCCTGCGACTGGCTGAACATGAACGGCATCACCCCGCCCGCGGTCATGGACGGCTCCAGCCACTGCAGACCGGTCGCGGTCGGCGCGGTCCGGTAGCTGACCCGGACCCGCTCGTGCCGCGCAGTGCGGATCCGCAGGGCGGAGCCGAGCTCCGGGTCGGCGATGGCGAGGCTGTACTCGAGCGGCTCCCAGCCGTCCGCCGTGGCACCCTCGACCGCGAGCACGGTCAGGTCACGGGTGTCGAGCACGAGCCGGTCACCGGCACCGGTCCAGGCGAGCGTGTGCGTGGCACTGCCGGCCAGCACCTTCGCGCTGAAGTCCAACTCGAGGTCCAGTTCGAGGTGGGTGGTCCGAACCAGGGCAGGTTCGGCGTAGGAGTGGCGATCGTGCGTCACGGAAAGCTCCCCGAGTCAGGTGTCCGAGGAACAGTACCCACGGCCGGGCCGGATGGGGCGGCCAATCTGAGCCATCAGCACCACCGTGCCAAAAGGGCCGGATTTGATCAGACCGGGACCATGGACATATGTGGGCCGCCACCCGACCGTTGGCCGCCATCCTCACCCTGCTGGCTACCGCCGCGTGCACCAGCAGCACCACCAGCCACGCTCCGACTCCGTCGACCGCCCCGCCTGTTGCAACCTCCAGCCTGCCGCCGCCTCCCACCACCGCTGCGCCGCGTGCCCCGTCCCCGACACCTCGCCCAGCCACCTTCGACAGTGCTGCCGCCATGACCACCGTGCGGCACCTCGCAGGTCTAGGACCCCGTGAGGCGACCAGTACGACGTACGCGCAAGCTCTGACCTGGTTGGAACAGCGCTTCCGCGCCGCCGGCTACCAGACCCGACGTCAGGCCCTGCGAGTCCCCGCAGGCGTCTCCTGGGGCATCCCGGTCCGTGCGGGCACCACCTGGAACCTGATAGCCACCAAACCCGGCTTCAACCCCGCAGCACCGCACCGCATCGTCGGAGCCCACCTCGACACCGTCCCTCAGGCTCCCGGCGCCGAGGACAATGCGTCAGGCATCTCTGTCCTGCTCGGCACCGCTCTGCTCGACCACCGGCTCCCCACCGTGTTCGTTGCCTTCGGCGCCGAAGAGCCTCGCGGAGACGGCGACGCCAGGCACCACTACGGCTCCCGCGTGTACGTCACGTCTCTGCCCGCAGCCCAGCGCAGTGCTCTGCGTGGCATGGTCTCGCTCGACCGAGTGGGCGTCGGAACCGTCGTACCGATCTGCTCTGCCCAAGCCGACGACGTGGCCCTGCGCAACGAACTCCGGGCGGTTGCAGCTCGGGTTGGCGTGCAGAGCAGGACCTGTGTGAACAAGTCGAGTGACCACTGGTCCTTCGTCCGCTCCGGCCTACCTGGAGTCCGTCTTGGCAGTACGCCGTACGCCGAGTACCACAGCGCCCGCGACCTGCCCCGAGTCGTGTCACCGGCTCAGCTCGGCCGGATGGGTCGCGTGGTCGCCGCCTGGCTCGCCAGTTAGCGGATGTCGGCCAGGATCTGCTCGGCCCGCGTGCCCGTCACCACGCGCGGGCTGAAGTCACTCCCTATCACGTACGGCGTGAGGCGGGCAGCCTTCAACGTCTTGCCCCAGTAGGTGAGCTCCAGCAGCACGCCTTCCTGCGTCTGCTGGGAGAAGTCCATGTCGAACACCAGATTCCCCAGTGAGTGCGCTATCACCTTGCCGGCGGGGAACTCCACGCTCTGCACCCAGTGCGGATGCCCACCGATCACCAGGTCGGCCCCAGCCTTCGTGAGCGCGGCCGCCACGGTGTGCTGCGCCGGCACGGGGTTGTGCGTGTATTGCTGGCCCCAGTGCGGCAGTACGACAACCACGTCGACAACCGGCCGCAGTGCCTGGATGGCCCGGGTGACCGCGGCCAGGTCTGCCGCGTTGAGCGGTCCGGTCCGTGGTGGCATCCGCAAGCTGAACGCACCGGGGCTGGTCGCCGTCGCCCGTGGGGTCTCGCCGATCGCGTTGAAGGCCAGGAAGCCGAAACGCACACCGTCACGCTCGACGATCGCAGGCCGCGCGGCCTCTGCGACGTTGCCTCCGGCTCCTACCGGCTGGATGCCACCGGCTCGCACCAAGCGGACCGTGTCCAGCAGGGCACGCTGCTGGAAGTCGCCCGTGTGGTTGTTGGCCAGCGAGAGTACGTCGACGCCGGCGTCGCGGAGTCCGGCGAGGACACCTGGTGGTGCGGCGAAGGAGTCGCTGCCTTGCTGCGGCGTGCCGGCTCGGGACAGCGTGCTCTCCAGGTTCAGTACGGTCAGGTCCGCGGATGCCAGCCGAGGGCCGATCGCGCGGAGTGGCCTGGAGACGTCACCGGTGCGGGCGGCGGCGGTCGCCACACGGCGGCCGAGCATGACGTCGCCACCAGTGGTCAGGTCGATGACCGGGGCGGTGGGCTGTGGTCCGGGTGCTCGTAGCGGGTAGCGCGCCGGGTCTTTGAAGGGGTCTATTCCGGCGACGGTGAGCGGGCGGATCGACGGACCGGCAGCGGAAGCGGGCACCAGGGCGAGTGTGGTGGTCGAGCGTCGGGCCTGGCGGAGCGAGCCGACCTGGAAGCCTCGCCATGACTTGAGAGTCCCGCGGGCGATCGCGCGAGCCGTGGTCACGTCGATGTCCTGGGCGGCTCGGGTGGGATGGATCGCCAGGACGAGCGGCTGGGTGGTGGCCGGAGTCGTTCGGGTCGGAGCCGGCGTGCTGGCTGGCGGCGTGGCGGTGGACGTCGGACTGGACGTCGTACCGGCTGAGGGCGCGGCGCTGTCGGAGCAGGCGACCAGGACGGCCGCCGCGAGAGCAGCCAGCGGGAGCTGCCACCGCACGGCCATATCGCCACCGTAACCGGACCATTCAATTCCTCTGCCCGGTAAGGCGGTTGCGAGAATGGGGGTGCCACCTAGCAGACTGTCACCATGATGTCCCAGGGAAGTCCGGAGCTGGTGCTGAAGCGGCGGCCGTTCGGATCCTGGCTGCTCGGACCGGCCGACCAGAGCCCGCGGGTACTGCGGTTCCGGACCCAGGTCCTGATGACGACGTTCTCGATCGGGACCAATGTGATCGGCGCGGTGATCGTGTTCGCGCTGGCGATCTTCGTGCTGCCCGGCCCGCCGCTGATGCCGCAACTGCAGCTCATCGAGGCGATCGCCATCCCGGCGTACCTGCTGATCGCGGTGATGGTCGGCTGCCTTTGGAGCACGCGGCTGGCACTGCGGGTGACCCGCTGGGTCGACGAGGACCGGCCGGCCACCAGGAAGGAGCAGATCGCGACCCTGCAGCTTCCGCTGCGGCTGACGCTGATCGAGGTCTTCCTCTGGATGCTGGCCTGCGTGATCTTCACCGTGCTGACGCTCGTGATCCAGCCGGAGAACGCGCTGCGGATCGCGCTGACCATCTTCGACGGCACGATCATCACCTGTTCCATCTCCTACCTGCTCACCGAGTTCACACTCCGGCCGATCGCCGCGAAGGCGCTGGCCGACTCGGCGCCGCCCCGGCGGCTGCTGGCGGCCGGGCTGAAGGCGCGGACCGTCTTCTTCTGGGCCGTCGGGTCGGGCGTCCCGGTCGCCGGGCTGATGCTGGCCGCCATCCTCGCCCTGATCGAGAAGGACGTCTCCCCCACCCGGCTCTCCGTGATGATCCTTGCCCTCGGCATCGTCGCGCTGGGCAACGGCTGGCTGCTCACGATGCTGTCGGCGAGATCGGTGGTCGCGCCGGTCCGGTCGGTGCGCAACGCGCTGACCTTGATCGGTGACGGACAGCTCAACGTCCGCATCCCGGTCTTCGACGGCACTGAGCTCGGGTCGTTGCAGGCCGGGTTCAACACGATGGCCGAAGGGCTGCGTGAGCGGGAGCGGATCCGGGACCTCTTCGGGCGGTACGTCGGTCCTGAGGTGGTGCAGGAGGCGTTGACCAGTGACCAGCTCGGTGGGGAGGAACGGTTCGCCGCCGTACTGTTCGTCGACCTGGTCGGCTCCACCGAGCTCGCGGCGGAACGGCCGCCGACCGAGGTGGTCCAGCTGCTCAACCGCTTCTTCACTATCGTGGTCGACGAGGTGGTCAGGCAGGGCGGGTTCGTGAACAAGTTCGCCGGTGATGCCGCGCTGGCGGTGTTCGGCGCACCGGCCGAGTTGCCGGATGCGGCCGGGAGCGCGCTGCGGGCCGGGCGGACGCTGGCCCGGCGGCTCGCCGAGGAGTTGCCCGAGGCAACCGCCGGCATCGGGGTGACGGCAGGCATCGTGGTCGCCGGCACGGTGGGCGACGTACGGCGGCACGAGTACACCGTGATCGGAGACCCGGTCAACGAGGCCGCGCGTCTGACCGAACTGGCCAAGTCCACGCCCGCCAGACTGATCGCTTCCATGAGCGCTGTCGACGAGGCTGCCCCCGCCGAAGCGGCTCACTGGCACCCTGGCGACCAAGTCACCGTCCGGGGCCGCTCAGAGCCAACCCACCTAGCCGTCCCGCAGTAGCCGCTTCTCCTCGATCAACTGATACAGGAGAGCAGCGCCGTGCAGCATCGCCCTCGTGCGGTTGTCGTGGGCGGCTCGGCGTTCGGCGATCGCTGCCCGCAATGCCTCGGTGCTTCCGGTACGGCGTAATCCCTCGAGCACCGGCTTGATCTGCTCGAAGTAATACCGCCCCTGCCGCAGCATGTGGATGATCCGGGCATCCCGTACTTGCTCCGGTCCATACCGTCGGTACTTCGTCCCCGGCTCCCGCGTCGGCGCCAGCAACCCGGCTGCCTCCCAGACGCGCAAAGCCGACGTACGCACGCCCAACTGGTGTGCCAGCTCCCCCACCAGCAACGAAGGCCCCGCCGCCGGCGGTTCGTCGAGGAACTCGGCCGCCGCCGCCCCCAGGGCCTCGCTCATCGCGTCTGTCGCCAACCGCTGCTGATGCAGCCCGGCATGCGATGCATCCACCAGCCGGTACGCCAACGCCTCGTCGCCGGCGTGCACCGCCTGCATGATCTCCGTGGCGACCTCAGCCCCGAATCCGGGCGCAAGGGCCCGGTACGTGAGCAGCGCCGACAGGTGCTCCTCGCCGTACTGCCGATACCCGCTCGCGGACCGCGGCGCCGGCGGCAGAATCCCCGCCGCCTCGTAGTTCCGCACCAACTGCGTCGAGATCCCGGCCTTCCGGGCCAGATCGACCGGCCGCAATCCCACGCCGTACCTCCGTCTCGAGACCCTGACTCCGGTAAGCCTCCCATTCAAACGGGCAGCAGGCCGAGAGCCTTGGCGCGGGTCGCGGCGTCGCGGCGGGTCTTGGCGTCCAGTTTGTCCAGGATCGCGGCGACGTGGGTGTCGACCGTACGTACGGACAGCACCAGGCGGGCGGCGATCTCGGCGTTGGTCAGCCCTTCGGCCAGCAACCGGACGACGTCGGTCTGCCGCTCGGTGAGTCCGGCTGGGTTCTCTCTCGTCGACTGGACCCGACCGCGCGGGATGCGGGCGACTCCCAGCTCTCGCAGCTTCAGGCGTACCCGACGTGCCAGCGGTTCCGCGCCCAGCTCGTCAAGCAGGCCGAGTGCGGACAGCAGGTCAGCCGGGTTGTCGCTCTGCGCCAGAGCGAGCGCGTGTTCGTACGGACAACCGGCCCGCTGCCACGCTTCGGCCGCCTGCCGCCACTGTCCCGCGGCCAGGAGTGCATAGGGCTGGTCGGAGTGGTTGATCTGCACGTCCTGACCGCCGACGCGCAGCCAGTACCCGAGCGCCGCTGCCGGTGTGGCGCGACCGAAGCGCCTCACGTCCTCGTATGCCGACGCCACATCGGCCACCACCCGCGTGAAGTCTCCCTGCAACCAGGCTGCCTCGAGCAGGGCGGCTGCGGCCGGACCGGTGCGCTGTGCCTCACCAAGTCGCTGAGCGAGTTCCCATGCCTCGTCGAGCCATTGACGGCCGCCGTCCTGACCGCGCCTGCACCGCACGGTCCCGGCCACGACCAGGGCCGGGCAGCGCGTGATCATCTCGGCGTCATCGCTCGACGTCGCCTCCCGTTCGGCTTCGTCCCATCGTCCGAGCGCGAGGTACACCGAGCCGCGAGTCACCTCCATGTACCGACGGAACCCGTGGAACTCTGCCTCGTCCGCCAGATCGATGGCGTCCTCGAGCAGGCGTTCCGCCTCGGTGAACCGGGACAGGTCGGCCAACTGCCAGCAGATGTTCACATATGCGCGGCAGGCGTGCTCGGCCTCACCGGCCCCGAGCGCGACCGCGAGGCTCTCCTCCAGCAAGGTCTGACCCTCTGGACGGCCCTCCTCCCACAGCGACACGCCAACGTTGTTCAACGCGTGGGACAACAGGCCGGCATCGCCGAGTTCGTGGGCCATCGCGACCGCCCGCTCGCCGATGGCGATACTCTCCGAGTGCTCGCCGGCCAGCATGTGCAGCTGCGATTGGTTGCTTAGGGCAAGCGCCAGCGCACGTTCGTCGCCGGCGCCCTCGAGCACCTCGATCGCCTCCGCGCCGCTCACTTCCGCCTTCGGCCGCGAGCCCGCCCACCAGTGCATCCGCGACAGCCAGCGCAGGCTGAGGCCGAGCGCGCGCGGATCGTCGAGGGAACGGCGCACGGTGACGGCCTCTTCCTGTGCGCGGACGGCGAGCTCCGCGGATCCGACGGTGTAGCACTCGACCGCGTAGCCGTCGAGGAGGTCGGCCTGCTCGGCCGGCGAGAACAACGCCCGGTGGTCCAGCACCAGCTCGTAGTGGGCAACCGCCTCGCGGTGGGAACCGGCAGCCGAAGCCTCCCGCGCCGCCGCCGGGCCGTGCTGGACGATCATCTCGACAGCTCCGGCCTGCGTCGCGTGGTGCACGATCCGCGACAGGTCGATCCGCTCGTGGCGATCGAGCAGCGCCGCGAGCACGGCCTGGTTGCAGGCCACCCGGCGAGCCGCCGGCATCGAGTCCACGACGGCCCGGCGGGCGAGCTCGTGGGTGAACGCGACACCGCTCGGGGAAACCACCAGCACGCCATGGCGTTCGGCGGCGGCGAGCGAGGCAAGCCCACCCGGAACCACCGCCTCGACGAGCCACCTCTCGACGACCGACGGCACCACCGCCAGCTGCTCGAGTGCGTCGCGCGTGGACGCGTCGAGGTCGGCCAGCCTGGCCGCGATCGCCTCGGTCACCGTGGGCGGTACGTGGTCCAGGTCGCCGGACGCGAAGATCTCGGCGACGAAGAACGGATTACCCGACGTGACCGCGAAGACGCGGTCGGCGTCCACCCCGGTGTGCACACCCAACCGTCGTACCGCGGCCGCGGACAACCGGGCTGGGCGCAGCCGCCGGAGCCGCGGCGTTCCGGACGCGAGACCGAGCAAGTGCTGTAGAGGATGATCTCGGGTGACCTCCACGTCCCGGTATGTCAGCACGAGTACGGCGGGCAGACTCGCGATCCGCCGTACTAGGAAGCGCAGTACGTCGAGAGTCGCCTCGTCGGCCCAATGGATGTCCTCCACGACGAGGACAGCTGGATCCTCGGGTCGGTCCAGCTCGGCTCTGAGGGCGTCGCTCACTGCGGTCCGGTCACCGGACTCGAGGGCCTTGGTGAGCGTTCCGCCGACGCGGCCGACCAGATCCCGGAGCGGGCCGAGTACGCGCGGCGTCGCCAGGTCGTCGCAGTAGCCGACCAGCAGGCGGGTCTCGGGCGGCAGCACCGAGGGCAGGGCACCGATCAGACTCGACTTCCCGATCCCGGCCTCTCCCGCGATCAGGACGACGGAGCCGTCACCCGCCTTGGCCTCCTCAACGGCCGCGGCGAGTTCCGCCAGCTCCCGCTCACGTTCGAGCATTTCAACCCACCCCCCACCCGATTGTGCACCGACCTCGGTAGCTGTTGGGCCCGATCTAGGTAGTCGCGACGGATCCGGCGGGGTGTGGTGGCCGCCTACAAACGATGCATGAAGTCTTTTCGCCACCGCCACGACGTCGTCATCGTCGGCGCACGAGCCGCCGGAGCGGCCACCGCGCTCCTGCTCGCCAGGCAGGGACACGATGTCGTCGTGGTCGATCGGGACGAGTTCCCGTCCGACACGCTGTCGACGCATCAACTCGCCCGGCCCGGTGTTGTCCAGTTGCAGCGCTGGGGATTGCTGGACGCCGTGCTGGACAGCGGAGCGCCTGCCATCCGGCAGGTCACCTTCACCGCCGAAGGTCAGTCGATCACCCGGCCGGTCAAGGACAACGCCGGGGTCGACCTACTGGTCGCGCCGCGTCGGCACATCCTCGACACGCTCGTAGCCGAGGCCGCCGTCGACGCGGGGGCTCGATTGCAGCTCGGAGTCACGATCGACGGCGTTCACGTTGACCAGGCTGGCCGCGCGACTGGCGTGCACGGGCACGATCGTGCCGGTACGCCGGTAGACCTGACGGCTCGATTCGTCGTCGGCGCGGACGGACTCGGATCCCGGGTCGCTCGCGCAGTGGGTGCGGAGATCGTCGAGGACCGTGGCGCCTGGGGTGCGGCGCAGTACGCGTACTACGACCGGCTGCCGTGGGACGGCATCGAACTGATCGTCGCCGACCGGGCACTCACCGGAGTGTTCCCGACTCATCACGGCGAGGCGTGTGTCTGGATCTGCAGTCCGATCGAGGATGCCCACCGTGCACGCCGTCGGGCGGGGTCTCGGGAGGACGCGTTCACGTCGTACCTCGAACTGACAGCGCCTGCGCTGGCTGAGCGCCTTCGCGAAGGGCGTCGTACCTCGCCGGTCACCGGCATGTTGCGTGCGCCGAACTTCATCCGCCGGGCTTACGGCCCGGGCTGGGCGTTGGTCGGCGATGCCGGGTATCACCGTGATCCGGTCACCGGGCACGGGATGTCCGACGCCTATCGGGACGCCGAACTGCTGGCCGCCGCGCTCGATCGCGCGCTCCGCGGGGACGTCGACGCGATGTCCGACTACCAACGTGCGCGTGATCGCGCTCTACGGCCCGTTTTCGAGCTGACCGTCGCCCTGGCGGGGTATCCGCCGGTGCCCGAATTCGTCGCCCTGCAGAAGGAACTCGGCCGCACACTCGATGCCGAGGCTGTCGAACTGGCCACCCGGCCACCACTGTCCAGCGGCTACCTCGCCGCTGTCTAATCACCTCAGAAGGAGATCCACCATGACCATGACCGACGACTCGATGACTCGCAACGGCGTCGACACCGCGACTCTGTTCGCCACCCTCGACGCGGTCAAGGGCGCGCCCGAGGCCGCCCGGTTCCAGTTCCGGGCCGGCAACCAGTGGCTGAGCGGCACCCACAACCGCAGCACCATCCACGGGTACTTCGGGGTCGGCGAGGAGCGCACGCACGAGCGCACGTTCCACTTCGACGCCGATCACCCCGCCGTACTGGTGGGACGCGACAACGGCCCGACGCCGGTCGAGTACGTTCTGCACGCGCTGGCCGCCTGCCTGACCGCAGGGCTCGCCAACATCGCCGCCGCCCGCGGCATCCGGCTCACCGAGGTGCACTCGACCGTTGCCGGGGACATCGACCTCAACGGGATCCTCGGCCTCGACCCGGACGTCCGCAACGGCTACGAACAGATCACCGTCCGGTTCACCGTCAAGGGCGACGCCCCCGCGGACAAGCTCCGCGAGCTGGTCGCCCAGTCGCAGGCCCGGTCGGCCGTCTTCGACATCATCACCAACCAAGTGCCAGTCACAATCGAGGTCGATACCGAATGAAAGTACTGATGCCACGCCTCCGGCGCGGCGGGTCATGGGGCTTTGACTCCCGGCCTTCCCTCGTCACTCCAGTCGCTGCGCTCCCTGCGCTCCTCAGTCCAGGCCGGGAGGCCCCATGACCGTGCCAGAAGAGCGAATGCGCCCGGTCACCGAGGAGCTGGGGACAGTCCTCGGTGTCTGGGCGCACCCCGACGACGAGGCGTACCTGTCCGCCGGGCTGATGGGAGCGCTGCGGGACGCCGGACACCGGGTCGTCGTGGCGACAGCGACGTACGGCGAACAAGGCTCGGCAGAGGTGGCGTTGCCGCCGGAGGAGCTCGCCGCGGTCCGGGAGGACGAGA
The DNA here is from genome assembly GCF_037203805.1 of Kribbella sp. CCNWLW201. Taxonomy (NCBI): domain Bacteria; kingdom Bacillati; phylum Actinomycetota; class Actinomycetes; order Propionibacteriales; family Kribbellaceae; genus Kribbella; species Kribbella sp. CCNWLW201. The sequence goes on along the minus strand of NZ_JBBCBQ010000006.1, from coordinate 156,712 downwards.
TGCGGACCAGCCTTGCGGTGATCGGCGTACTGGAGCATCGCTGGCTCGGCTACCGCGACGGGGAGTGCGCCGACGCAGACGGAGGGGTTGCGTCGGTCGCTCAGCTGATCGCGGAGATCGAGCCGGACACGATCCTGACCTTCGGCCCGGACGGGATGACCGGGCACGCCGATCACCGCGCGATCTCCGCATGGACAACTGCCGCGTGGCGTGCGTCCGGCGGGAGGGCACGGCTGCTGTACGCGACACTCACGCCCGGCTTTCACGACGAGTGGGGCCCTCTCAACGAACGCCTCGGGCTGTGGATGTACGGCAGCCCGCCGGTGACGCCGGACGAGGAGCTTGCCTTGTACGTCGTACTCGCCGGGAAGGACCTCGATCGCAAGATCGACGCGGTGCTGGCGCATGTCTCGCAGACCACCGGCCTGGTCACCGAGGTCGGGCGGGATACGTTCCGGCGCTGGTGGTCCGCCGAGGCCTTCGTCGCCCGGCCGGCGTGACCTACCGGCCGCCGGCGACGTCGATCGTGGAGCCCGTCATGTACGACGAGCGGTCGGAGGCGAGGAAGGCGATGACCTCCGCGACCTCTTCGGGCTTCCCCGGGCGGCCGAGTGGTGGCGTCGTACCGATGCGTTCCAGCCGGCCTTCCTCGTGGATGTCGGTCTCGATCAGGCCTGGGCGTACACCGAGGACGCGGACACCTTCCTTCGACACCTCGTTCGCCAAGCCCACGGTGAGCGCGTCGACGGCGGCCTTGCTCGCCGCGTAGTCGACGTACTCACCGGCCGACCCGAGTACGGCAGCCCGCGAGGACACGTTGATGAGGACGCCGCCGGATCCGCCGTACGCCGTGGACATCCGTCGTACCGCGGCACCCGCGACCAGGATCGCGCTGATCGAGTTGATCCGGAACACCCGCTCCAGCCGCGCGGCGTCGTACTCGGCGACCCGGCCGGACGGCGACACGACGCCGGCATTGTTGATCACGGCACCGATCGGCCCGAGTTCGGCGGTGACCGTGTCGAAGAGCCGCTCGATCTGGTCCGCCTCGGTCACATCGGCCGGTACGGCGATCGCCCGCCGACCGAGCTCCTCGCACGACTTGACGACGCGAGCCGCCTCGTCCGCGCGAGTCCGGTAGTTCACGCCGACATCCCACCCGTCAGCGGCCAGCGCGACCGCCGAGGCGGCCCCGATCCCGCGACTCCCACCGGTGATCAGAACGACGCCACGCCGTACCTCAGTCAAAGTCATGTCTCCACCCTGCCACGTCTCCAGGGGCCGTCAGGACGGACGCAGGGTGAACTGCAACTGGGTCTCGGTGTCAGTGAAGCCGAGCGCCCGATAGATCCGGATCGCGAGGTATTCCGGATCCGCCACCATCACCAGCGTCTTCGCTCCACCCTCAGTCAGCCCGTACGTCGAGGCGCGGTGAACCAGCGTGCTTGCGATGCCCTTGTTGCGGTCGTCCGGATGCGTCTGCACGGTCTGGAACCGGGCCAGCCCGTTGCCGTCGAACATCAACCCGAGCGAGCTCTGCAGCCGCTCACCCTCGAACGCCCCGAACCACTTCCCGTGCCCGGCCTCCACCAGTGACCGCTTCGACTCGAGCTTGCGGCGGGTGAACTCGACGTAGGCGTCGTCGACCTCCATCGGAGCAGTCGCCAGGTCCAACTGCACCAACTGCTCCCAGTCGTCGTCACCGGTCAGGAACCGGTACGTCGACTCCTCGTTCGGCCGGCTCGGCGCGACGACCTCACTCGTTGTCATCACCACGTCCCGGCCCACCTCGAACCCGGCAGCCGCCACCTCGTCCTCGGCACCGATCACGCCGTCCGTGTTGTCGATGCCCAAGGCAACGTGATTCGCGGTCGGGAACTCGCTGCGGAACGCGGCCAACCGGGCCTGCACATCGCCCGGCGCGAATGGTGCCCGGAAGAGCAGGAAGTTCCCCCACCAGAAGCCCGGGTTGCCGGGCGTGCGCACCACGACGTACTCACCGGTGTCGGTGAACTCGCTCCCGCCGAGCTCCAGCAACAGCAGGTCGGTCCGGAACCCCAAGCTCTCGATCTCCACTCGCCCATCGTCCAAGCTCCGTCAACCGGATTCCCATCGGTTGACATGCAGCCACTCGGCTGCCTATTGTCGTTATGCAGCCAGATGGCTGCATAACCCGATCGGAGCGGGATGGACGACGAGGTGTTCCGCGCGCTGGCCGACCCGAGTCGCCGGCGGCTGCTGGACATGCTGAACGCGGCGAACGGCCAGACCCTGCGCGAGCTCTGCGCCGGCCTCGACATGGCCCGGCAGTCGGTGAGCAAGCATCTCGCCGTCCTGGAGAGCGCCAATCTCGTCACTACCGTGTGGCGCGGCCGGGAGAAGCTGCACTACCTCAACGCCGAGCCGATCAACGCCATCGCCGACCGCTGGATCAACCAGTACGACCGCCGGCGGGTGCAACTGTTCGCCGATCTCAAAACGGCTCTGGAGGCCGAGAACATGAGCGACAACGACTTCGTCTACACCACGTACATCAAGACCACGCCCGAGCGGCTGTGGCAGGCACTGACCGATCCGAAGTTCACCGAGCAGTACTGGCACGTCCAGCACGAGACCGACTGGAAGGTCGGTTCCGAGATGATCTGGCACTTGGGTGACGTCGCGATGGCCGGGCCGGGTCAGGTGGTCCTCGAGCATGACCCGTACCGGCGGCTTGCCTTCGCCTGGCACCACATCACGCCGGAGTTCGCGAAGGCCGTCGAGATGGACGACGAGCTGTACGAGAAGACCAGTCGTGAACCGCTGTCGAAGGCGAGCTTCGAGCTCGAACCCGTCGGAGACCAGGTCAAGCTGACCGTCGTCCACACCGGTTTCGAGCCGGGCAGCGCGATCCGCGAGATGGTCGGCGACGGCTGGACCCAGCTCATCTCCGACCTCAAGTCCTTCGTCGAGTCCACCCCCCAACTCGCCGCCACCACGTAACTCGGCGTGGGGGCGGCGACGCCCGGGGTCAGGGGCGCTTGTGGATCAGGAGTGGGAGGACGGCGGCGGCGCCGGATTCGCGGAGTTTGGCGGCGGCGACGGTGATCGGCCACTGTGACGACGAGGCGTCGGCCAGCAGCAGGACCGTGCGGCCGCTGACAGCCTGTGCCGTCGGACCGTCGATCTCGATACCGTCACGCCAGACCCGCGCCTCCTCCGCCGAGGAGAGGTCGTCGGTGAACCCCGTCCGATTCACCGTCAGCTCAGCCCGATCGAGACGGCCCACCGCAGCAACGTGATCCGCGATCTCACTCGTCAACCGCCCGTACCCTGCGGCCGCAAGCGGTACGACGACCTCGGGCCGACCCGACCAGGAACCACGCCACCGTGAGAGAGCCGCCACTGCACCAGCCTTCAGTGCCTCAAGCGAGTCCGGATCCGGCACCCCGTCAGTGAAGGTCCCGCGCAACACCTCCCGCCACTCGGGTGCGTCGGCGTAGATGACGGTCCGCCCGGGCTCGGCGCCCAGCCCCGGCGGGATACGACCCTTCGCGCCGAACGCCCCACCCGGCCACATCTTCCGCGGCTCCAGAATGTGCACCTCGCCGCGCAGCAGCCGAATGATCGCCTGCACGGTCTCCGCCTCGGGCTTCGCCCGCAGCGGATCAGGCAACTCGCCGAGACAGACCGAGCAGCGGCCACACGGCTCGGCCGACGGGTCGTCCAGCGACTCCTGCAGAAGTTGCATCAGGCAACGGTCACCACGGGTGTACGCCCGCATGATGTCCGCCTCACGCCGCCGTACCCCGACGATCCCGTCGTAGTGCGCCGCATCGAACGTCCAGTCCTTCCCCGTTCGCACCCACCCGCGCTCGACCCGGTCGACAACTCCGTCCACCGCGAGCTGCTTGAGCATCAGTTCCACCCGCGTACGACGCAGGCCTGTCTCGGCCTCCAACGCCGGAACGGTGGCCGGCTGGTCCGGCCCGTACCCTTCCAGCCCACGCAGCAGCCGATTCACGTTCTCCGGCACCGGAATCGTCGCGGTCGCGAAGTAGTCCCACACCCCCGCGTCCGCATCAGAAGGCAGCAACGCCACCACCGCGTGGTCGATCCCGCGGCCGGCACGACCGACCTGCTGGTAGTACGACACCGGCGAGGGCGGCGACCCGACGTGCACCACGAACCCGAGGTCTGGCTTGTCGTACCCCATCCCGAGCGCCGACGTCGCGACCAGCGCCTTCAACTCGTTCGCCCGCAACGCGTCCTCGAGCCTCTCGCGCTCGCCCGCGTCCAGTCCGCCCGTGTAGGCCGCAACCGGCACATCCCGGCCGTGCACCTCCTGGATCGCCGCCGCCAGCCGTTGCGCATCGGACACAGTCAACGTGTAGACGATCCCCGACCCGGGCAGCTTCGGCAGGTGGTCAACCACCCACGCGAACCGATCCAACGGCGACAACGCATCGACCACAGCAAGCTGCAAACTCGACCGGGCCAGCGGACCCCGCAGCACCAGCGTGGACTCCCCCAGCTGATGCGCGACGTCGTCGGTCACTCGCGCGTTCGCCGTCGCCGTCGTCGCGAGCACCGGCGTCTTCGGGTTCAACTGCTGCAGTACGTCGGACACGCGGCGATAGTCCGGACGGAAGTCATGCCCCCAGTCCGACACAGCATGCGCCTCGTCGATGACCAGCAGCCCGACCTGCCCGGCCAGCCCGTCGAGCACCCGCCGACCGAAGCCGGGATTCGCCAGTCGCTCGGGAGATACCAGCAGTACGTCGATCGCGCCCGAGCGAAGGTCATGCTCGATGCTCGACCACTCGTCGATGTTGTTCGAGTTCAAGGTCGCCGCACGCAGACCGGCTCGACTCGCGGCGGCGACCTGGTCGCGCATCAATGACAACAGCGGCGACACCACCAGCGTCGGCCCGGCACCCTCGGCTCGGCGGATCGCGGTGGCCGCCCAGTACACAGCCGACTTGCCCCAGCCTGTCGCCTGCACGACCAGCACCCGCGCAGCCGCCTCGCACAAGGCGGCGACCGCGGTCTGCTGATCCGCCCGCAAGCGCGCGCTCTCCCCCGCGATCGCCCGGATCACGCCGCCGGCGATCTCCGCGCGCGCCTCGGTCAGAGTGCTGGTGGTCGAACTGGTGTCAGCCATGCCCACGACCCTAGACGCCCGCACCCCCAGTTCGCTGCCGGCCGGCGCCCCTCTGTGGATAACCCGATCCGGGAGACGTAGGTCACTCCTCGTGCGGCTCACACCGCGCCGCGCTGTCTCGTCGGTTGGGTGTAACGCCAAATCTGACAAGGAGATCAGCCATGGATATCCGTCTTGACCCCGTCAGCAACCCGGTCGGAGCCAAGGTCATCAAGTACATCAACTCGGCCAGCAAGGTCGTCGGGGACTCCACTCTGCCCGAAGCCACGCGGCACCTGGTGGAGATTCGTGCCAGCCAGATCAACGGCTGCGGCTACTGCATCGACATGCACACCAAGGACGCCGCGCACGCCGGGGAAACCTCGGTCCGGCTCAACCTGGTCGCGGCCTGGCGGGAGGCGACGGTCTTCACCGAGGCCGAGCGTGCGGCCCTCGAACTCACCGAGCAGGGCACCCGGATCGCGGACGCAGCCGGTGGTGTCACCGACGAGGCCTGGGCCAACGCGGCCAAGCACTACGACGAGGACCAGCTCGCCGCTCTGTTGTCCCTCATCGCCCTGATCAACACCTGGAACCGCTTGAACGTCATCAGCCAGCGACCCGCCGGCGACTACGAGCCCGGCCAGTGGGGATAACGGCCGTAGCCGAGCTCCAGCCCGCGGCAGGCGCGGGCTGGAGCCTCAGGCACACTTGCCGGGATGGCACGGGTCCCCGCCGGCGGCGACCAGTCGTTGCGGACCAGGGCCCTTCGCGGCCAGAGCGTCGTACGGATTGGCCAGGGCGCAGCGGTCGAGGGACAGGCAGCCGCAGCCGACGCAGTCCTTGAAGTCGTCGCGGAGTTGTTCGAGGTGCAGGATGCGCTTGTCGAGCTCGGCCTGCCAGCACTCCGAGATGCGCTCCCAGTCCTGCCGGGTCGGTGTCCGGTTCTCCGGCAACAGGGCCAGGATCGCGGCCACCTCCGCGAGCGGGATGCCGACCCGCTGGGCGATCCGGATCAGCGCGACCCGGCGAAGCGTGTCGCGCTTGTACCGCCGCTGGTTGCCGGACGTACGACGACTGACGATCAGGTTCTGCCGTTCGTAGAAATGCAGCGCCGAGATCGCCACGCCACTGCGCTGCGCCAACTGCCCGACCGTCAACTCGCCCGGTTCGATGTCCACCCACTCATCCCTCCGACCTCGACCTGGATCGAGGCTAGCCGAAGAGATCAGGCGGTCACGAGTCGGCGTCCGATGCTCGCGGACATCAACGCGGCCGCCGCGCAGAGCCCTCCGGCCAGGTACCACGCGAGGTTGTAGCTGCCCTGGATATCGCGGATCGCGCCGGCGCCGGTGGCGGCCAACGCGGCACCGATCTGGTGCGACGCGAACACCCAGCCGAACACGATCGGCCCATCCACCCCGAACCACTCGCGGCACAGCGCAACGGTCGGCGGGACGGTCGCGACCCAGTCGAGGCCGTAGAAGATGATGAAGACCCAGACGCTCGGCTGCGCCGTCGGACCGAGCAGAGACGGCAGCACGAGCAGTGACAACCCGCGCAGCGAGTAGTACCCGATCAGCAGGTACCGCGGATCCCACCGGTCCGTCAGCCAGCCCGAAATGATCGTGCCGCCGACGTCGAAGACTCCTACCAACGCCAGCAACGACGCAGCCGTTGTGACAGGCATGCCGTGGTCGTGTGCCGCGGTCACGAAGTGCGTGCCGATCAACCCGTTCGTCGACGCACCACAGATGGCAAAGCCACCCGCAAGCATCCAGAACGCGGGCCTGCGCATCGCAGATCGCAACGCAGTCAAAGCCCGCAGCGCGCTGCTGCCGGTCGTCTCGACCCGCTGACCCACAGTGCTTCCCTCTGGAGCGCCGTACGCCCGCAAGCCCACATCGCTCGGGTAGTCGCGCAGGAAGAGCAGCACCAGCGGTACGACGGCCAGCGCCGTACCGGCCGCGACGAGTGCCGGGACGCGCCAGCCGTAGGCAGTGGCCAGACCTGCGATGAGCGGGAGGAAGATGAGCTGCCCGGTGGCGCCGGCGGCGGTCAGGATGCCGGTGACCAGTCCGCGGCGTTGGAGGAACCAGCGGCCGGTGATCGTCGCAACGAACGTCATCGACATCGACCCGGTGCCGACACCGACCAGCAGACCCCAGCACAGCAGCAGCTGCCAGGACGAGTTCATGAAGACGGTCAGCCCGCTGCCGAGCGCGATGAGCAACAAGGCACCACTGACCACGCGACGCAGACCCAGCCGATCCATCAGGGCCGCGGCGAATGGCGAGATCAGGCCGTAGAGCAGCAGGTTGATCGACACCGACGCCGAGATCGTCGCGTGCGACCATCCGAACTCGTCGTGCAACGGGTCGAGCAGGACCCCCGGCACCGAGCGGAACCCAGCAGCACCGATCAGCGTTACGAACCCCACCGCGGCGACTGCCCAGGCAAGGTGCACCCGGGCAGCCTTCTTCTCCACAATCTGCGTCACCCGGACAGATTGCCGTCTCCCCGACCCGCGGACCAGTGGCCAGAACGCCAGCATGTGTCAAGATATGGCCATGAGCACTTCCAGTCGGGCCAAGCTCAGAGCCGTCGGGCCGCACGTGGTCGCCGTACTGGCCTTGGAACCGGTGGTCGGGTTCGACCTGACCATTCCGCCGACGGTGTTCGGGGCGGCGACGAAGGCCGACGGGACAGCACTGTACGACGTACGCATCTGCGGACTGGAGATCGCGCCGATCCGGGCCGGTGCCGGGTTCAGCCTGATCCCGGACTACGGGCCGGAGGCGCTGGCCGAGGCGGACACGGTGATCATCCCGGGCACGTACATCGCCCAGCCGCGGTACGAAGGCACGCTGCCGGACGACCTGGCGAAGGCGCTCGGCACCATCCGCCCGGGGACCCGGATCGCATCGATCTGCACTGGCGCGTTCGTACTCGGTGCGGCCGGGCTGCTCGACGGAAGGCCGGCGACGACTCACTGGCTGCGGGCCGAGATGTTCCGGGCCCTCTACCCGCAGGTGAAGCTCGACGAGGACCTGCTGTTCATCGACGACGGTGACGTGATCACGTCAGCGGGTCTCGCCGCGGGGGTGGATCTCTGCCTGCACCTGATCCGCCGCGACTTCGGCAGCGAGGTCGCCAACCGGGCCGCACGGCACTGCGTCGTACCGCCGTGGCGGGATGGTGGGCAGTCACAGTTCATCGATCGCGTCGTACCGGACGAGGGCAGCGAAGGTACGGCGCCGACGCGCGCGTGGGCCCTGAAGCGGCTCGATGAGGAGTTGAGTCTCCCCTCGATGGCCGCCCACGCCCAGATGAGCGTGCGCACCTTCAGCCGGCGGTTCAAGGCCGAGACGGGTCAATCTCCGGGCACGTGGCTCCTGCAGCAACGCGTACGACACGCGTGCCATCTGCTGGAGACCACGGACCTGTCCGTCGACCGCGTCGCCGAGTCGGCCGGCCTGGGAACTGCCGCGTCGCTCCGTCACCACCTCCGCTCAGAACTCGGTGTCTCTCCCCTCGCCTACCGCAAGACCTTCCGCGCCGGCTGAGTCACAGCACCACCAGCTCGTGCGGGCGGCGGTTCATGGGTTCGACGCCGTCCTCGGTGACCACGACGATGTCCTCGATCCGCGCACCCCACCGCCCTGGTTGGTAGATCCCCGGCTCGATGCTGAACGCCATCCCTGGTTCGAGAATCAGCCCGTTCCCACTGACAATGTACGGGTCTTCGTGCACGTCGAGCCCGATCCCGTGTCCGGTCCTGTGGATGAAGAACTCGCCGAATCCGGCCGCCGCGATGACATCCCGCGCGGCCGCATCGATCGACTCCGCCGACACCCCCGGTCGCACCGCGTCCACGGCCGCTTGCTGCGCATCCCGCAGTACGGCGTACGTCGCGGCGACATCCGCATCACGTGGCTCGCCGACCGCGTACGTCCGGGTCGAGTCGGAGTTGTAGCCCTCGGCAACCGGTCCGCCGATGTCCACGACCACCACGTCACCGGCTTCGATCACCCGGTCGGACAATCCGTGATGCGGGCTCGCGCCGTTCGGCCCGCTGCCGACGATGACGAATTCCGCCAGCACGTGGCCCTCCTCGACGATCGCGGCCGCGATGTCGGCTCCGACCTCCGCCTCGGTCCGGCCCGGTCGCAACCACTCGCCGACCCGCGCGTGCACCCGGTCGATCGCCGCACCCGCCTTCCGCAGCGCATCGATCTCGGCCGCGTCCTTGCGCATCCGCAACTCGCGCACGATCGGCCCGGCGAGGACCTGTTCAGCCTTCGGCAACGCCTCGCGCAGAGCCAGCATGTGCAGCGCCGGCGTGAAGTCGCTGACCGCCACTCGCTCCGATCCACGCAGACGATCCGCGGCAACGCCGTACGGATCGTCACCGTCCACCCACGTGACGACCTCGACCCCAAGCTCTTCCAACGGCAGGTCAGCGAATCCAGGCGCTTCGAGCTTCGGTACGACGAGCGCCGGCGAACCCTCGGCCGGGATGACCAGCGCGGTCAGCCGCTCGAACGAACCTCCCGCCTGCCCGAGCAGATACCGCAGGTCCGACCCGGGTGCGATCAGCAGACCCGTCCCGGCAGCAGCCTCACGAGCGTGCTCCAACCTGGCACGCAGTACGGCGGAATCGGGGGCAGGACCGTGCGGAGTTCGACTCGACATGAGCCGACTCTAACCCGCCCCGGCCCACAGCGAATCCGCTTTTCCACAAGGCATAGCCGGACAGTGGCGGACCGCCAGGCCATCACAACCACCGGCTTCGCAGTCGTCGCAGGCGGGGGGATCCGCAGTGTCGCGGCATTGTGATGGCCTGGCGGTCCGCAACCACGGAAACCAGGCGAGGCGGATGCCCCCTAGCGGGCGATCGCGTGGATGAGTTGGAGGGAGACCTGGCGGGCGGCCAGGAGGCGGTCGAGGCGCTCGGACTGACGGGCCGCTAGTGCATAGGCCTCGTCGGCCTGGTGCTTCGCGGCGACGGCCGCTGCGACCTGTTCGGCGCGGCGAGACCATGAAAGTGGTGCGGCGTTCGGGCGAGCGATTTGCTCTACGAGGTCGAAGCCGGCGTCCGCCAGCAGTCCGGCGAGCTCCCGCTGGGTCGGGAAGTGGTTGCCGTCGGGCGCCGGCAGAAGCTGCAGCGTCCGGGAGACCACCACGAGGAGACCCAACGACGCACCGGGCTTCAGCACCCGGTGCAGCTCACCGAGCAGGGCAGCCTTGTCCTCGACCGTGCACAGCACACCCAGGCACCAGGCGACATCGGCCGAACCCGCCCGCAACGGGATGCGACCACCGTCGGCCGTGACGACCGGCAATCCGAAGAGGCGGGCCGCAGCTCGGCAGGCTGGCAGCATCGGCTCCACCAGGATCGGGCGCACCCCGAACCGCTCCGCCGCCCAGGCTGCCGGTCCACCCACCCCGGCACCGACATCGAGCAACCTGTCCCCCGGCGTGAGTTCGCACGCCTCGGCCAGCCAGGCCAGCGCGGCCGGACTCGAACTGCCCCGGCAGGCGGCTGGTATGGCGTGACCTGCACCGAGTTGCTCGACCGCATCGGCAGTCCAGCCGGCGAAGTCCGCGAACTCGGCAACCATCGCAGCACTCGTCATCGCAATCTCCCTCCCCGTTACCGCCCGATCACAACCCCGATCGGACAGCTCCCCCACTCACAGGTGTAGCACCGATCCACCCATCCGTCGCTTACGTCGCGAGAACCACTTTGAGAAGCCACCAACCACATTCCGGGCCGAAAAGTGGTCGGTGGCTTCTCAAGGTCGGGGTTTGTCGGAGGGGGTTGGTAGAACTTGGGGAGATTCGATCGAGAACGGCGAAAGGCGATGGGGATGGCACTGCATCATGTGTCCTTCGGCGAGGGGGTTCCGGTGCTCTCGCTGCACGGGTGGACTCCCGATCACCGGCTGATGTCCGGGTGTCTGGAGCCGGTGTTCGCCGACGTACCTGGGTACCGGCGGCTCTACCCCGACCTGCCCGGCATGGGGCAGACACCGGCCGGTTCGATCGACAGCTCGGACGGGATCATGGCCGAGGTACGGGCGTTCATCGACGAACAGATCGGGGACGAGCCGTTCCTCCTGCTCGGAGAGTCGTACGGCGGCTATCTCGCCCGCGGCCTGGTCTCGGAGCGGCCGGATCAGATCCTCGGTCTCGCCCTGATCTGCCCGATCGGCACCGCACTGATGCACACCGACCGGACCCTGCCCGAGCACGTCGTTCTGCGGACCGAGCCAGGCGTGCTCGAGTCACTGACCGAGGGCGAGGACTTCACCGACCTGGCCGTGGTCCAGACCGCCGCCGCGCTCAAGGCGTACCGCTCGGACGTCGCGCTCGGCCTCGTTGCCGCCGACACCGAAGCGCTCGACCGGATCCAGAAGAACTGGGCTTTGTCGATCGCGCCGGAGAGCGGTCCTGCCTACGCGCGGCCGACGCTGATCGTCTGCGGTAGACAGGACTCGGTGACGGGCTTCGAGGACCAGTACGCGCTGCTCCCCCACTATCCGCGGGCGACGTACGCCGTACTGGATATCGCCGGCCACAACCTCCAGATCGAGCAACCAGAGTTGTTCGGCGCGTTGATCCGCGAATGGCTGCAACGCGCCGCAGAGGGTCAGCTCGTCTGACCGGTGGGCATGACGGTGACCTGCTGGAGATTCACACGCGGCGGCAGGGCGGCGATGAAGCCGATGGTCTGGGCGACGTCCTCAGGGGTCAGCCACTCCATCGTCTCCTTGGCGCCGGCCAGCCACTGGAGTGCGCCCTCGTCGGTCACGTGACTTTGCAGCTCGGTGCCGACGATGCCCGGCTCGACCGCGGACACCCGGACGTTCTTCGGACCCAGCTCGGCGCGCAGGTGACGGGACAGGTGCGTCACGTAGGCCTTGGTACCGGAGTAGACGGCGAAGTTCGGGTAGATGTTCTGTGCGGCGATCGAGGAAGTGTTGATCAGGTCGGCGACACCCCGCTCGGCGGCCGAGGCCACCAGCTGCGGTGTGAACGCGGCGATCGCGTTCATCAGACCGGTGATGTTGAGGTCGATCTGGTGCTGCCACTGATCGGTGGCCAGCTCCTCCACCGGCGCCGGAAGCATGACGCCCGCGTTGTTGAACAGCAGGTCGGCGCCACCGAACTCGGTGGCGACCCGGTCCGCCGCTGACTGCACGGCCGCGGCGTCGGTCACGTCGACCGACAGTGCGAGCGCAGTACCGCCGTCCTTCTCGATCCGGGTCACCAGGTCGCCGAGACGGTCGGCGCGGCGCGCCAGGACGACGACGGTCGCGCCCAGTGCTGCCAGGTGCTCGGCCGCGGCTTCGCCGATGCCACTCGAAGCGCCGGTGACGACAGCAACGCGGCCGGCGAGAGGGCTGGCAACAGCTTGTGTGGACATGTGATGCGTACCTTCCTGAGAGTGATTCGGGCCGGCGAGCACCGGCCACACCTTCAGCACACCAGTCCGGGACCGTCGATTTCGGCCTGGAACAGACCCCGCTCAGGCAGGTACCGGGCAGGCTGGTACTGGCAGGGCCACCCAGCCGCGGGTCTGCGGCCCCAGACTCGATCACACTGGGGAGATGGAACGCAGTACCGAGATTGCCGACTTCCTGCGCTCTCGCCGCGCAGCCATCTCGCCTGACCGCGCCGGGCTACCGGAGGACGGGCGCCCTCGACGCGTGCCGGGCCTGCGGCGTGACGAGGTGGCCCGGCTGGCGGGAGTCAGCACCGAGTACTACACCCGTCTGGAGCAAGGCCGCGCCGGCAACCCGTCGCCCGAGGTGATCGAGGCCCTCGCTCGCGCCCTCCAGCTCGACACCGCCGAACGCGAGCACCTCACCGATCTGCTCGCCAGGCCAACGCCTGCACGTCGTACTCCGGCCAGTCCGCAGCGGGTCCGTCCAGGTCTCTACTTGATGTTGCAGACACTCGACCATGTCCCCGCGTTCATCCTCGGCCGCCGTACCGACGTGCTCGCGACCAACCGGCTTGCCCGTGAGGTGCTGACGGACTTCGAGGCCCTGCCTGCCACCCAGCGCAACCTCGCTCGGTACTACCTGCTCGATCCCTCTGCTCGCGAGCGCGTCGGTGACTGGGAGCGCATCGCCGCCGAGACAGTCGCCGTACTGCGACTCGAGGCCGGCCACTCGCCGCACGACCGCCAGCTCGCCGATCTGGTCGGCGAGCTCACCCTGCGATGCCCCGAGTTCACCGGCTGGTGGAACGACCACCGCGTCCTGCGCCGGACGCACGGTTCGAAGAGCTACCACCACCCCGTCGCCGGTGACCTCGAGTTCGCCTACGAGTCCTTCCAGGTGCCGGGCGACGCCGACCAGACCCTCTGCGTCTACAACGTCGAGCCCGGCTCCCCCACTGCCGAGGCCCTCCAACTCCTCACCAGCTGGACCGCGCCCGTTATTCCCGCATCGCCTGAAGTACCACCGCAGCCAGCAGTACGGCTGCACCCGCAAGGCTGAGTCCGGTGAGGTGCTCGTGGAACGCGAGTACGCCGATTGCCGCGGCCAGGAGGGGTTCGATAAGGGCGATGACGGCTGCGGTGGAAGCCCGGACCGCGCGCAGGCCGGTGTAGAAGAGCGCGTAGGCGAGGGCGGTCGGAACCAAGCCGAAGTACGCGAGGAGCGGCCAGCTGACCGGTGCCGGCGTGAGGCCTCCGATCATTGCCAAGGGCAACAGGATCACGGCACCCGCAGCGAAGCCCAGGAAGGCGCTGGTGATCGGATCTTGCTGATCACGGTTGAGCAGAGTCGTCAGGGCATACCCGGCGGCTGACAGAACCGAGAACGCTATGCCCGAGATCGATACATCGCCGGCACCGCCGCCCGAGACCAGAAGCGCCAGCCCCAGTACGGCGATGAGCAGGGTGCTCGTGATGCGCTCACGGGCACCCAAGGCAATGAAGAGGGGCCCTGCGCCGAGTGAGATGACTGTGGCGACGGCTACTCCGACTCGTGGGATCGCGGCGAAGTAGCCGAGTTGGCAGACGGCCAAACCGAGGCCGCTCAGGAGGTAGCGCATCGGCGCGGCGGCGAACTGCTGGATGATCGGACCGCGGCCAAGGACGCGGCAGGCGATCGCCAGCCAGACGGCGCCGCCGAGAAGGCGCCAGAACGAGACTGCGGTCGAGTTCAATCCGCTGAACTGAAAGAGGAGGGCGCCGGTGGGGCCGCCGGTTCCCCAGGCTATTCCGGCCAGGGCGACGTACAGGAGACCGCGCGCCGTCGAGGGCGCGAGACGGTGGTGCATCAGACACTCCAGGGTGTTCGCAAGATGAGTTGGAGGCGTCTGCGAACAGCCCGAAGAAGCCTGGGTCAGAGCCTGGGCGTGAGAAGGTCGGCCGTCCGCTAAGCGGCGGCCGGCGGGCAGATGATCCGATGCACGGCCGCGACCCTAGCAAGCCGACCGCCCCGCCGCCGACCGGTTTTCGGAGCAGGCGCGTGGCCGGTCTATGCCAACTGCTGACCGGGGCGGGTTGCGGCGGTACCGTCGATGGATGTGGTGGTTACTGGCTGCACTAGGGGGCGGAGGGGTAGTGCTCGCGGGTCGGTATGTGTGGGACCGACGAGCCGCGCGGCACGGTGATGCGGAGGAGTTGGAGCAGATCCGCAAACTCGCCGACGAGGATGTGACGCTGCTCGGGGAGGAACTCGGGCGGCTGGATACTCAGGTGACCGGGCAGACGCTCGGCGCCGACGCGCGGGCGGACTATCAGGTCGCGCTTGACGCCTACGAGTCAGCGCAGCGGACGGTGAAAGCCATCCGGAAGCCCGCGGACATCAGTGCGGTGACTGACACGCTGGCCACCGGGCGGTACGCGATCGTCTGCGTGCAGGCGCGGGTGCGGGGTGAGCCAGTGCCAGAGCGCCGAGTGCCGTGCTTCTTCAACCCGCAGCACGGTCCGTCGACCACGGATGTGGTCTGGACTCAGCCGAAGGTGGGAACCCGGACGGTCCCGGCCTGTGCGCAGGATGCGGCGCGGATCCGGGCCGGCGACGATCCTGAGGTCAGGCTCGTCCCGTTCCACGGTCGGCGAGTGCCGTACTGGGAGGCCGGCGCAGCGGTCACGCCGTACGGCCTGGGGTACTTCGCGGCGGGTGCGGGCGCGAGCTACATCGTAACCGCCAGCTTCCAGAGCCAGAGCGGCGTCCCTGGAGGCTGGGGCGACAGCGGCACCCACGGTGTCGGGTACGACGTCGGCGGTGTCGACGGTGGTTGGGGTGACGGCGGCGGAGGTGGCGACAGCGGCGGCTGATTACATCCGGAGGTGGGAGCCGCCGTTGAAGTCGAGGATGGTGCCGGTGGCGAACTCGGCCTCGGCTGAGGCGAGGTAGAGGATCGCGGCCGCAACCTCCGACGGGTCGGCGACGCGTTCCAACGGGCTCTCCAGCCGCCGCCGGTCGTAGCCGTCGCCGACGAGGTGGACCGATGCCATGTCGGTGGTGGTCCAACCGGGAGCGATGGCCGTCACCGCGATCCCCTCCGGCCCGAGGGCACGGGCAAGTGATTGTGTGAACGACACGATGCCGGCCTTCGAAGCGCCGTACGCGGGCTGGTTCGGCTCACCCCGGAATGCCCCACGCGACGACACGTTCACGATTCGCCCGCCGCGGCCCATGTGCCGGACCGCGCACCACGCGACGTTCGACGGGCCGACCAGGTTCACCGCGAGCGTGTCCGCCCACGCCTGCTGCCATTCGGCATACGTCGCCTCACGGATCCGATGCGGGTGGTACACACCGGCGTTGTTCACGAGTACGTCGATGCCGCCAAGAGCCGCCGCGGCATCGTCGACCATCGTCTGAATCGCCGCCGGATCGGCAAGATCGGCCTGCGCTAGCACGTGCCCCGAGCCGGGCAACTCCTTCAGCACCATCGCCGCGGCCTCGGCGGACGCACTGTAATGCACAGCCACCCGATCCCCCGCCGCCGCGAACGCACGCGCCGTCGCCGCGCCGATCCCCCGAGAAGCTCCCGTCACCAGCACAGCTCGATCCATACCCCGATCCTTTCATCCCGGAAGAAACCAGGGATTACTGGCGGGGTTTGATGTCCCGGCGGTAGGACTTGCTGGCGCGAGCCCACTCCTTCTTGGCTTCGGCGCGGAGGCGGGCGTCGGACCGGCGGGCCATGAAGGCTGCTTCGCGCTGAAGCTTCACCCAGCTGTCGTAGCGCCGGTACGGCAGGCTGCCATCCTCCAGCGCAGCTTGCACCGCGCAGCCGGGCTCTGTGACGTGTGCACAGTCCTTGAACTTGCACTGCTCAGCAAGAGCAGTGATGTCCGGGAACGCAGCCGCGAGCCCTTCGCCCGACTCCTGCAGCCCGATTCCCCGCAGCCCTGGGGTGTCGATGACGACCCCACCACTCGGCAGCACGATCAGCTCACGCCGCACGGACGTGTGCCGGCCCTTGCCGTCGTCACGGATCTCCTGCACGTCCAGCAGCTCCACACCGGCCAGTGCGTTCACCAGCGACGACTTGCCCGCACCGCTCGACCCGAGCAGCGCGACAGTCGAGTCCCCGGCCAGCAACGCCTGCACACTCTCGAGACCTTCACCAGTCGTCGCACTGCACACGAGTACGTCGGCACCCGGCGCCGCCTGCGCTACGTCCTCAGCAACGGACTCCGCATCGCCGACGAGGTCCGACTTGGTCAGTACGACGACCGGCCGGGCACCGCTCTCCCACGCCAACGCGAGGAAGCGTTCGATCCGGCCGATGTTCGGCTCCGGATGCAGCCCGACCACGATCGCGATCACATCGACGTTGGCGGCCAGCACCTGGCCCTTCGACGTACCGCTGACTTCGGCCCGCACGATCGCCGTACGGCGTGGGGCCAGGGATTCGAGCGTGATCCGGTCGTCCGGCCAGTAGCGCAGGACGGCCCAGTCCCCTGTACATGGGCCGGCATGGGCATCACTGGCCATTGCGGCGAGGAGTGCACCGGACCAGGTCGCGCGGACCGGACCGTCCTCGGTGAGAACCGTCGCCAGGCCCTTGTCGACCCGGGCGACCCGCCCCGGTACGAGCTCGTCCGGCACGGATGCGAAGAAGTCGGCCGTGGAGCTGTCGAGTCCCAGGGCCTGGAGTGTGGCTGACATGCGGCGAACCTTTCGGAGGGTCCGGCCGCGAGATCAGCTCAGCGGACGGACAGTGCGGGAAGCGTCGGCCCAACGGGCCTGAGCCAAGGTCATGGCGGGCGCCTCCCTTCGAAGTCCTGCGGTCCTGATCGAGAACCGGCTGATGTCGTCAGCGTAGGTCGTCGGATTCACTTTGCGCACCGGATTTTCCCACCGGCTCCGGCTTGCGCTCCGCCCTCGGCGCATCACCCGCGGGCCGCGGCGCAGCACCTTCGGACCTGGGCACCTCACCGTCGGGCCGAGGGGCCGCATCCGCGGCCGGCTTCGCGCCGTCGGCCGGCTTCGCGCCATCGGCCGGTACGACGGGCTCCGGCGGCTCGACCGGCGTCAGCGGGTGGTCGTGGTGGTGCGGCTCCGGCTCGGCCTTCATCACCGGCTCCACCTCGTCCTCCGCGTCCTTGCCAGCCTGCGCTTCCGCCGAGGCAGCCTCGGTCCGCGACTTGTGCGGCCACAGCCGGTCCACCACCGCGTTCAGCGCCGCACCGATGAGCACCGCGATCGCGGTCATGTAGAGCCACAGCAGTACGGCGATCGGCGCCGCCAGCGGACCGTAGATCGACGTACCGCCGACCGTGCTCTGCAGGATCCAGCGCAGGACGAAGCTGCCCAGGATCCAGATCGACAACGCCAGGAACGAGCCCGGCAGGTCGGACACCCATGGCGTCCGCACCGGCACCGACAAGTGGTAGAGGGTGTTCAAGAAGCCCGCCGACAGGATCGTGACGACAGGCCAGTACAGCTGGTTCAGGAAGTCCACCCGCTGCGGCAGCAAGGCGTCCACCGCGTCCGGTCCGGCCAGCACCAGCGGAAGCACGATCACGCCGATCACGAGGGCGGCGCAGTACAGGGAGAACGACAGCGCCCGGGTCCGCACGATGCCGCGCTTGCCGCCCATCCCGTACATGATCGTGATGGTGTCGACGAAGACGTTCAGCGCGCGGCTGCCGGACCACAGCGCCAGCACGAAACCGATCGAGATGACATCCGGCCGGCCGCCGCTGAGGACCTGGTCCAGGGTCGGCACGATGACACTCTGAACCGAGTCGACGGTCAGCGCCTGGGCTGCCAGGTCGGCGATCTGCTGCTTGATCTCGTCGATCGTCTCGACCTCGAAGTACCGGCTCGCGATGTACCCGAGGCTGCCGGCCAGACCGAAGATCAGCGGCGGCAGCGACAGGATGGCGAAGAACGCCCCCTCCGCCGCCAGTCCGGTGACTCGGTAGCGCAGGCAGACCCCGACGGTCTGGCTGAGCAGCTTCCAGGTCGTCGCGGGGATCTTGCGGACCCATGCCAATGAGAGGGAGCTCCCACCAGTGGGTCCTGCCCCAGAACGTGCCATACCGCTTACCGTACTGACATGGCGGACCCTTTCGCGGTAACGAACCAGGCTCCCCCACTGCGGGGGGTGAACTTCTTCACCCGGGACACGGCACTCGGTGACGCTCTGCGTCCGTACGCCGACCTCGCGGACGATCCCGGTCTGCACCGGATCGGTGCGCTGGCCGGGTCGGAGGAGGCCCTCACCCAGGCGCTCCCGGCGAACCAGAACCCACCCGTCCTGCGCACCCACGACCGCTACGGGCACCGCGTCGACGAGGTCGACTTCCACCCGTCATGGCACTGGCTGATGGAGCAGGCCGTCGGCTTCGGCCTCCAGGCGGCGCCGTGGACCAGCGACAGCCCGTCGCCGCACCTGACCCGCGCGGCCGGCTTCTACCTGTGGTCCCAGGTCGAGCCGGGTCACGGCTGCCCGATCTCGATGACGTACGCCGCCGTGCCCGCACTCAGGGCCGACGAGCGGCTCGCCAAGGAGTGGATCCCGCAACTCGCTTCCACCCGGTACGACGTCCGCCGGCTGCCCGCGGCCGAGAAGACCGGCGTACTCGCCGGGATGGGGATGACCGAGAAGCAGGGTGGGTCCGACGTACGGGCGAACCTGACTACCGCGACGCCGACCGGGAGCGACGGCGAATACCAGCTGAACGGGCACAAGTGGTTCTGCTCGGCGCCGCAGGTCGACGTGTTCCTGGTGCTGGCGCAGGCTCCGGAGGGGCTCAGCTGTTTCGTCGTACCGCGGGTTCTTGCCGATGGCAACCGGAACGCGTTTGCCCTGCAGCGGCTGAAGGACAAGCTCGGGAACCGGTCGAACGCGTCCAGCGAGGTCGAGTTCCACGGCACCGTCGGGTATCGCCTCGGCGACGAGGGCGCCGGTGTCCGCACCATCATCGAGATGGTCGCCGCCACCCGACTCGACTGCGTTCTCGGCTCGGCCGCCCTGCAGCGCCGGGCGCTGGTCGAGGCCATCTGGCACACGTCGCACCGCAGTGCTTTCGGTGGGCTGCTGCGGGACAAGCCGGCGATGCAGAACGTCCTCGCCGACCTGGCGTTGGAGAGCGAGGCGGCGACCGCGCTCGGGATGCGACTGGCTGCCGCCGTCGACGCGTCAATACAAGGTGACGACCAGGCTGCGGCATTCCGGCGGATCGGGCTGCCTTTGGCGAAGTTCTGGGTGTGCAAGCGGACGCCGTTCATGGTGGCCGAGGCGCTCGAGTGCCTGGGTGGAAACGGGTTCGTCGAGGAATCCGGCATGCCTTTGCTGTTCCGGGAGTCGCCGTTGAACTCGATCTGGGAAGGATCCGGCAACGTCAACGCACTTGACGTACTGCGGGCGCTGCGGCGGCCGGAGTCGCTGGAGGCGTGGCTGCTGGAGGTTGGTGCGGCACGCGGGGCCGACGAACGCCTCGACTCGGCGGTGAACGACGTACTGCAAGCGCTTGCTGACCTGGAAGGCGCGGAGTCGGGAGCTCGGCGGCTGGCGGCCCGGATGGCCCTGTGCCTGCAGGCGTCGCTGCTCGTCCGCTACTCCACGCCGGACGTCGCGGACGCGTTCGTGGCGTCCCGGCTGGCGAATGATTGGGGCGGTGTCTTCGGCACACTCCCGAGGACCACACCGTTCCCGGCGATCGTCGACCGCACGATAGGGTGAGCGAGTCGCGACTGGCGCGCTGAGGTGGAGAACCACCGGGGAGCGAAGAACGTCGGCACCGTGCGCCTGGGTGCCTTCGACCCACTGCAACCGCAGGAGAGACAACGATGACTCAACCCTTCGATGCCGCCGCCGCATCGGCCGCGTACCGCAACGCGCTCGAGGTGATCGGCGCGGTGGAACCCACCATCGCCGGCGCGATCAAGGCCGAACTGGCCGACCAGCGTTCCTCGCTCAAGCTGATCGCGAGCGAGAACTACGCCTCCCCCGCCACCTTGCTGACGATGGGCAACTGGCTGTCCGACAAGTACGCCGAAGGCACCATCGGGCACCGCTTCTACGCCGGCTGCCAGAACGTCGACACCGTCGAGCAGACCGCGGCCGACCACGCCAAGGCCCTGTTCGACGCACCGCACGCCTACGTCCAGCCGCACTCCGGCATCGACGCGAACCTGGTCGCGTTCTGGGCGATCCTGGCCCAGCGGATCGAGTCGCCGGCGCTGGCCGAGGCCGGTGCGAAGCACGTCAACGACCTGACCGACGAGGACTGGACGAAGCTCCGCAAGGCGCTCGGCGACCAGAAGATGCTGGGCATGTCGCTGGACGCCGGCGGTCACCTGACCCACGGGTTCCGGCCGAACATCTCCGGCAAGATGTTCAACCAGCACTCCTACGGCACCGACCCGGAGACCGGACTGCTCGACTACGACAAGGTCGCCGCGACCGCCCGCGAGTTCAAGCCGCTGATCCTGATCGCCGGCTACTCGGCGTACCCGCGCAAGATCGACTTCGCGAAGATGCGGGAGATCGCGGACGAGGTCGGCGCCACCCTGATGGTCGACATGGCCCACTTCGCCGGCCTGGTCGCGGGCAAGGTCTTCACCGGGAACTTCGACCCGGTGCCGCACGCGCACGTCACCACGACCACCACGCACAAGTCGCTCCGCGGTCCGCGCGGCGGCATGGTGCTGTGCCAGCCCGAGTACGCCGATGCGGTCGACCGTGGTTGCCCGATGGTGCTCGGCGGTCCGCTCAGCCAGACGATGGCGGCGAAGGCGGTCGCACTGGCCGAGGCGCGGCAGCCTTCGTTCCAGGACTACGCGCAGGCGGTCGCGGACAACGCGGTCACGCTGGCCGAGGGCCTGATGAAGCGTGGCGTCAAACTGGTGACCGACGGTACTGAGAACCACCTGGTGCTGCTCGATGTGTCGTCGTACGGGATCACCGGGCGGCAGGCCGAATCGGCGTTGCTCGACGCGGGCATCGTGACGAACCGGAACGCAGTGCCGCGCGACCCGAACGGCGCGTGGTACACGTCGGGTGTCCGGATCGGCACGCCGGCGCTGACCACGCGTGGCTTCGGAGCCGACGAGTTCGACCGGGTCGCCGAGCTGATCGTCGACGTCCTGTCCTCGACCACGCCGACCACGACGTCGGCCGGTGCGCCGTCGAAGGCGAAGTACGTGCTCGCCGACGGCGTCGCGGACAAGACCAAGGCCGCCTCGGCCGAGATGCTCGACAAGCACCCGCTGTACCCGGGTCTCGAGCTCAGCTGACGGGCTCGAACTATCAGAAAGTTGTGATAGTTGCGGTAGGGTGCGGCCATGCCGCACCCTGACCCGACTCCGGAAGAGATCAGTCAGTTCGTCGAGCGCTTCGCCGGCGTGCTGGCGAACAGCGGCGTACCGACCATGTCCGCCCGGGTGATCGGGCGGATGCTGGTCAGCCCGACCGGCACTTTGACGTCCGCCGAGCTGGCCGAGTCCTTGCAGATCAGCCAGCCGGCGGTGTCCGGCGCCGTACGCCAGCTGCTACAGGTCGGCTTCATCACGCGGGAGCGGATCCCGGGTTCGCGCAAGGACCACTACCGGATCCGGGACGACGTGTTCGCCGCCCTGCTCGAGCGCCGCAACAGCGCCCTCGCCGAGTGGGAGTCCACCAGCCGCTCCGGCGTCGACCTCTTCGGCGCCGACACCACCGTCGGCCGCCGCCTCACCGAAGCCGCCGACTTCTTCGCCTTCATCCACAAGGACCTCGAACACCTGATCAAAAGCTGGGGCGCCGAGCACCCCTCGACTGCTCAGCAATGAACCGACGTGAGGCGGAGGCGCTGAGCGGACCGGAGTGGCTCACCAGCGCTGCCCGGATCGAGTGGGAAACCCGCATCATGCGGCGGCGGGTGCCGATCTACAAGGCGACGATCAAGGCCTTGCAGTTGCTCAACAAGCTGAGCCGCGGGCCGGATCGGCCGTCGATGAAGGTCACGTACTGGGAGCGGATGGCTCCCGGCGGCGGCACGTTCATGATGCCGAAGCTCGAGACGATGACCGGCCGGACGGACGACCCGGTGACGTCTGCGCACGAACTGCGGGCCCGGACGTCGTTCGCGTCACGGCTGGCGCGGGTGATCTCGGCCGACGAGTGGCCGCAGATCATCGAGGAGTACGAGCGTCGCCGTGGCGGCGAGGAACCCCGGTTCCACTACGTCAGCCACCGCCCGCTCAACCGGGCCTCACATGAGCTGATGGGCAAGTCGTGGGCCAGTGGCGAACTCCCCACCGCGGAGTACCGGCGGTGGAAGGAGGAGGTGAAACTCGAGGACCTCCCCGGCCTGTACAGCGAGTTCTACACGCACGGAGGTTCCCGCACCATTCCCGGCGGCGAGACCAACCCTGCCTACCGTCTCGCCCGCCTCCTCCATGACGTCAGCTGGCGTGACAAGGCGTCCCTGTCGAACGAGCTCCGCGTTCTCCGCACGGCTCGTGTCCTCCGGGCTCAGCAAGTCGTCAAGTTCCTCAAGGCAGAGGCGTCGTACGTCGTGCGGCGCAAGCCTGAACGTCGGGGGTTCGCACCGAAGCGGCCGGATGTCTACACGCCGGAAGTCGTTGCCGCCGTCTACGACTTCACCAATCCGCCGGAGCTTCGCAGTCCGGCCGCCCGCGGCGAGACCACGCCGAACATGACCCGCGCCTCCGCCATCGACGTTGCCAGCACTGTTATCCGTGGCCTCCCGCCGCCGACGGTCAGGCGTGAATCGGAGGCGGAGGGAGCTCGGCCTGGAGACGGTTCGCTACCGCAAGCGCAAGGTCGTCAGACCCGTGCGGGGCAACCACCTGGGCACCGACCGGGAGTCCGTCCACCAAACCCACCGGGACGCTCACCGCGGGATGGCCAGTCACGTTGAACCCCCAGCACGGATCGCCGGTGACGATGCTCGACTCGTGCTGGTCGTAGCCGTGGGCAACAGTCAGGGTCGTCGGCGTGATGAGAACGTCGACGAGCTCGAACAGGTCGGCGAGCGCGGTGTTGTTGTGGTCGCGGATCTCACGGGCCCGGTTGGCCGCAGCCGCCTCGGCACCACGGCCCGCGTCCAGTCCCGACAGCGTCTGCCACGCCTCGTCGGGTGCGATCAGCTCGAGCGGCGCGTCGACCACCGTGACGTCACAGTCGGTCAACCGCTTGCGAATCAGCACATCGACCGCCGGGTCAGCCTCGGGCCGGCCGAGCGTCGACCGATACGCCACCCGCCACGGCCGGTCGGCGGCGATATCCGGCACCGGCCAACGAGGCAACGCAGTCGGGTCCAGCCGGTGCGGACCGCTGGCGATACTCGTCGCGAGTACGACGTCGTCGAGGACGGCGCCGATCAGTCCGGCCGTCGTCAGCCCACCCAACGTCCGCCCGACCGCGCGCGGAATGCGGCCGTAGGTGCCCTTGAAACCGACCACGCCACAGAATGACGCCGGGATGCGCAGCGAACCTCCGCTGTCGCCACCCGTCGCCAGGGGTACGACGCCGGCCGCGACAGCCGCGGCACCACCAGCCGTCGACCCACCCGGCGACCGCGACAGATCCCACGGGCTCCGCGTGTACTCACGCCCGTTCCACCCGAACGTCTGCGACACCGCCCCCGGCCGGGCGCGGGTCGACGTACCGATCGGAATCGCTCCCGCCGCGACCAGCCGACCGATGATCGGCGAGTCCGCCGGCGTCCGCGCCTTCACCAGAAACGGAACCCCGGCCAACGGCCCAGTCGCCTCCAACCGCCGCGCAGCCGCACGAGCTCCAGCCGGATCCAACTCGTCGACGAAGTGCAGAACCGGATCGAGCCGCGCAGCCGCGTCGAGCGCCTCCTCGACGACCTCGACCGCAGTCCTCTCACCACTCCGCACCTGCGCAGCGATCGCCGCCGCCGTGGTTCTCATCACGCGGCGGGAGTCTAGCGCCGCATGAAGGAACCCTGGGGTCGCAGCTCCCTCACTGACCTGGCCCGGAGCATGCCGTTCGGTGAGGTGCAAATCGACAGGACATATACGCCCACTTCCGACCACTCCCCGCCTGAGCCCACCAGGCATCCGACTCGATCGCCGGACACCTCCTGTCGAACTGCACCAATCTCAGCGGGTCAAGGCGTAGACGGCGATGGCGGCGAAGTCGTCGGCTGGTTCGGAGGCTTGCCAGGAGCGGACGTCGTCGACGTAGCGGGAGCCGTGGCCGGTGAACTCGTCGTACCGGTCGACGCCGTCTGCTGGGCACGGGTTCATGCCGTCGAGGTGGCCGCCGAGACCGTCCGCGAACAGGTCCTCCGAGTTCGGGCCGTTCACGACCGCTCCGGTCAGCTCACGGCCGAGGATGTTGGCGATCTGGTGGTGTGGGCACCGCTCGGCGTTCTGCCCGACGCCGACCATGAACGACACGCCCCACGGGTTCGCGCCGAACGTCCAGTCCAGTTGCTGAGCGCCGAAGTCGTCGTACCGCCGGTCTCCTGTCGCCTTCCGGTAGAGGTGAGCGGTCGCGGCCAGTCCGAAGGCATGCGGTACGGCGTCGAAGTTGTCGTACTGTGCTCCGGCCCGGAACGGATCCGCCGACGCCCGGTCGACACCGATCTGCAGTTGCGCCCGCAGATCACTCGTCAGGTTGCCGACCAAGTGGCGATCCGCGTGAGCAGCCCGGATCAGGTCCGCATGAGCCAGCGCGCTCACGTCGTACAGGTTGAGCGTATCGCCGCCGGCCTCATGCTCGAGGTACTCCGAAGCCCAGTGGCCGGCCTGCTTCAGCCAGGTGTGTGCGCGAGGGTCGCGCAGGCGTTGCGCGGCGAGAGCCAGCTCGGTTGCACCCAGTTCGAGGTCGTCGCGCCAGGCCGATTCCGGGTAGAAAGCGAACGGCAGTGAGGTCACCAACTGCCCGACCCCGGTCGTCTGAGCCTGGCCGAAGATCTGTGCGGCGGTCTCGAGGTGCCGGCGTGCCTTCACCGGATTCGTCCGAGCCTCGACCTGGGCGGCGAGCGCGAACGCCGCCGCCGTACGACCGGCCAGGTTCGGGCTGAGCGGCTGACCAGGCGCCGCGGCCCGGAACACCGGCCGGTTGCGCAGGAACCGCTCGGACGGATCGGTCAGCTGATCGTCCACCTCGGGCAGCCGCCAGATGTCGTGGTCGCCGACGAACGTCTGCTCGGCGTTGCCGGTCCCGATCCCGACCTGGATGTAGAGCGTCTTGGTCCGCTCGTCCCACATCTTGTCCAGCCAATCGAGCCCGTGTCGTGCCTCGTCCAGCAGTTGCCGGTCCGGCACCCGCGCGTCTCGAGCCGATGCCCATAGCAACGACTCCGAGTACGCCGCGATGTGGGTGAACTTCAGGTAGTCGCCCGCGTCGTACCAACCGCCCTCGACATCCACCGGACCACCGATCCGGCGCAACTCTCCCACGGTCTGATCCGTGTCCGGCCCGGCGAAGACCGGCCAGTCGTAGACATCCGCGGCCCGATCGGTCAGGTGCGATGGACGCCGCTCCAGCGATCCGGGCACGACGTTCGCCCCGTCGCGCTGCTCGGTGAAAAACGTGACCGCCTTGTCCTTCGCCCCTGACAGCAACCGCTCCCCGACGGCCTTGATCTCGAACGCCGGCGACGACCCGACCCCAGGCACCTCGACCCGATAGCTCCCAGGCCGCCTCAATGCCGACAGATCGAGCTCATACACATGCTGGTACTTCGCGTTCCACTCCCCCGCGTCCCGCCCGACCTTCCCGGTCAGCACCCGGTGGCCGTGACGATCCAACACCGTGAACGCGGCACCCGCGGCCGCGCCTTGAGTCATCAGGTACGCCGCCTTGCCGTCCAAAGCGCCGTACCCGAGCTGGTTCACCCGCACCACACCGCTTGGTGCCGCGCTGACCGTGCTCGCCGGAGCCAGCACCAGTCCCGCGGCCAGGACGATCGAGACGACGCGACGCAACGACCTCACGATTGACTCCCTCCGACCAATCGTTAGGAAGGTTTCCTAATGATTGGAACGCAAGGTAGCGCACCGGACACGGCGGAGTACAGACCTCAGTCGCTGACGCGGATGACGGACCAGATCATCAGCGCGGCGAACGCCGTACCCATCACCGCGCAGGCGAGCGGGATGCTGGTCAGGCTGATGAAGGCACCGAAGGCGGTCATGGCGACCGGCATGGCGGCCTCGTCGGAGAGGTTGACGATGCTGTAACTGCGACCCAGGTACGACGGGTCGACGGACTGCTGGAAGGCGGCGGACAACTGTGCCGACGCGATCCCGGCGGTCGCACCGATCATCGCCATCGCCACGAACATGCCCAGTTGCGGCATCAGCCCGATCAGCACACAACCGGCCGCCTGGACGATCAGAGCAAGCAGGCCGGTGCGAGCCAGGTTGGCGGGCTTCCACCGCATCGCCACCAGAGCGCCGGCCGCCGCGAACAGTCCTGAGCAGGCCTCGAACCAGCCGAGCGCGCTCGGCCCCCAACCGGCGGCATGGGTGCGCTGGACCAAGCCGACCGCGAGCACCGGACCCACGCACAGATTCAGCCCCGAGAAGGCGATCACCAACGTGCGCGCCCGCGTGTCCCGGCGCAGATAGGCGAAGCCCGCCCGGAGATCAGCGCGGATCGATCCCGCCGTAGACACCGGCTGCGGCAGCCGTGGCTTCACCAAGAACGCGAGCGCCAGCGCGATCACGGCATACGAGACCGCGTCGACGATCATGACCGTGGCCAGACCACCTGATGCCACCAGCAGACCACCCAACGGCGCTCCGACGAACACGGCCAGCCGATGCGCGAGTTGACCTCCGGCCGACAGCTTCACCAGATCCTCGGACCGAACCATCCGCCGCGGCAGCGTCCCGGCGGCCGGCGTGTAGAGCGCATCCACCGCTCCGAACACCACCGCGACCGTGAGCAACAACGCGAGCGACAGACCCCAAGCGAGCAGGACAACCGCAGCTACGGCCAGTACGACGATGCGGCCGAGATTCGCCAGGATCATCGTGCGCCGACCGTCGAAACGGTCCGCGAGCGCGCCTCCGTACAACAAGACCAGTGCCTTCGGCAGGGCGCCGATGCCCATCACCAGGCCGGCTCCGGCCGGAGTCGTCACCTGGGCCGCGCTCCAGGCCAGGCCGACGTACCAGGCCATGTCGCCGGCCTGCGAGACAGCGCCCGACATGACCCACCCATGCACCCGGTAGTCCCGCCGCAACGGCGGGAACACATCGGCCGTGGTCATGGCCGAGCAGGCACCGCGTGCGCGAAGAAGAAGACCTTGTGCGCGTCCTCATCCTCAGACGGCTCGTCGGCGTACTCGAGGAGCAGCGCCTCGATCCGCTCACTCAGCTCGTCGAGCCGGGACGGCGTCAATGTGAGCCATCTCTCGGTCGCGTACGCCGCCCGGACCCAGGGCTCCTCGAATTCGTACCTCATCTCGAACCACTGCCGGACTTTGCCGACGTGATGGGCCAGGTTCGCGTCCTCGGCGGTGGCCGCGACCAGCTCGGCCGCCGGATCACCCTTGGCGTCCGCGATGGACCACGAGTACGACGACGCGTCGGCGACCCGCCACCACCGTTCGCGCCGGTTCTTGGCCAGCTCGGGCGCCTCCTCGATCACCCCGGCCGCGCTCAGAACCTTGAGGTGATGGCTGATGTTGCCGACCAGTTCGCCGGTGGCCTTGGCCAGCCGGGACGCGGTCGCGGGGCCGTCGATGTGGATCAGATCGAGCATCCGGCGGCGGAGCGGATGGTGGATCGCGGCCAGCACGGAGGGCTCGGCGCGACGGCGGTTGGCGGGTGTCATGACAGCACGATAGAACCCACAAGAGTTCTTGCACAAGAGTTCTTGTGAAGTGAATCAAGGCCCTGAAACAATCTCGACCAGGCTGGTGGACATAGCCGCATCGTGAGACCTGGTCTCACGATGCAGGATTGGGAGTTGATTTGTCAGGCGTTGGCGCTGACGCTTATCAGCATGCTCGCTGCTCGCTCCACTCATCTCGTAGGTCGGATTCATGTCGACCTCGGGCGGATGCGCAGCGCCATCTGTTGTCCTTCGATGTTCTGACAGCGACCCTGCCCGGGCCAATGACGGCCCCTGATCACCCCCGATCACCGCTGGGTGCGCACCGCGCGGAACGCATCGAACCGACGACGCTTCGAGCCCTCCGCACGCGGACGCACCTGTCACGAGGACAAGGACACGTTCCCGATGACTGGCGTCACCTCTGTTCCCCGCAAGCCGGCCCGCCCGCGTAAGGGCAAGGGCGAAGGCCAGTGGGCGCTCGGCTACCGCGAGCCGCTGAACAAGAACGAGGAGAACAAGAAGAACGACGACGGCCTCAACGTCCGGGCCCGGATCGAGAACATCTACGCGCACCGGGGCTTCGACTCGATCGACCCGGCCGACCTGCGCGGCCGGTTCCGCTGGTGGGGTCTGTACACCCAGCGCAAGCCCGGGATCGACGGCGGCAAGACCGCGACGCTGGAGCCGGAGGAGCTGGACGACAAGTACTTCATGCTCCGGGTCCGGATCGAGGGCGGCCAGCTCAGCACCGAGCAGCTGCGGGTGATCGCCGAGGTGTCCAGTACCTACGCGCGCGACACCGCCGACATCACCGACCGGCAGAACATCCAGCTGCACTGGATCCGGGTCGAGGACGTCCCCGCGATCTGGCAGAAGCTGGAGGCCGTCGGCCTCTACACGACCGAGGCGTGCGGTGACGTGCCCCGCGTGGTGATCTCCAGCCCGGTCGCCGGGATCGCGGCCGACGAGATCATCGACCCGACACCGGCCATCGACGAGATCGTCGAGAAGTACATCGGCAGCACCGAGTTCTCCAACCTGCCGCGGAAGTTCAAGACCGCGATGACCGGTCACCCGTCGCACGACGTCGTACCGGAAGTGAACGACATCGCCTTCGTCGGCGTGGTGCACCCCGAGCACGGCCCGGGTTTCGACCTGTGGGTCGGTGGCGGACTGTCGACGAACCCGATGCTCGCGCAGCGGCTCGGCGCCTGGATCCCGCTCGAGGAAGTGCACGAAGCCTGGTGGGGGGTCACCAGCATCTTCCGCGACTACGGCTACCGCCGGCTGCGGACCCGGGCCCGGATCAAGTTCCTGGTCGCCGACTGGGGTGTGGAGAAGTTCCGTGAGGTGCTCGAGGAGAAGTACCTCAAGCGGAAGCTGATCGACGGCCCGGCGCCCGAGGTTCCCGCCGTACAAGGTGACCACGTCGGCATCCACAAGCAGAAGGACGGCAAGTACTACGTCGGCGTCGCGCCGGTCGTCGGCCGCGTCTCCGGTACGACGCTAGCGAAGGTCGCCGACGTGGTCGCGGCGCACGGGTCGGACCGGATCCGGACCACCGCCCAGCAGAAGCTGCTCGTGCTCGACGTCGAGGAGTCGCAGCTCGACTCGCTGGTCGCCGAGCTGGACGCGCTCGGGTTCAAGGCGAAGCCGTCAGCCTGGCGGCGGAACACGATGGCCTGCACCGGGATCGAGTTCTGCAAGCTGGCGATCGTCGAGACCAAGGCCCGGGCGGCGCAGTTGATCGATGAACTCGAGGAGCGGATCCCCGACCTCGACGTACCGATCACCGTGAACGTGAACGGCTGCCCGAACTCCTGCGCCCGGATCCAGGTCGCCGACATCGGCCTGAAGGGCCAGCTGGTCCTGGATGCCGACGGCAAGCAGGTGCCGGGCTACCAGGTCCACCTCGGCGGCGGTCTCGGCCTGGACGCCGGCTTCGGCCGGAAACTGCGCGGCCACAAGGTCACCTCGGACGGCCTGACCGACTACGTGGAACGCGTCACCCAGAACTACCTGAAGGAGCGCAACGAGGGCGAGCGCTTCGCCCAGTGGGTCACCCGAGCGGACGAGGAGGCATTGCAGTGAGCGAGCGAGCGGCACCGATGTATTGCCCCTATTGCGGCGACGAGGACCTCCGGCCTTCGGAGGAAGGCCATGGCGCGTGGGAGTGCCGGCCGTGTGCACGGGTGTTCCAGCTGAAGATGATCGGACTGCGGGTGACGGTGGAATGAGTACAGATCTGAAGACGCTCGCCGAAGAGGCGAACGAACGACTAGCCGACGCCTCGGCGCAGGAAGTGCTGGCGTGGGCGCGGGAGACCTTCGGTGACGAACTGGTGGTGACCGCCTCGATGGCAGACGGGGCTCTCCCCCACCTCGCGGCCGAGGCGGCCCCTGGTGTCGATGTCCTGTTCCTCGACACGGGCTACCACTTCGCCGAGACGATCGGCACCCGCGACGCGGTGGCGGCGACGCTGCCGATCAACCTGATCAACGGCACGCCCCTGCAGACCGTCGAGGAACAGGACGCCGAGTACGGCGCGAAGCTCCACGACCGCGACCCCAACAAGTGCTGCGCGCTCCGCAAGGTCGAGCCGCTCAACCGGTACCTGTCCGGTTACAAGGCCTGGGTGACCGGCGTACGGCGGGAAGAGGCTCCGACCCGGGCCAACACCCCGGTCGTCGAGTACGACGCCAAGCGCGACATGGTGAAGCTCAACCCGCTCGCTCCGTGGACCCAGGAGGACCTGGACGGCTACATCGCGGACAACGGCGTACTGGTGAACCTGCTCCAGTACGACGGCTACCCGTCCATCGGCTGCGAGCCGTGCACCCAGCGCGTCGCGCCCGGCGAGGACCCGCGCAGCGGCCGCTGGGCCGGCACCGGCAAAACCGAATGCGGGCTGCACGTATGACCGCCACACTTGACGCCCCGGAGGCGACCCTGAGCACCACCGTCACGGAACTCGATGCCCTGGAGAGCGAATCCATCTTCGTGTTCCGTGAGGTGGCGGCGGAGTTCGAGCGGCCGGTGATCCTGTTCTCCGGCGGCAAGGACTCCATCGTCATGCTGCACCTGGCCCGGAAGGCGTTCGCGCCGGCCGGGGTCCCGTTCTCGCTGCTCCACGTGGACACCGGGCACAACTTCCAGGAGGTGCTGGACTACCGCGACGCGACCGTGAACGCGCTCGGCCTGCGGCTCGAGGTCGCCAGCGTCGAGGAGTACATCGCCGACGGCCGGCTGCGCGAGCGCTCAGACGGCACCCGGAACCCGCTGCAGACCGTCCCGCTGCTCGACGCGATCAACGGGCACCGCTTCGACGCGGTGTTCGGCGGCGGCCGCCGGGACGAGGAGCGGGCCCGGGCGAAGGAGCGGATCTTCAGCCTGCGCGACGAGTTCGGCCAGTGGGACCCGCGCAACCAGCGGCCCGAGCTGTGGTCGCTGTACAACGGCAAGCACCGCCCGGGTGAGCACGTCCGGGTGTTCCCGCTGTCCAACTGGACCGAGCTCGACGTCTGGAACTACATCGACCGCGAGGGCATCGAGCTGCCGAGCATCTACTACGCCCACGAGCGGGACGTGTTCGAGCGCGACGGCATGTTGCTTGCCGTCGGCCCCTACTCGCAGCCGCGCGACGGCGAGACCGTCTCCACGCGGGTGGTGCGATACCGGACCGTCGGCGACATGTCTTGCACCGGCGCCGTTGCCAGTACGGCGTCATCGCCGGCCGAGGTGGTCGTCGAGGTCGCGGCCAGCGAACTCACCGAGCGCGGCGCCACCCGCGCCGACGACCGGGTCAGCGAAGCAGCGATGGAAGACCGCAAGCGAGAGGGGTACTTCTGATGAGCTCACTCCTCCGGCTTGCCACCGCGGGATCCGTCGACGACGGGAAGTCCACGCTGGTCGGGCGGCTGCTGCACGACTGCAAGGCGATCCTGGCCGACCAGATCGCGCACGTGCAGACGGTCTCCGAGGCCCGCGGCGGCGACTTCGACTTCGCGCTGCTCACCGACGGTCTGCGGGCCGAGCGTGAGCAGGGCATCACGATCGACGTCGCCTACCGGTACTTCGCGACCGACAAGCGCTCGTTCATCCTGGCCGACTGCCCCGGGCACGTTCAGTACACCCGCAACACCGTGACCGGCGCGTCCACCGCGGACGTGGTGATCATCCTGGTCGACGCCCGCCACGGCGTCCTCGAGCAGACCCGGCGCCACCTGGCCGTCGCCGGTCTGCTCCGGGTGCCACACGTCGTACTCGCGGTGAACAAGATCGACCTCGTCGGGTACGACGAAGCCGTCTTCACCGGGATCGCCAAGGACGTCTCGGAGCTCGCCGACCAGCTCGGGATCGCCGATGTGCACGCCATCCCGGTGTCCGCACTGGTCGGGGACAACGTGGTCGAGCGCTCGGCCGAGACCCCTTGGTACGACGGGCCGACACTGCTGCAGTACCTGGAGAACGCGAACGGGCGCACCGACACTTCCCGCGAGGCGCTGCGATTCCCGGTGCAGTACGTGATCCGGCCGCAGACCGACGACGAGTACCGCGACTACCGCGGCTACACCGGCACCGTTGCCTCCGGCACCGTCTCTGTCGGTGACCAGGTGGTCGTGCTGCCGGCCGGCCGCCGTACGTCGGTCGCCGGGATCGACAAGGCAGTCGTCACCGCCACCTCGACCGCGGTCGCCGAGCGGCCGTCCGCGGTCGCCGGCGAGGCCGTCACCGTCCGGCTGGCCGACAACATCGATGTCGCCCGCGGCTCGGTGATCGTCGCGGCCGACTCCTCCCCCGGCACCCGCCGGGAGCTCGCCGCCACCGTGTGCTGGCTGTCGGACCGCCCGCTGGCCGTGGGCGCCCGGCTGCTGATCAAGCACACGACCACAACCGCCCAGGCCATCGTGACCAAGATCAACGGCGCGCTGGACCTGGACACGCTCGGAGTCATCGACGCCACCGGGCTCGAGCTGAACGACATCGGCAAGGTGCAGCTCAAGGTCGCCGCACCGCTGGCCGCCGATCCGTACTCCAGCAACGCCATCACCGGATCGTTCCTGCTGATCGACGCCCACGACGGGTGGACGCTGGCAGCCGGCATGATCGACGACGAAGAAGGGGAACTGCTGTGACTGCTCCAGCGCTCGTGATCCTCGCCCACGGCAGCCGCGATCCGCGTTCGGCCGCCACCGTCCACGCCCTCGTCAAGTGCCTGCGCGACATGCGTGACGACCTGCGGATCGAAGCCTCCTTCCTCGACCACTGCCCGCCCACGCCGTACCAGGTGATCGGCAAGCTCGCCGCCGAGGGTGTGGAGGAAGTCGTCATCCTGCCGCTGCTGCTGTCGTCGGCGTACCACGCCCGGATCGACGTACCGGCCGTCGTCGACGAGGCCCGCAGCCGCTTCCCGTCGCTGCGGATCATCGCCTCGGACGTGCTCGGGTACGACGAGTCGCTGCTCGACGTACTGGATCGCCGGATGCGCGCCGAGCTCAAGGACGGCCGGGTGCGGGAGCTGGACGCGCTGGTGCTCGCGTGCGCCGGTTCGAGCGACTCGCAAGCGAACGCCAGCGTGACCCGGCTCGCGCGGCTGTGGGGGCAGCGGCACAAGCTGCCGGTGACCGCTGCCTTCACCTGCGCCGCGTCGCCGTCGCCGGCTGAGGCCGTACTGAAGTGGCGGCTGGAGGGTCGGCGGCACGTGGCCGTCGGCTCGCTGTTCCTCGCGCCGGGCGTGCTCCCGGACCGCGCGGAGTCGACGGCACGCCGCGCTGGTGCCGTGGCCGTGTCGCGGCCGCTGGGCGTGAGCGCCGAGGTGGCACGGCTGGTGCTGCTGCGGTACGGCGTTGCCGGTCTCGACCTGCTCACTCTGGCGCCGGCCCCGCGGCCGACCGTCGTACGCCCGGAGCTCGTCCGGACGGCCTAGTAGCGCATGGGGTTGACGAAGGAGACGTCGGTGTACGGCGTCTCCTTCGTCGTGATCTGGGCCAGAAGTTCGCCGACTCCCGCGCAGTGCTTGAAGCCGTGGCCGCTGTCGCCGCCGGCGATCACGAGCCGCTCGTCGCGGCGCCCGACCAGGAACTGACCGTCGGGCGAGTCCGTCACCATGCACGGGATTACCTTCACCGGCTCAGGATCGAGGTCCGGGAAGTGTGTGGCGATCGCGGCCGACAACTCCGCGATGTCCTTCCGCGGATGGATGTAGCGGTCGAGCTCGTCCGGGTCGACGTCGCGATCCCGCTCAGCACCGTCGAGGCCGACCTTCACCCCGAAGTCCTCGTCCGAGCCGTGCCCCCACAGCCCGCGGCCGTCCGGGAACTCCCAGATGAACGACGGGAAGTTCGTCAGCTGGAACGCGTCCGACGCGGGGTCCTTGGGCTGGAACCAGAACAGGGGCGTACGGCGCGGTGACAACGGCAGACCGGGAACGAGCTTCCCCAGCCAGGCACCTGTGGACACGACGACCTGATCCGCACTGATGTCGATGGTTGGCGTCCGGACTGTCACCTGGTCGGGCTTGAGGTCGATCGCGGTCACCATCGTGTGCGGGAAGACCGTGGCACCGAGCTTCTGAGCTTCCGCGACGTGCGCACGAACGGTCGGCTCGGCGTAGCAGATGCCCGCACCCGGATCCCACACCGCGACATCGTCCGCGGCCAGGTCGTACTGCTGGAACCTCCTAGCCAGCTCATCGTGACTCAGGTCGGTCGTCTGCGCGCCTGCCTCAGCAGCCGCGCGCCGTGCGCCGCTGACGGGGCGGCTCTCCGGTGCGCCGACATTGAGCGAGCCCGTCTGGCGGACGTACACCTCGCCGGTCCGCTCCCCCAGCTCAGTCCACAGCTCGAGCGACCTGCGGGCGATCGGCGTCAGGCCGGGATGCTCCATGCACGCGACCCGGAACAACCGCGTGCTGCCGTGCGACGACCCGAACGGATGCCCGATCGCCTGCCGCTCGATCCCGACCACCTTCACACCACGCTGCGCCAGCCGCCACAACGCAGCCGACCCGAACGCCCCCAGCCCGACCACCACGACATCCGCCCGCAGAGTCTCCACTCCGTCACCTTATCCGACGGGAGATAGCGTGATATCTTGCTATCCATGGCGAAGGAAGGGACCAAGAACATCCTGTTGCGGCTCGATCCGGAGTTGGCCGAGCGGCTGCAGACGGTGGCGGCGGTCGAGGGTCGTTCGGTGTCGGACGTGGCGCGGGAGGCGATCGCGGAGCTGGTCGATCAACGCCGGCAGGACCGCCGCTTCACCCGACTCCTGGACGAGAACCTGGCCCGCCACGAGGAGTCACTGCGACGCCTCCGCGGAGACGACTGATGCAGTTTCTCGACCAGTACGACGTACTCGCGGTGGCTGCTCGGGTCTTGCGATGCTCTTCGGAGGTCGCGATCGGGCGGACGAACCTCGACACGGTCGATCAGGTGCTGGCCGACGTACGGCGTACCAATGGGCCGGCGGAGGCGGCGGCGGTCCTGTTGTCCGGGCTGATCCAGGGGCGAGCCTTCCACGGGGCGAACCGGGTGGTGACGGTCGCGGTCGTGCTGCAGTTCGTCGCGGTGAATCACGCGGACCTGCGGCTGGAGCCGGTCGAGGAATGGGACGAGTTGCTCGACCGGGTCGCCGCCGACGGGATCACGCCGGATGAGGTCGCCGAGTTCCTCCGCGCCCGGCTGATGCCGGAGCGGGTCACCGCAGAGGACCTGCAGGAGCACCTCAAGGTCGAACTGCTGCTCGAGGACGCGAACCTCCGCGCGCTCGGCGGCGAAGAGTTGTGGAGGGGTGTGGGGATGTTCGAGAGATTCACCGATGCGGCCCGGCGGGCCGTCGTCTATGCGCAGGAGGAGGCCCGGAAGCTCGACCACAACTTCATCGGGACCGAGCACCTGCTGCTCGGCGTGATCGACGAGGTACACGGCGGCGGTGCGCAGGTGCTGGACGGGATGCACATCACCGCACCGGCTGTTCGCGAGCTCGTGGTGGAGATCATCGGCCGAGGCTCCGGACCCACCGCCGGCACGATCCCGTTCACGCCGCGCGCGAAGGGCACGCTTCAGCAGGCGTATGACGAGGCACGCCGGGTCGGCGCCGAAAACATCGGCACCGAGCACGTGCTGCTTGGCCTGATGCGCGACGGTGAAGGTGTCGCCGCGCAGATCCTGACGAAGCTCGGCGGCGACCTGGACGACGTACGGCGTAAGGTGCAGGACTGGATCGATCGCCGCCAGCGCGCCGAATCAGCCGTTTCGAGCTTCGTCGCCGACGAGGCCGAATCCGACTGGACCACCTACGGCCGCCGCCATCACCTGCTCTACGAACTCCGCGCCCTGCTCGACGAGAACGAACGCCTGCACGAGCAGGTAGCCGAACTCCGAGCCCTGCTCCGGCGCCACAACATCGATCCCGACGCCTGAGCTGCTCAGGTAGTCGGTTGGAAGAGTTCTATCGGGTTGCCGGCTGGGTCGTCGAGGAGGATCTGGAGGCCGCCGCGGCCGGTGACGATGTCGTTCCGGAAGGTCGCGCCGTCGGCACGCAGCGCGGCGACGGTGGACTCGAGGTCGTCGACTTCCAGTTGGATGCGATTCCAGCCGCCCGGCTCGGGCCGACGACCGTCAGGCATCGCCTGGGCGGCGCCACCCGGCCCGGTCGGCTCGGACAGCAGCAACCGCAGCTCACCCCGCGTGATCCCGGCGAACCCGGGCCCTGGCCGCATCTGCACCTCGAACCCGAGGTGCTTGGTGTAGAAGTCGACCGCCGCATCGACGTCGTCCACGATGTACCGAACCGAAACCGCGTTCATCACTCCACTCCTCTCGGCCTCGCCACCTGCCCGTACCCAGCTGCGTTCTCCTCATCCCGCGTGATCAGGTGGCCGCGAGGCGTTCCTTCTCCGTGTCCACGTCGAAGTCCGCCTTCGGCCACTCGGGATTGAGCGACTTCAGGGTCTCGAGCAGGATCGTCGTGACGGCCCAGTTGCGGTACCACTTGCGGTCGCTCGGGATCACCAGCCACGGCGCCTCGGGGCTGTTGCAGCGCTCGAGCGCTGCCTCGTAGGCCTCCGTGTACGCCGGCCAGAGTTCGCGCTCGTCGACGTCGCCCGGGTTGTACTTCCAGTGCTTCGTCGGGTCGTCCAGGCGCGCCTGGAGCCGCAGCTTCTGCTCCTCGGGAGAGATGTGCAGGAAGCACTTCAGCACCGTCACCCCGCTCGCGGCCAGCTCGGCCTCGAAGTCGTTGATCTGCCCGTAGCGCCGGTTCCACACCGGCGGCGCGACCAGGCTGCGCACCCGCGCGATCAGCACGTCCTCGTAGTGCGACCGGTCGAAGATCCCGATCATCCCCGGCCCGGGCACCGCCTGCCGGATCCGCCACAGGAACCCGCGCCGCTTCTCCGCCGGTGTCGGCGCCTTGAACGACGTGATCTTCAGACCCTGCGGATCCATCAGCCCCGCGCCGTGCCGGATCACCCCGCCCTTGCCGGACGTGTCCATCCCCTGCAGGACCAGCAGCACGCTGCGCGAGCCGTCCGTGCGACCTTCGGCGTACAGCCGTTCCTGCCAGTCGGACACCTCGGCGCCGAGGGTCTCCAGCGCGACCTTGCCCTCGTCCTTGGTCCCGGTGAACCCGGGCGTGGCGCGGGTGTCGTACTTGCTCAGCTCCACCGGCCCGGACGGCACCCGCAACTGCTCGAGCAGCCCACCCGTGTCGGCCTGGCCGTTCTTCTGCTTCGCCATCCGCCCATCCTGCCCTATCGACCCGGCAGTTGCCGCTGACGTCGACGATGCAGGATCACTTCGATCACGGCGATCGCGACCGCGGCGACCGGGAGCGCGAGGATGCCCCAGACCATTCCACCCAGCAGCGAGAGGCAGTCGGAGTCAGCGCTCTCGCAGTCGGTCGCGTTGTAGTACGCCGTACCGGCCATGACCGCGATGAACACCAGGACTGCAGTGCCACACAGGTAGCTGGCGACCCGCACAAGCCATCTGCCACCGCGTGGCTGATCCGACGGCTGCAGACCAGTGGCAACCAAGACGGCCGCGAGCAACGCGAGCACGACCAGCAGCAGACCGAGCTCCCCCTCGTCCTGATGCCAGATGAACCGGAACCCGTCGTTGGCGACGGACTGCCAGAGCACGAACCCGAACAGCACCCCGAGTGCCACGCCCAACCACACTCGAGCCGTGGCGTCCTTCGCAGCAACCGGTACGGCGACGATCGCGGCGAGCACCCCGATCGCGCCCAACGGCAGATTCCACTGATCGCTGCCGGAACCCGAGACGTCGTCGAACTGCACGAACCCGCCGACGGCCAGCAGCCCGAGGCCGGCCGCGAGCAACGCAACAGACACCACCGCAGGACGCCGCTCCCCAGTCACTGCCCTAGGAAACCACGCCCGACGTCTCACCTCCGGCATTTGCGAGCGCGATCAGGCGCGAGAGGGCCCTCAGGTACTTCTTCCGGTAGCCGCCCTTGAGCATGTCGGCGGAGAAGAGCTCGTCCAGCGGAACACCACCGGCCAGCAGCGGAAGATTGCGGTCGTACATCCGGTCGGCCAGCACCACCATGCGCAGCGCTACGTTCTCATCGGTCAGCTGACGGATGTCGGTGATGGCAACCGTCTCGACGCCGTCGAGCAGGGCGCCGTACTTGCTGGGGTGGAGCTCGGCGAGGTGGCGGTGCAGGTCGACGAAGTGGTCACAGGAGGCATCGGTGCGCTCGGCAGCCGTCGCCTCCACCTTCTCGTCGGGCCACGGCTCGGGTGCGACAGGCAGGCCGCGGTGGCGGTAGTCCGGACCGTCGATCCGTCGTACGTCGAAGTTGGCGGCCAGGGCCTGGATCTCGCGGAGGAAGTCGACCGCCTGGAAGCGGCCCTCGCCGAGCTTGTCGGGCAGCGTGTTCGAGGTGGCTGCCAGCTCGACTCCCGCCGCGACCAGCTGACCGAGCAGGCGAGAGATCAGCATGGTGTCGCCGGGGTCGTCGAGTTCGAACTCGTCGATGCAGATCAGCCGGTACGACGACAGCGCTTCAACAGCTGTGCGTAGGCCGAGAGCGCCGACGAGGTTGGTGAGCTCGACGAAGGTGCAGTACATCTTCGGGCCGGCGGCCTCGTGCCACAGCGACGCGAGCAGGTGGGTCTTGCCGACGCCGAACCCACCATCGAGGTAGATCCCCGGCTTGTCGGGATTCTCTGTGCCGCGCCCGCGGATGCGCGCCCAGAGACTCGGCACCTGCCTCGGCTGGGCAAGCGCGACTGCCCGCGTGGACAGCAGAGCCAGAGCATCGGCCTGTGAGGGCTCGTCCGCGGCCGGGCGGTAGGTCGAGAACCGGACGTCGGCGAAGCGCGGCGGGGGCACGCACTCGGACAGCAGCCGATCCGAGCTCACCTCCGGCCACCGCTCACTCAACCGAATCACCATGCGCCCAACCTTATGGGCGCCTCCATCGGCGCCGGCCACCCGTCTCGGCTGCCGATGCGCCGGGAAACTCCGGGAAACTTCGGCGCGGCCTTGACGTGACCTTGACCACTTTCTTACTTTCAGTTAGGAAGTTGATGTGAGGCTTCGTGAGGTGACTGACTGAGGAGTCGGTATGGGCGAACGGCGGGATGCCGGGACGGTGGGGCGGCGGACGCTTCTCAAGGGAGCACTGGGTGGGGCGGCGGCGCTGGGGCTGGGCTCCGCGCTGACCGCGTGCGGCGGTAGTGACAGCGGCGGCGGGACGACGAGCGGCGGGAAGGCCGTGGTCCGGATGTGGTCCTGGTACAACGACCAGGAGGCGCAGTTCCCGAAGCTGATCGAGAAGTTCGAGGCGGCACACAGCAACATCAAGATCGAGAACAGGATCTTCGGCACCCCGGACCAGTACCTGCCCGCACTGCAGGCGGCAGTGGCCGGCGGCGACGTCCCGGAGATCTTCGCGCCGCACACGCGGGCGCTGACCTACGGCACCGGAGGGATCTCCGCCGACCTGAAGAAGGATCTCGGCGACGACTTCCTGAAGGACTTCTTCGACTCCGCCAACCAGGAGTACACCCTGGACGGCAAGCAGTACGCGGTCGGCTGGATGGCACAGACGTTCGGCCTGTTCTACAACCCGGACCTGCTGAAGAAGGCCGGGGTCGGCGAGGACGAGATCGAGACCTGGGACGACCTGATCGCGGCCGCGGCCAAGATCAAGGCCACCGGCAAGTTCCCGGTGGCGCTCAGCTGCAACCCGACGACGAGTTCGCTGGACTTCTTCCTGCCACTGATCACGCAAGTTGCCGACGATCCGACCTTCTACCTCAAACTCGACCAGTTGAAGGACGGCGCGACGTACGAGGACCCGAAGGTGGTCGAGGCGATCGAGCTGCAGCTGAAGATCGTCAAGGGCGGCGTGTTCCAGCCCGGCACGACCGGCACCAGCGGCGACCAGGCGCCGCAGCTGTTCTACACCGAGAAGGCCGCGATGCTGTTCAACGGATCGTGGACCCCGCAGGGACTGGTCCAGGACGCCAGCCCGGCCTTCGTCAAGAAGTACAAGGTGATGAAGACGCCGGCCATCGCGCCCGGCGAACGGCACTGGACCGCCAACCAGGCCGGGGCCGGCTGGGCCGTGTCGGCGAACAGCAAGAACAAGGACGCGGCCCTGGAGTTCCTCAAGTTCCTGTACTCGGCCGACCAGTACTCCCCCACCATGAACGAGTCCAACTCGATGCCGGCCACCAAGAGCGCGGCCAGCCGGATCGAGCTGCCGATCATGAAGCAGATGACGTCGTGGCTGCTCGACGGCGACGGCTGCCCGCACATCCCGTTCGGTCCCGGCTCGGTCGCGGCCGGCGATCCGCTGGCCAAGATCTTCGACGGCAAGGGCGAGCCGGCCGCGGTCGCGAAGGAGATGCAGCAGGCCGTGCTGAACGCCAAGGGCGGCTGATCGGATGGCGACAGCCCTCTCCCGCCCAGGTTCGACAGCAGGCTCCCTCCCCCGGCGTACGTCGTACCGGTTCGGATCGCCGCTGCGGAAATCGCAGCGGGTGGCCGGCTACCTGTTCATGCTGCCGACGTTCGCGCTGTTCGTGGCGTTCGTGCTCTGGCCGATCCTCTACACGGCGTACCTGAGCCTCACCTCCTGGGGAGGCTTCGGTACGCCGAGGTTCGTCAACTTCGACAACTACAGCCGGATGCTGTCCGATCCGGTCGCCCGCCGGGCGATGATCATCACGCTGGTGCTGACCGGTGTCACCACGGCACTGCTCACGTTCCTCGGGCTGGTCACCGCCGTACTGGTGAACGCGGTCTGGCCGAAGGTCGGCGTGCTGGTCCGGACGATCCTGTTCATCCCCGGCATCGTCTCGTTCGTCGTGTCCGCGGTCTTGTGGAAACTGATCTACGACCCGAACATCGGCACGCTGAACCGGTTGCTGGGGGCAATCGGTCTCGACAGCCTGCAACATCCCTGGCTGGCCGACCAGAAGACGGTGTTGCCGGCCATCATCGTGGTGACGGTCTGGGGTGGGATCGGTTTCACCATGCTGATCTTCTACGCCGGTCTGCAGGGTATCGACCCGAGCCTGTACGAGGCCGCGGCGGTGGACGGCGCCAACACCGTCCAGCAGTTCCGCCACATCACGGTGCCGAGCCTGCGCGTCGTCACGGGTCTCGTCGTCAGTCTCGGGTTGCTCAACGGGTTCAAGGCGTTCGACGTGATCTTCGTGATGACCGGCGGCGGCC
The DNA here is from genome assembly GCF_037203805.1 of Kribbella sp. CCNWLW201. Taxonomy (NCBI): domain Bacteria; kingdom Bacillati; phylum Actinomycetota; class Actinomycetes; order Propionibacteriales; family Kribbellaceae; genus Kribbella; species Kribbella sp. CCNWLW201. The sequence continues at coordinate 114,601 of NZ_JBBCBQ010000006.1, read as the reverse complement.
CGAACCACGCCAGCGAAGTTCTCGGCACGTACCTCTACTCGCTCGCGTTCGGGTCGACGTCCGGTTCGATTCCGCAGCTCGGTTACGCGAGCGCGTTCAGCGTCGTGACGATGGTGCTGTGCACGCTCGCCGTGGTCGCACAGCTGTGGCTGACCAGGAGGGCGGACCGATGAAGCCTTGGGTCGGCAAGTCGTTCGCGACCTTCGTGCTCGCGCCGTTCTGCGTCCTGATGGCGTTCCCGTTCATCTGGATGGTGCTCACCTCGTTGCGGCAGCAGAACACCATCTTCAACGGGCCGTTCTTTCCACGCAGCTTCACCGGCTCCGCCTACCAGGAAGCCTGGACGTCGATCGAGTTCCCGCTGCACTTCTGGAACAGCGTCTGGATCACCTCCGTCACAGTGATCGGCGTGCTCGTCTTCGCGACGCTGAGCGGCTACGCCTTCGCCAAACTCGACTTCCCGTTCCGCAACACCCTGTTCGTCCTGTTGTTGACAACCCTGATGATGCCGTCGACGGCACTCATCATCCCGCTCTATCTCGAGCTGAAGTCGCTCGGCCTGCTCGACAGCCAGACCGGGTTGCTGGTGCTCTACATCTCCGGGTCGGCGCCGTTCGCGATGTTCCTGATGCGGGCGTTCTTCCAGACGCTGCCGGACGAGCTGATCGAGGCGGCCCGGGTCGACGGCGGCAGCGAGTTCACCATCTTCCGGAGGGTGATCCTGCCGCTCACCCGGCCCGGGATCGCGACCGTGGTGATCTTCCAGTTCCTCTCCACCTGGAACGAGTTCCTGATCGCCAACACCGTGCTGCGCAACACCGACTCGCTCCCACTGCAACCGGTGTTGTTCACGCTGATGGGCCAGTACTCCACCAACTGGCCGGCCCTCACCGCCGGTCTCACCCTGTCCGTCGTACCGGTCGTGATCGTCTACGTCCGGATGCAGCGGCAGTTCGTCGCCGGGATGATGCTCGGCGCCGTCAAGAACTAGCTGAAAGAGGTCAGATGCCGATCAAGAACGTCGTGGTCAACTGCACCGACGTGCAGCGCTCGATCGAGTACTACGCCAAGTTCCTCGAGCTCCCGGTCATCGGCGAGCCGACCCCGGCGCGCGCCGTGCTGGACGCGGTCACCGCGACGATCGAGTTACGGGCCGTCAGCAACGGTCGCGAGGCCAGCACCTGGGTCGGCGACGATCTGCAGAAGGGCTTCCGGCACATCGGCTTCAAGGTCGACCGGCTCGACGAGCGGGCCGCCGTACTGAAGGCTGCCGGGGTCGAGTTCAAGCTCGATCCGCTCGATGCAGAGGGCGCGGTCCGGATCTGCTTCTTCTACGATCCCGATGGCACGTTGCTCGAGATGATCCAGGGTGACCTGCAGTACGCCGCCGTACTCGATGAGGACGGGGTGGCGAAGGAGCGGGCGCTCGGCGTACCGCAGCGGCCGCGGTTCGACCACGTCGCGGTGACGATCGACGACCGCGAGCGGACCAGCGCGTACTACGACGAGCGCTACGGCTTCTCGTTCATCGGCACGATCGAGCAGCCGCACGACGACCGTGGTTTCAGCATCGGCTACCTCAAGGGCGGCGACACCGTCCTCGAGGTGTTCACCTACGACGTGGCCAAGACCTCCCGCGAGCCTCAACTCGATGTCGCCGGCTTCGCGTACGCCGAGCTCGACGGCGAGCCTCCGACCGGCCTCGGCCAACTCGTCTCACCGGATGGCACGACTGTCTACGTCGACCCGGACGGCTTCGCGTTCGCCGTAGGGTCAGACGTATGAACAAGGACTGGCTACGGCCTCTCGGATCCACCGGCCTCACCGTCTCGGCCGTCTGCGCCGGCGGCAGCGGGATCGCCGGCATGCCCGCGGTCTTCGGGTACGACGTGACCCGGCAGGAGGCGGTCGACCTGGTACTGCGCGTCTTCGACAGCCCGCTGACCTGGATCGACACCTCCAACGGGTACGGCGACGGCGAGAGCGAGCTGCGGATCGGCCAGGCCATCAAGGAGTACGGCGGCCTGCCCGAGGGCTTCCTGGTCGCGACGAAGGTGGACGCGCGCGGCAAGGACTACTCGGGTGCGCGGGTCCGGGCCAGCGTTGCGGAGAGCAAGGAACGGCTCGGGCTGGACGACTTGCCGATGGTGTACCTGCACGACCCCGAATTCCACGACTTCGACACGATGCGTGAAGCCGTCGACACGCTCATGCAACTGCGGGCGGACGGCGAGATCGGGCACGTCGGACTGGCCGGCGGCAATACCCGCGAGCTCGCCCGCTACCTGGACCTGGGCGGCTTCGAGGTGCTGCTCGTCCACAACCGCTGGAGCCTGGTCGACCACTCCGCCGGTGACCTGATCCGGCGCGCGGTCGCCGACGGGCTCGGCGTGGTGAACGCGGCGATCTACGGCGGTGGCATCCTGGCGAACCCGCAGGGCGCCACGAAGTACGCGTACCGCGAGGCTCCGGCCGCCGTACTGGACGCCGTCGCTGCTATGGACAAGGCCTGCGGCGAGTACGGCGTCGACCTCGCGACCGCAGCGCTACGCCACTCCACGGACGACCCGAACATCGCCGGAACCATCGTCGGCATCAGCAAGCCGGCCCGGGTCGACGCACTGCTCGCAGCGCTGGAAACCGACCTGCCTACCGACCTCCTTAACCGGTTAGGTAACCTCCTCCCGGAACAGCAGTACTGGGTTGAGGGCACAAAGGAGACAACGTGACGAACGGCTTCCCACCCGGATTCACCTGGGGTGCGGCGACGGCGTCGTACCAGGTGGAGGGAGCGGTCTCCGAGGACGGGCGCGGTCCGAGCATCTGGGACACCTTCGCGCACACGCCCGGCCGGATCTCCGACGGCACGACCGGGGACGTCGCCGACGACCACTACCACCGGTTCGCCGAGGACATCCGGCTGGCCGCGGACCTCGGCCTGAAGGCGTACCGGTTCTCGATCGCGTGGCCGCGGATCATCCCGGCCGGTTCCGGTGGCACCAACCCGGCCGGACTCGCGTTCTACCGCCGCCTCGCCGAGACCTGCCTCGAGTACGGCGTCACGCCGTACGCGACCCTCTATCACTGGGACCTGCCGCAGCCGCTCGAGGACGCGGGCGGCTGGCTGGTGCGCGACACGGCCGAGCGGTTCCGCGACTATGCGGCTGTCACCCACGCGGCGCTCTCGGACGTGATCAAGCACTGGATGACGCTGAACGAGCCATGGTGCTCGGCCTTCCTCGGCTACGGGAACGGCGAGCACGCGCCGGGGCGGACCGTCGGCACGGATGCTTTGAAGGCGGTGCATCACCTGCTGCTCGGTCACGGGTTGGCGCTCGAGGCGATCCGTTGTCCGGAGGGTTTCTACGGCATCGCGCTCAACCCGGCGCCGATCCACGCCGCATCCGACTCGGCCCCGGATCTCGACGCCGCGCGACGGGTCGACGGGCTGCGGAACCGGTTGTTCCTGGAGCCGTTGCTGGCCGGCAAGTACCCGGCCGACGTCCTCGAGGACACCGGGCTGACCGACTGGTTCGCGACGCACGAGGCTGATCTGCCGGTGATCGGTGCGCCGCTCGACTTTATGGGCGTCAACTACTACTGCCCGACGACCGTGGCCGCGCCGGATGGGCCGATCTCTTCACCGGGCGAACCGACCACTCAGCCGGGCAGTGAAAATGTGGTTGCCGTCGACACCGGTCTTCCGAAGACGCAGATGGGCTGGCCGATCCAGGCACGCGGGTTGCGCGACATCCTGGTCACGATCAACAAGCTCGCGCCAGACCTGCCGTTGTACGTGACGGAGAACGGCGCGGCGTACCCGGACGAGCTGACCGCGGACGGGACGGTCGAGGACCACGAGCGGCAGACGTACCTGGAGCAGCACATCGCGGTCTGCCGCGAGCTGGTGTCGGAAGGCCTTCCGCTGAAGGGCTACTTCGCGTGGTCGCTGATGGACAACTTCGAGTGGGCGTTCGGCTTCAGCCGCCGCTTCGGCATCGTGTACGTCGACTACGAGACGCAGGCGCGGATCGTGAAGAAGAGCGGCCGCTGGCTCAAGGAGTTCCTGACCTGAGGGCCCGGGTCGACTTCTTCTGGTGCGGCGTCAACTGGCTGTGCAGCACCAGCGACGCAGCACCCAGCGCAGCCGCACTCGGGCCTAGCTTCGACTGCTCGACCCGGGTCGGATGCATCGCGCGGACGAACGACAGCCGGTTGATCTCGGTCGCCGCGACGCGCACGTAGATGTCGCCGGCCTCGCTGAAGCCCGGTCCGGCCAGGATGATCTGGTCCAGGTCGAGCAGGTTGGTGATCGACAGCAACGCCTTGGCCAGGTAGGTCGCCGACTCCTCGATCAGCTTCACGCAGCGGGGATCACCGGCGGCCGCCAGCCGTGCGATCTTCGCGAAGTCCGATCGGACCGCCGTACGACGGCCGCGGAGGGCCAGCTCGTTCACCAGCGACTGGTCTTCCTCCGCGCGCTTCACCACGGCCGCCGGCGCGGCCAGGCTCTCGAGGCAGCCTTGACCACCGCACCAGCAATGCGGGCCGTTGACGTCCAGGATCATGTGGCCGATCTCGCCGACGTTCGAGGACGAGCCGCGGTACACATCGCCGTTCGTCACCAGGCCGAGGCCGAAGCCGGCCGCCATGTAGACGGCGGCGAAGTCGTTCGCGGACGGGATGCGGCCGGCCCAGAACTCGCCGATCGCGGCGCAGGTCGAATCGTTCTCGACCACGATCGGGTGGTCGATCGCGGCGCTCAACGTGTCGTGGACGGCAAACGGCTCCCACGCGTACTTCGACGAGTTGGTCCGCAGCAGGCGCGCACCTCCCCCGCCCTGCCGGCCGGCCAGCGCGACCCCGACGCCGATCAGGGTGGCCGGCTCGACGTTCGCCTTGACGATCAGGTCCTCGAGCTCCGCGGTGATCCGCTTGACCGCGGTGGCCGGCGCGTCCCGGCCGATCCCGCGGGACGACAACTGCTCGATCACGCGGCCACTCATGTCGGTGACGACGTACGTCGTGCTGGGTGTGTCGATCGAGATGCCGACGGCGTGCCGGGCGCGGGGGTTGAACTGCAGCAGGGTGGCGCGCTTGCCGCCGGTCGGGTCGCCGAGACCGGTCTCGATGATCAGGCCGTCGGCGAGCAACTGCTTCACCACTCGCGAGATCGACGCACCGGTCAAACCGGAGCGGTCGGCCAGGTCGACCCGGGTGACCGTGCCGCTGGACCGGATCAGGTCCAGGATCGCGCTGTGCGTCTCCTGCGCGGTCGCACCCTTCAGAATCTTCGCCACGTCACCGTCCCTCCCTCGGCCCTGAGCGCACTTTAATACACAAGGTAAGAAAGTGGGATATCTTGACCTCAAGCAATATTGAGGTTCTAGGTTCACGGTCTATGAAGACGATCAGATTGCACGCATTCGGCCCACCGGAGAATCTGCGCTACGAGGAGGCACCGGATCCAGTCCCCGGTGACGGGCAAGTGCTGATCCGGGTCGAGGCGGCCGGCGTCCATCTGCTCGACACCGCACTGCGGGCAGGCACCGCCGGCGGCGGACCGGTGCCGCTGCCGGAACTTCCGACCATCCCGGGGCGCGAGGTGGCCGGGCGGGTGGAGGCGGTCGGTCCCGCGGTCGATCCGGGGTGGATCGGCAAGCGGGTCGTAGTGCACCTCGGGCCCGTGCCCGGCGGGTACGCCGAACTCGCCGTCGCGAAGGTGGAGTCGATCTACGAACTTCCTGAGCATGTCGACGCAGCACAGGCGGTCGCCGCGATCGGGACCGGGCGGACGACGGCCGGGATCCTGTCGCAGGCGAAGCTGACGGCGGATGACGTCGTACTGATCACCGCTGCTGCCGGTGGGATCGGCAGCTACCTGGTCCAGGCGGCGCGCAACGTCGGCGCGACTGTGATCGGTCTGGCCGGCGGTCCGGAGAAGGTGCGGTTGGTCCGCGACCTCGGTGCGCACTACGCGGTCGACTACCAGGATCCCGACTGGGCAACCGTTCTCAAGGCCGACCTGGGTGACCGGGCCATCACGGTGCTGCTGGACGGTGTCGGCGGAGAGAACGGTCAGCAGGCCTTTGACCTGCTCGGCATCGGCGGGCGGGTGCTGATGTTCGGCTGGTCCGGCGGCGGCCCGATCCAGCTCACCACAGAGGACTTGATGGCTCGCGGCCTGTCCGCGACGTGGGCGATCGGGCCCAAGATGATGCCGATGCTCCGTTCCCTGGAGGCAACCGCTCTGGAGGAGACCTTCTCCGGCCGCTGGCAGGCCCTGACCACGACCTTCCCACTGTCGGACGCAGCCCAGGCCCACCGAGCGCTGGAGACCCGGACGACCACAGGCAAAGTCGTCCTGATCCCGTGACGCGAGTGGGCCCGGATCGCCTGGCGACGCCCACTCCAACATCCTCGAGCCGGGTTAGTCCCGGGGTGCGTACATGATCACGGCGACGCCGAGTAGGCAGATGGTAGCGCCGAGGAGGTCCCAGCGGTCCGGACGGAACTTGTCGACGAGCATGCCCCAGGCAAGTGATCCGGCGACGAAGATGCCGCCGTACGCGGCCAGGATGCGGCCGAAGTGTGGGTCCGGCTGGAACGTCGCGACGAAGCCGTAGGCACCGAGGGCGATCACGCCGCCGGCGATCCACCAGACGCCGCGGTGCTCCCGCCAGCCCTGCCACACGAGCCAGGCGCCGCCGATCTCCGCGAGTGCCGCCAGGACGAACAGCAGCACCGAGCGCAGTACGGTCACGGGCGCGCGGCCAGGTCGGTGAACGGGAGAGGGCAGTCCGGGTTGCCCGCGCAGGTTTCGAGGTCGTCGCATCCGGCGGCGATCCCGGCGCGCAGGCTCTCGGCGATCACGGTCAGGTCGGCGATCTTGGCTTCCACATCGGCCAGCTTCTCGCGGGCGGCCGCCTGCAGGCCGGCTCCCTCGCCGATGCGATGCCGATGCCTGGCGGCGTCCAGCAGCTCCGACACCTCGGTGAGCGTGAAGCCGAGCCGCTGCGCGGCCTTGATCACGCGCAACGTGGTGACCGCATCCTCCGGATAGAGGCGGTGCCCGCCGAGGCTGCGATGCGGCTCCGCGATCAGTCCGCGACGTTCGTAGTACCGGAGCGTCTGGAGGTTCACGCCCGCGGCTGCCGCCACCTGGCCGGAGCGCAGCCCGTCAGCCATAGCGACTGCTCAGGGCATCCAGTACGGCGACGTGCGCGGGCGGGACCGTGATGCGGAGGCCAAGGTGATCGTCGTTCGTGGTGAGCTCGAAGTGGAAGAAGGAGCAGCACTCGGTCTCGCGGGCGGTGAGGTCGGCCGTGGTCGCCTGTGCCTCGGCGGCGAGGGTCAGGTCGAGCGTGGTCGGGTCGATCCGGGTGACGCTCTTCAGATGCTGTGCGAACAGCGCGTCGAACTCCGCCACGCGCAGCGGCTGCTCTGCGGTTGGCAAAGTGCAGGCCTCCGGGGCCCAATCCGTCGTACTCATGAATCGACGGTAAACCTGTACCCAAGTACAGGATGCAACCCCTCAGTCGGCCCAGGTGAGGATGTAGGCGACGGCGCCGAAGCGGACGTGGTCGCCGGCCCGGACGCGGACCGGGGTGGTGATCCGCAGGCCGTTCAGGTGGGTGCCGTTCATCGAGCCGAGGTCGCGCAGCATCCAGCCGTCGCCGTCGTGCCGGAGCTCGGCGTGAAACCGGGACACCGAGATATCCGCCATCCGCAGCGTCGCCCCCGGACCGCGGCCGATCCGGACCGTCGGCGAACCGGGCGGCGGCAGCGCGAGGCCGGGAAGCTGAACGGCCGGCGGTACGACGACGATCCGCGGAACCCGGGCCAGCAGCTCGCGGGCCCAGGCGATCACGCGAGGTTCGTTCCGGGGCAGATCGCGGGTCGCTGCGGCCAGTTCACCACGGCTCTGGGCCCGCAGGACGAAAGTCATCCGCCGGATGAAGGTGTCGTGCGACAACCGCCCCGACCCGGCGCCGTCCCGCAGGATCGCCAGCGCCCGGTCCCGCTCCGCGTCCGACGGACGCGCCCCCTGCACCGGCACCGATGTCATCTCCGCATTGTCAGCGCCACCCAGGGCCACTGTCCACTACCCTCCGCTCCCCCGACCTTGAGAAGCCACCAACCACTTTTCAGGCCCCGGAACGGTCGGTGGCTTCTCAAGGTGCGTGCTTGAATGACGGAATGCGACTGCCGATCATGCCTCCGGTGAAACCCATGCTGGCGAAGCCTGTCAAGGAGATCCCGCACGGCGAGCTGAGCTATGAGCCGAAGTGGGACGGGTTCCGCTCGATCATCTTCCGGGACGGGGACGAGGTGGAAATCGGCAGCCGGAACGAGAAGCCGATGACCCGGTACTTCCCCGAGCTGGTCGAGGCGGTGAAGGCGAACCTGCCGGAGCGGTGCGCGATCGATGGCGAGATCATCGTGATCGGCGAGTCCGGCGACCGGCTCGACTTCGAGGTGCTGCAGCAGCGGATCCACCCCGCCGCGAGCCGGGTGAACATGCTGTCGGAGAAGACGCCGGCCCGGTTCGTCGCGTTCGACCTGCTTGCACTCGGTGACGACGACTACACCGAACGCCCGTTCAGCGAACGCCGTACCGCCCTCCTCGAAGCCCTCGCCGACGTCAAGGCGCCGATCCACGTCACCCCGGCGACCACCGACCATGCGACCGCCGCGCAGTGGTTCGAGCAGTTCGAGGGCGCCGGCCTCGACGGGCTGATCGCGAAACCGCTCGACGGCATCTACCAGCCGGACAAGCGGGTCATGTTCAAGGTGAAGCCGGAGCGCACCGCAGACTGCGTGGTCGCCGGGTACCGCGTGCACAAGAGCGGGCCGGACCGGATCGGCTCACTGTTGCTCGGTCTCTACAACGAGGACGGCACGCTGGCCAGCGTCGGCGTGATCGGCGCGTTCCCGCTCGAGCGGCGCAAGGAGCTCTTCGCGGAGATGCAGCCGCTCGTCACCACCTTCGACGACCACCCGTGGGCGTGGGCGAAGCAGGAGGAAGGCGTCCGTACGCCGCGCAACGCGGAAGGCAGCCGGTGGCAGGCAGGCAAGGACCTGTCGTTCACGCCGCTGCGGCCGGAGTTGGTGGTCGAGGTCCGCTACGACCACATGGAGGGCATCCGATTCCGGCACACCGCGCAGTTCGTCCGCTGGCGCCCTGACCGTACGCCGGAGTCCTGCACCTACGAGCAACTCGAGGAGCCGGTCAAGTTCGACCTGGCCGACGTATTGACGAGCGCTACCAGTTGATGCGCCCGCTCTACCGGCTGTACACGCGAGTACTGCGTCGCCAGTTGGCTGGACTGCCGATGCCGCGGCACGTCGCGATCGTGATGGACGGGAACCGGCGGTGGGCACGGGAGGCCGGGTACGACGACGTTCGGATGGGACACCGCTTCGGGGCCGAGCACTTGGACCTGTTCCTGAGCTGGTGCGGTGAGGCCGGGATCCGGTGTGTCACCGCGTGGGTGGCGTCGGCGGACAACATCCGGCGGCGCGACTCGGCCGAGGTCGACTACCTGATGCGGCTCGCGGAGACCGTCCTCGCTGACTCGGTACTACGGGATCACAGGTGGCGACTGCATGTCGCAGGGCAGCTGGACCTGTTGCCGTCGTCAACGGCTCGCGCCTTGAAGGAGGCGGTGGAGGCGACCCGGGACCGGGTGGACGCGGGTGATCTGACGATCGCGATCGGCTACAGCGGGCGGGGTGGTGCTGGACGCCGTACGCGGGATGCTGGACGAGGCGGCGGCGTCCGGGCAGTCGCTGGCGGACGTCGCGGCGGGGCTGAGCGAGGACGACATCCGGCGGCATCTGTACCTGCCGGACCTACCTGATCCGGAGCTGGTCATCCGGACGAGTGGTGAGCTGCGGATGTCGGACTTCCTGCTTTGGCAGACGACACGCTCGGAAATCGCTTTCTGCGACCTGTATTGGCCCGCTTTCCGGGAGATCGACCTGCTGCGGGCCCTCAGGACGTACGGACGACGACAACTCAATCGATCCAGTTGACGTCAACCGGCCCTCGGAGGGGCATCATGGGGGTATACCGACTGGTACGAACCGGAGGTCCGAGATGTACGACGTCGTACTGCTCGTCGAACAGGAACTGACCGAGCCGGACGCGAAACGCGTCGTGGACCTGCACCAGGACATGCCGGAGCCGGTCAAGTACCACGTGCTCGTGCCGTGTCACAACGCCGAGGCCGGGGTGGAGGCATCCATCAGCGCACTCGGCACCGCCGACCTCTACGGGCCGGGGCTGGCCACTCAGCGCCAGGACCTCGCCGAGGCGCAGAAGGCGATCGACACCGAGGCGAAGGGCTGCACCGGGCGCAGCGTGCAACGGCTACGCGACCTGAACCAGACCGCCGACGGCGGTATCTCTCACGACCGCCCGATCGACGCCCTGATCGCCACTGTCGACCAGGTGAACGCGCAGGAGGTCATCATCCTGACCCGGCCGCACGTCGTCGCGGAGTTCTTCCACCTGGACTGGACGAACTCGGCACGCCGTCACCTCCGAGTCCCGGTGCTGCACCTGCTCGAACACGACCCGCAGAAAGCGTCTGCGTCCTAGTTCGGTAGCAGCGCCGCGTAGGTGACGCCGGCGACGAGGCTTGCGATCAGCAGGGACAGGCTGGTTCGCAACCTGTTGTCGCCGAGCTTGCCGTAGTGGCGGCCGTCCTCGGAGTGGTAGGCGAGTTTGAAGCCTGCGAAACCGGCGGCGAGGACCAAGGCCAGCTTGATCATGGTTCCCTCCCCTGATGCGTCAGGATCAAAGTACCCCTAGGGTGCGTCTCCCAATTCCCTGCGTGCTGGGAATTGGGAGACGTGCCCTAGACACCGGCCGCAGTACCGGACTCGGTGAACTGGGTGTGGTACAGGTCGGCGTACTCGCCGTCCAGCGCCAGCAACTGCTCGTGCGTGCCGCGTTCGACGATGTTGCCGTGGTCAACGACCAGGATCAGGTCGGCGTTGCGCACCGTCGACAACCGGTGCGCGATCACCAACGACGTACGCCCTTCCAGCGCCGTGTCCAGAGCCCGCTGTACGGCGACCTCGGACTCCGAGTCCAGATGCGCGGTCGCCTCATCCAGTACGACGATGCGCGGTGCCTTCAGCAACAACCGAGCGATCGCGAGCCGCTGGCGTTCACCGCCGGACAACCGGTGACCGCGGTCTCCGACGACCGTGTCGAGACCGTCGGGCAGGGACGACACCAGCTCCCAGATCTGCGCGGCCTTCAGCGCGTCGATCATCTCCTCGTCGGTGGCATCCGGCTTCGCGTAGCCGAGGTTCGCCCGGATCGAGTCGTGGAACATGTGCGCGTCCTGGGTGACGTAGCCGATTGCGTCATGCAACGACCGCAACGTCACGTCCCGTACGTCGTGGCCGCCGACCCGGACTGCACCGCCGGTGACGTCGTACAGCCTGGCGACCAAGTTGGTGATGGTCGTCTTGCCGGCACCGGACGGCCCGACCAGAGCGACCATCTGACCGGGACGGACGACGAAGCTGACGTCCTCGAGGACCTGTGCGGAGACTCGCTTGTCCAGCACTGCCACGGACTCCAGGCTCGCCAGCGACACCTGGTCGGCGGTCGGGTAGGAGAACGCGACGTGGTCGAACTCGACACTCGCGGCCTCGGCCGGCAACGGCTTCGCCTCGGGCGCGTCCTTGATCATCGGCTCCAGGTCGAGCACTTCGAAGACTCGCTCGAACGACACCAGCGCGGTCATCACGTCGACGCGCACGTTCGACAGTGCGGTCAACGGACCGTACAGCCGGCCAAGCAGGGCGACCAACGCCAGCAGCGTTCCGACGGTCAGCGTCTCCCGGACTGCGAGGTTGCCGCCCACGCCGTACACGAGAGCCGTGGCCAGCGCGGCGACCAGAGTCAGCGCAGTGAAGAAGACCCGGCCGAGCATCGCAATTCTGATGCCGAGATCTCGGACCCGGCCGGCGCGCTCCCCGAAGCCCTGGTTCTCGAGCTCGGGCTTGCCGAACAGCGTCACCAGCAGCGCTCCGCCGACGCTGAACCGCTCGGTCATCGCAGTCGACATGTCCGCGTTCAACCGCATCTGCTCGCGTGTCATCGCGGCCAGTCGGCGACCCAGGATGCGAGCGGGGATCAAGAACACCGGCAGCAGCAGGATCGCCACCACGGTCAACTGCCAGCTCAACAGCAGCATCGCGCCGACCACGAGGATCAGGCTGATGATGTTCGACACCACGCCGGACAGCGTCGAGGTGAACGCCTGCTGCGCACCGATCACATCGTTGTTCAGCCGGGAGACGAGGGCGCCGGTCTGGGTCCGGGTGAAGAATGCGACCGGCATCTGCTGGACGTGCGCGAACACCTTGGTCCGCAGGTCGAAGATCAGTCCCTCGCCGATCCGGGCCGAGAACCAGCGCTGCATCAGGCCGAGAGCGGCCTCGACCACCGCGAGCAGGGCTACCACCAGGGCAAGCGCGGTGACCAGACCGCCGTTTCCCTTGATGATGCCGTCGTCGACGATCTTCTTGAACAACAGCGGCGAGGCGATCACCAGGAAGGCCGAGACGATCACCAGCAGCAGGAACAGGGTGATGTGCCACCGAAACGGCTTGGCGAACCGGGCGATCCGCCGCAGCGTTCCTTTCGCCAGCTTCTGCCCCACGACCGACTCGTCCTGCCGGCGCCAGCCGTAGGCGCCCATACCCATGCCGCCGCCCATCGGCCTCATGCCTGACATCCGGGTCCCTCCCCTGCTCTTCTCATCAACGTTGACAACGCTTCGTCTCACTCCGAACTTCCCGGCCCGGCGTGGAGCAACCAATGGTTGCATATCGCGGCGAGGCGTCGTACAGTCATGTGCAACCAAAGGTTGCGGATTGATAGGAGACGTGGGATGGAACAGCGACGCATCGACCGGGAGATCCACATCGACGCCGCGCCCGAGGTGGTCTACGAGGTCATCAGTACGCCGGAGCACCTTCGGGAGTGGTGGCCGGACGAGGCGGAGTTGGAGCCTACCGTGGGTGCCACCGGCGTCGTGCGGTTCGGAGAGGCAAAGGTCGTCCCGCTCACGGTGGTCGAGGCGGAGCCGCCCAAGCGGTTCTCGTTCCGGTGGGTGTATGACGCCGGTGACGTCCCGACCGCGGCCAACTCGCTCCTGGCGACCTTCGAGCTGATCCCCTCGGGTGCGGGCACGCTGTTGCGGTTCTCCGAGACCGGATTCGACGAGTCGGCCACGTCTGACGAGGACTACCGCGACCACATCACCGGCTGGGATTACTTCCTCCCCCGCCTCGCGCCGTACGTCGACCGGCTGGTGTCGACGCCGTGAGTGCCACCGTCGACGACGAACTCTGGTCGGCGGTGGGAGATCCAACCCGGCGGCGGATGCTCGACCTGCTGCTGGCCGACGGCGGGGGTACGGCGACCACCTTGAGCGACCGGTTGCCGGTCACGCGACAGGCGGTCGCCAAGCACCTCGCCGTACTCGAGAAGGTCGGACTGGTCCACGTCACGCCGTCCGGACGGGAACGCCTGTACCGGGTGGACGAAGACCAGCTCGCCCGGGCGGTCGCCCAACTGTCGACGGTCCGGGACGCCTGGGACGGCCGGCTGCAGCGGATCAAGCGGCTGTCCGAAGCCATCCAGCAACGTCGGCAGAGCTGACTCCATAACAACTTCACCGTCACCACACGGATGTGGCGACGTCGATCACCCCTGCCCGCTTGCGGGCGCTCGAACGAGAAAGAGGTACCGAAATGGTGGACATCCTGCACAGGATCGGAATCACGGCGTCGCGCGACGACGTCTACAAGGCCCTGACCACGATCGACGGCTTGGCCGCTTGGTGGACCGAGGACACGACGGGCGACGACAAGGTCGGCGGGGTGATCAAGTTCCGCTTCATCCCCGGCGGGTTCGACATGGTGGTCCTGGACAACCGGCCGGGCGAGCTCGTGCGCTGGGAGGTCGTCGACGGCCCCGAGGAATGGATCGGGACCCACGTCAGCTTCGAACTCTCCCGGGCCGACGACTACACCATCGTGCTGTTCCGGCACGAGGGGTGGAAGGAGCCCGTCGAGTTCATGTACCACTGCAGCACCAAGTGGGCCACCTACCTGATGAGCCTCAAGCAACTCGTAGAAACAGGCAAGGGCGCCCCCTCCCCAAACGACATCCAAATCAGCAACTGGCACTAACGCGGTTGCCGGCCCAGCGGGGTTGCCGGCCCAGCCCGGTCGCCGGCTCGGAGGGGTTGCCGGCTCAGCGGGGATCGACGGTTCAGCCGGGTTGCCAGCTCAGCGAAGTGGGCCGGCTCAGCCGGGTTGCTGACTCAGCGCGGTCGCCGGCTTAGCGCGGTTGCCGGTTCGGAAGGGGCTGCCGGCTCAGCAGGGGTCGGCGGCTCGGCGGCTCAGCGCGGTCGCCGGCTCAGCCGGGTTGCCGACTCAGCGCGGTTGCCGGTTCGGGGGGCCGCCGGCTCAGTGGGGTCGGCGGCTCGGGGGTTGCGGGTCAGCGGGGCTGGAAGGCTCGGCGGTAGGCGAGTGGGGACATGTGCAGCCGCCGGGTGAAGTGCTGGCGGAGATTGATGGCGGTGCCGAAACCGCAGTGTCTGGCGATGTCCTCGACCGGCAGCGCTGTGGTTTCGAGCAGTTCCTGGGCGTGGCGCACCCGCTGGGTAAGGAGCCATTGCAGCGGCGTCGTCCCGGTCTGCTCGCGGAACCGCCGGTTGAGGCTGCGCGGACTCATCGCCGCATGCCGTGCGATATCGGCCAGCGTCAACGGCTCCCCAACCCGGTCACGCAACCACCGCATCGTCGGCTCGAGCGAACCACTGTCATCCGCTGGTTCCCGGTGAACAATGAACTGGGCCTGATCGCCGTCGCGCTGCGGTGGAATCACGACGTGGCGGGCGACGTCGGCGGCGACCGCGGCCCCGAAATCGCTGCGCACCATGTGGATGCAGAGGTCGAGGCCGGTCGCCGCCCCGGCTGAGGTGAGTACGTCGCCGTTGTCGACGAACAACACGTTGGGGTCGACCTCCACCCGGGGAACCGCTCAGCCAGAGCCCCGGCGGAGGTCCAGTGCGTTGTCGCCCGCCGCCCGTCGAGCAGCCCGGCCGCGGCCAGCATGAACGCACCAGCGCAGATCGAAGCGATCCGCGCACCGCGGTCGTGCGCCTCGCGAAGGACATCGAGCACCTCGACGGCAGGTTCGGCGCCCGTCCGTGCGCCCGGCACGATCACGGTGTCAGCGGTCCGGACCGCGGTCAGGTCGTACGGCGCGGTGAGCCGGAACAGCTCCACTCCCCCGCGACCGGTCACGACGAGCTCAGGCCGCTCGCCACACACGATCACCTCGTACAACGGGGCGCCGTACAGCGCACCGTCCGCTGTGTCTTGCGAGTACGCGGTTCCGAACACCTGTCCCGGGATCGCGAGATCGAGGCTGTCCACGCGATCAGCGGCAACGACTGCTACCCGATGCATGACCAGAATCTATCGGAGACCGGCATTCTTGCCACTGTCGACCGCCATCGCGTCTCGCGACGATGAAGCGTGCTCCTGCTCATCCAGTTCGCCGTCTACGCCATCGCCCTCCTGCTCCTAGCCCTCCTTGGCTACCTCGCCGACCAACTCACCCGAAGCTCGCCAGCAGTTCCTTCAACCGACGCTCCTGGGCCTCCCGCTCGGCCTTCAACTGCTCCTCGTACGGTCGATCCGCGGCACCCAGCAGCAGCGCCTTCGTCTCCCGGATCGCCCCCGGCAGCGGCGCCAGCAATGCCTCAGACAGGTCCTTCACCGTCCCGGCCAACTCCTCGGCCGGTACGACGATGTTCGCCAGACCAAGCTCCTTAGCCTCGTCCGCCTCGACCCACCGTGACGTCGCGCAGATCTCGAGCGCCCGCGAATACCCGACCAGCTGCACCAGCGGCTGCGTCCCACCCAGATCCGGCACCAGCCCGAGCGCAGGCTCCCGCATGCTGAACCGGGCATCCGGCGTCACCACCCGCAGATCACACGCCAACGCCAACTGGAACCCGGCCCCGACGGCATGCCCTTGCACCGCAGCGATACTCACGAACTCCGGCCGCCGCAACCACGAGAACCCCGCCTGGAAAGCGGCGATCGTCTCGTACACCTCAGCAGCCGGCTTCGCCCCGAGTGCGAGCAACGGCTCCTCACCCTCGACGTTCTCACCCATGATGAGCCGCCGGTCGAGCCCGGCCGAGAACGACGGCCCCTCCCCCGACACGACGACCACCCGGACCTCGGATGGCAGCGTCGTACCGAAGTCAGCCAAAGCCCGCCACATCGCAGGAGTCTGTGCGTTGCGCACCTCCGGCCGGTCCAGCACGACTCGCGCCACCGGCCCGTCCACCGTCAACCGCAATCCAAGTTCCTTCATGCCCAGGAACATACGCGAAACAGACCCCGTTTCTGCGCGGTCTATGTCACCTGTGGAGAAACCCACTCAGGCCAGGGAGACCAGGTCCGCGTAGTCCTTCGACCAGAGGTCTTCGACGCCGTCCGGGAGGAGCAGGACGCGCTCCGGCTCGAGCGCCTCGACGGCACCCTCGTCGTGGGTGACGAGCACGATCGCGCCGGTGTACGAGCGAATCGCGTTCAGCACCTCGGCCCGCGAGGCCGGGTCCAGGTTGTTCGTCGGCTCGTCGAGCAGCAGCACGTTGGCCGCCGACACGACCAGAGTCGCGAGCGCGAGCCGTGTCTTCTCACCACCGGACAGCACCCGGGCCGGCTTGTCCGCGTCGTCCCCAGTGAACAGGAACGAGCCGAGCACACTCCGCGCCTGCGTCTCGTTGAGCTCCGGTGCCGCGGTCTTCATGTTCTCCAGCACGGTCCGGTTCACGTCCAGGGTCTCGTGCTCCTGGGCGTAGTACCCGAGCTTGAGCCCGTGCCCGTCGATGACCTCGCCGGTGTCCGACTTCTCGATCCCGGACAGCACCCGCAGGAGCGTGGTCTTCCCGGCACCGTTCAGTCCGAGTACGACGACGCGCGAGCCCCGGTCGATCGCCAGGTCGACGTCGGTGAAGATCTCCAGCGAGCCGTACGACTTGGACAGTTCGCGAGCCATCAACGGCGTCTTGCCGCACGGCGCCGGCGTCGGGAACGCGATCTTGGCGACGCGATCGTTCTTCCGCTCACCCTCGAGCTCGGACATCAGCCGCTCGGCCCGCCGCAGCATCTGCTGCGCGGCGGTCGCCTTGGTCGCCTTGGCGCGCATCTTGTTCGCCTGGTCGACCAGCTGGCCGGCCTTCTTCTCCGCGTTCGCCCGCTCGCGCTTGCGGCGCCGCTCGTCGGTCTCCCGCTGGGTCAGGTACGCCTTCCAGCCGACGTTGTACACATCGATCTCGGCCCGGTTCGCGTCCAGGTGGAAGACCCGGGTGACGGTCTCCTCGAGCAGGTTCACGTCGTGGCTGATCATGATCACGCCACCGGCGTACGACTTGAGGAAGTCGCGCAGCCAGACGATCGAGTCGGCGTCCAGGTGGTTGGTCGGCTCATCCAGCAGCAGCGTCTCCGCCTGCGAGAACAGGATGCGGGCCAGCTCGACGCGACGGCGCTGACCACCGGACAGCGTGCTCAATGGTTGCCCGAGCACCCGATCCGGCAGTCCGAGGTTCGCCGCGATCCGGGCCGCTTCCGCCTCGGCCGCGTACCCGCCGGCGGCATGCAGATCCGCCTCGGCCCGCTCGTACCGGCGCATACCCTTCGCGCGGGTCTTGTCGTCCGCGCTGGCCATCGACTTCTCGGCGCTGCGCATCCGCCGTACGACCTCGTCCAGACCACGCGCGGACAGGATCCGATCCCGTGCCAAGACTTCGAGATCGCCGGTGCGCGGGTCCTGCGGGAGGTAGCCGATCTCGCCGGAGGAGTTGACCGAGCCGCTGGCCGGGAGGCCTTCACCGGCCAGGATCTTGGTCAGTGTGGTCTTGCCGGCGCCGTTCCGGCCGACCAGGCCCACCTTGTCGCCCGGCCCGACCCGGAACGAGGCAGGTGCGAGCAACTGACGGGCGCCCACGCGGACCTCGAGGTTGGAGACAGTGATCATCGCGGGGCAGGCGTCCTAGCGGTCGAGGGGCGGTCGGGGTCGGTCTGTGGCGGGTCGGCAGCACTGCGTCACGACACGGCAGGAATCCCCGCACCGAGGACTAGTGTAAGTGCTCTGACGTCCTCCCCATCTGGCGGACAGGGATTCCAACAACTACGCGGAGGCAGCGTGTTGAGGTTCACGCTTCAGCGAGACCCGTACGGGCGTCTCTCTGCGTGCGCAGTGCCCGCAGACACTGCAGGTCAGCGACGTGTCCGCAGGATTGATGTTCTCGACACGACCAGCAGCTTTCTGCTGCAGCCGCTGGACGAGCAGCCCCCAGCCGTTGCCGAGGATGCCGCGGTTGAGCCCGGCCTTTGCACGACGGCGGTTCGGCAGATATCTCCCTGGTCGTTCCGGATCGGGTTTGGCTTTCGGCCGCCGGGTCATCTGGGTAATGTGCAGGTCTTCCACCCGGATGACGTCGAAGCGGCGGGCGCGGTAGGTACTGGTCTTCTCGACCCAGTCCTTGCGCCGGCCGCCGGCCCGGGCGTGCGCGGGAGACGGGTAGATGCGGTATCGGGACACGCCAGCTACCCAATCAGCCGGGACGGACAGTCCCCGATGACCGAAGGGAGGGAGTCGCGGTTCCTCCCCGCTCTGGACAACGGAGATACCCCGCGACGACTCAGGTGAAATTCAATCCGGACGCGGATCTCGACACCAGTGGTGTCGAGGACACCCGTGGGAGTGGTGGAGGCGGCGGCGGACTCCTGCCTGGCGGCATGATCCCGGTCGGTGGCGGGATCGGCGGCATCATCCTGCTCGTGATCATCGTGTTGCTGAACGGCGGCCTGCCCGGCGGCAGCGGCGGTAGCGAGGAGCCGACGGTCCGGAACACCGCCGCCGGCAATCTTGACTCGTGCAAGAAGGGCACGGACATCCAGAACAACCCGGACTGCCGGTTCGTCTTCTACCAGAACTCGATCGAGGGATTCTGGTCGGCCGAGCTACCGCGCCGGGGCAAGAAGTACACCCGGGCACCCATGCGGGTCTTCGACGGCTCGGTCAGCACCGCGTGCGGTCCGGCGACCAGCGCGGTCGGGCCGTTCTACTGCCCGGGCGACAAGCGGGTGTACCTGGACCTCGGGTTCTTCCAGACGCTGCAGACCGAGCTCGGCGCCAAGGGTGGCAACTTCGCCGAGGCGTACGTCGTTGCGCACGAGTACGGGCACCACATCCAGAACCTGTACGGCATCCTCGGCCGGATCAAGACCCGCAACGGGCCGACGTCCGACGCGGTCCGCTCAGAGCTCCAGGCGGACTGCCTGGCCGGCATCTGGACCAACCACGCGACCACCGTCCCGGACAAGGACGGCGACACCTTCATCAGCGGTCTCACCGAGGACGACATCAGCCGAGGCCTGGACGCCGCCGCATCGGTCGGCGACGACCGCATCCAGGAGAAGACGCAAGGCCAGGTCAACCCCGAAAGCTTCAGCCACGGCACCGCCGAGCAGCGCATGAAGTGGTTCAAAACCGGCATGGACTCCGGCGACATGCAGTCCTGCGACACCTGGTCCGCCAACACGCTCTAACCAAACCCTGCCCCCTGAGTTGGGGGGTTGCCCCCTCAGATTCCCAGTGGGCAACCCCCCAACTCGGGGGTTGCCCATCGAGTTGGGGGGTTGTCGCAGTACGACGGAGCGCGCTGGACTCCGGTGGTTGCGGCGTACAGGGCGGGTCGTTTGAGGGTCAGGCGACTGCGGCGGGGCGGTGGTAGCCGGGCAGGAGTTCGTCTACCAGGGCGTCGGTTTCGGGTTCGGGGCCTCGGGGGGCGCCGTGGCGGGTGAGGGCGGCGTACATCTGGGTGGCGACGTTGGTGACGTCGGCCGAGGTGCCGAAGTGGGAGGCCAGGCGGAGGGTGGCTCGCCAGAGTTCTTCCGAGGCCGGCGAGAAGCTGAGGCCGGTCTGGAGGGCCGTGCGGGCCAGGTTGCCGTCGTTGTGGCTGAGTGAGGCATCCGCCAGCCTGAGTGCGGCGTCGACGACCGCCTCCGCCATCCGGCGCTCGATACCCGAGGCGGCGAGCCAGGAGTACCGGCCGGCCGGCAGGTTCGACCAGGACGGGCCGTGCACCAGACCCAGGGCCGTCGACAGCGGCTCACGCGGGTCGTCCATCATCGTCGCCTGCTTGGCCAGCGTCCGGAACACGTCCCAGTCGACCCGGACCACACTGCGGTTCAGCATCCAGCGGCCGGACTCGTCGGCGTACATCGCGTCGACACCGACCCAGCGGCGAGTGTGCTCGAGCGCCGCGTCCCGCAGCTCCTGACTGATCCCGCGCGGCCAGATCGCGCCGGCCAGTACGTTCGGGTGTACGCCGTAGTCCTGGCTGGCCAGGAACGCGATGATCTCGGTCGACAGCTGGATCCGGCCCTCGTCGATGCTGCCGCGGGCGTCCACCTCGACCGGTCCGAGCAGGTCCACCTCGACCGGCGCGGGCCTGCTCAGATCGGTACTGGCGAACTCGTACGCCGGCACGTCCTGCTCGGCCCGGCGCTTGTCCAGCGAGTCGGACTCGGCCGCCTCGAACAGCGCGACCAGGTCGGCGAACTGGGCCGGATCGATGCTGTGGGCATCGACCTCGAGGCCGAGCAGCCGGCAGACGGCCTCGTTCTTCTCGTCCACCACGAACCGCCACGGCGCGCTGATCACGTCGCCGACCACGACCACGGAGATGCTGCGCCGGTGGTCCGCGGCCAGCCGGTTCAGCTGGTCCTGCTCCTCCGGCGACGGCGGCGCGGACACCACGATGATCTCCGCACCCCACAGTGCAGCGTCCGGATCGACCATCCGGGCCTCGGCCACCGAACCCAGGTCGCGTCGGGCGCACGCCTGCACCTGTGCATCCGTCCGACCGCTGACCTCGGCGATCGCGTCGTCCAGCCGGACCCAGTAGCTCAGCCGGCTCGGCGCCAGCGCCGACAGGTCGTCGCCGAACCCGACCATCCTGATGTGCGCACCCTGCGACCACAGGTTGGTCGCCAACTCGACCGCGAGCGAACCGACCACGTCGCGGGATGCGTTGTTCACCCCGCCGAAGCTGACGATCCCGTTCGCGGTGTCCAGGTCGACCAGCACGGTCGCGCCGTCCGCGTTCCGCCCGATCGTGACCAGGGTCGGGTACGGAGCCGGCGCGGTGACCTCACCTGTTGGCGCGTAGGCCCGCCGGAGCGTCCACCGGGTGCCGTCGGCAATCGACTGCCACGGCCCGGGCGGCGGAGTCTGGGCCTCGTACGGGTCGAGCACGAGCGTCAGCGCGCGGTCCGTCACCAGAGCGGCGACGACCTTCGGCATCGGTCGGCTCGCCTGGGTCATCGAGGCACCGAGCTGCCGCAGTGCGTTGTCGACGAATTGAGCGGTCGGAATGTCGGCCGCGAGCCGCAGACCGATCTCGGTCTGCCGGTGCCCGGCCGCCTTCGGACCCGGCCCCTGTGCCCAGCCCCGGCGCCGCTTCAGCGCCAGCGCGAGACCGGCCGCGAGCAGGGTGGCACCGAAACCGTAGATCCCGGCCTGGGTCGCATCGAACCCGCCGTCCTCGACCGCGACCGGAACCGGCTCGGGCACCTTGGTGCCGCCGGCCGCCGGGTCGCCCGGCGCGGACTCCGTCGTACCGGGACCGTGCGGGGCGACTGAGATCCCCGGCTCGCCCGGCTTCACGTTCTTCCCACCCGGGTCCCGCGTCGCGCTGCCGATGCTCACCGACGAGCCCGCTTCGGTGCCCTGCTCGGACCAACGGCTGCCCGATCCCGGCTCCGTCTTCGTCCCGGTCGTCGTACCCGAGCCCGTCTTGGTGCCGGTCGAGGTCTTCGTGCCGGTCGATGGCGTGGTCTTCGTGCCCGTGCTCGTGCTGTGGTCGATCTTGACCCGGACCGTGTGTACCCCGGCGCCCTTGGCGTCGGCGGGCAGGCGGACCTGCCAGCCCGGCAGGATCAGGTCCGGGTTCGTCAGCCGGCGGCCGTCGGGCTGCAGTTTGTTCTTGTTGAGCTCGTAGATCTCCTTGTACCGACGACCCTCACCCAGATACCGCTCGGCGATGTCCCACAGGCAGTCGTAGTTCCGGCCCTGCGGCGGGCGGACCTCGGTGTACTTGACCACCTGGCCCTTGTCGTCGCTGTTGGTCCGTACGCCGGTATGCGTCGTGGTGCCCTGGTTGCCGCTGAGCACCGAACTGCGCTTCTCGGTCTGACGGAACGAGTCACGCGACTCCTGGTCGCCGCCGTGCGTCGCGGTCGCCACGGTCGGCGAGCCGGTGTTCGAGGTGGTCACGGCGTTGGCGACCGGCAGGCTGACACTGGCGGCAGCACCGATCAGTACGACGGTGGAGATGAGGCGGCGGGCAAGACTTTGCGAACCACCGCCGAGCGGAACGCGTGGCGACAGACCGTGGCCGCGGATCTCAGCCACCACCTCCGCGATCAGGCAGATGACGAAGTGCAGCCAGGCGATCCAGATGACGACCGCGATGATGCCGAGGACGGTCTCGATGCTGAGCTCGCTGAACAGGACGTCGCGGCTCGGCAGCTGCTCCGGCCACGGCGTACCGAAGAACCGCAGCAGGACGTACGGGACCCCGCCGACGATCGCCAGGATCGCGAGCAGCGCGACGAAGCCCTTCAGCCGGTCCGCGCCCGGGCTCCCCGACCGCTGCTGCGGCAACCGCGCCGCCTGCACCGGCTCATTCGCCTTCACCATCGTGGTCCCTCCATGTCCGACAGCGGACCCCCACCATCACCCACCGATCGCCTGCACTTCCTGCACAGGCAACCGCTGTACCGCGCGCACGTTCGCCTGGCCGATCGGCTGCCAGCCGTCGCCCTGCCCGACCCAGTACGAGACCTCCCAGGTGATCGTCAGCTTCACCGTGTACATGCCGTCGGGCTGGGAGGCGCTCGATCGCAGGTACGTGTGCTTGCACGTGCTCATCTGGTTGAACGGGTCTTTGGTCTCGTCGTACCCGTCCGCGTCGTCGACCGGCGTCGCGCCCATCAGGCAGGTGAACGGTTTCGACCCGTCACCGGGGTCGACCGTCATCTTCACGACCATTCCCCGCATCGTCAGGTTGTGCGTGGGGTCGTAGAACCCGCTGTCCAGTTCACCCTTCGCGGGATCGTTCTGGAGGACGAGCGAGCTCTCGGCCGTCAGCGAGAAGTAGGCGGGCACGTTGACCCGCGGCGTGAACGTCGGCTTGACCTGCAGCGCCGGCGGCGGATAGTTGCTCTCGAAACGCCACCAGAACTGCTCCATGTAGTCCGGGAACGGGCACTGGTTGCGCTCGGCCTCGTTCACCGGGACGTACGCGCGCTCCAGATGCGCGTTGGCGCCGCCGTTGTAGGTGTTCAGGTCGTAGTCGGTGATCGTGATCCGGAGCACCCAGCTCTTGCCCTCCGGCGCCTGCGGCAGGTGGATCCCGTCCGGGATGTCGAAGTCGCGGCACGGGATGAACGGCCGGCCGTTGAGCTTCTGCCGCCAGGTCTGCGGAGGTGGCCCGTCACCGGGAATGTAGTACTTGCCGGAGCTGCAGTAGGCACCGAAGCCGATCGAGTTGACGTACATGCTGCAGACCCTGTTGCCGCTGTGGATCGTGTCGGCGGCGGCCGTCGTAGCGGGGACGGCCATCAGCAGGGCGAGTACGGCGCTCAGGACCAGCAGTCCACGGCCCACTCGGTTCCGCATCCTCACTCCCCAGACTCGTCTAGGCGCAGATTATCTTCGACCAGGGGCATCATGCCCGTTGCTCTCTGCCTCGTCACCTTTTCGGAATGTGCCCATTCTCCCTGTGCACAGCCCCCTTCTGATCTAGGCCGGATAGTTCACCCGCGCGCAGTTGACACCCTTCGACGGCGCCAGCCGGTACGGCAACCAGCCGAGGCCGGTCTTGATCATGTCGATGACCTGCGGTGAGCCCTGCGGCGCCACCACGGTCCACTGCTTCGCCTTCGGATCCCAGTACTGCGTTGTCTGCGATCGGCACGTCTTCACCCGAACGGTGCCGTCCGACTGACTCTGAACGCCGAGAACGACCACGCTGCCCGGTGGCCGCATCACCCAACCGTTGCGCTGGGCATCCACAATCGCCTGCGAGGTGTCGGCGTAGAAGAACGACGGGAACGACTTCTTCAGGATGGTGTCGTCGCGGGCGACCAGCGCCTGGAAGTACAGCGGGTAGCTCTGCACGAGCCCTTGTACGGCGGGGTTCGACCGGTAGCTCCCGGCGACGACGGTGACTTGGACCTTGCGTGGCGCGGTCGTGGCCGTGGTCTTCGGCTGAGAGGGGACCGTGGTCGGCGTACTGGCACCGGTGGTCGGTGTGCTCGATGTCGTGCTGCTGGATCCGCCGGGATCGTCCACCGGGACCGGGCGGCCACCATCGTTCGGGTTGCCTCCGCCGCAGCCGGTCAGGACGAGGGCGCCGGCCAGGACGGCTGAGGGAAGGAGGGGGCTTCGCACGGGTGACATTCCTTCGGGGCTCTAGCGGCTCGGCGGGAGGGAGTTCTGCGGCGGCTGCACACCGGCCGGCGCTCCCCCGCCGGGTGGCGCGGTGCTGCTGTTCGGCGGACCGGGCGGTTCGGTGGGGTTGGTCGGGTCGGTCGGTTCGGTCGGCCCTGTGGGGCTCGGGGTGATGCTCGGCGTGCAGGTCGCCGGGAAGGGCAACGGCTCCAGCGTCCAGGTCGGCGTCGGCGAGCCGATCGTCCATTCCGGGCACGGAAGGTCGAGCGTCGGCGGGACCGCGGTGCTGATCGGCGCGCCAGGACCGTCGGTGGTGCGCTCCACCACGATCGGCGGGATGGTGGGGCTGTCGTCGGACTTCTTGATGCCTTGTTCGGCGTGGGCGGTGCCGATGCCGCTGGCCTTGAGGTTCTGTTTGCCGATCAGGCCGAGGAAGGTCGTCTTGTTGTTGATGGCGACCGTGATGTCGACCTGTTCCTCGGTCAGTTTGGTCGGCCCGCAGGAGGTGACGGCCGGGTCGTTGGAGGACACCTGGGCGCAGAAGGCGGCGATCGCGGTCGCGGCCTTGGCGGTGTCGATCTTGGCCTCGGCGGTGTTCAGCTGGATGCTCGCGGCGCCGACCCGGGCCGCCTCCTGGGCATAGCCGACCGCGCGGGACCTGGCGCCGAGCTGACGTCCGCCGTCGATCACCAGGCCGGCCAGGGTGAAGATCATCACCGCGAGGATCGCCACCGCGGGGCTGAGCGCACCGCGGCCGATCGTCAGTCGATGGTTGCTGGGGGCATCGATCCGGAAGAAGTCCACGATGCGGTCAGGAGCCATCGCGAACCCCTCGGTAGGGGTCCACCGACGAGCTGAACCGCTTGGTGATCGTGGTGTCGCCGCCGATCCCGAGCAGGCCGAGATCGCGGTAGTCGATCGTGCAGGTGACCTCGACGGACAACGGCGTACCGGCGGCGAAGTCGGTGGTGATGGTGCCGCTCGCGGTCTCCTTGCAGGACTTGAAGGCCTGGCTCATCGTCCGGTCCACCGCGTCGTCGACGCGCCCCTGGGCCTCCCCCAGCGAGCGGGCCTGGCTGGCCGACCGGGCGCCGTCGCGGGCGGCGCTCTCCAGCAGCGACGAGGTCTGGAAGTACCGTCCGCAGGCGAGCAGGAACATGAACAGGATCAGCAGGATCGGCGCCAGCACCGCCAGCTCGAGCGCCATCGTGCCCTGCTCGGTCGGCTTCCGGTGCCGGCCCGCTGTGCGGACGTATCGCACCACCGGACGGGCATGGCGGGGTGGACGACGGATCCCCAGCTTCCGCTCCATGTCCTCACTCACTTGTCGTCGGCCTCGAACTGCTCGATCGGCCCGGTCGCGGTCCGCTCCACGTGCAGCGTCAGCCCGGGAACGAGCGAGACGGTGTCACCGGTCACCGTGAACGAGACCATGCCCTCCGGGTTGTTGTACGACGGCGGTTCGACGTCCGCGTTTTGCAACGTCGTGCCGCCGAGCTGCTCGGCGTACGCCTTGATGTCGGCCCGGACCTGCTCACCGACACCGGTCGTGTAGACCGGCGGCTGAACCAGCCGCAGGCGCGAAACACCTTCCTGTGCCGCGTTCAGCGCGACCGACCGCCCGTACAGCCACAGGGCGGTCTGGATCGACATGAAGATCAGCGCCAGGATCAGCGGTGCCAGGATGGCCAGCTCGAGCGAGGTGGCACCCCGCTCGGACCGCCGTCCTCGACGGAACACCAAGGATCAGCCGTTCTCGATCTCGCCGGTGCGCTTGTCGATGACGCGGCGGACGACCAGGCCGATCGCCAGCGCGGCCGCGACCAGGATGGCCGAGATGATGGCCCACTCCAGCGCGGAGGCGCCGAGCTGGGTCCGTCCCTGCCGAGCCCGGGCCCGTTGGGTGTGGGCCCGCGCGATCGCGTAGCCGGCCATCGCGCGCCAGAACTGCAGTTCCGATGTCATCCGTATGCCTTCCCAGTCATGAGGCCACGTGCGGGCCTCAGTATGCCCTGTACGACGGACGGTTTCGCCCGCTGGATCCCTTACCCACCATCAGTTCCCGAGGATCGCGATTCCGGCGGGAAAACCGAGGAACAACATGAACGCGGCACACATGACGAGCTGCGCGACCAGCATCGACTGGGACCGCTCCCCCGCCTTGCCCTCGACGTCGGCGAGCTCCTTGCGTCGCAGCGACGCCGCCCGGGCCAGCAGCGAGGCCCGGATCTTCGCGCCCTCGTCACCGGCCAGTGCCAACGCCGAGGCGAGGTCGCGCAGTTCCTCGACGCCGAGGTCCTCGCCCAGCCGGGCCATCGCGTCCCACGGCGTGATGCCGATCAGCCGGGCGTTCGCCAGCGCCTGCCGGATCCTGGCCATCGCCCAGTGGTCGCCGATGGTGGACGCCGTCATCAGCGCCTCCGGCAGGCCGCGGCCGCCGGCCAGGTTCATCGCGACCAGGTCGAGGAAGCTGCCGACCACGTGCCGGAAGTCGCGCCGCCGCGCCTCCGCCTCCTGCCGCAACGCCAGGTCGGGCAGGAAGAACGCGAACGTCATCGCGGCCAGTGTCACGATCGCCGGGGTCGCGCCGGGTGCGGTGAGCCCGAGCCCGGAGAACAGGAACAGCACGATCGGGATGAACAGCATCGCGCCGAGCGCGAAGAACACCTTGGTGGCGAGCATCGCGGCGAACGGCTGGTTCATCACCGCGAGGTCGCGACGCAACCTGCCGAACGCCCAGCCGCGCGCGTTCGCCTCGAACTCCAGCCGCCGGCCGAGTGACTCCTTAGCCCGGTCGAAACCGCCGAGCACCCGTTCCCCGGCCGCGCTCGTCGTCGCGGCGTTCGCATAGCCACCCCGCCCGGCGTCGATCCGGGCAATGGTCGACAACACGTTCGTCGACGGCCGGATGAACATCCGCACCAGCAGGTACACGCCCAGGCCGACCAGGCCACCGGTGATGAAAGCCCACGTCATCCGCCCACCACCTCCATCCGGTCGTCGCCGGCCCGCTTGGCCCGCTTGTCCTTACTGCCGATCAGGAACCGCTCGGGGACCTCGATCTTGGCCAGCTTCCGCAGCCAGACCAGCCCGAGCGCATACAACGTGATCACGATGAACAGCACGAACTGCCCGATGAAGCTGGTGTACGGCGCGACGTACGTCGGGTTGAACAGGACCAGTGCTGCCGCGACCACCAGCGTGATCGCCACGACCACCTGGACCGAGCGCCGGGTCGACCGCCGTTCGGCCGCGACCTTCCGTCGTACGTCGAGTTCCTCGCGCGCCGAGTCGGCGAGAGCGGTCAGCACTTCACGCAGACCCGGACCACGCAGCCGGGAGTTCAGCACCAGGGCGGCGACGATCAGGTCGGCGGACGGGTCGTCCAGGTCGTCGGCGAACCGCATCAGTGCCGAAGGCAACGGTTCGCGGATGCGCAGCCGGTCGACCAGCAGGTTCAGGCCGGGCTTGATCGCGGGCGCCGCGTTCACGGCGGTGGCCGGGATCGCCTGCTCCAGACCGACTGCGCCGGCGATCGTGTCGCGCAGTGCCTCGGTCCAGGTGGCCAGCGCCTCCAGCCGTTCGATCGCGCGGCGTTCCTCACCGGTGCCGCCGAAGAAGCGGTCGGCGAGCGCGGCCAGCAGGCCGAGTGCGACCGCGAGCACCAGCCAGCGGGTCACGACCAGCACCAGCAGACCGACGCCGATGCCGGCGCCGAGCCGGATCAGGTTCTTGCGCCCGTCGACATTGCTGTGGTGGAAGATCGACGGGGTCGCCTGCCGCGGGTAGGTGCCGCGGAGGGCGACGACCAGCAGCAGGAGCGCGCCGCCGACCACCGCTCCGCAGAGCAGTGCGAGCAGGGTCCGGTCGTTCATCGCGGCCTCACCTCACGCCCAGCTTCCGTGCACGAGCGGCTGATACCCGAAGTGCTCGAGTTCATCCATGCAGGCGATCGGCGCGTGTGCGGCCGCCCGGCCGTCCGCGCCCGGTGCGAACACCTCACCGGACAGCACCCGGCCGTCCCAGCCGGTCACCTCACGGATGCTCTCGATGTACCGGCTCAGGCCGCCGCCGCGCTGGTAGTCGTTCTGCTTGCGGACGAACACGACGAAGTCGAGCGCACCGGAGATCAGCATCTGGGTGGCCTCCATCGGCAGCCGTTCCCTCGCCTGGATCGCGTAGGTGCTGATCCGGTTGAACACCTCGACCGAGCTGTTCGAGTGGATCGTCGACAGCGAGCCGTCGTTGCCCTGGCTCATCGCGTTCAGCATGGTGACGATCTCGTCGCCGAGCACCTCACCGACGATGACGCGGCTCGGGTTCATCCGGAGCGAACGGCGGACCAGGTCGGCCATGCTGACCTCGCCGACGCCCTCGGAGTTCGGTAGCCGCTCCTCGAACGCGACCACGTTCGGGTGCAGGTCCTTGAACTCGCCAAGGCCGAGCTCGAGCGAGCGCTCCACCGTGATCAGCCGCTCGTGCCGCGGGATCTCGTTCGCCAGCGCACGCAGCAGTGTCGTCTTCCCGGAGTTCGTCGCGCCCGCGATCATGATGTTCTTCCGGGCCGCGACCGCCGACCGCAGAAAGGACCCGACGTCGTCGGACATGGTGCCGTTGGCAACCAGATCGCGCAGGAACACGCGGCCGAGGCGAGCCCGGCGGATCGACACGGCCGGACGCGCGGTGACGCCCATGACGGCGGACAACCGGGATCCATCCGGCAGCCGGAGGTCGAGTTGCGGGTTGGCCGAGTCGAACGGGCGGCTGGTCAGGCCCGCGTGGGCGGCCAGCACCTGGATCAGCTCGACCAGTTCCTCGTCGCTCTCGGCGACCGGACCCGGGTTCTCCTCGCGACCGTCGCCGTACTGGACGAAGACCTGGTCGCAGCCGTTGATGTCGATGTTCTCGACCTCGGGGTCGTCGATCAGCGGCTGGAGCCGGCCGACCCCGAACAGCGCCGAGTGGATCGCGCCGGCGATCTGTGCGTCGTCGTCCGGCGTAGGCGGTGTCCGGCCCTCGGCCAGCTCGTAGCGGGCATGGTCCTCGAGCACCTGCACGATCAGCGAGCGGGCGTACTCACGCTCGTCCTCGGCACTCATCGGCGGTACGCCGTTCACCTGGTCGCGGCGACGCTGTTCGTTCAGTCGCTCGGCAACCTGGACCCGCAGCTTGCGGACCAGCTCCTGATCGGCGCTCATCTATCCCACTCCTGCGGTGGGAAGGCGGCCTGCGCCATGTCGAACTCGTGCTGCGGCGGCGCCGCGACCAGCGCGGCCATCTCCGCGGTGATGTCGGTCGCGGACCGGATCAGCTGCGTCTTGTCGAGCCGGCCGTGACCGCGCCCGTCGAAGAACGCCGCACCCATCGGGTCGTAGGCCAGGTGCCACCTGTGCCGCACTGGCACGGACATGGCGTCCAGCACAGTCCACACCTGCTTGACCGCGTCACGCCGCTTCGGGTCCGCCACCACGACCACACCGAGCTGTGCGTCGACATGGTGCACCAGTGACGCCAGTCGCTCGCGCAGATGCGCCACCGACGAGCCAGTCGCCGTACAGACAAGGACTACGAGGCGAGCGGACTGGACGATGGGCAGTTGCGGGGACGACGCGCCGATGCGACCACAGTCGGCCAGTACGTCGCCGTGCTGCATCTGGTTGAACGAGATGCCGAGCGGATGCCACAGGCCGCCCATACCGCCGACCTGCTCGGGTGAACGAACACCCAGCATGACGTCGAGTCCACCGTCGAGCTGCTGGCTGTGCGCGAGGATCACCTCGTCACTGAGGCCTTTACGGCTGGCTGCGGCCAGACTGACCAGACCGCGGTCCGAGTTCAGTGGCGCGCCTCCCGGTGCGGTCATCCGGACCGCGACGTCGCTGCCGGCCGGGTCGCACTCAGCCAACAGCACCTGCCGCGGCCAGAGCGCACCGAAGACGAGACTGGCGGTCGTCACCCCGGGCGAGCCCTTTGCGCTAGCCAGTGCCACCAGAGCCATCAACCAGCTCCGTCGGTGCGGGAGACCTCGGGCTTGGTGGCCGGGCTGAGCTTCACCAGGACCAGCGTCTTCGCCGCCGCGGCCGCCGCGACTGCGGTCGCCTTGTCACTTGGGACCAGGACGGTCACGTTCAGGGTGGTGTTGGCGTTGGTCTTCGCGTCCGCGATCGCCCCCGAGCTGGCCGTCACCTCGGCTGCCGCGACCAACGGCGTGGCCGGCGAGGCGTCCTGGTTCGCGGTAGGAACGCGGATCACTTGCACGATGTCGCCGACACCGATCCCGTCCGACGGCGCGCGACCGCCTTCCAAACTCACGCCCACCAGCGCACCGCCGGCCGGGATGGGCGGCGACTTGGTCAAGTTGGCCGGCGTGAGGAACTGGTCCTTGTAGAGCGTCGTCGTCGTGTATTGGCCGATGTAGGCCTCGGCCTCCGACCACGGGATCATGCCACCGGTCGCGCCGGCCAGGTCTCCGCGGGACAGATCCTTTCGCTCCAGTTTGTGACCGGGTTCGAGTTGGTCGGCGGCGATCGCGACGAAGTCGGACCGGTTGCCACTGTTCACCGCGATCAGGGCGGACCCGGCCGCGCCCAGCAGGATCAGGATGACGGCGAGGGCGGCCAAGGCGGGACGGCGTTCCCGGCTGCCCGGCAGGCGGTTTGGACCACTGCCTGCCGATCTGCCCGTTCCGCGGGTGCCTTGGGAGGAAGTACGCGTGGAGGACGAGAGACTCACGCGCCCTACCGTAGTGGCAGCGAGGTGCCATCCGGGACACGCGGCCAGCGCCGTTACCGGCTCGCGACCCGCTCCTGTTCCTCCGACGTCAACAGGTCGGTGAAGGCCCCCGGCCCGCCGTACAACTGGTCTAGATAACTAAACAGTCCCTGCAGTCCGAGCCCGACCTCGCGCTGCCATCCGTCGGCGCCTTCGAGCTGCGTCGCGAGCGCCCGTCCCTCGGCGAGCGTGACGGCCGCGTTCACCGGCTGCACGAGTCGCTCGCCGTCCTCATCCGGTACGACGGACCTACCGCGAACCCGCCGTACGGCGCCGGCCAGCGCGGACCGCTCCGGATCGGGCAGCAGCCGGTCGAATCCGACGGAACCGTGGAGCCGGTCGAGGTAGTCACACAGAGCGAGGAACAACTCGACGGCGTCGTACTCCGGACCGGTGGTGGCCACGTGCCGCAACTGGGCCACCAGGCTCCGGGCCTCGGGGACACTCCACTCAGACAATCCCAACCGGTCGGTCATGTGACGATCGTAGGAGGCGCAGCGCAGGTAAATCGTTAACAGCTTGGGTGAGCTGAGTGGCTGGCTGGTAACCGAAAGTTTGCTAAATTCCGGAACCACGAGGTCTCGGTGACAACTGGTGATCACCGAGGCGCGAACGGGAGGGGGTGGGTCGACTGACGACCCCAACTTTCACCGCCCCGGATCCGGCGGCGCGCGCCCGCGCGACGATCGGCACCGCTTTGGGGATCGTCTCGCCGTCGGCCGTACCGCTGCGTGACGGCCGGGTCTGGTTGACCGGCCGCGACGACGTACTGCCGGCCCACATCGTGCGGGCGATGGAAGCGCGGTTCCAGAGCCGGGCGGAGGACCGCGCCAGTGACGCGCGGATGCTCGCCGAAGCCGTCGGCGTGCTGGGCGCGGAGATCGCCCGGTCCCGGGGCGAGTCTCCAGAGGCCGGAGCCACCGACGCACTCGACCGGCTGCTGCGCACTCCGGGGCTGGACCAGTCGCGCCGTACCGAGGGTGAGGCCATGCTTCGCCTCGCGCTGCGGCTGGCGGCGCAGGAATCCAAGGACGCGGCAGCACGACTTCGGTCGTTGCCGGGCGAGCCCAGGGTGCCGGTCGCCACCGAGATCGTCTCGGCCGCTCAGCGGATCAGCCAAGACGCCGGACTGCTCGCCATCAACGCGACGCAGCCCAGCCGGCGACCGCGGGTCGGCGGAAGCCACCGCCGCGCGTCGCTACCCCCGACGGTCACCCGACAGGTCCGCGGGACGAGTTCGGCTACCAGCCTGCCCGGTCTCGATCCGGGTCAGAGCGAGCTGGCCGCTCTCGCGGCGCTGACGCGGCTGGACGAGCCTGCCCTGGGCGCGACCGTCACCAGCCGGCCGGTCGTCAACATGCAGTCCCGGCGGGCCGCTATCACCACCACCTCGAGCGACTCACCGCAGTACATCCGGGTGGAGGTCCTGCCGACCGACCGCCGGGTGACTGCCCAGGGCCGGCTCCGCTCGGGTACGGCGAACGATCCGCACGTACTGCGGATCAAGCCCGGGCTGCCCCCGCATCAGTACGAAGCTGTCTGGGTTCATCAGCTCAGCCTGATGACCCAGCAGCAGGAGGCGGCGCGAGCCAACCGGCCGACGGGAGTCCTCGGCAGACTCCGGTCGGCCTTCAGTCACGAACGGCGCGATCGCCGGATCAATGCCGATCTCGCCGTTTACCGCAAGCTGTCCAGCGACTGGCAACTGGCCCGCGAGGGCCGGCCGACCAGTCCGCTCAGCGTGCAGGACCTGGAACGCGACATCGAGGGCCTGGCGACCACGATCGAGCGCCGCAGCGGCAGCCGGCCCGAACGCCCGTGGGCGAACGAAACGACGTACTCCCCCGCCGCGGCCGTCGAAGGCTTCGCCGCCGAACGCGCCGTCACCGCAGCCACCCCGGCTCCGAACACCCCCGGCCACCTCCGGCAGCAAGTCTCCGAGCAGATCGCATGGCTCGAGGCCGCCGTCACGGATCTCAAAGCGCAGGCGGCCGACAAGACGACCAGTGCCGCGGACGCCGCCGACCAAGGCACCGGGAAAGTGGACCAGGCCGAGGCCGAGGCCATGCTCAAGGACCGCGGCGCACCGGAGCGGGCCCGGCGGCTGCGGGCGGATGCGGTCGCCGCCTTCGCCAAGGGGCGTCGCCACACCGAGATCGGGCACAGCTACCAGCAGGCGGCGGACGACGCCGGCAAGGCGCTGGCCGGGTACCAGGCCTTGCTCGCTCAGCTCGACGATCCGAATCACCAACCGGAGCAGATCGAGGTTCTGGCCCGGGAAGCAGCCAGGCAGACCGACGTCTACCAGGCGAGCCTGCTGGATGCGCTACCGGTCGACCATCTGGAGACCGGGGTACCGTCCGACGAGCGGCTGGACCTGCCGATCGCCGAGATCAACGCGATGCTGCGTGAGCCTGAGGATCTCGGGCTGGTCGCACGCGGCAGTAGCCCGCAGATCTCCAACCGGGGCCCGGTCCCGATGCCGGCTGCCCAGTACCGCCGGTTGTTCTCCGACGGCATGGTCTTCAACGTCGCCGGCGACGCCGATGACGACGTCAAGAAGGTCAAACAGGTCCGGGTCCGGATGACGGCCCGCAACGTGACCGAAGTGAGGGGTCTGGACTACACCCTCGCCGAACAGATGTCCGGCACCCTCGGCGAGGGCGGTCAGGCCAACGCCATCACCAACACCCACTCGTCGAGCATCAGCTACGGCGTCGACCTGCAGCCGTTCATGACGCTGGCCCCGGTGGGCAGCACCGTCCACGCGGCATCGCAGGTGTTCTCACCCCGCGCCGACATGACCACGGGCCACACCGAGAGTGTGACCGCCGGTGCGAGCGTGCACGGTCAGCTCGGGTGGGTCGACGTACACAAGGGTGAATCGCTGCCTTACCGCTGGACCGGCGAGTTCGAGATCCAGGTTCGCGATTCACCCACAGAGCCGTGGTCCGAGGCCCGCACGTTCGACGCCGGTGAGCAGCTGACCTGGGTGCCGAGCCCGTACACGGTGAAGGCGCAGACCGAGACCGTCACGCTGGAGCAGCTCGGCCATGGTGGCGACGTCACCGACGAGTTCCCGCGGCACACGGTCACCCGGATCAGCGGTCTGCACAGCGTCAACGACCGCCTGGTCACCCAGGCGCGGGAGCGGTTCGGCCGGATCGACCGTACCGGGTACGACGCCATCAGCCAGCTCGTCACCGAGGACCCGTACCGGCTTCTCGGGGACATGGCCCGGACCGGCGGCCTCAGCCGTTCGATCCGGATCGACGGCGACTCGGAGTACGAGCTCACCATGAAGGTCGAGCCGGACTGGAGCAAGGCCGTACTCGTCGGCGAGTGCACCGGTGACGAGGGCCAGGAGATGGTCCAGGTCGACTTCGCCGGCTTCAACGCCAGCAGGGTGACCGGCAGTCCGCGTCGGCGACGCTGGCCTTCCCAGGCCGGCCGTTCGACCCCGCCCAGCCGGTTCCGGCCTACCTGCCCAGCCCGACGGCGTTGGACGACCTCGGCTCGACCACCATGGACCTCTCGCCGAACGCCTCGGCCGGGCGGAACGTGTCCCGCCAGGGCGGCCAGAACGTGAGTACGACGGCCATCACACCGGTGGTCGACCGCGACATGGCCCCGACCCAGGGCGTCCTGGTTCCCCTCAAGGTGACCGCGACCCTGCGCAAGCTCGACAAGCCCGAGGCCGAGCCGGTGGTCATCACCGACATCTGCGAGGCGAAGCTGCGGGTCACGGCCAACCGCCTGCTGCGTGCCGGTGCACCAGGCCCCGCGGACGCCGTACTGCGTGACGAGAACGGCGACATCCGGCTCGACCAGCACGGGCGGGCGCTGCTGCTCGGCGACCCCGAGCCGCCGACCGGACAGCAGAAGCTGCCGCCTTGGCATGGCAATGGTGAGAACAAGCTGCGTGGTCCGGGCAAGTCGCTGCCCTCGGAACTCGAGGGTGTCAAGGAAGCCCGCGAGCAGGCGCTGACCAAGCTGAGCGAGATGGGTCTGATACCACCGCTCGGCGACGACTTCGAGCCTCTCTGGCAGGAGTTGCCGTCGGATCCGTTCCGGCGGCGTCGGCTGGCCGCCCAGCTGGACAACTACGACCGGGTGGACCGCACCATCCGCGCCGACCGGATCGCGGGCGCGATGAACACGACCTGCCAGTCCGGCCTGCTGGTCCAGCTCGTCGACCACCGCTTGGGCCAGGTGCCCCGGAACCGCGTCTTCCGGTTGTCCACCGAACTGGACTACGACAACCCGGAGCCGGCCGGCAGCACCGGGTCGAGATTCCTCGCCCGGCTCGGCATCAGCTCACGGGCCACTCAGCAGACCTCCGGCCGGGCGAAGGGCGTGCCGATCTCGGCCGGTGCCGGCGTCAAGGACGGCCCCGACGCCGGACAGCGGGGCTGGACCGCCAAGCTGGGCCTCAAGCTGAGCCGGAGCGCGATCGGCCGGAGCTTCAACTGGAGCCTCGGCACCCGGGTGAACCGGGTGACGCTGAACGAGAGCACCGGCGAGACCGACCACGTCCGTCCGGACATGCGGATCACCTTCACCGAGGTGACCGCCGAGGACGGCGACTCCGAACCGCTGGCCGACGTCTGGGGCAGCGTGCTGCTGCCGTACGACAGCACGTTGGCCAGGGCCGAGCCGTTGGTGTTCGAGGCCAACCCGATGCCGCCGCACCCGGAAGCCGTCCGCCGGTCCATTCCCGAAGCGGTGGACGCCGGCAACCCGGCCGACCGGCTGTTCACCGCGGTGGACGCGATCCGCGGGGACACCACCGGCTTCGTGCAGCTGCATGCCGCGCTGTCCTCGGAGAGCCTGGTCTCCAACACGGAGTGGCTGAACGGCAGGTACGAGCTGCCGCTGGTTATCACTCCGCCACCAGGGACTCCGGCTCAGGCGCTCGCGGACGGGACGCTGCTGCCGCAGGAGTACAAGGTCGTCATCCGCAGCGAGGCCGTCAGCCACACGTTCGCCGCGATGAACGACCAGAACACGGCCAACATCAACTTCACCATGAGCGATGTCGGCCACAGCTCGGGCACCTCGGCCTCCGGCGGGGTCTCCGGCGAGGTCGGTGCCGGGATGGCCGATGCGGACAAGTCGGCACTCAGCGGCAAACTCGGCGTCGGCAGGGTGGGCGGCAAGTCGCAGTCGACCGGCACCGGCCAGACGTCCGGCGAGGAACGGCTGCGGGTCAACGACGGCGTCCACTACGAGTTGATCGAGAAGCGCCGGATGGTGGCCGACGTACTCCAGGGCGACCAGATCGTCCAGAACGTGCCGCTGCAGGACGCGCTGGTGCAGAAGACGCTGCCCGAGTTCGAGGCCCTCGAGCTCTACGGCGCCGGGAAGTTCGACCTGCCGCTGCCGATCGCCGCGGACGTTGCCGAGCGGTACCTGACCAGGAAGCTCGAGCTCAGTCCGCGTACCGCGGCGGCGTTCGTCCGCCGCTACAAACTGCAGAAGGCCGGTGTGGACACCGGTCTCCCGGCCGAGCACACCGATGAGCGCCTGAACCAGCGGGTGCTGGAGAAGACCGGGGTTCAGGAGTCCACCGCCGCAACTGCCCAGGAGAAGCTCGAGGAGAACCTGGTCCGCATCCAGCAGACAGCCGAAACCCGGCGCGTCGTGGGTCTGCCGGAGTCGTACGACACCACCCTCGGCTCGAGCCAGCTGTACATGGTCAAGCAAGAGGGAACCGAGTTCGACGTCGATCTCATCCCCCAGCTCCACCAGCAACTCGAGCAGGTGGCGCCCGGGCTGCTGGCCGACGAACCCCTGCTCCGGTCGATGCTCGACACCAACCTCGCCGCGGACAGCTATCAAGGTCACCTGGTCGACATGCTCGGTCCGCGCGGATTCTCTGCCCCGATCGAGATCCCGGTCGAGGGCCAGGCTCAGCCCGACATCCTGGTGGTCAAAGTCAAGGCCCGGTTCGTGGGTGACGTCACTGTCGACGGCACCGCCGGCCTCTCCAAGGCTGCTGCGATCGGGCTGGTCCAGAAGTACAAGTACCGGGGCCGGGACCGGTCGACCAGCCACAGCACGACGTACTCCGGCGGCGTGGAGGGCAAGCACGAAGACACCGAGGGTGCGGCGATGTCGGGCGGCGCCGGCACCGACCGGACCCGACAGGTCAGCGCCGGCAGCAGCGAGCAGACCACCACGATCGACCGGACCGGGGACTTCGACCTCACCCCGGTCTACCGGACGATCGTTTTCACCACCGAGGTGGAGCGCATCCACAACGCCGGTGCGGCGGCGATGGGAAGTGCGCGGTGGCGGCTCAACCGGACAGTGCCGGCCGCGCAGACCACGGCCGCCCAGCCGGAGGAGATGCGCGCCGAGCTCACCGCTTTCGTGCCCCGCGGCGTGGTCGAGGATCCTCCCGAAACCGGCACCCAGCAGGCCGCCACGGAATTCCAGGCCGATCACCGGCACGTGGATCTGCCCGCGGGAGCAGCCGTCGAATCCATGCTCCCGTACCGCAAGGGCGAGACGGTCCAGGACGAGCTGTACAACCGGATCACCGCACATCTCGGCCGGCGCGACGTCCTCGGGCCCGCGGGCCTGGCCCTGCACGAGGCGGCGGTCGGGTCCCAGCTGAAGCCGAGTGCGATGGAGGCCGGCTTTCAGGAACTGACCAGCCCGGGCGGTCTCAAGCTCGAGCCGATGTCCGCCGCCGGCAACGGCCGGACCACGGTCGCCGTACAGATCAACGCCAGGGCGGTCGGCTGGAAACTCGTCAGCAAGCCGGTTCCCGGCCAGTCCGGCAGTGTCTGGCGCGAGCAGCACCAGGCGAAGAGCTCCACCACCGGGAACCACCTCGGGCCGGTCACCGCGACCGGTGGCGCCGGCCGCGGCATCATCTCGGTCAGCGGCGCGGTCGGCGAGCAAGTCAAGGAACAGTCCTCGGACTCCCACGGCACCCGGCTCGAGACCAGCGCGTTCCGGAACGGTGACCTGGTCACCGTGCGGGTTCCGGTCGTGTACGACGTCACCGTCGACCAGCTCACGGACAAGGGCCGCGGCACTCCGCGGACCAAGAACACGACGCACCTGCGGGACACCGCGCGGGGCGAGTATTACGTGCGGATGCTGTACCACGAGTACCTCGAGGGCCTGCGGCAGATGGAGGCCGGCGGTGACATCTCGCTCGACGGCGCCCTGCTGCAAGCCATCCCGGAAGAGCTCGGCGAGCCCGACCTGTGGGCCACCGAGTACGGCGTGAACGCGGCGGGACAACGTGAGCACCAGCCGTACCGGCCGATGCTGAACGCGCTCGACCAGGCCAGGATCGACCGGGCTCCGGTGGTCGTGTCCATTCGGGACGACGCCGGCAAGGAGCACCTCTACCAGGCACTGCCCGACGGGCGGATGGCCGGAGTGAACGACGGCGGCTTCGGCAGCGCCTTCGCCACCTTGAACCGGGACCTGGTGCAGATGGCCGAGCGACGCGTCGACCTGCGTGAGCTCTTCAACACGATGGAGCCAGGTGCCAACTTCAGTACCGAGGTGGCGGACGCACTCGTGCAGAGCGGCGTACCGGACTCGATGCTGAAGGGGCTCACGTACTCCACCGCGACGCGCGAGCAGGCACCGGCCAGTGGTCAGGGTGCGAAGCCTACTGTCGGTGGTACGGCGGCCGGCCGGACCGTCACATCGACCACGAGCGGCCCGTCCTTGACGGGTCCGTGACCGAGCCAGACGACGAGAGGGACGGTATGGCTTTCGCGGTAGCGCGGACCAGGGACGAGGCTTACCTCTACCTGGAGCTGCATCCCTGCCCCGACTGCGGTTCGATCGACACACCATGGGAGCACGGCCTGATCGAAGTGGACGGCGAGCTGGCGACCAGCTACGCCGGGACCTGTCCAGGCTGTGACGCGGAACGTGAGTACCTGTTCGGTCTGCCGGCCCGGGAGACCAGAGCGGTCGGCTGGCCGACGTTCGGTGGTCCGGAGCCGTCGGAGCTGCTCGATGCGGGTCAGTGGATGGACGTGGCGGATCAGGCTGCTGCCAACGTCCCCATCGACCCGGTAGAGGCCGGTAAGGTGCTGGCCGTCGCCCGGGCGGCTGTGGACGAGGTGATCAAGTTCGTGCCGGCCGGGCAGGACGCCGTACCGGAAGAGGAGTTCTGGACGCCGGAAGGTCAGGCGGTCCGGAACGCCGATCCGGGCCGGTTCCGGCTGGACCGGTTGCTGGTGGTCCGCGACACCTACCGCGAGCTGGGCGCAGAGACAGGAGCGAGATAACCGATGCTGACCGCAAGGACGCTGGCCGAGGCACAGGTCTACGTGAGCCTCACGACGGCTGCCGACCCGTCCGCGCCGACCGGAGAGCCCGCGCCGATCGTGCCCGGTGGGAACCTGACCGAGGGTGCGGACGCCTGGACCCTCGCGACGCCGGTCGGTAACATCTCGATCGCCTACGCCTCCGAGGACGCGTCCCGCACGGTCGGTGCACAGTTCGGCCTGGGTGTGTCCCAGCTCGTCGACGCTGCCCAGTGGGCCGTGGTGGCCGCGACGTACGCGCGCCGGGCGCTGGAGGCGGACATGGCCTACACCGGCGGACCGGACCAGGATCGGGAGAGTGTCGAGCTCAACTGGGAGGCCGCCGCGGACGCGGTCGGTGAGGCGCTGAAGTTCCTGCCCGAAGACGCCGACGTGGTGCCGGACGAGGCCGTCTGGTCCGACTTCGGCCGCCAGTCGCGCGCGCAGAACCCCGAGCTGGTGACGCGGGCGAAGCTGACCGACGACCTCGAGTACTACCGCGGCACGCTCGAGGACTTCCGCGCGCTCTACGGCTCCTGAGGGTCCGTCAGCTCGATCCGGATCGCACGGGCGTCCACACCGGCCTGCTCGAGCACCTTCTGCTTGGGATCCGGTACGCCGAGGAACGGCGGCCGGACCAGTCCGACCAGATCCTTCAACCGCGGATCCTCGAGCACGGT
This sequence comes from Kribbella sp. CCNWLW201, assembly GCF_037203805.1. Lineage (NCBI taxonomy): Bacteria > Bacillati > Actinomycetota > Actinomycetes > Propionibacteriales > Kribbellaceae > Kribbella > Kribbella sp. CCNWLW201. The sequence goes on along the minus strand of NZ_JBBCBQ010000006.1, from coordinate 74,276 downwards.
GTCGACGGCCCGGCGGTCTCCCCCGCAGACGAGCGCGTCCAGCCGCGCCGGAGCCAGGATCCGTACGGCGACCTCGGTCGCGGCCGCGAAGGCCTCGCGGGCCTGGTTGTCACGCCGCCGCGCATACCGTTGCTGCGACCACCCACCGGCCTTGGTCGTCCCCTGCACGTGGCGTGATCCGACCTTCGAGTCGATCAACTTGCCACCGGCAAACACGCCGGCGCCATAGCCACCACGCCGTACCAACAGAACCCCGAGCCGATGATCGGCCAGCACATGCGCGACCAGCCCTTCACGGCTGAGGTCCGGCAGCGGCGCACACGGTACGTCGACAACGGCCAGCGACCCGTCTTCCGCGGTTAACCTCACCTCGGTCGGCGTCACGTCGTACGACACCGAGCCATGTCGTTCCGCGAATCCGGTCAGCCAGCGGTCGAGCCTTTCCGGCGCCACCGAGACGATGCGAGTCACGCGTCAGCTCCCTCGGACAGGGCGGCCCGGACGATGGCCCGCGCGGAGGACTCCATCAACTCCGCGGCCTCCGCACGGGTCAGTCCCGCGACGTCGACGAGCCAGACGAGCGCCTCGATGCCGACCGCGCTGCGGACGGCGATCGCGAGCCGGCGGATCGCGGCCTCGGACAACCTGTCCCGGGCCGGTGCGAGCGCATCCTCGAACCACCCGATCGCACGTCCTTGCCGCAGTGGCAGCTGTTCGGGTTGCGTGGCCGGATCGAGTGACAGGCGAAGCATCGTGCGCTGCTGCGGCTCGTACTCCAGCAGGCTCTCGATGAACGCCCGGACGACCGCGAGGAGCCGCGTCTCGGGATCGTCGCCGCTGTCGGCCGGCAGCAGCGACGTCAGCTCGACCACCGGGTGGGCGGCCGCGAGCAGTTCCGCCTGACTACGGAAGTACCGGTACGCCGTGGTCCGCGAGATCGATGCGGCGGCCGCGGCCGCTTCGACGGTCGGCGCCGATCCGCCCTGCGTGATCAGCTCACGCGCGGCCGCGATCAGATCGTTCCGGGTGCGCTGCTTCTGCCGGGTCCGGCCGGACTGCTCGTACGCCGTTGACATGGCATACACGGTACCGTACGTTCGTAATGGGACTGGAGTCCCACGAACGGGAGGGGTGTTCGACATGACGGCACTGGCTGCGACGGTCCGGGACCGTGGCGACGGCGAACGGCGATGGTTCAGCGGCGGCGGCTTGCAGACCTGGCTGGCCACCTCGGACGAGACCGGAGGCGCCTTCCTGCTCTTCGAGTTCACCGGCGAGCAGGGCAAGGTGACACCGGTCCACGTCCACCCCGCATCGGACGAGACGTTCTATCTCCTCGACGGCGAGATCCAGCTCGACCTCGACGGAAAGCGGCGCAATCTCACCACGGGTGGAGTGGTGGTGATCCCCCGCGGCGTGCCGCACGCCTTCATGGTCGTCTCGCCGACGACCCGGTTCCTGACCATCCAGACGCCGGGCACGGACGAAGCGTTCTACCGGCTCGCCAGCGAGCCGGCGCCGGAAGGAAGCCGGCCGATCCCGGTCGACTTCGACCGGATCCGGGACGCGGCCGAGAAGACCGGCGCCATCCAGATCATGGGTCCGCCACCGTTCTGAACAGACACGAGAGCCCGGGCCACCTGACCCGGGCTCTCCTGTGTCGCGTAACGCTCAGACGTTGAAACCGAGGGCGCGGAGTTGGTCGCGGCCGTCGTCGGTGATCTTCTCCGGGCCCCACGGCGGCATCCAGACCCAGTTGATCCGGAAGTCGTTCACTAGGCCGTCGAGTGCCATCCGGGTCTGGTCCTCGATCACGTCGGTCAGCGGGCAGGCCGCCGACGTCAGCGTCATGTCGATGATCGCGGTACTGGCGTCGTCCACGGTGATCCCGTAGATCAGGCCCAGGTCGACCACGTTGATGCCGAGTTCGGGGTCGACCACGTCCTTCAGCGCCTCGGTCACGTCCTCGACCGCGGGCGGCGTCGTACCAGGCTGAGCAGCCGCCGCCTCGAGATCCACGTCAGGCAGCTCGATCTTCTCGTCGGTCTGATCAGGCATTGGTCACTCCCTCTTTCGTGGCAAGAGCCTGGGCGGTCGCGTCCCGCCAGGCCGACCAGCCCAGCAGTGCGCACTTCACCCGGGCCGGGAACTGCGCGACGCCGGCAAACGCGACGCCGTCCTCCAGAACCTCTTCGTCCGGCTCGACATTCCCCCGGCCCTGCATCAGCTCGAGGAACTTCTCGTACGTCGCCATCCCCTCGGCGACCGGTTTGCCGATCACCAGATCCGTCATCACCGACGTCGCGGCCTGACTGATCGAGCAGCCGACGCTCTCGTGCGTCACCCCGGTCACCGTGTCACCGTCGAGCTCGACCCGGAGGGTGACCTCGTCCCCGCAGGACGGGTTCACGTGGTGCACCTCCACGTCGTACGGCTCCGCCAGCCCCGCGTGGTGGGGGCTGCGGTAGTGGTCCAGGATGATTTCCTGGTACAGCGAGTCCAGCTGCATCAAGCCACCTTGAAGAAAGAACGGACGAAACCGAGGCCGTCCACCAGCGCCTCGACCTCCTCCGGAGTCGTGTAGAGGTAGAAGGACGCCCGGGTCGAGGACTGTACGCCGAACCGCTCGTGCACCGGCCGCGCACAGTGGTGCCCGGCCCGTACCGCGATCCCGCGGGTGTCCAGCACGGTCGCCACGTCGTGCGGGTGGACGCCGTCCAGCTCGAAGCTGATCGCGCCACCGTGGTCGGTCGCGTCGGTCGGCCCGAGAATGGTCAGCCCGGGAACGGTCTTCAGCCCTTCGAGGGCGTACTCGACGATCGCGTGCTCGTGGGCGGCGACCTTGTCCATGCCGATCCCGGACAGGTAGTCGATGGCCGCACCCAGACCGACCGCTTGCGCGATCGGCGGCGTACCGGCCTCGAACCGGGCCGGCGGCGCGGCGTAGGTCGAACCGGTCATCCGGACGACCTCGATCATCTCGCCGCCACCCAGGAAAGGAGGCAACGAGGCGAGCAGTTCGTAGCGGCCCCAGAGCACACCGATGCCGGTCGGGCCGACCACCTTGTGACCGGTGAAGACCAGCAGGTCCGCGCCGAGCGCCGATACGTCGACCGGGAACTGCGGCACCGCCTGGGACGCGTCCACGACGACGGTCGCGCCGACCGCGTGCGCCTTGGCGGCGATCTCGGTGATCGGGTTGATCGTGCCGAGGGCGTTCGAGACCCAGGTCAGCGAGACGACCTTGGTGTTCTCGTTGATCAGCTCGTCGACGTTGCTGAGGTCGAGCCGGCCCTCTTCGGTCACGCCGAACCACTTCAGCGTCGCGCCGGTCCGCTCACAGGCGAGCTGCCACGGGACGATGTTGCTGTGGTGCTCCATCTCGGAGATCACCACGACATCGCCCGGCTTCAGCGAGGCGCCGAGGGTGTGCGCGGCCAGGTTGAGCGCCTCGGAGGCGTTCTTGGTGAAGACGATCTCGTCCCGCGAGGGGGCGCCGAGGAAGGCCGCGACCTTGTCCCGGCCGCCCTCGTACGCCGCGGTCGCCTCGGCACCGAGCTGGTGCATGGCCCGGGCGACGTTCGCGTTGTGCTTCAGGTAGTGGTCCTCGATCGCCTGGACCACCTGGCGCGGCTTCTGCGAGGAGTTCGCCGAGTCCAGGTAGACCAGCGGGAACCCGTTCGCGAGCTCGCGAGCAAGGATGGGGAAGTCCGCCCGGACCGACTGCAGGTCCAGGGGACTGCTGAACGTCCGGGCGTCGGTCACTTCGCGCCTGCCTTGAGGAACCGCTCGTAGCCGTTGGCCTCGAGCTCTTCGGCCAGCTCCGGACCGCCCTCTTCGGCCACCCGGCCGTCGACGAACACGTGCACGAAGTCCGGCTTGATGTAGCGCAGGATCCGGGTGTAGTGGGTGATCAGCAGGACACCCTTGTCGCCCTGCTGAGCGAACCGGTTGACGCCGGTGGAGACGACCTTCAGCGCGTCGATGTCGAGGCCGGAGTCGGTCTCGTCGAGGATCGCGATCTTCGGGTTCAGCAGCTCCAGCTGGACGATCTCGTGCCGCTTCTTCTCACCGCCGGAGAAGCCCTCGTTCACGTTCCGGGTGCCGAAGTCCGGGTCCATCTCGAGGTCGCCCAGCGCCTTGTTGACGTCCTTGACCCAGGTGCGCAGCTTCGGAGCCTCGCCATCGATGGCGGTCTTGGCGGTACGGAGGAAGTTCGCCACGGACACACCGGGCACCTCGACCGGGTACTGCATGGCCAGGAACAGGCCGGCCCGGGCGCGTTCGTCGACCTTCATGTCCAGGACGTCCTCGCCGTCCAACGTCACCGTGCCGCTGGTGATGTTGTACTTCGGGTGACCGGCGATCGAGTACGCCAGGGTGGACTTGCCGGAACCGTTCGGGCCCATGATCGCGTGCGTCTGGCCACCGCTGATGGTCAGGTTGACGCCGCGCAGGATCTGCTTAGGGCCGCTCTCGGTGTCGACCGACACGTGCAGGTCGCGGATCTCGAGTGTCGCCATGAGGTTTTCTGTCTCCGTCGCTTTTACAGGGATGCCTGGTTCAGGGGGTTCTTGACGTCGACCATCAGATCGTCGCCGTCCAGCCGGACCGGATACACCGGCACCGGGTCGTACGCGGGCAGGCTGGTCGGCTCGCCGGTGCGCAGGTCGAAACGGGAGCCGTGCAGCCAGCACTCGATCTCGCACTCGCCGACGTCACCCTCGGACAGCTGGATCTGCGCGTGCGAGCACTCGTCCCGCACCGCGAAGAACTGTCCCTCGCTCTTCACGACCGCGACCTCGACGCCGCCGACCTCCACCGGGACGACTCCTTCGTCCGGTACGTCGGTGATGGCGCAAGCGCGCTCGAACGAGTCGCTCACTGTCCGATGACCGCCTTGGCTGCAGCGCTCAGCTCGGCGGTGCGGGCCAGCTTCTCCTCGATCACGTCGTGCAGGTGCTCGGCCACCTCGGGGACGCCGAGCTTGCCGATGATGTCGTTGAAGAAGCCGGACACCACCAGCCGCCGGGCCGCGTCCTCGGGGATGCCGCGGGCCTGCAGGTAGAACAGCTGCTCGTCGTCGAACCGGCCGGTCGCGGAGGCGTGGCCGGCCCCCTCGATCTCGCCGGTCTCGATCTCCAGGTTCGGCACCGAGTCGGCGCGGGCGCCGTCGGTGAGCACCAGGTTCCGGTTCAGCTCGAAGGTGTCGGTGCCCTCGGCCGCGGCCCGGATCAGCACGTCGCCGATCCACACCGAGCGGGCGTGGTCACCAGCCAGCGCGCCCTTGTAGAGCACGTTGCTCTTGCACTGGGGCGCCTCGTGGTCGACGAACAGCCGGTTCTCGTGGTGCTGGCCGGACTCGGCGAAGTACACCCCGACCAGCTCGGCGTCACCGCCGGGACCGGCGTACCGGACGTTGGTCGAGACCCGGACGATCTTGCCGCCGAGGGTGACCACGACGTGGTGCAGTCGCGCGTCCCGCCCGACGAGTGCGTCGTGCTGGGCCAGATGGATCGACTCGTGGTCGGCCTGCTGGATCGAGACGACCCGCAGGTCGGCGCCGTCGCCGACGACGATCTCGACGTTGCTGCCCAGCTCACCGGCGCCGGTGTGATCGATGATCACGATCGCCTTGCTGTGCCGGGCGGCGTCCACGATCAGGTGGGTGAAGCCGCGGGCGCCGAGGCTGGCGACGTTCACGTGCACCGGCTCGGACAGCTCGGCCTCGACCGGGATCCGCACCGCCAGCGCCTCGGCCGCGTGGGTCCAGGCGACGGCCGCGGCACGGTCCTGCGGCGTACCGACCTTCAGCGAGTCGGCCGCGACGGTCTCGAACACGACACCGTCCGGGCCGGACGCGTCGACCTTCGGGGTCTCGGTGCCGGCCTCGTCGGCGAACAGTGCCTTGAGCGCCTTGACCGGGGTGAAGCGCCACTCCTCCTCGCGACCGTGCGGGACCGCGAAGTCGGCCACGTCGTACGACGTCGGCCGCTCGCTGCGGGCCTGCAACGGGACCAGGGACCCCGGTCCGTGGGAGTGCGCCTTGTTACCGGTGGCAACAAGGGTTTCAGCGGCGGACATCAGCCGACGGCCCCTTCCATCTGCAGCTCGATCAGTCGGTTCAGTTCCAGCGCGTACTCCATCGGGAGTTCGCGGGCGATCGGCTCGATGAAGCCGCGGACGATCATCGCCATCGCCTCGTCCTCGGCCATGCCCCGGCTCATCAGGTAGAAGAGCTGGTCGTCGCTGACCTTGGACACGGTCGCCTCATGCCCCATCGCCACGTCGTCCTCGCGGACGTCGACGTACGGGTAGGTGTCCGAACGGCTGATGGTGTCGACCAGCAGCGCGTCGCAGCGCACCGTGGACTTGCTGTGGTGCGACCCCGGCGCCACCTCGACCAGGCCCCGGTACGACGTCCGGCCGCCACCGCGGGCCACCGACTTCGACACGATCGAGCTGGAGGTGTACGGCGCGTTGTGCACCATCTTGGAGCCGGCGTCCTGGTGCTGGCCCTCGCCGGCGAACGCGACCGACAGGGTCTCGCCCTTGGCGTGCTCGCCCATCAGGTACACGGCCGGGTACTTCATCGTCACCTTGGAACCGATGTTGCCGTCGATCCACTCCATCGTCGCGCCGGCCTCGCAGGTGGCGCGCTTGGTGACCAGGTTGTAGACGTTGTTCGACCAGTTCTGGATCGTCGTGTAGCGGCAGCGGGCGCCCTTCTTCACGATGATCTCGACCACCGCGGAGTGCAGCGAGTCCGACTTGTAGATCGGCGCCGTACAGCCCTCGACGTAGTGCACGTAGGCGTCCTCGTCGACGATGATCAGGGTCCGCTCGAACTGGCCCATGTTCTCGGTGTTGATCCGGAAGTAGGCCTGCAGCGGGATGTCCACCTTGACGCCCTTGGGCACGTAGATGAACGAGCCGCCGGACCAGACCGCCGTGTTCAGCGAGGCGAACTTGTTGTCGCCGACCGGGATGACGGAGCCGAAGTACTCCTTGAAGAGCTCCGGGTGCTCCTTCAGGCCGGTGTCGGTGTCCAGGAAGATGACGCCCTGCTCCTCCAGGTCCTCACGGATCTGGTGGTAGACGACCTCGGACTCGTACTGCGCCGCGACACCGGCGACCAGGCGCTGCTTCTCCGCCTCCGGGATGCCGAGCTTGTCGTAGGTGTTCTTGATGTCCGGCGGCAGCTCTTCCCAGCTGGTGGCCTGCTTCTCAGTCGACCGGACGAAGTACTTGATGTTGTCGAAGTCGATCCCGGACAGGTCGGCACCCCACGACGGCATCGGCTTGCGGTCGAAGAGCTTCAGACCCTTCAGGCGCAGGTCGAGCATCCACTCCGGCTCGTTCTTGAGCGTGGAGATGCCCCGCACCACATCGGCGCTGAGGCCGCGCTGTGCGACCGCGCCGGCGGCGTCGGAGTCGGCCCAGCCGTACTGGTAGTTGCCGAGGCCTTCCAGTTCGGGGTGAGCGGTTTGCGTCATCGTGCAGTCCTCGCAGATTCGCCGTCGGGTACAGGGGCAGTAACCGGTTGGGGGCCGGGGATGTGCGTCGTGCAGACACCGTCGCCGTGGGCGATGGTGGCCAGTCTCTGGACGTGCTTGCCGAGCAACCGGGCGAATACCTCGGTCTCGGCCTCGCACAACTGGGGGAACTGCTCGGCCACGTGCGCGACCGGGCAGTGGTGCTGGCAGAGCTGCTCTCCGTGCGCGGCCTTTGCCGTGGAGGCGGCGTAGCCGTCCGCGGTGAGCGCCTGGGCGAGCGCCTCCGCCTTGGTGCTCTCGGGAGCCGCGTCGACCAGCTCCCGGTACCGCTGCTCCACCTCGGCGACCCGGCGCCGGGCGAACTCCGCGACCGCCTCGTCACCGCCGGACTCGGCGATGAACCGCAGCGCGGTGGCCGCCAGGTCGTCGTACGCCTGGTGGAACGCGTGCCGGCCGGAGTCGGTCAGCACGAAGACCTTCGCGGGGCGGCCGCGGCCGCGGGGGCCGTAGACGCGCTCCTCGCGGGACTCGACCAGGCCCTCGTCGAGCAGGTGGTCGAGGTGCCGGCGGACCGCCGCCGGGGTCAGCTCCAAGCGCTCCGCCAGCACCGCGGCGCTGGACGGACCGTTGGTCAGGATCGAGCGGGCAACCCGGTCCCGAGTGGACTCGTCCCGCGCGGCGCTGGCGCCCGCGGGCGCCGGTCCGTTCATCGCAGGAGTTTTCACAACATCAGTGTCGCGTAATTCACCAGACCCTTCAAATAAGGGTCCCCTAACCGGTTCGCACGCTCACGCGGCGCGTCGGCGGCCATCGTGACCAGCGTCACGCTGCCCGACCCGGGCCGAGCGCGCGGTGAGCCGGTCCTAGACTTCTCCCGTGCCAGTCGCGGTGGAGATCGACAACCTCGTCGTGCGGTACGGCGAGAAGGCCGCGGTGAACGGTCTCAGTCTCACCGTAACCGTCGGCACAGTCACGTCCGTGCTCGGCCCCAACGGTGCGGGCAAGACCACCACCGTGGAGAGCTGCGAGGGCTTCCGCCGGCCGGATTCCGGCCGGGTCCGGGTGCTCGGGCTGGACCCGATCGCCGACCACGACGAACTGATGCCGCGGATCGGCGTCATGCTGCAGGAAGGCGGCGCCTGGTCCGGCGTCCGCGCGCTCGAGATGCTCCGGTACGTCGCCACGCTGCACACCCATCCACTCGACATCCCGGCTCTGGTCGACCGCCTCGACCTCGGTACCTGTGGGCGGACGCCGTACCGGCGACTGTCCGGCGGGCAGAAGCAGCGCCTGTCGTTCGCGCTGGCGATCGTGGGCCGGCCGGAGATCGCGTTCCTGGACGAGCCGACCACCGGGCTGGACCCGCACGGCCGGCGGGAGATCTGGCAGCTGATCCGCGATCTGCGCGACGACGGCGTGACCGTCGTCCTCACCACCCACGCGATGGACGAGGCCGAGCAACTGTCGGACCAGGTCCATGTGGTGTCCGCCGGCAAGGTGATCGCCTCCGGCACCCCGGACGCGCTGACAGAGCACCACACCAAGTCACTCGAGGACGTCTTCCTCGAGCTGACCGCACCCCCGAAGCGGGAGACCCGATGAGCACGGCAGAGGGCGACGCCGCCGCGACCTATGCGCCGCGGCCGGGCAGTGCCCCCTGGCCCCGGAAGGTGCTGGCCCACTCCCGGATGGAGTTCAGGCTCCTCATCCGCAACGGCGAGCAACTGCTCCTCGCCCTCGTCATCCCGCTCGGGCTGCTGTTGCTCCTCGGCGGCACCGGACTCGGCAACCGGCTTCCACTGGGTAACGGGACACCGATCGACGACGCTGTCCCGCGGGTGCTTGCGCTGGCCGTGCTTTCGTCGTCGTTCACCTCGCTGGCGATCGCGACCGGCTTCGAGCGGCGGTATGGCGTGATCAAGCGACTCGGCGCCTCTCCCCTGTCTCGCACCGGACTGCTGGCCGGGAAGATCGGTGCGGTCCTGGTCGTGCAGCTGATCCAGCTCGCCGTACTGATCGGGACTGGGTTCGCGCTCGGGTGGAACCCGGCCGGGGGCTTCGACGCCGTGTTCGGTGTGGTGTTGATGGTGCTGTGTGGGACGGGTGCCTTCGCGTCGCTGGGTCTGCTGATGGCCGGCCTACTGCGGGCGGAGGCGACGTTGGCCGCGGCGAACCTGCTGTATCTGCTGCTGTTGGTCGGTGGTGCGGTGCTCACGCCGGTCGACGAGTACCCCGCGGGCATGCAGGGCGTCGTACGTCTGCTGCCGAGTGCGGCGCTGGCCAACGGCCTGGCGAACTCGACCATCGAGGGTGTCGTCCCGTGGGCCGCGGCGCTGTCGCTGGCGTTGTGGGCGGGAGTCCTCGGATACCTGGTCTCCCGGACCTTCCGGTGGGACTGAGCGAGCGCTTCTTTAGAGTGTGCCGGTGATGAGCACGGAGACCCCGCCCCAAGAGACCGCACCAGTCACCGGATTCTGGCGACTGGTGCCCGAGCCGAGCCTGGACGTCGTACGGCGCTGGGGCTGGGCATCGGTGGTGGCGAACATCGGCATCGTGGTGACCGGCGGACTGGTCCGGCTGACCGGGTCCGGACTCGGCTGTCCGACCTGGCCGCAGTGCACCGACGAGTCGTACGTGCCGCACAGCGCACTCGGCATCCACGGCGCGATCGAGTTCGGCAACCGGATGCTCGGATTCGTCGTCGCGGTGATCGCGATCGGCACCTGGCTGGCGGTGATGCGGTACCGGCCGGTGCGCAAGGACCTGCGCAGGCTGGCCACGGCGGCCGCGCTCGGTGTGCCGCTGCAGGCGGTGATCGGCGGTGTCAGCGTGCTGACCGGGCTGAACCCGTGGATCGTGTCCGCGCACTTCCTGGTCTCACCGGTGATCATCACCCTGACCGTATCGATGATGCGGCGGTCCCGGACGAGTCCCTACCCGCACACTCCCCCAGTGGTCCGCGCGCTCGCGACCGCTTGTGTCGTGGCGGTCTGGCTGGCCGTTGCCCTCGGCACCCTGGTGACCGGCGCCGGGCCGCACTCCGGCGATCCGGACACCGGGCGGAACGGGTTCGACGAGACGTTGATCAGTCAGCTGCACGCGGACGTCGTGTTCGCCCTGCTGGGCATCTCGGTCGCGCTGGTGATCGCCACCCGGGTGACGGCGACCTCCCGGACGCTGCGGAAGCTGGCGGCGTGGTTGCTGGCGATGGAGCTACTGCAGGGAGTCGTCGGCTTCACGCAGTACTTCACCGGACTCCCCTGGGTCCTGGTGCTCTTCCACATGTTCTTCGCCGCGGTGCTGATCGCCCTGGTGACAGCTGTGTACGGCGAACGCGGTACACCGGCCACCTAGTGGGACCCGGGGCGCCTGGCCCGGTGAGTAGACCTGACGCCCCGGGTTGCTCTTACTTCTTCACCACTTGGTAGACGGCCCCTGGTGGACCGAACAGTGGTGCTGTCACGTAGACCTTGCCCGTCCTGCTGATCGCCGTACCGGCAGGCAGCGTCAGCTTGCCTGGGGCAAGCTCTTTCTTGAACCCGGCCTTGTGCCACTTACCGGGGAACTGCAGGTAGAGCGAGCCCACGCCCGAGCCGCCCATCTCCCACTTCAGCCAGCTGACCTTCGCCAGCTCGACCACCGCGAGCGTGCCCTTCGGGCCACCCGCCAGGTCGACGATCGACGTGTAACCGTCGGCGTAGCGCTTGCAGTTGCCCTTGTACGGCTTGGCCGGGTCGCAGACCGCGTTGTACGAGCCGGGCTTGATCCGCCAGATCTGCGACGTACCTGGCGTCGCCGGGAAGCCGCGGAGCTCACCGACGTACCAGTAGCCGTCCGAGCCGACGGCCACCGACGTGGCGACCGCCTCGGCCGTGATCGGCGTACCAGCAGGCGGCGCGTCCGGACCGAGACCCGCGGGCGTCTTGACCACGCGCGGCTTCAACCGGGCCACGGTCTTGATGTGGCCGTTGGGCCAGACCCTGAGCAGGTCGTTGCCGGCGGCATCGGCGACCAGGACCGTGCCGTCCTTCAGCGCGGCGACGCCGTACGGGTTGGACTCCGTCGGCGGGCCGTCCTGCTGGTTGTCCGGATCCGGATCCTTCAGCTGGTACTTGCCGATGTCGGCGATCTTCAGCGGCGCCTTGCCCGGCCGCAGCTTGTACAACGTCGCGCTCCCCGGCGGCAGCGGCGCCCCCGGCTCGCCACCCGCACCGGTCAAGGCGTAGGTGACACCCCACTTGTTCGTATCGATCGCCGGCGGGAACCCGCCCGGCACCTGGCCCAGCTTGCGGATGATCTTGCCACCGGCCCAGGCCTCGTAGACCGAGCCGTCGCCGACGCTGTAGATGATCTTCCCGCCGAATGTGGCCACCCCCCGCGGACTGGTCAGACCGGAGACGATCGGTTTGATGGTGGTGCCGTGCTTCTGCCCGCCCGCTTCGGCCGGCGCGGCCACCAGCGCGGACCCGGCGAGTGCCAGCGCTGCCACGGCAGCAATACGTGTTCGTACCCCCACTGCGAACCCCCTGAATCTGTGTCTCCCCAGGCGTGGATCCCCCTCCACAGACCGACCCATCGCAGCATCAGATAACGATCAGGTCAACGAGAGAACTCCACGCAACCGAACCACCACGACGCGCAAACGCCTTGTCCACCACACACAGTGCCCATTCCTCCACCCAGAGTGCACCCAACCAGATGCCCTAGGCAACAGTCCCCGCCTTTTCGGCTAACGGCCGCTGGAGTTGAGGGGGTGGTTTGGGGTTCTGCCGGTTGGTTTGGGTGCGGGTTGATTTGGTGGGGAGACGGGTCGTGGTTTCGCGGTCTCCGCTGCGTGATGGTGCTGGTCGGGGCGGTGCGCGTCAAGGGCGCCTTCGGCGTCCGCTTCGCGGATCGAACAAGTTCGCCCCTTGACCCACACCACCCCGACCAGGGAAGGCCGCAGCTACGCGGATCCCGCGAGAAGTGCAGCCCGAACAGTCGGGGACCTGGTCGGTCGAGGGGACCCCGCTTCGTGGAGCTGTGGTGTCGTGGATCGGTGCTGAGGGCAAAGGGTTCGCCGAGTCGTGGATCTCTCCAGATCTTGCCGGGAGACGACAGATATCCACGACTCGGCGGCTGCTTGGGCCGGGGATCCCAGGATCCGGACGGTTTCGGCCGGATGGTGGTCAATCCGCGTGAAAGCCGGAACCTCGTACACCGGGCGGGGACCTCGGACACCTGATCAGATGTCCGAGGCCCCCAAAAGGTGTTCAAGGTCCGCCGATTGCGCCAAATCTCCCCGGATCCAGGCCGGCCCACCGGATCCACCCGCGCAGTGTGACCACTCGGGTGAGCAGCTCCGGGATAGCTGCGTCCTTCCCTGGTCGTGGTGGTGTGAGTCAAGGGGCGGAGCTCCCGAAGGGACGCCGAAGGCGCCCTTGACTCACACCACCACGACTAGCACACTCACGCAGCCCGGAGCCGCGACACCACAGTCCCTTTTACTCGCAGCACGCCACAACCACAGTTGTCGTACCGGAGAACCCGACAACCACAAGTCACCTTCGCATGCCGAAGTACGTCGACCGCAGTACGACGGAAGCCTCCGCCGAGCCGACGCGCGCCGTACCTGGGATCGCTCAGGATCGCAAGGGAAGCGAATCCGAGCGACGGGAGAAGGAGATGAGTAGCGCAACACTGGAGGCGACGACGGCGGCCGGCAAGCCATGGCGGTTGGGCGGGACGACGCGGAAGGCCGTGTTGGTGCTGCACATCGCGTCGGTCGGGTCGTGGCTGGGGATCGATGTGGTGATGGCGGTGTTGACGTTCACCGCGTTAGGGACCGACAGCACGAGCACGAAGGCCCTGTGTTTCCGGGTGCTCGAGCTCGTGACGGTGTGGCCGATGACCGTGTCCGGGCTGACCTGTCTGGTGACCGGCGTACTGCTGGCGTTGGGCAGCAAGTACGGGCTGACCAAGTACTGGTGGGTCGTCGTGAAGCTCTGCCTCAACCTGCTGCTGAGCACCCTCGTGCTGGTCGCCCTGCGACCAGGTGTGGCCGAGCTGGCCGATCGAGGTGAAGTGAACGACCTCGCCGTACCGATCGGCGACATGATCTACCCGGCGATCGTCTCGCCGACGCTGTTGATGGTCGCGGTGATCCTGTCGGTGTTCAAACCGTGGGGCCTACTGCGTAAGAAGAAGTAGGACGCGAAGGGCCCCGCCCGGTGAGGCGGGCGGGGCCATCTACGCGGTCAGAATTCGGAGCCGACCGGCAGATCCGGAGTGGACGGGTCCTCCGGGTCGGAGGGGCCGGCGGCCAGGCCGAGTTCGGCGGGGCTGGCGAGGCCGGGGTGCTTCGGTACGACGCGGACGGTGTAGCCGAAGGGGCCGGTGCGGTCCAACTTCAGCTCGCCCTCGTACCGGTGCCGGTTGCCCTCGTACGTCTCCGCCAGCGACAGGGACGCGCGGACCGGGTCCTTGATCTCGTCGTTGGAGTCGACGCGGCCGTGCAGCACCTCGACGTCGATGTCCTGCGGCTTGAGGTCGCCGAGCGCCGCGAAGGCGCGGATGCCGACGTTGGTGCCGAGCTGCGGTACGTCGCCCAGGCCCTGCAGTTCGACGTGGTCGACCCGGATCTGCGGCCAGGCAGTCCGGACCTTCTTCTTCCACGCGGCCAGGTCGCGGGCGCCGTCGTACGTGGCGTTCAAGGACCGCGACGACAAGGCGGACGGGACGTAGAGCCGCTCGACGTAGTCGCGGACCATCCGGGTGGCGAGCACCTTCGGGCCAAGCTCCTTGATCGTGTGCCGCAGCATCTCGATCCAGCGGCCCGGCACCTCACCGTCGTAGAACCGCGGCGCGACCTGCTTCTCGATCAGGTCGTACAGCGCGTGCGCCTCGAGGTCGTCACGCCGGTCGGTGTCCTCGATCCCCTCCGCGGACGGGATCGCCCAGCCGAACTCGTCGTCGTACCACTCGTCCCACCAGCCGTCGCGGATGGACAGGTTGAGGGCACCGTTCAGCGCCGCCTTCATGCCGGACGTGCCGCACGCCTCGTACGGGCGGAGCGGGTTGTTCAGCCAGACGTCGCAGCCCGGGTACATCGGCTGGGCCAGCGCGATGTCGTAGTCGGGCACGAACACGATCCGGTGCCGGACCTCCGGGTCGTCGGCGAACCGGACCATCTCCTGGATCAGCTTCTTGCCACCCTCGTCGTGCGGGTGCGCCTTACCCGCGATGACGATCTGGACCGGCCGCTGCGGGTGCAGCAGCAGCGACTTCAGCCGCTCCGGGTCGCGCAGCATCAGCGTCAGCCGCTTGTACGACGGAACGCGCCGGGCGAAGCCCATCGTCAGCACGTCCGGGTCGAGGATCGAGTCGACCCAGCCGAGCTCGGCCTCGCTGGCGCCGCGGTTCAGCCAGGACTGGCGGACCCGGGCCCGGGTGTCGTCGATGAACCGCTGCCGCAGGATCCGCTTGGTCTCCCAGATCTGCGCGTCGGTGGTCTTGTCCAGCCCCGCGAAGATGCCGTCGGCATCGGCCGTGTCGGTCGCGGCGAAGGTCAGGTCGTTGATCTCCCGGGCCACCCAGGTCGGCGCGTGCACACCGTTGGTGATCGAGGTGATCGGTACGTCGGTCGCGTCGAAGCTCGGCCACAGCCCGGAGAACATCCCCCGGCTGACCACGCCGTGCAGCTTGGACACGCCGTTGGCGCGCTGGGCCAGCCGCAGACCCATGATCGCCATGTTGAAGACGCCCGGGTCGCCGCCCTCGAAGTCCTCGGCACCGAGCTCGAGGATCCGGTCGACCGGCACCCCTTCGCCGAACGCGTCCGGCGAGAAGTGCTGCTGGATCAGCTCGACCGGGAACCGGTCGATACCGGCCGGCACCGGGGTGTGGGTGGTGAACACGGTCCCGCCGCGGGCCACCTCGAGCGCGGTGTCGAAGTCGACGCCCTGGTCGGCGGCCAGCTCGCGGATCCGCTCGATGCCGAGGAAGCCGGCGTGACCCTCGTTGGTGTGGAACACCTCGGGCGCCGGGTGGCCGGTGATCCGGCAGAACTCACGGACCGCGCGGACACCGCCGACGCCGAGCAGCAGCTCCTGGAGCAGGCGGTGCTCCGTCGTACCGCCGTACAGCCGGTCGGTCACCTCGCGCTCGGCGGGCTCGTTCTCCTCCATGTCGGAGTCGAGCATCAGCAGCGGCACCCGGCCGACCTGGGCGACCCAGATCTGGGCGTGCAACTGCCGGTTGCCGGGCAGGGTCAGGGTGACGGTCGCGGGCGCGTCTCCGTCGCGGAGCAGGCTGATCGGCAGCCCGTCCGGGTCCACCAGCGGGTAGCGCTCCTGCTGCCAGCCCTCGCGGTTCAGCGACTGCGCGAAGTACCCGTGCCGGTAGAGCAGGCCGACACCGATCAGCGGCACGGCGAGGTCGCTGGCCGCCTTCAGGTGGTCTCCGGCCAGGATGCCGAGGCCGCCGGAGTACTGCGGCAGCACGTGAGTGATGCCGAACTCCGGGGAGAAGTAGGCCACCGAGCTGACCGGCGAACCGGCGTCGGTCTGGAACCAGCGGTCGTCGGTCACGTAGCCGTTCAGGTCGGCTACGGCCAGTTCGAGCCGGCGCAGGAAGGCTTGGTCGTTGGCCAGCTCGTCGAGCCGGGCCGCCGGGACCTCACCGAGAAGCTTGACCGGGTCACCGCCGGTGCTCCGCCACAACTGCGGGTCGACCGCCTCGAAGACGTCCTGCGTCTCCGGGTGCCAGGCCCAGCGGAGGTTGTTCACCAGGGTGCCCAGCCCGGTCAGCTGCTCGGGCAGGACAGGGCGGACGGAAAATCGTCGTATCGCTCGCACCGGGACACCGTACCGGCCCGAGGCCAGCACGGCACCCTCGGCCTGCATCGATCTTGCAACGCGAGCAAGATTTTGCAGGTCCTTTTCAATGGCTGGTCACCGATGTTCCACCCTCTGGACCGAAACCGTGACCACTGCATGTCACGTCCGGCCACTGGGAACCGATAACGTCAGTCCTGTAGTTCTTCAGGTACTTCCCCATCCGCCGGATCCGCTATCAGAAAGCGAAGGTTCGTCTACGCCATGACTGGGCGCATCCCGATCACCGACGTCACCCCGACCGTCGACGCCGGAGCGTATCCGGCCAAGGCATCCGTCGGCGAGACGTTCACCATCGCGGCAACGGTCTTCCGTGAGGGCCATGACGCCGTGAATGCGAACGTCGTGCTGACCTCGCCGACCGGGCAGACCAGACGGATGCTGATGGCACCGGTCGGCCAGGGCTCGGACCGGTGGACGGTCGACGTGACGCTGCAGGAGCAGGGCGCGTGGACGTTCGCGGTCGAGGGCTGGAGCGACCCGTACGGCACCTGGCGGCACAACGCCGAGATCAAGGTGCCGGCCGGGATCGACGTGGACCTGATGTTCGCCGAGGGTGCCGCGTTCTTCGACCGTGCGGCCGCCGGCGTGCCCCCCGCCGTACGGGCTGATCGGGGGACGCTGACCGATGCCGCGCACGCGCTGGCCAACGGCGCGCTGCCGCCGGAGGCACGGCTGGCCGCGGGGATCTCGCCGCAGGTCCGGGCCGCGCTCGGGCGCTACCCGGTGCGCGAGCTGATCACGTCGTCGGAGACGTTCCCGGTGTGGGTCGACCGGGAACGCGCGCTGTACGGCAGCTGGTACGAGTTCTTCCCACGTTCGGAGGGTGCGAAGTACGACGAGGCGACCGGGCAATGGACGTCCGGGACCTTCCGTACGGCGGCCAAGCGGCTGGACGCGGTCGCGAGCATGGGCTTCGACATCCTCTACGTGCCGCCGATCCACCCGATCGGCCACTCGTTCCGCAAGGGACCGAACAACACCCTCGACCCGAAGCCCGGTGACCCCGGTTCGCCGTGGGCGATCGGCTCGGCCGAGGGCGGTCACGACGCGATCCACCCCGAGCTGGGCACCTTCGAGGACTTCGACTACTTCGTCGGCCGGGCCCGTGAGCTCGGTCTCGAGGTCGCCATCGACCTGGCCCTGCAGGCGTCGCCGGACCATCCGTGGGTGACCGAGCACCCGAAGTGGTTCAGCGTTCGCGCGGACGGCTCGATCGCGTACGCCGAGAACCCGCCGAAGAAGTACCAGGACATCTACCCGATCAACTTCGACAACGATCCCGAGGGCATCTACGCCGAGGTGCTGCGGATCGTGCGGCTGTGGATCTCGCACGGGGTGACCGTGTTCCGGGTCGACAACCCGCACACCAAGCCGGTCAACTTCTGGGAGTACCTGCTCGGCGAGATCCGCAAGACCGACCCGGACGTGGTGTTCCTGTCCGAGGCGTTCACCCGGCGGCCGATGATGCGCGAGCTGGCCAAGGTCGGCTTCCACCAGTCCTACACGTACTTCACCTGGCGCAACGAGAAGTGGGAACTGGAGGAGTACCTGCAGGAGCTGACCCAGGAGACCGCGCACTTCCTGCGGCCGAACTTCTTCGTCAACACGCCGGACATCCTGACCGCGTACCTGCAGTACGGCGGACCGGGCGCGTTCAAGATCCGGGCGGCGATCGCGTCGACCGCGTCACCGACCTGGGGTGTGTACGCCGGTTTCGAGCTGTTCGAGCATGTCGCGTTGCGGCCGGGGTCGGAGGAGTACCTCGACACCGAGAAGTTCCAGTTCCGGCCGCGGGACTGGGATGCCGCGGCCGCCGAGGGTCGCACGCTGGCGCCGTACCTGACGCTGCTGAACAACATCCGCCGTCGCCACCCGGCCCTGCAGCAGCTACGCAACCTGACGCTGCACACGGTCGAGGACGAGGCGATCATGTGCTACTCGAAGCGCATCACCGGGCCGGACGGGCACAGTGACACGGTTCTCGTGGTGGTGAACACCGATCCGCACTCGGTCCGCGAGTCGATGGTCCACCTCGACATGGCCGCCCTCGGCATGCGCCCCGAGGACACCTTCACCGTGTACGACGAGATCACCGGCGCCACCTGGCGCTGGGGCCAGCAGAACTACGTCAAACTCGACCCCAACGGCGACCCCGCCCACATCCTCGCCATCCGCCGCGGCCAAGCCTGACCCGATCCGTGAGATCCTCTCCCCCACGGTGAAGTGGGGGAAGAGGATGTCAGTTCTCGAACGACTCTCGGCGGAGACCCGTCGCCGAACCGGTTGGCTCGTCCCGGTGACCGCGGGATGGGTTGCCGGCGCGATCGCACCCGGATCGGGCGAAGTGGTCGGCCGGAGCACTCAGCTCTGGTACGGCGGCCTGGGGCTGGCCGGTGTACTGATCGGCTTGTGGCGGTTCAGTCCACGGGAGCTGGCGGAGCGGCTGTTCGTGGCCGGCGGCGCGTTCCTGCTGTTGTGTGTCCTTCTCCTGCTGCCGATCGAGGGCGAGCTGCGGGAAGACCAGTACGTGCTGTACTTCTGCCTCGGCATCGTAGCCGGTCTGATTCTCGCCACGCGGTTGCAGCGAGCCGGGACCGCTAAGCCAGCGGAACAGTCTCCGGGTACTTGAGGCCGAGGCCGGTGTTGAGGGCTACGACCTGGTCGTCGGGGTGGATCCAGCCGGACTCGCGGAGGCGGCGGACGGCGGCGAAGGTGGCGGCTCCCTCGGGGCAGATGAAGGCGCCCTCGAGCCGAGCCAGCAGGTGTTGTTCGGCCAGGATGGTTTCGTCGTCGACGGCAACGGCGCAACCGCCGGTGTCCGCGATCGCTTGCAGGACGAGGAAATCACCGAGCGCCTTCGGCACGGTGATGCCGAAGGCAACGGTCTTGGCGTCGGGCCACGGTTCGCTCTCGGGCAGGCCTTTCTCGTAGGCCTGGACGATGGGTGCGCAACCGGTCGACTGTACGGCGACCAGGCGCGGGAGCGGGCCGTCGATCCAACCCAACTCGCGGAGCTCGACGAGCGCCTTCCAGATGCCGATGATGCCGACCCCGCCGCCGGTCGGGTAGAGGATGACGTCGGGCAACTGCCAGCCGAGCTGCTCGGCGATCTCCAGGCCCATCGTCTTCTTGCCCTCGATCCGGTACGGCTCCTTCAACGTCGAGACGTCGAAGTACCCCGGCTGCTCGCGGATGAACGCCGCCGCGTCACCGATCAGCCCGTCCACCAGGTGCAGCTCGGCACCCACGACCTTCACCTCGCGCCGGCAGATCTCCGGTGCCGCGATCGGCATCGCGATCAACGCCGTCATCCCGGCCCGGGCGGCGTACGCGGCCCACGACGAGCCGGCGTTTCCGTTCGTCGGCATCGCGATCTTCCGTACGCCGACCTCGTACGCACGCGACACCCCGACTGCCGCACCACGCGCCTTGAACGTGCCGGTCGGGATCAGCCCCTCATCCTTCATCAGCAACCGTTCGACCCCGACCTCGCGCCCGTACCGCGGCAACGGCAGCAGCGGGGTCATCCCCTCCCCCAGCGTCACCACGTTCTCCGGCGACCGCACCGGCAGCAGCTCGTGATACCGCCACAGGTCCGGCGGCCGCGCGGCCAACTCGTCCTTGGTCAGCCTCACTGAAGGTACGTCGTACCGGGCCAGCAAAGGTGATCCGCACGGGCACAGCCCGATGACCTGATCGGCGTCGTGAGTCAGACCGCACTTGGGACACTCGAGATGACTGAGCGCTGAGAACGTCACACCTGCAGAAACTACCCCGCGCGCAGATTGGTGATCGTCGGGCGTTGGTGGTCGGTGAGGCGGAAGCCGGTGCCGCGGACGGCGTCGATGGTGACGGTGGTGCCGAGGTCGTCGAGTTTGCGGCGGAGGCGTTTGACGACCGAGTGGATGTCGGCCGTGCCGCGCAGGTGCCGGTTGCGCCAGACGGTTTGGTGCAGGGCGTCGTACGTCCAGACTCGCAGCGGCGCCGACATCAGCCGGGTGAGCAGGTCGTGCTCGAGCTCGGTGAGCTGGACCTCGCGATCGCGCCACCGGGCGACCGATCGGGCCCGGTCGATGGTCAGCACGTCGGCATCGGGCTCACCCACGGACGCCTGCCGGGCCGTCGAGTCGATCTCCGCGGGCTCCGGCTGCTCCGGTTGTTCAGGCGCCGGCGGGGGTTGCTGCGCGGGGACGAGCAACCGGCGCAGTTCTTCGAGACTGGACACGAGCAGCAGCGGAGCGACGTCGTCGACGAGTTCGGCGAGCCGGACCCGTTCGTCCGGTGAGGCCGCGACCGCGATCAGCAGCGGGAACGGCGTCCGGTCGGTCGGGGTCAGATCGGTCGGGGTCAGATCGGCGTCCGCAGGGGCGGGTACACGGGCGGTGACCATCTGATCACAATGTCAACCTCTGCCTTGGATCGTCAACGAACTGACAACCTTTGACCACTTTGCCTGGATCGGTGCGACGGCTAGTCACATCTTGCTCACGAAGTGTGCTTGTTACCACGTTGTTCTGACACATAGGGTCCACGTCAGGCTCACGGTGTCACATGCCGCGACCTGGGGGGCACGCAGCGTTCGCTTGACTGGTTCATCCGCCTGATGGCCGGCACCGCGCGACCGGGCCTGCACCTCTGCACCAGATGACTCGGGGGAGTCAACTCGGGGTCGTTACCAGTGAGGGGCTGCAGAGATGTCACATCAACCACGTAGGGGGCTCGCCAGATCGCTGGTGGGCGCCCTGGCGACGGTGGCAGTCGTCGCGACCGGGATGGCCGCCGCCGGCCAGGCCCAGGCCGCGCCGCCCACCAAACCCGAAGCCACGCCGACTCCGGCGAGCAAGATCAAGCCGGAGCTGATGGCGAAGCTGGACGGCAAGGACGCCAAGGAGGCGACCGACTACTGGGTCCGGTTCGCCGCCAAGGCCGATCTGACCGCCGCCAGCAAGATCACCGACTGGAACGAGCGCGGCACCGCCGTCGCCGCGGCGCTGAAGAAGTCCGCCGCGGAGAGCCAGGCCAAGGTGCGCGCCGAACTCGACGCAGCGAACGTGAAGTACAAGGCGTTCTGGGGCACGAACGCGATCCGGATCAGCAGCGGAACGCTCGAGCTGGCCCAGAACCTGGCCAACCACACCGAGGTCGAGGGTCTCTACAACCCGACCGCCGTCGAGGTGCCGAAGGTCACCCCGGCCGAGCGGGCGAACGAGATCAACGCGCTCGAGTGGGGTATCGCCAACATCAACGCCGACGACGTCTGGGCCCAGTACGGCGACAAGGGCGCGGGCATCGTCATCGCCAACATCGACACCGGGGTGCAGTACGACCACCCGGCGCTGGTGAACTCCTACCGCGGCAACAACGGCGACGGGACGTTCAACCACAACTACAACTGGTTCGACGCGGCCGGCACCTCGCCGACCGCACCGTCCGACGGCAACGGCCACGGCACCCACACGATGGGCACCATGGTCGGCGACGACGGCGCGGGCAACCAGATCGGCGTCGCGCCGGCGGTCAAGTGGATCGCAGCGAACGGCTGCTGCCCCAGTGACGCGGCGCTGATCGAGTCGGGTCAGTGGATGCTCGAGCCGACCGACCTCGCCGGGGCGAACCCGGACGCGAGCAAGCGGCCGAACATCATCAACAACTCGTGGGGTTCGACCCAGCCGTCGAACGACCCGTTCATGGAGGACATCACGCTGGCCTGGACCGCGTCCGGCATCTTCGGCGCGTTCGCGAACGGCAACAGCGGATCCCTCGGCTGCCAGAGCAGCGGGTCGCCGGGCTCCCTGACCAGCAACTACTCGGTCGGTGCCTACGACATCAACAACAACGTCGCCTCGTTCTCCGGCCGCGGTGTCGGCCAGAACGGCACGATCAAGCCGAACATCTCGGCCCCGGGCGTCAACGTCCGGTCCAGCCTGCCCGGCAGCACCTACGGCAGCTTCAACGGTACGTCGATGGCAACGCCACACCTCGCGGGCGCCGTCGCACTGCTGTGGGCCGCCTCGCCGGTGCTCAAGGGTGACGTCAACGCGACCCGGGCACTGCTGAACGGGACCGCGATCGACAAGGCCGACAGCCAGTGCGGTGGCACCACGGAGAACAACAACGTCTACGGCCAAGGCCGTCTGGACGCGTTGGCTCTGCTGAACGCCGCGCCGATCGGTGACACCGGCACACTGGCCGGTACGGTGACCGCGGCGACCGGCGGTACCCCGCTGGCCGGCGCAAGCGTGACGGTGAAGGCAGCCGGTCAGCCCGACCGTGTCCTCACCACCACGAGCACCGGTGCGTTCTCGACCGTACTGCCGGCCGGCAGCTACGACCTGACCGTGGCGTCGTTCGGGTACGTGACCCAGACCGACACTGCCGTCATCACCACCGGCGCCACCACCACGAAGAGCTACGCCCTGGCCAGCGCTCCGCAGGTCAACGTCGGTGGCACCATCATGGACGGCTCCGGCCACGGCTGGCCGCTGTACGCGAAGGTGACCGTCGAAGGTCCGGGCGGTGTGTTCGACTACACGACGCCGAGCAACGGCCGCTTCAGCCTGAAGGTGCCGTCGAGTGCGTCGTACTCGCTGAAGATCGAGTCGCAGTACCCGGGCTACCAGACAGTCAGCCAGCCGATCACGGTCGGCACCGGCAACCTGACCAAGAACGTCGCGGTCCCGGTCCGCACCGACGCCTGCACTACCGCGCCCGGTTACAAGTGGGGCTCGGACGGCGTCTTCGAGACGTTCGACTCCGGTGACAAGCCGGGCAACTGGACCGTCGTCGACAACAAGGGCAACGGCCAGGTCTGGCAGTTCAACGACCCGGGCAACCGGGGCAACCTGGCCGGCGGCACCGGCAAGTTCGCGGTCATCGACAGCGACAAGTACGGTCCCGGCGGCTCGCAGGACACCTCGCTGGTCAGCCCGGTGGTGGACCTGAGTGCGGTCGCCGCTCCGGTGATCCGGTTCAACCAGGACCTCAACTGGCTCGGCGGCGAGAAGGCCGACGTGGACCTGTCGATCGACGGCGGGACCACCTGGACCAACGTGCTCACCCAGGCCGCGGACGTCCGCGGTGTCAAGGAGATCGCGATCCCGCAGGCGGCCGGCAAGTCCGCCGTGCAGGTCCGGTTCCACTACTACAACGCCTCGTACGAGTGGTGGTGGATCGTCGACAGCGTACTGATCGGCAGCCAGGTCACCTGTGAGGCCAACGGCGGCGGCATCGTCGTCGGCAACGTCAAGGACGCCAACACGAACGGCTTCGTGAACGGTGCGGTCGTCACCCGCGACGGCAACGCCGCGGAGACCGGTACCTCCGTGGCGACGCCCGAGGACACCGGCCTGAACGACGGCTTCTACTGGCTGTACTCCTCGGAGTCCGGCGCGCAGGGCTTCACCGCGAAGGCCGGCAACTACGTCAGCTCGAACCAGAGCGTGGACGTGGAGGCCGACTGGACCACGACGGCCGACTACACGCTGGCGGCCGGCAAGCTGGCCATCACTCCGGGCAGCATCACCGGCAACCTGAAGCTGCCCACCGGCAAGGTGACCAAGTCGTTCACCGTCACCAACACCGGCGGTGCGCCGGTCGACGTGAAGTTCGGTGAGAAGGACAACGGCTTCGTCCTGCAGAACGCGAACGGCACCACCACCAGCAAGAACCAGGTGCTGAACAGCACCGGGGCCCCGCTGCAGCGGCTCGAGGTGCCCACCTCGTTCGCACAGCTGCTGTCGGGCAAGACGGCCGGTACGCCGGCCGCCGCCCAGCCGCTCGCGGCGCCGTGGACCGATATCGCGGACTACCCGTCGACCGTGATGGACAACCGGGTGGTCAACGTCGACGGCAAGACCTACTCGATTGCCGGTGGCAACGGTAGTGCCTCGACCGGGAACAGCTACGTGTACGACCCGGCGACGCTGGCCTGGACCGCCATCGCGCCGCTGCCGGGTGCTCGCAATGCCATCACCGTCGGCGTCGTGGGCGGCAAGATCATCGCCAGCTCCGGCTGGGGTGCCTCCGGTCCGGACGCGGCGACCTGGTCCTACGACCCGGCCGCCAACGCCTGGACCTCGGTGGCCGCCAACCCGGCTCCGCGGGCCGCGGCCGGTCAGGCCGTCGTCGACGGCAAGCTGTACGCCGTCGGTGGCTGCACGACCTCCAGCTGCCTCCCGATGAGCAACACCGTCGTCCGCTACGACGCGGCGGCGAACAGCTGGGAGACCCTGGCGAACTACCCGAAGTCGATCGCGTTCGCATCCTGCGGCGCCATCGACGGCAAGGTGTACTGCGCCGGCGGTAACGACGGGGCGGCTTCGCTGAAGTCGGCGTACGTCTACGACCCGGGCACCAACGCCTGGTCCGCGGTCGCCGACGCGCCGGCCGACCACTGGGCGGCGTCGTACGCCGTGGCCGGCGGCAAGCTGCTGGTCGTCGGCGGTGTCCAGGCCGGCGCGGTCACCAACGCCGGCTTCGCCTACGACCCGGCCGCCGACTCCTGGTCGGCACTGCCGAACGCCAACCTGCCGCGGTACCGCGGTGGTGCGGCGTGTGGCTTCTACAAGGTCGGCGGTTCCTCCGGTGGCTTCACCGCCACGGTGGACAGTGAGGCCCTGCCGGGTCTCGAGGACTGCGCCGAGTCGTCGGCGGACGTGAGCTGGCTGTCCATCGACAAGACCGAGGCCACCCTGGCCCCGGGCGCGTCGACGACGGTCAAGGTCACGCTCACCGCGAGCGTCGACCAGCCCGGCACCTACAGCGGGGCGGTCACGATCGGCGAGAACACGCCGTACCAGGTCGCTCCGGTGGCCGTGACGATGAACGTCACCCCGCCGACCACCTGGAGCAAGCTGCTCGGCACTGTCACGGGCGTCAGCTCGACCGGTGTCTCGGCTCCGCTCCCGGGGGCGATCGTCCAGGTCGACTCGTGGGCCCAGTCGTACACCTTCATCACCGACAAGGACGGCAACTACGCCTACTGGCTGGACCGTCGCAACAACCCGCTCACCCTGATCGCCGCCAAGGACGGCTACAAGCCCCAAACCCGCACGACGCGGTTGATCGCCGGTGAACCGGTGATCGAAGACTTCGCCCTGAAGTCCATCAGGTAGCAGTCACGTAGTTCAGGCCGGCCCTCGCCCACCCGGGCGGGGGCCGGTCGCTACGTTGAGGGCGTGCATGTGTTCTTAGGCAGTCAGGGCCTCGGCGCCTTTCCCGGCTGGCTCGAGGAGCTGCCCAAGCGTCCTCGGCGGGTCGTGCTCATCCCGACGGCCGGCAATCCGTTGCCGGCCACACCGTGGGTGGACGTGGCGAAGGGCGTACTCGCCGAATGCGGTCTGACGGTGTCGACATTCGACCTCGAAGGCGCTGCTGCCGGCGACGTGGACGCCGTACTGGCTGATGTGGATCTGGTGTTCGTCACCGGTGGGCAGCCGATCTTCCTACTGGAGCACGCTCAGCGGAGCGGGTTCGCGAATGCTGTGCCGCAGGCTGTGCGTGCTGGTGAGCTCGCGTACGCCGGAGTCTCGGCCGGCGCCATCCTCACTGCTCCTGACTTGGAGCTGTACGACGCTCCCGACGACCCCGGCGAGGTGAAGTCGACCGCCGGGCTCGGGCTGGCGAGCTTCTACCCTCTCGTCCACACCAACCGCGGCCGCCACGACCGCTACACGCGACTGATAGCCGCTCACCCGGATCTCGACTTCATCCCCTACAACGACGACGAAGCCCTCGTCCTCACCGCCGACACAGTCGCCCGCCGCCCGTCACCAATCAAGGCGTAGTCCTCAAGGGCGGATGGTACGAACCGACGGCCAGGGGTAACACCTCACGCGCCAGTCACGGCCTGGCGTGAACGGGCCTCAGTCAGGTCGTGGCGAGGAGGTGGAAGCCCACGCCTCGGACGGCGTGGATGGTTACGGTGGCGCCTAGGTTGGCGAGTTTTTGGCGGAGGCGCTTGACGACTGAGTGGATGTGCGAGCCGTGGCCGAGGTGTTCGTTGCCCCAGACCGCGTGGTGCAGGCGCTGGTAGGTCCAGACGCGGCCGGGCTCCTTGACCAGGCAGTGCAGGAAGTCGTGCTCCAGCCGGGTCAGCGGCACCTCGCGGTCCTTCCACCGCACGACCCGCCGATCCACGTCCAGGTACAGCTCCGTCTCCAGAGCAGGTACGGCGGCAGCCACCGGAACCGTGGGCACCGACCGCGGCACTGACTCGATCTGGGCAGCGGGCCGGTCAGCGCCGGGCACGACGGTCGGCGTCAGGACGACGGGACCCGCGGGCGATGTCACCGCGGTGAGTTCGAGGAACGCGCGCGCCTGGTCAGCATTGGACACCAGCAACAGCGCCTCCGCGCCACCCAGCAGCCGGACGAGTTGCACCCGCTCGGCCGTGGACGTGGCCACCCCGATGATCAACGACGAGTCCGACGACCTCTCCATATCGAGTCCCCTCCTGGTCAAACACCAGGCACAAGTACCTTTTACGGCGCGAAGTAAGTCAAGCGATTCACCGGGCACCGGGCTGGCACATATGCGACCTGTCCGAGACAGGACAGCGCAACAGTGCGTCCGGGCCCGCCGCGGGGAACGGCGCGGCGGACCCGGACACGTTTTCTCCCGATCAGCCGACTGTCTTGACCGCGGTGATCAGGGTGCCGTTGGCGGTGTCGCCGGACAGCTCCCAGAAGAACGCGCCACCGAGTCCCTGCTGGTTCGCGTACGTCATCTTGCTGCGGATCGTGGCGGGCGTGTCGTACCCCCACCACTGCCCGTTGCAGAAGGCGTACGCCGTACCGCCGACGGTCCCGGTCGACGGGCAGCGGGTCGAGATCAGCTTGTAGTCCTCGATACCGGCCTCGTACTTCCCCGGCGCCGCACCGGTCGCGCGACCACCGGGCGCGGCCTGGGTGACCCCGGTCCAGCCGCGGCCGTAGAACCCGATCCCGAGCAGCAACTTCGATGCCGGGATGCCCTTCGACTTCAGCTTCTGGATCGCCGCGTCACTGTGGAACCCGGCGGTCGGGATCCCGCTGTACGACGTCAGCGGCGAGTGCGGCGCGGTCGGGCCCTGGGCGTTGAACGCACCGAAGTAGTCGTACGTCATCGGCATGATCCAGTCGAGCTTGCCGGCCGCGGCGGCGTAGTTGGTCGCGTCGATCTTGCCGCCGTTCGTGCCGTCGGCGGTGATCGCCGCGGTGACGAGTGCGGACGAGCCGAACCGGTTGCGCAGCGCCGTGACCACGTTGTTGAAGGCATTCGGCCCGGACGTGTCACAGCTCAGGCCGCAGGCGTTCGGGTACTCCCAGTCGATGTCGATCCCGTCGAACACATCGGCCCAGCGCGGGTCCTCGACCAGGCCGTAGCAGGAGTTGGCGAAGGCGGTCGGGTTCTTTGCGGCCTCGGTGAACCCGCCGGACCAGGTCCAGCCGCCGAACGACCAGACCACCTTGATGTTCGGGAACTCGCGCTTCAGCTTGCGCAGCTGGTTGAAGTTGCCGCGCAGCGCACCGGTGTCCCAGGTGTCGGCCACGCCGTCGACCGACGAGGCCGCGTCGTAGAACTTGTCGTACGCCGCGTAGGAGTCGCCGATCGCGCACCGGCCGCCGGCGGTGTTGCCGAACGCGTAGACGATCGTGGTCAGCTTCGCGGCCGAGCCGCTCGTCTTGATGTTCTTCACGTGGTAGTTGCGGTCGTAGACACCCCACTCGGTGAAGTAGCCGACGACCCGCTTGCCGGCGGCGACCGCCTGGGTCCCACTCGGTTCGGCGGTGCGGGCGGCCGCGGGTACGACGCCCGCACCCAACAGAGCCATCGCCGCGGCGACAGCCAGAACTCGGATTCTCATGCGTACCTCCTGGGGGCGGGAGAGGAACTGTCCGCACCCTACCGAGCACATCCAGTTAAGAAAAGAAGCAACCCGAATAAAAATGATCTCGTGATCATCACGACGCTCCCCGGACAGGTGTGCAGACAGGGCGCAGGGCGGAGTAATGTCCACGCGCACGGTCACTCTTGACCGCATCCGACGGAGGAACAGTGCCCGGACTCGTTCGGCGGCCGATCGTCGTCTGGCTGCTCGCGGCCCTCGCCGTACCCGTGCTGCTGACCGCTGTGCTCATTCCGGCCAAAGCGGGCACCACCGAGGACGATCTTCGGGACCGATCACTGGCGGCGCTGCAGGCTCGTGGAATCAACGGCGCCGAGGTCGACGTGGACGGTCGCGATGCGACTGTCGCCGTACCGGCCGGTGTCGATCCCGGAGTGGTCAAGGAAGTGGTCGCGAGCGTCGAGGGCGTCCGCGCCGTCCAGGTAGAAGGCGGCACGCCGTCGACTCCCCCGCCGACCGAAGCGCCGGCTCTTGCCGCGTTCGAGGTCGGGCGGACGGACAACTCGATCCGGGTGCAGGTCGCGGTCAAGGATCAGACGGTCAAGGACGCGATCGCCGCGCAGGTCGACGAGGTGCTCGGACCGGACCGCGAGTTCGACAACCGGATCACGATTGAGCCTGCGGCCGGCCTGGCCGACGCCGCCACGGTGTCCGCTCTGATCCACGCGCTCGCGATCGGCACCGGCGACGCGTCGGTGCGGTACGACGGTACGACGATCACGCTGACCGGGAAGGTGCCGGACCAGGCGACCAAAGCGACCGTGGCGCGAGCAGCGGCGAAGGCGGTGCCAGGTGCGGTGATCGCCGACCAACTGCAGATCCCGGCGCCGCCGAAGTCAGCGGTCAGCGAGGCGTGCCGAACGTTCCAGAGCCGCCTGTCGGAGTTCGGCCGGCAGCACTCGATCATCTTCCTGTCCGGTACGTCGATCGTGAACAACGCCTCCAACTCGTCGGTGGTCCGTGCCGCGGCGCTGCTGAAGACGTGCCCGACCGCCCGGGTCGAGATCGCGGGTCACACCGACAACCTCGGCTCCCCCGCCAGCAGCCTGCCGCTGTCCGAGCAGCGCGCGGCCGCGGTCAAGGCGACGCTGGTGCGGCTCGGAGTGCCGGCCGGCCGCCTGCTCGCCCACGGTTACGGCGAGACCTTCCCGACCGCGTCCAACGACACCCCCGCCGGGCGCATCGCCAACCGCCGGGTCGAGCTCCGCGTCCTGTAGCCGATCACCCCAGCCAGGTGAGGGTGGTCGCGGTGGGTTGGTGTGCGATGGCGGTGCCTGACGGAGTAATGTCCTCGCGCACGGTCGTAGATTCCCTAGGGGACTCCATGAGTTGGCTGATCGCACAGGTCTGGATCTTGCTGCTGGTCGCGTTCGTACTGGGCAGCGCGACAGCTTGGCTGGCATATCGCCTCCGACCGTCGAGAGGCGCGCGCTCATGAGCTGGCTGCTGCGACACAACTGGCTGTGGTCGTTACTGGCGTTCCTGCTCGGCGCGGGCATCACCTGGTTCCTGCTGGTACGACGGGAACAGCAAGCGCCGGCCGAGGTCGCCGCCGAGGAGCCTGTCGAGGAGAAGGAAGAGGTTCTCGTCGGAGCCGCGGTCGGAGCGTCCGAGACCGCGGTGCGGGCGCCGGAGGAACCACGGCCTGCACCGGTGGCCGACGTACCGCCTGCTCCCGAGCCGGTGTTCTCGGTGCGGATGGACGCCGAGCGGGTGCGTGAACCGACGCTGTTCGACGACCACGACGACACAAACGCGACCGAGCCGCAGGTACAGGCCGTTGTGCCGCCCGGACGATACGGTGAGGGCTCGGCCGAAGCGGTACCGCACCAAGGTCCGCCGGACGGGTTCACCATCAAGGGCAAGGTCCAGTCGATGCTGTTCCACACCCCTGACTCGCCGTACTACGGCCGGACCAAACCTGAGGTCTGGTTCCGCTCCGAGGCCGACGCCGAACGCGCCGGGTTCACCAAGTACGCCCGCCGCCCCCGCAAGTCGGCAAACCCTCGACCCCAGGAGTAGGACACAGTGAAGCGCGAAGTCCACGTCCCCTACACGGTCGAGCAGGACGAAACCGGCGCCTGGAGCGCCGCGGCCGCAGTGACACCGGATGCGTTCGCCAACGGCGAGGGCGACACCCGGGAAGAGGCTATCGAGGACCTGCGCGAGGCCGTCGCCTTCCTGCTCGAGGAAGTCGGAGTGCCCGAGGAACTCGTCGTCACCATCGAGCTGGACTGATGGCAGCCGGCTGGGGCCCCAAGCCGTTCCGTGAGGTGGCGAAGGACCTCGAAAAGGTCGGCTTCGCGGAGGTCAGGCAAAAAGGCAGCCATGTGATGTTCCGCCGGGAGAGCAGGACGGTCACCGTCCCGAATCACGGTGGCAAGGACCTCAAGCCTGGGACGATGCGCAGCATTGCCAAACAGGCGGGTGTGAGTCCGGAGGATCTGTTCGGCACCGGCAAGTCGGAGAAGCGGCTCGAGCTGACGCCGGAGCAGGTCAACGAAGGGCTGGCCAGCCCGCAGGGTGCGGTCGACCCGTTCAAGTCGCCGGGCGGACGCTCCGGCGGCAGGCGCGGATCGGGGCGTCGCGGGCGCGAACGTGACGAGCGATCACCGCGCTGACGGCCGGCCGCCGGACCTGCGGATAGGGCGATCAGGCCCCTATTTGCTTGTACTGGCAAACGCCCGTCAGACTGTGCGCAACGCCTGGCCGGATCCGCCCACCCACGGCGTCCACCACATCACCGGACACCCTCCCGGTCTATCGCACGGCTCCCTTTTAGTTACTCCGCAACGGGGTAAGGGACCCTGTGCATGCCTGGGAAAGTCCACCCACACTGTCGCCACGGTCCGTGGCGACAGTCCGCAGTACCGCTAGGTTTGGAGACACCCGATGGAGGTGAGCGTGACCGACATGCTGCCGGAGCAGCACCACGGACTGACGAAGAGTGACCCGCTGTGGTTCAAGCGGGCCGTCTTCTACGAGGTCCTCGTGCGGTCCTTCAAGGACTCGAACGCCGACGGCATCGGCGATCTGCAGGGCCTGACCGAGAAACTCGACTACCTCGAGTGGCTCGGGGTGGACTGTCTCTGGTTACCCCCGTTCTATCCGTCGCCGCTGCGCGACGGCGGGTACGACATCTCGGACTACACCGGGGTGATGCCCGAGGTCGGCACGATCGCCGACTTCGCCGCCTTCATGGAGGCCGCGCACACCCGCGGGATCCGGATCATCGTCGACTTCGTGATGAACCACACCTCCGACCAGCACCCCTGGTTCCAGGCGTCGCGCAGCGACCCGGACGGTCCGTACGGCGACTTCTACGTGTGGTCCGACACCGACGACAAGTACAGCGACGCGCGCATCATCTTCGTCGACACCGAGTCGTCGAACTGGACCTGGGACCCGGTCCGCGGCCAGTACTTCTGGCACCGGTTCTACTCCAACCAGCCCGACCTGAACTTCGAGAACCCGGCCGTCGGCGACGCGATGATCGAGGCGCTGAAGTTCTGGCTCGACCTCGGCGTGGACGGGTTCCGGCTGGACGCGGTGCCGTACCTGTTCGAGACCGAGGGCACCAACTGCGAGAACCTCCCGCGCACCCACGAGTTCCTCAAGCGGGTCCGCAAGGAGGTCGACGCGAACTACTCCGACCGAGTCCTGCTCTGCGAGGCGAACCAGTGGCCGGCCGACGTGGTCGAGTACTTCGGCGACCGGTCGTCGGGCGGCGACGAGTGCCAGATGGCGTTCCACTTCCCGGTGATGCCGCGCATCTTCATGGGCGTACGGCGGGAGTCGCGGTTCCCGATCTCGGAGATCCTGGCCCAGACGCCGGAGATCCCGGACACCTGTCAGTGGGGCATCTTCCTGCGCAACCACGACGAGCTGACGCTCGAGATGGTCAGCGACGAGGACCGCGACTACATGTGGGGCGAGTACGCGCAGGACCCGCGGATGAAGGCCAACATCGGCATCCGCCGCCGGCTGGCCCCGCTGCTGGACAACGACGTGAACAAGATGGAGTTGTTCACCGCGCTGCTGCTCAGCCTGCCCGGCTCGCCGATCCTGTACTACGGCGACGAGATCGGCATGGGTGACAACATCTGGCTGGGCGACCGCGACGGCGTCCGGACCCCGATGCAGTGGTCGCCGGACCGCAACGCCTCGTTCTCGACCGCGACACCGGGCAAGCTCAGCCTGCCGGTGATCATGGACCCGGTCTACGGTTACCAGGCGGTCAACGTCGAGGCCGAGATGGAGAACGCCTCGTCGCTGCTGCACTGGACCCGGCGGATGATCCAGACCCGCAAGCAGCACCCATGTTTCGGCATGGGTACTTTCACAGACCTGGGCGGTTCCAATCCCAGCGTGCTGTCGTACGTCCGCGAGTTCGGTGACGACGTGGTGCTGTGCGTGAACAACCTGTCGAGGTTCCCGCAGCCGATCGAGCTGGACCTGCGCCAGTGGCAGGGCGTGGAGCCGGTCGAGCTGCTCGGCGGGGTGCACTTCCCGACCATCGGTGAGTTGCCCTACCTTTTGACGCTCGGCGCGCACGGTTTCTACTGGTTCCGGCTGCCGGTGCACAAGCCGGCTGACCACGAGGAGAGCATGTAGTGACTTCCCATCTGGACCAGGTCCAGTCCTTCTGTTCGGGCCAGAGGTGGTTCGGCGAGAAGGGACACGACGTCCATGTCGACGCGATGGCCACCTCGGTGTGGCTGTCCGCCGCGGACGCCTGGCCCGCGGTCCGGATCGGGTTCGTCTACTGTGCCGGTCCGCCCGGGTCGGAGTTCCCGATCCGGGTGTACCAGCTGCCGCTCAGCTACCACCGCGAACCGGTCGAGCACCTCGGCCACGCGCTGGTCGGCGAGTGGGCGGAGCAGGACCTCGACGATGCCGAGGTCTGGGTGTACGACGCCTTGCACGACAAGGAAGCGACGCCGTACTGGCTGGACGGGCTGACGCACGGACGGCAGCTGGAAGGGCTGGAGTTCCATCCGGTCCACGCTCCGGAGCATGCGACCGTCGTACCGGAGGACGCGCAGTCGCTCGTCCTCACGGTGGAGCAGAGCAACACGTCGCTGGTGTTCGGCGACGTGGCGCTGCTGAAGGTGTTCCGCCGGCTCGAGCCCGGGAGCAATCCGGGGGTCGAGATCGAGTCGGCGCTCACCGAGTCGGGGTCCGAGCTGGTTCCCGAGGTGCTCGGGTCCGCGCGCGGCAGCTGGCCGCGGGCGGGCGGCGGGACCGACACCGGCGAGCTGGCGATGATGACGGCGTTCCAGAAGAACGCCACCGACGGCTGGTCGTTCGCGACCTCGTCGGTGCGGGACCTGTACGCCGAGGCGGATCTGCACGCCGAGGAGGTCGGCGGTGACTTCGCGGCCGAGTCGCACCGGCTCGGTGCGAGTACGGCACAGGTGCATTCCGAGCTGGCCAAGGCGCTCGGTACCGACATCTGGGAGCCGTCCAAGCTGGTCGAGCACTCCGCGGCGATGCGGCGCCGGCTCGACGCGGCGGCCGCGGCGATCCCGGAGCTGGCGCCGTACGCTCCCGGCCTGACCCGGGCGTTCGACGCACTGGCGGCGTACGACCAGCCGGTCACGGTGCAGCGGATCCACGGCGACTTCCACCTGGGTCAGGTCCTGCGGACGATCGACGGCTGGAAGCTGATCGACTTCGAGGGTGAGCCGGCCAAGTCGCTGGTCGAGCGGCGGGCGCTGGACACCCCGGTCAAGGACATCGCCGGGATGCTGCGCTCGTTCGACTACGCGGCCCGGTCGCTGCTGGCCGACCACCAGGGCGACCAGCAGATCGCGTACCGGGCGGCCGAGTGGGCCGGCCGCAACCAGCGGGCGTTCTGCGACGGGTACGCCGAGGTGGCGGGCACGGATCCGCGCGAGCAGTCGGTGCTGCTGAGCGCGTTCCTGGCCGACAAGGTCATCTACGAGACCCTCTACGAGGCCCGCAACCGGCCGAGCTGGCTGCCGATCCCGCTGGCCGCGGCTGCCCAGTTGGCCGAACACTGATACCCCAAATCCCCGCCAAGTAATCCTCACTGAGCTGAGAATTACAGAGCGTGGGTGACCGACCACTGCAATACTTGCGGGTATGCCGCCCGAGCCCCAGCTAGAGGTCCTGGTTCTTGGTCCTCTGGCAGTCCGGCGCGGCGGCATCCCGGTGTCCGTCGACCGTCCGCTGGAGCGGGCGCTGCTGGTCCGGCTGGCGCTGGCAGGCGGCATGTCCGTGCCCGACCATCGGCTCGCGGCCGACCTGTGGGGTGACGTCGACCTGGCCCGCCCGACCGAGCGGTTGCGCGTGCTCGCGTCCCGGCTCCGGGCCGCGCTCGGCTCCCCCGACTCGCTCACCCGAGTCAACGGCGGCTACGCGCTCGCGGCCCGACTGTCGGACCTGACCGAGGCCCAGGCCGCGGCCGAACGCGTGCACGCGGCCGTCCGGTCCGGCGACCACTTCGGCGTCCGGGCTGCGGCCCGAGCAGCGCTGGCCTTGTGGCGCGGGCCGTCACTCGCGGATCTCCGGACGATCCCGTACGCCGTAACCGAGGGCGAACAGCTGGACGCGTGGCGACTCGCCCTGCAGGTGGAGCTGCTCGACGCCGAGCTCGCGCTGGGCCACGCCGCCGAGGCGGGTCGCGAGCTCGAAGCGTTGGCAGCCGAGAACCCTTTGCACGAACGGCTGTGGTGCCTGCTGGCATTGGCGTTGTATCGGACCGGCCGCCAGGCGGATGCGCTCAGTCGGATGGCCAGGCTGCGGACCCGGCTGGCCGATGAGCTGGGTGTCGACCCCGCACCGGACACCGCGGCGATGGAACTGCGACTGCTCCGGCAGGACCCGAGCTTGTTGCTCCAGGCCCCTGAACCGGCCGCGCCGCCGCCAGCCGACCTGCCGTCGCCGCTGACCAGCTTCGTCGGCCGGCAGCAGGAGTTGTCGTCGCTGGTGAAACGGCTCGGCGAGCCTGGTCTTATCACGTTGACCGGTGGTCCGGGCAGCGGCAAGTCCAGGTTGTCCTTCGAGGCCGCCCGGGCGGTGCCGGGTCGCGTCGTACGGCTGGTCGAACTTGCTCCGTTGCAGCGGGAAAGCGCCGTACTGGAAGCGATCGTGGGCGACGACACCGGTGGTCCGGATCCGATCGGGGCTGCCGCTACCGCGCTCGACGGCTCGCTGCTGGTGCTCGACAACGCGGAACATGTCATCGAGCAGGTCGCCGAGATCGTCGCCGCGCTATTGCGCCGGGCGCCGCTGTTGACCGTGCTGGTGACGTCGCAGCGGCCGTTGCAGCTCGCAGCCGAGGAAGTACGGCCGATGCCGCCGCTGGACGCGTTGTCCGCTGCGCAATTGTTCACCGAGCGCTGTGCCACTGACGCGCAAGGCGCTGACCCGGAGCAGGTCGCAGCGATCTGCACGGCGGTCGACCGCTTGCCGCTCGGGATCGAGCTGGCCGCCGGTCTCACTCGGACGTTGACCGTGCCGCAGCTCGCGAAGCGGTTGGCCGACCGGATGCGGTTGCTGGTCGCGGGGGCGCGGGATTCGCAGGCCCGCCACGCCAGTCTGGTCGCCGCGCTGGACTGGAGCCATCAGCTCCTCGGCGACACGGAGCGCGCCGTATTGCGGCGAGTGGCGGTCTTCGCCGGTGGATTCACGTTGGAGGCGGCCGAGCAGGTCGCCATCGATCCGCGTGATGTCGCGCCGGCGCTGACCGAGTTGGCGGATCGGAGTCTGCTCACGGTCGAGGCGGTCCACGGGCGGCGGTTCCGGTTGCTGGAGACGGTCCGCGACTACGCACTAGCGAAGCTCGAGGAGTCCGGCGAGACCGAGACCGCCCGGGCCGCCGAACTCGACTGGGCGGTCGGTTTCGTACGGGCCGTCGGCAGTGCCGACAACGACTTCTCCTCGGCCGAGTCGGTCGCGGAAGTCTTCTCCGAGTGGCCGAACCTGCTCGACGTACTGGATCGGGCGCCGGGGACGGATCGGGCCGTCGCCGGGCTCCGGCTCGCGATCGCCATGCACACACCGTGGCTGATCCGCGGCTGGTACGCCGAGGCCGTGCGGCACTTCGACGCGTTGACGGACGCGCCCGGCGCGACCACGGCCGAGCGGCTGACCGCGTTGAGCAACCACGCTTTCGTATTGACCATGCGCGGCAGCCTCGACCAGGCCGCGACGTTGCTGACCGAGGCGGAGTCGCTGGCCAAGGAGCACAACGACGACGCGCTCACGCTGACGGTGCTGTACTACCGCAGCATCGTGGAGATCGAGCGCGGTCACCTCCTCGACGCCTTCACCCCGTTGCTGGCCGGTCAGGCCCTGGCCCGGACCGCACCCCAGCACGAGCGGCGACTGTCCGCGTTCACCGACGCGCTCGGCACCCTCTACGTGTACGCCGGCCAGCCGGAGAAGGCGGTCGAGTGCTACGAGACGTGCATCGTCGCGGATCGCGAGTACGGCGACGAACACGGACTGTCCCGCGGCCTGAGCAACCTGGCCGGCGCCCTGGCCAACCTCGGCCGGCTGGAGGACGCGCTGAAGACGGCCGCCGAGTCGGACCACTACGCCCGCCGGCTCGACGACCGGCAGATCCTGCCGCTGAACGACGTGATCCGCGGCGCGGTCGCGGTGGCCCGCGGTTCCCTCGACGACGCGGAGAAACATCTGCGCTCGGCGGTCGAGTACGCGATCGCCGACGACAGCGGGGCCACGCTGGCCCACATCGACCTGGCCGACGTACTCATCCTGCAAGGCGAGACCGACGAGGCGGCGACCCTGCTCGACACCGTCTTCGCCGAGGCCCCCGCCCAGAGCACCGTATGGCTCGCCGCCCGCGCCGTGGCCGCCGCCCTCGCCTTAGCCCAAGGCGACCGTGCCCACGCCACGGTTTTGGTGGACGAAACGACCACCGCCTACACCCAAACCGGCTTCGCCTGGCCCCGCTACGCCAACCGCCTGAACGCCGTCCGAGCGGCGCTCGCCGCCTGACTTTGTGTACGTCCTGCATCGTCGGGTACGGGGGTGCGGTAGATGACCGAAGGATCGGGCAGGATGGGGTTCATGGGATCGAGCGAGCACGACGCCGGGCCGGTTTCCGATGCTTTCGAGGCGCCGGTGGTGGCGGCCGAAGAGCCTGTGGTGACAGCGGTTCCCGTTGATCGAACGGTGCTGGAGCGAC
This sequence comes from Kribbella sp. CCNWLW201, assembly GCF_037203805.1. NCBI lineage: Bacteria > Bacillati > Actinomycetota > Actinomycetes > Propionibacteriales > Kribbellaceae > Kribbella > Kribbella sp. CCNWLW201. The sequence continues at coordinate 36,836 of NZ_JBBCBQ010000006.1, read as the reverse complement.
TCGTCGGCGGGACGTTCCACGATCCGCACCAGGTGCTCGGGCCGCATCTGGGCGACCACGGTGTCACTGTGCGCGTGCTGCGGCCGTTCGCGCAGTCCGTCACCGTGCTGTACGACGACCAACGGCTCGAGCTGCGCCATGAGTTCGAAGGTGTCTGGGTCGGCGTACTCGACACCGACAAGGTGCCCGACTACCGCCTCGAGGTGGCCTACACCGACGGTCCCGCGCTCGAGCTGGACGACCCGTACCGCTACCTGCCGTCGCTCGGCGAGGTCGACCTGCACCTGATCGGCGAGGGCCGCCACGAGCAGCTGTGGACCGCCCTCGGCGCCCATGTCCGCCGGTACGACGGCCCGACCGGAACCATCACGGGTACGTCGTTCGCCGTCTGGGCCCCGAACGCGCAGGGCATCCGCCTCACCGCGGACTTCAACTTCTGGGACGGCCGCGCGCACCCGATGCGCTCGCTCGGCGGATCCGGCGTGTGGGAGCTGTTCGTCCCCGGCGTCGGGCCTGGCACGCGGTACAAGTTCGACATCTGCGGTCGCGACGGCGTCTGGCGGCAGAAGGCCGACCCGATGGCGAACCTGGCCGAGACTCCCCCGGCGAACGCGTCCGTCGTGCACGAGACGTCGTACGAGTGGAACGACGCCGAGTGGATCGAGCGGCGGACGGCATCGCAGGCCTATGCCGAGCCGATGAGCGTCTACGAGGTGCATCTCGGCTCGTGGCGCAAGGGCAAGACGTACCGTGAGCTGGCCGACGAGCTCGTTGCCTATGTCAACGAGATGGGTTTCACCCACATCGAGCTGATGCCGGTGATGGAACACCCGTTCGGCGGCTCGTGGGGCTACCAGGTGACGTCGTACTTCGCCCCGACCTCGCGGTTCGGCGATCCGGACGACTTCCGCTACCTGGTCGACAGCCTGCACCAGGCCGGTATCGGCGTGATCGTCGACTGGGTGCCGGCGCACTTCCCGAAGGACGTCTGGGCGCTGGCCCGGTTCGACGGTACGCCGCTGTACGAGCACCCGGATCCGCGCCGCGGCGAGCAGCCGGACTGGGGCACGCTGGTGTTCGACTTCGGCCGGCCGCAGGTGCGCAACTTCCTGGTCGCGAACGCGATCTACTGGGCCGAGGAGTTCCACATCGACGGCCTCCGGGTGGACGCGGTGGCGTCGATGCTCTACCTCGACTACTCCCGCTCCGAGGGCCAATGGGTGCCGAACCAGTACGGCGGCCGCGAGAACCTCGAGGCGGTCTCGTTCCTGCAGGAGATGAACGCGACGCTGTACAAGCGGGTGCCCGGTGTCATCACGGTGGCCGAGGAGTCCACCTCGTGGCCGGGGGTCACCCGGGACACGCATCTGGGCGGGCTCGGGTTCGGCTTCAAGTGGAACATGGGCTGGATGAACGACTCGCTGCGCTACCTGGAGCACGAGCCGGTCCACCGGCAGTACCACCACCACGAGCTGACGTTCTCGATGATGTACGCCTACTCGGAGAACTTCGTCCTGCCGCTGTCCCACGACGAGGTCGTGCACGGCAAGGGTTCGCTGCTGCGCAAGATGCCGGGCGACCGCTGGCAGCAGCTGGCGAACCTGCGCGCGTACCTGGCGATGATGTGGGCGCACCCGGGCAAGCAGTTGCTGTTCATGGGCTGCGAGTTCGGCCAGGAGTCGGAGTGGTCCGAGAAGGGCGAGCTCGACTGGTGGCTGCTGGACCACGCCGACCATCGTGGCCTGCAGCAACTGGTGCGGGATCTGAACGGCGTCTACCGCGCCACCGAGGCGCTCTGGCGGACCGACCACTCGCCGGAGAAGTTCACCTGGATCGACGCCAACGACGCCGGGAACAACGTGTTCTCCTTCGTCCGGTACGGCGACGAGGGCGAACCCACGATCGCCTGCATCTCCAACTTCTCCGCCATCCCGCACCACGGCTACCGCCTCGGCCTGCCGTACCGCGGCCAGTGGGAGGAGGCGGTCAACACCGACGCCGACGTCTACGGCGGCTCGGGGGTCGGCAACTTCGGCGCCGTCGACGCTCACGGTCCCAGCTGGCACGGGATGGAAACCAGCACCGAACTGTCCGTTCCACCCCTGGCGACGGTGTACCTGCGCTTCAACGGGTAGCGTTCACGGGGTGACCGCCGTACCGCCGCAACCAACGCTGACCGATGGTGAGTTGACGCTGCGTCCGTGGCGGGAGGAGGACATCGACACCGCCGTGGGCCTCCACGACGACGAGATGGTCCGGTGGTTCGACTTCCCGGGCCTGCCGGCGCGGTCCAACCTGGCCTCGGCGGTCGAGGAGTGGCACCGGCAGTACGCCGACGACCGGCAGGTGGTGAGCTTCGTCATCGAGCTGGCCGGCGAGGCCGGTCCGGTCGGCTCCGTCGAGATCCGCCGGATCGCCCCGGGCGTCGGGAACGTGTCCTGGACGACGTACAAGCCGTACCGCGGCCGCCGGGTCGCGCGACGCGCCGTCCGGCTGCTGACCGTCTACGCCTTCGGTGAGCTCGGGCTGGAACGGCTCGAGGCGCGGGTGGATCCGGAGAACCGGGCCTCCGCGCGGGTCGCGATCCGGTCCGGGTTCCGGCGTGAAGGTCTGCTCCGAGGTGCGGGGACGATGCAGGGTGAACGCCGTGACGTGGCGGTCTACGGCCTGCGGCGGGACGATCCCCGACCGGACACGTTGTTCGGCTGGACCGCGCTGATGGACTCGGTGCTGCCGAAGAAGCGGGTCATCGCGCATGTGATCGTGCGGGACACCACTGGCCGGGTGCTGCTGTGTCAGGTCAGCTACAAGAAGGATCTGGAGCTGCCCGGCGGTGTGGTCGAGCCGGACGAGGACCCGGCGACCGGGGCGTCGCGTGAGATGCATGAGGAACTCGGAGTCGCCTTGCCGCTGGTCGGCGTACTCGCGATCGACTGGCTGCCGCGCTGGGAGGGCTGGGGCGACGCCATCGAGATCCTGTACGACGGCGGCGTCCACGACCCGTCCCTGGTGGACACGCTGCATCCGGACGGCTTCGAGATCCGCGGACTGGCGTGGCATGCGCCTGACGCGCTGGACGGGCTGGTCTCGCCGCTGAACGCGCGCCGGCTGCCGCTGATCCTCGCCGACCCCTCGCGCCTGTACAACCTGCGCGACGGGGAGCCGATCATCTAGGCAGTCGGTTGAGATTGCCGACGCACCAGGCGTAGTGCCCGTCGCTGGCATCAGCGTCGTAGATGGTCGCGGTGGTGATGGCGTACGCCTGGCGGTACAGGTACATCCGCTCCCGGTCGTGCCCGAGCCGCTCGAACCGGTCGAGCAGCAGAGTGTCGAGCCGTTGCGCATCGGGGCCGTACATGTCGAAGAACCCGGCTGCCAGCGCGGCGTCGAACGTGTTGTCTCCGGCTGTCGAGTAGAAACCCCAGTCGAGTACGGCGACAGTGCGCGACCCGTCCATCAGCAGGTTGGGCTGGCAGATATCACCGTGTACGACGCTCAGCTTGTCCGGCTGGATCGTCTCGAGCTGCTGTGTGAGCCGCTCGAGCAGGTCGTCGAAGTCGGGCACGTCGCGCTTGAGATGGTGGTGAGCTTCGGCGGCACGTCGTCGTACCAGGGCTGCCAGCGCCTCGCCCCAGGACAGGTCGTCGCGCCAGAACGGCTGGTTGAGGACTGGAAGCGCCTTGCTCGCCGGGCCTGGGACGGTCGTGCCGAGTGCCTCCACCACGGCCACGAACGCGTCGAGCGCCTGCTCCTCGGCGAGGCCGGCTTCGTGCAGCGCGGTGCCGGTCAGCAGGTCCTCTTCGCTGACGGCCTGCCCGTCGGCGTCCGCGGCGATCTGGTGGATCCTCGGCGTACGGAACGGGAGCGCGGGCAGTTCGTCGAGGAACGCCTTCAGCGGGCGTACGTCGTCCGGCCGCCGATCGAACCAGATCTTGCGGACCCGGCCGTCACCGAGGTCGTAGACGGCACCTTCCATTCCCTGGCCGATCAGCTCCACCCACGGCACTCTGCCAAAGCGTGCCCGGTGGGTCCAACCGGTTTAGCGCACCAGGCGGATCGTCAGCGGGTAGCGGTACTCGTTGCCGCTGGAGGCCGCCATCGTGGCCAGGATGATCACGACCAGCGCCGCGATGGCCCCGATCACCACCAGCGGGATGACGATCAGCACGCCGAGGCCGAACGTGATCAGGATCAGCACCACCGCGACCGCGGTGTAGATCAGCAACGACAGCTGGAAGTTCAGCGACTCCAGCGCATGCCGCCGGACGAACTCGGACCGGTTCCGGAACACCAGCCAGATCACCAGCGGGCACAGGAACCCCATCGCGAACCAGGCCGCGACAAACACCCCGACGTGAGCCACCATCCCCCACGTCCGCTCTTCCGAGGCCGACAACGGCGGCCCGGCACCAGGCGCACTCATACTCCAGTATGCACACCGATTCCTTTCCGGGCCGCCGACGGTCTGTACAGGTGAATGCTCATCGAGGAAGGGATCTACGACGATGCCGAGCAAGGAGTCCGAGGCGGTCAAGCGACACTGGGCGGCGGCCCGCCTGACCAGTCAGCTACCGATGGCGGAGCAACCCGACCGGGAGACCGCCGATCACACCTGGGCGGGTCTGACGAGCGAACCTCGCGACGTGGACTACCTCTCCGTCGGTGAGGTGTCCGCGCTGTGGATCGTGCCGAAGGACGCCGTACCGGATCGGGTGCTGCTGTGCATGCACGGCGGTGGGTTCGTCGGCGGGTCGATCCACTCGCACCGGAAGATGTTCGGTCACCTCGCCAAGGCAGTCGGCGCGCGGGCTCTGGTCTTCGACTACCGCCTCGTGCCCGAGCACACGTACCCCGCCCAGCTCGACGACGCGATCGCTGTCTACCGCTGGCTGCTCGATCAGGGCATCGATCCGGCCCGGATCGTCTTCGCCGGTGACTCCGTTGGCGGCGGACTGGCGATCACCACTCAGTTGCGCGCCCGGTCGGACGGGCTACCGTTGCCGGCCGCCTCACTGCTGTTCTCGCCGTGTGTCGACATGGAGCTCACCGGCGACTCGTACGACGCCAACCGGGACCGGGACGCCTTCTTCCACCGGGAGCTCGTTCGCGAACTGGTCGCCATGTACGTCGGCCCGGGTGGCGATCTCCGTGATCCACTGGTCAACCCGCTGTACGGCGATCTGACCGGGTTCGGGCCGACCTACATCCAGGCCGGCGGGGACGAGGCGCTGGTCGACGACGCTCGGATGCTCTACGAGCTCGCCCGCAAGGCGGGGGTCGAGGCGCGGCTCGATGTCTTTCCCGACATGCAGCACACCTTCCAGATGGCGGCCGGGCGGGTGCCCGAGGCGGACGACGCCATTCAGCGGATGGCGGCCTGGGTCCGGCCGTTGCTGGGTCTGCCACGCTGGGAGGCGTGATGACAGGAAAGGCTGAGTTCGAGCGTCGTACCGAACCGTTCCGCAAGGAACTGCTGGCGCATTGCTATCGAATGCTCGCCTCGGTGGACGAGGCTGAGGATCTCGTGCAGGAGACCTACCTGCGAGCTTGGCGGGCATATGCGACGTTCGAAGGCCGTTCCTCGGTGCGGGTCTGGCTGTACCGGATCGCCACCAACGCCTGCCTGACCGCGCTCGAGCAACGCGGCAGGCGGGCGCTCCCGTCCGGGATCGGCGGGCCCAGCGACGACCTCGCCGCGGACGGCACGGCTCCGGGTGTCGCTTGGGTGGAGCCGATGCCGGATTCCTTGGTGGACACTGACCCCGCGACGATCGTCGCCACCCGGGAAAGTCTGCGGCTGGCGTTGATCGCTGCGCTGCAATACCTTCCGCCGAAGCAGCGCGCCGTACTCATCCTGCGCGAGGTCCTCGCGTTTCCGGCCGCTGAGGTCGCCTCGATGCTCGAGACCTCGGTTGCGGCGGTGAAGAGCACCCTGCAGCGAGCCCGGGCCCGGCTCGACGAGACGGCACCGGAACGGTCAGAGGTCATCGAGCCGACCGATCCGCAGGCTCGTGCTCTGCTCGCCGAGTACGTCGCCGGCTTCGAGAACGCCGATGTCGCTGCCCTCGAGCGCGCCCTTCGTGCCGACGCCGCGATCGAGATGGTCGGCAGCTCGAACTGGTTCTCCGGCCGCGTGATGTGCCTGCGAGTGCTGGCCGACGCTGTCGGCTCCCCTGGAGACTGGCGAATGCTGCCCACAGTGGTGAACGGCCAGCCTGGAGTCTTCGCCCACCTTCGTGATGCCGCCGGCACCCACCAACCGATGGGCCTGGCCGTCCTCACCCCGACACCCACCGGCCTCAGCCACATCCACGTCTTCAGTGACCCCACTCTGGTCACGCGCTATGAGCCGCGCGGTGCCCACAGCTGGTCGGCGTCGCCGGCCTCCAGCCGTCCTCGGTAGACGTCGATCTTGTGATCGATCAGCTCCAGGTTCTCCTGCAACTCGGCCAGCTTGGCGAGCACCTCGGCTCGGTGTGCCTCCAGCAGCCCGAGCCGGTCCTTCTCGTTTCCACGCCCGGCTGAGACGAGGTCGGCGTACTTCCGGATCGTCCTGATCGGCATGCCGGTCGCCCGCAGTCGCGTGCACACCTTGATCCAGTCCAGATCCAGCTGGCGATAGCTCCGCCGCCCACCAGCGGTCCGATCAACGGTCGTCACGACCAGTCCGGCGCGCTCGTAGTACCGCAGGGTGTGCACGCTCACCCCGGTACGGCGGGCAGCTTCGGCGATGCTCATCCCGGGCTCATCGGTGTGGTTGACTTCGAGCACGCTCTAAATCCTAGCGTCGTGGTCATGAGTGCCCCAACGCTTCCCGCTCCCGCCGAGCTCAGCCGGCGCCGCCGATCCCTGGTACTCGCGATCTGCTGCGCCAGCATCATCGTCGTGGTGATGGACATTTCCATCGTCAACGTCGCCCTGCCGTCGATCCGCGCCGACCTGAACGCCTCGGTGTCCGACCTGCAATGGACCGTCGACGCCTACACCCTGGTGCTCGCCGGTTTCCTGCTCCTCGGCGGATCCACCGCGGACCGGGTCGGCCGGCGGCGCGTCTTCCTGATCGGACTGGCGATCTTCGGCCTCGGCTCGCTGCTCTGCAGTCTCGCGCCCGGCGTCGGCTGGCTGATCGCGGCGCGGGCGGTGCAGGCCATCGGGGGCACGATGCTCAACCCGGTGGCGATGGCGATCGTCGCGACGACCTTCCCCGACCGGGCCGAGCGAGCCAGAGCGATCGGTGTCTTCGGCTCGATGTCCGGCCTGTCGCTTGCCCTGGGCCCGATTCTCGGGGGTGCCCTGGTCGACACCTTCGGCTGGCGTTCGGTCTTCTGGGTCAACGTGCCCGTCGTGGCGGCCGCGATCGTCTGCACGGCGCTGTTCGTCCCTGAGTCCCGCGCTGCTCGCGCACGCCGTTTCGACCCGGTGGGCCAGACCTTGGTGGTTGTGCTGCTCGGCAGCGTCGTCTACGCCATCATCGAGTCCCACAGCCTCGGGTGGGCCTCACCTGTGATCCTCGGTCTGCTCGCTGTCGCCGTACTCGCTCTCCTTGGCCTCCTCGCCTACGAACCACGCCGTACCGATCCACTGCTCGAGCTCAGGCTGTTTCGCAGTGTTCCGTTCAGTTCGGCCATCCTGATGGCGCTCGTTGCCCTGTGTGCGTTCGGCGCCTTCCTCTTCGTCACCACCCTTTACCTGCAGAACATCCGCGGCCTGTCCCCGCTGACCGCCGGTCTCTGCCTGCTGCCGGTCGGTGCGCTGATCCTGCTCCTCTCCCCCATCACCGGCCGCCTGGTCGCCAGCCGCGGCCCACGCCTGTCCCTGGTGGTGGCCGGCACCGCCCTGTCCCTAGGCGCCGCCGCATCCCTCTGGCTTGGCCCGACCACCCCACTCCCAGCAGTCCTAGCCATCTACCTCCTCTTCGGCATCTTCCTGGGCATGGTCAACCCACCCATTACCAACACCGCCGTGTCCGACATGCCCACGTCCATGGCTGGCCTGGCCGCCTCCCTGGCGTCCGCCGGCCGCCAAACCGGCACCACGCTGGGCGTGGCCATCGCCGGCACCATCCTCGGCACGACAGCCTCCCAAGGCGGTCGGGCCTTCACCACCGCCGAACACCCCGTCTGGTGGACCGCCCTCGGCCTGGGCCTGGCCCTCCTGCTCCTAACCCACCTCGCCCACCGGCAGGCTGGCGAGGCGGTGGTTTAGGAAGCGGCGTTCCGTCTCGTTGGGGGTGAGCGTGATGGCGGTCTTGTAGGCCTGCGCGGCTTCGTCCGTGCGGCCCAGGCGGGCGAGCACGTCGGCGCGGGCGGCCGGGAGGTAGGCGTAGGACTTGAGGGCAGGCTCGTTGCTGAGGGCATCCAACTCGGCGAGGACGGTGTCGAGATCGGCACCCGGGACGAGGCTGTGGGCGGCGGCACGGTTGAGCGCGACGATGGGTGTCGGCCAGCTGACCATCATGGCGTCGTACATGCGCACCACCTGGGTCCAGTCGGTCTTCTCCCACGACGGCGCGGTCACGTGCAACCCGGCCACGGCTGCCTGCAGCGCGAACCGTCCCTGTCCCTGCTCCAGCGCGGCGGTCGCCCTCGACACACCTTCCGCCAACATCCGGATGTCCCACCGCGACCTGTCCTGATCCGCCAGCAGCACCAACTCCCCGTCCTCGCTCACCCGCGCATCGCCGCGCGCTTCCGTCATCAACAGCAATCCCAGCAATGCCTGCGGCTCCGCCTCCTGCGGCATCAACCGCACGAGCATCCGCGCCAGCTCGACCGCCCGCCCGGTCAGGTCCGCGCGGGTCAGCTCGGACCCGGCCGCCACATGCCCGGCCGTGTACACGAGATGCACGACCGTCAGGACGGCGTCCAGCCGCGCCGGCAACTCGTCATCGGCCGGGATCCGGTACGGGATCGAGGCCGCGGCGATCTTCTTCTTCGCCCGGGTGATCCGCGCGGCCGCCGTCGGCTCGCTGATCAGCAGGCCGGCCGCCACCTCGCGGGTGGTCAGGCCGCAGATCAGCCGCAACGTCAACGCGACCTGCGAATCCCGCGCCAGCGCCGGGTGACAGCAGGTGAACACGAGCCGGAGCGGATCCGTCGGCTGTTCGTCGTCGTCCGGCGCGAGCGGATCCTCCACCAGCAACGGGAGCTTCCGTCGCAGGTTCGTCTCCCGGCGCAACCGATCGAGTGCTAGCCGCCGCGCCACCGTGGTCAGCCAGCCGCCCGGGTTCGACGGGAGTCCGTCCGGCCAGGTCCGCAACGCCTGCACGAACGCGTCCTGCGTGCAGTCCTCGGCCAGATCCAGATCCCGCGTCAGCCGCACCACCGACGCAAGCACCGTCGACCAGCACTCCCGGTGCGCCCGATCCACCACCCGAGCGACCTCGACCACTGACGCCGACCGCACCTCACTCATGTCCGCTCCAGTGCAGGCGGGTGCGCCGACGGTGGGAGGCGCGTCGGGGCACCCGGCTGCTGCGACATGTCAGGCCGGGGGCGCCGCGTCCGCCGAGGTGTCCATGATCGGGCGGACCTCGACGTTCCCGGACGGGCAGATCTTGGCGAGCTCGAGGGCCTGGTCGAGATCGCGGGCCTCGATCACGTAGTAACCGCCGAGGGCCTCCTTGGTCTCGATGAACGGGCCATCGGTGACCAGCGGCTCGGCGCCCTCGCGGTTCCGCACCGTGCTCGCGGTGGTGGACTTCTCCAGCGCCTCCCCGCCGAGGATCCGCGCCCCGGCCTTCTCCACCGCCTCCGAGAAGGCGCCGTGCAGCTTCATCGCCTGCTGCCACTCCTCCGCCGTGAGGTTGTCGAACCACTCTTCGCTGTCGAACAGCAAGAACATGTACTGCGCCATCTCGAGCTCCCTTGTCTCGGGCTTGTACTGAACATCTTGCTGACGATCGGCGGCGGGCGGAATCGACAGCACCGGCAACGAACTTCCCAGTCATGTTTCCGGTTCACCTCCCAGTGACGCGGCGGCTACGAACAGCACCATCGTGCCGACCCCGCGTACTCTTGACCAGGAACTCAACAGGAACCCAGGAGGCATTCATGGAGCACCTGGACGTCCTCGTCGTCGGGGCCGGCCTGTCCGGTATCGGCGCCGCCTACCGACTCCAGACCCAATGCCCCGACCGGACGTATGCCGTCCTCGAGGCAAGGACGAGCCTCGGCGGCACCTGGGACCTGTTCCGCTACCCCGGCATCCGGTCCGACTCCGACATGTTCACCCTCGGCTTCCCGTTCCACCCGTGGAAGGCGGCCAAGGCGATCGCGGACGGCCCGTCGATCCTGGAGTACCTGCACGAGACCGCGTCCACCTACGGCATCGACAAACACATCCGTTTCGGCGAGCGCGTCGTACGGGCGTCGTGGTCGTCAGCGGACGCACTGTGGACGGTAGAGACCCCGCAGGCGTCGTGCACGTGCTCGTTCCTGTATGCGTGCAGCGGGTACTACGACTACGACTCGGGCTATGTGGTCGACTTCCCTGGGCAGAGTGAGTTCGAGGGCCGGGTGGTGCATCCGCAGCACTGGCCGGAGGACTTGGACTACACGGGGCAGCGGGTGGTCGTGGTCGGCAGTGGTGCGACTGCGGTGACGCTCGTACCGGCCATGGCTCGTACGGCGGAGCACGTGACGATGCTGCAGCGGTCGCCGAGCTATGTCGCGTCCAGACCGGCTCACGACGCGTTCTCCGACCGACTGCGCGCCGTACTGCCTGAGAAGCTCGCGCATCGGGTGATCCGGGGTAAGAACGTTCTCTTCAGTACTGCGGTCTACAGCGCGCTCCGGAGGTGGCCGGCGCATGCTGCGTGGCTGCTCAACAGCACTGTGGCCAAGCAATTGCCGGACTCGATCCCGGTGGACCCGCACTTCACCCCGCGATACAAGCCGTGGGATCAGCGGCTCTGTCTGGTGCCGGACGCGGACCTGTTCGAGGTACTGCGCGATGGCTCGGCCTCTGTGGTCACGGACGAGATTGAGACCTTCACGCGGGCCGGTCTGCGACTGCGGTCCGGGCAAGAGCTGGAAGCCGACCTGATCGTCACCGCGACCGGACTGCGCATGGCCGCCCTCGGCAACATCCGACTGACGGTCGACGGGCGAGAGGTGGACCCGCACGACACCTTTGTCTACAAGGGGATGATGCTGAGCGGCGTACCGAACCTGGCCTGGTGCATCGGCTACACCAACAACTCCTGGACGCTCCGCTCCGACCTGACCTCGCAGTACGTCTGCCGCCTGCTCAACCACCTCACGGCCACCGGCACCAGCATCTGCGTGCCGGAGATCGACCAGTCCGAGTACGACGCCCCACGCCGTCCCGTGGTCGACCTCTCCTCCGGCTACATCCAGCGAGCCGCGTCGATCCTCCCCCGCCAGGGCTCTCACGGCCCGTGGCGCCTCCGCCAGAACTACCCGCGGGACCTGGTCCTGCTGCGCTTCGGCCCGGTGACCGACGACTCCATGCAGTTCAAGCCTGCCGCCTGAGGATGTGGTGCGGCCGGCGAGCGGCCGCACCACACCGACTACGGGACCGGGACGGGCGGCTGCTGGCCGACGTAGGTCGCGATGGGGCGGATGATCTTGGGGTCGGTGGACTGTTCGAGGATGTTGGCGGACCAGCCGATGACGCGGCTGACCGTGAAGGTGGGCGTGAACATCGGGCGGGGCAGACCGCAGAGCTCCATCACCACACCGGCGTAGAACTCGACGTTGGCGTAGAGGTTGCGGCCCGGCTTGAGCTCGGCGAGTACGTCGACGATGCGCTGCTCCACCGTGGTGGCGAAGTCCACCAGGTCCCCGCCTATGCCGCGGGCGATGTCGCGCAGCATCAGCGACCGCGGGTCCTCGGTCGTGTAGACCGCGTGCCCGAAGCCCATGATCCGGTCCCCTGCCGACACCTTCTCGCGCACCCAGGCGTCGATGCGATCCGGCGTACCGATCTCGTCCAGGCTGGCCAGCGCCCGGTCCGGTGCACCACCGTGCAGCGGTCCCGAGAACGCTCCGATCGCACCAGCGATGGCAGCCACGACGTCAGCACCCGTCGACGCGATCACGCGAGCGGTGAACGTCGACGCGTTGAACCCGTGGTCCACGGTCGCGACCAGGTAGTGCTCGATCGCAGCACTCTGCACGGCACTCGGCTCCGCGCCGGTCACCAGGTACAGCCAGTTCGCCGCGGCGGTCAGGTCGGCACGCGGCTCGAGCGGCTCCTGCCCCTCACGCAGGCGGTAAAGCGCCGCCAGGATCGTCGGCGTCACCGCGCACACCAGCATCGCGTCGGCCTTCCTCCGCACCGGGTCCGCGTCCCACAACGGCGGGAGACTCCGTACGGCGGCCAGTAGCGACAAGGCGGTGCGGAGACCGGCCAGCGGGTTGAACGTCGGGCCGGCGGTCGCGATCGCCGGCAGGACCGCGCGAACCTCGTCCGGCAGCACTCGCAGCGGCGCCAGTTCGGCGACGAAGCGGTCGCGTTCCTCAGCGGTCGGGAGGTGGCCCTCGAACATCAGGAACCAGACGTCTTCCAGGGTCTTGGACTTGGCGAGATCGATCGCCGAGTACTGGCGGTAGTGGTAGAACCCTTCGTCACCGCGGACGTCGCCGAGGGTCGTCTCGGTGACGACGACGTTGCGCAGGCCCGGCGGAACATTGATTGTTGTTGACATATCTTCAGAGTTGACAGGCAATCAATGATTGTCAATATTGATCCAGTCAACATGAGCGTCTGAAGGGGCGCGGAGGAGCGGTGGATGAGTCAGCAGGGTGATGAGAATTACCTGACCACGGCAGAGGTCGCGCGCCGGCTGAAGGTGAAGCCGGAGACGATCTACGCGTATGTGAGCCGCGGGCTGCTGACGAGCGTCCGGGCCCGCGGCCGGCGCGGCAGCCTGTTCGCGGCGGCCGACGTCGAGCGACTGGCGAGCAAGTCCGTGGAGCACTCCGGCGTGGTCGAGCAGATCGAAACCGAGCTCACCCTCCTCCACGACGACAACCTGTACTACCGCGGTCACTCGGTCCGAGAGCTCGCCACCGAGCGGACGGTCGAGGAGGTTGCGCACCTGCTCTGGACCGGCGAGCTGACCACACAACCGACGTTCCCCGCGCCAGGTGACTCGGTCCAGCTCGCCCGCTCAGCGATGAGGGTCGTGCCGGATTCAGCCCGCCTGACGGACCGGCTGCGCGTGGCGGTCGCCGTACTGGGAGCTGCCGATCCGATGCGGTTCGACCTGGCGCCCCGGTCGGTGATCCTGGCCGCGGAGAAGCTGATCGGCGTGCTCACCGCCGCCCTTCCCGGGCCTGCATCGGGCGTCGAGCAATCACTGGGCAAGCGGCTCTGGCCGAAGCTGTCACCGCACCCGCCGCGACCAGAGGTGCTGGAGGCAGCGCTGATCCTCCTGGCCGACCACGGCCTGGCGGTGTCGACCGTCGCGGCCCGAGTAGCGGCCAGCGCCCGGGCGAATCTGTACGCCGTCGTGTCGGCAGGACTGGGCGCGTTGGACGGGCAGTACCACGGCGCCGCTCCGACCTTGGCGTACGAGTTCCTCCAACGAGCCCAGCGGGATCCGCTCCAAGCGTTGTCGGATCAGCTCCGGTCAGGTGAACCTGTGCCAGGGTTCGGGCACCGGATCTACCGCGAGCGGGACCCGCGCGCCGAGGTGTTGCTGGAGCTGCTCGGCGACCACCCGATCGTCGAGACAGTCCAGGTGCTGGGTGCGCGGATGCCGTCGTTCCCGAACAGCGATCTCGCGGTGGCGGCGATGATGCATGCCTTCGAGTTCCGGGCAGATGCCGGCGACGCGTTGTTCGCGCTGGCGCGGATCATCGGATGGACCGCACATGCGCTGGAGGAGTACGCGGCGCCGGCTCTGCGCTTCCGGGCCTTGGGCATCTACACCGGCCAGACCAGCTGAAACCCTTACCGGGGTTGGAGTTTGAGGAGGACAGCGGCGCCGGGGGCCAGGGTGAGGGGAACGGGGACAGCGGGGCGGCGGGAGTAGGTTTGGGTGCTGGGGTTGAAGACGCTGACCCAGAAGACGCCGGATCGGTTCGGGGTGAGGGTGATTCGGGCCTCGGCGGAGTGGGAGCGGTTCGCGACCAGGACCCAGCGATCGGCTGAGCCGTCGCGGGAGCGGAAGGTGCCCACCACGGCAGGTGATCCGGAGATGGCGGAGATCGAGCTGGTCGGGGTGAACCCCACGGTCCCGTTCGGCAGCGGGTTCTCGTTGGCGTGAACCACTGACTCGGACACCAGCGGCTTGAGTTCGCGGCCGACCTGATGAAGCCAGGTGGTGTTGATCGTGCGGGCGGCGTCGTACCGGGGTGTGCGCTGGCCGTCGACCGTGATCAGGGCCGGGCCGAAGCCTTCACCACGGGCGGCCTCCGGGGTCCAGTAGGTGAAGTACTGGATGCCTTTGGCGCCGTACGCGAGGCTGATGTTGACCTGCCACAGCAGCTCGGCCGCGGTCGGCTCGCGATGGTTGTCGTAGGCAAGCGTCTGGATGAAGACCCAGGACGGGATGTCGCCGTGCAGCGCGGCTTCGCGGACGATCGCCCAGTTGTGGAAGTAGTTCCCGTCCTCGCGGCCGCCGGACAGCAGCGGGTACCGGTCGAAGGAGATCAGCGACGGCTTCACGACGTCGACGAAACTGCGGTAGTACGCCGGGTCATCGGACGGGAACAGGTTGATGTACGGCAAGAGCGCAGGGGCGAGCTCACGGGAGACCGCGACCGCTCGAGCCAGGGTGCCGAACCAGCCGGCGCCGGGTTCGTCGTACAGATTGAAACCGGCCAGCGAGGAGAACGGGCCGTAGGCGTCGCGGGCGCGGATGTAGAGGGCGCGGGCCTCGGCCGTCGTGACGCTGAGGAAGTCGGCCGGGTTGTCGGAGATCGAGAACCAGCGCGACATGTTGCGGATCTGGATGTCGTCGGAGATCAGCATCTGCAGTCCGGCGATGCGGGCGAGCCCGAGCTGGTACTGGAAGATGTTGCCGTCACCGGCGTAGTTGCCGGAGATGACGAAGTCGAACCCGGCCGCCTTGATCTCGGCGTACCGCTCCGGCGTACTCGCGTACGGGTGCGGCGGCCAGAACAACCCGATCGGGAACTCCGGCCCACCCGTCAACGGCAGGTCGTCCGGCGACGGAACAGCAGCAGGTACGACGGCTGAGGCGGCAGCGGCCGACGTGGTCGAGGCAGCGGCGGTCAGGGCGGTCGCGCCGGCGCCGAGCAGCAGGGTGCGACGACTGGGACCGAGAATGCGGTGCGGGCTCTGCATGGTTCTCCTTCACGGGCGGGTGGACGGAGCATTCAGGTGCGCTTGCGATGCGACGCAACGGCCTCGGCAGTGGCGTCGAAGGCCTGTTCGGCCAGCGGGTAGTCGCGTTGGGCCACCCCGAGATACAGCGCGTCGAGGACCAGCATCTGCACGTGCCGAGCGGACATCCCGCCGGTGCGGAAGGTGACGTCACGAGCAGCGGTCAGCAGTACGACGTCCGCCGACAACGCCAGCGGCGATCGCGGATAGTTGGTCACGGCAACAGTCGTCGCACCGCCACGGCCCGCGCGCTGCAACGGCTCCAGCACCTCGACCGTCTCGCCACTGTGCGAGATGCCGACGGCAACATCACCCGGACCGAGCAACGCCGCACTGGTCAGCGCGTTGTGCACATCGCTCCATGTGCTGGCGGCCCGATCGATCCGATGCAGCCGGAGCCGCAGGTCCTCGGCGACCGACGCGGACCCGGAGACGGCGTACATGTCGATCCGCCGCGCATCGGAGATCGCCTGCACCGCCCGGCCGAGCGCATTCACGTCGATCGACGCGACCGTGTCCTCGAGCGCCCGGGTGTCGGCACGCAGCAGTGTCCGCAGTACGTCGTCGAGCGAGTCGTCCGGCCCGACCTCGGCACCGGTCCCCAGCTCCCAGCTGCTACTGGTCCGCCCGCTCTCGGCCGCGAGTGACAGCCGCAGCTCGGCGTACCCGGACAACCCGAGCGCCAGGCAGAACCGCGTGACACTCGGCAGGGACGTCCCACAGCGAGCGGCGAGCTGGCCGATCGTCGACGCGGCGACGCCGGACGGATCCCGCAGTACCTCGGTCGCGATCCGGGCCTGCGCCGGGCTGAGCGCGGGCAGCAACCCGTTGATCCGGGCTTCCAGACTCGGTTGCGGCGATGCGGCGACAGCACTCATGTGAATAATTCTCAGACCGAGCCAACAGCGATTGCAAGAGTTCACACGAGGCCACAAACGGACAGACGAAAAGACCCCCTCGGCCACGAAGGCCGAGGGGGTCGAGTCCCGAACAGATCAGAACAGCGCGGCCATCAACCGCCGGCGAGCCTTGATCACGCGCTCGTCGTCGGCGCCCACCACCTCGAACAGTTCCAGCAGATGCAGCCGGACATCGTTGCGCTCGTCACCCGAGGTCGCCTGGACGGTGCTGATCAGCCGGTTGAACGCGTCCTCGACGTGACCGCCCATCAGGTCGACGTCCGCGACCAGCTTCTGCGCCTCGACATCCCCGGGGTTGTCGGCCGCGCGGGTCCGGATGTCGGCCGGCGCCTCCTGGGTCCGCTTGACCAGCTGGACCCGGGCCAGGCCGGACTTCGCCTCGGCGTCGTTCGGGGTCTCCTTCAGGAGCTCCTCGTACGCCGCGATCGCGCCGTCCAGGTCACCGGCACCGACCGCGTTCTCGGCCTTCTCGAACCGCGGGTTCGGGGCCGGCTCTTCCTCCTCCGCGGCGGGCTCGGCCGGACCACCGACAGGCTCGGCCCGCCCGGTGATTCCGTTCGCGACCGCCACGGTGAGCAGCTGGTCGAGGTACTGCCGCGTTTCCGGCTCCCCCAGCGCACCCTGGAACAGCGGGACCACCTGACCCCGCAGTACGGCGATCACCAGCGGAACCGTCTGGACGCCGACCGCCTGGGCCAGTTGCGGGTTCGCGTCGATGTCGATCCGGGCCAGCAGGAACTTGCCGGCGTACTCGGTGGACAGCTGGGCGAGCACCGGGCTGAGCGCGGTCGAGGCCTGCGACCGCGGCGACCAGAACTCGACCACCACCGGGACCTGCAGCGACCGCTCGATCACATCGGCCTGGAAGGTCGGCTCGCTCACGTTCAGCACATACGACCCCGCGGCGCCACCGCCTGCTGCCGGAGCACCACCCGCAGCCGGTGGACCACCAGCCGCCGCGGGCTTGCGCAGGGACGACAGATCGATCGCCCCGGGACGGGAGAAGTTCGACTGACTCACGACTGCCCTCGCATTCCGTTCACGTTCACGGGTCCATCCTCCCCGAGAGTGCCCGCCGCCGGAAATCCGTGCGTCAGCTCCGGTGTCCAGGTGGGTGCATCGCAAGGCGGAGGGAAGGGCTCGATGCGGGGTTCATCGTGCCCTTCCCTCCAACGCAGCGAGGTGCCCGCATGGGCGCCGGAGATGGCGTGCGGAGGTCCGGCGGCGGGCACTTCCACTAGGCGTGTTGTGCCCGGGTGGCCAGGAGCAGGCGGGCGAGGCCGCTGCGGGTGCCGGCAACGGCGATCCGGTCGCCCGGCTGGAGCTCCTTGTCGTACGCCGGGGACCAGTCCCAGGTAGTCCCGTCCCGGCGCGCCAGGACCCGCAGACCGCCGGCTTCGTCCAGCTCGCCCAGCCGGCGCCCACCCGCGACCGACCCGGGTTCGACGGTGACCTCGGTGAGCAGCAGGACACGACGACCGGCCGGCACGGTGACCTGACTGCGCCGGTTCGCCACCGCCGCCGCGATCGCCGGCGCGACCAGCATCGACACCGACCGGCTGTGCCCGAGCCCGAGCCGCCGCTCGACTCGCTGGGCCAGGTCATGGTCGAACATCCGCATCGTGATCCGCGCCTCCGGGTTCAGGTCGCGGACGACCATCGCCGACTCCAGATTCGTGATGTCGCCGTTGGTGATCGCCAGCACCGCCTGAGCTCGCTGTACGCCGGCCTGTCGCAGCGTCTCCTCGTTGCTGCTGTCCCCGATCACCACCGGGATGCGCAGCCGGTGCGCGGTCTGCACACCGGGCGAGTCTTCGTCGTGCTCGACCCCGATCACCGCGACACCACGCTCGGCCAGGATCTCCAGTACGCGCGCACCGACCGTACCGAGACCGCAGACGACGACGTGGTTGCGCGGCCGGCCGCGGACACCGCCGATCACCCGGGACAGTCGCGCCCCGATCAACGAGTCGACGACGACCGCGGTCAGCAGGGCCATCAGCACGATGCCGGTCAGCTGCACCAGGACCGCGGCCACCTTGGCCCAGGGCTCCGCCTCGGAGAACGCGTCGTCCTCGATCCCGGCCGACGTCACCGCACCGGCGGCCAGGTAGAGCGCGCGCCACCAGTCGATGTTCGGGTTCGCGATGTAGTGCGTCAGCACGGTCCCGGTGAGCACGAGGAACGTCATCACCGCGGCGATCCGCCGTACCCGGCGATCGAAGATGTCGCGCAGCGCCATCAGCCAGCCGGCCCGTCGTACGTCCTTGGTCCGCCAGACGCTGCGGACGCCGGTGCCGAGGACGATGTCGCCGGTCGGGTCGGAGCTCACGATCGGCAGCAGCTCCGGTGTCGCCGACGAGGTGGTGTCGGCCAGTACGGCGATATGCGGCCCCCGGATCAGATCGGCCTGACCGGCGACCAGCCGCCGACCTCCGATTTCGAGCCAGGTCAGCTCGTCGTCCTCCAGGGCGTCCGACACGAAGGCCGGTGCGGCCAGCGAAGGTCCCGAGATCACCACGCAGTCACCCAGCAGCCGATGCAACTGCTCACCCAGCCGGGGGTTGACCATCTGTACGACGATGCGCAGATCCGGATCCATGTCCCGCGCGGTCAACGCGGTGTGGACGTTGTGGACGTCGTCGTTGTCCAGCAGCACCAGGGCGCGTGCGTTCGACGGCCGCCCGTTCTCGGCATCGATCCCCGCGCGCCGCAGCAACGCCTCGCTGACGACGCGGACACCCATCACCTGCGCGCCGAGTTCGCCGATCCGTTCGTAGTGCCGGGACGCGGGGTTGACGATCGCGGTGACCCGTTCGCCGGAACCGACCAGCTCGGTGACGACCCGCAGCATCGTGCGGTCCGATCCGCAGACGACCACACCGCGACCGTCGAGCGGACCGCCGCCGTTGCCGCCGGGCGGTGCGGGTGGCGGGTCTGCCGGGGGCTCGTCAGAAGCGGGCGGGCTCTCGGTATTCGCCCCAGAGTTCCCGAAGAACGTGACAGATTTCCCCCATCGTGGCCTCCGCACGCGCCGCCTCCAGCATGGGTTCGATGAGGTTGCCGGTCCGACTGGCCGCCTCGACCAGAGCCGATAGCGTACGACGTACCCGGTCCTCGTCGCGGTGCGTCTTGCGCGCCGCGAGCACCCTGCACTGCTCGATCTCCACCTCGTGGCTGACCCGGAGGATGGACAGCTCACCGGAGACCGTGTCGGTCAGGGTGTTCACCCCGACGATCTTCTTCTCGCCCTTCTCCAGCTTCTGCTGGTACTCGAACGCGGCGTCGGCGATCTCGGCCATGAACCAGCCGTCCTCGATCCCGCGCAGGATCCCGCCGGTCATCGAGCCGTCCGGGCTCATCTCCTTGATCCGGGCAAAGATCTCCTCGGCCTCGGCCTCGATGTCGTCGGTGAGCGCCTCGACGAACCAGGACCCGCCGAGCGGGTCGGCGACGTTGGTGACCCCGACCTCTTCCATCAGCACCGACTGCGTCCGCAACGCGATCTCGGCCGACTCCTCGCTCGGCAGCGCGAGCGTCTCGTCGAGCGCGTTGGTGTGCAGCGAGTTCGTCCCACCGAGGATGGCTGCCAGCGCCTCGACAGCAGTCCGTACGACGTTGTTGTACGGCTGCTGGGCCGTCAGCGACACCCCAGCCGTCTGGGTGTGGAAGCGCAGCGACTGGGCCTTCTCGGTGCGAGCGCCGTACACGTCGCGCAGCCAGCGGGCCCAGATCCGGCGGGCGGCGCGGAACTTCGCGATCTCCTCGAAGAAGTCCAGGTGGCTGTCGAAGAAGAACGACAGCCCGGGCGCGAACACGTCGACGTCGAGGCCGCGGCTGAGCCCCAGCTCGACGTACCCGAATCCGTCGGCGAGCGTGTACGCCAGCTCCTGCGCGGCGGTCGAGCCGGCCTCACGGATGTGGTAGCCGGAGACACTGAGCGGCTTGTACGCGGGGATGGTCGCGGCGCAGTACTCCATCAGGTCACCGATCAGGCGCAGATGCGGTTCCGGCGGGAACAGCCACTCCTTCTGCGCGATGTACTCCTTGAAGATGTCGGTCTGCAGCGTCCCGTTGAGCTTGGTGATGTCGGCGCCCTGGCGCTCGGCGGCGACCAGGTACATCACGAACGCCGGTACGGCGGGACCGGAGATCGTCATCGAGGTCGTGACGTCCTGCAGCGGGATGTCCTTGAACAGCCGGTCCATGTCGGTGGCCGAGTCGATCGCGACGCCGCAGTGCCCGACCTCGCCGAGCGACTTGGGGTCGTCGGAGTCGCGGCCCATCAGCGTCGGCATGTCGAACGCGACCGAGAGGCCGCCGCCACCACCGTTCAGGATCATCTTGTACCGCTCGTTGGTCTGCTCGGCGTTCCCGAAGCCGGCGAACTGGCGGATCGTCCAGGTGCGGCCGCGGTACCCGGTCGGGTAGAGGCCGCGGGTGAACGGGAACTCGCCCGGCCAGCCGATCCGGTCCATCCGCGGGTCGTCGACCCCCTCGGGCGGCCCGTAGACGGGCTCGACCGTGGTGCCGGAGAGCGTGGTGAAGTCCGCCTCCCGCTTGCGTGCCGCGTCGTACCGCTGCTGCCACCGGCTCCGGCCGGCGGCGATCTGCTCGGCATCCATCAGTCAGACCTCCTCGGGAACTGGTCCCAAAATACTAGGACGTCCAACTATTTCCAACCTGAGGACAACTTTGAGGTCCCGCGTTGGGTCAGGTGAAGTCGCCGGCGTTGTGGCGGAGGGGCTCGAGGACGGACCAGAGCATCTTGAGCTGCTCGTCGGTGAGGCCGGACAGGGCGAAGTCGGCGGCGACCAGGTCGGCGGTGGCGCGTTCGACCAGTTCCCGGCCCTCGGGGGTGATCTCGCAGAGGACGGCCCGCCCGTCGTCCGGGTGTGGGGTCCGGGTGACCAGTTTGGCCGCCTCCAGGCGCCGTACGATCGACGTCACCGAGGTCGGGTGCACCTGCAGCCGCTCCCCCATCTTGCCCAGCGGCAACGACCCGCGCCGCGAGAACGTCAGCAGCACCAGCGCCTCGAACCGCGCGAAGGTCAACCCGTGCTTCTTCAGGATGTCGTCGAGCTCACCGATGACGATCTGCTGGGCCCGCATCAGCGACGTGACCGCCCGCATCTGCTCGACCGCGCCCCACCGCCGCCCCCACTGCCGGGAGGCCTCGTCAATAGGATCGAACGGCAACGCCCGCTTCCTCGCCATGACCGGAACATTAACCGCCGAAACGCTTATCGTGGCTGACCGTGGCGACTCTCAGAGAATCCGACTTCCCGGCACTCGGCACGGACTCGCCGGCCGAGGAACTGATCACGATCAGATTCCGCTGGTACCGGGCCCAGGCGAACCGGGCGCGCATCGCCTACCGAGCCCTCGGCACCATCCAACTGGTCGCGGCGCTTGTGATCGCGATCTCTGTCGCCATCGACGCCCCGAACTGGCTGGCGCCGGCGCTCGGCGGCCTGATCGCGCTGGCCGAAGGGATCCGCACCCTGTTCGGGTTCAAGGACTCCTACCCGATGTACACCCGGACGGCCGAACAGTTGCGGAACGAGGCCTGGCTCTACGCCCAGCGCGCCGGGCGCTTCGCCGACGCCGAGGACCCGGTCCGCCTGCTCGCGGAACGGGTGGTCGAGATCAGCCAGGCCGAGACCACCGACTGGGCCGAGGCGATGAAGTCCCGGACCATCTGAAACTGTCCGTCGGCGGTGGCATGCTCGGCCGTATGACGTTGGCTGGGTTCTACCTCGAGCAGTTGCGGGCTGAGTCCGCGCGGTTGGGTGAGGTTGGGCGGATGGGGCTCGATGCCGCTGTGCCCAGCTGTCCGGGGTGGACGGTCGAGTCGGTGGTGCGGCATGTGGCGACGGTCTACCTGCACAAGGTGGAGGTCCTGAAGCTCGCGGCGTTGCCAGATCCGTGGCCGCCGGACTTCAGCGGGCGGGATGCGATCGAGTTGTACGACGAGGCACGCGCGGCGATCGTGGACGCGCTGGAGGCCGCCGGGACCGAGCGGGAGACGTGGACGTTCAACCCGGACGACAAGACCTCCGGGTTCTGGTTCCGGCGGATGGCGCTGGAGAGTGTGGTCCACCGGATCGACGTCGAACAGGCGCATGACGTGATCACACCGATCGACCCGGAGCTGGCCCTCGACGGCATCGACGAGCTCCTCTTCCCCAACCTCGCCGGCCCGTGGTGGGAGGAAGGCGATACGGCCCACCCGGTCGATGCCGCCGTACGCATCACGGCCGACGGGCGGTCGTGGACGGTCCGCGCCGACGCGACGAAGGTCGTGGTGAGTCAGGTGGCCGAGGGTGAGGTGGACGCCGAGATCTTCGGGTCGGCGGATGCTCTGTTCCTCTGGTTGTGGGGTCGGCAGGACGCGTCGGTGATTCAGTCCGCGGGCGACGCGGGCGTCGTACGGGAGTTCCGGGCGCGGGTCGCGGAGTGCACCACCTGAGAGATGTCCTGGAGGTGCGTGGCTGTTCGTTCACTTGCTGAGAGGCCACAGTGGGCCTGGCGAAGAAGGAGTGTTCCGATGGCGCAGTACCTTGCACTGACCTACACGGCGGACGTCGACTGGTGGGCGCCTGAGCAGGCGAGTGAGCTGGCGGAGTACCGGCAGTTCGGGGTGGACCACGCCGACACCATCAAGGCGAGTGCCGTCCTACATCCGACTCCGACGGCGACCGTCGTCCGGGTGGAGGGTGCGCGCGGCGGGAAGGTCGTCACGACGGACGGGCCGTACGCGGAGACCAAGGAAGCCCTGACCGGCTACTACCTGATCGAGGCCGACAACCTGGAGGAGGCGGTCGCCATCGCCGCGCAGATCCCGGCCGCGTGGAACGGCGCCGTCGAGGTGCGCCCAGTCATCCTGGCCAAGTAGCTCCCCGATGTACGACGCACTCGCCGAAACGATCCGGGTCGAGGGGACGCGCATCCTGGCGACCCTGATCCGGACCGTCGGCGACGTCCAGCTGGCCGAGGACGCCGTCCAGGAAGCGACCCTGGCGGCCCTCGGCGCCTGGCCGGTCACCGGAGTACCGCCGGAGCCGCGCGCCTGGCTGACCGTGACCGCCCGGCGGAAGGCGATCGACATCATCCGCCGCGAGCGAGCACGCCCCGGCAAGGAACGAGACGGGCTGGAACTGATGGAACTCAGCCAGTCGGACGGCATCGTGCCGGACAGCGTGGTGCAGGACGATCTGCTGCGGCTGATCTTCACCTGTTGTCATCCCACACTGTCGCCACCGACCCGGGTCGCACTGGCGCTGCGGACGTTGTGTGGTCTGTCGCCGGCCCAGATCGCCGCCGTACTGCTCACCACCGAGGTCGCGACGAACAAGCGGCTGACCCGAGCCCGTCAGAAGATCGCGGCCGCGCGGATCCCCTACCGCGTGCCGAGCGAGGACGAACTCCCCGCTCGGCTGCCGGCCGCGTGCGGAGTCATCCACAGCCTCTACACCTCCGGCCATGCACCAGTTGAGGGACAGACCGCGTACGACGTCGACGTCTGCACCGAGGCGATCCGGCTGGCGGAGCTACTCCATGAACTGCTGCCCGACCAGCCGATGCCGACCGCCGTACTCGCCTTGCTGCTCCTCACCGAGGCACGTCGTCCGGCTCGGCTCGACGATGACGGTGAGGTGGTCACCCTCGACCGGCAGGATCGCAGTCGCTGGGACCAACAGGCGATCACTCGCGGGATCGCGCTCCTGAACGAATCGCTCCTGCGCTCGGGCCAACAGGCTGACGCCTATCAACTCCAGGCCGCCATCGCCGCTGAGCACGCCCGCGTACCCAGCTACAGCGCCACCGACTGGCGCGAGATCGTCCGTCTGTACGACCTGCTCGTGTCGATCGCGCCCAGCACGTCCGCGCAGCTGGCTCATGCGGTCGCGACCGCCGAGGCCGACGGCACCGCATCCGGGCTCGCCATGCTCGACGAACTCCCGCCGAGCCCTCGCTGGTACGCCGTACGCGCCGAACTGCTCGCACGCGATCACCGGTACGCCGACGCAGCCGACGAACTCACCCGCGCGCTCGCCGGGCCGGCCACGGATCCCGAACGTGCGCATCGCGAACGTCGTCGCCGGGCCTTCCTCGACCTGGCTCGACCTGACTGACTGGTCAGTCGGGGTCGTCGGTCCAGTTGCCGCGTTCGCTGTTGAAGATGGACTTGGTCCCGGAGCCGGCTGGGCGAGCCTGGTGGTGGGCGGGCGCGGGGGCCGTGGTCGTGGTGACCTCCTGGGCGGAGTCCATCCCGATCGGGCCGGTGCCGTCGTCATCGGAGTCTTCGTCACCCTGTACGACGTCGACGCTGGCAGAGGCGCGCAGACCGGTTCGCTGGATGACGCGCTGGATGGTCAGGTCGCGGTCGTCCGGCCGGCTGACCCACTTGATCTCCCGGAAGCCCTGGTCCTGCGCCGCCGACTCGAAGACGAAGTGACCGTAGCCGAGGATCCGGCCGATGATCGGTTTCTGCAGGGTGATGTCCAGGACTCGCGCGATCGGGGTGGTCGCCACCGTCTGGGAGAAGACGCCGCGAATCCGCATCACCCGCATGTTGGTGACCACGAACCGGTCCCGATGCTGGGTGAGGAACTGCCAGAAGGCGTGCGCCAGCAGCACCAGCACGATGGCCAGCAGCACCTGCTGCCCGCCGATGCTGGTGGTCACCATCGCGATCAGCAGCGCCGCCGCGAGCACAACCTCGAGCATCGGCACGCTGAACACCACCCAGTGGTGCCTGACCTCGTCGATGACGACCTCGCCCTCGTCCGAGATCAGGTGGCGCCGGACCTTCGGGTCGAAGATCCGGAACAGGCCTATTCCGGCCATCCGTTCACTCCCCTACACCCCACTTGCGGGCACTGTCCCCGTTGTCGGCCACGCGGCCTGAACGCTCCTTACAGCCAAGTGTCCCGCACGATGGCTCGTCACGGGACACTCGGACAGCAGATCAGTTGAACAGCGCACTCAAGAACGTGATCACGCTGGTGAACGCGTCGCCGACGGCCGAGAACGCGCCTCCCACCGCGTCGGCGGCGTTCGCCGGCTGAGTGAACAGATAGAAGCCGGCAAAGGCGATGACCGACCAGATCAACAGCTTCTTCGGCATGTCACCACTCCTCGTTCGCAACCACTCGGTCGACTGTGTTTGTGTTTGTATCACGGACCGTCACCAATTGTCACTGACTGAACACAGCCCACCGCACAATGCTCACCAGCTACAAGGTCCATTCTGTAACGGATTCGGGGGCATGGCAGCCTCCGGCGCGCCGCCGTGAGACGCGGATCGCACCGTGATGCGGAAATCTTCCGGTCTTTGCCCGATTTCGGAACTCATTCCACTCTATCCGCACCCATCGGCACAATGTGACAGACAGTGGTCGAATGTCGCAGTCAAAGCGCGGCGATGAGTTCGTCGGCCGCGGTGTAGGGGTCGGTGTTCCCCTCGGCGACCTTGGCCGCCAGCACGTCGAGGCGGGCGTCGCCGTGCAGGTGCGCGAACCGGGACCGCAGCGCCGTCATCGCGATCGCCTCGATCTCGTCCCGGGCCCGGCTGCGCCGGCGCTCGTCCAGGACGCCGTTGGCCTCCATCCAGGCCAGCCGGTCCTCGATCGCGGTGACCACCTCGGCGATCCCTTCGTTGCGCGAGGCAACAGTTTTCAGGATCGGCGGCGACCAGGCTCCTTCGGGCCGTTCGGCCAGTGCGAGCATCGCCCGCAGGTCCCGGGTGACGTTCTGCACGCCGTCGCGATCCGCCTTGTTCACAACGTAAATGTCGCCGACCTCGAGGATGCCGGCCTTGGCCGCCTGGATCCCGTCACCCATCCCCGGCGCCAGCAGCACGAGCGTCGTATCGGCCATCCCGGCGATCTCCACCTCGGACTGACCGACCCCGACGGTCTCCACCAGGACGACGTCGAAACCGGCCGCGTCGAGCACCCGCAACGCCTGCGGAGTCGTCCACGCCAGCCCACCGAGATGCCCGCGCGACGCCATCGACCGGATGAACACGCCGGTGTCCGTCGCGTGGTCCTGCATCCGCACCCGGTCCCCCAGCAACGCACCGCCGGAGAACGGCGACGACGGGTCGACCGCCAGCACGCCGACCCGCTTCCCGGTCTTCCGGTACGCCGAAACCAGCGCCGACGTCGAGGTGGACTTGCCGACCCCCGGCGAGCCCGTGATCCCGACGATGTGCGCGTTCCCGGCGTACGGCGAAAGCGCCGCCATCACCTCGCGGAGCAGCGGCGATTCGTCCTCCACCAGCGAGATCAATCGAGCGACGGCCCGGGAGTCACCCTCCCGGGCTCGCTCGACCAACTCGCCGACCGGAGCGGTGCGTCGTGGCATCAGCCCTCTCTCAGTCAGCGCTGGGGTACCCGCACGATCAGCGCGTCGCCTTGACCGCCGCCGCCGCACAGGGCCGCGGCGCCGACGCCGCCACCGCGACGCTGCAGCTCGAGCGCCAGGTGCAGCACCAGCCGGGCACCCGACATGCCGATCGGGTGGCCGAGGGCGATCGCACCGCCGTTCACGTTGACCTTGTCGAGGTCGACCTGAAGCTCCCGCGCCGAGGCGATCCCGACGGCCGCGAACGCCTCGTTGATCTCGATCAGGTCGAGGGCAGCCGGCTCGATGCCTTCCTTCGAGCACGCCTTGACGATCGCGTTCGCCGGCTGGCTCTGCAGCGACGAGTCAGGACCGGCGACGGAGCCATGGGCGCCGATTTCGGCGATCCACGACAGCCCGAGCTCCTCGGCCTTCGCCTTGCTCATCACGACCACGGCACAGCCGCCGTCGGAGATCTGCGAGGCCGAACCGGCGGTGATCGTGCCGTCCTTGCCGAAGGCCGGCCGGAGCTTGGCCAGCGACTCCGCGGAGGTGTCGCTGCGGACACCTTCGTCGCTGTCGACCACGATCGGGTCGCCCTTGCGCTGCGGCACCTCGACCGGCACCACCTCGTCGGCGAAGACGCCGTTCTTCCAGGCCGCGGCGGCCTGCTGGTGCGAGCGGGCGCTGAACTCGTCCTGCTCCTCGCGGCTGAGCTTGAGGCCGGTGTTGTTCGCCTGGTCGGTGAGCGCACCCATGGCCTGGTCGGTGAACGCGTCCCACAACCCGTCGAACGCCATCGAGTCCACCAGCGGCACATCGCCGTACTTGAAGCCCTCGCGGGACTTCGGCAGCAGGTGCGGCGCGTTCGTCATCGACTCCATCCCGCCGGCGACGACGATCTCGTACTCCCCGGCGCGGACCAGCTGGTCGGCGAGCGCGATCGCGTTCAGGCCGGACAGGCAGACCTTGTTGATCGTGATGGCCGGGACGTTCATCGGGATGCCGCCCTTGACCGCGGCCTGGCGGGCGGTGATCTGGCCGCCGCCGGCCTGCAGTACCTGGCCCATGATCACGTACTCGACCTGGTCCGGTGCGACCCCGGCCTTCTCCAGTGCGCCCTTGATCGCGAACCCGCCGAGCTCGGCGCCGGTGAAGCCCTTGAGGCCACCCAGCAGCCGCCCGATCGGGGTGCGCGCGCCGGCCACTATGACGGTTTGATTCTGCGAGCTGCGAGAGGCGTCAGACATGTCTGTCACGATACCTGCGACGGCACTGGTACGCCCCAAGTCCGACCCTGTCGATCAGGTCACACGCCTGGCCGGTTTACCCGTCGACGTGACCGGAAGCTCGGCCACGAACGTGATCGACCGCGGCACCTTCACCGGACTGAGCCGCGCCCGTGCGTGCCGGAGCAATTCCCAGGCGTCCACCGCTTGCCGTCGTACGACGTGGGCCTCGAGCAGAGCGCCGTACTCCTCGTCCGGTACGCCGACGACGCGGGCGTCGGCCACGGCCGGGTGACTGAGGAGCGCGTTCTCCACCTCGACGGGGAATACGTTCTCCCCGCCCGTCACGATCAGGTCGTCGGCCCGTCCGTCGACGAAGAACCGCCCGGCCGAGTCACGATGACCGAGGTCACCGGAGTCCGCCATCCGGCCGGCCAGTCGTCCACCGACCCAGACGTGACCGACCTCCCCGGCCCGCACGGGACCACCAGCGTCGTTGAGGATCGCGAGCCTCACGCCGGCCGCCGGCCGGCCGATCGTCCCTGGCGCTTCGGCGAGGTCGGTGGGTGTCGCGAGCGTCGACCAACCCTGCTCGGTCGATCCGTAGAGGTTGAACAGCACCGGCCCGAATGCCTTCCGCAACCGATCCGCGACCGCTGGATGCAACGGCCCGGCACCACTCACCACAGCTGCCAGCGGAACCACGACTCCGGTTCGCGCAACCTTCGCCAGCACCGGAGGTACGCCGGTCAGCATCGCGCCCGGGTGGTCGCGCAGGAAGTCGGCCACCTCCTCCGCAGTGAAGTGACGCCGTAAGACGACAGGCATCCCGAAGGCCAGCCCCAAGGCGAGGAATCCCACCCCGAACCCGTGGAACAACGGCTGCGTGATCACCAGCGGAACCCCACGCTGTAAGGGCAATCGCCGCAGCAACGTCGCGATCGGCACGGCCTGTGCGGCGGTCACCTTCCGTTCGACGACCTTCGGCGTACCCGTGCTTCCGGACGTCATCACTACGACCTGCCCGCGCTGCCCGGCCCGTCGTGTGCCGACCTCCACGGCGGGTGCGCGGGGATCGACCAGGACGACGTCCGCGTTGGCTCGTAGACCGGAGACGACTGCTACGACGAACGACCGCCCGTTGAGCTCATGGACCGCGATGCGTTCGCCGGTCGCGGGTTCGCGGGTCAGCTGATCGAGGTCGGCGTACGTGAGTGGACCGTCGTCGTCGATGAGCGCGACGTCGCCGGGATGGTTGCGCGCGGCAAGAGTTGTCAGGGTGGCCAGGGTCAGGCCGTGCGCGCGGAACGCTCCGGGCGCGCGCCAGGGCCGCACGGCCGCCAGCAGCCGGCCGAGGCCGATGAGCACATCCCCCGCCACGGTTCGAGTGTCGCATCGGCCACTTTTCATTGGAATCACGCAGCCGACTGGTCCACGCTGGCGATATGGATCACCTCACCACGACCAAGGCCCTGTTCGAGGCGATCGACCACGTGGGGATCGCCGTGGCCGACTTCGACGAGGCTGTGCGGTACTACGCCGACGTGTTCGGGATGACCGTCGCGCACGAGGAGATCAACGAGGAGCAGGGCGTGCGCGAGGCGATGCTGTCCGTGGGCGAATCGGGTTCCTCGATCCAGTTGCTGGCGCCGCTGTCGGACGAGTCGCCGATCGCCAAGTTCCTCGACCAGCGCGGTCCGGGGATCCAGCAACTCGCGTACCGGGTGCGCGATCTGGACGCGGTCTCGGCGACGCTGCGGGAGCGCGGCGCGCGGTTGCTGTACGACGAGCCGAAGCGCGGCACGGGCGGGTCGCGGGTCAACTTCGTCCACCCACGCTCGGCCGGCGGTGTGCTGGTCGAACTGGTCGAGCCCGCCTGAATCCGAAGCTGAAGAAACCTCACTGTTACCACCGCCGAACGGGGTGTGACGGCACGCGCCGACACACTGCCGAGTGGCTCTGACCGGACTACGCTGTTCGGGTGCTGAAGGACAGCGCCACCGATTCTCTGGACGGTGTGCCGACGGGGTTCCAGCACGGCGCCTTCGTCTACACCTCGGACGAGGAGTTCGTGCGGCTCGCGACACCTTTCGTCCGCGACGGCCTGGCAACAGGTGAGGCGATCGTGGCTGCCCTGCCGCCCGCCCGGATCGCCCGCCTGCGGGCGGCTCTCGGGCCCGAGGGCGACCAGGTCGGCTTCATCGACGCGACCGTGGCCGGCCGCAATCCGGCCCGCCTGATCCCGCTGTGGCGCGACGCGCTCGAACGCAACCCGGGCCGCCCAGTCCGCGGCCTCGGCGAGCCGGCCTATGCCGGCCGGACCGCGGCCGAGTACGACGAGGCCGTGCTGCACGAAGCCCTGCTCGACATCGCCTTCGCCGACGACAAGAACTTCCGGCTGCTCTGCCCGTACGAGGCGTCGGTCGGGATCGACCCGACCGTCACCCACGCCGGCGCGGAAGCCTTTGCGGAGAAGACGTTCCGTACGGCGCTGAGCGACGTACCGGATCGGGCCGAGCGGTGGGAGTTCGGACTGGAGGATCTCGCGCAGGTACGGCAGTGGGTCAACGCGCAGGCGTCGTCGCACGGGGTGTCACGGGACCGGCTGGACGACTTGGCGCTCGCGCTGCACGAGATCTGCACGAACAGCATCCGGTTCGGCGGTGGACGCGGGACGTTGTCGGTGTGGATCGCGGACGGCTCGCTGATCTGCGACGTGGCGGACCGCGGCCGGATCGACAACCTGCTCGTCGGCCGGGTGCTGCCGCCCCTCGACGGGCTCGGCGGACGCGGTGTCTGGCTGGCGAACCAGCTGTGCGACCTGGTCCAGTTGCGGTCCGGTGACGACTTCACCCAGGTGCGCCTGCACACCCGGCTGCGGTGATAAGACCACTGACAACGGTGGACTGGAAAAGTGACGGTCGTCTCAACCGTCCCGTCCTGTGTTACAGGGCACAGCCAGACGTGCATACTCAGCGGTAAGTTCCGCTCACCCAGACCGCCGCTGCAGGAGGTACGACGTGAAGCAGATCCTCGAAGCGATTCTCGCCGGTGACACCGCGGCCGTCGGCGCGCTCGACGTACCGGACCATTACCGCGGTATCACCGTGCACGCCGACGAGGCGAGCATGTTCGAGGGTCTGGACAGCAAGGAGAAGGATCCACGCAAGAGCCTCCATCTCGACGACGTCCCGACGCCTGAGCTCGGTCCCGGCGAGGCGCTGGTGGCGGTGATGGCGAGCGCGATCAACTACAACACCGTCTGGACGTCGATCTTCGAACCGGTGTCGACCTTCTCCTTCCTCAAGCGGTACGGGAAGTTGTCCCCGCTGACCGCCCGCCACGACCTGCCGTACCACGTGGTCGGTTCCGACCTGTCCGGCGTCGTACTGCGGACCGGTCCCGGTGTGAACGCGTGGAAGCCGGGCGACGAGGTGGTCGCGCACTGCCTGTCGGTCGAGCTCGAGTCCCCGGACGGGCACAACGACACGATGCTCGACTCCGAGCAGCGGATCTGGGGTTTCGAGACCAACTTCGGCGGCCTGGCCGAGATCGCGCTGGTGAAGTCGAACCAGCTGATGCCCAAGCCCGCCCACCTGACTTGGGAGGAGGCCGCGTCGCCGGGTCTGGTGAACAGTACGGCGTACCGGCAGCTGGTCTCCTCGAACGGCGCGAACATGAAGCAGGGCGACGTCGTCCTGATCTGGGGCGCGTCCGGCGGGCTCGGTTCCTATGCGACCCAGTTCGCGCTGAACGGCGGGGCGATCCCGGTCTGCGTGGTGTCGTCGCCGGAGAAGGCGGAGATCTGCCGGGCGATGGGCGCCTCGCTGATCATCGACCGCTCGGCGGAGGGGTACAAGTTCTGGTCCGACGAGCACACCCAGGACCAGAAGGAGTGGAAGCGGTTCGGTGCGCGGATCCGGGAGCTGACCGGTGGCGACGACCCGGACATCGTGTTCGAGCACCCGGGCCGGGAGACGTTCGGCGCCTCGGTGTACGTCGCCCGTCGCGGCGGGACGATCGTGACGTGTGCGTCGACCTCGGGCTTCATGCACGAGTACGACAACCGCTATCTGTGGATGAACCTGAAGCGGATCATCGGCTCCCATTTCGCCAACTACCGCGAGGCCTGGGAGGCCAACCGGTTGATTGCCAAGGGCATGGTCCACCCGACGGTCAGCAAGGTGTACCCACTCGAGGAGACGTCCCAGGCGGCGTACGACGTCCATCGCAACCTGCACCAGGGCAAGGTCGGCGTGCTCACGCTCGCCCCGGCCGAGGGCCTCGGGGTGCGGGACCAGGCGCTGCGGGAGCAGCACGAAGCGGCCATCAATCGCTTCCGCAACAGGTAGTTCGGGGCAGGGCTGTCCACAGGGGCCGACTGGCTGGTTACACCCGGGTTCTGACAGGCTTAAGGTGGGGGATTCACGCTGAGCCGCCAGAAGGGAATCTCGGGAAATGCCTGACGAGTCGAGCCTGCCATTCTTCGACCGTACGGCGACCGCGGCCGGGGGATTCCCGGTCAGTCGCCGTGGGTACGACAAGCAGGCGGTGGACGACTACGTCCGCGCACTGGAAATGCAACTCGTCGAGGCACGCAACCGCGCCGACGAGCTGCAGGGCAGCGTTGCGCCCCTGCAGCGCCAGCTCGAGGAGACCCGCCGGCAGCTCGAGGCCAGCGCCAACCCGTCGTACGCCGGCCTCGGCGACCGGGCGGCGCAGATCCTCCGGCTGGCCCAGGACCAGGCGTCCGAGGCACTCGAGGAGGCCCGCCGCGAAGCCGACGAGCTGCGGACGGCCGCGGCCAAGGAGGCGGCGTCCACCCGTGCGACCGGTGTGCGTGAGGCCGAGGACATCCGGAGCGTCGCGCTGAACGAGGCGGACAGCATGCGCCGGACCGCCGAGGGTGACGCCGCGGAGCTTCGCCGTACCGCGGAGACCGAGGCCGCCGAGGTGCTCCAGACCGCGCGGCGCAAGGCCGAGCAGCTGATGCTGACCGCGGAGTCGCAGGCCAGCACGCTGAAGAACGGTGCCCTGCACGAGGCCGAGAAGATCCGGACCGCGATCCAGCGCGAGTCCGCGGCCCTGCGGGCCCGGCTGGCCGACGAGCGTGAGCAGCAGGCCAAGGAGCTGGCCGACAAGCACCAGCAGATCGCGGCCGACACCGAGAACCTGACCACCCAGATGCGCGAGGCGGCCGAGGCCTCCGAGCGCCGGGTCGCCGAGGCGACCGAGCAGGCTCGCAAGATCCGCGCCGAGGCCGAGGAGTCGGCCGAGCGGACCATCGCCCGGGCCCGCCGTGAGTCCGAGCAACTGCTCACCACCGCGCGGACCCGCTCCGAGGCGGAGTTGGCCAATGCCGCCGACGAGGCCGAGCGGTCGCGCACCATCGTCGCCCGCGAGACCGAGCGACTGGCCAAGCGCCGCGACGGCATCCTCACCCAGATCGCCGGGCTGAACGAGATCGCCAGCAACATCGCCCGCCAGGCTGCCGAGCTCGACTCCGAAACAGCCGCGCCGGCTTATGTGAACCCGTTCTCCCGGCCGCAGCAGCCCGCCGCGGCACCGGCGGCCAGCCCGTTCGCGCCGCGGGAGAACTCGCTCCCCGCCGCCCCGGAGCCGGCCGCCAGCCCGTTCGCGGCGAAGCCGGATGAGGACGACTCGTTCAGGCCGCAGCCGAAGGACGAGGCGCCGGTCGAGAGCCCGTTCGCGGTTCACTCGAAGGACGAGGCCCCTGCCGACAGCCCGTACGACGACGAAGAGGACGGACCCTTCACCGGGTCCAGCCCGTTCGTCGGCGTCGCTGCGGGTGACGCGCGGGTGGACGAGACGCGGATCGACACCGGGCTGCGGGTGGACACCAAGGCCGCCGACGAGCTCGCCAGCAAGTCCGCGGGCGGTCCCGCGGACGACGACGAGGAGCCGGCCGACTCGACCAAGATCGACGAGTTCCGGCTGAGTGACCTCGCCGACCAGGAGACTTCGGTGCAGGCGCGGCCGGACACATCGGACTCCGACGAGGAACTGACGTCCGATGAGGAGAAGGCCGCCGACGACGAGAAGGCCGACGAGGCGGTTTCCGGCTCGCGATCCCCGAAGGACAAGATGTGACGCCATCCGGCGACGAAAACTCCACAGCGACGCCTGAGCAGGATCTCGCGGAGGTGACCCGTTCGGCCAAGGCGGCTGCCGCCGAAGCGGAGGCCGCCGCCGAGCAGGCCGAGACCGCCGCGCACCAGGCGCAGCAGTCCGCCCAGGAGGCCGACACCTCCGCGGACCAGGCGGAGGTCTCCGCCGACAAGGCGGACGCCTCCGCCGAGGACGCCGCGGGTTCCGCCGTCCAGGCCGACAAGGCGGCGGACGAGGCCGATGAGTCGGCCGACGAAGCCGATGAGTCCGAGGCCGAGGCTGAGGCGGCCGCGAAGAAGACGGACGAGAACCTGGCCGACGAGCTGCTGATCGAGGAGCGGCATCCCGACGTCGGCATGGGCCTGCCGGGTCCGCCGCTGCGGCGGTCGAACCCGTTCATGTTCGGGTTCTTCGCGGCCCTCGGCGTACTCGTCGCCTGGGGTCTGTGGAACGCGCTCGGCCAGGCCCGGTCCGTCCTCATCCTGCTGCTGGTCTCGATGTTCATCGCGGTCGGCCTGAACCCGCTGGTCGAGTGGTTCATGCGCCGCGGCCTGAAGCGCGGCCTGTCCGTCGGGGTCGTCTTCCTGCTGATGATCCTCGCCGTGTCCGGCGTCGGCTTCGCGATCGTCCCGGTCGTCACCGACCAGATCAACAGCCTGATCAAGAACGCGCCCGACTATCTCGACCTGCTGACCAAGTCGCAGACGCTGAACGAGCTCAACGACCGGTACCAGTTCATCCAGAAGGCCCAGGACTACATCCAGGACCCGGCGCTGGCGCAGCGCGCCTTCGGCGGCATCCTCGGCGTCGGCAAGGTGGTCGCGAACGCCCTGTTCTCCGGCTTCACCATCCTCATCCTGACGCTCTACTTCCTCGCGTCGCTGCCCTCGGTGAAGCGGGCGGCGTACAGCCTGGTCCCGGCCAGCCGCCGTCCCCGCGTCTCCATCCTCGGCGACGAGGTGCTCAGCCGGGTCGGCGGCTACGTCAGCGGCCAGTTCCTGGTCGCGGCCTGCGCCGGCTTCTTCATGTTCGTCTTCCTGCAGATCGTCGGCCTGCGCGAGTACGCCCTGGCGCTGGCGATCGTGGTGATGTTCACCGCCTTCATCCCGATGGTCGGTGGCCTGATCGGTGTCGTCATCGTCGCCCTGATCGGCTTCACCGACGGCCTGTGGGTCGGCGTCGCCTGCCTCGCCTACGGCATCATTTACCAGCAGATCGAGAACTACATCGTGGCTCCCCGCATCATGCGCCGAGCCGTCGACATCCCGGGCGCCGTCACCGTCATCGCCGCCCTCCTGGGCGGCGCCCTGCTGGGTGTGGTCGGCGCTCTGCTCGCCATCCCCACCGCCGCCGCCATCCTGCTCATCATCCGGGAAGTCTGGGTCCGCAAGGCCGACGACTCTTAGACCGGGAGGTCCTGCCATGGCCAGTAAGTTCACCGAGCTTGCGGTCGACTGTGCCGACCCCAGCGGTCTCGCCCGGTTCTGGTGCTCGGTCCTCGACTACGAGGTACAAGGCGAAGAGGACGGACTCATCACCATCGGCTCCCCGCTGGTGCGAGAAGGCAAGACCCGCCCCGGCCCGGTGCCGCCGACGTTGGCCTTCGTGCACGTACCCGAGGGCAAGACCGTCAAGAACAGGCTCCACCTCGACGTCAACCCGACCGACAGGGACCAGGACGAAGAGGTACGCCGCCTCCTCGACCTAGGTGCCCGACACGCCGACGTCGGCCAGACAGGCGACGAAAGCTGGGTCGTCCTCGCCGACCCAGAAGGCAACGAATTCTGCGTCCTCGCCGGCCGCCACCCCTGACCAAAGGACGCCCATGAACGAGGACAAGGACTTCCTGGCCGACCAGGCGCACCTCATCGCAGCCAAAGCCGGAACCGAAGGCGCGGCCGAAGCCGATGCCGAAGGCAAACGCATCCGGAAGGAATTCGAAGACGCCGTCGCCGACCCGGCGGCCCAGGCGGAATGGATCCGTCAGTCCAACCTGATCTACGGCGGACTGGCGGGCGCCGGCCTGGTCGTGGTGCAGCCGTTCCTGACCGAGGACTCGCTGGACACCTCGGCAACGGTGTGCGTCATCGCCATCGCCATCTCGATACCGTTGCTCGCCGCCCTCCTGGTGCTGAATCGCCAGGA
Organism: Kribbella sp. CCNWLW201; assembly: GCF_037203805.1. NCBI lineage: Bacteria > Bacillati > Actinomycetota > Actinomycetes > Propionibacteriales > Kribbellaceae > Kribbella > Kribbella sp. CCNWLW201. The sequence goes on along the minus strand of NZ_JBBCBQ010000006.1, from coordinate 739 downwards.
GGAGTTCCGTCGCCGCGCAAGCAGGTCACGGCCCGTCAGTGCGGCCAAGGCGATCGCCCAGGGCTCGGCGTTCACCGGCCTCACCGCAGCCTTCTGGCACATGTCCACCGTTGCGGGAATCGCGTTCCTGGCCACTGGGTGTGTCGCCGTGGGAGTGCACTCCTCGGGATACATGCAGTTGGAGTACGACTCGAAGTTCCGCCCGAAATTCCGCCGCAAAACACCCGACGGCGTGACCAACGACGGCTAGGGACCGGCGAGTTTGGTTATTTCGGGGGCGGGGGTGGGGGTGGTGTGGAAGGCGCAGGCTCGGGGGTAGCCGGCCCGGCAGCCTCGGGGTCGGAGTCCACTCCTCGGGCTACGTCCAACTCGAATACGGCCCAAAATTCCGCCAAGATTCCGCCCCCGCAAACCACCCGAAGCGTAATCGGCGACGCCCCTGTTGCCGATCGGCGGATGCGGACTCAGCACTGAACCCGTGCCACGCATCCGCCGGCCATCGACATGTTCGGGAGCCGGACGCAGCAACTCCTACCACTTTCCACAGCTCATCCTGTGTGACGTTTCCCCTTGTGGATAAGGGATTCTGCCACCTCTTGGAGTTGGCCGATGTCATGATGTGACCCAAACTAGAACACATGTTCGACGGAGATCTGACCACACTCTCGACGACCGACCTGCTGGCCTCGGCCGCCGACCACCGCGCCGAGGCCAACCGGGCCGACGCCCGGCTCCTCGT
>NZ_JBBCBQ010000005.1:0-473315 GCF_037203805.1 Kribbella sp. CCNWLW201 | reverse complement strand
GAAATATCAGGTCCCAGCCCGCCGTTTCCTGTCCCAGGTCCCGGCCACTGGCCGCAATCTGCCCGCATAACGGACCCAAGAGCCCACCACCGACACCCGGGCCACCGAATCCCCCCGTTACCCCCGACTCGGGCACCACCGATGAAGATCCACAAAATCCCCAAACACCACACCCACCCGCCGCACCCAGCACGCTCCACAACCCCGTCAGCGCCCCCGGCTCCACCGCCAGCTCCCGTGTCCACCCCGACGAGTGAGACCACTCGGGTGAGCAGCTCCGGGATAGCTGCGCCCTCCTGGTCGGGGTGGCGGGAGTCAAGTGTCGAACTTGTTCGATCCGCGCAGCGGACGCCGAAGGCGCACTTGACGCCCACCACCCCGACTAGCACCATCACGCAGCCCGGAGCCGCGACACCACAGTCCGCCTCACCGAAGCACCCGACACCACAGTCCGCCTCACCGAAGCGCGCGACATCACAGCCGCGCGACTGAGCAACCCATCCCCACAGTCGCGGGCCCGCCTGGAGCACCCGTCCCGGCGCGACCGCAGACCGCCAGCCAGCGACGGGCGGCTGGTCGTGCGACGGGATCTGTGTGTCAGGCGGGTGGGGCTACGGCGGCGTCGGGTTGGTTGGAGTGGTGGAGGGAGGTGGCTATGAAGCCGGTGGATTTGAGGTCTTCGACGACGGCGTGGAGGTACGCGACGGTGTCGGGGTGGCGGGTTCGGGTGGTGCCGACGGCTTGGCGGATTTCCATGAAGCGTTCGTCGATGACGCGGTAGTCAGGGTTCTCGGCGACGAACTGGGTGATCGGCTGGCGGATGCCGGCGGCTGCTTCCAGGCCCTCGGCCAGGAAGACGTCGACGCCTTCGTCACCGCGGACGATGGTCGCGTGCTGCAGCGTCCGGGTGAGATACAGGTCGTACGCCGAACCGCGTTTCACCCCGATCCGGACATCAGCCCGGTCGACGTCCGCGACACTGAGCAGGTCGGATTCCCGACGTACGGCGAAGACGCCTTCGATGATCACGTACGGCGCGGTGAAGGCGACCTCGTCGGCGCGAGCGGGCTCGATGGCGAGGAAGCAGATGTCCGCCTGCCCGGTCGTCAGCGCCTCGAAGGACTTGCGGGCCGCGTCGAAACAGACCAGTTCCAGCGGTAGCTCGAGTCGCCGGGCGATCTCCCGCGCGATGTCGACGGTGACACCGGCCGGCTCCTCCGGCGTCCCTTGGGCCAGCACCGGATTGCCCAGGTTGATGGACGCCCGCAGTACGCCCGACGGCGCCAGATCCTCACGAACACTCGTCATGCCGCGACCCTATATGCGCGGCACCAGCAGGGTTCCGGCGTACTTGCGGAACGCTGAGACGAGGCGGCTCCGGTCGCCGGCCCGCGTCGCCAGTACGACGTGACTCGGCTCGACACCCTCGAGCGGGATCGAGGTGAGATCGGGTCGGAGCCGGCCATTGCCGCCGAGGATCGCCGGTGCGATCGCCACGGCCTGGCCGGCGGCGATGAGCTCCAGTTTGTCCTCGATGTCCTTGACCACGGGACCATCCGGAGCGGCGCTGCCGTCGGGCCGTGGGTCGATCCGCCAGAAGGCGTTCCACTCCGGGTCGGGCAACCGGGGCAGCGGTTCGTCGGCGATGTCGTCGATGGTGACGGATTCCTTGCCGGCCAGGCGGTGCTCGAGTGACACGACGAGCACGCGCGGCTCGTCGTACAGGACTGTCACCTGCAACTGGTCGGTCGCGAACGGGAGCCGGGCGACGACCGCGTCCACCCGATGATCGAGCAGGGCCGAACGCGGCTCGTTCCATCCGATGTGGATGGTCTGTACGTCGGCCTCCGGGTGACGTCGGCGGAGTTCGCGGGTCGCCGGGGTGACGATCAGGCTGGTCGTGTAGCCGATCGTGATCCGGCTTGGCTCGGCGGCTGCCCGGGTGGCGGCCGCGGCCTCGGCCGCCGATCGCAGCATCGCGTGTGCGCGGGGCAGGAACACCTCGCCGGCCTCGGTCAGCCGGCTGCCCTGCGGCGTCCGGTCCAGCAGCCGCGCACCCAACTGTTGCTCGAGGCTACGAATTTGGCGACTCAGCGACGGCTGGGTGATGTGCAGCTCCGCCGCCGCCCGGCCGAAGTGCCGCTGCTCGGCGACGACGGTGAAGTACCGCACCAGTCGCAGGTCGAGGTCGGCGGGCATGACGCCCAGCATACGTCGATGACCTGCGGTGATGCCTGAAGCGTATTGCGCCATACGAAACAAGCTTTGGAATCGCCCCGACTCGCGATCACACGATGGAAGCACTTCCACCTACCTCTCCGAGGAGTGCTTCATGCGTGTTTTCGTCACCGGTGCGAGCGGGTTCGTCGGCTCGGCGGTCGTCCGCGAGCTGATCGGCGCCGGGCACCAGGTCGTCGGCCTGGCCCGGTCCGACCAGGGCGCAGCGTCCGTCAGCGCGGCCGGAGCCGAGGTGTACCGCGGCGACCTGACCGACCTCGACGGCCTGCGTACGGCGGCCGCCGCGGCGGACGGCGTGATCCACACGGCCTTCATTCACGACTTCTCGAACTTCGCCGCATCCGTCGAGGTCGACCGGCGCGCGATCGAGGCGATCGGCGACGCACTCACCAACTCCGACCGCCCCTTCGTCGTCACGTCCGGGACCGCCTTGGTTCGCGGATCCGGCGACCTCGCGACCGAGGACAGCGCGCCCGACCCGGCGATCCCCACCAGCGGCCGGCTCGCGAACGAGGCTTCCGCTCTGTCGTACGTCGAACGCGGTGTGCGGGTGTCGATCCTGCGACTCCCGCCGACTGTGCACGACGAAGGCGACCACGGCTTCGTCCCGGGCCTGATCGACATCGCCCGCGCGCAAGGCGTCTCGGCGTACCCGGGAGACGGTTCGAACCGCTGGGCCGCCGTCCATCGCCTCGACGCCGCAGTCCTCTACCGACTGGCTCTGGAGTCAGCTCCAGCGGGCTCGCGCCTCCACGCGGTCGGCGAGGAAGGCATCCCGTTCCGCGACATCGCCGAGGTCATCGGTCTGCATTTGAACCTCCCACTGACCACCGCCGAGGACTCCCACTTCGGCTGGCTGGCCGGGTTCGCCGTACTCGATGCCGCCGCCTCCAGCGCCCGCACCCAGGAACTCCTCGACTGGCATCCGACCCACCCCGGCCTGATCGCGGACCTGGAGAAGGGGCATTACTTCACGACATGAGTTCCTTGCGGAAGAAGACGCGGTGGCGATCGTTGACGGTCGCTCGGTGGGTCTCGACGTACCCGCGGCGTGGGTAGTAGGCGAGGTTCTCTGTCATCGCCGCGTTGGTGCACAGCGTCACCTGCTCGTAGCCGCGGGCGCGTGCCTCGGCCTCGACGAAGTCCAGCAAGGCGGAGCCGATGCCGCGGCCCTGGGCAGTGGGTGCGACGGCGAGGACGTCGAGGAGCAGTGAGTCGGGTTCATCCTCCAGCAGGACGAATCCGGTGATCTCGTCGGCACCCGTCGCGACCCACACCTTGCCGCCGGCGATCGCCGCGCGGTAGTCGAGCAGCATCGGCACCGGCGGCCCGCCGATGCGCGGGATGTAGTGCTCGAAGGACGCCTGGGCGATCGCGGTCACCGTCTCGGCGTCCGGGTCCGTCGCAGGTCTGATCACGACCGCCAGTCTAGGCAACCACGTCAGATAGGAAACTTTCCTGACGATCTTTCAGTAGAGTCATTGCGTAAATCGTCGGAAGCGTTCTAGAGTCGGCGCCACTTGTCCTCTCGACCGCCCGAATGGGAGTCAGATGAAGCGTCGGAGTGTGGGGCTGCTGGTCGCGGCCGCGACGGTGCTGGCGGGGTTGACCGCCGTACCGGCTGAAGCACACAGCAGTCAGCGAGTGGTGGGGTACTACACCAACTGGAGTGGGTACGACCGGAACTTCCTGGTCAGTGATCTGGTGAAGAACGGGACGGCCGCGCGGCTGACCCACCTGAACTACGCGTTCGGGTTCCTCGACGAGCACGGCACCTGCGTGAGCAGTGATCCGTGGGCCGACTACCAGCGGCCGTTCACCGCCGAGCAGAGCGTCAGCGGCAAGGCCGACGAGCCGGGTCAGGCGCTGAACGGCAACCTCAATCAGCTCAAGCAGCTGAAGCAGAAGTTCCCCAACCTGCGGATCAGCATCTCGCTGGGTGGGTGGACCGGCTCGAAGTACTTCTCCGACGCGGCACTCACGCCGGCGTCGCGGGCCGCACACGTGAAGTCCTGCCTGGACCTGTGGCTGAAGGGCGACATCCCCGGCCTGCCCGCCGGTGCCGCGAAGGGTGTCTTCGACGGGATCGACCTGGACTGGGAATGGCCTGCCAGCGAAGGCAACCCGGGCAACGTGGTCCGGCCGGAAGACAAGCAGAACTTCACCGCGCTGGTGAGTGAGTACCGCAAGCAGCTCGACAAGCTGTCCTGGCCGTTCAAGGGCCGCTACAACCTGACCGCGTTCCTGCCGGCCGACCCGGTGCAGATCGACCGCGGGTTCGAGGTGTCGAAGGTGTTCAAGAACCTGACGTTCGGTACGACGCAGGGCTACGACTACCACGGTTCGTGGGACCCGATCACCAACCAGCAGTCGGCGATCGACGGCCCGGCCGGCGATCCGTCGCCGGCCGAGTTCAGCTCGCAGGTGACGATCGACGCCTACCTGTCCCGGGGCGCACCGCGCAGCCAGCTCGTGATGGGTGTGCCGTTCTACTCCCGCGGCTGGACCGGCGTGACGAACCAGAACAACGGCCTGTTCCAGCCGGCCACCGGCCCCGCGCCGGCGACGTACGAGGCCGGCTACGAGGACTACCGCCTGCTCAAGGCGAAGCTCTCGGGCTTCACCGTCCACCGCGACACCAAGGCCGGTTTCGCCTGGTTGTTCGACGGTACGACGTTCTGGACCTGGGACGACCCGGTCGAGATGAAGCGCAAGGCGCAGTACATCTCGGATCGCGACCTCGGCGGCGCGATGATCTGGTCGCTCGACGGTGACACCGAAAATGGGGAGCTGATCTCGGCGTTGCACCGTAATCTTCGCTGAGTGGACCTGAAGGCTCTGGTGGATCGGTTCGGCGCGAGCGGTGCCGAGCCGATCCACCTCGGCATGTCCGCAGCGACTGTCGTCCGGCTGCGGCGCCGCTCGGAACACCTGTTCTACAAGGCCGGACCGGGAGTCGACGACGAGGCCGACCGGCTCGCCTGGCTCGGCTCGACCGGGTTCCCGTGCCCGCGCATCGTTGACCGAGGCAACAACTGGCTGCTGACCACGGAGCTCCACGGCCGCGACGCCTCCCAACCCTGGCCGGCCGCCGACAGACCAGCAGTGCTGGCCGCGATCGCCGACGGCCTGCGTGCGCTTGACGAGTTGAGCGACTGCCCGTTCCTCTCGCCCTTCCCGGGCGAAGGCAAGGCGGTGACACATGGCGACTACTGCGCCCCCAATGTGTTCGTCGACCCCTCGAGCCTCCACTTCGCCGGGATCCTGGACCTGAGCCGACTGGGCACCGGCGATCGCTACATCGACCTCGCGCTCATGTACGGGAGCCTGTCCGGCACCCTCAACCCCCAGTACGGCGGACCGCCCGCGGCCCGGCATTTCGTCGAGGCGTACGGCGGCGACCCGGACGACCCGCGCATCGCCTATTACACCGACCTGGACAACTCCGACGACTTCTAGGTCGTGTCTGGTGATCCCGCGCCGTAGCGAGCAGGTGCTCGGTGCGGTGCATCGGCGTGCTGGAGTGAAGGCCTCGATGTGGTTTCATCGTGGCCTTTGCTCCAGTGCGGCGAGGTGCCGTGCCGAGTGCCGCGCAGTAGGCGGGGGATCACCAGACACGACCTTAGCCCGGAAGGCCCGCCGGTAGGCGCTGGGTGTCGTCCGCAGGGCGCCGTGGAAGCGGCGGCGGAGGTTGGTTGCCGAGGACAACCCGACGCGGGTGGCGATCGTCTCGACCGGGAGGTCGGTTTCCTCGAGTAGAGCACGACATTTGGCGATGCGCTGGGCCAGCAACCATTGGCCGGGGGCAACGCCGAGCTGGTCCGCGAACCGGCGGGCGAGCGTTCGCGGCGACACGTTGATGCGGGCGGCGAGGTCGTCGAGGGTGATCGGCTCGGCGAGGTGCTGGGTCGCCCAATCGAGCAGCGGCCCGAGGGACTCGGTCGGCTGGGTCTCGTCGACCCGGTACTGGACCTGACCGCCCTCCCGATGCGGCGGCATCACCATCCGCCTAGCGATCTGAGCGGCGTACGCGGCGCCATGATCGTTGCGAACCAACTGCAGACACAGGTCGATCCCGGTCCCTGAGCCGGCACTCGTTGCGACGTCACCGTGGTCGATGTAGAGCACATCCGGATCCATCAGTACGGCGGGGAACCGGCGCTGCAGCTCATCGGCGTACCGCCAGTGCGTCGTCGCCCGGCGGCCGTCGAGCAACCCGGTCGCGGCCAACGCGGACGCACCCGAGCAGATGCTCACCAACCGCGCCCCACGCCGATGCGCCCGCTGCAACGCCCGCACGACAGCAGGCGACGGATCCCGGCCGATCGGCAACCAGCCCGGTACGACGATCGTGTCGGCGCGATCGAGTGCACGCAGCCCAGACCTCACCAGCATGGTGAAGCCCTCCGTGGTCCGGATCGGGCCCGGCCGCTCGGTGCACACGCTGAACCGGTACCGGTCGGCGCGGAACACGGCCGCCGCACAGCCCAGCTCGAAACTCGCCTGCGGCCCGGTTACCAGCGCGACGACGCGATGCGTCTGCATGGCATAAAAGTACCTGACCACGACTATCCAGACACTGTGGGAAAGCCTGTGGACAACTCAGGCTGGTGAGTATGCAGACGTTCGAATGGGCCTCGGCCGCCACCACACCCGTCCGTGAACTCTTCCCCGGCATCAGATTGCGGTCGCTCTGGTCCGGCCCTGTCGCCACCGCACACGTACTCGAGATGGACCCCGGTTCGTGCTGGCAGGGCGTCGACGTCCACGAGCCCGGCCCGGAGGAGGTGTACGTCGTCGACGGCGTCTTCAACGACGGCATCCGCGACTACCCGGCCGGGTCGTTCATCCACTGCCCGGCCGGGTCGTCACACGTACCGCAGACAACACAGGGCTGCACCCTGTTCGTCTTCTACCCCGAAGGCTGACCTCAGGGCTTGTCGAACTGAACCACGTCGAAGTCGGTGCCGGGCGGCGCCCCCGGGCCGAACGGCGGCGGGAAGCCGAGGTCGAAGCGGCCGTTGATCACTGCGAGCCGGTTGCCGTGTTCGGCAATGGTGGTCGGCACGCGGAACAGCTCGTTGGTGACCACGTCGGTGATGCGACCACTGGTCAGGTCCGAGCTCAACTCGACCTTGACCACGCGATTGGCGAAGTTCTCCACCACCCACAGGGTCTTGCCGTCGAGCAGGATGCCGTCCGGTGTACCAGGCGTGAGCGCACCACCGGTGATCGCGATCGCCTGACTCGAGCCGGTCTGCGGATCGACCAGGTACAGCTCGGCGCGCGACGAGTGGCCGAGGATCAGTGTCTTGCCGTCCCGGGTTGCGTCGATGCCGTTCAGGTTGGGGAACTCGCCTGGCACCGCCGCGGGGCCGCTGAGCGGGATGGTCTCCGGTTCGCCGATCGTGTCGCCCGGTCCGATCGGGACCTTGTAGATCACCGGGCTGAAGGTGTCGGTGAAGTACGCGGCGTCCTTGGTCACCACGACGTCGTTGATCAACGACTGGTTCGTGGTCAGCACCAGGTCCGCGACCGTCGATCCGTCGCGGATGCTGTAGACGTAGCCGTGACCAGTGGGCCCTCCCGCGACCCACAGACGTTTGGTCGCCCGCTCGACCTTCAACCCCACGGCGACCCGTCCCGGCGGGGCGTCGACGAAGATCGCGCCGTCGCCGGTGCGCAGGCTGCCGCGGTAGATGTCACCGCTGGTGAGTGAGCCCACGTAGAAAGTTGCCCTGGGCCCGGTGGCGATGCCTTCCGGCTGGAAGTCGTTCGGCACCGGGATCGAGGCCGGGTACGGCGTGGCCGCGGCGACGGTCAGTGCCACCGCGGACACGATGAGCGCAAGTTTCCGGAAACGCGACATGATGTACCCCCTGAAAATCCCCGTTTCCCCTTGCTGCGAAGGTAGAACCGGGGTTTCAGGTTGTCCATGGCTCAGTCGGTACTGCGCAACTCCGTCGGTGCACCGTGGACGGCCGGGATGCTGCCGAGCTTGCCGGCCTGGAAGTCCTCGAAGGCCTGGATCACCTCGGCGCGAGTGTTCATCACGAACGGTCCGGCCATCGCGACCGGCTCCCGGATCGGGCGACCGCCCAGGACGAGTACGTCGAGGTTCGGTTCCGCCTGCGGTTGCGTCGTACTGGCCGCCGTACGGATCGTGTCGCCCGGGCCGAAGACGGCGAGCTGGCCCTTGCGGATCGGGCGGTGCTCGGCGCCGACCGTGCCCTGACCGGCCAGGACGTAGACGAGCGCGTTGTAGTCGGGCTGCCACGGCAGCACCATCTCGGCGCCCGGGCTCACCGTCGCGTGCACCAGCGTGATCGGCGTGTGGGTCGAGCCGGGGCCGTCATGGCCGTCGACCGTGCCCGCGATCACCCGGATCAGCGCGCCGCCGTCCGCGGTGGACAGCAGAGCCGAGTCGCCGCCGCGGATGTCCTGGTAGCGCGGCGGAGCCCACTTCTGCGCCTTCGGCAGGTTCACCCAGAGCTGGATGCCGTGGAACAGGCCACCGCTCAGTACGAGGTGCTCCGGCGGGGTCTCGATGTGGAGCAGTCCACTGCCCGCGGTCATCCACTGGGTGTCGCCGTTGGAGATGACGCCGCCACCGCCGTTGGAGTCCTGGTGCTCCATGATCCCGTCGAGCATGTAGGTGACGGTCTCGAAGCCGCGGTGCGGGTGCCACGGGGTGCCCTTCGGCTCACCCGGGGCGTACTCGACCTCGCCCATCTGGTCCATGTGGATGAACGGGTCGAGGTCACGCAGGTCGACGCCGGCGAAGGCACGCCGTACCGGGAATCCCTCACCCTCGTAGCCGCTCGGGGCCGAGGTCACCGACCGGACCGCGCGCTCGTTGGCAACGGCCGGATCCGGCTGGTGGACGCGGGGCAGCACGGTGATGTCGCTGACGGTCACGGCGGGCATGGTGTTCTCCTCGCTCGGGGTAGTTCAAGAATAAACTAACTGCCTCAACCGCGGCAAGAGCCCCGGCATTCCCGGCTCACAGGAACCTCCCAGCCGACGCCCACGGAGGCTGAAGTCCTGGTTGCCATCGTTTCCAGGGAGACCACACAGACCCCGTGCCTTGTGACAGGAGACGATCCATGACAACCCTGCTGGACCCGCCGCGCACCCACTCGGGCGCCGCACGCGTCGACCCACCGGTCCGTCCGGTCAGCTTCGCCTGGGCAGCAGGGCGGTGGTGGTGGCACTCAGTCGAGCAGTGAGCTGGCCGAGTTGCTGTCCAAGACGACCACCACCTGGGCGGCAGCCGTCAGCGGATCGCAGACCGCAGCCTCGCTGGAGCTCTCGACCGGCAAGTCCGTGATCGCCATCGGCGGCTTCAGCGGGTACCGACGACGCTCCGACGCTGGCGCAGTTCAAGGGTGGGTGGCCGAGGGCAAGATCGCCTACTACATCTCCGGCGGCCAAGGCGGCCGCGGCGGCTCCTCCTCTGCGGCCAGCGAGATCCAGTCCTGGGTCGAGTCCAACTACACCGCCACGACAGTAGGCAGCACCACCGTCTACGACCTCACCAGCTGAACCGCAGGTCACCAAGCCGGCTCGGCGTACCGATCGACGGGTAGTGGTCGGCACGCTGGCCGGACTGGCCGGATGTTCAGGCGGGGGCAGGTCGTCCGGAGTCGGCTACTACCCGTCCGTCGGTACGGCTCCCACCTCGACATGGCAGACTCTGTTGCCGTGACGGCGCAGATTCTGGACGGTAAGGCGACGGCGGCGGCGATCAAGGACGAGTTGAAGGTCCGGGTCGCGAAGCTGGCCGAGCAGGGCGTGGTTCCCGGGCTCGGCACCATCCTGGTCGGAGACGACCCGGGTAGCCGGGCGTACGTGGCCGGCAAACACCGCGACTGCGCGGCGGTCGGCATCTCCTCCATCCAGGTCGAGCTCCCGGCCGAGGCGACCCAGGACGAGATCGCCGCGAAGGTCACCGAGCTCAACGAGAACCCGGACTGCACCGGCTTCATCGTCCAGCTCCCGCTGCCCAAGCATGTCGACACGAACGCGATCCTCGGCCTGATCGACCCGGTCAAGGACGCCGACGGCCTGCACCCGGTCAGCCTCGGCAAGCTCGTCCTCGGCCAGGACGGCCCGCTCCCGTGCACCCCGAAGGGCTGCGTGGAGATCCTGCGCCGGTACGACGTACCGATCGCTGGAGCCAACGTGGTCGTCGTCGGCCGGGGCGTGACGGCTGGTCGTCCGATGGGGCTGCTGTTCACCCGTCGTACGGAGAACGCCACTGTCACCCAGTGCCACACGGGGACGAAGGACCTCGCCGCGGTGGTTCGGACCGGCGACATCGTGATCGCGGCGGCCGGGTCGGCCGGGCTGATCACCGCCGACATGGTGAAGCCGGGCGCCGTACTGCTGGACGTCGGCACCAGCCGCAACGCCGAGGGCAAGATCGTCGGCGACATCGATGACGCCGCCCGTGAGAAGGCATCCTGGATCGCCCCGATGCCCGGCGGGATCGGCCCGATGACGCGCGCCATGCTCCTCACCAACGTCGTCGAAGCCGCCGAAGCGAGCGTCGCCCAGTGATCTACGCGGTGATCGCCCCGGTGGCCGACGCGGTTGCGGCGGGCGAAGTGGGCGTGGCGTGCTGATGGCGGGCGAGGCTCCGCGGCGGAATGAGTGGCCGCTGGCCCTGTCGCTCCTGGTCGCCGCGACCGGCCTGGTCGTGCTCACCTTCTACAACTGGCGCAACGGCGTACTCGTCTTCGCCGGCTCCGTCCTCCTCGCCGGCCTCCTCCGCGTCTCCCTCAGCGACTCCGCCGCGGGCCTCCTCCACGTCCGCGGCCGCATGTTCGACACCGCCCTCCTCATAGGCGTAGGCCTGGCCATAGGCACCCTGGCCCTCATCGTCCCGAACTGACCGCCGGGTTTCGTCGCCGGGCGCGGGAATCGTGCGGACGTGTGCCACTCACCAAACCCGCCGACGTCTGCAGTTCGCCCCACGGCTGAGCCGTACCCGCCCGCTTCGTCCAGGCTTGATGAGTGCCACAGCTCCGGGTTCCCTGGCACCACGCCGCGTGTCCCGGGGAAGACTTACCCCCAGGGCACGCGTGGGAAGGACGGGCTCAGTGGAAGAAGTGGCGGGTTCCGGTGAAGTACATGGTGATGCCGGCTTTTTCGGCGACCTCGATGGCGGCTTCGTCGCGGATGGAGCCGCCGGGTTGGACTACTGCTTTGACGCCGCCTTCGATGAGGACCTCGAGGCCGTCGGGGAAGGGGAAGAAGGCGTCTGAGGCGGCGACTGAGCCGACTGCGCGTTCGCCGGCGCGGGAGACCGCGAGGCGGCAGGAGTCGACGCGGTTGACCTGGCCCATGCCGACGCCGACCGAGGCGCCGCCGGCGGCGAGCAGGATGGCGTTCGACTTGACGGCCCGGCAGGCCTTCCAGGCGAAGGCGAGGTCCGCGAGCACCTCGGGGGATGCAGGCTGCCCGGCCGCGAGCTGCCACGCCGACGGGTCGTCACCGGAAGCCTGGAACCGATCGGTGTGCTGCAGCAGCAAGCCGCCGCTGATCGCCCGCATCTCGACCTTCTCGGCAGCGGACAGCGAGGGCGCGACCAGCAGCCGGATGTTCTTCTTGCCCTGCAGGATCTCGACCGCACCGTCGTCGAACGCGGGCGCGACCAGCACCTCGGTGAAGATCTCCGCGACCTGCTTGGCCATGTCCACCGACACCGGTGCGTTCGTCGCGATCACGCCGCCGTACGCCGACACCGGGTCGCACTCGTGGGCCCGGCGGTGCGCCTCGGCGATGTCCTTGCCGACCGCGATGCCACACGGGTTCGCGTGCTTGATGATGGCGACGGCCGGCTCAGTGAAGTCATACGCCGTACGACGGGCCGCGTCGGCGTCGACGTAGTTGTTGTACGACATCTCCTTGCCGTGCAACTGCTCCGCGGCCGCCAGACCACCCCGGCCGTTCACGTACAACGCCGCCGGCTGATGCGGGTTCTCGCCGTACCGGAGCACGGCGGACTTGTCCCAGGTCGCCCCGACCCACGCCGGGAAGCCCGAGCCCTCGCTGGTGTCGGTGACGTTGCTACCCATCCAGGAGGCGACGGCCACGTCGTACGACGCCGTGTGCACGAAGGCATCGACGGCCAGCCGCTGCCGCTCTTCCAGACTGAAACCACCGGATGACAGCGCGGCGACGATCTCCGGGTAGCGCGACGGCGACACCACGACCGCGACGTTGGCGTGGTTCTTGGCGGCGCCGCGGACCATCGACGGCCCGCCGATGTCGATCTGCTCGATGCACTCGTCCACCGATGCGCCGGATGCGACGGTCTCGGTGAACGGGTAGAGGTTGCTCACCAGCAGGTCGAACGGCTCGACCCGCATCTCGGCCAACTGCTCGACGTGCTCGGACTTCCGTACGTCGGCCAGCAGGCCCGCGTGCACCTTCGGGTGCAGCGTCTTGACCCGGCCGTCCAGGCACTCGGGGAACCCGGTCAGCTCCTCGACCTTGGTCACCGGTACGCCGGCCGCCGCGATCCGCCCCGCAGTGGAACCGGTCGACACCAGCTGGACACCGGCGGTATGCAGCGCCTGAGCGAGCTCCTCCAGACCGGTCTTGTCGTAGACGCTGATCAGCGCCCGGCGGATCGGCCTGCGGTCGGTGCTCACTTCAGTCGAACCTTTCGTCCGGTGATGGTCCAACCGTCGCGGACCAGCCGGCCGACCCACTCCACCAACTGGCGGCGTTCGACCTCCTTGATCCGTTCGGTCAGGGTTTCTTCGGTGTCGTCGTCCTCGACGGGTACGGCGACCTGCGCGATGATCGGCCCGGTGTCGACCCCACCGTCGACGAAGAACAGGGTCGCGCCGGCCACCTTCACGCCGTACTCGAGCGCGTCCCGCGGCCCGTGGATGCCGGGGAAGGACGGCAGCAGCGCGTTGTGCGTGTTGATGTACCGGTCGCCGAACGCGGCCAGGAAGTCCTCGCCGACCAGCTTCAGGAAGCCCGCCGAGACGACCAGGTCCGGCTTGTACTCGGCCACGGACGCGGTCAGCGCGCGGTCCCAGTCGGTCCGCTCGGCGTAGTCCTTGACCTTGTGCACGAAGCTCGGCACCCCGGCCTCGGCGGCCCGGTCCAGCCCGGCGACACCTTCCCGGTCGGCACCGACGGCGACCACCTGAGCGCCGTACGCCGGATCGGCGCAGGCGTCGAGGAGAGCCTGAAGGTTCGACCCCGACCCCGAGATGAGCACGACGATGCGCGCAGGTTCGGGGGTAGGCACAACCGGGTCTGTCACGCGCCGAAGCTTATCGCCCGGCGTCGGCCTCAACGTCAGCCGGTCGGCGGGAGGCGATCAGCGCGGCCGTGATCGAGGCCCCGATCGCCATTCCGGCCGCCAGTACGCCGGCCGCCGGCAGCGCGGCCGGGATCCCCACGGCCGACATCCGCCCAGGCCCGGCAGAGCCACCTGACAACGCCATGAGCACGTAGAGCATCAGTCCGGCGACCAGAGCCGCCATACCGCCCCGCAGTGCGAACGCATCCCACCCCAGCGCCTCGGCGTCCTCCTCCGCCAGTCCACGCCGAGCCACGACGAGCCCAGCGATCACACCGGCGGCCAACGGCACCACAGCGGTCAGCACAAGCAGGTACGTCGGTGTAGCTCCATCAGCCGGTACAGCGGCCAGCAGCGGCAGCGCCGGCAGATTGCCCACGTCCACACCGGTCGGCGCGATCGTCGTACCCACTCCCAGCTGGAATCCGGGCCCGGCGAGGAACGCGACGACGTACAGGACCATGTTCGGGATCAGCATCAGGCAGATCGCGAACAGCACGACCGACCCGACCACACCGGCATTGAGGAGCTCCAGCATCCCGGTGACGCGGGAGAAACGGATCGCCAGGAGTACGCCGTACAGCAGAGAGGCGATGGCGATCACTGTCAGTACGGCGGCAGCCGCGGCCGGCACGGCGTCACGCAGACCGGGAGGAGTCGCGTCGGCGATGTCCGCGGCCGCCCCGGACTCGACCAGTACGCCGATCGTCCCCGCGACGAGGGCCAATGAGGCCGCACCGAAGAAGGCGGACAGCGGGGACACCTTCAGCGAGCCGTCCGCCGTGAGCAGGGCGATGATCAGCGCGCCCAGGGCGTAGACGAGGGTGAACGTGCCGACCAGCAGGATGAGGTCCTTGGTCCGGTCCGCCGCGCTGGTGCGGGCAGCGGACTTGCCGCCGCGGTACAGGCACCAGCCGAGGAAGAGCGTCAACCCGAGCGGCGCGATCGTGATGGCACCACTGCCGAGGGTCACACCGGCCTTGTGCGCGACCAGCCAGGCCGCCGCACCCGCCCGGATGGCTCCGGACGCGCCACCGAAGGTAGCGGCCAGCCAGCCGATGACGGCCACCGCGGCGCAGGTGAGCAGCCCGGTGAGCAAGCACGCGCCCGCAGAGATCACTGCCGACAGGACCACCGGCTTGGTCGGGGCGGCGACGTCGGAGGGGGCAGGCCCGGGCGCCTGGTGTGGTCCGCCGTCACGGGCGCCCGGACGGCTCAGCATGTCGGTCACACCTTCACCTCGCTTCGCTCGGTTCCGGCGCGACCGAGAACGGTGCTCTGCCCATTGTTCGCTCGCTGCGCTCGCTCATCCGACTCACATGGTCTCCCGCCTCGGGGGACCACTCGTTCTGACACGCCGGATATGGAAGACTTCCCCCCGCTTGTTCACGCTCAGTTGGCGGGTCGGCACCGGTCGGTGTCCGCGATCCGGCTGGGTGGGGACGACCAGGGACCACCGGGTACTGTCGGGTGGAATCAGTCAGGAGGTCGAGCTTTGGCCGGTTCCCACCGCGCACCCCGCGGCGGCGGTCGCGCCGCTGCCCGGGAGGCACGCCGGCAGAAGGCGCGCAAGCGGAACCAGACGATCGCCGCCGGAATCGCGGTCGTCGTACTGGTCGGCGGCGGCGGTGTCGCCGCGCTGAACGCCTTCGGCGGCGACGATGCCTCGGGTCCGAACTCCGGCGCCTCCGACGACAAACCGGCCGACACGAACGTGCTGGCCGATGCCAAGGTCCTGCTTGACGCCACCACGGCCAAGCCACTCGGCGCGACCGGCGCCTGGACGGTCACCAAGACCGCCGACGGCAGCAGCGCCCCGGAGCGCGCGTTCGTCTGCCAGTCCCAGCGGTTCGCCGACCCGGCCGGCCAGCGCACCTGGGTCCGCAACCTGCAGAACTCGGCCACCAAGGACACCGCGGTCCAGTACGTCGAGGTATCGAACGACAAGGCCGCCGCGGGCAAGGCCTACAGCGCGATCGTCGGCTGGCTGAGCGCCTGCTCCACCCCGCAGGTCCGGCTCACCTCCAGCTACGCCATGACCGGGGTCGGCGAGCGCGGCGTGCTCGCGGTCTTCGGCCAGCCCTCGAGCGGCAAGACGAAGTACAAGTCGATCGCCGTCGCGATCGCCGGCCAGGCCACCATGGTGCTGGAACACGACTCGACCGCCGGTACGCCGCCCAAGCCCGAGCCGCTCCTGGCCGCGGCGTCAGCCGGCCTGAAGCGGATCTGCGCCCAGACCGGCGGCTGCGGCACCGGGGCGCCGCTGGCCAAGCCGAGCCTGCTGCCGACCACCGAGTTGCCCGGGTTCATGGCGCCGGTCGATCTCCCGGTGCTGAGCGGTATCGACAAGCCGTGGGTCAGCAGCCCGCCCACCAAGACCGGGACCGGCACCGGCTGCGAGAAGATCAACCTGAAGGCCGCCAAGGCGACGAAGTCCGCCACGCTCACGTACGTGACACCGGAGGCCAAGGTACCGACCGAGTTCGGCCTGGACGACACGGTCATGAAGTTCGCCACCCCGGCCGCCGCGAAGGCGTTCGCCGACCAGATCCGCAAGAACGTGGACACCTGCGAGAAGAACGTCTCGAACGCGAAGGTGAAGTCGACCGGGACGCTGACGAACACCCTGATCAAGGGTGAGAGCTGGCGGGCGTCGTACGACACCGGCGGCGGGAAGACCTTCACCTACCGGATCGGCATCGCCTCGACCGGGAGCCAGGCGGTCTACGTCCTGTTCCCGGTGCTGAAGGGCCTGGACATCTCCGACACCGCGTTCAACGAGACCCTGACCCGGGCCGCGGAACGCTCGGCGACGTACAAATAAAGAAAGCGGGACCCGCACCGCGGGTCCCGCTTTCTACACGCCTTACTTGGTAAGGCCCTGCATGATTTCGCGCATCAGGTTGGCGGTCTCGGTGGGCGTCTTGCCGACCTTCACGCCGACGGCCTCGAGGGCCTCCTGCTTCGCGGCCGCCGTCCCGGACGAACCGGACACGATCGCGCCCGCGTGACCCATCGTCTTGCCCTCCGGCGCGGTGAACCCGGCCACGTAGCCGACGACCGGCTTGGTCACGTTCGCCTTGATGAACGCGGCCGCCCGCTCCTCGGCGTCACCACCGATCTCACCGATCATCACGATCGCGTCGGTGTCCGGGTCGTCCTGGAACGCCTGCAACGCGTCGATGTGCGTGGTCCCGATGATCGGGTCACCGCCGATCCCGATCGCGGTGGAGAACCCGAAGTCCCGCAGTTCGTACATCATCTGGTAGGTCAACGTGCCCGACTTCGACACCAGACCGATCCGGCCCTGGCCGGCGATGTCAGCCGGGATGATGCCGGCGTTCGACTCACCCGGCGTGATGATGCCCGGGCAGTTCGGGCCGATGATCCGGGTGGTGCCGGAGGCCTGCGCGGCAGCGAAGAACGCGGCCGTGTCGTGTACCGGCACGCCCTCGGTGATCACCACGACCAGCGGCACCGCGGCCTCGATCGCCTCGAGAACGGCGTCCTTGGTGAACTTCGGCGGCACGAAGATGACGGAGACGTTCGCACCGGTCTCCTTGACGGCGTCGGCGACGGTGCCGAAGACCGGTACCGCCTTGCCGTCGAAGTCCTGGCTCTGGCCGGCCTTGCGCGGGTTCACGCCGCCGACGATGTTGGTGCCGGAGGCAAGCATCCGGGTGGTGTGCTTGGTGCCTTCCGAGCCGGTCATGCCCTGGACGATGACCTTGCTGTCCTTGGTCAGGAAGATAGACATTGTTCAGCGATCCCTTACTTCGCAGCCAGCTCGGCGGCCCGCTTGGCGGCGCCGTCCATCGTGTCGACCCGCTCCAGACCGGCCAGACCGGCCTCGTCGAGGATCCGGCGGCCCTCCTCGGCGTTGTTGCCGTCCAGCCGGACGACCAGCGGCTTGGTGACGTGCTCGTCGCGGCTGGCGAGCAGCTCGAACGCCTGCACGATGCCGTTCGCGACCGCGTCACAGGCGGTGATACCGCCGAAGACGTTGACGAAGACGCTCTCCACCTGGGCGTCGGAGATGATGATCTCCAGCCCGTTCGCCATCACCTCGGCGGACGCGCCGCCACCGATGTCGAGGAAGTTCGCCGGCTTCACGCCGTACTCCTGCCCGGCGTACGCGACGACGTCGAGGGTGGACATGACCAGGCCGGCGCCGTTGCCGATGATGCCGACCGAGCCGTCCAGCTTCACGTAGTTCAGGCCCTTGGCCTTGGCCGCCGCCTCCAGCGGGTCGTCCGCGGACGCGTCCTCGAACTCGGCGTGCTCCGGGTGCCGGAAGTCCGCGTTCTCGTCAAGGGTGACCTTGCCGTCCAGCGCCTCGACGTTGCCGTCCTCGAGCTTGACCAGCGGGTTCACCTCGACCAGCGACGCGTCCTCGCCGATGAAGACCTCGTACAGCTTGACGATCTCCGGCGCGACCGCGTCCAGGATCTCCTCGGGGTACTTCGCCGCCCGGGCGATCTCGCGGGCCTTCGCCTCGTCCACCCCGGTGGCCGGGTCGATCGAGATCTTCGCCACCGCGTCCGGGTTGGTGTGCGCGACCTCTTCGATCTCCATGCCGCCGGCGGCCGACGCGATGCACAGGTAGTTGCGGTTCGCCCGGTCGATCAGGAAGGAGAAGTAGTACTCCTCCGCGATCGCCGCGGCCGGCACGATGTTCAGCGTCTTGACGATGTGGCCCTTGATGTCCAGACCGAGGATCTCGCGGGCCTTCTCCTCCGCCTCGTCCGGCGAGGAGGCCAGCTTCACGCCACCGGCCTTACCGCGGCCGCCGGTCTTCACCTGGGCCTTCACCACGACCCGGCCGCCGATCTTCTCGGCGGCCGCGCGGGCGGCTTCCGGAGTGGTGACGACCTCACCCACGGTCGTCCGCACTCCATGCTTGGCGAAGACAGTCTTCGCCTGGTATTCCATCAAGTCCACGACTGTGGTCCCTCTCTCGCACCTGTTCGAGTAGGCCGCGGCAGGCGGGCAGTTCCCGATGGAGGGCACGGTCGCCGGCGCGTTCCGTCGGCCTGAGACTAGCCACCCCGCCGTCCTCCGCAACAGCCGGGGTACACGCTGAGACGACCGTCACAGCACTCTTGCCCGCTCGTGAAAGGCTGGGCGGCATGACCGATGCAGCGACCAGACCAGCTGACGACTGGTGGCGTAGCGCCGTCGTCTACCAGGTGTACCCCCGTT
This sequence comes from Kribbella sp. CCNWLW201, assembly GCF_037203805.1. Classification (NCBI taxonomy): domain Bacteria; kingdom Bacillati; phylum Actinomycetota; class Actinomycetes; order Propionibacteriales; family Kribbellaceae; genus Kribbella; species Kribbella sp. CCNWLW201. The sequence goes on along the minus strand of NZ_JBBCBQ010000005.1, from coordinate 454,546 downwards.
CCTTCGCCGACGCCGACGGCGACGGCACGGGTGACGTGACCGGCATCCGGGCCCGGCTGCCCTACCTCGCCGAGCTCGGCATCGACGCGATCTGGATCAGCCCGTGGTACCCGTCCCCGCTCCTCGACGGCGGGTACGACGTGTCCGACTACCGGGACATCAACCCCGACTTCGGCACCCTGGCGGACGCCGACGCGCTGATCGCCGAGGCGCACGCGCTCGGGATCCGGATCCTGATCGACCTGGTCCCGAACCACTGCTCCTGGGATCACCCCTGGTTCAAGGCCGCCCTGGCCGCGGGCAAGGGCTCTCCGGAACGCGACCTGTTCTGGTTCCGCGACGGCAAGGGCCCGGACGGATCGGAGCCGCCGACGAACTGGCCGGCCGCGTTCGGCGGGCAGGCCTGGACCCGGATCGACGACGGCCAGTGGTACCTGCACCTGTTCGACGTCAGCCAGCCGGACTGGAACTGGGACCACCCGAAGGTGATCGAGGAGTTCGACTCGATCCTGCGCTTCTGGTTCGACCGCGGCGTCGACGGATTCCGCATCGACGTGGCCGACTCGATGGCGAAGGACGCGACGCTGCCCGATGTGATCCCTGCCCCGAACGGTGAAGTCACCCGGGACAAGTACGAAGGCCATCCGACGTACGACCAGCCGGGCGTGCACGACATCCACCAGCGCTGGCGCCGGATCGCCGACGAGTACGCCGCCACACCGCTCGGACCACGGGTGTTCGTCGCCGAGGCCTGGCTGTCCCCGGCCGACCGGCTCGCGCAGTACGTCCGGCCGAACGAGCTGCACTCGGCGTTCAACTTCGACGCGCTCCAGTGCCCGTGGGACGCCGAAGAGTTGCGGGAGGTGATCGACCACACCACCGAGCACTTCTGGGCCGTCGGTGCACCGGCCACCTGGGTGCTGAGCAACCACGACACGATCCGCCACCGCACTCGCTACGGTCGTGACCAGAAGGACGCGTCGATGCCCGCCGGCACGGTGCCGACCGATCTGGAACTGGGACTGCGCCGGGCCAGGGCGGCCGCGTTGCTGGAGCTCGCGCTGCCGGGCGGGGCGTACATCTACCAAGGTGACGAGCTCGGGCTGCCCGAGGTCGAGGACCTCCCCGAGGAACTCCTCGACGACCCAGTCTGGGAGCGCTCCGGCCACACCGTCCGCGGCCGCGACGGCTGCCGCGTGCCCATCCCGTGGTCCGGCTCCGAACCACCCTTCGGCTTCGGCACCGGCGACGGCCAGCCCTGGCTCCCCCAGCCGGCCGACTGGTCCTCACTCACCGCCGAGGCCCAGGCGTCCGACCCCGGCAGCCACCTCAACCTCTACAAGGCCGCCCTCCGCATCCGCCGCTCCACCGAAGCCCTCGGCGAAGGCCGCCTCAGCTGGGACGAAGACGTCCCCGCCGGTGTGCTCTCCTTCACCCGCGACCCGGGCTTCCGCTGCGTCACCAACCTCAGCGACGCCCCCGTCCCTCTCCCCACCCACAAGACCATCCTCCTCACCAGCGAACCCCTGTCCGGCAACCGCCTGCCGGTCGACACCACCGCCTGGCTCGAGATCTGACCCGGACGGCTAGGCAGTAGCCGACGGCCGGCTACTGCCTAGCCCAAACCGGACGACTGTTTCCCCCGGCTGGACGACTGGTCGCCCGGGTTCGGGCTTTTCAGGGCGGTTCTGTGATGCCGCGGATGATTCCTGCCACCCGCCGACGCCAGTCACCGCTCCTGCCATAGGCCCAGGCTCTCCCGGTTCTGGCACCGCCGTCGGGGGGTGCCGATGTGGTGGGTGAGCCAACCAGAGTGTGGGTTGGCTCACCGGATTCTGGTTGGCCAACCCACCTTGAGGTGAGCTGACCCACCGCAAACGGTCGGCCGGGTCGGCGGCGTCACGGCAACGCCGCACAGGCGGGCAATGACCGGAGCGGGGAGGATCCCTGCTCGATTCGGGTGGGATATCCTCCCCAGTCCGCCGGAAGGCCGGAGTCGTCTGAGCGGCTCCGGCCTTCTGTTTTGTTAGCGGAGGCGGGCGCGATTCTCGCGATCGCGCCGATCCCGTTCCTGCCGGTCCCGGTCCTCGCGGTCCCGGCGCGCCCGTTCCTCACGGTCGCGCCGATCGCGCTCGTCGGAGTCCCGCCGCTCCCTGTCTTCGCGGTCCCGCCGCGCCCGGTCGTCCCGGTCGCGGCGGTCCCGGTCCGCCCGGTTGCGGAACAAGCTCACTTCACGCCACCTGCCGTGAGGCCGGCGACGATACGACGCTGGAAGATCAGTACGGCGATCACCAGCGGGATGGTGACGACCACGCCGGCCGCCATCTGGCTGCCGAACGGTTGGTCGCGTCCCGACGTGCCGGTGAACTGCGAGATCACCACGTTGGCGGTCTGGTACTCCTTCTTGTTCACCATGCTCAGCGCGATCAGGAACTCGTTCCAGGCCGCGATGAAGGTGATGATCGCGGTGGTGAACACACCCGGAGCGGCCAACGGGAGGATCACCTTGCGGAACGCCTGGGCCGGCGTGCAGCCGTCCACCATCGCGGCCTGCTCGAGTTCTCGCGGCATCTGCCGGAAGAACGCGGTCAAGAGCCACACCGCCAGTGGCAACGCGAATGACAGGCTGGGCACGATCATCGCCTGGTAGGTGTTGATCCATTCGATGTTGACGAACAGTTTCTTCAGCGGGATCACCAGCGAGATCCCCGGGAACATCGAGGTGACGATGATGATCGCCAGCACGAAGTTCTTGCCCCGGAACTCCAGCCGGGCCAGGGTGTACGCCGCCACCATCCCGATGATCAGCGTCAGGATCGTCACCGTGCCGGCCACGATCAGGCTGTTCAGCAAACCACGGCCGAACCCGGTACCTGGCTTGAACACGTCGGAGAAATTGGTCAGTGAAACAGGCGACGGAATGATCGTGTTCTCGAACTGGTCGGTCGGCCGCCGCAGCGACGACACCACCATCCAGAAGAACGGCAGCAGGCAGTAGAGCACGATCAGCGCGACACCGATCAGCGGCAGCCACCGCCGGTACCACGGCGCCTCGGCCGCCTTGATGTCGATCGCCCTCGGGGCCTTCTCAGCAACAGCCATCACGCACCTCCTCCTCCGCCGCCGCCACCGGCGGTCAATCCGGCCAACGCGGCTGGGGCCTCCTGCTGCTTGCCCCGGCCTCGCCCGTTCCTGCCGTTCTTCTTCGGCTTCCGCTGGATGGCGTCACCGAACACGTCGGCACCCAGCAACTTGACGAACACATACGCGACCACAGCGACGTAGATGAACAGCAAGGTCGCGTACGCCGCCGCCGGCCCGTACCGGGTCTGGTTGGCTTCGAGGTACGCCAGGATGGACAGCGTCTCGACGGACTCCTTGTTCGGGCCGACAAGCACGAACGGCAGGTCGAAGATCCGCAGCGTGTCGAGGATGCGGAACAGCACTGCCACCAGCAGCGCCGGCTTCACCAACGGCATCGTGATATGGACGAACGTCGACCACACCCTGGCGCCGTCGACCTTGGCGGCCTCGTAGACCTCGTCCGGGATCGTCTGCAGGCCCGCAAGCACCAGCAGCCCGATGAACGGCGCGGTCTTCCAGGTGTCGGCGATGATGACCGACAGCACCGACTGCCAACCCTCGGTGGACCACAGGATCTGGGTGCCGAGCATCTCATTGGCGATACCGTCGGCCTGGAAGATCCACTTCCACAGCAGCGCCGAGACGACGGTCGGGATCGCCCACGGGACCAGGATGCTGGCCCGCACAATGGCGCGGCCCTTGAACGCCTTGTGCATCACCAGGGCCATCGCGACACCCAGGACGGTCTCCAGGACCACACAGGCGACGGTGAAGAACGTGGTGTTGTAGAAAGCGTTCCAGAATCGATCGCCGGTCTCGCCGGAGAAGATCGCCGTGAAGTTGTCGAGGCCCACGAACTCGGAGCCCTGGATGACGAAGCCCGATTCGTCGATCCGTTGACCGCTCGTGTACAGCGACTCGCGCAACGCCGCGAGGATCGGCAACCCGACGACGAGGATCAGCACGATCATCGTCGGCGACAGCAGCAACGCGGCCAGCCGGCCGGTGCCCTCGTTGAACGAGGTCCGCTTGGGCTTCTTGGTGGTCTCCGGTGTCGGTCGCTCGGCGACCGGGGCGGATGTACTCACCTCTGCCTCCTTCTCTCTGCCCGCCTCCAGCGGACAGCGACAGGCCGGGGCCGACGCGCAGCGGTGTCGCTACGCGCCGGCCTCGCCGCTTCGGTCATTGCGTGATGAGCGAACTCAACTTGGTCTGCAGTTCGGCCAACGCGTCCTTGGGTGGCGTCGTACCGGTCAGAGCGCCGTACGCCGCCTCCTGGATCGCGGTGGTGACGTCGCCGTACTTGACCACCTTCGGCCGCGACTTCGCGGTCTCGATCGAGGCCTTCAGCGGAGCCAGGTACGGGAACTGCTTGTTCAGCGCCGCGTCGTCGTACAGCGAGGCCCAGGTCGGCGCCTGCGAGGTCTTCTCGATGTTCGCCTTCTGTCGCTCCTCGCTCGACATGAACTTGATGAAGTCCGCCGCGGTCGCCTTGTTCTTGGCGAACTCCGAGATCGCGTAGTTGTGGCCACCCAGGGTGGACACGCCCGGACCCTTCAGGCCCGGCAGCGGCGCGACCGCGAACTTGCCGGCGATCTTCGACGAGCCGTCGGTCTTACCGGCCAGCGCGTACACGTACGGCCAGTTGCGGTGGAAGAGCAGGTTGCCCTCCTGGAACGCCCGGCGGCCCGGCTCCTCCTGGTAGGTGATGGCGGCCTTCGGGATGAAGCCCGTCTTGAAGCCTTCGGTCAGCGCGGTCAGGCCGGCCAGTGCCTCCGGGGTGTCCACGTTCGGCTTGCCATCGTCACCGACAACGACACCACCAGCGCCGTTGACCGCCTCGGAGAAGTTCACCGTGAGGCCTTCGTACTTCTCGAACTGCCCGGCGTAGCAGCCGATGTTCTTGCCCTCCGGCAGTGCCTTCACCTTGGCACAGGCAGCGACCATCTCTTCCCAGGTCTTCGGCGGCTGCACGCCTGCCTTGTCCAGCAGGTCCTTCCGGTAGTAGAGCAGACCACCGTCCGACGTCACCGGTACGGCGTACAGCTTGTCCTTGTACTTCGCGGTCTCGAGCGTCGACGGCAGCAGCTTGCCCAGGTCAGGGAACTGGTCCTGCGGCAGCTCCGTGACCCAGCGGTTGGCCGCGAACTCGGCCGTCCAGACCACGTCCAGGTTCAGCACGCTGAACGCGTCGGACTTGTTCTGAGCGTTCGAGATCATCTGCGCGCGCTGCTGGTCGGCGGACTCCGGAAGTTCCGAGACCGTGACCTTCTCGTCCGGGTGCTGGGAGTTCCACGCCGCGACCTGGTTCGTCAGGTTCCCGGAGGTGTCCTTGCCGGTGGCGAAGTTGATCGGGCCGCGACCCTCGAGCGCACCCCCGGCCGCGCCGTTGCCTCCACCGCCCCCGTCGTCACCGCCACCACACGCGGTCGCAAGCAGCGCGAGGCTGCTGACGACGGCTGCGAAGGCCGCCTTGCGTGTGTGTGATCGTTCAAACCTCATCGTTTACCTGCCCTCTCCCGATGGGAATTCGCTTGGTCCTGCGTCAGCGGGTCACAGTTCCCCACCACGCTGCGATCCCGCCTGTCCGGACAGTAACCGACGAGGGGGGTGATGTGTCCTGAACCACACACCTTGCCACTCGACAGCCTCTGAACATGGACAGCCGCATGGCTGTATGCGACCGCGATTCGACAGCCCGCACAACCGGGTCTTTCTTAACGATTCGGTATTACCGGTTAGTAACGTGACTGAACGCACGGTATTCGTTCAGAACGACTCCACCCAGTCGCCATCACGCTCCGGAGCGGAACGGACGTTCTCCAGCACGCGAGCGGCGCGCGTCCGGAGCGCCTCAGGCCGGAGAGGCGGAGGCGTCGCCGACGTGGCCGCGGACCCACTCGACGATCTCGGTCGTGGTGGCGCCGGGAGTGAAGATCTTGTGGACGCCGAGCTCGGCCAGCGGCTGCAGATCGGCGTCCGGGATGATGCCGCCGCCGAACACCACGATGTCGTCGGCGTCCCGCTCGGTGAGCAGTTCGCGGACCCGCTTGAACAGGGTCATGTGCGCACCGGACAGCACCGACAGGCCGATCGCGTCGGCGTCCTCGGCGATCGCGGTCTCGACGATCTGCTCCGGGGTCTGGTGCAGGCCGGTGTAGATGACCTCCATCCCGGCGTCCCGCAGGGCCCGGGCGACCACCTTCGCGCCACGGTCGTGGCCGTCCAGACCCGGCTTGGCGACGACGACGCGCAGAGGACTCGTAGCAGGCATGCTCGCAGGCTAACCGCTTCGTTCCTCACGGATAAGACACGGAGGTGTGTGTTCCCCGACACGCCCGGAGGGAACCGGTTACCGTGGAAGAGATCGGACCAATCGGGGGGTCTGGTTGCTGTGAGGAGTCGCCCATGAGTACCTGGCAGGACGACGTACGCGGCGCGCTGGACGGACTCAGGTACGGCGCGCGGTCCGCGCTGTCGCCTCGCGTCCTGCAGGGCGCCGCGGTAGAGATCGGGTGGCTGACCACCCATCTGGCGATGTATCCGCTCGGCCTGGTCAGCGGTTCCGGCTCCCGCACCGAACGACTCAACCTGACCGGCCTGACGCCGGCCCAGCGCGGCCTGCTGGTCCGCGACGTCCGGGCCGCCGGTACGCCGATCCTGCTGGCCCACGGGATCATCGACAACCACACCGTCTTCGCCCTGATGCGCCGGCAACTCGTGCGTCGCGGTTTCAGCAGCATCCACACGTTCTCGTACTCACCGCTGACCTTGGACGTACGCCGTACGGCGGAACGGATGGCGGACGAGATCGAGCGGATCTGCGAGCAGTCCGGGTCGGACCAGATCCATGTGGTCGGGCACAGCCTGGGCGGACTGATCGCGCGGTACTACATCCAGCGGCTCGGCGGTCATGAGCGGGTCCACACCTGCGTCACCCTCGGCACGCCACACCAGGGCACTGTCGCCGCGCGGCTGCTGCCGTGGCCGCTGGTCAAGCAGGTGCGCCCGGACAGCGACCTGATGGCCGAGCTGGCCGAGCCGGCGCCTGACTGCCGGACCAGGTTCGTCGCGTTCTACAGCGACGTCGACCAGCTGATCGTGCCGCAACGGCGGGCCCGGATCGCGCACCCCGATCTGGCGGCTAGTAATGTCCGCGTGAACGGCGTGGGCCACCTGTCCCTGCCGTTCCACGGCGAGGTCGTGCACCGGATCACCGGGATGCTGGCTCAGCTGGACGAGCAGGACGACGAGAACACCGTCGCCTGATCATTGTCCTGACATGCGTAGTTCTGCCTGATGGGGAAGCCTTTTGGGCGCCTTCCGGCAGATGCACGTGCAGGCGCTCATGCAAAGGTTTCGTGAAGGAGACGTGGAAAAGGGGGTGGCAGGGTTTGTCGCCTCGTGACTGATCCGTTATCGTGCGTGGAGCCCGACGGGGAATAAACCCCCGGACGGCGGGAAGAGCACCGGCCCTCCCAAGGCCTCAGCCCCTCCCACAAGCCCCTCCCCTGTGACCGAAAGGCCACGTTGTGTCCCAGCACCGTGCCGCGGGCAACCGCGTCACGCCAGGCAACGCTGCGCGCAATACCGGCGCAGGACGTCACAGTGCCAAGCATCGTGTTGCCAGGCGTACCACCCCGAGTAGTACCCAGATCGTCGGTTTGACCGCAGCCCTCGCTGCGGCGGCAGGAGCTGTCGGGTTCAGTCACAGCTCGCTCGCCTCGCCGACACAGGCGAACTCGGCGGTCAACCTCGCCGCCCTCAGCTTGGACAACGGACAGATGTCCGGGATCACCACCGCACGCATCCAGGCCCGCCAGCTCGCCACCCGTGACTCCTCCCGGGTCCAACTGGCCGGCAACGACACGAACAAGAAGCAGGCCGCCGCCGCTCAGCTGGCCAAGGCCCGGGCCGCGAAGCTCACCGCCACCCAGGCCCTCACCGCCAAGCGCGCCTCCGCGCTGGCCCAGGCGAAGGCCGCGGCGGACGCGGCCGAGAAGAAGGCCCGCGAGTCCGCCACCCGCTGCGAGATGATGGTCTCCGGCTACCGCATCACCGCGACCTTCGGCCAGGGCGGCAGCCGCTGGGCCCGCAACCACACCGGCACCGACTTCGCCGCCCCGATCGGCACCCCGATCCGGACCGTGATGAAGGGTGTGGTGATCTTCGCCGACTGGGCCGGCGCCTACGGCCGCCAGGTCCAGGTCCGGCACGAGGACGGCACCGTCACCTGGTACAACCACATGTCGAAGTTCAGCGTGTCGGTCGGTGAGACTGTGTACGCCGGTGACCAGGTCGGCGCGGTCGGGATGACCGGCAACACCACCGGCCCGCACCTGCACTTCGAGGTCCACCCGGACGGCGGCGACGCGACCGACCCGATGCCGTGGCTGCGCGACCACTGCGGCCTCAACCCGTAAATCCCCAGCAGGTCCCCTGCCCACCTGACTAAGCTGCCGGTCATGCGTCCAGCAGCCGGAGAAGTTCTGCACTTCTCCGAAGATCCGGCCATCGAGGTCTTCCGGCCGCACGTCGCCAAGACGGCGCAGCCGGCCACTCCCTACGTCTGGGCCGTCGGCCACGACCGAGCCCCTGACTACTGGTTCCCGAGGCAGTGCCCCCGCGCGATGGCGTGGGTAGGCCCCTCCACCACTTCCGCCGACCGCGACCGCATCATCGGTGCAGGCTCCGGCACCCGCGTGCACGCCGTCGAATACGGCTGGCTGGACGCGATGCGCTCGGTCAAGCTCTACGCCTACCGCCTCCCCGCTAGCCTCTTCACGGTGAACGATGCCGCGTTCGTCGCGACCACCGAGGTCCGGCCGCTCGGCCCGCCTGAACGCGTCCGCGATCTGTTCGAACTCCATGACGAAGCCGGTATCCAGTTGCGCGTGCTGTCCCGGCTGCACGACTTCTGGGCCGAGGTCACCGCCAGCTCCCTCGAGTGGAGCGGTATCCGGCTCCGGAACGCCCGGCCATGACGTCGTACGGCGAACTCGGCGAAGCCTCCTGGCGCTGGGTGCTCCAGCAGGTGCAGTGGGACGAGGCCGGGCCGTGGATCCCCGAGGCGGCGGGCGGGGACAAGCCGAAGGAGTACACCCACGGCATGCACAGCGGGATCGGCGGGCTCGCGCACACACTGGCGGAGATCAAGCTGACCCGCGCCTGGACCACCGAGGAAGCAGAGCTGGCCGGCGCGATCGCGGACCGGATCCGCTCCGCGCTCCCGACCGAAGCCTCGATCACCTACTTCGACGGTCTGGTCAGCGGCATCGGCGTACTCACTGCCCTCGGCGAACCGGGCTCGCAGGCTGCGCTGGACCGGATCGCCGAGCTCAGCATCGACAGTGGGTGGCACGAGAGCTTCCTCGATCCACCGACGTACCTGCCGGACGCGGTCGGGAACGACGTGACGCTCGGCACCGGCGCTGTCCTGCTGGGCGCGCTCTGGGCCGGTCGACAGGGCGAGGACGCCCACTCACTGGCAGAGCGAGCCGCCGACCTGCTGATGGCCGAGAAGGAAGAGCCGGCGAACTGGCAGTTCATCCCGCGCCGCTTCTGGACCGAGCCCAGGGGCGAGATGCCGAACTTCTCGCACGGTCTGGCCGGCATCGCGACAGTCCTGGCGTTGGCAGGCGTCGAACTCAAGAGACCGGACCTGATCGAGGCGGCCCACGGCGGCGCCGAGCACCTGGTGACGCTCGGGATCAACGACGACAAGGGTTTCCGGGTGCCGCGCGTCATCCCGTGGGCGGAGCGGCATGGCGACGAGTACACGTACAACTGGTGCCACGGCGGCCCTGGTACGTCGCTGCTGTTCCGCGCACTCGAGTACGCCGGGGTGGACAAGGTGGCCGGTGAGACGCCGCCCGTCTGGCATCGGCGGTGTCTGGACAGCGTCCGCTACTCCGGTGTGCCCGAACGGCTCCACCCGGGCTTCTGGGACAACGACGGACGCTGCTGCGGTACGGCGGGAGCCGGCGATGCGTTCCTGGACGCGTGGCACCGCGACCGTGACGAGCAGGACCTGGAGTTCGCCGTACGGCTCGGGGATGCCCTGGTGGAGCGGGCGTTCCACGACGACGGCACGGCGTACTGGCGCTTCGTCGAACACCGCAACGAGGAGCCGCTGCTGCCTCCGGGTGTCGGCTGGATGCAGGGTGCGGCAGGGATCGCGGCGTACCTGTTCAGGCTGCAGCGCACGCTCGACGGTGGCACCGACGCGGTCGAGCGGATGGAGAACTGGTGGGCGCTCTAGCGGCGCCAGACCTCCGCTGTCGTCAGAAACGCGGACGAACCGGGCTTGTCGGGTGAGCCGTCGACCTGGACGAAACCGGGGACCGAGGCACCGCCGATCGAGACGGTCGCGGACCGGACCGGGGCGATCACCAGGCTGAGGCTGTGGTTGCCCTCGGCGAGCTGGAAGTTGTCGGTGGCGAACAGCCGCCGGTCGAGGACGCCGCCCATCTCGATCTGGATGTCGGCGGCCTTGGCGCTGAGGCCGTCGGCCAGGTTCATCGACACCTGGACCAGGTCGCGTTCGACCGCCGGCTCGTGCCAGGGCAGGCCCTGGACCTCGAGGAACGAGCGGACGAAGTAGCGCTCCAGCCAGGCGGCCAGATCGACGTCCTCGGACACCACCCGGACGATCCCGTCGAACCAGAGGACGACCGCCGTACCGGCGCCGCGGATCGACCAGTCGACCATCCAGATCGACGCGTACGCCGTCACCTTGCCGGACTCGTCGAACAGCCGCAGCCCAGGGTTGGCTCCCGCCAGGATGATCCGGCGGTTACTACCTGCTACCGACTTGGACACGGGGGGACGCTTCCGGGGGAGGGCCGAAGATCCTTGATTGTCTCAATCTCCGGCCCAGATGCAACGTGAAAGTCCAAGAACTTGACTTAGATCTTCTCCACCGGTGCGTAACGAAGCAGCAACCGCTTGACACCTTCCGACCCGAAGTCGATGTCTGCCTGGGCCTGCTGGCCTTCGCCGCGGACCACCACGACGGTGCCCATCCCGAAGCTGTCGTGGACGACCCGGTCGCCCGGGTTGAGGCTGATGACCGGCTTGTCCGAAGCGGTCCGACGGGGTGGCTCGTAGCGACTGGAGATGCCGCTGCCGGTCGACGTCCCCGTGCCGGACCAGCGGGTGATCGCGGACTCGTCCCGTCGCCAGTCGAGCAGCTCGGCCGGGATCTCCTCCAGGAACCGGGACGGCGGGTTGTGCTGCGGAGCGCCGTACGCCGACCGGACCGCGGCCCGGGAGATCGCCAGCCGCTGCCGCGCCCGGGTGATCCCGACGTAGGCGAGCCGCCGCTCCTCCTCCAGCTCCTTCATGTCGGTGAGCGACCGCGAGTGCGGGAAGACGCCGTCCTCCATCCCGGTCAGGAACACCACCGGGAACTCCAGGCCCTTCGCGGTGTGCAGCGTCATCAGCGTGACCACACCGCCGTCGTCGACCGCGTCCGGGATCTGGTCCGCGTCGGCGACCAGCGCGACCCGCTCGAGGAACGCCTGCAGATCGGCCGCTTCACCGGCCGCCGTCCGCTCCTCGACGAACTCCCGCGCCACCGAGATGAACTCGTCCAGGTTCTCCAGCCGGGTCTCGTCCTGCGGATCCGGTGACTTCTGCAGCTCCTCGTAGTACCCGGACCGGTGCAGCGCGACGTCGAGGATGTCGTCCGGCGGTGCACCGGAGTCGACCATCGCGGTCAGCTCGTCGAGGATGTCCACGAAGGCCTGTACGGCGTTCACCGAGCGACTCGCCATCGCTGGCGCGTCCTGGGCCCGGCGGAGCGCCTGGGCGAACGAGATCCGGTCCCGGGCCGCCAGCGCCTCGATCGCGGCCTCGGCCCGGTCGCCGATCCCGCGCTTCGGCACGTTCATGATCCGGCGCAGCGAGACGGTGTCCTCGGGGTTCACCAGCACGCGCAGGTACGCGAGCGCGTCGCGGACCTCCTTGCGCTCGTAGAACCGGACGCCGCCGACCACCTTGTACGGGTGGCCGGTCCGGATGAAGACCTCTTCGAAGACCCGGGACTGGGCGTTCGTCCGGTAGAACACCGCCACGTCGGACGGCTTCACCCCGTCCGCGTCGGTCAGCCGATCGATCTCGTCGGCGACGAACTGCGCCTCGTCGTGCTCGTTGTCAGCGACGTACACCGCGATCTGCTCGCCCTGGCCCTGGTCGGACCAGAGGTTCTTCGCCTTGCGGCCCTCGTTCCGGCTGATCACCGCGTTGGCCGCGGTCAGGATCGTCTGGGTGGAGCGGTAGTTCTGCTCCAGCAGGATCGTCTCGGCGCCGGCGAAATCCTCCTCGAAGGCGAGGATGTTGCGGATCGTCGCCCCGCGGAACGCGTAGATCGACTGGTCCGAGTCACCGACCACCATCAGCTCGGCCGGCGGCACGGTCGGGCCGCTGGAGCCCACCGGGTCCTCAGCACACAGCTCGCGGATCAACGTGTACTGCGCGTGGTTCGTGTCCTGGTACTCGTCGACCAGCACGTGGCGGAACCGGCGCCGGTAGTACTCCCGGACCTCCGGGAATGCCTGCAACAGGTTGACCGTGGTCATCAGCAGGTCGTCGAAGTCCAGCGCGTTCGCCTGGGCCAACCGCTCCTGGTAGATCCGGTAGCACTCGGCGTACGTCTCTTCCAGGTGGTTCGACGTCTTCGACGCGGCCGTCTCGTGGTCGATCAGCTCGTTCTTCTGGGTGCTGATCCAGTTCAGCACCGCGCGCGGGTTGTACCGCTTGACGTCCAGGTCGAGCTCGCGGCAGACCAGCGTCATCAGCCGGCGCGAGTCGGTGTCGTCGTAGATCGAGAACGTCGAGTTGATCCCGAACCGCTTGATGTCGCGGCGCAGGATCCGCACACAGGACGAGTGGAACGTCGAGACCCACATCAGCTTCGCCCGCGGCCCGACCAGGTCCACCACCCGCTCGCGCATCTCCGCGGCGGCCTTGTTGGTGAACGTGATCGCGAGCACCGACCCGGGGTGCGCGTCCCGGGCGGCGAGCAGGTAGGCGATCCGGCGAGTCAGCACCCGGGTCTTGCCCGAGCCCGCACCGGCCACCACCAGCAGCGGTTTGCCCGCATGCACGACGGCGGCCCGCTGCTGCGGGTTCAGCCCTTCGAGCAGCGCGTCCGGATCGGTCCGATGCTTCTTGGGCTCCTCCAGCGGCACCGGGAGCTCATCAGGCGAGAACAGCGTAGTCATCACCAACACCTTAGGCCGTCCCCCGGACAGTTCCCGAAACACGCACCTATGGTGGCTCCATGGGTCAGTCACATCCGGTGTTCGCGCGGCTGTATGCGCGGGCGCGGCCGGCGTTGGACGAGCAGGGTGTGACCGATCACCGGCGGGCGCTGCTGGACGGTCTGGCCGGGCGGGTGGTCGAGGTCGGTGCGGGCGACGGCGGGAACTTCGCCCACTACCCGGCCGAGGTGACCAGCGTGGTGGCCGTCGAGCCGGAGCCCTATCTGCGCGCGAAGGCCGAGTCCGCGGCCTTCGCGGCCGCCGTCCCGGTGGAAGTCGTCAACGGTACGGCGGACCGCCTGCCGCTCGCCGATGCCTCGGTCGACGCCGTGGTCGCGTCGCTCGTGCTGTGCTCGGTCCCGGACCAGGCCGACGCGTTGGCGGAGGCTTTCCGAGTACTACGACCAGGCGGCGAACTCAGGTTCTACGAACACGTCGCAGCCGATCCGGACACCGGGTTGGACCGGGTTCAGCGGATCGCGGATGCCACCATCTGGTCCTGGTTCAGCGGCGGCTGCCACGTTCACCGCGACACCGCCACCGCCATCACCACCGCCGGCTTCACGATCACGACCATGGACCGCTTCAGGTTCGGGCCCAACCCCGCCTCTCCACACATCCTGGGACGGGCGGTCCGGCCTTAGGAGAGTTGGCGGGTGAGGTGGAGTTCCACTGGGGTGGATGCGCCGAGCCAATGCATCCTGGCGGTGTTGTCGTCGCAGGACGTGACGCGAAGACCCGGGACACCCTCGATGGTGCCCTCGTAGTCCTTCGCGGCCAGGTGGGCGACGACGGCCGGCAGTTCGGGACCGTCCATCCACTCGACCCGGGCCAGGTCGGGGCGGGCCTGCCACATGTCGACCCAGACCGCGGGGTCCTCGCCGAAGAGCGTCGTACGCAGAATCATCGACACCGCCCCGAGCAGCGTCGCGGCCGGGGTGGCCGTCAGTTCCAGCAGGGTGCGTTCCTGGTCGGACAGATCGTCTGCGACCAGGATCGCGTTGTCACTCAAGTTCACGGAGCAGGAGCCTGCCACAAAGCTTTGTCCGCTGTGGGCAGACTTGCCGTCAGCAGAAAAGCTGGGGTGCGCCCGGTGCGGCGGTCAGGGTTGAAGACATGGCTGATGACAACAAACCACCGCTGTTCAACGAGGCCGCGCGACAGCGGTTGCTCGGGCAGCGCATCGTCGTACTGGACGGAACCCTCGACGACGACAACGGGACCCTGCTGGCGACGCAGATCCTCACCCTCGCGGCCGAGGATCCGGATCGCGACATCGCGTTGTGGATCCACTCGCTCGGCGGGTCGGTGCCGTCGATGCTGGCGATCCGGGACGTGATGCGGCTGGTGCCGTGTGAGGTGTCGACGCTGGCGATCGGGCTGGCCTGCAGCGCCGGGCAGTTCCTGCTGTCCGCCGGAGCGCCGGGCAAGCGGTACGCACTGCGGCACGCCCGGGTCCTGATGCACCAGGGATCGGCCGGGATCGGTGGGTCCGCGGTGGAGATCGAGATCCAGGCGAACGACCTGCGGCACATCCGCGACACCGTGCTCGCGCTGATCGCCGAGGACACCGGGCAGCCGTTCGACACCGTGCACGAGGACTCGCTGCACGACAAGTGGTACACCGCCGAACAGGCCCGCGAGTACGGCTTCATCGACCACATCGTCGAGTCCTTCGACCAAGTGATGCCCCAGCGAAAGGCTGCGTGATGAGCTCTTACACCATCCCGAACGTGATCGCGCAGAACCCGCGGGGCGAGCGCATCATGGACGTCTACTCGCACCTGCTCAGCGAGCGGATCATCTACCTCGGTACGGCGATCGACGCCGGTGTCGCGAATGCGCTGATCGCCCAGTTGCTGCACCTGGAGGCGGACAAGCCGGACCAGGAGATCAACTTCTACATCAACTGCGAGGGCGGCGACATGACCGCGATGCTCGCGATCTACGACACGATCCAGTACATCCAGTCGCCCGTGTCGACGTTCTGCGTCGGCCAGGCGATCTCGGCCGGCGCGGTCCTGCTCGCCGCCGGTGCGCCCGGGCGTCGCGCCGTACTGCCGCATGCGCGGGTCGTCCTGCACCAGCCGGCCGCCCGCGGTCAGGGCACCATCCCGGACCTGATCCTGCAGGCCGACGAGGTGGTCCGGGTCCGCGGTCAGGTCGAGTCGATCCTCGCCGCGCACACCGGTCAGACGATCGAACGGCTCCGGCACGACACCGATCGCGACCACGTGCTGACCGCCGAGGGCGCCCGCGACTACGGGATCGTCGACCAGGTCGTCGAGAGCAGGATCCCGGTGCCGGTGTTCTCCTAATCGAAGGTGGCCTCGAGGATCTTGTCGGCGACGGCGGCGTGGTGGGCGGCGTCGACGTCCCGGCGGCCGATCCGGTTGGTCAGGTAGGCGTAGGCGATCCGCCGGTCGGGATCGGCCCAGCCGATACAGCAGTTGCTGCCGTTGTGCCCGAACGTCCGCGGACTGCTCGTCGTCCCGAACGGCGTGATCGCCTCCGGAACGAACCGCGGCCCGCCGAGCTGGAACCCTTGCGACCACCGGATCGGCGCGCCGACGGTCCGGTCCAGCTCGCCCTCACTGGTCGGCGCGACCATCGCCGTGATCGACTCCGGCCGCAGGATTCCCGATCCACCCTGCAACAAGGCTTGGTAGAGCGCGGCCAGGTCCCGCGCGGTGGTGGAGATTCCGGCCGCCGGTACGACGGCCTGCCGGGTACTGCGGTTGTTCACGATCGACTGGACGACCGGGCCGACCGGGCCGCTCACCCGGACCGGTACGGCCCGATCCCACTGGTCGGGGGGCACTCCGAGGAAGGTGTCGGCGACACCCATCGGTTCCAGGATCGAGCGTCGTACCAGCTCCTCGATCGGTTGCCCAGTGCACCGATACGCGATCTCACCGAGGACGAAGCCGAACGCGAGCGGGCTGTACGCGACCGTGTCGATGGGCCAGAGCGGCCGAGCCTGCTCGATCCGCCGCAGTGACCGATCCCAGTCGGTCATCGCCCGGGCCTCGGCGAGATACCTGCCGACCGTGGTCAGCCCGGACCGGTGCTGGAGCACCTGCCGAACGGTGATCGCCCGCTTGCCGTTCTCGCCGAACTCGGGCCAGTACGCCGCCACCCCGTCGTCCAGGTGCAGTCGCCGGGCCTCCACCAGCTGGTGGATCACGATCGCTACGTAGGGCTTGCTCGCCGAGAACAGCCAGAACAACGCGTCCGGCGCACACCCGATCGCCTGGTCCATCACCACCCGGCCGTCCCGGATCACGCACAGCTGCGCCGCGGCCTTACGGGACCGGACCAGCTCGACAGCGGCCCCCAGCCGCGCGGCATCCATCCGGACATCCCGCGGTTCGCACTCCCCACCCAACTCCATTGACGCACCTCCCCGTCATCACCAGCTTGCCCCCGGTACCCAAGGCGCTGGAACAGCACGGCGCGGCGGTCAGATCTGCTGAGCGGGAGCCTCCAGGCGGATCAGGATGCCCTTGGAGGTCGGGGTGTTGCTGACGTCGGCGACGCTCTCGAGCGGTACCAGCACGTTCGTCTCGGGGTAGTACGCCGCGGCGGACCCGCGCGATGCCGGGTAGGCCACGAGCCGGAACCCCTCAGCCCGGCGCTCGGTGCCGTCGCGCCAGACGCTCACGATGTCGACCAGATCGCGGTCGGCGAACCCGAGCTCGGCGATGTCCTCGGGGCTGACCATCACGATCCGGCGGGCGTTGTGGATGCCCCGGTAGCGGTCGTTCATCGCGTAGGGGATGGTGTTCCACTGGTCGTGCGAGCGCAGCGACTGCAGGATCAGGTGGCCCGGCGGAGTCGCCAGCCACTCGTGCTCGTTGCAGGTGAAGACGGCCTTCCCGCTCGGTGTCGGATACACGCCCGAGTTCACCGGGTTCGGCAGCGTGAAGCCGCCGGGCTGCTTGATCCTTTCGTTGAAGTCCTCGAAACCCGGCACCACCCGGGAGATCCGGTCCCGGATCAGGTCGTAGTCGGTCTCGAACCCGGCCCACGGGATCGCCGGCGAGTCGCCGAGCGTGCGCCGTGCGAGCCGGGCGACGATCGCGACCTCGCTGAGCAGGTGCGGGGATGCCGGGGGCAACTTGCCACGCGACTGGTGCACCGCACTCATCGAGTCCTCGACGGTGACGTACTGCTCGCCGGTCGCCTGAACGTCACGGTCGCTGCGGCCGAGCGTCGGCAGGATGAGCGCGGTCTCGCCGGTGACGGTGTGGGACCGGTTGAGTTTCGTGGAGACCTGCACGGTGAGGCTGGTCTTCCGCAGCGCCGCCTCCGTGACCTCGCTGTCCGGGGTCGCCCGGGCGAAGTTCCCGGCGACGCCGACGAACACCCGCGCCTTCCCGTCGCGCATCGCCCGGATCGCATCCACCGAGTCGAGGCCGTGCGCGCGCGGCGGTTCGAACTTGAACTCGTCCCGGAGTGCGTCCAGGAACCAGTCGGGCATCCGCTCCCAGATGCCCATCGTCCGGTCGCCCTGGACATTGGAGTGACCGCGTACCGGGCAGACGCCCGCACCCGGCTTACCGATGTTGCCACGCAGCATCAGGAAGTTGACCACCTCGCGGATGGTCGGCACACCGTGCTTGTGCTGGGTGAGGCCCATAGCCCAGCACACGATGACGGACCGGCTGGCGAGCACGGACTCGTGCACGGCCTCGATCTCCTCGCGGGTAAGGCCGGTGGCCTCGAGCGCGTGCTCCCAGGTGATCGTCTGGGCGTGATCGGCGTACGCATCGAAGCCCGTGGTGTACTTCGCGATGTAGTCCCGGTCGATTGCGTCGGCCTCGAGCAGCCGGCGGTTGAGCATCTGGAAGAGCGCGAGGTCGCCGCCGGGGCGGATGTGCAGGAACTGGTCGGCGATCGCCGTACCGCGACCGACGACGCCGCGGGCGTTCTGCGGATTCTTGAACCGCATCAGGCCGGCCTCGGGCAACGTGTTCACGGCGATCACCCGCCCGCCGTTCTGCTTGGTGCGCTCCAGCGCCGACAGCATCCGCGGGTGGTTGGTCCCCGGGTTCTGCCCCACGACGAAGACCAGGTCGGCGTTGTAGATGTCCTCGAGTTGCACGCTGCCCTTGCCGATGCCGAGCGTCTGACCGAGCGCGGAGCCGCTGGACTCGTGGCACATGTTCGAGCAGTCCGGCAGGTTGTTGGTGCCGAAGGCCCGGGCGAAGAGCTGGAGCAGGAACGCCGCCTCGTTGTTGAGCCGGCCGGAGACATAGAACAGTGCCCCGTCGGGCGAGTCGAGCCCGTTCAGCTCGTCGGCGATGATCCCGAACGCGTCGTCCCAGCCGATCGGCTCGTAGTACGCCGCACCGGGCCGCTTCACCATCGGCTCGGTCAGCCGGCCCTGCTGGTTGAGCCAGTAGTCGGACTTGCCGTCGAGTTCCTCGATCGAGTGCTGCGCGAAGAAGTCGCGAGTGACACGGCGAGTCGTCGCCTCGTCGTTGATGTGCTTCGCGCCGTTCTCGCAGTACTCGTTCTGGTGCCGATGGTCCGGTTCGGGCCAGGCACATCCTGGGCAGTCGAAACCCTTCACCTGGTTGAGGTTGAGCAGTGTCAGCGCAGTACGGCGTACCGTCGTCTGCGCCAGCGAATACCGCATCGCATGAGCGACCGCCGGCAGTCCGGCCGCGTACGTCTTCGGCGGTCCGGCGGTCAGGTCGTCCTGCGGATCCTCGATACCACCCATGCCGCCGCGCGTTCCTTTCACTGTTCGTCTCCACGAAGAGGTTGGGGTTGGGCGCCAGATGCTGACCTGGCACCCAACCCCGGACCGATGGGGCGCATCACCCGGGCAGGGGGCGACCCATCGGTGGTTCAGGGGCGGGCAGCACGCGATTCGCGTCGCCGACGGTCACGACCGAGCCGGTCACGAGCACCAGAGCGTCAGGTGCGCGCCCGGGCAGCGGTGCCGCGAGCGCCCGAGCCTTCTCGATCGCGGTCGCCACGTTGAAGGCGACATGGATTCGTTGCGCCCCGAACACCTGCCGGGCGACCGCGGCGAGCTTCGCGGGTGCCAGGCTTCGGGGGCTGGAGTTCCGGGTGCAGACGACCACGTCGATGACGGGCTCGAGTTCCCGCAGCATTCCCTCGACGTTCTTGTCCTCCATCGCCGCGATGACGGCGAACGTCCGGCACGGCTCGCGCTCGCCCAGAGCTTCGACCAGGGCGCGGACCCCATGTGGATTGTGCGCCGCATCCAGGACCATCAACGGCGCACCCGGCCGGACATCGAATCGCCCCGGTGATGCCACGCGGCCGAGAGTGGTCCTTACCGCGGCCAGGTCCAGTTGCCCGCCCAGCACCGCCTCCACCGCCGCGATGGCACACGCCGCGTTGTCGGCCTGGTGACGGCCGTGCAGCGCCAGGAGAACGTTGCCGTAGGTTCCGTAGAGCCCTTGCACCGAGATGACCTGGCCGCCTTCCACGGCCGTCCGCCGCAGCAGGGAGAAGTCGTGGTCCTGCACGACCAAGCGAGCGCCGACGGAACGAGCACGTGCTCGCAACACCCTCGCGACGTCCTCGCTCTGCCGCGCGCTGACGGCAACGGCCCCGGCCTTGATGATGCCTGCCTTCTCCCGGGCGATGGTGGTTGTCGTCGGACCGAGGTAGTCCGTGTGGTCCAGAGCCACCGGGAGGACCACGGCGACGTCGGCGTCGATGACGTTGGTCGCATCCCACTGCCCGCCCATGCCCACTTCGACGACGGCGACATCGACTGCGGCGTCGACGAACGCCCGGTAGGCCATGGCCACCGTCATCTCGAAGAACGACAACGGCTGCGGCATGGTGGCATCGACATGGTCGGCGTGCTCGGCGACAGCGGCGTAGGCGGACGCGAACGCCGGCACATTGATGATCTCTTCGGCGATGCCGATCCGTTCCCTGATGCTCGTCAGGTGCGGGCTCGTGAGCCGGCCAGTGCGCTCACCGGACGCGGCCAGGAGCGCCTCGACCATGCGCGCCGTGCTCGTCTTGCCGTTGGTCCCGGTGAGGTGAACACTCCGGTACGTCTTCTGCGGATCCCCGAGAAGGGCCATCACCTTGGCGATGCGGTCGAGCGACGGTTCGAGCTTCGTCTCCGGCCAACGGGTGAGAAGCCGTTCCTCGATCTCCCGAATCGAGAGGCTGGTCATGGGATCTCCCATCCCAGGGTGGCGATGCGGGAAACAACGCGCACCGCCGCGGCCGCAGGCGCAACCGCATGGACGCGCACGCCCCAGGCTCTGGCCGACGCCGCGAGGGTTGCCACCGCGCTCGACACGTCGTCACGATCCAGCGGGTTGTCCGGGTCGAGGCCGCCGTAGTCCACGCATTCGGCCAGAAATCGCTTCCGGGACGCACCGACCAGAACCGGGAAACCGAGATCGAGGAGTTGCGGCAATGCCGCAAGCACGGACCAGTTGTGCTGGGCGGTCTTCGCGAACCCCAGCCCGGGATCGAGTACGACGTTCTCGGCATGGACTCCCGCGGCTACCGCTGCATCCACCCGCCGCGACAGTTCGACGCGCACTTCCTCGACTACCGAGTGATAGCCGGCGAACGCGTCCATGACCGCCGAATGCGCGCGCCAATGCATCAAGATGCAACGGGCCCGCGATTCAGCGATCAGCGGCAACATCGCGGGGTCGGCCAGCCCGCCCGATACGTCGTTGACCATCACGGCACCAGCCTCGAGTGCCTTCTCGGCAACACTCGCGCGCATCGTGTCCACCGACACGCTGACACCAGCGTTGCTCAGCGCGCCGGTCACGGGGATCACCCGCCGCAACTCCACCGCCTCGTCCACACGGGCGGCACCGGGCCGGGTCGATTCACCCCCGACGTCGACGATGTCCGCACCCTGCTGGACAAGCCCGAGGCCCCGGGCAACCGCCGCGTCGAAGCCATCGAACCGTCCGCCGTCGGAGAACGAATCCGGGGTGACATTGAGGACGCCGAGGACCTGGCATCGCCCCACCGCCGCGTCCGGAGATGTCGCCGGCCCGGAAACGTGGAGCGCGGTCATCGAAACACCTCCACGGCGTGATCGCGCCGGTGGCCGTTGAGGGCGAACAGACTCCGCTCGGCGATCTCGACGATGTTCGTCAGCAGCATGGCCCGGGTCATCGGCCCGACGCCGCCGATCGCCGGGCTGACCTTGCCGGCTACCGAATCGACCTCGGGATGGACGTCGCCGAGGATGCCCTCGATCGTTCGGGTGATGCCGACCGAGAGGACCGTCGCGCCGGGCGAGATCCAGTCCGGCCTGACCAGGTGGGCCACACCGGCGGCCGCGACGACCACGTCCGACGCACGCGTGTGCGCGGCGATATCGACGGTCGCCTCGTGGCACAACGTCACCGTGGCGTGTTCGGTCGGGCGGGTGAGCATGAGGCCGAGCGGCCTGCCCACGGTCAGGCCGCAGCCGATCACACAGAACCGCTGGCCGGTGATCTCGACGTCATGCGCCCGGAGAAGCTCGATGATTCCCCGGGGTGTGCACGGCAACGGACCGGGAATGCCGAGCACCAGTTTGCCGAGGTTCGTCGGATGCAGCCCGTCGGCGTCCTTGGCGGGATCGATCAGCTGAAGGACCCGGTGCGTGTCGACGTGCGGCGGCAACGGAAGCTGGACGATGAACCCGGTACAGGCCGGATCGTCGTTGAGCCGGGTCACGGCGGTCTCGATCTCGTCCTGCGTCGCCGACGCCGGCAACTCCACCCGGATCGACTCGATGCCTACCTCAGCACAGTCGCGATGCTTGCCCGCGACGTACGAGTGACTGCCCGGGTCGTCACCAACCAGGATCGTGCCAAGCCCTGGGCGGATCCCCTGTGCGTGCAGGGCACCGACGCGGACGGCAAGCTCTGCCTTGAGGTCGCCAGCGACCTTCCGTCCGTCAATCCTCTGTGCGATAGCCACCGGCTCGCCTTTCCGAGACTCGTAGGGGTCAGACCGGAACAGCAGCGTTGAGCTGCCGCCGCCAGCGGCCGAAAAGGCGTGCCTGGTTCATGCTCAAGACGCCGACCGGAACATCGCCGCGGCGGTAGACGGCCAGGAGATTGTGACTCTCCACCGTCCCCTCCTCGATCGTGACCGAGTCGGCTTCCGCGGCATGGCCGGCGAACTGGATCCGCACGTCGTACTGGTCGGACCAGAAGTACGGGATGCCGACCTGGCGGCCCTCACTCCACCCGTCCCCGCCGAGCAGAGCCGCGACGGCGATCGCCGGTCGCTCCATGGCTCCGGTCCAGTGCTCGACACGATGTGAGCGACCGAGCCGCGGGTCGTGCCACGCCGCGCAGTCGCCGACCGCGATGATGCCGGGGATGCTGGTGCGGCCCTGGTGGTCACACTCGATCCCGTTTCCGAGCGCGATGCCCGAGTCAGCGAGCCACTCGATGTTGGGAACCGCACCGATGCCAACCACCACCACGTCCGCGGGCAGCAACGTCCCGTCGGCGAGTTCGACACCTTCGACACGCTCACTGCCGACGAGTCCCCGCACACCGACACCGCATCGGAGCGTGACTCCGTGCGCTTCGTGCAGCCCGCTCACGACGGCGCCCATCTCGGCACCGAGTGGTCCGGCGAGCGGCGCGGCCATCGCCTCGACCACGGTGACATCGAGGCCGAGCGCCTTCGCCGTGGCGGCGACCTCACCGCCGATGAAGCCGGCGCCGATCACCACGAGGCGGGCACCCGGCAGCAACTCCGATCGAAGTGCGACGGCGTCGTCGATCGTCCGCAGTACATGGACGCCGGCCAGATTGCCCGGCAACGCGCGCGCCCGTGCTCCGGTGGCGATGACCACTGCGTCACTGCGGACCCGGGCACCACCGGCGAGGACCACCTCGCGAGTGCCTGGGCACAGCGCGACCGCGGGCGACCCGAGGAGCCAGCCGGCCCCCAGGTCGTCATCGGCCGACTCGAGGTTCAGCACGTCCGCCTCGATCTTGCCGGCCAGGAAGTCCTTCGACAGCGGCGGCCGGTCGTAGGGCCGGCGCAGTTCGTCGCCGACGACAACGACCTCTCCGTCGAATCCCTGCGCGCGCAGCGCCTGAGCCGCGTAGAGGCCGGCGAGCGACGCACCGACAATCGTGATCGTCCTCACGAGGTCACACCGAATGTGACGCCCGGCGGGAGGTTCGGCTCCGCATCGGACAGTTCCACACAGATGTGCTCGTCCTCGACGTGCACCGTGTGGGTCCGGATCGGCCGCTTGGCCGGCGGCGCGTCGACCTCCCCGGTGCGCAGGTTGAACTTCGACGCGTGCAGCGGGCACTCGATCTCGCAGCCCTCGAGCCAGCCGTCGGCCAACGAGGCGTCCTGGTGGGTGCAGGTGTCGTCGACGGCGAAGATCTCACCCTCCTCGGTGTGGAACACCGCGATGGGCGGCTCGGCATCGACGCGCAGAGCCTCTCCGGGCGGGAGTGCGGAGAGGGGACAGACTCGGATCATATTCTCCACCTTGGTGCGAATAGCACAACGTATCGCGCAATGCGCAACAGTCTGAGAAGGCTGGCGACCACCTGTCAAGGGCCCACGCGAGGTCCGTCACAAATCGCGAGCAGCAGCCCTGGAGTTAACACCGCCGACATGTAGGGTTGCGCTATGAGCAACGGGGAGCAGAATTCTGCCGGACGTGGCCGTGGCGGCGACAGCCAGGGAGGTGTCCAGTCCGTCGACCGGGCGATCACGGTTCTCGAGATCCTCGCCCGCGAGGGCCATGCGGGCGTCAGCGAGGTCGCCGCGGAGATCGGCGTCCACAAGTCGACGGCCTTCCGGCTCCTGGCGGCACTCGAGGAGCGCGACCTGGTCGAACAGAACACCGACCGCGGCAAGTACCAGCTCGCCTTCGGCATCCTCCGGCTGGCGAGCGCCATCCCGACCCGGATCGACATGGTGCGTCAGGCCCAGCCGATCATGGACGCCCTCGCGGTGCAGTTCGACGAGACGATCAACCTGGCCGTCATGCGGGAGCACTACGCGGTGAACGTGCAACAGGCGCGCGGCTCGGCAGCCGTGGCGAGCCAGAACTGGGTCGGCCAACTGACCCCCTTGCACGCGACCTCCAGCGGCAAGGTCCTGCTCGCCTACCTGCCGGACGAGCAGCGCGACTCGATCCTGGACAAGGCCGGCCTTCCGTCACTCACCGAGAACACCGTGACGTCGCGAGTAGCACTTCTCGACCAGTTGGCCGAGGTCCGGCAGACCGGCTTCGCGACCGCGTTCGAGGAGCTCGAGGTCGGCCTGAACGCCGCCGCCACCCCCGTCCGCGACCACACCGGAACCGTCGTCGGGGCACTGAGCGCGTCTGGTCCGGCGTACCGGTACGACGAGGCGCGAATCAAGAGCACCGAGGCGGACCTCAAGCTCGCCGCGAGCCGCATCAGCCACCGCATGGGCTGGCTGGGCTAACCCCAGCACCGAACCCGCAACGCGACCACGTCTTCGTGGTCGCGCTGTTCTGCGTTGGCGCCGCGCTACCGTCTGTTTCATTTGCCGCAGGTTGTTGCGGATCACACAACACGGTCTTAGAGTCGAGGAACGCCCGGGCAACGTGGAACCCACTTGAAGGGACCCCTCGCAATGTCAACCACCCCTGAGAATCCACCCACGCCGGAGAGTTCTGAACGGTTCCTCCGCCTGCCGGCCGACAAGATCGTGCTGCTCAGCGCAGCCACGCTCGCGCTCGGCTTCGTCCTGTGGGGAATCTTCGACAACAAGGGCCTGGCCAGCGTCTCCGGCGACGCCCTGGCCTGGGTGATCAAGAGCTTCGGGTGGCTCTTCGTGCTGGCGAGCACGGGCTTCGTCGTACTCGCCGTCGTGCTGGCCTGCAGCCGCTGGGGCCGCATCCGGCTCGGCCGCGACGACGAGAAGCCCGAGTTCAGAACGGTCAGCTGGGTCACGATGATGTTCAGCGCCGGCATGGGTATCGGGCTCATGTTCTACGGCGTTGCCGAGCCCCTGTCACACCTGAGCGCGCCCCCGATGGGCCTCGCCGAGCCCAACAGCCAGGAGGGTGCACAGCTGGCCATCCAGTACTCGTTCTTCCACTGGGCGTTCCACCCGTGGGCGATGTACGCCATCGTCGGGCTGGCACTCGCATACTTCTCGTTCCGCCACGGTCGCGCGAACCTGATCAGCTCGACGTTCTTCCCGCTGCTGGGCAAGCGCTCCGAGGGCGGCGCCGGCCGGGCCATCGACACCTTCGCGATCCTGGCCACCCTGTTCGGCTCGGCAACCTCCCTCGGCCTCGGCGCCCTGCAGATCAACTCGGGGCTGAACCAGCTCTACGACGTCCCCAAGTCAACGCCGATGGCGATCGGCATCATCTCGGTGCTCACCCTGGCCTTCATCGTCTCGGCGGTCAGCGGTGTCCACCGCGGCGTCCAGTACCTGTCCAACCTGAACATGGTGCTCGCCGTCGCGCTGCTGTTCTTCCTGTTCGTTGTCGGCCCGACTGTCTTCATCCTCAGCACGTTCACCGAGTCGACCGGCGATTACCTCTACCAGATCGCTCCGATGAGCTTCCGATCCGGCGCCTTCGGCGGACAGGACTGGCTCGGCGGCTGGACGATCTTCTACTGGGCCTGGTGGATGTCGTGGACGCCGTTCGTCGGCGCCTTCATCGCCCGCATCTCGCGCGGCCGCACCATCCGCGAGTTCGTCTTCGGCGTGGTGCTCGCACCGAGTCTCGTCACCTTCGTCTGGTTCTCCATCCTGGGCGGCATCTCGATCAACCTGCAGCTCGGCGGCACGGATCTGGCCGGCGCCCTCGAACAGGGACAGGAGACGGCGCTGTTCGAACTCCTCCGGCAGTATCCGTGGTTCGCGCTGACCGCACTGATCGTCGTGATTCTGGTGGCGTTCTTCTTCATCTCCGGTGCGGACGCCGCAGCGCTCGTGATGGGCATGCTGTCGTGCCGGGGTTGTCGCGAGCCGGGCACCCTGGTGACGATCTTCTGGGGTGTCATGACCGGCGCCGTGGCAGGCATCCTGCTCCTCGCGGGTGGACTATCGGCCCTTCAGACGCTGTGCATCCTGGCCGCTTTCCCCTTCATGTTCATCATGATCGGCGCTGCCGTGGCGCTGGTGAAGGAGCTCCGCAACGAACCGGATCCCGCCCCACGGCCGGGACGCCGCAGAGCGACGGCCACCCTCGCCGAGCTCGACGAACTCGATGAGGAAGCGATCACCGCTTCACCCAACGGCGCCGCACCGGCGTCGCACTCACCAGTCGCCTGAGCACCTCCACAGCCGCGAGCCGGCCGGGAGACGGGTCCCAGACAGGGCCCGTCTCCCGGCCGGTTCGCACGTGTGGGCACGCCGGCCGCGGCGCACGAAAAACCCGACTCGCACCTCTTGACCTGCCTCCCCCAGGAAGGCAGTCTGTTGCGTATCGCTCGTTAAGTTGTGTAATACGCAAAGGAGACCCTGATGGCGCCTCGTCCCCCGGCCGGCCAGGAGTACGTACTGACGCTGACCTGTCCGGAGGCGCCGGGCATCGTCTTCGCGGTCAGCCGCTTCGTGATGGAGCACGGCGGGACCATCAGCGCCAGCCAGCAGTTCGACGACCGGCTCACCGACACCTTCTTCATGCGGGTCCAGTTCCGGCTGGACGGCGCGACGGCCGAGTCGCTGCGTCAGGACTTCGCCGCGATCGGGAGCCAGTTCGCAATGGCGTGGCAGTTGCACGACCTGCACACGCCCACCCGCAGCCTGCTGCTGGTCTCCCGCTTCGGCCACTGCCTGAACGACCTGCTCTTCCGGACCAGCACGCGCGCTCTGAACATCGAGATCCCTGGCATCGTCTCCAACCACCGGGACTTCGAGGCTGTCGCCGACGCCAACGGCATCCCGTTCTTCCACGTGCCGGTCACCCCGGACACCAAACCGGAGGCGGAGGCGCGCCTGCTCGAACTGGTGGATTCGCTCGACGTCGACCTCGTCGTACTCGCCCGCTACATGCAGGTACTGTCGAACGAACTCTGCGGCAAGCTGGAAGGGCGGGCCATCAACATCCACCACTCGTTCCTGCCGAGCTTCAAGGGCGCCAAGCCCTACCACCAGGCACACACCCGCGGGGTGAAGCTGATCGGTGCCACCGCGCACTACGTGACCTCGGACCTCGACGAAGGGCCGATCATCGAGCAGGACGTCGCCCGCGTCGATCACTCTCTCGACCCCGCCGACATGACCGCCGCGGGCCGCGACGTCGAGGCTCAGGTGCTCGCCCGGGCGATCCGCTGGCACAGCGAGCACCGGGTGCTGCTCGACCGCAACCGCACCGTCGTCTTCCGCTGAGTCCGCAAACCACCCAGAACAAGGAGAGTCATGTCCGTCACCGTCAAGGGAGTCATCGCCCGCAGCAAGGGCGCGCCGGTCGAGGTCGTCGACATCGTCGTCCCCGACCCCGGGCCCGGGGAGGCCGTGGTGAAGGTCCAGGCCTGCGGCGTCTGCCACACCGACCTGCACTACCGTGACGGTGGGATCGGCGACGAATTCCCTTATCTGCTGGGCCACGAGGCCGCCGGTGTCGTCGAGTCGGTCGGCGAGGGTGTCACCGAGGTCGCACCGGGCGACTTCGTCATCCTCAACTGGCGTGCGGTGTGCGGCCAGTGCCGCGCGTGTGCGAAGGGCAAGCCGCAGTACTGTTTCAGCACTCACAACGCCAAGCAGTCGATGACGCTGACCGACGGCACCCCGCTCTCACCCGCCCTCGGCATCGGCGCCTTCATCGAGAAGACGATCGTCGCGGCGGGTCAGTGCACCAAGGTCGACCCGCACGCGCCGGCGGCTGCTGCCGGCCTCCTCGGCTGTGGTGTGATGGCCGGGTTCGGAGCGGCTGTGAACACCGGTGGTGTCGAGCGAGGCGACTCGATCGCTGTGATCGGCTGTGGCGGTGTCGGCAACGCAGCGATCGCGGGCGCCGCCCTCGCCGGCGCTGCCACCATCATCGCGATCGATGTCGACGACCGTAAGCTCGACTGGGCCAAGGGCTTCGGAGCGACCCACACCGTCAACTCCCGCGACGAGGACGCCGTCGAGGCGATCCGGAGGCTGACCGGCGGCTTCGGCGCCGATGTCGTGGTCGATGCGGTCGGTCGGCCGGAGACCTACGAGCAGGCGTTCTACGCACGCGACCTGGCCGGCACCGTCGTACTCGTCGGCGTCCCGTCGCCGGACAGCGAGCTCACTCTTCCCCTGCTCGAGGTCTTCGGGCGGGGCGGTGCGCTCAAGTCCTCGTGGTACGGCGATTGCCTGCCATCGCGCGATTTCCCGATGCTCGTCGACCTGGCGCAGCAGGGCCGGTTCCCGCTGGCCGAGTTCATCACGGAGACCATCGCCCTCGGCGAGGTCGAGGACGCCTTCGCGAAGATGCACAAGGGCGAGGTACTGCGCTCGGTGGTCGAGCTGTGAGCGGCGCCGAGATCACCCGGGTCGTGACCGCGGGTACCTTCAGCCTCGACGGTGGCACCTGGGACGTCGAGAACAACGTCTGGGTCATCGGCGACGAGAACGAATGCGTCGTCATCGACGCCGCACATTCGGCTGATCCGATCGTCGCCGCTGTTGCGGGACGCGAGGTGCGCGCGGTTCTCCTCACCCATGCGCACAACGACCACGTCAACGCAGCCACTGATCTGTGTACGGCGACGGGCGCGCGGTCGTACCTTCACCCGGCCGACCGCATCCTCTGGGACGTGGTTCACGACACCGCCCCTGACGAGGAGCTTGCTGACGGCAACGAGTTCAAGGTTGCCGGCATCACCCTCCGAACGCTGCACACACCCGGTCATGCCCCCGGTGCCTGCTGCTTCTACAGCGAGGAGCTGGGCGCGGTCTTCACCGGAGACACCCTGTTCCACGGCGGGCCGGGCGCGACGGGGCGCTCTCACAGTCACTTCCCGACGATCATCGACTCGATCCGGGACAAGCTGCTCACGCTCCCGAGCGAGACCGTCGTACACACCGGACATGGTGACGACACGTCCATCGGCGCCGAGAGCGGCGACCTGGAAGCGTGGATCGCCCGCGGCCACTAAAGAAAAAGCAACAACCCCGCCCCTCGCTTCGCTCGGGGCGGGGAGGGGAAACGGTCCAGTCCGGCGAAGGACTGGACCTTTTCAGCACTCGATCACGTTGACGGCGAGGCCGCCGCGGGATGTCTCTTTGTACTTCACCTTCATGTCGCGACCGGTGTCCCGCATCGTCTTGATCGCCTTGTCCAGGCTCACCTTGTGGCTGCCGTCGCCGCTCACGCCCAGGCGCGCCGCGTTGATCGCCTTCATCGAAGCGATGGCATTCCGCTCGATGCACGGAATCTGCACCAGGCCTCCGACCGGATCACAGGTCAGGCCCAGGTTGTGCTCGATGCCGACTTCCGCCGCGTTCTCCACCTGGGCCGGCGTACCCCCCAGGACCTCGGCGAGGCCGCCGGCCGCCATCGAGCAGGCAGAACCGACCTCACCCTGACAGCCGACCTCCGCCCCGGAGATCGATGCATTCAGCTTGAACAGGATTCCGACCGCCGCCGCGGTCAGCAGGAACCGGACGATGCCGTCCTCGTTCGCGCCGGGGACGAACCGCACGTAGTAGTGCAGGACGGCCGGGATGATCCCCGCGGCGCCGTTGGTGGGCGCCGTGACGATGCGCCCTCCGGACGCGTTCTCCTCGTTGACGGCCAGGGCATAGAGGTTCACCCAGTCCATGACGTGTAGCGGGTCGTCGTACCCCTTGCTGGTGAACTCCCGGAACAGTCCCGGAGCCCGTCGCGGCACCCGGAGTCCGCCCGGAAGTACGCCGTCGCGTTGGAAGCCTCGTTCGACACACTCGGCCATCACCGACCACAGGTGGAGCATCCCGGCCCGGATCTCGTCCTCGGTGCGCCAGGCCTGCTCGTTGGCGAACATGACGTCACTGATCGACATCTGCTCGCGTTCGCAGATCGCCAGCAGTTCCGCGCCGGTGCCGAACGGGAACTTGACCTGCGTTTCGTCCAGCACGACCCGGTCCGCGCCGGTGGCCTCCTCGTCGACGACGAAGCCGCCGCCGACGGAGTAGTACGTCCGGAAGTCGAGCTGTACGTCGTCCTCGTCGAAGGCGGCGAACGTCATTCCGTTCGGGTGGGCCGGAAGGCTCTTGCGTCTGTGCATGACCAGGTCGGAGTCCACGTCGAACCCGATCGGGGTGGTGCCGTTCAGGACGAGCAGGCCGGTCTCCCGGATCTCGTCGATCCGGCCATCGGCCCGGTCCGTGTCCGTTGTCGCCGGGTCCTCACCCTCGAGGCCGAGGACGACTGCCTTGGGCGAACCGTGACCGTGTCCGGTCACGCCGAGCGATCCGAACAGCTCGGCCCGGACCCGGCGTACGTGCGCCAACTGTCCGGAACCGGCGAGCCTCTCGACGAACCGCTTCGCGGCCCGCATGGGCCCGACGGTGTGCGACGAGGAGGGACCGATACCGATGGAGTAGAGATCGAACGCCGAGAGCGCCATCAGGAGCCGCCCGCGGTCTGACCCCGCGGAGCGAACTCCCGCATGGCGTCGAGCAACCAGGTGGCGACGGACGGAGCGGACGAGGCACGCGGCATGACGCGGAACGTCGTACGGTCGACCTTCCAGAGCAGGACCGGAACGCGGGCGAGTGTCGTCGTGACCGCCGTGTCATCGAGGAATACGCGGGGGTGCAGGTCGACGGGACAGCCCTTCTCGAGGACCTCCCGCGCGTGCGGCCCGGAGACCTCGAGAACTGTCCGGTTCGCCGACACGTCGACGATGGCTGCGTGTCCGCCGCCCGCCGCCGCGCGGAGGCCGGCCACCGGAATGTCAGGCACCCCGTCGGCGGCCGTTGGATCCGAGACGATGAGCCATTCGTCAGGCCCCAGCCACAGCACCGCCCGCTCACCGCGCCGGGCGACCTCCCCACACGTTCCGGGCAGGCCGAGCTCCAGGACGCATTCGATGCCTCGTGCCGCAGTGGAGTCCGGATCGACGCGGAGGCTCACCATGCTGAGGAACGTCAACTCCAGCAGCCGCAGGTCCCCGATCCCGGCCTCCGACCCGCTGCGCCGCAGGCTCGTCAGATCAGCCATCTCGCTTCGTCCCTTCGGCGGTCAGGCATTCGGGTTGAGGGAGTCGAGGACCCAGCTGTGGAACTCGGCGATGTGGTGCTCACTGGGCACCAGGACGCCGCCGGCGGCGTACATCCGCGAGTCGGTGGCCGCCTGGCAGCGCTCGCACGCGTCGAAGTCCTGCTGGTTGACCCGGTGGAAGAGCTCGACGGACTTCGTCAGGTCCTTGCCTGAGGCAACGACGTCGGGCAGGTAGAGCCAGTCGCACTCGACGATCGTGTGGTCCGGGGCGAGCGGGAACATCCGGTGGATGATCACGTGGTCCGGGACCAGGTTGATGAAGACCTGCGGCCGGACCGTGACGGCGTAGTAGCGGCGATCCTGGTCCTCGGAGACACCCGGGATCCGGTCGAGGCCCTCGGAGCCGTCGACGGTGAAGCCCTTGATCTCCTCGCCGAACAGCGCGCCGTGGCCGACGAAGTACTGCGCGGCGAAACCGTCGGCGAACTCCGGCAGCACCTCGGTGAGTTCCGGGTGGATGGTGGCGCAGTGGTAGCACTCCATGAAGTTCTCGATGATGAGCTTCCAGTTGGCCTTCACGTCGTACGTGATCCGCTTGCCCAGTTCGAGGTTCTCCACGCCGTAGTGATCGAGCGACTCGATGTCGCCGAGGCGGGTCCGCACCGCGCCGACGACCGTGTCGTCGAACGACGGCGCGTCGTCGGCGAGGCAGACCCAGACGTAGCCGAGCCACTCGCGCACGTGCACCTTGCGGAGTCCGTACTCGACCCGGTCGATGTCCGGCATCTTGGTGAGGTTCGGGGCGGCGACCAGCTTGCCGTCGAGGTCGTAGGTCCACGCGTGATAGGGGCACTGGAAGGCGCGCTGCGTCTCCCCGGACTCCTCGGTACAGAGCTTGGCGCCGCGATGCCGGCAGATGTTGAAGAAAGCGCGCGCCTCGCCGCGCCGCGAGCGGGTGATCAGGATGCTCTCGCGGCCGATCTGGACGGTCCGGAAGGCGCCCGGCTTCACGATGTCGCCCGAACGGATCGCGCAGAACCAGAGCTGCTCGAAGATGCGTTCCTGTTCGCGGGCAAAGAGCTCGGGGTCCGAGTAGGCCGATCCCGGCAGGGTCGGGAGGAAGCTCTCCGGCAGGGTCTGGTTCTCGGTGACGGTCATGCTGTTGCTCCTTGCAGCGTGAAGAAAGTCAGTCGGGGGCGGAAGGTCAGCCGCGGAGGCGGGTCATCTTCGGGTCGAAGAGCGGCTCGGCCGCCACGACGGCCTGGACCCGGCGGTCGAAGTAGCCGATCTCGACCAGAGTCCCGGGAGCGGCGGCGTCGGCCGGCAGCCAGGCATAGGCGATGCCCTTGCCGATCGTGTAGCCGTAGGCGGCGCTGGTGACATATCCGGCCGCGCGCCCGTCGACGAAGACCGGCTCCTTGCCCGCGACGACGTCGAACGGGTTGTCGATCGTCAGGCAGGCGAGCGTGCGGACCCGGTTCTCCGTCCGGCGGAGCAGTGCGTCCCGGCCGATGAAGTCACCCTTGTCGAGCTTCACGGCGAAGCCGAGACCGGCCTCGTACGGGTCGTGCTCGAAGGTCATGTCCGCACCGAACGAGCGGTAGCCCTTCTCCAGCCGGAGGGAGTTGAACGCGCCGCGGCCCGCCGCGATGATGCCGTGCTGCCGGCCGGCCTGCCAGATGGTGTCCCAGAGGCGGAGGCCCAGGTCGGCCGTCGTGTAGAGCTCCCAGCCCAGCTCGCCGACGTACGACAGACGCATCGCGGTGACCGGGACGTTGCCGATGCTGAACCGGGCGGCACGGAAGTACTTCAGGCCGTCGTTGGTCAGGTCCGCGTCGGTGAGCCTGCTGAGGACCTCGCGGGCCTTCGGGCCCCACAGGCCGATGCAGCATGTGCCCGGCGTGATGTCCGTGACCACGACCGAGCCGTCTGCCGGCAGGAAGCGGTTGAACCAGTCGGTGTCGAGGGCTCCGTTGACGCCGACCTGGTAGTGGTTGGTCCCCAGGCGCGCGATGGTGACGTCACTGCGGATGCCGCCGTCGACGTCGAGGAGCAAGGTGTAGATGACCGAGCCGACGGACCGGTCGACGTTGCCGGTCGAGAGGCGCTGCAGGAAGCCGGTCGCACCCGGGCCGGTGACCGTGAGGCGCTTCAGCGCGGTCATGTCGTACATCGCGACGCCCTCGCGGGTGGCCTGCGCCTCGGCGCCGACGATCGGCGACCAGTACTGCGCGGCCCAGTCGTTCGGCTGCGGTACGTCGTACCGCTCGAGAAGACCCTTGTTGGCGTCGTACCACTGCGGGCGCTCCCATCCCGTGGCCGGCAGGAAGTAGGCGCCGAGCTCCTGCTGCCGCGGGTAGAACGGCGAGGTGCGGATCGCACGCGGCGAGTCCATCGGCTGGAGCGGGTGGAGGATGTCGTAGACCTCGACGAAGTTCTGGCAGTCGCGCTCGAGGATGTACTCGGGGACGAGCTGATGGTCCTCGAACCGGTTCACGTCGCACTCGTGCAGGTCGAAGCTCTCGCTGTAGCCGTTCGCCAGCCACTCGGCCATCGCCCGGCCGACGCCGGCGGAGTGGGTCACCCAGACCGCCTCCGCGACCCAGAAACCGGAGACCTCCGGTGACTCACCCATCAGCGGCATACCGTCCGGCGTGAAGGAGAAGATCCCGTTGATTCCCTCCTCGATCTTCGCGTCCGCGGTCGAGGGGAGCAGTGCCTGGGTCTCGTCCCAGGCCGGGGCGAAGTCGTCGGGGGTGAACTCGAGGACGGACGGCATGACGTCGGCCTCCTCGACCGACAGCAGGTCGTTCGCGTCGATCGGCATCGGGCGGTGGCCGTAGTAGCCGATGCCGAGTTGGTCGTAGCGGTCGCGGTAGTACAGATCCGCGTCCTGGTGCCGAAGGACCGGGCGGATCGCTTCCTCGGTCTGACCGGCCAGCGCCGGAACCGCGCCGGTCCACGCGAGCTGGTGAGCCAGCGGGGTCAGCGGCAGGTTCATGCCGACCAGCGCGGCGACCTTCGGACCCCAGATGCCGGCGCAGCAGACCACGACGTCGGCCTCGATCTCGCCATGGTCGGTGACAACCCCGACGACCTTCCCGTCCTCGACCGCGATGTCCGTGACCTCATGGCGCGGCAGGAACTTCACGCCCCGGCTCTTCGCCCGCTCGATCTGGGCCTCGACCGCCCACAGGGCCTTCGCGATGCCATCGGTCGGGCAGTGCAACCCGCCGAGCACTCGCTCGCGGTCGACCAACGGGTGGAGCTCGACGCACCGATCGGCGTCGACAACCTCCGCCTCGACACCCCAGGAGGTCAGCCAGCCGTGGCGGCGGTGGATCTCCGCCAGGCGTTCCGGAGTTGTCGCGACCTCGAGGCCGCCGACCTGGAGGAAGCACGACCGGCCTTCGTGCTCGAGCGAAACGAACTTCTCGACGGTGTAGCGCGCGAGGTCGGTGAGGACCTTGGAACCGCTGGCCTGGAACACCAGACCCGGCGCATGCGAGGTGGAGCCACCCGTGGCCGGCAGGTCGCCTTGGTCGATGACGACGATATCCGTCCAGCCGAGCGCGGACAGTTCGTCCGCGACAGCCGCGCCCACGACTCCGGCTCCGATGATGGCGGTCCGACGTCCGACCATACTGAGGCCTCCTGTTGCGTATCCTGCACTCCATTGCGACACAAGCAACAATGCAGGCGCGGCAGGGAAGCCGTCAAGGGCAGCGGCGAAACCCGTTTGCGGGTTTGGGGCAGCAGCGGCGAGGGTGCGGGCATGACGATTGCTTATTGGGTGGCCGGCGACGGGCCGGCGGTGTTGCTCGTGCACGCCGGGGTGGCGGATGCGCGGATGTGGCGGCGGCAGGTCGAGGAGCTCGCGCGGGACCGCCGAGTGATCACGGTGGATCTCCGGGGGTACGGCGAGACGCCGTTGGAGCCCGAGGCGAAGTACTCCGACGCGGGGGATGTGCTCGCCGTGCTGGACGAGTTGGGCGTCGACACGGTCGAGGCCGTCGGGGCGTCGTACGGCGGGTATGTCGTCCAGCAGATCGCCAGCCGTCAGCCGGAGCGGTTCAAGCGCTTGGTGCTGATCTGCGCGCCGACCGACGGGGTGGAGCCGACCGAGGACATCCGGGCGGTGTGGGCGGAGGAGGAGCGGTTGCTGGAGGCCGAGGACGTCGACGGCGCGACCGACCTGATGGTGCGCAGTTGGCTCGGTCCCGAAGCGGACGACGACGCGCGCGAGTTGCTGCGGGCGATGCAGAAGCGTGCGTTCGAGCTTCAGCTACCCGCGGGCGACGTCGACAACGAGGAGTACGACCTCGAGCCCGAGAAGATCGTCGCGCCCGTGCGACTGATCACGGGCGCACACGATTTCGACTGGTTCCGCAACTGTGCGTCGCACCTGGCCGAGCGGCTCCCGAACGCCGAGCGCGTCGACCTCCCGTGGGCCGGCCACCTGCCGACCCTCGAGCGTCCCACCGAAGCGATGGGTCTGATCGTCTAGTCCGCGAGGGCGCCCATCGGGTCCCAGGCGGGTAGCACGATGGGCGCGTCGTCGAGGCGCGCCTGGAGCTCGACCGGCAGGGCGGAGCGCCGTACGGCGATCTCGAAGACGTGCTCGCCGAACCACGAGTCGTTCATGGTCCAGAAGCCACTGTCCGCCTTCTCGTCACCCCAGCTGTTCTCGACCCGCCAGCGCCGCGGCTTGCCGTCCACCACGTCGACACCGGTGAACAGCATCGCGTGCGTCATCAGCGTCTCGTGGTGCAGCAGCCGCTCGGCCTTGTTCAGGGTGAACTCGGTGTCGTAGACGGCGCCGTAGTCGTACAGCTTGGCGTCCCAGTAGCCGAGGTCGGCGTTCATCTGCTTGCCGACGTCACAGCCGAACCAGACCGGCTCGCCGCCGACGATGGCGTCCTGGGTGAGCTGCTTCATCAGCTCGATCTCGACGTTCAGGTACACAACCGGCGGCGCGTCGATGACGTTGCCGAGGTAGTCGACGGTGAACGTCTGGCCGACCGGGCTGGACTCGCGCGGGTCGTGCACCAGGCAGACGTACTCGTCCACCGGCAGCTGCACGTACGCCGCCGCGAACTCGGTCGGCGTCGTCCACCCGTCGCGGTGGAACTCCTTGTCGCTGTCCTTCCACTGCCACAGGAACTTCTGCGGCGGCGTACCGAGGTGGATGCTCAGCACCCGGTGCACGGTGGTCAGGATCTCCTGCTTGCGGTCGCGCTGCGCCTCGATGCCGTCCAGCGCGCGCAGGTCGCGGGCGCCCTGGCGGAGCAGCTTGCGCAGGGTGTCGTTCAGCTGCGCGGTCGCCGAGGAGCTCTCGGTCTCCGGCATCGCCGACTTCGGCACCAGGCCGTGCTTGCGGACCAGCGCGACGAACATGTTCCACTGGCCACCGTCACCGATCGGGTCGGACAGCAGGTGCGCCACGGTCCGGTCGTCGACGTCCCGGCCGGCCGTCTCGATGATCGCCTCGAGGAAGAAGTTGGACCGCTCGAACTTGTCCCAGAACAGCAGGTAGTTCTGGGAGAACTCGAAGTCCTTCACACCGAGCTTCTCGGCCGCGCCGGCGCGGAGCAGGTTCAGCCCGGCGAACAGCCAGCAGCGGCCGCTCTTCTTCTGGTTCGTCACCTTCCAGTCGTCGAGCAGATGAGAGACCGAATGATCGATCGAGGTGACGACCTGGCGGTCGAGGGCGATGGCGTTGACCGGCGTCTGCGTGACGGCGTTCTGCATCACCCGGTACTGCGGGTTCGATGCGAACTCCTTCTCGAAGAGCGCGAGCTGTTCGGCAGTGAGATTCCGCTCCATAGCACTCGACGGTATAACAGCCGCCAAGCCCGCACCGCCTCCGCCGGGGTGGCGACTCCGTGCCCTGTCCACAACTCGCCACACCAGCTATCCTAAATGAAAACGACATTCAACAACTAAGGACCCGACCATGGCACCCCGACGCCCGGCGCCGACCGGTAAGCGCAAGCCGAAGCAGAACCCGCTCGACCGCGACGGCATCACCTACATCGACTACAAGGACACCGCGCTGCTGCGGAAGTTCATCTCCGACCGAGGCAAGATCCGCTCCCGCCGGGTGACCGGGCTGAGTGTCCAGCAGCAGAAGCAGGTCGCCCGCGCGATCAAGAACGCCCGCGAGATGGCCCTGCTCCCCTACACCTCGGCCACCCGCTGACCCCTGCGGCAACCCTGGCGAGCGGTTGACCTTCCACTGGCCGGAAGGCGGTCGTTTCCGCTCAGCGGAAGCCACGCCATACTGCCGGGATGACGGCGAGTGTGAGCTCCAGGCTGCTGGCGGTGTTGCGCACCTTCAGTCATCGCACGCCGCTGCAGACCTTGTCCGAGATCAGTCGCCGCTCCGGCCTGCCGCTGACCACCACGCACCGGCTCGTCCGCGAACTCCTCCAGGGCGGTGCACTCGAGCGCGACGACGACGGCCGGTACCGGATCGGCCTGTGGTTGTGGGAGATCGCGGCCCTGGCACCTCGCGGACTCGGGTTGCGCGAGATCGCGATGCCGTTCCTCGAGGATGTGTACGAGGCGACCCGCCAGCACGCGCAGCTCGCCGTACTGGACGGGTGCGATGCGGTGTTCCTGGAGCGGATCTCGGGTCGTGGCGCCGTCCACGTGTTCACCCGGGTCGGCGGCCGGTTGCCGTTGCACGCGACCGGCGTGGGCCAGGTCTTGCTGGCCCACGCCGACCGGGACCTGCAGGAGCAGGTCATCGCCGGTCCGCTGCGTCGCTACACCCGCCACACCGTCGCGGACGGCGAGCAGTTGCGGCGACGGCTCGCCGAGATCCGGCGGGACGGGTACGTGATCAGCAGTCGCGCGATCGAGGAGATCAGCCTGTCGGTGGCGGCCCCGGTGTACGACGCCGATGACCGGGTCGTGGCCGCCGTGTCGACAGTTGTCCCGTACGGGCAACAGGATCCGCTGACCCTGGTCCCGCTGATCAAAGCCTCCGCCCGCGGTATCTCACGCGTGCTCGGCGCGCCCAGCGCTACCGGTCTCCCCAAGTCGGTCCGCCGTACGTCGGTCGCCTGGCAACCGAACTGATCCACGCTCGACCAGGCTGACCGCGATCGCACCGAACAGACCGACCGTGGCGAACACGTAGAAGCCCCACGGGAACGCCATGCCGGCAGACAGCAGCGCACCGCCGACGGCCGGTCCAGCGATCGCACCGAGCCGGCCGACACCGGCCGCCCAGCCGAGACCGGTGGCCCGGTTCTCCGCGGCGTACACACGGCCGATGTACGCGTACACGAGGACCTGGGCCGCGAAGACGAAACAGCCGGCGAGCAGTACGACGACGTACAGGAGCGGACCGGGAAGACGCACGCTGAGCAGCGCGAGCATGATCGTCGCACCGGCGAACCAGGCGCGGGTGACCGGACGCATCGGAAGCTTGTCGGCGATCCGGCCGGCGACGAGCAGACCGACGATGGCGCCGGCATTCAGGACGAGCAGGAGACTGAGCGCCGCGCCGAGCGGGTAGCCGGCCTCACGCATGATCTGCGGCAGCCAGGTGTTCAGGCCGTAGACCAGCAGCAGCCCCATGAACGACGTGATCCAGAACGCGAGCGTCGGGCGGCGGTACCCGGGCCGCAGCAACGACTTCACCGTCTCCAAACCGGGCCTATCCGCCGTGAAAACAGGCGATTCCGGCAGATATCGATACATCAACGGGAGGAGCACCAGCGCAGGCGCGGCACCGATCAGGAACATCGCCCGCCAGCCCAGCGTCGGGATCACCAGGATCCCAAGCAGAGCCGTGAGTACGGCGCCGACGTGGTAGCCGGTCATGATCAGGGTGGTCGGACCGCCGTTACGGCCACGCGGTGAGTACTCGGTCACCAGGGTGATTGCCGTCGGCAAGCAACCGCCGAGACCGAGGCCGGCCAGGAACCTGAACAGTCCCAGTACGCCGGCCGACGGCGCGAATGCGCACAGCAGAGTGAACAGCGAGAACGTCGCGACCGCGATCAGCAGCGCGCGACGCCGGCCGATCACATCGGTCACCGTCCCGATCAGCAGACCACCCAGCATCATCCCGACCAGCCCGATGGTCGCGACCGCCGCCGCGGTCCCCGGGGTGTAGCCGAAGACCTTCCCACTCAGCAGAACCGGGGTGATCGTGCCGAGCACGACCAGGTCGAAGCCGTCCAGCAGGACGGCACTCCAGCACAGCGGGCGCACCCACCGGCGCGCCTCCGGCACAGCGAAATCCTGCATGCGGACCTCCGCTCGGGTCTGGGAGGGGCGGATCCCACCCAGTCCCCCGAAGGTCCAGTACCGTCCCCGCGCCGACCACCCCGCCTTCCAACCACCGGAAGACCACTGAGGTCAGTGGTCTGTTCCCCACGCCGAACGGCGCCGCCCCTGCCTCCCGCCCACCGCCCCCATTTGAGGGGTCAACCCCTTGCTTTGTGGGTTGCGGAGGCAGATTTTGCCTCCGCAACCCACCACATCAGGGGTTGACCCCTCAAATGGCGCGGGCCGGAAGCGGGGTTGGGGGTACGGCGAACGGCGGTGGTCAGACCAAGCGGCGGTCGGTCGCCCAGCGGGTGAGTTCGTGGCGGTTGGACAGCTGCAGTTTCCGCAACACCGAGGACACGTGGGTCTCGACCGTCTTCACCGAGATGAAGAGTTCGCGGGCGACTTCCTTGTAGGCGTAGCCGCGGGCGATCAGACGCAGTACCTCACGCTCCCGCTGCGACAGCCGGTCCAGGTCCTCGTCCACCGAGGCGATGTCGATCGCACCGGAGAACGCGTCCAGCACGAACCCGGCCAGCCGCGGCGAGAACACCGCGTCCCCGTCCGCGACCCGGCCGATCGCGTCGACCAGCTCGGCCCCGCTGATGTTCTTGGTGACGTACCCGCGCGCGCCGGCCCGGATCACACCGATCACGTCCTCGGCCGCGTCCGACACCGACAGTGCCAGGAACTTGACCTCCGGGTGCCGCTGGTGCACCTGCTTCATGACCTCGGTCCCACCGCCGCCGGGCAGGTGGACGTCGAGCAGGACGACGTCCGGCTCGGTTCCGACGATCGCCTTCACCGCGGAATCGACGTCGGAGCCCTCCCCGACGATGTCGACCGCGGTGCCGATCTCGCTGCGCACTCCGGCCCGGAACATGTCGTGGTCGTCGATGACGACAACGCGCCTCTGGCTCATCTGTCCATCTCCAGTCGCACTTCGGTGCCTGTCTCCGGGTCGGACCGCACTGTTGCGCGGCCGCCGTGCCGTTCCATTCTGCCCATCACACTGTGCCGCAGGCCGAGCCGATCGTCCGGCACGCCGTCGACATCGAATCCCTTACCCCGGTCCCGGACGAAGATCTCCGCCCGGTCCCCGTCCACCTCGACGAACACGTCGATCTTCTCCGCACCGGAGTGCTTGGCCGCGTTCACCATCGACTCGCGCGCGGCCCGGACCATCGAGGACAACGGTTCGGTCAGCTCGCAGTCCCCCACCGTCACCACCTCGACCGGGACGCCGTGCGAGTCCTCGACCTCGGCCGCGGCCCGCTTGGCGGCACCGGACAGAGTCTGGTCGGTCTTGTCGTCCTCGTCGTACAGCCAGGTCCGCAGTTCGCGCTCCTGCGAGCGGGCCAGCCGGGCGACGGCCTTCGGGTCGTTCGCCTGCTTCTGGATCAGCGCCAGCGTCTGCAGCACCGAGTCGTGCAGGTGGGCGGCCATGTCGGCACGCTCCTCCGACCGGGCCCGCTCGGCCCGCTCGTTGTTCAGGTCCCGGGTCAGGCGGTGCACCCACGGTCCGGCGATCACGCCGAGGCCGACCACGGCGAGCAGCAGTGCGACGAGTACGTCGCCGACCATCGAGAGCCGGCCGTTCTGCACCAGGAAGACGGTGATCGCGGTGCCGATCAGGATCAGGCCGACGGCGATCCGGATCAGCGACTTCCAGCCGCCCTTGCCGAGCACGATCCCGAGGATCGGGACGCGCACGTCCCGGCTCCACGCGGCCCGCTGGCTCTCGTCGGCCTGCCGCCAGATCAGCGCCAGACCGGTGCCGGCGAACACGAGCGGCCAGAACATCTTCCCGGCGATCCCGAGCCCGGCGACCTGCAGCAGGAGCAGTACGCCGATGCCGACGACCACCAGGGCCGCGACCTGGCCGCGGCTCTTCTCCTTCTTCCGCTCCTTGGCCTCGGTCACCGGCTGCGGCGGCGGCTGGTCGGTCCGGAGTCCACCCCGGGTGTGCGCGGCCAGACCGGGCGCGGCCGGCACCGTCGGAGTGCCCAGCGGCATCAGGAACCAGAGCGCCGCATAGATCAGTACGCCGAACCCGCCGAACACCGTGGCAGCGATCAGCACGAGCCGCACCAGGGTGTCGGACACCCCGAGGTGGTCCGCCACACCCCCTGCGACCCCCGCGACCACCCGTCCATCGGTACGGCGGTATGCCCGGCGTACCGGTGGCGGCTCGTGGCCCTGTCCGGTCGGACCGCCGTACGGGGGTTGAGCGCCGTACGGGGCCTGAGCGCCGTACGGGGGCTGGCCCGGCTGAGCGCCGTACGCGGCGTAGGGGCCTTGGTACTGCCTGGGTCCCTGTGGTCCCCAGCCTTCGTACCGCCATTGACCGGTGCCTTGGTCACCTCGGCCATGCGGCGGCCCGGGTGGGGTCCCTGGCGTGGCAGACCCGCCCGTCGGCGCGGCTGAGGCTGGTTGAGTCATCCACACGATCGTCACACGTGGACCGGGCCGACACCAGCAGGCTTGTCCCTAGGCGTCTCCTCAGCGCCTGACCGGCCGGGTCAGGGTCGGACCGGGGAGAACCCCGAGCCGACCGCTCCCTGGGAGGCGACCCCGGGGTCGCGAGAGGGGGATCCCCGATGTCGTCCGGCTTGGTAGAGGGCCAGTATCGATGGCATGGAGCAGAACTCGAGTGGACCCGGTGGGTTCGACCGCGGCGGCCTGCAGAACGTGCAGAGCTGGCAGCGCAGCCGGTCGGACCGGATGCTGGCCGGTGTCTGCGGCGGTATCGGCCGCGCGCTGAACATCGATCCGGTGCTGGTCCGCGTCGTGATGGCGGTCCTCATCATCAGCGGTCCCGGGATCATCTTCTACATCGCCGCCTGGGTGCTGATGCCCGACGAGGGCCATGACCGCTCGGCGGCGCAGGGTCTGCTCGGCGACCGGGTGCGCCCGGACCACCCGTGGCTGTGGCCGATCGTGATCGGCGTCTGCGTGTTCGCCGGGATCGCGATCATGTCGTCGTTCGACTTCGGCCGGGCCGTCCCCGGGCCGCTGATCGTGCTCGCGGTGATCTGGATCGTCGCCCGGCACCGGAAGAACCGCCGGAACGGCAACGGCCAGGACTGGTCCGCGAACCGCGGCTGGTCCGGCCCGCAGTGGACGAACCAGCCCGGTCAGCCGGGTCCGGCGCCGACCGCTCCGATGGGTCAGCCGGCCACGTCGTCGTACCTGCCTCCTCAGACCGGCCCGTCAGCTCCCCCGGCGGGTCCGTCGTCCTCGGCCACGCAGCGCCCCCAGGACCGCACCGTCGAACCGGTCCAGCCTGTGTGGACCGAGGACGACCCCCTCGGCCTGTACGTCGACGAGCCGCCGGCCGCGCGACCGCCCACGACCGCGAAACCGGCCGAACCGCCGGCCAAGGGGATGCGCGGGGTCAAGTCGATCGTCGTCGTCCTGACCGGTCTCGCGATCGCGATCGCCTGGGCGGCCGGTGCGGCCACCTCGACGATGCTGATCATCGGCCTGGCCACACTCGGCGCCGGCATGCTGGTCGGCGGCTTCGTCGGCCGGGTACTGGGGCTGCTGCCGCTCGGCATCCTGCTCGCGGGCGCCGCGGTGGCGAGCACAGTCTTCCCGGAGGTGCCGCGCGACTTCTCGGAGGTCAGGTACAC
This sequence comes from Kribbella sp. CCNWLW201, assembly GCF_037203805.1. Taxonomy (NCBI): domain Bacteria; kingdom Bacillati; phylum Actinomycetota; class Actinomycetes; order Propionibacteriales; family Kribbellaceae; genus Kribbella; species Kribbella sp. CCNWLW201. Next base: position 411,152 of record NZ_JBBCBQ010000005.1, on the reverse strand, counting down.
CGCGACGGCCGGGGAGGCGATCACCGCGACGAGCACGTCGTACAACCTCGACGGTGGGGCCGTGCACCTGGACCTGACCAAGGCGAAGTTCGAGCCAGGTGCCAAGGTGGATGTGCACCTCGGGGTCGGTGAAATCATCGTCAGGGTCCCGCAGGACGTGGACGTCGAAGGGCAACTGTCCGCCGAGATGGGCGAGGTGGTCTGGCTGGGCCAGAACCGCGGCGGCCATAATGCCGAATTGACCCTGAAGGACCTCGGCCCCGACGGAAAGCCCGGACCGACGGCGGTCACGCTGGACCTGGACGTGAAACTGGGCAGCATCAAGGTGGAGCGCGGATGAAGCAGAAGTCGAAACCGGACGTCCCCGGCATCATCGCCGGCACCGTCCTGTCCGGCGCCGCCACGATCTGGATGCTCACCGAGAACGGTGTTCTCCAGACCGACGACCTCGGCGTCACCAGCGCCCTCCTCCTGGTCGCCGCCGGCATCGTCGGCCTGGCCGCCTCGCACCGCAGCTGACTCGGGTCCACCGGGTAACTCGGTGGACCTCCGGCTCGGGCTTCTCTAGGCTCGCCCGCATGTCCAGTCCGGAGGCCAGCAGACCGTAGCCACCGGCCGTTCGGTGGCCCTGGATCTCTCAGCACAGGCCGCACCCGAACCGCCGGCGATGCTCGGCAGGCGATCCGTCCTGCCGCACCTCATCGACGTGGTTGCGGAGCTTCTCGATGCCTTTCGTGCTGTACCTGCTCGGCCTGGCCGTGTTCGCCCAGGCGACCTCCGAATTCATGCTCTCCGGCCTCGGTCCGGACATCGCCCATGACCTGGGCGTCTCGATCCCCACCACCGGCTGGCTCACCTCGGCCTTCGCGGTCGGGATGATCGTCGGCGCACCGGCGATCGCCGTCCTCGGCGCCCGCTGGCCGCGCCGCCGTACGCTGCTGGTCACTCTTACCGTGTTCCTGCTCGTCCACGTGATCGGCGCGGTCACCACCAGTTTCGCCGTCCTGCTGATCACCCGCGTCATCGCGGCGCTGGCCAACGCCGGCTTCCTCGCGATCGCCCTCGCCACCGCCACCAGCCTGGTGCGTCCCGACGCCAAGGGTCGCGCGACCTCCGTCCTGCTCGGAGGTACGACGCTCGCCTGCATCGTCGGCGTACCAGGGGGTGCTCTCCTCGGCCAGCAGTTCGGCTGGCGGTCCGCGTTCTGGGCGGTCGCGATCATCTCCTTCCCGGCGTTGATCGCGATCCTGCGCGCAGTCCCCGCCGACCGCATCACAGGCCCCGTCACGGTCGGCGGAGTGCGGTTCCGGCAGCGTCTCGTCGTACTCCTGATCCTCGGGGCATTGGTGAACGGGGCAACGTTCTGCTCGTTCACCTACCTCGCACCGGTGCTGACCGAGGTGACCGGCCTCGGCGCCGGATGGGTGCCGGTGATGCTCGCGCTGTTCGGCCTCGGCTCGTTCGCCGGCGTCGCCATCGCGGGCCGGTACGCCGACAGTCGCGACACCCGCCTGGTCTTCGTTGCCGGTGGCACCTTGCTGCTCGGCTGGTGCGCGTTCGCCCTGACCGCGTCCGCTCCGACCGCAGCCGTCGTACTGGTCTTCACCCAAGGATTGTTGTCGTTCGCCGTCGGCTCGACGCTGATCTCGTACGCCCTCTACGCGGCCTCGGAATCACCCGTCCTGGCCGGCGGCCTCGCCACCGCATCCCTCAACGTAGGCGCCGCCCTCGGCCCGGCCCTAGGCGGCGCCGCGATCACCCTGACCAACTACCGCGCCCCACTCTGGGCCAGCGCCCTCCTAGTCGGTACGGCGCTCTGCCTCGCCGGACTCGGCCAGCTCCGGAGCAGACGGCTGAGCTAGGATTTGGACCGCCCACCGGCTCCTGCCGGTGGGCGGAGTACCCGAGGGGTCCGGGTGAAGCGGGTCCCGTGGTCACAGGAGTTTCGATGGTGCGCGGCACCGTGAAGTGGTTCAACGCCGACAAGGGCTACGGCTTCCTCGCCGTCGAGGGCCAGGACGACGTGTTCGTCCACTGGAGCAAGATCGTCTCCGACGGGTACAAGACCCTCGAGGACGGCCAGCAGGTCGAGTTCCAGATCGTCGACGGCCCCAAAGGCCGCGAGGCCGACGCCGTCACCCCGGTCTGAAGCAACCACCCGCAGAGCGCCATCAGGTGGTGAACTCCTGCACCGCATCCAGCAGCCAGCGGGCGACGTAGTCGGCGAAGCTCGAACGAGGCAGTAGGCGGTACGTGGTGTCGCCGGTCTGCCACAGCAGCACCGGCACCCTGGCGAGGGTGGTGGCGACCGCGCGGCCGGGCCCGAACACACGAGGGTGAAGGTCGACGGGACAGCCCTTCTCCAGTACGGCGCGTGCCCGCGGCCCGGTGATTTCGATGACGGTCCGGTTGGCCGACACATCCAGCGCCAGCCCGGGGTCCTCTCCGAGAGCGGCATCGAGCTGGTCGACCAGGGCAACCGGGTCGTTCGTGGTGACCACGAGCCATTCGTCCGGGCCGAGCCACAGGGTCGTGCCGGTGGTCTCGCCACAGTTGGCCGGTAGCGGGGCACCTAGTACGGCGGCGACCCGAGCCGCGGCCGGCGAGGAGGGATCCACCCGGAGGCTGACCATCCCCAGGAAGGGCGCCTCCGCCAGGCTCACTGTGAGGTCCGAGGCCTCGGCCATCCGGTCGGCGAGGTGCGTCAACGGACTGCGCCGCAGCGTACTCAGGTCAGCCATCTCGCTTCGTCCCTTCGGGGTCGTACAGCACGGGTGACGTCACTTCGACCTCCACCAACCGGTCGCCGACAGGCGCCAGGAGTACCTCGCCGAACCGATCGCGGCCGGACTTGATGAGCGCCAAACCGAAGGGCCGGCCGAGTGCCTCGCTGTGGTAGCTCGAGGTCACGTGCCCGAGCATCGGCACCGGCCCGTCCACCGCTGTCGCCGGCGAACCGGGAGCGACGAGTTGGGCTCCCTCGGGCAGCCGGGTGCTGCGGTCCACGGGCAGCACGCCGACGAGGTGCTTGCGGTCCGCTCGCGCGGTGTCCGGGCGGCTGTAGGAGCGCCGGCCGACGAAGTCCTTCACCTTCGAGACGACCCACTCCATGCCGGCGTCCTGCGGCGTGACCGTGCCGTCGGTGTCCTGCCCGACGATCGGGTAGCCCTTCTCAGCCCGCAGTACGTGCATCGTCTCGGTGCCGTACGGCGTGATCCCGAGATCCTGCCCAGCGCCGTACACCTCCTCCCAGACCGCACGCCCGTACCAACCGGACACGTTGACCTCGAACGCGAGCTCACCCGAGAACGAGATCCGGCAGATCCGGGCCGGGATACCGGACGCGAGCGTGGTCTCCCGGAACGTCATGAACGGGAACGCCTCGTTCGACACATCCAACTCAGGCGCAACCCGAGCGATCACGTCGCGGGACCGCGGACCGACGACGGCAACGGTGGTCCACTGCTCCGTCACCGAGGTGCAGTAGACGTCCAGGTCGGGCCACTCGGTCTGCAGCCACTCCTCGAGCCAATCCAGAACACCCGCGGCGTTACCTGTGGTCGTGGTCATGAAGTAGCGGTCCTCGGCGAGCCGCAGCGTCACACCGTCGTCGAACATCATCCCGTCCGGCGTACACATGACGCCGTACCGGGCCGAGCCGATCGGTAGCTTCTTGAACGCGTTGGTGTAGATCCGGTTCAGGAACTCGCCCGCGTCCTTTCCGCGGATCTCGACCTTGCCCAAGGTGGAGGCGTCCATCATCGCCACGCCCTGGCGGGCGGCCCGGCACTCGCGCGCCACGGCAGCATCCAGGTCCTCACCCGCCTGCGGGTAGTGCCACGGGCGCAGCCACTGCCCGACGATCTCGAACTCGGCGCCGTGCTCGACATGCCAGGAGTGCACCGGTGTGGTCCGCTCGGGATCGAACAGGTCGCCGCGCTCCCGTCCCGCCAGCGCCGCGAACGGAATCGGGGTGTACGGCGCCCGGTAGGTGGTCGTGCCGATCTCGCCGATATTCGATTCGTTAAGGGCCGCCGCGATCACCCCGATGGCGGCGACGCCCGAGGTCTTGCCTTGGTCCTGGCCGGTCCCGATGGATGTGTATCGCTTGACGTGCTCGACATTGCGCATGCCGGCGCCGGTGGCCCGCCAGACATCTGCGACGGTCTGGTCGCGCTGCAGATCCACGAAGTGCTCGTCCCACTCGCCCGGCTCACCGTCGATGCCCGGCACCAACCAGACCGGTCGTACCGCTCCGTTCCAGCCGCCGATGCCCCGGGGTGTCACAACCTCGGAGGGGTATCCCTGACGACCGGCCGCCGCGATGCCGGCGACGCCTCCAGCGCCGAGGATCGCGTCCAGGCTGAACTCACCGGCCGCGGAGCCGACCACGAACTGGTTGCGCACGGCACCGAAAGGGACGAACCCGGCGATCCGGGCGTTCCAGGTCAGCCGCCCCTGCCGCTGACTGTGCAGGTGTACGACGGGGCTCCAGCCACCCGAGACCGCCAACGTGTCGCAGGCGATGGTCGACCGTTCGCCCACGAGCTGCCCATGGGCGTCGAGCTTGCTGATCTCCACCGAGGACACCCGGGGGTCGCCGTGGGTTGCCACCACAACGGTGGCCACCTCCACGGGGACGGCGCAGGTGGCGGCCCGGTCGGACAGCGTCGGCCGCGCATCCAGTACGACGGGTACGTCGACGCCGGCCGCGACCAGGTCGGCGACGAGCTCGTACGCGCTGTCGTTGGTGGTTGCCACGACCACGCGGTCGCCGACGGTCACGGCGTACCGGTTGAGGTAGGTACGGACTGCGTCGGCCAACATGACGCCTGGCCGGTCGTTGCCGGCAAAGACGAGCGGCCGCTCGTGTGCACCCGTGGCGAGTACCACCTGACCGGCCCGGATGTGCCAGAGTCGCTGGCGCGAGAGGCGAGCCGGCGGCTCGTCGAAGTGGTCGGTCCGCCGTTCGACGGCCAGGACGTAGTTGTCGTCGTAGCTGCCGAACGCCGTGGTCCGAGCCAGCAGAGTGACCTCCGGGGACGCCTCGAGCCGGGCAGCGACGTCGGCGACCCACTCCAGTGCGGGCCGATCGTCTACGCGTTCGTGACGGCCGGACAGCAGCGATCCGCCAAGCTCTGCCTGTTCGTCGATGAGGATGACGCGCGCACCACCGGCCGCGGCCGCGTCGGCAGCCGCGAGGCCGGCCGGGCCGGCGCCGATCACCAGGACGTCCGTGTGGACGAACCGCTTGTCGTACTGGGCCTCGTCCGACGCGGGATCGAGATGTCCGAGTCCAGACAGGGTCTGCGCGCTCAGGCCGTCCACCAGCGCTCGCACAGTGGCAGGCACCATCGGCTCGGAGCAGTCGCCCCCGATCTGAAGCAGTGCGTTCGGCTCCTCGACGCCCGCCGCCACAATGCCGCGTGGTCGGCCTTTGTAGATGGAGTCACCCACCCGCCCCTGCCCGTTGGCCAGCAGGGCGGAGGCCACGGTGTCGCCGGGGTGGCCGACGTACTCCACCTCGTCGACGGTGAACCGCAGCTCCCGGCTGCGGTCGATCCGCCCGCCGGTGGGGAGCCTGCGGTACTGCGAGCCGGTCATCGGGCTCCTCCTGGCTGGGCGGCCGGAGCCGCACCGGTGTAGACCTCGTGTACGGCGTACGTCGCGGTGTCGCGAACGACGTTGAACCAGCGACGACAGCCGCCGCTGTGCGACCAGCGCTCCGCGAACAGGCCCTTGGGGTTGTCGCGGTAGAAGAGGTAGGCCGCCCACTCCTCGTCGGAGAGCGCGGACGGGTCCTCGGGGTAGGCCACGTGAGCTTGGCCCCCGTAGTGGTACTCGGTCTCGTCCCGTGGTCCGCACCAGGGACAGGTCAGCAGGAGCATCGGTTGTCCTCTCGGCTCAGTGGGCCACGGCGGCGGCGCCGTGCTCGTCGATCAGGGCGCCGGTGACGAATCGCTCCAGCGCGAACGGCCGGTTCAGTTCGTGCGGCTCGCCGGTGGCCATGGTGTGTGCCATCGCCCACCCGGCTGCCGGCGTCGCCTTGAAGCCGCCGGTCCCCCAACCACAGTTGACGAAAAGGTTGTCCACCGGGGTGGCGCCGATGATCGGCGAGGCGTCCGGGGAGACATCGACGATGCCTCCCCAGGTTCGCAACAGGTGAGCGCGGGCGAAGATCGGGAACAGCTCGAGCGCGGCGGCCATCTGATGCTCGATCACATGGAACGAGCCGCGCTGTCCGTAGCCGTTGTAGGAGTCGACGCCGGCGCCCATCACGAGCTCGCCCTTGTGGGCCTGGGAGACGTAGACGTGGACGTGATTGGACATCACGACCGTCGGATGCACCGGCTCGTAAAGCTCGGACACCAGCGCCTGCAGCGGGTGGGACTGCACGGGCAGCCGGAAGCCGGCCAGTCCGGCCAGCACACTGCTGTGGCCTGCCGCGTTCAGCCCGACGACGCCGGCGTTGATGCGCCCGCGGGTGGTCTCGACACCCACGACGCGACCGTGATCCCGGACGAACCCGGTCACCTCGCAGTTCTGGATCAGGTCGATGCCGAACTGGTCACACGCCCGGGCGAGTGCCCAGGCCACATGGTCGTGCTTGGCGATGCCTGCCCGCGGCTGGAAGGTCGCGCCGAGCACCGGGTACCGAACATCCGGCGACACGTTGACGATCGGGCAGACCTTGGCCACGTCGTCGGGCTCGAGCCACTCGGCATCGACACCGTTGAGCCGGTTCGCATTCACCCGCCGGGTGCTGTCCCGGACGTCCTGGAGGGTGTGCGCGAGGTTGAGCACCCCACGCTGGCTGAACAGGAAGTCGTAGTCCAGCTCCGCGGGCAGCTGCTCCCAGAGCTTCAGGGCGAACTCGTAGATCGCCGAGCTCTCGTCCCACAGGTAGTTCGAGCGGATGATCGTCGTGTTGCGGGCCATGTTCCCGCCCGCCAGCCACCCCTTCTCGAGGACGGCGACGTTCGTGATGCCGTGGTTCTTCGCCAAGTAGTACGCCGTGGCCAGACCATGGCCACCGCCTCCGACAACGATGGCGTCGTACGACGACTTCGGGTCCGGGTCGCGCCAGAGCCAGTCGGGGTGCTCGGGCAGGTGCGGGGTGCTCATGCTCTCGTCTCCTCGGCGGCCGCGAGGTGCGGATAGAGGGGGAACTTGTCCGCGAGGCTCTCCACTCGGCCACGCAGCTCAGCCGCAAGGGCGTCATCCAGCGGGGCGGACAGGGCGGCGGCGATGATGTCCGCGACCTCGGCGAACGCGGTCCGGTCGAAGCCACGGGTCGCGAGCGCGGGGGTTCCGATCCGCAAACCCGAGGACACCATCGGCGGGCGAGGATCGAACGGCACCGCGTTGCGGTTCACGGTGATCCCGATCGTGTGCAGCCGGTCCTCCGCCTGCTGGCCGTCGAGCTCGGAGTTACGCAAGTCGACGAGGACCAGGTGGACGTCGGTGCCTCCGGTCAGGACAGTGATGCCGGCCAGGAACACATCGGCCGCACTGAGCCGGTCAGCGAGGATCCGGGCACCCTCGAGGGTGCGCTCCTGGCGATCCCGGAAGTCCTCGCTCGCGGCCGCCTTGAAGGCGACCGCCTTGGCCGCGATGACGTGCTCGAGCGGTCCGCCCTGCTGGCCCGGGAAGACCGCGGAGTTGATCTTCTTCAGCAATTCCGGCCGGCACAGGATCACGCCGCCACGCGGGCCGCCGAGGGTCTTGTGCGTCGTGGTGGTGACCACGTCGGCGTGCGGCACCGGATTGGGGTGCAGGCCCGCGGCGACAAGGCCGGCGAAGTGCGCCATGTCCACCATCAGGTAGGCGCCGACGAGGTCGGCGATCCGGCGAAACTCGGCGAAGTCCAGCTGGCGCGGGTACGCCGACCACCCGGCCACGATCAGCTTGGGCCGATGCTCGAGTGCCAGCCGCTCGACCTCGGCCATGTCGACCCGGAAATCGGTGTCGCTCACGTGGTAGGGCACGACGTTGTAGAGCTTGCCGGAGAAGTTGATCCGCATGCCGTGCGTCAGGTGACCACCGTGGGCCAGGTCGAGGCCGAGAATGGTGTCGCCGGGCTCCAGCAGGGCGACCATCGCGGCCGCGTTCGCCTGGGCCCCGGAGTGCGGCTGGACGTTCGCCGCCTCGGCACCGAACAGCGCCTTCACCCGGTCGATCGCGAGCTGCTCGACCACGTCGACATGCTCGCAGCCGCCGTAGTACCGGCGGCCCGGGTAGCCCTCGGCGTACTTGTTCGTGAGCACCGAGCCCTGGGCCTGCATCACGGCGTACGGCGCAAAGTTCTCCGACGCGATCATCTCCAGGGTCGACTGCTGCCGGTGCAGTTCGGCGGCGATGGCGCTGTGGACCTCAGGGTCGAACGCGGCCAGGTCAAGGTCGAGGGATGCGGTCACGATGCGGGCCTCCACACTGATGCACGATTGAAAACCTACTGATATATCAATTGTTCAGGTAACGTACGGCACATGTCGGAGCACGTCAACACCCACGAACTGAGCCTCCCCGTCGCGGCCGGGGATGCGACCGAATCGCTGGCCGACCGTGCCTACCGCGAGATCCGCGATCGCCTGGTGATGCTCGACATACGTCCTGGCAGCCCGATCAACGAGGACCAACTGGGGACGTCGCTGGGCATCGGTCGCACTCCGGTGCGGGAGGCCCTGAAGAGGCTCGCGTACGAGCGGCTGGTCGTCGCGTATCCGCGTCGCGGCACCTTCGCCACTGACGTCAACATCACCGACCTGGCCCACATCTCCGAGGTGCGCCAGCATCTGGAGCCGATCGCGGCCGCGAGCGCCGCACGCCGGGCCACCACACCTGAACGTGCGTCGTTCCTCGAGCTGGCCGAAACGCTCCGGTCGGAGGCAGTGTCGCGAATGGGCGCGCTGGACCTGATGCGACTGGACCTGGAGGCACACCGCGCGCTGTACGCGGCGACGCACAACCCGCACCTCGAGGACACCCTGGTTCGCTACGACAACCTGGCGAACCGGATCTGGTGCCTCTTCATCCACCGCCTGCCCGGGATGGCCGGCCACATCAGCGAGCACGGCCCGCTCCTGGAGGCGGTGGCCGCCGGTGACGCGGACGCAGCGGCCGAGCTGGCGCGCGCTCACGTCGTCCACTTCGAGGAAGAAGTCCGAGCCCTGCTCTGATTGCGCCTTACGGCTGAGGCCGAAAAAACCTCAGGAGTGCCAGAAGCGGCAAATGATGCCGAGCGGTTGACTTCGCTGTGCGGGCGAGGCTTCACTTTCGGACAGGACCGTAAATAGGTCGTCCACCGGAGGCATTCGCATGCGATCAGCCCGTTCGCTCATCGCGGTGGCACTCGCCGCGCTGCTCGTCACGACTCTGACCACCCCCGCCGAGGCCGATCCACCGGCGCCGGCGGCACCCACGGGAACGCCCACGGCGACCGTGACCTCGCTCGGCACACCACTGTCCGACGTACTGCTGATCGGCGGAACCGTCGCGCCCGGCCCGAACGGCAAGGCCGCGATCTGGAACGTCTCGAGCAGCAACCCGGCGTACCTGAACGCCATCGACCCGGCCACCGGCATCCCGCTGGTGTCGGCTCCGCTGCCCGGAGCCGGCGGCAGCTACGCCGTGGCCGCCGCACCCGACGGCACCATCTACACCGGCACCTACAACAACGGTCACCTGTACCGGTGGAAGCCGGGGTCGGGCAACACCGTCGAGGACCTCGGCCGCCCGATCGCGACCGAGACCTTCATCCAGCGGATCACCACCGACGAGCAGGGCAACGTGTACGGCGGAACCTTCCCGAACGGCAAGGTGTTCCGCTTCGACCACGCGACCGGCGCGGTCCGCGACTACGGTCAGCTCAAGGCCGGCCAGACGTACGTGAAGAGCATCGACTACTGGAACGGCAAGATCTACGGCGGCACCATGCCCGACGCCCACGTTCTCGAGCTCGACGTGGTGTCCGGCGCGGTCACCGAGCTGCCGGCGCCGCCCGGACTGGGCGACCCGTCGGACAAGACCGTCTTCGACCTGAACACCCGGGCCGGCCGGGCGTACGTCCGGATCAGCACGGCCTTCCCCGGCCCGATGTACGTCTGGGACATCGCCGGCCGGACCTGGGTGGACGAGATCCCGAACGCACACGGCCTGGACATCTCCCCGGTCGGCGACAACGGCGAGATCTACCTGATCCAGGCCAGCGAGCTGAAGAAGTACGACCCGGCAACAAAGACGCTGACCGGGACCGGCCTCACCTTCACCGGCCGGATCCAGAACACCCGCTCGATCGGCTGGGCCGAGCTCGATCTGCCCGACTACCCGGGCAAGAGCATCGTCGGAACCCTCTGGAGGGGTGAGGAGTTCCGGTACAACCCGCAGACCGGCAAGTCGGAGATCTTCCAGACCTCGGTACGGCGCGAGCCGATCGAGATCCTGTCCGTGGCCGGAGGCAAGGACAACATCTACGCCGGCGGATTCCTGAACGGCGGAGTCTCGGTGGTCAACCCGGCCACCGGCGAGGCCAAGTTCAACCGCTTCTCGCAGACCGAGGCACTGCTGGAAGGCAAGGACGGCAAGCTCTGGATCGGCGCCTACCCCGACGCCCGGGTCTACTCGTACGACCTGAGCCAGCCGTGGAGCAGCCCGGAGTACTCCCCCGGACCACCCGGCACCCCGGACAACCCCAAGCAACTGCTCAACCTCAAGCCGGACATCTTCCAGACCCGCGCCCGGGCCCTCGTCGAGGTGAACGGCAAGCTCGCGGTCGGTACCGTCCCCGACGGCGACCGCCTCGGCGGCGCGCTCGTCATCTACGACCCCAAGACCGGTACGTCGCAGAAGTACCGCAACGTGGTCCAGGACGAGAGCGTCTTCGGCCTGACCGCCCGTGCCGGCATCGTCTACGGCGGTACGTCGATCGTCGGCGGCCTCGCGACCACGCCACCGACCCGGACCGAGGGCACCGTCTTCGCCTGGGACGTCGGGCGCGCCCGCAAGCTCTGGGAGACCGTGCCGGTGCCCGGTGCGATCACGGTGTCGTCGGTGACGTTCGGCCCGGACGGCCTGCTCTGGGGTGTGGCCGGCAAGACCGTCTTCGCCATGGACCCGCGGTGCGGCAAGGTGGTCAAGTCCTATGTCCTGGGAACGACGGGGTCCAGCGGAGACATCGTCGCGACCGGGGAGGCGGTGTACGTGAGCATCGATCTGAACAAGATCTTCCGGATCGCGCCGAACAAGGCCCCGGCGCTGTTCGTCGAAAAGACGCACCGCCGGCTCGGCGTCCGGAACGACCACCAATTGGTGCTCACCTACGGCGCCGAGCTGTTCCGAGTTGATATCAGCCGTTGACAGCCGAAATTCGACCCAGCTACTTTCGGTCCTGACCGTTATTCCGGACCCTGACTTCCGGACACCCAGGGGGTGCGATGAAATCCACCGTCCGCCGCATCGCGGCACCACTCACGGCGCTCGTGCTCGCCGCTGCTCTCAGTTCCTGTGGCGGCGACGACAACGCGGGCTCCTCGTCGGAGAAGAAGGCCATCACGCTCTGGATGTATCCGGTGATCGGCGACCAGGCGGCCAGTGACGCGTACTGGAAGAAGGTCGAGACCGACTTCGAGGCCGCCAACACCGACGTCGACCTGAAGCTCGAGATGCAGCCGTGGGACAAGCGCGACGAGAAGATCGCCGCCGCGTTCGCCGGTAAGAAGGGTCCGGACGTCGTACTGCAGATCCCGGACCAGTTGCCGCAGTACGTCAAGAACGGTTCGTTCGAGCCGGTCGACGACGTGGTCGAGCCGGACAAGGACAAGTTCCTGCCGGCCGCGATCCCCGGCCTGACCGTCGACGGCAAGGTCTACGCCGCGCCGATCTACCACACCGTCACCACGACGATGTTCAACAAGACGATCCTGACCAAGGCCGGGATCAGCAAGCCGCCGGAGACCTGGGACGAGATCAAGGCCGCGGCACCGAAGATCAAGGCGGCCGGGTTCTCCACCCTGGACTACTCGGCGTCGCCCGAGGCGTCGCTGAACCTGAACTTCTACCCGCTGCTGTGGCAGGCCGGCGGCAAGGTGTTCTCCGACGACGGCAAGACGGTCGCCTTCAACCAGGCACCCGGGCTCGAGGCGCTCACCTTCCTGAAGAGCCTGTACGACGAGGGCGCGATCCCGAAGAGTTCGCTGACCAACGGGAACCTCGTGGCCGACCAGCCGTTCGGCAAGGGCCAGGTGGCGATGGCCTTCTCGAGTACGCCGGCCGACGCGAAGACGGTGGCGGCGACCTGGGGGGCCGCCAACGTCGAGATCGGCACGCCGCTGACCGGCAAGAAGCAGGTCGCCTTCGGCATCCCCGGCGGTCTGGCCGTGAACGCCGCCTCGGAGAACATCGACGCGGCGAAGAAGTTCCTGTCCTTCATGATCCAGCCGGCCCAGGTGGAAGGGCTCAGCAAGGCGTCGGGGTTCTTCACGCCCCGCACCGATGCGAAGGCGCCGATCACCGACCCGACCGCGCAGAAGTTCGCCGACTCGCTGCAGTACACCTACGCGGGTGAGCGGAACGCGTCCGCCCGTCAGGTGATGTCACTGCTGAGTGTCGAGATCCAGGCCGTGCTGACCGGTAAGAAGGCGCCGCAGCAGGCGCTCGACGACGCCGCGAAGGCCGGCAACGACCTCCTGTCGAGACAGCGTTGACCCAGGTCAGCGTCCGCCCGGCCCGGGACCGCATCCGCCGGCCCTGGGTCGGGCTGTTGTTCGTCGCCCCGATGCTGGCGTTGTTCCTGCTGTTCCGGTTCGTTCCGGTGGTCGGCGCCGTACTGCTCTCGCTCACCGACTACCGGCTGAGCGGGCGCTGGTCCTTCATTGCTCTCGACAACTACACCCGGCTGGTCCAGGACAGCCTGTTCCACCAGGCCCTGGCCGTCACCCTCACCTACACGGTGATCTTCGTCCCGATGACCGTGCTGCTGTCGCTCGGCACCGCCGTACTGCTGCATCAGGTGGTCTGGCGGCGGGGCTTCTTCCGGGGTGTCTTCTTCCTGCCGTACGTGACCAGCATCGTGCTGGCCGCGGTGATCTGGAAGTGGATCTACGACGCCCAGGACGGCCTGATCAACGCCGTTCTCGGGCTGGTGTCGATCGGGCCGATCGACTTCCTCGCCGAGTCCAACTTGGTGCTGCCGTCGATTGCGGTGACGTCGGCGTGGAAGGGCTTCGGCTACTCGATGCTGATCCTGCTCGCCGGGTTGCAGGCGGTGCCGCGCTCGTACCTGGAGGCCGCGATGATCGACGGCGCCGGGACCTGGCAGCGGTTCCGCTACATCACTCTGCCGCAGTTGCGTCCGGTGCTGTTCTTCGTGCTGGTGATCGAGACGATCGGCGCGTTCCAGGTCTTCGACGCGATGTACGTGATGACCGGCGGCGGCCCGGTCCGGTCGAGCTACTCGCTCGTCTACTTCCTGTACGACAGCGGTTTCAAGTACTTCGACTTCGGCTACGCCAGCGCGATCGGCCTGATGCTGTTCGCGATCGTGCTCATCGTCTCGCTCGTGCAGCGACGGCTGGTCGGGAGGGACGACTGATGGTGAACCTGCTCGAACGGCCGCGGACGCAGGACGCGGCACCGGCGCCGCGGCGCGAGCGGCGCCCGGTGGCACGGCTCACCCTGCCGACGCTGCTGGCGCTGACCGCGATCGTCACCATCGTGCCGTTCGCGGCGATGGTGCTGGTCGCGTTCGCACCGCCGAGCGGCCGGACCTTCCCGGACGCGCTCGACCCGACCCGGTTCACCTTCGAGAACTTCACCCGGGTGCTGTCGAGCTCCGACATCCCGCGCTGGACGGTGAACTCGCTGCTCTACTCGCTGGTGTCGGTGGTCTTCGTCCTGCTGTTCGCGGCGATGGCGGGGTATGCCTTCGCGAAGAAACGGTTCCCGGGCCGGGAGCTGATGTTCTGGGCCTTCCTGGCCACGCTGATGGTCCCGTTCCAGGCGACCCTGATCCCGTCGTACATCCTGGTCTCGCGACTCGACTGGGTGGACAGCTACTGGGGCCTGATCGTGCCCACACTGGCGAACTCACAGGCCGTCTTCCTGCTCCGCCAGTTCATCAGCCAACTACCGGACGAACTCTTCGAGGCCGCCGAGATCGACGGCGCCCCGGAATGGCGGATCTTCACCCAGATCGTGCTCCCGCTGATCCGTCCCGCGCTGGCCACCCTCGGCATCTTCGTCTTCCTCTGGCACTGGAACGACTTCCTCTGGCCCCTCGTGATCGGCCAATCAGCCGAGATGCAAACCCTCACGGTCGGCCTGGCCACCCTGCAAACCCAAGCAGTCCCCATCAACCAAATCATGGCCGGCGCCACCATCACCGTAGTCCCAAGCCTCCTGGTCTTCGGCCTACTCCAACGCTACCTGACCGACAGCATCGCCATGTCCGGATTGAAGGCCTGAGTGGCGCAAGACGTACCGAAGAACGGGTAGTAGTTCCGGCAAGTCCCACCTTGGGGTTGTCCGGCCTCAGTTGAGGCGACTACTACCCGTTCATCGGTACGGCAGCCAGCCCTACAACAGGTTGCCGAAGGACTCGATGGCGTGGAGGGTTTCGGTTTGGGAGAGGCCGGGGGGTTGGATGCGGAGGATGATGCCGTCGGCACCCATTTCCTCGTAGTGGGTCAGGCGCTCGGCGCATTCGGCGGGCGATCCGATCACGCTGCGGGCAGCGATGTCGTCCCAGCCCTGGGTGTAGCGGCTCGCGTCTGCCGACGTACGTTTCCAGCCGGTGTAAGCGTCGTACAGATCGCGGAGCGGCTCCTCCAGCGCCTGACGCGCGTCCTGCGACGTCGGGGCGCAGAACCCTTCCCGGCACAGGATCACATCGCGGCCCAACGTGCCCTCGCCGCTCGGGTACGACAGGTACTCAGCGATCTTCGCAGGCAGGTCGGAGTCCAGCTCGTTGAACGACGTCGTCCACCCGTCGCACATCCGCGCGGTTCGTTCCAGTACGGCGGAGACGCGGCCGCCGTTCCACAGTCGCGGCCGCGGGCTCTGGACCGGCCGGGGCGACAGGAACGCCTCGCTGATGCTGGTGAACTTCCCGTCGTACGTCACCTCATCCGAAGTCCACAACCGGGTGAGGATGGTCAGGCACTCCTCGAACCGCGCGACCCGTTCGGCCTGCGTCACGCCGTACAGCGCGAACTCCTCCGGCCGGTAGCCGAGCACGAATCCGGCGGTGAGTCGCCCGCCGGAGAGTACGTCGATGTGCGCGAGCGTCTCGGCCAGTACGACGGGATCGTAGAGCGGAGCCACGATGCCGGAGGTGGCGAGACCGATCCGGTCGGTCTTGGCCGCGAGGTACGTCAGCGAGGTGAGGATCTCGTGGTAGCCGGGCCGGTGCAGGTGCCGCTCACCCAGCACGATCCACTCGAACCCGGCCTGCTCGGCCAGCCTCGCCTGCTCGACGGCGTCCTCCAGTCGCGGCCGCTCGTCCGGCGTGCCGTAGAGGTTCAGATACAGACCCAGCCGCATCAGGGTGCCACCTTCCGTTGACAGAGAGCGCTCGCGGTATTTACGGTCTTGACCGTAAGTCCTTTCACGCCAGATTGCGACCCTGAGGAGCCGGATTTGAGTGTCGTACCGCATCCGGTCGGGTTGCCGGCCCAACCCGAACCGGCACAGACCGGCGCGGGACCGATCAGCGCGATCAAGACCCGGGTGGTCAGCGCGCCGTACCGGCGTCCGTTCCAGATCAGCAGCGGGATCAGCACCGAGCTGATCAGCCTGGTGGTCGAGGTGCACACCGCCGACGGCGCGATCGGCATCGGCGAGACGTCTCCGATGACGGCGTACACCGGGGAGACGCTGGCCGGTGTCACCGCCGCCATCGAGGAGCATCTCGCCCCGGCGCTGATCGGCCGTGACCCGCTGGACCGGGCCGGAGCCCACCTGGTGATGGACTCCGTTCTCCGCGGGCAGCATGTGGCCAAGTCCGGCCTCGACATCGCCCTGTACGACCTGGCCGGGCGGCTGAGCGGCTGGCCGGTGCATGTCCTGCTCGGCGGCAGCATCAGGAAGCGTGTGCAGACCACGTGGGTGGTCGGGCTCGGCACCCTGGACGAGATGGCGGCAGAGGCCGCTGAGTACTCCGACAAGGGTTTCCTGCACCTGAAGGTGAAGGGCGGCCACGACCCGGCCAAGGACCTCGAGCTGGTCCGAGCGGTCCGTGCGGCGATCCCTGCCGACGCAGAGCTCTGCCTGGACGCCAACGAGGGGTACGACGCTGCCACGGCACTCCCGTTCCTGACCAAGATGGGTGAGGCCGGTCTGACCCTGCTGGAGCAGCCGCTGCCCCGCTGGGACCTGGCCGGCCTGGTCAGGCTGCGTGAGCGGCTCGACGTACGCCTGATGGTCGACGAGAGCATGCACTCGTTACAGGACGCTCTGGAGATCGCCCGGCGCGGTGCGGCCGACGTACTGAACATCAAGATCCTCAAGGTCGGTGGGCTGCACAGAGCCCTGCAGATCGCCAACGTAGCCGAGGCTGCGGGCCTGGCCGTGAAGGTAGGCTCTATGCCCGAGCTGGGCGTGGCCACACTGGCCGCGGTCCACCTGGCAGCCGCCGTACCCGGTGCGACCGTGGCAGCCGACCTGGTCGGGCCGCTGATGGTCCACGAGGACCCGCTGGCCCCGACCGTGTTCGCCGACTGCGACGGCTGGATCGACGTACCCACGAGCCCAGGCCTCGGCCACGACGTCTGAGAGGTCCGATGCACCCCCTCGTCGAGCAACTCCGCGGCACTCTGCTCCCTGCCGTCGTCACCCCGATGGACTCCGACGGTGTCATCGCGTACGACGCTCTGTCCGCCTACGCCGGCCGGATCGCGGCGGAGCCCATCGGTGGGGTCGCGGTGTGGGCTCACACCGGGCGCGGGCTGTACCTGTCCCCAGGGGATCGCTCCAAGGTGCTGGAGACGTGGCGGCAGGTGACGGACGTCCCGATCGTGGCAGGAGTCGGCGTACCTCGCTCTGAACCGGCACGGACCCTGCAGGAGGCCGCAGACGCGACAGTGGCGATGGCTCTGCAGGCTGCAGCGGGTGGAGCCGATGCGGTGATGGTCTACCCGCTGGCAGCGCTTGGAGGGCTGCCAGACGGCCATGCGCAGGCTGTTGCACTGCACGAGCGAGTGGCGGCCGAGAGTGGGCTGCCGCTGGTCGGCTTCTACCTGCATGGGGAGGCCGGCGGGTACCCGTACCCACCGGAGCTCATCCGCGACCTGCTGAGCCTGGACGCCATGCTCGGGGTCAAGACGGCCACACTGGACCGCGCTATCGGCTGTCAGGACGCCATCTGGGCCGGACGCGGTACGGGCAAGCTGCTGATCACCGGTGAGGACCGCATGTTCGGCCCATCGTTCATGTGGGGCGCCGACACCGCGCTGGTGGGGATTGCCGCGGCACAGGTCGAGCTGTCGGCCGCCGTACTGCGAGCCTGGACGTCAGGCGACCACACTGCCTTCCTGACCGCCTCCGACCGGCTGGACCGCTTTGCTGCGGCGACCTTCTACGCGCCGATCGAGGGCTACGTCCAGCGGATGCTGTGGGCCGCCGTCTGGGAGGGCCTGATCCCTGAGGACGCGGCCCACGACCCGCACGGCCCCGAGCTGCCCGCCGCCGAGCGGGACGTCGTGATCCGCTGTCTGGAGGAACTCAGCCACTATCCTGCGAGTTAAGGGCCCGACCATAAGGAGTGCCGTGCAGATCAACCCAGCGGTGGCCTGATGGCCCTCACGGTCGGTGTCATCGGCCCGGAGGACCTGGTCCAGCGCGTGATCGCGGTCGGTCCGCCGAGCGGCGCGACCCTGGTCCCGCTGCCCTACCACCACGAGACCGAAGCGGTCGAGGTGGTGGAGCAGTCGCACGAGAAGGTCGACGCGATCCTCTTCACCGGCGTCGTCCCGTACACCATCGCCACCGAGGCCGGTGTGATCGACCGCCCGGCGATGTACGTCTCGTACGACGGCGCCACTCTGCTGCGCGCACTCGTCGAACTGCTCCGGCTCGGCCACAACGTCACCCAGTTCTCGATCGACACGCTGCGGCGCAGTGAGGTGCTGGAGACGCTGATCGAGGCCAAGCTGCCGACCGACCAGATCCACGTCCTCCCGTACCGGCCCGGCCTGACCTCGGACGACATCGTCGCGTTCCACCGCACCGCGCGGGAGAAGCACGACACCAAGGTCGCGATCAGCTGCCTCGGCTCGGCCTTCCACCTCCTCGAGAACGAGATGCCCTCGGTCCGGCTCGCGCCGTCGCGGTACTCGATCCGGTCGACACTGCAAGCCTTGGTCCTGACCACGACCGGCCAGCACGTCGGCGACGCCCAGGTCGCCCTCGGCGTGATCGACCTGCCCGAGCCCGACGACAACCTGGCCGCCGACCTGATCACCCTCGGCGGCAGCCTGGCCGCCCTCCCCGACGGCCGCCACCTGGTCGTCACCACCCGCGGCGTCCTCGAGCAGGCCACCGAACAGTTCACCCGAATGCCCCTCCTCGACCACCTCGCAGCCAGGCACAGCACGGCGTACGTCGGCTTCGGCGTCGGACGTACGGCGGCCGAAGCCGAAGCCCTCGCCCGTCGCGCGGTCAGCCGAGCAGCCTCGATCGGCACAGTCGCCGGCGTCGTCTCGATGTCCGACGACGTAGAGATCGTGATCGAACCCACCGGCGACCAACCCGCCACCGCCCGCGGCCCGGAAAGCCTCCCGCTCCTGGCCCGCCGCGTCGGCCTCAACACCCAAACCCTCGCCCGAATGCGCGAACTCGTCGCCACCCTCCCCGACGGCCTCACCACCCAAGACGTCGCCGACCACCTGGCCGTCCAACTCCGCACCGCCCGCCGAGTCCTCAAACGCCTGGAACGCGCCGGCCTGGCCGACCCCATAGGCAGCCAACAACACGGCCGCACCGGCCGCCCACCCACGGTCTACCTGATCCGCCTGTAGGTACTGCGGCCGACCCACACGCGCTACGCAGCCGCTACTCCGTCGCGGCCACTACGCGCGCTCCCACCCCCGGGCTCCTCGCCGGTGCCCCTTGCCGGCTACCTGCGGTGCTATCGCCCCGCGCTTTCGCGGGTGTATCCCCCGCAGCTTGCGGGCCTGTCGCCCACGATCGACTACTCGGCCGGCGCCCGTGCACGAGACGACTGCCGTCATGCCTTCCTGCTTCCTTGACAAGTTAACTGAGTGCACTCATTATTGAGTTAACTCAGATTAACTGATCCAGGTCACGTCATCAGAACGAGAAGGAAAGTCGCCATGCGAGCGTTCGTCGTCAATCGGTACAAGGGGCCGCTACAGCAAGCGGATGTCCCCGAGCCCGCGGTCGGAGAGCACGACGTGCTCGTACAGGTCCGGGCTGCCGGGCTCAACATGCTCGACGAGAAGATCCGGGCCGGCGAGCTCAAGCAGATCCTTCCGTACAAGCTGCCGCAGATCCTCGGCAACGACGTCGCCGGAACGGTGATCGGCGTCGGCCCGAAGGTGCAGGGATTCAAGCTCGGCGACGAGGTGTATGCCCGGCCCGACAAGGACCGCATCGGAACGTTCGCGGAGCGCATCGCGGTCGCCGAGTCCGACCTGGCGCTCAAGCCGGCATCGGTCAGCCTCGAGGCAGCTGCCTCGCTACCGCTGGTGGCCTTGACCGCATGGCAGGCGCTGGTCGAGCGGGGCAACCTGCAGCCGGGGCAGCGGGTCCTGATCCACGGCGGCGCCGGCGGAGTCGGGACGATCGCGATCCAGCTCGCCAAGCACCTCGGCGCCACGGTCGCCACCACCGTCAGTACCGGCAACGTCGACTTCGTGCGCGAGCTCGGGGCGGACTTTGTCATCGACTACCGCAGCCAGGACTTCGAACAGCTTCTCGACGGGTACGACCTGGTGCTGGACAGCCTCGGCGGGAAGAACCTCGAGAAGTCGCTCCGGGTACTGCGCCCCGGCGGCAAGGCGATCGGGATCGCCGGGCCGCCCGACGCGGCGTTCGCCCGCGAGCTCGGCGCGAACCCGGTGCTCCGGCTGGTGATGACCGTCCTCAGCAGCCATATCCGCCGCCAGGCCCGGCGCCTCGGCGTGAAGTACGAGTTCCTCTTCATGCGCGCCAGCGGTGATCAACTCCGTCAGATCACTGCCCTCGTCGACAGCGGCGCCCTGCGCCCCGTCGTCGGACGGGTCTTCGACTTCGACCAGACCGTGCGGGCAGTGCAGTCGCTGGCAGTGCCGTCGATGGAAGGGGGCGGCATCCGCGGCAAGGCCGTCATCAGCAGGACCTGACAAACCCATCTCATCAGGCACGAACCAGGAAACAGGAGAACACCATGAGCACGAACAGGCAACCACAGGACGACGTCATCACCGCCTACAAGGACGCGCCCGTCCGCACCGTCGACGCCGGCGGCGTCACCTACGCATACCGCGAGCTCGGGCCGAAGGGCGGGATCCCCGTCGTCTTCTTCGTCCATCTCGCCGCGAACCTCGACAACTGGGACCCCCGGATCATCGACCCCATCGCGGCCGAGCACCACGTCATCGCCTTCGACAACCGCGGCGTCGGAGCCTCCACCGGCAGCGTTCCCGACAGCATCGAGGCGATGGCCGACGACGCCGTGACCTTCATCAAGGCGCTCGGCTTCGCCAAGGTCGACATCTTCTCCTTCTCCCTCGGCGGCATGATCGCCCAGGCCCTCGTGATGAAGCACCCCGGCCTGGTCCGCAAGCTCGTCCTCACCGGCACCGGACCTGCGGGCGGGAAGGACATCGACAAGGTCGCCGGCATCACCTACTACGACATCCTGCGGGCGACCCTGACCCGGTCGGACCCGAAGGAGTTCCTGTTCTTCAACCGCAACGCCACGGGCAAGCCTGCCGCCCGCGCGTTCGTGGAGCGTCTCGAAGAGCGCACCGTGGACCGCGACGCACCGGTCTCGGTGAAGGCGTTCCAGACACAGCTCAAGGCGATCAAGAAGTGGGGACGCTCGGCCGCCGCCGACCTGTCGAAGATCACCCAGCCCACCCTGATCGCCAACGGAGACAACGACAGGATGGTGCCCTCGGTGCTCTCCGAAGACCTGCACCGCCGCATCAAGGGCTCGGAGCTGGTCATCTACCCCGACTCCGGCCACGGCGGCATCTTCCAGTTCCACGACAAGTTCGCCCCGGTCGCCGTCGACTTCCTCGCCCGCTGACCGTCACCGCAGCCGAACCAGCAAAGGAATGCGTGACATGAGCAAGTCACTGTCGAAAGCGCAGGTCAGACCGAGGAAGCAGTTCGCGTCCTCCATCCTGCTGTGGGTACGCGCCGATCAGCCTCGGGAAACCGGGATGGGCTACTGGAAAGGGCCGCACTCGAAGATCATCTCGGCGACCAAGGGCTTCCAGGAGTACCGGCAGATCCACCTCGCCGCCGTCAATCCGGGGCTGTGGCCGGCAACCCGCGGCGTCGAGACGGAAATACCCGTCGACCGCAAGATCGACGGAGTCGCGGAGGTCACGTTCCAGTCCGCACTGTCGCCGCTGCGGGGCCGGAAGCAGACCCGGCTGGCGTTCAAGGACGAAGTGAACGTCTTCCGTCGAACGCTGCTCTACCTCGGACCGCCGAACTCGTCGCGCCGGTACGACGTGGCCGAGCCCGGCGAGCAGGTCGGCGCCCGAGCCCTCATCTACCTCAGGCGGCGGGATGGCGTACGGGCCGGCGATTTCCGCAGACACCTCCTCGAACTCGCCAGCGCTCTCGCCGGAACGGGCGTGCTGACGGAACTCAGAACCCAGACGTTCCTGCCGTGGATCGAGAAGCTCTGGGACACCCCCAACGTCGCGCACGACAACCCGGCAGACCAGCGGTTCCACGCGTCGCTGATCCTGGGCTTCGCGGATCCGGCGGCGCGAGCGGCCTTCTTCACAAGCCCCGAGCTCGAGAGCCTGTCCGACGCGCTGGCGCCCTTCGCTTCCGCCGTACACGCCTACGAAGTGTCCGAGGCCCTGACCTTCGTGAAAGACGGCGCGGCACTTCCCCACTACCAGCAATAGTGCGGCATCGCTCACCCCCAACAGGAAGAAGCCGCCGTGGAAGAATGAGCGCCAGCACGTTCGAGCCCATACAGGAGCCCACAGCAGAGAAGGACAGCAGCCATGCCACTCGCCTCCCAACCAGCCGGGCGTCGCGAGCGGAACAAGCAGCAGAAGCTCGACCGCATCACCGCCGCCGCCCAAGAACTCTTCGCCGAGCGTGGCGTCGACGAGGTCACCACCCAGGAGATCGCCGACAAGGCCGACATCGGTGCGGGCACGCTGTTCCTCTACGCCAAGACCAAGGGCGAGCTCCTCCTGCTGGTGCAGAACTCCACCTACGCCGATGCGCTCGCACAGGGCAGGTCGGCGGCCGAGAGCATCCCCGACGTGGTCGACGCGGTGATGGCGATCGTCCGCCCGGTCGTGGAGTGCAACCGCAAACAGATCGACAACGGTCGGACCTACCTGCGGGAGATCGTCTTCGGCGACCCCGAGGAGCCCCACCACCGCGACGCGCTCGGCCTGACCGTACAGACCGAACAGGCGATCGCCGACGTACTGCAGCGAGACGAGCGCATCAACTCCACCGACGCCGCGACGCTCGCGCACATCGTCTCCGCGATCATGTTCCTCAGCATGGCCGCGACAATCAACATCGCCAACCCGGTCGACGCCGTAGTGCAGGAGATCCGAGAACAAGTCCGGGTTCTGCTCTCGACGTGATGCTTACGGAGACCGTCGCCCACGGCGGTGAGCGGGTGGTCCTGGTCGTCAGCATCCCGACGCATGAGGAGATGCTTCGTGGCCTCATGCGCAGGCAGGCGGATCTCGGTCGTAAGACCCTGCCGAAATCCACCAGCTACGGGGTCGAGTGGCCGATCTTCGGAAGGAAAGTACCGCCTGGTGGCGAAAAGTCTCCGCAAAGCCGACGCGACTTCGAGCGGAAGTGATGGCCGTTGCCGGGTGTCCACGTCCTGGTCCGCGCCGACCACCTGAGCGCGGTTTCGGCTCCGCGGCCCCAAAGAACAGCCGCCGCCGAAGGCGGTGGGCTCGTGCGTGGGGAGGCCTATCGGGAGCCGGTGGCGTCGAGGGTTGCTGCGATGGGCTCGAGGTCGGCGATGAGTTGGTTGAGGTCGCTTGGGTCCAGGGCGTCGTACGCCGGTGCGGCGAGTTCGTCGGTGCGTGACTCGATCTCCTCCTTGGTCTTTCGGCCGGCGTCGGTGAGCCAGCCGGAGTCGTCGATGAGGCCGCGGGCGTGCATCCCGTCCACGACCGCGGTCAGCTGGGCCGCGGGGAGGTGATGGACCCGGCCGAACTTCGCTGCGGGCGTTCCCTCGGAGAGTGCGTGGAGCACGTGGGCCTCTGTGCCGCCGATGCCCGCGGTGACCAGAGCGGCGATATGACCGTCCCCGCGGTGCTCGCGGAGCATGGTGGCCGCGTGCCACAGCCTGGCCACGGGATCTTCGGGGACGGGGAGCGCTCGGAGTGCGGCGTACAGGATCCGGCCCTCTGTCGGGGCGCTGGAAGCCGCCTTGGTGGCGAGTTCGGCGGCGCGGGCGAGGCCGAGGGTGTCGGCGAGATCGCCGAGAATCCGCCTCAGCGCGGCGACGCTGCCCTGCTCGCGAGCGGCGAGCGCGTCCTGGGGAGTGGCCGTCTTCCACACGCGAGGGATGTGACGCGCGACCTCGCCGTCGGCGAAGTTGTAGAAGATCGCATGGACCACCTCGGGCGGGACCATGCCCAGCGGTGCGGCCCGTCCGGCGAAGTAGCCGTCCCAGTAGTTCCGCAGGCCCAGCGCCATGAGCGCATCGGTCGGCTCGTCGGAGAAGTAGGTGACCAGGTGGATCGGCTCGACGAGCCGATGCAGGCGGCGGGCGGTGGACTCCATGGGGTTCTCCTCGGTCGAGCCGCCCCTCGTGGACGGCCACTCACCCTTGCTACGAACACGTCTGCCCCGATCCGACACCGCAACCTGCAACCAAAGTTCTGTACGGCGCACCACGTGACGGCGCGCTCTCGTGGGCCAGCGGTTCTCTGGAGGATCGCGCGCACGCGCGCGTAGCGACGGAGGAGGACCGCGTGGCACGCGTGGGTCAGGCGCGGATGATGGTGACGCCGGCGGGGGTGCCGTTGGAGAGGGCGGCTAGGGCGGTGGGGGTTTCGTCGAGCGTGATCGTGCGGGTGATCAGGTCGGCGGGTTTTAGGTTGCCGTTGGCAACTAGGGCGAGCATTTCGGGGTAGGCGTGGGCGGGCATGCCGTGGCTGCCCAGCCATTGCAGTTCCTGGCCGATCAGGCGGCTGACGTCGAGTTGGACGCCGGACGGGAGCAGGCCGACCTGGAGGTGGCGGCCGCGGGGGCGCAGCGACAGCAACGCCTGCTGGACGATGCCGTTCGCGCCGAGGGCGTCCATCGTCACGTGCGCGCCGCCGCCGGTGAGCTCGCGGATCTCCCGCACCGTGTCCGACGACGCCTGCACCGCATCCGAAGCGCCGTACGAACGGGCCAACCGAAGCGCGTCGGGGTTCATGTCGACCGCGATCACGCGCGCGCCGAGTTCGGCCGCGATCATCACTGCCGACAGGCCGACGCCGCCGCAGCCGAAGATCACCACGTTCTCGTCCGCCGCGACCCGGCCGACCTGCCGCACCGCTCGGAACGAGGTCGCGAACCGGCATCCCAGCCCGGCCGCGGTGTCAAAGTCCATCTCATCCGGCAGCCGCACGAGATTCACGGCCGCGTACGGCAGGGCGACGTACTCGGCGAAGGAGCCCCAGTAGTTGAAGCCGGGCTGGAGTTGGTTGGGGCAGACCTGGTGGTTGCCCTCCAAGCACTGTTCGCACGAGCCGCACGCGCAGATGAACGGTGTGGTCACCCGATCACCGATCTGCCAGCCGAGCACGCCGGCACCGACCGCGGCAATCGTTCCGGCCAGTTCGTGCCCAGGGACGTGGGGCAGGACGATGTCCGGGTCGTGCCCCATCCAGCCGTGCCAGTCACTGCGGCACAGCCCGGTGGCCTCGACCTTCAGGACGACACCACCGGGCTCCGGCTCAGGGGCCGCTACGTCAGCAACCGTCGGCAGGACGCCGTACTGCTCAACTACGACAGCGCGCATCCGGCAATGATGTCAGCCGCCTGCTACCGCGGGGATAATCGAGACCTCGCCGCCGTCCTTGATCGACGTCTGCAGGCCTTCGGCGAAGCGTACGTCGTCGTTGTCGACGTATACGTTGACGAAGCGGCGCAGTTCGCCCGACTCGTCCAGCACCCGGGCCTTGATGCCGGGGTAGGAGCTGTCGAGCGACTCCAGCACCTCGCTCAGCGTCGCCCCCTCGGCACTGACCGCGGACGCGCCCTGGGTGTAGGGCCGCAGGATGGTCGGGACGCGGACACTCACGCTCACTGCAGGCCTGCCTTCACGAAGGCGTCGTACGACGCGGGGATGGTCACCTTGGGGCCGACCCGGTCGGCCACGGCGTCGAGCGTCTTCAGCCCGTCGCCGGAGTTGATGATCACCGTCTCGGCCTCGGGGTCGAGTTGGCCGGACTCGATCAGCTTCTTCAGCGTCGCGACGGTCACCCCGCCCGCGGTCTCGGTGAAGATGCCCTCGGTCCGGGCCAGCAACTGGATGCCCTCGACGACCTCTTCGTCGCTGACGTCCTCGATCACTCCGCCGGTACGGCGGGCGACGTCCAGGACGTACGGTCCGTCCGCCGGGTTGCCGATCGCCAGCGACTTCGCGATGGTGTCCGGCTTCACCGGCTTCACCACGTCGTACCCGTCGCGGAACGCCTGGGCGACCGGCGAGCAGCCGGTGGCCTGGGCGCCGTACACCTTGTAGTCGGTCGCGTCGACCAGGCCGAGCTTGCCCAGCTCGGTGAAGCCCTTGTCGATCTTGGTCAGCTGCGAACCGGAGGCGACCGGGATGACGATCTGCTGCGGCAGCCGCCAGCCGAGCTGCTCGGCGATCTCGAAGGCGAGCGTCTTGGAGCCCTCGGAGTAGTACGGCCGGACGTTGACGTTGACGAACGCCCAGCCCTCCTCCTCGCCGGCGATCTCGGAGGCCAGCTTGTTCACGTCGTCGTAGTTGCCCTCGACGGCGACCAGCGTGCCGCCGTACACGGCGGTGGTGATCACCTTCGGGCGCTCGAGGTCGTGCGGGATGAACACGACCGAGCGGATCCCGGCCCGGGCGGCGGCAGCGGCCACGGCGTTGGCCAGGTTGCCGGTGGAGGGGCAGGCGAAGACCTTCATGCCGAGCTCGCGGGTGGCGCTCAGGGCGGACGCGACGACCCGGTCCTTGAACGAGTGCGTCGGGTTGCCCGAGTCGTCCTTCACCCACAGCTTGCGCAGGCCGAGCTCGCGGGCCAGGTTGCCGGCGTCGATCAGCCGGGTGTAGCCGGGTTCGGTGTTCGGGAAGCTGGCCACGTCGACCGGGACGGGCAGCAGCGGCTGGTAGCGCCAGATGTTCTTGGGGCCGGCCTCGATCTGCTCACGGGTGATGGTCGGGTACTCGTACCCGACCTCGAGCGGACCGAAGCACTCGGTACAGGCGTAGAACGGACCAAGTGGCGACTTCGCCCCACAGGCGCGACAGCTCAGGTGCGTACCGTTGCCGAAGGCACCTTCACGGATGGTGTGGGTGGTCGAGTCGGCGGTCAGGCTCATGGAGGTTCCCTCCTCATCTTCCCCGGCACCGGATCTCGGCGTGGGACGGATTTGGCACCGTTCCACCGCGAGTCACCCCCAGGACGGGGGCTCGACGGGGAGGGTTGCCGGGACTTCAACGGGCCGTTTCCCTCAGTCCCTCTGGATGAGCTCCCCCGAGGTTACCCAATCGGGTCCATATTGTGTCTTCGGTTCCCACCATCCGAGACAGTCGATCTCAGCCGTGCCGGGCCCGGAAGGTACGACGGTACGCCGACGGCGACGTGTGCAACTGCTTGGAAAAGTGGTGGCGGAGCGTGACCGGCGTGGCGAACCCGGCCGCCAACGCGATCTCCTCCACCGGCGCATCCCCGGTCTCCAGCATCGTCAGGGCCGCCTGGATCCGCTGGGCGATCAGCCACTTGCCGGGCGTCGTACCGGTCGCCTTCACGAAGTGACGCAGGTACGTCCGCGGCGACAGCCCGGCCTGCTTGGCCAGATCGGGTACGCCGATGGGCTCGGCGAGATGTTCGAGCGCCCAGCCGAGGCTCCGGGCGACCGAGGCGTCGTCGGGGTCGGGCGGCACCGGGGATTCGATGTACTGCGCCTGACCGCCGGACCGGTACGGCTGGATCACCAGTCGCCTGGCGACCGAGTTCGCCACGGCCGCGCCGTAGTCCTTGCGAACCAGGTGCATGGCCAGGTCCAGCCCGGCAGCACAGCCGGCACTCGTGAGTACGTCGCCTTCGTCGGTGTAGAGCGGCTCTGGATCCACGACGATCTTGGGGTAGCGCTTGCGGAGCATATCGGCGTACCGCCAATGGGTAGTCGCACGGCGGTCGTCGAGGAGGCCGGCGGCGGCGAGAGCGAACGCACCCGAGCAGATCGACACGATCCGGGCGCCGCGACGATGGGCCTCCTGCAGCGCGGCGATCAGCTCGGGAGAGGTCTCGCCGCGCGGGTCGGCGACGCTCGGGATGACGACTGTGTCGGCGGCGGCGAACTCCTCCAGGCCGTGTGGGCTACTCAGAGTGGCGCCGCCGAGTACGCGGATCGGGTCGGGTGTCTCGGTGCAGACCTTCAGCTCGTACCAGGGCTGGTCGATATCCGGCCAGGCCAGCCCGAAAACCTCGATCACGATGCCGGCTTCGAAGGCCGTCATGCCGTCGTACGCGAGGACTGAAACGCTGCGCTGATCCATGTGTCACAATCTTAGCGATAGTCGTCGTTCACGCCACTTCTGAGCGCGGCTCGACTCTCGGACGATGGAGTCATGTTCAAGGGATTGAAGGAATTCGCCGTCCAGGTCGCCGCCGGAGTCCACGCCGCCTCCGCGATTCGGCACGGCCTCGAGCCGCCGGCCGCCGCGCTCACGAAGTCCGGTCGCGGCGGAGGTCGAGCATCCGCATCAGAGGTGTCGCCGCAACGCCGTGAACAACCACGCTCAGGACGACGGTGAAGCCGACCGTCGCCCACAGCCACGGCAGGTCGGTGCTGAACTCGGCGCCTGCGTACGCCAGATAGAACACAGACCCGACGCCCCTGACCCCGAACGCCGCGGTCACCCACCGCTCGGAGCGGCGCATCGGTGCTCCGGCCAGGCCGATCCACGCGGTCAGGGGACGGATCACCAGCACCAGCAGGACCCCGAGCGCGGCACCGGCGAGGGTCAGCGGCTTCAGCAGCCCAGCCGTGATCGCGACTCCGAGCAGTAACAGGATCGCCCAGGTGAGGATGTGTTCGAGCTGCTCGATGAACCCGTGCAGCTCCTCGTGGAAGTCGTGGCTTCGCTCGGCCGCTCGCAGGCACAGGGCCGCGACGAACACCGCGATGAAGCCGTACCCGTGCAGCACCTGGGCGAGACCGTAGACGCCCAGTGTCATCGCCAGCGCCAGCACGGGTTCACGCTCACGCGAGTCGGCCAGGCGGAAGATCCGCGAGGGTGCGGAGAAGACCATCTTGCCGAGCAACCAGCCGACTCCGGCGCCGACTGCGACTCCGATCACGGTCCTGCCGATCAGATCCCAGGCGAACCACTCGAGTGCCCAGTTGCCCACCGCACCCTTGGTCGCCGCGAACACAGCGGCGTACACGAAGGGAAAGGCCAGACCGTCGTTCAGGCCGGCCTCCGAGGTGAGTGCGAAGCGGACCTCGTCGTCCTCTTCCGGCTCGGCGCCCGCACCGGTCGACGGTCCTTGCACCTGGACGTCCGAGGCCAACACCGGATCGGTGGGGGCGAGGACGGCACCCAGCAGCAGAGCGGTCGCGGGAGCCAGCCCGAGCAGCCAACCGACGCCGGCGACCGCGGCGATGCAGGCAGGCATGGCAACCAGCAGCAGACGCCAGGTCACCTTCCAACGGCCCCACCCGATCGGCCGGTCGATCGCCAGGCCGACGCCCATCAAGGCGACCAGGATGGTCAGCTCGGCGAAGTGCTTGGTCAGCCCGGGTTCGGCGATCGGGCTGAGGTGGGTGCGGTCCACGGCCAGGCCGAGCAACAGTCCGGCGCCGACGAACGCGATCGGCGCGGAGACGGCGTACCGGCGGAGCAGGCGTGGCAGTACGGCGCCCAGCAGGAGGGCCAGCCCCGCGACCAGGTAGAGGCCGTCCCCGTCAATCGTCATGGTGGCAGTCCGGTGCCCACAGCGGGCTACCTCAAGCGATGGGTTGCGCCCGGCGTGTGAGTGGGCAGGGCCTTGCGGGGGCCGTAACGCGGGTGGCCGATGCCGGTGAGTTCGAGGAGGCGCTGGACGCGGAAGCGGTGGCCGCGGTACGGCTCGATGAGCTCGGCGCAGCCGTCGTCGTCGAGTTCCTCGCCGATCAGCGCGTACGAGACGTTCCGGGACACGTGGTAGTCCGCGAACGAGAACGCATCCGCGTCACCATGCGCCCGCTGCCGCACCTCGGCCGCCGTCCACACTCCGACCCCGGGCAGCGACCGCAGCCGCCGCTCGATCTCCGCCGAGTCAGTCAGCTCCAGGGTCCGCTCCAGCGCCTTGGCCCGCGTTGCAGCCGTGATCACGACTCTCGACCGACGGCCCTCCACGCCGGCCCGCAACCACTGCCAGGACGGGATCAACCGCCACTCTTCCGGCGAAGGCGGGACCATCATCACGCGTCCGTCCGGTGGCTGCGGTCCTGGCGCCGGTTCGCCGTACTCGCGGAGAATCACCCGCCAGGCCCGGAACGCCTCCTTACCGGTGACGACCTGCTCGATCCCCGCGGCAGCCATCGCCTCGAAGACAGCCCGCGTCCGCGGCACCCGCACATGCGGGAACCGTCGCGCCGCATCCACCAGCGCCGTGTGCTCCGGCAACGGCTCGAACCCGTCCCAGCTGTCCGCCTCCCCCAACAACTCCGGCACCCCGTCCAGCGCCCACTCAGCCCCGGGCCCCCACGCCTCCGCCTCCACTTCCCCCAGCGAGGCGTACGGCGTCAGCCGCAAGAGCACCGGCCCTTCGGGCGTCCGCGTGGCCCGCCAAACACTCCGCCGTACCGGATCGAACACATACGCCGGATCCCCCGGCCCCTTCCGCAACCCCCCAATCACCGAATGCGGATCCACCACCCGCCCAGCCCGCCAGACCCGCACTCCCGAACTCACGCCCCAAGTCTGACTCACGCGACGGACACACATGGTGCCGCATCCAGGAAGGCTGAGGTTGTCACTGGTCCGGTCTGATTGGTGCAGTTCGACAGGAGGTGTCCGGCGATCGAGTCGGATACCCGGTGGGTTCAGGCGGGGAGAGGTCGGCAGTGGGCGTATACGTCCTGTCGATTTGTCCCTCACCGAGCCGTGGCTGAAACACGCGTGCCGGGCCAGGTCAGGTGGAACGGGTTACGACCCCACCTTTCTTGACGCGGCAACCGCCCCCATGTCCTAAGAATTGCGACATCGAGACATCGGGTGGGTGACGGGCCGATACTGAGGCATGACTGGGTGGCATTGGGTCAAGGTGGTGGGGAACTTCCTGAACTTGTCGACGGTCGCTGGGCTGTTGGTGGGGGTGATTGGGCGGGCCACGTTCAGCCGGGGGCCGCGGGGCCTGTTCTTCGCGAACGGGTACAAGGTGAAGTTTCCGGTGGCGGGGGCGTTCACGGTGGGGAACGTGGTGCTCAGCAAGTATGAGCGGGCGTATTTCGATGACGAGGCGCTGGTGCGGCATGAGGAGCGGCACTCGTGGCAGTACTTCTGCCTGATCGGGCTGCCGTTGTGGCCGTTGTACGTCGTCGGGGTCGTCGTCTCGTGGTTCCTGACCGGCGACCCGGCGTCGCGGAACCCGTTCGAGCGGCTGGCGAACCTCAAGGACGGCGGATACGTCGAGCGACCGATCCAGTCGTTCGGTCAGACCCTGACGCAGACGTTCAGCGCGCGGCGATCGCGTCAGAAAGAGCAGTAAGCACAGTCACGACGCCGGTCGGGTCGTCGACCACGATGTCCGCGGCCTCGATCAGCTCGGTCGCGTTCGAGGAGCGAGTGGCCAGCAGTACACCGCGCAGACCGGCCTTGCGCTGCTCGTCGATCGCCCGGTACGCCGCCAAGTCGCCAAGGTCATCACCGGCGTACAGGATCGACTGGGCACCGGTGGACTCGAGCAGGCGGCGCAGAGCGACCCCCTTGTCGATACCCGGCGGCCGCAGCTCTAGCACCAGGTTGCCCGGCTCCAGGCGCAGCTCTGCCGCCTCGGCCAGCTCGGTCAGCGGCGTACGCAGCGTCTCGAGTGCACCGACCGGATCGGCCAGCCGACGGGTGTGAACCGCCAGCGAGCTCTCTTTGTCCTCCACGAAGGCGTCCGGCAGCCCATGCTCCTGCAACAACCCTGGAAGCCGATCGCGAGCTTGGGCGACACCAGCCGGCACCGGGTCACTCGTGACCTTCCCGGTCGCCGCTTCCCACCGCTCCAGCCCGTAGTGCCCGAGTACGACGAGCTGCCCGAGGCCAGGGTGGCCGGTGACGCCCGTGAGCTCCGTGGCGACCAGGGCCGGGCGACCGGTGACGATCGCGACCTGGTTCACCGAGCGGGCCAGCCGGGCGAGCGCGTCGAGAGCGCCCTCCACCGGGCGGGACATGGCCGGGTCCTCGACCAGCGGCGACAGGACGCCGTCGAAGTCGGTCGAGATGACCGCGGTGGCCGGGTCGGCGACGATCGCCTCCCAGCCTTCGCGACCGGCCTCGGTCTGGATGGTCGGTGTGCTCATCCGGCGTAGTCCGAGGTGAGGATCACGGTGAGGCGGTCCTTCTTCATGTTGTCCAGCGCACCCTTGGTCCGGCCGACACCGATGTCCCGAGCGAGCTGGTTGGCGGCGGCGAGCATGCCCGGCGGGTAGTACACGGTGCTTTCGGCGATCTTCCCGTGCCAGTTGTCGGCACCGGCCACGGTCCAGCCCGCCTGCCGCGCGCGGCCCGCGACAGAGTCGGCCAGGCCTTTGCGCGCGGTGTTGTTGTAGATCTCGACCGCCGGACGCTGGGCCGGCGGGATCGTGGTCGGCTGCGTCGCCGGCGGCTGAGTGGCCGGGGGCTGGGTGGTGGCAGGAGGCTCGGTCGGCGTCGGGGTGGGCGTCGGCGTGGGTGTGGGCGTGGTGCCCTCCGCGGTCGGCTTGGGCACGCTGGCGACGACCGTCGACGGCCCACCGGTCGGCTTCGGTTTCGGCGAGGGGGTACTCGTACCGGCCCCTTCGTCCGCGGTGCTGTCGTTGCCGCGGGTGCCGAACAGCACCAGCAGGCCGGCGACGATCGCGACGACGGCGAGCACGGCGACGAGGGACGAGAGGACCTGGCCCTTGTCGTCCTTCGGGGAAGCCAAGATCAGACCTCGATACCCAAACGGCGTGCGGAGCGGGCTCGCTGCCGGGCGGCGCGCAATCGGCGCAGCCGTTTCACCAGCAACGGGTCGTGAGCGAGCGCCTCGGGCCGGTCGATCAGCGCGTTCAGCACCTGGTAGTACCGGGTCGCGGACATCTGGAACTGGTCCCGGATCGCCTGCTCCTTGGCACCGGCGTACTTCCACCAGTGCCGCTCGAAGGCGAGGATGGCACCGTCCCGCTCGGAGAGTCCCGAGACCATGTCCAACTCCCCCGCCCCGCCACCCCGGTCAGTCGACGGCGCAGCTTCGGCGGGGCCGGGAGAGCTGGCGTTGGCGCTGTCCATCTGCTGCTGACTCCTGTGCGGTCGGTGATCGTCCGTCCGCGCTCCACTGTACGTGCTGAACAACAGCGATGTCATTCACCGGTCAGGCGACACGGACCGTGTCGTCAGGCGGACTCCCGGACGCGCCCACTCTGGCAGGATCGAGGGGGTGAGCTCAACTCTCTCCAGCGTGGCGCTGGTGGAAGAGCTGCAGGCCAGGAGCCGTGAGGTGGACCCGCTGGTCAACGCCATCTGCACGCCCAACCCCGCCGCTCTCACCCATGCCGCCCAACTCGACACCGAGCGTGACGAAGGTCGAGTCCGTGGTCCGCTGCACGGCGTCCCGGTCCTGGTCAAGGACAACATCGACACCGCCGATCTGCTGACCACAGCCGGCTCACTCGCACTGGCCGACCAACCGCCGCCACCAAAGGACGCTCCACTGGTACGGCGGCTCCGTGAGGCCGGCTGCGTCGTACTGGGCAAGACCAACCTGAGCGAGTGGGCCAACTTCCGCGGCTCGGCGTCCTCGTCCGGCTGGAGCGCGTACGGCGGCCTGACACGCAACCCGTATGCCCTGAACCGCTCTGCCGGCGGCTCCTCGAGTGGATCGGGCGCAGCGGTCGCCGCCGGGCTGGCAGAGTACGCCATCGGCACCGAGACCAACGGGTCGATCGTCTGCCCGGCCGCACTCAATGGCATCGTGGGCCTGAAGCCCACAGTCGGCCTGATCCCGCAGCAGGGCATCGTGCCGATCTCCCACTCGCAGGACACCGCCGGACCGATGACCAGGACGGTCACCCAGGCTGCGGCCCTGCTGACCGTGCTGACCGGTGGCAGCACCGACTACACCGAGCACTGCCTTGGTGCAGACCTCACCAACGTGCGCATCGGCGTACCGCGGGGACCGCTGTGGGGGTACTCCCCTGGCCTCGATCAGGCCACCGAGCACGGGCTGGGGATCCTCAGCCGGTGTGGGGCCACGCTGGTCGACCACCTGTCGCTGCCGACCCCTGGTGGCGACGAGGACCAGTTGCAGGTGCTTGCACATGAGCTCAAGGTCGACATGGCGGCGTACCTGGCCACCCGCGTTTCCGGCGGCCCACGCACGCTGGACGATCTGATCGCCTTCAACAAGGAGCACGCGGACGTCGAGCTCCAGTGGTTCGGCCAGGAGCTGTTCGAGCGGGCCGCGGCCACCGAGGGCCTCGACGCCCCGATTTACGTGGCTTCCCGGCTGACAGCGCTCCGGGCGGGCCGGGACGGGATCGACAACCTGCTCCGGGACAACCAGCTCGACGCCCTCGTCACGCCGTCGTACTCCCCGGCCTGGACCATCGACCTGATCAATGGCGATCACGTGCTCGGCAGCTCGTCCTCCCACGCCGCGTTGGCGGGTTATCCGCTGCTCTCGGTGCCGTCCGGGCTGGTCGCCGGACTGCCGGTTGGGATCACGTTCAGCGGTACCGGCCGAAGTGATACCACGCTCATTCGCTTGGCTCACGCCTTCGAAACCGCGAGAATCAGGGCAGACGGACCGTTCCCGACCCCGGAGTTCACACAGTGGGTGTAGATCGCGTCAGGTGGGGTATCGTTGCTACTGGCAACATCTCCACGTCGTTCACGAGGGATCTGAAACTACTACCCGACGACGCCGTGGCGACCGCTGTCGCGTCCCGTTCACAGCACAACGCCGACCGGTTCGCCGCCGAGTTCGGTATCGAGCACGCGTACGACGACTATCGCCGATTGATTGAATCCGGCACGGTCGACGTGATCTACATCGGTACACCACATCCACAGCACTACGCGGTCGCCCGGGCCGCATTACAGGCCGGGATCGCGGTTCTCTGCGAGAAGCCGGTGACTTTGACAGCCAAGCAGGCGCGGGACCTGATCGCGGTCGCGACCGAGCACAAGACGCTGTTCGCCGAGGCGATGTGGATGCGGACCCACCCCGTCATCCAGGCGTTCTTCGCGGACCTGGAGACCGGCGTGATCGGCGATCCGCAGCAGGTCGTCGCGGACTTCGCCTTCCATAAGCCGTCGTTGCCCGCCCGGCTGCTCGACCCGGCCCTGGGCGGCGGCTCGCTGATGGACGGCGGCATCTATCCGATGACGTTCACGTACATGGCGCTTGGCCGTCCGGCCGAGGTCAAGGCGGTCGGCTCGCTCAACCAGGACGGTGTCGACCTCAACGTGGCGATGGCCTGGCGGTACGACTCCGGCGCGGTCGCCGCGCTGACCTGCGGCCTGCGCTCGCAGAACCCGTGGACCGCCGCGGTGAGTGGCCCGGACGGCAGTCTGTTGCTGCCGCACCGCTTCCACCACCCGGAGTACTACGTGCGCCGTACGGCGGCCGGCGACGAGCGGATCGACGTACCGACGCATGGGCTTGGGTACCACTATGAGGCGGGGGACGTGATGCGCGCGCTGCGCAACGGGCTCATCGAGGTCCCGTCGCTGCCGCATGCCGCGACGATCGAGATTCTCGAACTGCTCGACGAGACCCGCAGCCAGATCGGGGTGCGGTACCCCGGTGACGACGAAGACCTGGGTGGATGAGCACATATGCCTGACGGACGTAGTTCCTTCGTAGTGGTGGCCAACCGGCTGCCGGTCGACCGGATCGAGATGCCCGACGGCAGTACGGCGTGGCGGCGCAGCCCAGGCGGGCTGGTGACCGCGCTGGCACCGGTGATGCAGGGTCACCACGGTGCCTGGATCGGCTGGACCGGCAGCGCCGACGAGAAGGTCGATCCTTTTGACAACGACGGCATGCACCTGGTCCCGGTGATGCTGTCGGCCGAGGACGTGCAGCTGTACTACGAGGGGTTCTCGAACGCGACGCTCTGGCCGCTGTACCACGACGTGATCGTGGCGCCGGAGTTCCACCGGGAGTGGTGGGAGTCGTACGTCGCGGTGAACCGGCGGTTCGCCGAGGCGGCCGCGGACGCCGCCGACGACAACGCCGACGTGTGGGTGCACGACTACCAACTGCAGCTGGTCCCGGCGATGCTGCGCCGGCTGCGTCCCGACGTCCGGATCGGGTTCTTCCTGCACATCCCGTTCCCGCCGACCGAGCTGTTCGCGCAGATGCCGTGGCGGCGGCAGATCCTGGACGGGCTGATGGGCGCGGACCTGGTCGGCTTCCAGCGGCCGGGGGCCGCGTCGAACTTCGCCCGCCTCGCCCGCAACCGGATGGGCCTTCGCACCCGCGGCGACCGGATCCATCTACCCGACGACCGGATCGTCCGGGCCAAGGCGTTCCCGATCTCCATCGACGTCGGCGAGCTGGAGACCCTGGCCCGCAAGCCGGAGACCCTGGCCCGCGCCGCAGAAATCCGCCGGGAGGTCGGCGACCCAGCCCACATTCTGCTCGGGGTGGACCGGCTCGACTACACCAAGGGCATCCGGCAACGGATGCGCGCGTTCGGGGAGCTGCTGGACGAGAAGCGCGTCTCGGTCGACGACGCGGTGTTCGTCCAGGTGGCGACGCCGTCCCGCGAGCGGGTCGAGCAGTACCGCGTACTGCGGGACGAGATCGAGCTCCTGGTCGGCCGGATCAACGGTGAACACGGCCGGATCGGTACGCCCGCGATCAACTATCTGCACACGTCGTACTCGAGGACCGAGATGGCCGCCCTGTTCCGCGCCGCCGACGTGGCCGTGGTGACACCGCTGCGCGACGGGATGAACCTGGTCGCCAAGGAGTACGTCGCCTGCCGGTACGACGACACCGGCGCGCTGGTGCTGAGTGAGTTCGCCGGTGCGGCCGACGAGTTCCGGCAAGCGTTCCTGGTGAACCCGCACGACATCAACGGGATGAAGGACACCATCGTCGACGCGATGAACACCGACGACCGCCAGCTCGGCCGCCGGATGAAGGCGATGCGCAAACATCTGGCCGCACACGACGTGAACGTCTGGGCAGCGAGCTTCCTGAAGGCGCTGCATGCCGAAGACTGATGGCCGGATAGTCGCACTCGATCTCGGTACGTCGTCCGCCCGCGCGCTGGTGTTGTCGGCCGCCGACGCCAGCCCGGTCCCGGGAGCGCTGGCGCGGTACAAGATCTCGCCGACGTACGCGACCGGCGGCTCGGCGACGCTGGACCTGCACGAGTACGTCGAAGGGCTGCTGGGCTGCCTGGACGAGCTGCAGCAGAACGGTCATCTCGACGACATCGGCGCGATCGTGCTCTCCTCGCAGTGGCACTCGATCGTTGCCCTCGACAACAAGGGTGCGGCGCTGACCCCGGTCATCACTTGGGCGGACACGCGGTCGGTGGAGCTGGACCTGGGATCGTCGTTCGACGAGCACGCGTTCCACGCCCGCACAGGGTCCTGGCTGCACCGGCTCTACTGGACCCGGCGGATCCCGTGGCTGCTGTCCGAAGGCTCGCCGGCCGGCTTCGCTGGTCTGCCGGACCTGGTGCTGGAGCGGCTCACCGGCGAGCGGGTCACGTCGGTGTCGATCGCGTCCGGGACCGGGACGCTCGACCTCGCTCGCGGTGTGTACGACGAGGAGGCGCTGGAGATCGCCGGCGCCAAGGCCGAACTGCTGCCGCCGATCGTCCCGACCGGGTGGACCGGCTCTCTGTCTGCGGAATTTGCGCGTCGCTGGCCCGGATTGGTCGGCGTACCGGTGCATCCGCCGACCGGTGACGGTGCCGCGTCGAACGTCGGGACCGGTGGGTACGACGAGACGACTGCAGCGGTGACCGTGGGGACGTCGGCCGCCGTACGGGTGGTGCATCCGATCGCGGACGCGCCCGAGTTGCCGTGGGAGTTGTGGCGGTACCGGGTGGACGACAAGCGAGCGGTGACCGGGATGGCGTTCTCGGCCGCGGGGAATCTGCATGCGTGGCTGACCGGCGTACTGCAGCTGGAGTCCGACGAGCCGGCCGGGGTCGAGATCGGGTCGTCGCGGGTGATCGCGATCCCGCTCCAGGCGGGAACTCGGCCGCCGGCGACCGTACCGAGCGGCTCAGGCGCGTACTTCGGGCTGTCCTTCGACGACAGCGGCGAGGATCTGCTCGCGGCCTCTCTGCAGGGCGCGTCGCTGGAGATCGACCGCGGGTTGCGGATGCTGGATTCCCTCTTCGGCCTCGAGCTCTCCGTCGTACTCGGAGGGGGTGGGATCGACGCGTCCGCCTGGTGGCGGCGATGCCTGACCGCAACCTTCGCCCGGCCGACCACAGTGTGCGCGGAGGCCGAGGTCGGCGCCCGAGGCGCGGCAGCCGTCGCCCTCGGTCTGTCCCCCGAACCAGGCGGCGAACACCTGACGCCGGTCGACGCCGAAGTCTCTCGGGTGGCGGAGCTCCGGCCGCGCTACTCTGCGCTCCGGGAACTGGCTGTCCGAGCGTCGAGGGAGCTGGGTTGACGCCGTACCAAACCGCAAACATCTGGGAGCCACCTTCGGCCGTCCCAAGTGGAACGCGCCTGACACGCGTGTCTACGACGCAGTGGTGCTGCAGATCGTCCTGCTCTGGGAGCGAGCCGGCGTGGCCGGCCGGGCCCACGGCCGCTTCCTGATGCTGCTTCCGCGCGGTGCCCGCCTGCTCCAGGCTCCCGATCCGGATTCCGCTCTGCGCGAGCTGCTCTGACCGTCGTACTGCGTCCGCGGTACGGCGAGGATACGGCTGCTGGACGACGTGGTTTCGGTGCGTGACCACGTACTGTGAGGGAATGGGCGCGCTCCTGCGGTTCTGCCGCGACTTCAGGTGGCACCCGTTGGCGCTGGATCACGGCCTCGCACTGACTCTGCTGGCCATCACCCTGCTGGTGCCGGGCAGCCGGCACGTCGGTGAGCGGATCCAGTTGACGCCGACGGTCGTGGTGCTGTCCGTCGTGGCCGCGATCGCGCTCGCCCTGCGCCGACTCGCGCCGTTGGTGGTGCTCGGCGCGACCACGATCGTGACGATCGCCTACCAGGTGATCGAGCAGGGGAAGAGCCCGATCGTCCTGTTCATGGCGTGCGCGGTCTACACGGTCGTGATGGAGAAGGACCGAAGGACCCGTTCGATCGCGGTGGTAGTGGTGGCGGTGGTGACGCTGATCTCCGATGCCCCGGTCTCCGACGGCAATGTGCTCGACAACCTCGGAGTGATGCTCCTGGTCCTGTTCGCGGGCGCGACCGCTGAGGCGGTGCGGTATCGGCGGGCTCTCCAGCAGGAGCTGGAGGAACGGGCTCTCCGCGCGGAGCAGTCCCGTGAGGAGGAGGCGCAGCGGCGAGTGATGGAAGAGCGGCTGCGAATCGCGCACGAGCTGCACGACGTGATCGCTCACCACATCGCCCTGATGAACGTGCAGTCCGGGGTCGCCGCGCATGTGCTGCGCAGCCAGCCGGAGGAGGCCGAACGAGCCCTTGCCCTGGTCCGCGAAGGCGGCCGGACCGTCCTGCAGGAGCTCACTGTCCTTCTCGGCGTACTGCGACGTTCCGGTACGTCGTTGCCGACCGCACCCACACCGTCATTGCACGAGGTGGGTGCCCTGGTCGACTCGTTCGCGGCCGCCGGGGTCAAGGTCGACTGGCAAGTGCCGGACTCACTCGGCCAACTCCCCGACGTGATCGAACTGACGGCGTACCGCATCGTGCAGGAGTCCCTCACCAACGTCCTCAAACACGCCCCAGGCGCCGCCGCCCACATCCGCCTGACCCGCCACCCAACCGCCCTAACCGTAGACATCACCAACACCACCCCATCACCCCACGCCGCGCCCCCACCCCCCACCACCACCCGGCCCGGCCCCAGCCCCACACCTTCCACAGAACCGTCCGGCGCCACACTCAACGGCTCCCACCCCGGCCCCACAACCCCCGGGAGCCAGCTCAACGCGACCAACGCCGCAGGCCGCCCCGACACCGCACTCTCCGGGGACCACCCCGGCTCCACACCTTCCAGTGGGCAGCCCGGCGCCACACTCACCGGGGCCCAGCCCGGCTCAACAGCCACCGGGACTCGCCCCGGCTCCACACCCTCCGGGGGCACTGGCTCATCCCCCTCCGGACGCCCTTCCGGCTCCGCCTCACACCGTGCCGGCGCCGGGCACGGGTTGTTGGGGATGCGGGAGCGAGTCGAGGCTGTGGGTGGGGAGTTGCGGACCGGGCCGGAGGCGGGTGGGGGTTTTGGGGTGCATGCTGTTCTTCCTCTCGAGACGGGAGTCGTAGGTGACGATCCGGGTGCTGCTGGCCGACGACCAGACGCTGATCCGCAGCGGGTTCCGGGTGCTGGTGAGCTCAGCACCCGATTTGGAGGTCGTTGCTGAGGCGTCGAACGGCCGCGAGGCGATCGAGCGGGCCCGCAGCGAGCGGGCCGACGTGATCCTGATGGACATCCGGATGCCGGAGGTCGACGGGCTCGCGGCAACCAGGCTGATCACCGCGGACGAGGCGCTGGCCGGGGTGAAGGTGCTGATCCTGACCACCTTCGAGGTGGACGAGTATGTCTTCGAGGCGATCCGGTCCGGCGCCAGCGGGTTCCTCGGCAAGAGCGTCGAGCCGGCCGAGCTGATCAACGCGATCCGGGTGGTCGCCCGCGGCGACGCGCTGCTCTCACCGAAGGCGGTCCGCGGCCTGATGAACCGCTTCCTGGCCGAGCCCCGGATCGGCCAGGACCTCGGCCCGTCCGCTCTCGACGTCCTCACCGACCGGGAGCGCGAGATCGTCAGCCTGGTCGCTCTCGGGCTGACCAACGACGAGATCGCCGAGCGCCTGGTCTTGTCGCCCTCGACCGCGAAGACGCATGTCAACCGCGCGATGATGAAACTCGACTGCCGCGACCGCGCCCAGCTGGTCGTGCTCGCCTACCAGACCGGCCTGGTGCGTCCGGGGACGACGCTGCCGGCCGACGTACCGCAGACGCAGTAGTTCGTACGGCATCCGCAGTACGTCGAGAAGCCCACGACTGACCGACGCGGGCTACAACCCCCGGCCGGAACGATCGGCAGCATGGCTACCTTCCTCTACCGGCTCGGCCGGTTCGCTTTCCGCCGGCGTCGGCTGGTGGTGCTCGTATGGCTCGGTCTACTGGCCACCGGAGTCGCCGGTGCGGCCACGCTCTCCGGCCCGACGTCCGACGCCTTCTCGATCCCGGGGACCGAGTCGCAGCGCGCCGCCGACCTGCTCGGCGAGCGATTCCCGCAGGCCGGCGCCGACGCGGGAACGGCCCGGATCGTCTTCCAGGCACCCGACGGCCAGAAGCTGACGGACACGGCCAACGCCGCGCAGGTCCGGCAGACTCTGGACCGGATCACCGACGCCCCACAGGTGGCCAGAGTCCTGGATCCCTTTACCGCCAAGGCGATCTCCCCCGACGGCCGGACCGGCTACGCCCAGGTCACGTACGACGTACAGGCCCAGGAGGTGACACCCGAGGCCCAGGAAGCGGTCGCCACCGCGGTCGAGCCGGCACGCGCGGCCGGCCTCACAGTCGAGTACGGCGGTGACGCCATGCAGGTGCAGGACGAGCAGAGCCTGACCGAGGTGATCGGTCTGGGCGTGGCCGCGGTCGTCCTGCTGATCACCTTCGGCTCGCTCATCGCCGCCGGCTTACCGTTGCTATCGGCAATCATCGGGATCGGGATCGGGGTCACCGCGATCACCGCCGCGACCGGTTTCATGGACATCGGATCCGGTACGCCGATCCTGGCGCTGATGATCGGGCTCGCGGTGTCCATCGACTACGCCTTGTTCATCATGTCGCGTTACCGACACGAGCTGAGCACAGGTCTGGAGCCCGGGGAAGCGGTCGGGCGCGCGGTCGGCACGGCCGGGTCGGCGGTGGTGTTCGCCGGTCTGACCGTGGTGATCGCGCTGGCCGGGTTGTTCA
The DNA here is from genome assembly GCF_037203805.1 of Kribbella sp. CCNWLW201. NCBI lineage: Bacteria > Bacillati > Actinomycetota > Actinomycetes > Propionibacteriales > Kribbellaceae > Kribbella > Kribbella sp. CCNWLW201. The sequence goes on along the minus strand of NZ_JBBCBQ010000005.1, from coordinate 369,476 downwards.
TCGTCGACATCCCGTTCCTCACCCAGATGGGGCTGGCGGCCGCGTTCACCGTCGTACTGGCCGTCGCGATCGCACTCACGCTGCTGCCTGCTCTGCTGGGCTTCGCCGGACGACGGGTCCTCGGCGGCCGGATCCCAGGATTGCGGTCCGGTGATCCCGAAGCCGCTGGTCGCATGTCCGCCGGGCGTCGGTGGGGTCGGTTCGTCACCCGCCGACCAGTGGCGGTGCTGCTGGTGACGGTGATCGGCCTCGGTACGCTGGCGATCCCGGCGACCGACCTCGAGCTCGGCCTGCCCGACGACAGCTCCGCAGCTCCAGACTCCACCCAGCGCAAGGCGTACGACCTGCTCTCCGAAGGCTTCGGCCCCGGGTTCAACGGTCCGCTGATGGTGGTCGTCAACGCCGGTGGATCAGCCGATCCTGGTACGGCGGCCAACGCTACGGCGACCGCCGTACGCGGGCTGCCGGACGTGGCGATGGTGACGCCGCCGACGTTCAACCCGGCCGGGGACACGGCGTTGCTGACGGTGATTCCGGCCAGCGGTCCGAGTACGACGCAGACGCGCGACCTGGTCCAGGCGATCCGGGCGTTGCCGGAGAACGACAGCACCGAGGTGGCCGTCACCGGCGCGACCGCGATCAGCATCGACGTCTCGGACAAACTCCGCGACGCATTGGTGCCTTACCTCGCGCTCGTGGTCGGACTCGCGTTCCTGCTGCTGATGCTGGTGTTCCGGTCGATCCTGGTGCCGCTGAAGGCGACTCTCGGCTTCCTGCTCACGGTTGCGGCGACGTTCGGTGCGGTGGTCGCGGTGTTCCAGTGGGGCTGGCTGGCCGGTCTCTTCGGGATCGAGGGCCAGACCGGGCCGGTGATGAGCATGCTGCCGATCTTCCTGATCGGCGTGGTGTTCGGCCTCGCGATGGACTACCAGATCTTCCTGGTCACCCGGATGCGGGAGGAACACGTCCACGGCGCCGAGCCGCGCGCCGCCGTCGTCGACGGGTTCGCCCACGGCGCCCGCGTCGTCACCGCGGCCGCGATCATCATGACCGCCGTCTTCTCCGGGTTCATCCTGTCCAGCCAGACCCTGATCCGCGAGATGGGCTTCGGCCTCGCGCTAGCGGTCGCCATCGACGCCTTCGTCGTCCGGATGACCCTCGTCCCCGCCGTCATGGCCCTCCTCGGCCGCTCCGCCTGGTGGCTCCCCCGCTGGCTCAACCGCCTCCTCCCCAACGTAGACGTAGAAGGCGAATCCCTCCGCCGCCAGCTCACCACCACCCCCCACGAACCCGAACTAATCTCCCGCTGATCCCACGGATTTCCGGAGGTTCAGTGCCACGTGGTGGCACTGAACCTCCGGAAACCGCACAGGTGCTGGGGGCCGCAAGCCATCAGGCTTAACCCGATAGATCCAGGGCGGGTGGCAGAGCTTTCCGTGCTTCCCGAAGACGATCCGGCTTGTCGCCTCATGGCTCCTGGTGCTGAGGCTCACGGCTCTGGCTGACGCAGTGGGTGATCCGTCCCTGGCACACCGGCGAGGAGTCGGCGCCCTGCCTGCTTCACCGCGCCAACACGAGCCCCTGTTATCGGGTGGCGAGGCGGCGGAGGGCGTTGGCGTAGCGGCGGGCGGCTAGGGATTGGGCTTTGCGGGTGGCGGGGCCGCCTAGGCGGGTGTACCAGGTGGCGGGGCGGCTGTAGGCGCGGATGGTGAAGTGGATGCCGTCGGGTTCGCGGGTGACGACGAAGGACTCCTCGCCGGACTCGGGGTGGCCCTGGAGGGTGCCGTAGGCGAAGCCGACGCGGTCGGGTTCGTCGACGATCCAGACCACGCGGCAGGGAACCGGAAGACCGAGCATGCCCAGGGGACTCACGGTGCGGAGGCGGCCGATCAGCATGCCGGCGCCGAGCCGGCCGAGCGAGTTGGCGCCGATGGCCACCGGGCTGTCCGTCGACTTCATCGGCAGGCCGGCGGTGCGGTGCATTCGCCAGTTCAGCAGGGCCTCACCCGCACGGCGGAACACCTCGTCACCCTCGCCGATCCGGGCCTTGTACTCCAGCCGGTGATAGCCGGGCGGCGTCTCGTCGTACCGGGTGGAGCCGACCACGTCGTACGAGAACCGCAGGCCAGTCAGGTCCTCGAGCTTCATCAGGTCCCTTCCGTCGTACCGAGTCGTCGCCAGGCCAGCAATCCGCACAGTGCGAAGCCGACAGCGTTCGCCAGCCCGTGGGTGGCGACCATCCACTCCAACGGTAGATAGGGCGTCGGAGCCACATGTCCCAGGGCCCAGCTCAACGCCAAGATCATGGTCACGACGAGCACAGCGGCGGAGATGGTGAGCAGTACGGCGGTAGCCCGGTCGGCCTGGCGGGCACGGCGCCAGAGGTTCCACCCGACCAGCCACATGCCGGCGGTCAGTACGGCGGCGCCGGCGAGTTCGACCGGGTCGCCGAGGAAGAAGCCGAGCAGGACGATCCCGGTGCCGAGCGGGACGCTGATCGCGGCCGCGTCACCGGCGGTCGTGCGCGGTCCGGCGATCAGGAAGGCGATCAGCGCGGCCGCGAACCCGGCGAAGTGGAAGTGGGCGACCGTAAGCGAGAGGACGGTCAGCTTGAAGCCGAACAGTTGGTACGACGATCGTTCGGCGACCAACGAGAGTGCGGCGATCGACGGAGTCGCGAGCGCGGTGTAGAGCGCGATCTCACGGGGCCGCAATCGCTTGTGTTGAAGGAAGTCGCGGGCGGCGAGCCCGATCAGGACGAGAGTCCCGGCCAGGTAGATCGACGCCAAGGTGATCGAGGCGGGACCACGGGGAAGCCAGAGGGCGATGACACCGGGCACAGCGAAAAAGAACCACCAGCGTGGGCCGGTGGTCCTGCCGAGGCCGAGCCGATCGGACAGCACGGTGAGCCCGAGCCGGTCCGACAGCACGGTGAGCCCAAGGCGGTCCGAGAGCACCGTGAGCCCGAGGCGGTCCGACAGCACGGTGAGGCCGAGGCGGTCGGACAGCAGGGTGAGCCCGAGCGGCACGATGACGAGCATGCCCAGGCTCACCACTGCATGGACAACAGCGATCAACTGCTCTTCAGACCGCTGGTCTTGTCCTCCTTGAGCGCCTGGAACAGCGCCTTGGCCTTGGCGGTGTCCCACTTGACCGAGGACCCCTTGTAGCTGGTGTCGGAGACCGGGACCGTGAGCGTGACGCCGTCACCGCCGCCGGAGACCGACTTCATCGCCATCGCGAACTTGACCAGGTCCATCGGGCCGGTGTCGTTGTCGATGGTCAGCGCGTCGGCGCTCGCCGTACCCAGCCGGTAGTAGCGGATCGGGTTCAGGAACGTCCAGGGCGACACCGCCTTGTCGGCGACCGCGCCGATCATCTCGCGCTGCCGCTGGACCCGGCCGAGGTCGCCGAGCGGGTCGGACTTGCGGGCCCGGACGTACCCGAGCGCGTTGGTGCCGTTGAGCTGCTGGCAGCCGGCCGGCAGGTCGATGTGCGCATCCTTGTCCTTCATTGCCTTAGGCAAGCACATCTTCACGCCGCCGACGCTGTCGATGATCCCGGCGAACCCGCCGAAGCCGATCTCGACGTAGTTGTCCACCCGCAGACCGGTGACGCCCTCGACCGTCTGGATCAGCAGCTTCGGCCCGCCGAAGGCGAACGCGGCGTTGATCTTGTTGTGGCCGCGTCCGGGGATCGGCACGTAGCTGTCCCGCGGCAGGCTGATCAGTGCGGTCGGCCCGGACTCGGGGACGTGCAGCAGCATGATCGTGTCCGTGCGCTGCCCGGCCGCGCTGCCGGTGCCCAGCTTGGCGCGCTCGGCCCGGCTGAGGCCCTCACGACTGTCGGAGCCGACCAGCAGGTACGTCGTACCGGGCGTCTCGGCGGGGCGCTCGCCGGCCGGCATGGCGTCGACCTTGTCGATCCGTCCCCACGCGTACAGGGGTACGCAGATCAGGGTGAGGATGAACAGCAGGACGATCAGACCGATGATGCGGCCGAACCAGTTGCGCCGCTTCTTCGGCTTGGCCGGCGGCCGCTGGTTCACGTAGCGCGGGTCGATGGGCTGCGGTTGACTCATACCCACGACCGTATCGGGGTCGGGCGTTCAACACGTCACCCCAGTGAACGAATCTAGCGGTCGGAAAGTAGCTCCCGCCTCCTTCAGAAGGAGGAGATCCGCCCGGAAATCGAACCAGACCGCCGGAACGCGCGTGGTGACAGGCCGACACGCGCGGTGAACAAACGGGTGAAGTACGCCGGATCGTCGTACCCAACCCGCCGTGCGACGGCGGCCACGGACAAGTCTTCCTCCGCGAGCAAAGCCTTGGCTGTGTTGAGTCTGGTGGTCAAGACCAGTTCCTGCGGTGTGGAGCCCGTAGTACCTCGTACGGCCTCGCGCAGCTCTCTCACACTGAGCCCAAGCTCTGCGGCATAGTCCTGAACGCTCAGCGCTCTGCACGCCAGGCCAGCCAGTCGAGCGGCCACATCGTCATCCGGCGGCGGTGCAGCCTGGGCGATGAGGTCATACAACGCAGCAACAGTCTGTACGGCGTTGTGCGTGGTGCTGACGCGTAGCAGCCGAGTGAAGGCTCGGTCGATCGGTCGTGGATCGGAGTACCGCCGTACAGGCTGACCGGGGTCCAGATGGCCCAGTGTGGTGAGTGCTGCCGTGGCTGGACCGCTGAAGAGCGTCCAGGCCTGCCGCCAGCGAGTAGTAGGTCGGTAGCCGTGCAGGACACCGGGGTAAAGCCAGAGCATCGCCGGTGCTTGTACCTCGAACAGTTGGCGGTCGGGACCATGCAACAGGTGGCCACGACCCTCCTTGATCCAGACGAGTGCGTGACAGCCGAGCGCGCGTTCCGGCACCTGTCCTCGCGGGTTCTCCTGCTCGCCGGCGCCTAGGCAGAAGAGTCCAAGTTGATGTTCAGGTTGACCAGGAGTCAGGTAGATCGACCAGTTCAGCACCTCACAAGAGTCCAAGAACCGGGTCGCTGGTGTCCATTCCGGCGTCCGCCAACTGTGGGTGGAATGGAGGTGTGCTGACTTCCAATGGCTATGTGCTTGACCAGAGTCGACTCGCGGAGCTGACCGTCGTACCGGACCGAGAGCGTGCGGACCGTCAGGCACTGCGGGAGCGGTTGTGGCGGGACGGGTACTTGTATCTGACCGGATTGCTGGATCCCGAGGTGGTGCTGGGGTTTCGGCGGTACTACTTCGAGTTGACCGGAGCTGTCACCGATCGAGCGTCGTACCGGAAGGTCCTGTTCGACCAGATCGTGCCGGGACCTGAGTACGCCGCCTTCTGTGCGCAGCCGCGACTCAGAGGATGGTTCGAGTGGTTCCTGGGTGGTGAGCCGTTCCTGCACAAGCGGAAGATCATCCGGCAGACCGCACCGGGTGAGAACGGCATCGGTACGGCGACACAGGCCCATTACGACCTGGTCTACCTCCGAGAGGGCAGCGACCAGGTGCTGTCCGCGTGGATCCCGCTAGGCGACTGCCCGGTCTCACGCGGCGGCCTGACGTACCTGGAAGGCAGTCACCACCGGGTGCTCGAGGAGGAGGCTGCAGGACGGCTGAAGCACCCGGCCGCATCGATGACCGCCGACCTGCCCGGACTAGCGGACGAGTACGACGCCCGGTGGCTGGTGACCGACTACGCAGCCGGCGACGTGGTCATCCACACCGCGCACACGATTCACGCAGCACTCGACAACGTCTCCACCGGCATCCGGCTGTCCACCGACATCCGCTATCAGCGATCCGCCGACGCTGTCGACAGCCGCTGGCAGAACCACTGGCATGACCAGGACGGGCTGTGATCGGTGCATCGACGACCGTGCGGACCGCAAAGTTCCCGCCATCACGCGGTTGACCGGAATGCGGGCGCTTCTCGCTAACGACAATCATTTCGGTTAAGGTGCTGGCGATCGACCGGGCCGCGTCTGAGCTGCGGCCCGGCGGCACGAGTCTGAGGAGAGCCGTGAATCGCAACGAGCTGGTCGCCGGCGTGGCGCAGAAGGCGGGCATTCCGCGGAACCAGGCCGAGAAGGTCCTCGACGCGCTGGGCGACGTCGTCACCGAGGCCGTGCACAAGGGCGACAAGGTGTCGCTCACCGGGTTGCTGAGCATTGAGCGGGTCCTGCGTGCGCCGCGCACCGGCCGCAATCCGCAGACCGGCGAGCCGCTCTCCATCCCGGCCGGCTACTCCGTCCGGCTGTCCTGCGGCAGCCGGCTGAAGGCCGCCGCCCGTGGAGACCTCCGCACCGTCTCCTGAGGTCAGCGCCGGACGGCGGTCACCCAGTACGGCGTCGTGGCCGTCGGCGGCGTGTTGAACCGGGCATTCGGCAGGTAGAGACGCTTGCCGAACGCGGCAACGGTCGTCGGTACGTCGAAGCCCGGGTCCTCGATCTCACGGACCAGTGAGCCGTGGGTCCCTGCCCGGTCGAGCCTGACGACCGCGACCTTGTTGAGCTGGTTCTGTACGACGTACAGCGTCCGGCCGATCGTCAGCAGGCCGTCGCCGTTCGTCATCGGGGCACTGAGGTCCACCCGCTGCGTCACGCCGTTCCGCGGGTTCACCTTGAACAGCAGCCCGGTCGCCGACTGCACGATGATCAGCGCACGATGGTCCGGCGTCAGCGTGATGCCGTTGGCATTGAACATGCCTGGCTGGTGCACGTAGTCGCCGGTCAACGGGATCGTGCGTACGGCGGACTGCCCTGGCAGCGAGCCGTTACGGCCGAGCGGGATCTTGTAGATCACCGCCTTCTGCGAGTCGGTGAACCACGCCGCGTTCCGGCCCAGGACCACGTCGTTGACGAACGTCGGAGCGCCCGCCGCCAAGGTGTACGACGCCAGCACCTCGCCGGTCCGGGTGTCGACCACCCGTGCGTTCCCGGCGGGACCACCGGCGACGAACAGCCGGCCGCGGTTGTCCACCTTCAGCCCGACCGACGGCGTACCCGGCCCCTGGCTGATCACCTCGCCCTCGCCCGTCCGCAGGCTGGCGGCATAGATGTCGCCATCGGCCAGCGAGCCGAAGTACGCCGTACCTCCGCGGATCGCAATGCCTTCGGGCCGGAACCCGTTCGGCAGGTCGATCCGGGCCGGGAAGGCGTGCGACGACGGGGCGGCCTTGGCGCTGAGGAAGCGGATCGGGTCGCAGATGCCGCCGTCGACCGAGTGTTTGACGGTTGATGGTCCCGATGCTGGGACCGCAGGGGCGCTGGTGGCGGCCGCCGACGCGGTGACGAGTCCCAGGATCAGTGCGGGCAGGCCGAGTGCGGCCGTGAGGCTACGGATGAACATGATGCGTCCTCCCCTGGAGAATTTCACCGTAGGACAACCGGCCGCACCCGGGAACGGTTCAGCGCGGGACCGCGGTGACCCAGTAGGGCGTGGTCGGAGTGGGCGTGGTGTTGAAGCGGGCGTTCGGTAGGTAGAGCCGGGACCCGAAGGCTGCCGCGGTGGTGGGCACGTCGAAGTCCGTGCTGGTGATCCGGTCGACCAAGTGACCCTCCGTGCCGGACGGGTTGATCTTGAGTACGGCGACGGTGTTGAGCCGGTTCTGGACGACATACAGCGTGGTGCCGATGACCAGCAGGCCGTCGCCGTTCGTCATCACGAGGTCGCCGATGTCGATCCGCTGGGTCACGCCGGTGCGCGGGTCGACCCGGAACAGGAAGCCGGTCGACGACTGGACGATGATCAGGGCTCGGCCGTCCGGAGTGAGCCCGATGCCGTTGGCGTTGTTGACGTCCGCGACGTGCTGGTAGTCACCGCTGTACGCGATGGTCTGGACTGCGGACTGGGCGGGCAGTTGGCCGTCGGGCCCGAGCGGGACCTTGTAGAACACAGGCTTCCGCGAGTCGGTGAAGTAGGCCGCGTCCTTGCTCACGATCACGTCGTTCACGAAGGTCGGGGCCGAGGTGGCGAAGGTGTAGCTCGCGAGCACCTCGCCGGTGCGGGTGTCGATGACGCGACCGTTTCCACCGGCGGCACCGGCCACGAAGAGCCGGGCGCGGTTGTCCACCTTCATACCGAGCGAGCCGGTGCCCGGTCCCTGGCTGATCACCTCGCCCTGACCGGTCTTCAGGTCGGCGGCGTAGATGTCGCCGTCGAGCCGCGAGCCGAAGTACGCCGTACCGCGGTCGATCGCGATGCCTTCCGGCTGGAACCCGGCCGGCAGTTCGAACCGGCTGGGGAAACTCGTCGGTTGTGCGGAGGCCGAAGTGCTGACGAGGCCGAGCATCAGCGCGGGGACGCTGAGTACGGCGGTGAGCCGACGGACGAGGCGTGGCATGGGCGGGTCCTCCTGATCCGGGTGTCTTTACCTGGAACAACGGCATCGCCCTGTGGATAGTTCAAAGCCGCCGCCGGATCTACCGGGTACTGTCGCTGGCAGCAACATCCCGCGACCGGGGTGGGGAACCGAGAACGGCTGAAGGAGCAGGCAGGAATGACAGTAGGGATCGACATTTCAGGTCTCTCCGACGACGTGCGGCCGCAGGACGACCTGTACCTGCACGCGAACGGGCCGTGGCTGGAACAGCACGAGATCCCGGCGGACAAGGCCATCTACGGCGCCTTCCACGCGCTGTCGGACACGGCCGAGCAGGACGTCCGCGCCATCGTCGAGAAGACGGTCGCCGCCGGTCATCCGGAGGGCAGCGAAGCACGCAAGGTCGCCGACCTGTACAGCAGCTTCATGGACGAGGAGACGATCGAGCGGCTCGGTGCCGAGCCGATCGCCGACCAGCTCACCCTGGTCCGCAAGATCCAGGACACCGGCGACCTGGTCGCCGCCCTCGGCACGCTCGAACTGCAGGGTGTGTCCGGCGTCTTCCACACCTGGATCGACGCCGACGCGAAGAAGTCCGACGAGTACGTCGTCTACCTCATGCAGGGCGGGATCAGCCTGCCGGACGAGGCCTACTACCGCGAGGACACCTTCGCCGAGATCCGTACGGCGTTCGTCGCCCACGTCGCGCGGATGCTCGAGCTGGCCGGGCTGCCCGACGCGGCCGGCGCCGCCGACCGGATCCTGGAGCTTGAGACGCGGATCGCGTCCGGGCACTGGGACCGGGTCAAGGATCGCGACGTCACGCTGACCTACAACAAGCTCGACCGGGCCGGGCTCGACGAGCTGACCCCTGGCTTCGACTGGTCACGCTGGCTCGAGGGTGCCGGCGTACCGGCGAGTGCGATCGAGCAGGTCGTCGTGCGGGAACCGGACTTCTTCACCGCGGCCGCCGGGGCGCTGCAGGAGATCGAGCTCGACCGGTGGAAGGAATGGCTGAGCTGGCAGATCGTGCACGACGCGGCACCGCTGCTGAGCAAGGCGTTCGTGGACGAGAACTTCGCCTTCTACGGCAAGACGCTGACCGGTGCGCCCGAGCTGCGCGAGCGGTGGAAGCGCGGTGTCGGCGTGGTCGAGTCCGCGCTCGGTGAGGCGCTCGGCAAGCTGTACGTCGCCGAGCACTTCCCGCCGGCCGCGAAGGCCCGGATGGTCGACCTGGTCGCGAACCTGGTCGAGGCGTACCGGCAGCGCATCGACGCGCTCGACTGGATGGGTCCCGACACCCGGCGGCGCGCGCTGGACAAGCTCGGCGCGTTCGTGCCGAAGATCGGCTACCCGGACAAGTGGAAGGACTACAGCGCGCTCGAGACCGACCCGGCCGACCTGTTCGGCAACGTCCGCCGGTCGATCGCGGTGGAGACCGCGCGCGAACTGGCCAAGCTCGGCACCCCGGTCGACCGGACCGAGTGGAAGATGACGCCGCAAACGGTCAACGCGTACTACAACCCGCGGATGAACGAGATCGTGTTCCCGGCCGCGATTCTGCGGCCGCCGTTCTTCGACCTGGACGCCGATGACGCGGTCAACTACGGCGCGATCGGCGCGGTGATCGGGCACGAGATCGGGCACGGGTTCGATGACCAGGGTTCCCGGTACGACGGTGACGGCAACATCAACGAGTGGTGGACCGACGACGACCGGGCCGCCTTCGAACAGCGGACCGACAAACTGGTCGCGCAGTACGAGGCCCTCGAACCGGCCGAGACACCAGGGCAGCACGTGAACGGCAAGCTCACCCTGGGGGAGAACATCGGCGACCTGGGCGGGCTGTCGATCGCGTACGTCGCCTATCAGCTCTCGCTGGACGGAGCCGAGCCGCCGGTGATCGACGGACTGACCGGAAGCCAGCGGTTCTTCCTGTCCTGGGCGACCGCCTGGTCGACCAAGACCCGGCCGGAAGAGGCGGCCCGACGGCTCGCGATCGACCCGCACTCGCCGCCGGAGTTCCGCTGCAACGCGGTGGTGAAGAACATCGACGAGTTCCACCAGACCTTCGGCATCACCGAAGGCGACGGCATGTGGCTGGCCCCCGAGGACCGCGTCCGCATCTGGTAAGCGCAGTCACCCGGCAGCTTTCCGCCGCAGGCGGTCAGCTGCCGGGTGTGGTGGTGTTCTAGGAAGCCATCCAGTTCTGCAGGCCCTCGACGTCGCGGGGCATGGCGTCGGAGAGGTTCTCGGCGCCGTCGTCGGTGATCAGGATGTCGTCCTCGATCCGGATGCCGATCCCGCGCAGGTCCTCCGGCACGGTCAGGTCGTCGGCCTGGAAGTACAGGCCCGGCTCGACCGTCAGCACGTACCCGGTCTGCAGGTTGCCCTTGCGGTACTTCTCCTCGCGCGCGGCCGAGCAGTCGTGCACGTCCAGCCCGAGCATGTGGCTGACGCCGTGCAGGGTGTAGCGCTGGTAGAGCATGCTCTCCGGGTCCAGGGCCTCCTCGGCGGACACCGGCAGCAGGTCCATCGCGTCGAGACCGTGCACGATGACCTCCATCGCGGCCTCGTGTGCGGTCCGGAACGTGACGCCCGGCCGGAGCGAGTCGATGCCGGCGTTCTGCGCGTCGAGCACCAGCTGGTACAGGTCACGCTGGCGCGGGGTGAACTCGCCGCTGACCGGCAGCGTGCGGGTGATGTCCGCGGTGTAGAGCTGACGGTTCTCCACACCCATGTCCAGCAGCATCAGGGTGCCGTCGTTGACCGCGCCGTCGTTCTCGATCCAGTGCAGCGTGGTCGCGTGCGGTCCGGCCGCGGCGATCGAGGTGTACCCGACGTCGTTGCCTTCGGCCCGGGCCCGGCGCCAGAAGGTGCCCTCGATCCAGCGTTCGCCGTACTCGCGGACCTTGTCCATCTCCGCGAGGACGTCGGAGAAGCCGCGGTGGGTGATCGCGACGGCGTTGCGCAGCTGCTCGATCTCGAACGGGTCCTTGACCAGCCGGAGCTCGGACAGCGTCGCGGCCAACTCCCGGTCCCGGTCGGTGTCGGTCTTCGCACCGCTCAGCAGCGTGGCGATCGACGCGTCCTCACCCCGCCGTACCCGGGTCGGTACGTCGCTCTTGAGCGCGTCCGCGAGCCGGTCGACGTGCCGGGTCTCGATGCCGAACTCCTTGGCGGTCTCGGTCAGCGACGGACGGCGGCCGGCCCAGAGTTCGCCGTACATCCGGTCGCGCCAGAATTCCTCGCCCTCGCTGCGGTCGGCGCGCGGGCGGAAGTACAGGACCGAGTCGTGGCCGCTGGCGCCGTTCGGCTCCAGCACCAGGACCGCGTCGGAGGTCTGGTCGCCGGCCAGCCAGACGTAGTCGGTGTGCGGGCGGAAGACGAAGTCGGTGTCGTTCGACCGGACCTTGTACGTGCCGGCCGGGATCACCAGCCGCTCACCCGGGAACGCCTGCGACAGCGCGTCCCGCCGCTTGGCCGCCCAGACCCCGACGTCGCTGAGCGTCACGTCCTGTCGCTCGGAATCGGCCCAGCCCGAGTTCATGAACGCCCGGAGCTTCGGGTTCGGCTCGTTGTCGTGCGACGCGGTCTTCGGCGCGGCGGCGGTGGCCTCGGGAGCGGTCGCCTCGGTGGTCTCGGCTGCGGTGGTCTCGGTCGTGTCGGTCATCGTCGACCAGTCCTCATCTCGGCGCGGGGTATGCGATTCAGGTGTGCAGTTGATCGCCGCGGAGCGTGCCGCTGTCGGGCAGCGCCTCGGCGGGGTCCGAGCCGATGCGGGTGATCGCATTGTGCTCGTCCACGAAGACTACGCTCGGCTCGAACACCTTCGCCTCCGCGGTGTCGAACATCCCGTACGCGATCAGGATGACCAGGTCACCCGGATGGATCAGGTGCGCCGCGGCCCCGTTGATGCCCACCACCCCGGACCCGCGCGGCCCTTCGATCAGGTACGTCGACAGCCGGTGGCCGTTCGTGATGTCGACGATGTCCACCTTCTCGCCGGGCAGCAGATCCGCCGCCTCCATCAGCTCGGCGTCCAGCGTGCAGGACCCCACATAATCCAGATCCGCCTGCGTCACCGTCGCCCGGTGAACCTTCGCCCGCATCATTTCTCTCAGCACAGGATCATCTCGCTCCACATGCCCGCCATGATCCAGCCCACCCCGCACCCCGTCAGTAACCCCCATCACCCAACCGGTTCAGCCCAAGGCAAAGGCCCCGCAAGCTCATACCTTTGCGGGGCCGCCACCTTTGTACCGTGGGTGGCAAACCGCAGGGTTGAGCGACACGCGAACAGTGGGTGACAACCCGGGATGCGTGCGGACCACGGGTGCTGCGAAACTGTGGCGGGTGAGTCCTAAGACGTTGACGGATCTGGTGGCGAACGACTGGGCCGAGGCGCTGGCGCCGGTCGAGGACACGGTCGCGAAGATGGGCGAGTTCCTGCGGGCCGAGATCGCCGCCGGGCGGCCGTACCTGCCGGCGGGTGAGAACGTACTGCGCGCGTTCCGGCAGCCGTTGCAGCAGGTGAAGGTCCTGATCGTCGGCCAGGATCCGTACCCGACGCCGGGGCACCCGGTCGGCCTGAGCTTCTCGGTCGCGCCGGACGTCCGGCCGATCCCGCGCAGCCTGGCCAACATCTACCGCGAGATGATGGCGGACGTCGGCGTACCGGCTCCGTCGAACGGCGACCTGACGCCTTGGACGGAGCAGGGCGTGTTGTTGCTCAACAGAGTGCTGACCGTGCAGCCGGGCAAGTCGGGCGCGCATCGCGGCAAGGGTTGGGAGACCGTGACCGAGCAGGCGATCCACGCGCTGGTGAAGCGCGGCGGGCCGCTGGTCGCGATCCTGTGGGGCCGCGACGCCCAGACGCTGAAGCCGATGCTGGGCAGTACGCCGTACGTCGAAAGCGCCCACCCGAGTCCGATGTCGGCCGATCGCGGCTTCTTCGGTTCCCGCCCGTTCAGCCGGGTCAACGCTCTTCTGGTCGAACAGGGCGCCACCCCGGTCGACTGGCGCCTGCCCTAGCCACAACCCTCCAGAGAACTCGCCGGATCCACGCGGTCACGGCGAGTTTTCGCATGCCCTTTTCCGAACTTGTTTGAATGATCCATTGCAGGATCGTTCAACAATCTCTTATGGTGGCCGAACGCGTCATCAAGCGCACACCGTCCGTCCCCGGGAGGAACCATGTGGGTTCTGCTCGCCATCGCGGTCGTCGTCATCGGGTTCGCCCTGCGGCTGAACTCGATGCTGGTCGTCACCGCCGCCGGTATCGTGGCCGGCCTGATCGGCGGCCTGTCACCGGTCAAGATCCTGAACGCCTTCGGCGACGGTTTCGCCGGCAGCCGGTCCGTCACCGTCTTCATCGTCACCCTGCCCGTGATCGGGCTGATCGAGCGCTACGGCCTGCAGCAGCAGGCCCGCAAGCTGATCGGCAAGCTGAAAGTCATGACCACCGGCCGGTTGCTGGCCATCTACCTGCTGATCCGGCAGGGTACGGCGGCCCTCGGCCTGACCAGTATCGGCGGCCCGGCCCAGGCGGTCCGGCCGTTGATCGCCCCGATGGCCGCCGGCGCCGCGGAGCGACGCTACGGCGGCCCGCTGCCGGAGAAACTGCAGGAGAAGATCAAGGGCTTCTCCGCCAGTGCCGACACGGTCGGGCTGTTCTTCGGTGAGGACATCTTCGTCGCGATCGGCTCGATCCTGCTGATCACCGGTTTCGTGGACGCGACGTACGGGCTGCACCTGGAGGCGATCGACATCGCGCTCTGGGCGATCCCGACCGGTATCTGCGCGCTGCTCATCCACGGCACCCGGCTGCTGCTGCTCGATCGCCAGCTGGACAAGCTGCACGCCGCCGCCAAGGCCGAGACCGAGCAGGTGATCCGATGATCAAGGTCGAGTGGTTCTACTGGCTCTGCGGACTGTTCTTCGCCCTGATCGCGCTGCAAGTGGTCAACGACCGCAGCAACCCGAAGCGCCTCGGCAGCGCGGCGTTCTGGGGCATCCTCGGGGTCTCGTTCGGCTACGGCACGTTCGTGGTCAACAAGCAGGCGCCGGCCTGGCTGCTCGGCATCGCGGTCATCGGTCTGGCCGTCCTGGCCGGCTCCGGTTTCCCGGGCCGTGGTCACGAGCAGACCACCACACCGGCCGAGCGGGTCCGCCTCGCCGACCGCTTTGGCAACAAGCTGTTCCTGCCCGCGCTGGTGATCCCGGTGGTCGCGGCGATCTTCGGCGCCTGGCTGGCGAAGGTGAAGCTCGTCGACGGCAAACTCCTGCTGCAAAGCGGATCCGCGACCATCATCGGACTCGGCGTCGCATCATTGCTGGCCCTCGCGGTCGGCATGGTGATCCTGAAACAGCGGTCGCCGGCCGTCCCGATGCACGAAGGCCGGCGGTTGCTCGAACACATCGGCTGGGCCGCGATCCTGCCGCAGATGCTGGCCACGCTCGGCCTGCTGTTCAACGCGTCCGGTGTCGGCAAGGCGGTCGGCCGCGTCACCGATCACCTGGTCCCGAAGGGCTCGCTGATCGCGGCGGTCGCGCTGTACTGCATCGGGATGGCGGTCTTCACGATCATCATGGGCAACGCCTTCGCCGCGTTCCCGGTGATGACGGCCGCGGTCGGCTGGCCGCTGCTGGTGCAGCAGTTCGACGGCACGCCGGCAGTCGTGTTCGCGATCGGCATGCTGGCCGGCTTCTGCGGCACCCTGTGTACGCCGATGGCCGCGAACTTCAACCTGGTTCCAGCGGCGTTGCTCGAGATGAAAGACCAGTACGGCCCGATCAAAGCGCAGATCCCGACCGCGATCCCTCTGCTGGCCTGCAACATCGCCCTGATGTACGTCTTCGCCTTCTGACCAAGGAGTCCCATGAAGTACGCCGCCGACTGGGCCGCGATCGCCTGCGAGGTGCTCGAAACCCCTTATCCGTACGGCGCCGCGCACGCGTCACTCGGTCCGGACGACGTGGACGTGACCCCGGAGCGGTTGCATCCCGCCTTCCACGGCTCGTACGACTGGCACTCCAGCGCACACATGCAGTGGTCCCTCGTCCGGTTGCTCACCCTCGCACCGGACCAGGTCGGCCCACGCCCGATCGAGGTCCTCGACCGGCGCCTGACTGCTGAGGCGATCGCGACCGAGGCGGCGTACCTGCGCGATCGGCCGTCGTACGAACGCCCGTACGGCTGGGCCTGGGCGGCGATGCTGGCTGCCGCGGGTCGGGACAAGTGGCCACTTGCCCCGCTCGCAGACACGATCGCCGACCTCGTCCTCGGCTGGCTGCCGCGGCAGGCCTACCCGGTCCGGCACGGCGTCCACCTGAACACCGCCTTCGCCCTCGCCTTGCTCCTCGAGGCGTACGGCGACCTCGGCCGGACCGACGTGGTCGACGCGATCCGCGGCCGAGCGATCGAGTGGTTCGGTCAGGACACGGCGTACGACTCGCGGTTCGAGCCGTCCGGGACCGACTTCCTGTCGCCCGCACTGACCGAGGCTGAGTTGATGCGTCGCGTGCTGCCGGAGGACGAGTACAAGACCTGGCTGACCTCCTTCCTCCCCGGCCTCGGCACCACGCAGCACCTGCATCTGCTCGAGGTGCCGACGACCGATGACTCCGGCGACGGCCAGCTGGCTCACCTGTCCGGTCTGGCGCTCTCGCGAGCCTGGCAGCTCCGCACGATCGCGCCGGTGCTCCCAGACGTTGCCGACGTACTACGGGCAGGTGCAGACCGTCAGGTCGAGGCTGTCCTGCCCACAGTGACCGAAGGCGACTTCATGTCGACGCATTGGCTGGTCTCGTTCGCCCTGCTGGCAACGCTGGCTGACTAGTACCCGTCCAGCTGTGCCACAGCTGGGCATACCGCCCACCGTCGGCCAGCAACGACTCATGCGTCCCGGACTCGACCACCCGGCCGTGATCGAGTACGACGATCCGGTCCGCCTGCTGGGCCTGCGTCAACCGGTGCGCCACGACCAGCGTCGTACGCCCCTCCGTTGCGGCAACACTGGCCCGCTCCAGCTCGCGAGCACCAGCACTGCCGGCCTCGGCGGTCGCCTCATCCAGTACGGCGATCGGCGGGTCAGCGAGCACGAGCCGAGCGAAAGCAACCTGTTGCGCCTGCGCACCGGTCAACTGATGACCGCTCTCACCCACGACAGTGTCCAACCCGTCAGGCAGCGCTCGTACCCACGCCAGCGCCCCGACGCGGTCCAGCGCCGCCTCAACCTCAGCAGCAGTCGCATCGGCCCGTGCCAGCCGCACGTCGTCCACCAGCGGCCCGGAGAATACGTGCACCTCTTGAGACAGCAGAGCCACCTGCGCACGAGTCCGATCCTCACCCAACGAGCGCAGATCCACTCCACCCAGCAGCACTGTGCCGGTAGAAGGCGTCAGGACCCCAGCCGCGATCGCAGCCAGCGTGGTCTTCCCAGCACCTGAAGCACCGACCAGTGCGACCCGCTCACCTGGTTCAAGCCGTAGCGACACCCCGTCAAGCACAAGTGGTCCGTCGTACGCGTGCCCAACGTCCACCAGCTCCAACGAAGCATCAGCCGGGGCAGGACCATCAGGCGGCTCTTGCACCGGCGGAATCTCCAGTACGCCGGCCAGCCGGGCGAGACCCGCGGACGCGGTCTGGATCTGGTCGAACTCCATCAACAGCATGCCGATCGGGTTGAACAGCCGGTGGAAGTACAGCGCAGCCGCCGTCACCGCACCGACGCTCACCGAATCGCCACGCACCAAGAAGAACCCAGCCACCAGGATCGAGGTCAGCCCGACGAACTCGGCGTGGTTGATCCGCGACGAGAAGAAGCTGAACAGCTTGAAGACCCTGAGCGACAGGTCTCGCGCGGCCGCCGACGTGTGCTCGATCTTGCCCAGCTGCACGTCTTCCAGCCGATACGCGCGGACGGTCGCACTACCCCGAAGCGACGCAATGATCGCCTCGGACCGCTCACCCATCGCCACCCGCTCGTCGCGGTAGAACGGCGCCGACCGCGGCAGGTACCACCGCAATGCCCACAAATACATCGGTACGGCAAGCAACCCGGCCAGCCCCAGTCGCCAGTCCAGCGCGAACATCCCGACCGCGGTCAATAGGATCGTCAGCGAGGCCGACAGCAACGCCGGCCCGACCTGGGTCAGCGCCGTCGCAACCGACGCCACGTCGTCGCCGACCCGGGACAGCAGGTCACCCGTGCGCACCTTGTCGAGCACCGGCGCGGGCAACTGCAGCACCCGGTCGATCACCTTCTCGCGGATCCGCGCCAGCACCGTCTCACCCACTCGCGCGACCAGCGTCACGCCAACAGCGGTGAGCAGTCCGGACACCAACGCGGCACCGCCGATCAACGCGACCACGCGTACGACGGCCGATCGGTCTGCACCACCGGCGATGTCGTCGACCAGTACGCCGAGCGCCCACGGCGCAACCAGACCGGCCGCACTCGCAATGGTGATCACCACAGACGCGAGGACAGACAACCCGGGCAGCCGGCGGAGCTCCTGCCACAGCACGGCCCAGGTCGCCCGGGGGCCCGGCGATCGGCAGCAAATTCATCGCAGCACCGCTTCCTGGTAGGCCGCGTCCTTGACCGCGAGGTCCGCATGGATGCCTTCAGCAACCACCGAACCGTCCGACACCACGATCACCCGATGCATCTTGCCGAGCAGTGCCGGACTACTGGTGAGCACCAACGTCGTCAGCCCGTCGCGCACCTCGGCAAGACCTTCCGCCAACAGCTCCTCGGTGACCGCGTCCACCGCCGTACTCGGGTCGTGCAGCACCAGCACAGGCGGCTCCGCCAGCAGTGCTCTGGCCAGGCCGAGCCGTTGACGCTGTCCGCCCGACAGTGACTGACCACGGTCGGCCAGCGGGCGGTCGAGTTCGTCGATCAGGTCTGCCGCGCCCGCAGCGGTCATCACCCGCTCCAACTCCCCCGACTCGACCAGCAGGTTGCTTCGAAGAGTCCCCTCGAACAGGTCCGTGTCGTGTTGCTCCAGCAGGACAGTCCGTCGTACGGCGTCGATGTCGAGCTCCTCGATCGCCGTACCACCGACAAGCAGCTTGCCCATGTGTTCCGGGGCACGGCCGGCTACGACTGCCAGCAGGGCATCAGCATCACGCGGGTCATAGCAGAGCACTCCCACGAGCTCTCCCGGTCGGAGAACGAGGTCCACCGAGGACAGGGACTTGTAGGACACCCCCACCAGCTCGAGCAGCGGTCTCGACGGGTCCAGCGTGGTCGCCGTACCGGAGGGGATCAGCGGGGGCGACGACAGCACAGACGCCAACCGGCCGGCAGATGCACGAGCCATAGCCGCTACCTGGCTCGCATACCCGAGTGACCCGACCGGCTCCGCGATGAACTGCGCCAGGCCGACCACCGTGATCAGCTCACCGATGGTGATCCGGTCAGTCAGCGCGAACCACCCAGACACACCAGCAACGGCTGCAAGCAGCAACCCGCTCAGTGCAGTGGTCACACCGTCCTGGAGCCCATTGGTGTTGGCTGCACGCAGAGTCGCGCGCAGTGTGTCCTGACTGGACCGCCGATACCGCGCTGCCGCATTGTGCTGCGCACCGATCCCCCGCAAGGTCCGCAGCCCGCCGACCAGGTCTGTAGCGAGCGCAGTGGTCTGCGCGACTGCCTCCTGCTGACTGGACGTACGACGGGTCAACAGCGGCGACAGAGCCTGAATCCCCAACACCAGCAGCGGTACGCCAATCAGCACACCAAGCCCCAGTGGTACGTCGACCAGCAGCAGCGACACCGACGACACCACCAGCGCCGTCGACGCGGCCAATCCGATCGAGACTGCCCGCATCACCAGAGCGGCCTTCTCTGCGTCCGACGTCGCGATCGACAACAGCTCACCGGACCGCAAGCCGGTGCGCTGCCCACGTGGGTCCAGCACCCGCTGGGCGACCTCGAGCCGCAACGCATGGGTCTCGTACTCGATCGCCCGCACCACCTGACGCGCACCGGTCTTCCACGCGTTCGACAGCACCGCGAACAGCACGACCATCATCAGCACGCACCACAGCAACGGCTGGACGTCGCCACTGGCCACCGCCCGGTCCACGAAGATGCCGATCGCCACCGGCACCGCTGCCTCGGTCGCCTGATGAAGCGACAGCACCAGGACTCCGGTGATCATCCGGCCGCGATGCCGTCGTACCGCCCGCCACAACAGTTCCCCACTCGACATAGTTAGGCAACCCTAACTCACGCGAATCCGTTGACACCGCCGTCTGTCCGCCGTACGGTCTCGCATCAATAGGAAACTTTCCTAACAGTTCACGTCATGAGCGCGGCATCGCCACGGACAGCGCGAAGGGAGGCAGGGTTATCCCATGGCCAAAACATCTGGGACACCTGGTACTCCCCGCCTGCTCCGCGCGATGAACGACCGCGCCGCCCTGGACCTGCTGCTCGCGCAGGGCCCGCTGTCCCGCACCACCCTCGGCAACCTCACCGGTCTGTCCAAGCCGACCGCGTCGCAGCTGCTCGCGCGGCTGGAAGCGGCCGGTCTGGTCCGCGCTAGCGGCACCACCGCCGGCCGTCCGGGCCCGAACGCCCAGCTGTACGAGATCAACGGCGGTATCGCGTACGTCGGCGGCCTCGACGTCACGCCGGCCCGGATCCGCGCAGCCGTGGCGGACCTGACCGGCAAGGTCGTCGGCAGCTACGAGCTGCCCACCCCGGGCCGCAGCGCCAAGGGCACGGTCGAGCGGGTGCTCAAGGCGATCGACGGCGCCGCCGGCGAGGCCGGCCTGAACCGCGGCCGGCTGCACCGCGTCTCGATCGGTACTCCGGGCGGTTTCGACCCGACCACCGGCCGGCTGCGGTACGCCACCCACCTGCCCGGCTGGCACTCGCCCCACCTGCTCGACGAGCTGGCGGCGGCGATCGCCGTACCGCTGGAGGTCGAGAACGACGTCAACCTCGCGGCCATCGCCGAGCAGCGGGTCGGCCACGCCAAGGACAGCGACAACTTCGTGCTGCTCTGGGGCGAGGAAGGCATCGGCGCCGCGGTCGTGATCAACGGCCGCCTGCACCGCGGTGCCACCGGCGGCGCCGGCGAGGTCGCCTTCCTGCCCCTTCCCGGTACGCCGCTCGTCCGCAACGTCAGCCGGAACAACGCCGGCGGCTTCCAGGAGCTGGCCGGCGGCGAACCGGTCCTCCGGCTCGCCCGCGAGCACGGCCTCAAGGCGCGGACGGCGGAAGCCGCGATCGCGGCCGCGTTGCAGACCGAGGGCGCCGGCGACGCCGTACTGACCGAGTTCGCACACCGGCTGGCCGTCGGCCTGGCCGCCATCGTCGCGGTCGTCGACCCCGAGCTGATCGTGCTCGCGGGCGGCGTCATCACCGCCGGCGGTGAGCGCCTGCGCGGCCTCGTCCAGGACGAGCTGGCCGAGCTCGCCGTACCGCGACCACGCCTGCTGATGACCGCGATCCAGGAGGATCCGGTCCTGGCCGGCGCTCTGCAGTCCGCCCTCACCACCACCCGAGACGAAGTCTTCGACACCGCAGGTCCACCCATCCCCTAGGAGTACGGATGCCACGCTTCAACCGCGCCCTACTGGCCACCGCCGCCGTCGCATTACTCGCGACCGCCTGTACTGGTACGTCGAACGCACCGCAAGCCAGTGACGACGCAACCAAGGACGTCACCATCACCTTCTGGCACGGCTGGAGCGCACCCAGCGAGGTGGCCGCGATCAACGCGAACATCAAGGCGTTCGAGGCGAAGCATCCGAACATCCATGTGAAGGCCGTCGGCAACATCAACGACGACAAGATCAAGCAGGCACTGCGGGCCGGCGGGGCGAACGCGCCGGACGTGGTCTCGTCGTTCACCACCGACAACGTCGGCACGTTCTGTGCCTCGAACGTGTTCGCCGACCTGAAGCCGTTCCTGGACAAGTCCGGCGTCGACCTGGACAAGACGTTCCCGAAGGCGCTGCAGGACTACACCCAGTTCGAGGGCAAGCGCTGCACGCTGCCGCTGCTGAACGACGCGTACGGCCTGTACTACAACAAGGACGCGTTCAAGGCCGCCGGGATCACCGCGCCGCCGAAGACACTGTCCGAATTCGACGCCGACGCGAAGAAGCTGACCAAGGTGAAGGGCGACTCGTACAGCCAGCTCGGCTTCATGCCGAACTTCCACGGCTACGAGTCGACCACCACGCACTTCGCCGCGCAGTGGAACCCGACGTACTTCACCGCCGACGGCAAGTCGAACCTGGCCGCCGACCCGGCGTTCGCCAAGATGCTCACCTGGCAGAAGAACCTGGTCAACTCCCTCGGCGGGTTCGCCAAGCTGGAGAAGTACCGGTCCACCTTCGGTGACGAGTGGGGCGCGAAGAACCCGTTCCACACCGGCCAGGTCGCGATGGCGATCGACGGTGAGTGGCGGCTCGGGATGGCCAAGGAGGCCGGCGTCAAGTTCGACATCGGTGTCGCGCCGTTCCCGGTGCCCGACGACCAGGCCGACAGCTACGGCAAGGGCTACCTGTCCGGCACCATCATCGGGATCGCCAGCACCAGCCAGAAGCAGAACGCGGCCTGGGAACTGGTCAAGTACATGACCACCGACACCGAGGCCGTGGTGAACTTCGCGAACGCGATCCACAACGTGCCGTCCACCCTGGACGCGCTGAAGTCGCCCAACCTGGACGCCGACCCGGCCTTCCGCACCTTCCTCGAGATCGCCCAGCACCCGAAGAGCAGCACCACCCCGGCCAGCCCGAACGGCGGCGCCTACCAGCTCACCCTCCAGGACTTCGGCTTCTCCTACGAGTCCGGCAAGGTGACCGACCTGGCCGCCGGACTGGCCAAAACCGACCAGCAGATCGACAAGGACCTCGCGCAGGTCAAGTGATGATCTCAACCGGCCTGCGACAGAAACGGCGCCGGGAGGCACTCCGCAACGTCGCCTTCCTCTCCCCCTGGCTGATCGGCGTCAGCGTCTTCTTCCTCTACCCGCTCATCTCCACCGTCTACTTCAGTTTCATGCGGTACGACGGTTTCACCGCACCGACGTGGACCGGCCTGAAGAACTGGCAGTATGTCTTCACCGACTACCCGTTCTTCTGGCCGGCGCTGCGGAACACGCTGTGGCTCGTCGTCGTGATGGTCACCCTCCGGGTGATCTTCGGGCTCGGCATCGGTCTGCTGATCACCAAGGTCAAGACCGGTGCCGGGTTCTTCCGGACCGCGTTCTACCTGCCGTACCTGGCGCCCCCGGTGGCCGCGACGATGGCGTTCGCGTTCCTGCTCAACCCGGGCACCGGGCCGGTGAACAACATCCTCGGCAGTATCGGGTTGCCGCAGCCGGGCTGGTTCAACGATCCGACCTGGTCAAAGCCCGCACTCACCATGCTGGCGTTGTGGGGTATCGGCGACCTGATGGTGATCTTCATGGCGTCGCTGCTCGACGTACCGCAGGAGCAGTACGAGGCCGCGTCCCTCGACGGAGCGGGCCCGTGGCAACGGTTCCGGTTCGTGACGCTGCCGAACATCTCGCCGATCGTGTTGTTCGCGGTCGTCACCGGCGTGATCCAGACGATGCAGTACTACACGCAGCCACTCGTCGCCGGGAAGGTGGCGAGTGGGGTGATCGGTGGCTCCGGGCAACAGTTCGAGCCGGGCTATCCGGACAAGTCGACGCTGACGCTGCCGCAACTCGTGTACCACCTGGGCTTCCAGCGGTTCGACACCGGCGGCGCGTCTGTGATCGCGCTGGTCCTGTTCGCGCTGGCGATGGTGTTCACCGCACTGCTGATGCGCCGCGGCAGCGGTTTCCTGGCGACCAACGACTGAGGGGCGGCAATGACTCTCTCGCTAACGGCGGCCCCGGTCCGACTTACCGCGGCCGGCCGGGCAGCACGTCGTACCAAGGCTCTGGAATGGGTCGCGGTGCACTCACTGGCGATCGCGGCGGCCTTGTTCTTCGTGCTGCCGTTCGTGTTCGTCTTCCTGACAGCGGTGATGAGTGACCAGCAGGCGCTCACCCGCGACCTGTGGCCGAACAGCTGGCACTGGGAGAACCTGCGGACCGTGTGGGAGACGCCGGGCTTCCTGACCTGGTGGAAGAACACGCTGTTCTATGCCGGTCTCGGTACGGCGCTGACGCTGCTGTCCAGCATCCCGGTCGCGTACGCGCTGGCGCGGTTCAAGTTCCGCGGCCGCAACCTCGCGTTGATGCTGGTCATCTCGACGATGATGCTGCCGCCGCAGGTGGTGATCGTGCCGATGTACTTGTTCTGGGCCAAGCAGATGCACCTGTCCGGGACGTTGTGGCCGCTGATCATCCCGATGGCGTTCACCGACGCGTTCTCGGTGTTCCTGTTGCGGCAGTTCCTGCTCACCATCCCGAAGGACTACGTGGACGCGGCGAAGGTGGACGGCTGCGGCGACTTCCGGGCTCTGGTCCGGATCGTCCTGCCGATGGCCAAACCCGCCATCGCCGCGGTCGCGCTGTTCCAGTTCTTCTACTGCTGGAACGACTACTTCGGGCCGCAGATCTACGCCAGCGAGAACCCGGCCGCCTGGACGCTCAGCTACGGCCTCGAGTCGTTCAAGGGCGCCCACCACACCAACTGGAACCTCACCATGGCAGCCACCCTGCTGGTGCTGGCGCCGGTGATCATCTTGTTCTTCTTCGCTCAGAAGGCCTTCATCGAAGGCGTCACACTCACAGGGGTCAAAGGTTGAAACTCACAGTCGTAGGCGGCGGATCCACCTACACTCCCGAACTCGTCGACGGCTTCGCCCGGCTGCGCGACACACTGCCGGTGACCGAACTCGTCCTGGTCGACCCGGCCGCTGACCGGCTCGAACTGGTCGGCGGCCTGGCCCGGCGGATCTTCGCCCGGCAAGGCCATCCTGGCCGGGTGATCACCACGTCCGATGTCGACGCGGGGATCGACGGTGCAGACGCCGTACTGCTGCAACTGCGGGTCGGTGGTCAGGCCGCACGCAACGAAGACGAGACGTGGCCGTTGGAGTGCGGCTGTGTCGGCCAGGAGACAACCGGGGCCGGCGGGCTGGCCAAGGCGCTGCGGACGGTCCCTGTCGTGCTGGACATTGCAGAGCGGGTACGACGTACCAATCCGAACGCGTGGATCATCGACTTCACCAATCCGGTCGGAATCGTGACGCGGGCGTTGCTGTCGCGCGGGCACAAGGCGGTCGGGTTGTGCAACGTGGCGATCGGGTTCCAGCGGCGGTTCGCCCAGTTGCTGGGGGTCTCGCCGGAGCAAGTGTCGTTGGACCACGTCGGACTCAACCACCTGACGTGGGAGCGCGCCGTACGGGTGGATGGCGAGGACATGCTGCCGAAGCTGCTCGCCGAGCACGCGGCTTCGTTGGCTGACGTCCTGAAGCTGCCGGCTGAGCTGCTTTTGCGGTTGGGCGTGGTGCCGTCGTACTACCTGCGTTACTTCTACGCGCACGACGAGGTGGTGCAGGAACTGCTGTCGAAGCCGTCGCGGGCGGCCCAGGTGGCTGCGCTGGAGAACCAGTTGCTCGACATGTACGCCGATCCGTTGCTGGACGAGAAGCCTGCACTGCTCGAGCAGCGCGGTGGGGCGTACTACTCCGAGGCGGCGGTCGCGCTGGCGTCGTCCCTGCTGAACAACACGGGCGATGTGCAGGTGGTGAACACACTCAACAACGGGACACTGCCGTTCCTGCCGGACGACGCGGTGATCGAAGTACCTGCTGTTGTTGATGCTCTTGGTGCTCGGCCGGTCGACGTGAGTCCGGTGGAGCCCTTGTACAGCGGGTTGATCAGCCATGTGACGGCGTACGAACAGCTGGCGTTGGACGCTGCTGTGCACGGTGGTACCGACCGGGTGTTCGACGCATTGCTGGCGCATCCGCTGGTCGGGCAGATCTCGTTGGCTCGTGAGTTGACCGACAAGCTGCTGGCGCACAACGCCGCCTACCTGCCGTGGGCGCAGTGATCGTCCCGGGCGGCGTGCTCGCCTTCGACGCCGGCAACAGCAAGACCGACGTCGCCCTGGTCGCCGCCGACGGATCAGTTCTCGGTACGGCGCGAGGCGGCGGATTCGAGCCACAGAACATCGGGGCCGCCGCGGCAGTCGCCGGACTCGAGCCACTGGTGATCGCGGCCGCGGCGTCGGCTGGGCTCGAGGTTGGCGACGTACCGCTGGTGCAGCACGTGTCCGCGTGCCTGGCGAACGCGGACCTTCCGATCGAAGAGGAGTGGCTGACCGCGGCCTTCGAGTCTTACGGCTGGGGGCAGTCGGTGTACGTCACCAACGACACGTTCGCGTTGCTCCGTGCTGGAGTCGACGAGCCGCGTGGAGTGGCGGTCGTGTGCGGGGCCGGGATCAACTGCGCGGGCTTGTTGCCTGACGGACGGACGGCGCGGTTTCCGGCGCTCGGGAAGCTGTCCGGGGATTGGGGCGGTGGGCAACAGCTTGCCGAGGAGGCGATCTGGGCGGCCGCTCGGGCGGACGACGGCCGGGGCCCGGCGACCGCGTTGGTCACGGCGCTGACCTCGCACTACGGCGTTGCGTCGCTGACCGACTTGCTCGAAGGCTTCCACCTTGGTGACATGCCTTCGACGCGGAAGCTCGAGGCGACTCCGGTGCTGTTCAATGTCGCCGCCGCGGGTGATGTGGTGGCTCGGGAGATCGTGCGACACCAGGCCGAGGAGATCGTCACGATGGCGACCGTCGCCCTCCGCCGCCTGGACCTGCTCGACGACCCGGTCCCGGTGGTGCTCGGCGGCGGGGTGCTGACTGCCGGACACCCGTTGCTGGTGGAAACCGTCGTACGCCTGCTGTTCGAGGCTGCTCCGAAGGCGGTCCCTCGCGTGATCGACGTACCGCCTGTTGTCGGAGCCGCTCTGCTGGGGTTGGACCACACTTCCGCATCGCCGTCGGCTCAGGCGGCCCTGCGGGCCGCGTTCGCGTCTCCGTCCGCAGCCTGAGAATCCGTCCTGGTGCGGTACCACCGCTGCGGTGGCTGCTTGAAAGGCGCTTTGCGTGGGTGTAATCATGATTACATGAGTACACAGACTGAGGTTGAGCGGGTCCGGGGCTGGTTGACCGGTCGATTGCCGGCTGAGTGGTTCGAGGGTGAGCCGGAGCTGACGATCGACCGGGACGAGATCCTGATCGTCGGGCGGATTCCCGCGCCGGAGCAGAAGGGCGACGTGAGCGCCGCCGAGCGGTCCGCCGCCGAGGAGGGCCGGATCAAGCAGTACCGGGAGGACACCCGGGAGCGCCGGATCGAGATCGCGCGCGAACTGGAGCACGCGACCCGCCGCAAGGTCGCCTGGGGCGTTCTGTGCGGCGACACCCGGACCATCTTCACGTCACTGTCCGCGCCGGTGATGACCCGGCTGCGCCAGCCCGAGCGCCAGGTCCTCGACACCCTGGTCGACGCCGGCGTGGCCCGCTCACGCAGCGACGCCCTCGGCTGGTGCGTGAAACTCGTCGCCCAGCACAGCGAAACCTGGCTCGCCGACCTCCGCGAAGCCATGACGAAGGTCGAAGACGTCCGCCGAGCCGGCCCGGACGCAGCGAACAGCTGACCACCCCCAGCCCCCGTCACACCTCATGCCTGAGCGCGCCTGCACCTGACGGCAGGTGGAGCGCCGTCGTATCGTCGACTGTGGGGAGATTGCCGCCAACGAGCGGTTACCGGCGACACGGTGGTCACAGTCGATGATGCACTAGGGGACAACCCACTACTCGCCATGTCTGGCTTTTGCAGCCGCACGCCTCCGCGTGGGGGGCGGAGGCGTGCGGGGTTGTGGGTTGTTGTTAGCGCTGGCCGGGCTGCCAGTTGCCGTCGGGGGTGGTGCCGTTGGACCAGCCACCGGACTGCGGGGCGGCGTGGGTGGCGGGGTGCTGCTCCTGCGGCGGGTAGTTGCCCTGCTGCTGGTAAGCACCCTGGTCGTAGCCGGTCTGCTGGTAGGTGCCGTTCGACGGCGCGGTGCCGTTGGACTGCGTCGTCGGCTTCATCATGGTGTCGCGGTCGAACAGGTTGCCGAGCGCCCGGCCCGCCATCTCACGACCGCCGAGACCGAAAGCGAGACCCATCGCCAGCGCGGCGCCGGCGAGCACGATCAGCAGGGTGTTGCCGGTCAGCTGGACCGCGATACCGAGCTGGGTCAGTGCGGCAAAGGCGGCGTACACCAGGATCGCGTACTTGCCCACCTTGGCCAGCGTTTCGTTGCCGGTGGCACCGCGGATGATCGCGGCCAGGAAGTTCGCGAACAGCGCGGCCAGGCAGATGATCACGATCGCGGCGAAGATCCGCGGGATGTAGCCGAGCATGTCGCTCATGAACGCCGAGATCTCCGGTACGCCGAGCGCAGAGGCGAACATGGTGAAACTGATCAGGAACACGAACCAGAACACGACCTTGCCCAGCATGTCCGAAGCGGTCAGCCCCGTGCCGGACCGCTGCAGGACGCCGGACACACCGGCTCGTTCCATCCACTGGTCGAAGCCGACCCTGCCGAGCAGTTTGCCGACGAGCTTCCCGAGCACCTTGGCGACGAAGTAGCCGACCACCAGGATGACGAGACCGCCGAGCAGGTTCGGGATGAATCCGAGAAGCTTGCCGAAGGCATCTTCAAAGGGCTGCGTGAAGTCGATCGCTAACGCGGACATCGAAACTTCCTTCCGGAAAAGGCCCGCATCCGCTGCCGCGCAACACCGCACACGACCCCGGCACGGGCGGATGCAGTGGTGTCTAGTATTCCCCGTGCCCTGCGCCGTGCACCCCAAACAGTTGTCTCAGGCATGTAAAGCCCTGATTGCAAAGGCAAAGTCCTTGCATAAGGCAACCGCACCGACACGGGTGTCTTTTGCATAAGGCAACGACCGTTACGGTGGTTTGCTGGTTACCCCGGCGGCTGAACCGGTCCAGCCGGTTGAGAAACTGGGCCCATGACCTCTGCCCAGCCCACAGCCGCCGTGATCCGGCGCGCCACCGCCGCCGATGTCGCCGGGATCGTCACCATGATCGCCGACGACCAGCTCGGCACCACCCGCGAGTCGGTCGACGACCTGGCGCCGTACCTGAAGGCGTTCGAGGCCATCGACGCCGACCCGAACCAGGTCCTCGTCGTTGCCGAACGCGATGACGCGCTGATCGGCACCCTCCAGCTCACCATCATCCCTGGCCTGTCCCGCCGCGGTTCTTCCCGCGGCCTGGTCGAGGCGGTCCGGGTGGCCGCCTCCGCCCGCGGTTCAGGTCTCGGTACGACGCTGATGGAATGGGCAGTCGAGGAGTCGCGAGCCCGCGGCTGCAGTCTGGTCCAGCTCACCTCGGACAAGACCCGCACCGACGCGCACCGCTTCTACGAACGCCTCGGCTTCACGAACTCCCACGAGGGCTTCAAACTCAAGCTCAACTGACCCGCTTCGCCGGGGCGGAGAAGGTGTTGCAGGAGGACGGGTTGGTGGAGTCGAAGGCGCGGAGGCTCCAGTAGCCGTGGTTCTTGCGGGAGCCGTGGTCGCGGATCTTGTCCGGGTTGTACTCGTCGCCGGTGTGCTTGACCATGTCTTCCCAGAGGTCGAGGCGTCCGCCGGTCAGCCGGAGCGACCGCTTGTGCGCGCCCAGGAAGGCCGCACCGAGACAACTCGCCTGCAGTTCCAGGCGTCGCTCGTCCTCGAGCTGCACCGCCTTGGATCCGCCGGGGTGGACGAACACGTACGTCCGCAGAATGTCGACCGTGTCCTGCAGATGGTGGCCGTACTCGTGCGCCAGCATCTCCTGGAAGTCGATCTGACTCCAGACTGGGTCGCTGTCCGGATCGGCGTACTCCTGCCACTCGAAACAGATCACGTTGCCCGAGCTGCGGTAGAACGCATCGGTGCTCCGGGGCGGATTCGCACAGAGCTGGGTGCCGGACGACTTTCCTGCCGCGTACGCCTCGATCCGCGGCGTCGGCAGGTAGAAGCCGGCCCGGAAGACCAGCGGGGTCCACGCTCTCTGCATGCAGCCCACCATGAGCTTCGCGTAGGTGAGCAGCCCCGCCTGCGTCCGCGTCATCTTGCTGGGCAGCTTGCAACTCACCGCCGGCACCCGGCCCGCCGTGTACAACCCGTTCTTGATCGGCACCAGCGTCGGATCGTTGGAGATCGACGGCGACGGTGACGGCGCCGACCGGGCCTTGGCCGACGGTGTCGGTGCCGAAGTGACGGTGGGCTCCGCGATGGCGGGTGACGCCGGGTGGGTGGCGACGCCGGCGACAGCGGCAACCAGTACGGCGACGATCGCCAGCCCGGCGCCCTTCGCCGTACGGTGCGTCAACTGACCTTCTTCGCCGGTGCGATGTAGGTGTTGCAGGAGGCGGGGCTCCCGGACTTGAAGGCGGGGCCGGCCCAGACCCACTGGTTCTTGCGGGAGCCGTGATCGCGGACCTTCTTCGGGTCGTACTCGTCGCCGGAGTGCTGCACCATGTACTCCCAGTAGCGCAACTGCTCACCGCGGAACCCGAGGCCCTGCTTGTTGGCGCCCAGGAAGGCCGCCGCGAAACAGCTGGCCTGCAGCTCCAGGCGGCGGCTCCACTCGAGCTTCGCGGCATTCGACTTCGTCCAGCCTTCGCGGGACTCCGACGAGATCATGATGTTCGTCAGCATCTGCACGTGGTGGCCGTACTCGTGGGCCAGCGTGTCCATCATGATCACCCGCGTCGCCCGCGCGTTCTGGCGGTAGGCCTTCACCGTGTCCTGCCACTGCATGCTGATGGTCTCGTCGGCCCCGCAGTAGAAGGATCGGTCGGTGACGCCCAGGCAGGACGACGTGTTCTTCGTGACCAACTGAAGCTTCGGCGGGCGGAACGGGTAGCCGGCCCTCTTGACCAGCGGTTCCCAGGCCTTGTTCAGGCACGGCAGCAGGGCTTGGTAGTACCGCAGGATCGCGGACTGCGAGGTCGGCTTGATCGTCGGTTCCTTGCAGTTGACCGCTGGGATCTTGCCGACGACGTAGATCTTGTTCTTCTGCAGGCGTTCCATGTCGGGGACGGGGGTGACCGTGACGGTCACGGTGGGGTCGGCCGGGACCGGGAGCGGAGCCTCCGACTCCTTCACCGAGGGATTGGTCATCGGCTTGTCGACGGTGTCGTAGGAGTCGATGAGCTTCAAGGCTGCGATGCCGCCGCCGGTGACCAGGAGCAGCGTGAGCGCGGACAGCCCGGCGATCACGGCCTTGGAGTACTCCCGGGACGGCGCGATCGGCGGCGGCTCGTCGGAGAACCGGCCTCCGGCTCCGGTCTGCGAGGACGGCGAGTGCCAGCCGACCGGACGAGTGCGGCCGGTACGACGGGTGCCGACCAGCGGCGTGAGAGGGGCGCCCGCCATCGGCGCGGGCGGGGGTGCACCGAAGCCGGGTTCCGTGCCGGGGTCGGACGGGAGCGGGCGTGCCTTCTTCCGCAGAGCCGGGTCGAGGGGTGCGGAGAGGGCGCGGGCCTTGCCCAGGTCGAGCGATTGCCGGCGCTCGGCGGCCCGCGCGCGGTCGCCGTCGGTCAGGATGTCGCCGGCGCCGCCCGGCAGGAAGTGCCCGGGCCTCGGCAGGCTGCCCCCGGACCGCACTGTCCCCGGGCCCGAGGTGGCACCGGCGGCAACGCCTGGGTCGGCCGGCGTGGATGCGCCGGCCCTGGACGATGGTTCAGTGTCCGGGTGCTCCTCAGGCATCGCTCGTCCCCATCGTTCGTTCCCGTTCCGTCAGCCGACCTTGGCGGATGCTGCCACGAAAGTGTTGCAGGTACCCGGATCGGCGCTGGCAAAGCCCTGGTTCATCCACAGCGCGAGACTCCTGGCGGACCCATGATCGCGGATCTTGTCCTCGGCGCGCTCGTCGCCGCCGTTCCTGATCAGCCTGGTCCACTGGGTGAGCAGTTCGCCGCGGAGCGGGAAACTCGCCTTCGCCGCACCGAAGAACGCGGCCGAGAAGCAACTGTTCTGCAGCGCCTGCCGCCGGTCCATCTCCAGCCGCGCGGCCTCGGTCGGCTCGGTGTCGCGCAGGTTCTCGGTCGCCTCGAAGATCCCGGTGAGGTTCTGCAGGTGGGCGCCGTACACGAAACCGAGGGACTGAGCCATGGCGACCCGAACGTACGCCTTGTGCTTCGGGTAGTCCTCGGTCAGCTTCTGCCACGGCATCGTGACACTGCCGCCCTGCTCGTCGGCGCAGTACGACGACACGTCCTTCTGGATGCCGCACGCCGTCTCGTCACCCTCGTCGAACACGATCAGCCGGGGCGAACGGAACTCGAACCCGGCCTCGGCGACGAGCGGTTGCCACGCTTTGTCCATACATGCGATCAGGGCCTGGTAGTACGACTCGACGTTCTCCTTCGAGGTCGGCCGGTACGCGGGCTCCTGGCACTTCACCGTGGCCAGCGGACCGGTGGCGTAGAAGGGGTTCTCTTTCTGTACGACGAGGTCCGGGGTCGGCTCGCCGGTCGGTGTGGGGATGCCGGACGGGTGGTACGACGGCGTCGCCCCGAGCGGGTTGGCGATGTAGTCGTCGTACGACGTGAACACCTTCGCGGCGAGGGCGACACCACCGCCGACGACCAGGAGCACGGCGACGACGATGACGGCGATCAGTGCCTTGGAGCGCTGTTTGGGGACGTACGGGAGCGGCTCAGGTGCGTAGACGGCTCGGAAGGCCGCGGCCGCCGGATCGTTGGGCGGCGGCGGGCCGAACCGGGTGCCGGAGAGCTGCACCGACCGGGGCGAATCGAGCCGGGACCCCGACAGTTGCGGCCCGGCCGGGGTGTCCGCTCCGAGCCGTGGCGTCGGCGCGGCCAGTGGAGCCGATCCCGGTGTGGATCCGCCGTCGGTCGAGTCTGTCGCGCCCGCACCTCCGGGCAAGAAATGGCCAGGCTTCGGCGCCGGCTTGTCCGCCATGATCCCCGCTTCTCCCCAGTCCCGGACTCCGCCGGTCCCCACCCATTCACCTCGACCGCGGTCCGAGACCCCCTCCCGGAACCGCCGCAAGATGGTAAGCCCTCTGACACCACCCCGTGTACTGGATTGCAGCTATTGACACCGTTTCGCTGACTTACTCCGAGTAACAACCACCGAGGAGCACTGGATGAACGCGCTGGACACCTTCCGCCTGACCGGCCGCCGGGCCCTGATCACGGGCGGCAACCGCGGCCTCGGCCGCGCCTTCGCCCTCGCGCTGGCCGAGGCCGGCGCGGATGTCGCGATCGCCGCGCGGGACGCCGAGAAGAACGCCTCGGTCGTCGCCGAGATCGAGGCGCGCGGCCGCCGGGGGATCGCCGTCGAGGCCGACATCACCGCCATGGACGACGTACGACGACTTGTCGCCGAGGTGACCGCTGAACTGGGCGGCATCGACGTACTGGTGAACAACGCGGGGATCGCGATCCACCGCCCGGCCCTGGAGGTACCGCCCGAGGAATGGCAACAGGTCCTCGACCTCAACCTGACCGCGCTGTGGAACTGCAGTACGGCGGTCGCACCCGGCATGATCGACGCCGGTGGCGGGGTGATCGTCAACGTCGGCAGCATGTCCGGCCAGATCGTCAACCGGCCGCAATGGCAGGCGTCGTACAACGCGTCCAAGGCCGGCGTGCACCACCTGACCAGGAGCCTCGCCGCCGAATGGGCGCCGTACGGGATCCGCGTCAACGCGATCGCGCCGGGCTACGTCAAGACCGAGATGGCCCCGGTGGATCGCCCCGAGTTCCGGCAGAACTGGATCCTCGACGCCCCACTCCAGCGCTACGCCACCCCCGAGGAGATCGCCCCCACCGTCGTCTACCTCGCCAGCCCCGCCACCTCCTTCATGACCGGCTCAGTAGTCGTCATAGACGGCGGCTACTCGGTCTTCTAGGGTGGCTCCCCATGGATCTGGGGTTCGTCTGTTCTTGTTGCGGTGAATCGCATTCGGAGCTGCCGATGGCGTTTCACATCGAGGCACCGGTGTACTGGACGCCCGAAATGGCCGACGCACCCGGCTGCGAGCTGGCCTCCGACCAGTGTGTGATCAATGGCGAGCATTTCTTCGTCCGCGGGCTGATCGACATCCCGGTGATCGACACCGGCGAAACCTTCACCTGGGGTGGTTGGGTGTCGCTCAGTCAGGAGAGCTTCAAGCACGCCAGCGACCACTGGAACACGGACGGACGCGAGCAGCACGAGCCGTACTTCGGGTGGTTGTCGGTTTTGCTGCCGTACGAACCGACCACCCTGAATCTGAAGACGAAGTTGCACAGCCGTCCGGTCGGTGAGAGGCCATTCATCGAACTGGAGCCGACCGAGCATCCACTGGCGGTCGAACAACGGCAGGGGATCACGCGGGCCCGCGTCCAGGAGATCGCCGAGCAAGCCCTGCATCCCTGACCTATATCTGGTTGCGGCGGGTGGCTTCTGGGCGGTTGGCTGGGCGCGTGGTCGAGCTGAAGCGGGACGCCTATTCCCGGTCCAATGGGTACGACGCTGAGTGGGTGCTGGCTGGGGACATGGGGCCGAATCCCTTGTGGATGCTGGAGGATCTGGCCAAGGATCTCGATCTTCAGCCCGGAATGCGGGTGCTCGATCTCGGGTCCGGGAAGGGTTCGACGTCGGTGTTCCTGGCGAAGGAGTACGGCGTCCAGGTGTGGGCGGCCGATTTGTGGATCGAGCCGTCCGAGGCTGCTGCGCACATCGCGACACAGGGCGTGGACGGCGTCGTACCGGTGAAGGCGGAGGCGCATGCGCTGCCGTTCGCGCACGGGTTCTTCGACGCGATCGTGTGCATCGACGCGTACGAGTACTTCGGGACGGCCGACGGTTATCTCGCGTACATCACCCAGTTCCTCAAGCCCGGTGGTCAGCTCGGTGTCGCGACGCCGGCACTGCGGACCGAGATCCGCGACCTCGGGTACATCCCCGGCCACATCAAGAAGGAGGTCGGCTGGGAGGCGATCGCCTGGCATACGGCCGACTGGTGGCGGTTCCAGTGGGAGATCACCGAGCTCGTCGAGGTCACCGCGGCCCGGCTGCAGGAGTCCGGCTGGCAGGACTGGCTGGCCTGGGCCCAGGCGGTCTCCGAGTACCGCGGCAGCCGTGACTCCGCGCTCGACATGCTCGAGGCCGACCAGGGTGAGCACGTGACATTCGCCCTGCTGGCAGCCCGGACTGTTGCCGGTGAACCCGGGTAGGGGATGCTGGGGTGCATGAGCTGGGCTGTGTACGCAATGCGAGGACCAGGAGGCGTACGCCGCCTCGACGACATTCCGGACGGATACGAGCCGCCTTCCGTCGGTACGTCGGAAGACGTGGTGGCGAAGGTCCGTGAGCTCGTTCCGGACGTCGACGCGAGCAAGCCGTCCTGGCTGCAGCTGCGGAGCGACGAGTTCGACGTCGAGATGACGATCGGCAAGGGCGTCGAGGTCCGCGACATCACCTTCTACCTGAACGACGGCCCGCGTTCGATCCCGATCGTGATGGAGATCAGCCGCCTGCTCGGCGTCACGCCGTACGACACCGAGTCCGGCAACTTCCTCACCGAGGAGTCCCGCCCGCCGGTTCCGCCGCCGCTGACCGACGACGAGATCAAGGCCAACAAACCCAAGTGGTGGAAGTTCGGCCGCAAGTAGTCAGGCCGGGCGGGTGGCGACCAGGGTGCCGATCTTGTTGATGCGGTGTTCGGGGTTGCCG
This sequence comes from Kribbella sp. CCNWLW201, assembly GCF_037203805.1. Lineage (NCBI taxonomy): Bacteria > Bacillati > Actinomycetota > Actinomycetes > Propionibacteriales > Kribbellaceae > Kribbella > Kribbella sp. CCNWLW201. Next base: position 334,497 of record NZ_JBBCBQ010000005.1, on the reverse strand, counting down.
AGGGCGTCGCTCCAGTAGTTGCCGGCGGCGTGGTCCTCGGGGGTGGCGCAGGTGGAGAGAGTGATCACGGCCTGGGTGGGAGTCACGCCCGGGCGGCCGGGGACAGCGGCGTTCTGCTGGGCTTTCTCGGCCGGCTTGCGGAACGAGATCGTCATCGTCCGGCTCACCACGTAGTCGTAGACGAACCCGTTCGCGGTGACCAGGATATGGTCGCCGTTCTTCAGCTCCGGAACCCGGCCGAACGGGCGGCCGTGCGTGGTCCGGTGCGCGGTGATGATGTAGTTGCCGATCTCGCCGGGCCCGACCCCGCCGGCCTTCCCCCGCGGACTGGCCGCGACCCCGCGATCCTGGATCACCGTCCCAGGCCGGTCGTCCGCTGTCCCGACGTACGGAACCACCCGAAGCCGCCGTACCCCGAGCGCCGGAATCGCCATACTCGCCACGGTCGTCGTCGTCCGCTTCGCCGTCGGGCTGGGCGTCCGCGGCACAGTCGGCGAGGTCGTGGGCGCTGACGCCGGCCCCGCGGTCGGCGTACCCGAGGGTGTCGCACTCGACGTACCGGCACTGGGCGTCACTCGACCGGACGCCTCACCCGCCGGGCCCGCAACATCAGCACACCCAACCAGCCCAGCCGCCGCGACAACCGCACCAACCATCCACCGCCCCACCTTCCGACGGTAACCCCACCCACCGAAAACCACCCGAAAACAGCTCAGTCGAGCACGGTGAGGGTGGCGGGGCCTAGGTGGAGAGTGCCGGAGGTTAGTGGGGTGGTTCGGATGCCGGCGTGGCCTCGGAGGGCTTTGAAGGCGCCGGGAGTGAGTACGGCGTCCATCCAGGCGCAGGGGTTGGCGGGGCGGTGGGCCTGGAACTCGATCGGCCCTGCTCCGGAGTCGAGGGTGAAGCGGCGGCCGGAGACTCGGGTGCCGTCCGGCGCGCGCTGGGCCGCGAGGGTGTCGACCGAGAATCCGCGCAGAATGATGTTGCGGCGGAGAAGCAGGGGATCCGGTGCTGCCGGCAGCTGCAGCGTCGCGGCCAGCTCGTCCATGGCTCCGGCGTCGAGGAAGGTGACTGCCGCGTTCCGGTGCACCGTCTGACCGAAGTACCGATCCCCCACGAGCCCGAGCCCGGCGCGCACCTCCACCTCCGAACGCGCCACCGACACCGGATCAGCCTGCGGACCGTCCTCCGGTCGCCCCTGGAACGCATGCACGGAGGAGACCATCAACCCGACGACCTCCACCGCGATCTGCACGTCCTCCACAGTACGACCTGGCTGCAGTTCGACAGGACGTATACGGCCACTGCCGGCGACGCACGACTGAGCAGACCGGCAACACGACTCGAATCGCCGGACACCTCCTGTCGAAATGCACACGTCACCCCGGGCTAGGCCACGTTGCGTCTGCTGCTTCCGTCCAAGCCCCAGCTGAGGATGCGCTCGGGGTAGATCCGGATGATCTCCCGGCTGAAGCCCTTCATCGGCGGTTCGACGTCAGAGATCGCCTCGGAGCGGCCGCGGATCTCGATCCCCCGGACCTGCCAGCCCTGCTCGGTGGAGAGGTCGTCGACCACCAGACTCACCTGCGGATCGGCCTGCACGTTGTGGAACTTCCGGCTGGCACCCATGCCGTGCCCACCGATGTCGATGTAGCCCTCCTCAGCGTTCACGAAGTACCCCACGGGGTTGTTCTGCAGCGCCCCGCCGGGCGCCTTGGTGGCGAGCCGGCCGAGCTTCTGCTCAGCCAGATACGCCAACTCCGATGCGGTGAAGATACTCATGCCGCAGAGTGTGCAACCTGAACCGAAGTTGAGGTCAAGTCCATCGGTCAGCCCCAGGTCAGGGGGTCCAGGAGGCGATAGAAATCCAGGCGGCGCTGGTCCGGCGAAGGGAGACCGTAGGCGGCGAGGAAGGGTGCGGGGTCGGCGGACCATTCGTCGTGGAGTTGGATCGTGGCGAGGGCGAGGTCGGAGTAGCGGTCGGCGATGCCAAGGCGGCCGAGGTCGATGAGGCCGGTGACTTCCAGCGTGTCCGGATCGAAGAAGACGTTGGGCAGGCAGGCGTCGCCATGACAGACGGCGAGGTCGGCACCCTCTTCGATATAGGGGCGCTCGGCAACCACTCGATCCAGCAGCTCTGCCGGAGAAAGCTTGCGCCACTCGTCAGTGAGGAAGGCAGGATTGACAGCATCCCATCGTACGACGTCCGCCGCCAACGCGATCACCGACGCCAGGGGCCGCTCGAAGGGGCAGTCGCGCAATGAGTGCAAGGATCGCAACGTCCGCCCGAGACTCTCCATTGCCTTCAAGTGAACGGATTCCGGCAAATCGTCGCCCGCCACCCCAGGCACAGCCGTCGTCACCAGGCACGCACCGTCGGACGACTCGACCCAGTCGGCAACCGTTGCCCCGGGCAACCCAGTACCGGCGAGCCACGAAATCCGATCCCGTTCGTCCCGCAACTCGGCGATGCCGGACGGCGCACAGCACTTGGCGAAAACGTCACCCCGCCGGTAGACCGAAGTGTCGGACTCGCCGATTGTCACCGGCTCCCAGTCATCACTGTTCAGCTGGAACACGAGACGAGTCTCGCACGATCAGTTGCCAGGGAAAATCGAATACCTCGCCGGGTGCACCCTCACGATCGCTCAGCCGGCCAACGATGATCCCGGCCAGCGCCTCGTTGAATCCCACCGGCCCGACCGTCGACAGCGACGGGTCCAGATGCTCGCCCTCAGGCGTGTTCCCGACGCCCACCACCGCCAGATCCCGAGGTACGTCGATCCGCAGCCGATGCGCAGCCCGGACCGCAGCGATCGCCGCGAAGTCCGTCGTGCAGTAGATCGCCGTCGGGCGGTCCGGCTTGGTCAGCAACGTCATCGCGGCCCGGTACGCCCCCTCCGGGTGACGCTCGAAGATCTCGATGTCCTCGTCCCGGATCGGCAGACCGGCCTTCCGGAGGGTGTTGACGTACGCGTCGTACCGAGCGAACCCCGACGTCCGCGAGGTCAGCGCGCCGACTCTGGTGTGGTGCTCGAGCAGATGCTCTACGGCCAGATGACACGTCGGCTCAGCGCCCGACCGGATCACGTCGAACCCACGCGGCTCGAGCGTCTCGCTGAACGCCACGATCTGTACGCCCTGCGCGGCAAAGGCCTCCAGTTCGGCGATCTGCGCCGGGTCCTGGCTGACGCTGTCGATGAAGATCACATCCGGGGTCCGGTTCGACAGCACCGTCCGCCAGTCACCGTCGGCGACGATCAGCGCGGTCTTGCCGAGCGGGCTGACCGCCTCGCTGACCGTGGCCGCGACGGCCTGCGACCACGGGTCGGCGAGCACGCTGAGCGACAGCAGGACGAGGTCCGACTTGCCGGTGCGGATCGCGCGCGCGGCGTCGTTGCGCCGGTAGCCGAGCCTGGTCGCCGCCTCGCGGACCCGGTCCGCGGTCGAGTCCTTGATGGTGTGGCTGCGATGCCGGCCGGACAGCACGTACGACACGGTCGCGACCGACACACCGGCCTCGGCCGCGACCATGCGCAACGTAGGCCGGTCAGCCGCAGAAGGTTGCCCCATCGCCATGTGATTGATTCTTGCAGAAGCCGTCAGACCCGGCCTAACCCTTGACGGCCCCGGTGATGACGCCCTTGGTGAAATGGCGCTGCAGGAATGGATAGACCAGCGCGATCGGCACCAGCGCGACCACCACGACCGCCATTTGCAGCGACTGCGGTTGTGGCAACGGTTCCACCCCGAGTTGGTCGGCCGACAACGACTTCCCCTGCAGCACGTACGTCCGCAGGATCACCTGGACCGGCCACTTCGACGTGTCGTTCAGGTACAGCAATGCGTTGAAGAAAGCGTTCCAGAACCCGACCGCATAGAACAGCCCGACCACCGCGATCACCGCCTTCGACAGCGGCATCACGATCCGCCGCAAGATGGTGAAATCGCTCGCCCCGTCGATCCGCGCACTCTCCAGCAACTCACCCGGCACGTTCATGAAGAACGTCCGCAGTACGACGAAATTGAACGCACCCAGTGCACCCGGCAGGATCAGCGACCACAGACTGTCGAGCAGCCCGAGTTGCTTGACCACCAGGAACATCGGGATGATCCCCGGCGCGAACAGCAACGTGAACAACACCATCAACAGCACCGGCCGCCCGAACAACACCGGCCGCGACGTGGCGTACGCCAACGCGATCGTGACGGCGAGAGCGATCGCCGTACCGACGACCGTCACGAAGACACTGACCAGGATCGCCCGGCCCATCAACCCGCCGCTGAACAACGTCTCGTAGGCCTTCAGCGTCGGATGCGACGGCCACAGCACATACCCGCCCGCGTCGATGATGTCGCCGTCACTGGCCAGCGACGTCGAGATCACCACCATGATCGGGATCACGATCACCAGCGCGAATCCACCGAGTACGACGGCCTTGACCGACTGGTAGAGCGGGGACGGGTTCTCTTTCCAAATGGGTCTCATGAGCGCCTCTGAAAGATCCCGGGCTCACCGAGCCGGTGAGCGAGCGAGTTGGCACCCCACAGCAGCAGCGCCCCGACCACACCCTTCGCCAGACCGGCCGCGGCTCCACTGCTCCAGTCGCCGCCGACGACACCCGCGTAGTACGTGAAGGTGTCCAGTACTTCGGCCGCACCCGGACCGACCGAGTCACGTTGCAGGATGAACTGCTCGAACCCGACGCTCAGGATGTCGCCGATCCGCAGGATCAACAGCAACACGATCACGGTCCGCATCGACGGCAGCGTGATGTGCCAGAGCCGTCGCCAGCGCCCGGCGCCGTCCGCCGCGGCCGCCTCGTAGAGCGAGACGTCCACGGCGGTGAGCGCGGCGAGGAAGATGATCATCGCCCAGCCGGCGTCCTTCCAGATCAACTGCGCGACCACCAGCAGCGGGAAGGTGTCCGGGTTCGTCATGAACGGGATCGGGTCCAGCCCGGCCTGCCGAAGCAGGTTGTTCACGAACCCGGCCCCGCCGAGCGACTGCTGGAACAGCGTGATCACCAGCACCCAGGACAGGAAGTGCGGCAGGTACGCGATGGTCTGGAACCAGCGCCGGAGCCGGTTGCTGACCAGGGAATCCACGATCAGGGCGAGCGCCAGCGGCACCGGGAAGAACAGCAGCAACTGGACGGCCGCGAGCAGCAACGTGTTGCGCAACGCGTCCCAGAAGTCGGGGTTGCCGTACAGGTTGACGAAGTTCTGCAGACCGTTCCACTCGCTGTGCATGATGCCGAGGTACGGCTGGAAGTCCTGGAACGCGACCACGTTCCCGATCACCGGGAGGTAGAAGAACACCAGCAGGAAGACGACGCCGGGGATCATCAGCAGGACCATCTGCCAGTCCCGCCGCCATCGCACCGCGAGCGGCAGGTGGCCCTTGACCTGCCGCCGGGTGACCGCTTTCTTCAGCATCTATCAGGACCCCGTGACCGGGACGCTCGACGGCAGCACCGCCTCGAACTCGCCGCGCATCTTGTCGCCGCCGCCGCTCTTCCAGCGCTTGAGTGCTTCGTCGTACGCCGAGATCTTCTGCCGGCCGGTGACGATGTCGACGATGGTGTCGCGGAACGCCGCGGTCAGCTTCGGCCCGACCTTGCTGGAGGTGTCGGAATACGTGCCCGCGGTCGGGTTGCGCATCGCGTACTCGAGCAGCTTCTGCTCGGTCGCGTAGATCTTCTGGGTGTCCTCGGGGAACGCCGGGTTGAAGATCACGCTCTCCGGCGACGTCATGATCTGCAGCGCGCTGACCAGGCCGGGTGCCTGCTGGGTGCCGGCCTTGGTCAGCACCGGGTTCTTCTTGGCGTCCAGCTGGTACTGCTGGCCGGCGACCCCGAAGTTCTTCTGCAGATACTCCTTGGTGCCGAACGGCGCGGACAGGTAGTCCATCAGCGCGAGCAGCTCGCGAATCCGGCCCTCGTCGGTCTTCTTGAACGGCGTGAAGCCGACTGTACCGTAGCCCATGTCGTAGACCGGCTTCGCCTTGCCGTCGTGGCCGAACGGGATCAGCGTGTCGACGAACAGGGTCGGGTCGAGCGCCCGGAAGTCCGCGGTCGCCCGCGGCCCCACCACGACCTGCGCGGCGATCTGGCCGTTCACGGTCTTCGGGGTGGCGTCGGCCAGGTTGAGGTCGGGGTAGAAGACCTTGGCCGCCCACAGCTTGGCGGCGTACTCGACCGCGGCCTTGTAGTTGTCGGTCTCGTACAGGTGCGTGAGCGAGCGGTCCTGGTTCACCCGCCAGCCGTTCGGGGCGCCGAACCACTCGCCGAACATGTGCAGCATGTTGATGATGGCCGGCTCGAGCGCGTAGTTCGTGCCGTTGGTCAGTTCCTTGCACTTGGCAAAGAACTCGTCCGCGCTGGTGCTCTGCAGACCGCCGACCTTCTGCCAGGTCCGCGGATTGCCCATCATCACCTGGCCGAACGGCGTCGACGGGATCGGGGCGCCCCAGATCTTCCCGTTCACCACCGCGGTCCGCCACGACGCCGGCTTCAGCGCGGCGAGGTTCGGATACTCCAGTACGGCGTCGCCGGACAGGTACTTCGTCAGGTCCTGGAACTTGGCCTCGAGCATCGGGCCGACGTTCGGGATGCCCTGGTTCGGCGGCAGCCACATCAGGTCCGGCAGCGAGTCGCTGGCCAGCAGGGTGGCGAACTTCTCCGGGTAGCCCGGGTCGGTGCCGATGGTGAGACGTAACTCGGCGCCGAGGGCCTGGTTGAGTGACTGCCACATCGGGTTGCTGCCCATCGGGGGCGGCGGCGTCGCGAACGTCTCGGTCAGCGCGCTCACCGCGTTCTTCAGCGGCGGCGCCTTCACACTCGAGATCGCGTCCGGCGGGAACTGCAGGAAGCCGGGCTCCAGGCCCGACTCGGCACCGGCCAGATCGGGCCGGAGGCCCTCGAACGGCTTGTACGTCGGCAGCGTGAGCTCACTCGACGCCTTCGCGCCACCGTTCGCCGTACCGCCGTCGCCACAGGCCGCCAGCGCGGGTCCGGCGACCGCGGCGCCGACCACGGCACCGCCCAACCGCAGGAACCGCCGACGACTGACCTGCTCACCCACTGACATCGATGGAACCTCCGTGCCGATCGTTGATGGTGTTTTGCGTCCAGTAGCAATCACTTATGATCACTTAAACGTTAACCCGGACCGTAAACCCCGCCCGGCCCCGGACGCAAGGCATCAGCACGAAAAGAGCCGGCGGCCGCGGGGTACGACTCCCGCGGCCGCCGGCCGGACACCAGGTCTCGCGACCTGATGGAGCTGGATCAGTCGATCAGCACCTGACGATCAGGCTGGTGAGCGCGGTGCAGCTACGGCTCGCCTCGTCGTTCGCCGCATTCGGGTCGCTCGGCGAGCTCGCCGTACGCGCGGCCGTCGCGACCAGGGATCCGACCGTGAGCAGGCCGGCGTCGGCCGCGAACGTCCGGGTGGTGCTGGCACCGCTGGCCAGCGCCGGAATGTCACAGTTGACCGTCCTGGTCCCCGCGACCCGGGTGCAGGCCGACGACCCGGCATAGGCCAGACCGGCCGGGTAGGTGGCGGTCACCCGGATGCCGGTGGCATCGGAGGGGCCGTCGTTCCGCACGGTGATCGTGTACGTGATGCGCGAGACGAGCAGCCCGCGCGCCGCCGCGTTCAGGGATACCGCGATGTCGGCGTCCGGTGGCACGAAGGTGAGCGTCGGTCCCTCGAAGAGTTCGAAGGCGTACTCGTCACCGAGGAACTGATGCTGCAACGTGACCGATCCGGGCGCGATGGTGTCCTTGACCCTGAAGGTGAAGACCACCGTCCGGCTTTCACCGCTCGGCACGTTGCCGAGGGCACCCCGGAACTCGATGTCCAGCGGGAAACAGATCACCGCACCCGTACAGGACACCAGGTCGAACATGTCCGGCAGCGATACTCCGCCCTTGCCGAACAGCGCGGCCTTGCCGCCCACGATCGTGAACGACGCGGCGTTGTAGACCGTGTGCGTGACGGTGAACTCGTCCCCCGGACCCAGCGAGGTCGAACTGACCTCGATCGCACTCGTAGGCGGTGCCGCCGAGGCGATCCCCGGCACCGCGACCAGACCCGCACCGACGACAGCCGTCACCAGCGCAGCACGAAGCATCCTCAAGGCATGCATAGCAAAGCCCCCCACTCCCACAGATAAACCCCAGTTGTGCCCCCACGGACCGCCGACGGCGGTGACAAGAGTATGGAGGGCTGATCCGGAGAGGGCAACAACTCGGGTCCGGAAATGCAGGTTGCGGACAGCAAGTATCCCGATTACGCCGGAGCCGCCGACGAATGGTGTTCGACGATCAGCCACCGGCCGTCGATCTTCTCGTAAACGTAGGTGAACCGGGCCCCGACCGAGGGTCTTGCCGCCGTCCTTGCCGGTCAGGCTGAACCGGTAGTTCCCACTGTGTACGGCGTTCTCGTCGTCGAGAATCCGGATATGCGACTCGGTGATGGTCCCCTGCGGCTTCTTGAGCAGGGAGTCGTCCTCGAAGTACTCCTTGATCTGGTCCCGGTTCGACCGGACGACCGGGCTCAGCGTCGGCAGGAGTACGCCGTCCGCCGCATAGAGATTCGCCACGGTTCCAGAGTCACCGCTGGCCAGGGCCGCGTTCCACTGGTCGAAGAGGCCGGCGATCTCCTGCTCGGTCGGACGGTCGTTGCTGCTGCACCCGGTCACGGCGATCGCCAAGGCGGCGGCAACTGTCAATGGGCGGAGGTTTCGCATCAAGCTGCTCTTTCTGGAGGGCGGTCGGTACACCATCCAGATTGCTGTTGCCTACAGCAACAGCATGCAAGGAGAGAGTCAGGTTTACGTCAGCGTTTGGCAGGACGCAGTACGACGTGCACCGCAAGACCTCCGCCGGATGCCTCGCGCAGCTCGACCTGGCCGCCGTCGTGCTCAACCAACTGCTTCACGATAGCCAGTCCGAGACCTGTACCGGTGCCCGGCGGACCGGCCAGCCAGAACCGGTCGAACGCGCGACTGCGCTGCTCCGCGGTCATCCCAGGACCTTGGTCGCTGATCACCAATTCCCCTGTTTTACGGGCTTTAAGGCTGATCTTGCTGGCCGCCGGAGCCGCCGCCAGCGCGTTGCTGAGCACGTGTCGAGCACCTGCTCCATCGCCCCCGGCGTCGCGGTGATCCAGCAGGGCCGATCGAGGTCCACGACCAACTCGACCCCGGTTTCCTTCAAGGCTGCCGACCAGGTCGAGACTCGCTGGTCGATGATCGCGGCCAGGTCGATCGGCTGCGGAGCCGCAGTCGATCCCTTGGCGGTGGGGTCGTTGCGGGTCTTGAGCAGGCTGGCGACGACGACGATCACCAGGATCGTGATGATCACACCGAGGCTCAGCGGGGTGGGGACCTCGGGGATGCGGTCGTCGATGTCGACGTGGGCCCAGTGCAGGATCAGCTTGACGCCGATGAAGGCGAGGATGACGGCCAGTCCGGCGGATAGGTAGACGAGCCGGTCCAGCAGACCCTTGACCAGGAAGAACACCCACGCCGGCTCGCTGCACGCCCACCGTGACGTGCAGCACGCCCCAGCCGAGCGGCCGGGGCGTGCTGACGCTGACTGATCAGCTGATGGTGAGGATCTTGTTCACGGAGAACGCCTGCGCGTGATCCGCATCGGCCGGGAACCAGACCCGGTAAGCGATCTGACCGCGGATGGCCGGCTTGATCCCGAACGCATACGCGCCCGAACTGCTCAGCTTCACCGAGGCGATCGACTTCCACGTCCTGTTCGCGTACTGCTGCAGGTACACCGGCTTGCCATAGTGCGCCGGAGCGACGTACCCACTGAACTTCGTGATTCCGCCCAGCCGGATCGAGGCCGGTGACAGCGCCGCCGAGATCGTCGGCGCCACGTTCACGGTGATGTCCGCGGTCCGCGTCCCCATCAGGTCGGCGTTACCGGGGAACGTCAGCATGTACACCGACGACACCAACGGCTTGTGGACAATCGACACGGTCCCGGTCGAGGACGTCTTCAGCGCCGCCAGCAGCTTGAACGTGGACACGTTCTTCGGCCGCACATACACGTTCACCGGCAACCCGGCATACGCGACGTTGTCGATCCGCAGCGTGCTGCCCTTGATCGTGATCGATCCGCCGTACTTGATCAACGTCGACGTCGTCGCGATCCCGGACTTCATCCCGAGCAGCCGCGTCACCGCCACCGGGCTGACCTTGCCACTACGATCCTTCACCCAGGCAGCAAAGGTGTACGTCGTCCCCTGCGCCAACCCGGTGTTCTTCACCGCGGACGCCGTACCCGCGTACACCAACGTCCCGGTCGTCAGCGTCGGCACCGTGGAACCGGCGTTCCGCCGCACGATCACCTGATCGAGATCCGGGGTCGCCGGAATCGTCCAGGCCAGGTTCGCCGCCAGGTACGCACCACTCGCATCGAACGCGCCAACCGGCTGCGGCGCCAAGTCGACCGTGGTGAACACGCTGCTGAACGGTTCGAGCGGCGTACCGTCAGCCTCGTCGACCCCGTCGACGACGATCCGGTACGACGTGTTGTCCAGCAGCGGCGTGGTCGGCGTGATCACGGCTTGCTGGGTTGTGGCGTCGAAGCCGACCGTCCCGGCGATCGAAGCGCCGGACTTGGCGTTGACCAGCCGAACGGTGTCGGCGTCGACCGTGTCGGCATCGACGGCTCGAGCGAACGTCACCGACGGCTTCGTGGCAAATGCCGCACCGGACGACAGGTCGGCCGGGGCGACGTCCCGAACGGGATAGGCGTCACCGGTCACCGGACCGGGGTTGGTTGCGCTCACCAGTTCCAACTTGTAGTTGCGACTGTCCCGCGAACCGTTGTAGTTCCGTACGGCGATGTAGGCGGTCCCAGCCGGCAGTGCCACATCCTGCTCGGCCAGCAGGTCCATCGGAATCTCGTAGCCGTCGGAGTCAAGCGGAGGCACCGGACGCTCGGCGTGCCCGACCGGCTTCAGGTCGCTTCCGAACACCGTGAAGACCGGGCCGACGTTCTGCGCAGAGGTAGCAGAGTCGTAGAACGGGCCCTGCAGATACACCCGGACGACCCGGGCCGCGTCGGAGTGGACGGAGTACCAGTCGACATCGCCCTCGGTACCGAAGTTCGACGACGCGATCGTCGTCAGCGGCGTCGCCCGGCTCGGCTGGTCGTTGCCATCGGCGGCACCGCCCGGGAAGTCCGGAGCGAACCGGCCGCCGAGAGCCGCGTAGGCGTCGAGGATGCCGGCGCCGTAGTACGGGTCGGTGCCGCGCGGACCTGCGTCCCGGGACAGGACCTTGAGCCGCGTCGCGACCTGGGCCGGGGTGAAGGTCGGCCACCTGTTCTTCACCAGGGCGGCCACACCCGCGACGATCGGCGCCGAGCAGGACGTGCCAGTGCAGTACCAGTACGGGTCGTAGCCGGCCGGGGTCATCGACCGCACGCCCGTGCTGAGGATGTCCCAGCCCGGCGCCGCGATGTCGACCCAGTCGCCGTACGAGCTGAAGCTGGTGAGCGCGCCGCTCGCGTTGGTGGCGGCGACCGCGATCACCTCCGGGTACGACGCCGGGAACTGGACCTCTTCGCTGCCGTCGTTGCCGGCCGCGGCGACGACGACTACGCCCTTGGATACGGCGTACTTGACCGCGTCGTGCAGGACGACGTTGTCGCCGGGACCACCGAGGGACATGTTGATCACCTTGGCGCCGTGATCGGTTGCCCAGGTGATGCCTTCGGCGATGTCGGCGTCGTACCCGGAGCCGTCGGCGGCGAGGACCTTGACCGGCATCGCCTTCGCGGACCAGCCGACGCCTGCGACGCCGATGCCGTTGTTGGCCGAGGCCGCGATGATGCCGAGCGTCATGGTGCCGTGACCGTTGTCGTCGATCGGGCCGCGGTTCGGCGAGGTCGCGTTGTAGCCCGTGACGAGCCGGCCGACCAGGTCGGGGTGACCGGCGTCGACGCCGGTGTCCAGGACCGCGATGATCTGGCTGCCGGTCGTCTTGGAGAGATCCCAGGCCTGCGGGACCCGGACCGTGTTCAGGGGCGCCGCCTGGTCTTCGGCGTACCACTCGTCGTTCGGGACGGCCGAGATCCGGCGCTTGTAGTTGAGCGACGCCAGCTCGACCGTCGGATCGGCCTTGACCTTCTTCAGCAGGTCGGGCGCCGACAGCTTGCCGGTGAGCCGTACGACGCTCGAGGTGACCGACTGCTCGGCGGTCGCGCCGGCCTTCGACACCGCGGCCTTGCGGGCCGCGGTGGTGGCCTTCTTCTTGAACTTGACCAGCACCGCGTTCGGCTCGAACTCTGCCTTCGCGGTGTTGTGATGGGCCTTGAGCGGCGGGCGGTATGGACCGGGCTCGGCCGCGGAACCGGACGAACCGGTCACGACGACCAAGCCGGCCGCGACCAGAGCCGCGGGCACGGCCAGGCGCAGCAAACGGGCAGGGCGGGACAACAACGGAGGAACCCCCAAGAGCCTGAAACGGGCGGTAGCCGGACCGCGGGTCCGGTGGACCGCCAGACAGCGGCCCGCCTCTAGATCGTTCGAATACCTCTCGGCGTTACATCGTTGGTCAGGTGAGTTCGCGCTGGATCATTGTGACCAGGGCGTCGACGTCGGCGGCGGCCATCGGCTCGCCGGTCATGCCCATCCGGTGCAGCAGGGTGCCGATGACGACGTCGACGAAGAAGAGGACCCGCTGCTCCGATTCACCCAGGGCCTCCTGGAGGACGAGCCGGTAGGGGTCCTGCAGCTGGGTGGACAGGATCTCGCGCAGGGCCGGATCGCCGATCGCGTCGGTGAACACGCCCGCGAACGCCGCGGCGATCCCGGGTTCGGTGATCCTGGCGGCGCCGTACCGGATCGCCGTCTCCATGACCTCGGCCCGACTGGCGCCCTCTTTCAAGGGCAACGGGCCGAACGCGTCCACCAGGCAGGCGGTGATCAGCGCGCCCTTCGACGGCCAGCGCCGGTAGATCGTGGTCTTCGCAACGCCTGCCTCAGCGGCGATCCGGTCGACGGTGGCGCGGGTGTACCCGAGCTCGTGGACCGTGCTCAGCGTTGCCGCGAAGACCGCGGCGTCGACGCTGGAGCGGGGGCGGCCGGGTGATCGGCTGGGGGTCGTTGCTCGGGCCATGGTCCCACCCTAGCGAGTTATGCTACTTTCGGTATCGATACTTCTAGTAGCGAAATCCCCGAGGAGCAGAGATGAGCGACACCGCTGCCGTGCGGCAAGCACCGCTGGGCATCCGATTGCTGCACGCGCTGAGGAAGCAGCCAGACTGGTTGACGATGCCGGCCGACGCGCTGGTCGCCTTCCGCGACGCGGAGAATCGCAGGCGCGCTTCTGGTCTGATGCGCGTGATCACCGGTTTCCCGGACCGCGGGGTCACCATCGGCTGGCAACAGGTGGCGCTGCCCGACCGAGTGGTCAAGGTCCGGGTGTACCGGCCGTCGCGCGGCGGCCCGGAGGCCGGCTTGCCGCTTGTGGTTCACGTCCACGGTGGCGGATTCGTCGGCACCGCGGCCCAGAGCGACTGGATCAACAGCCACCTCGCTGCACAACTGCCCGCAGTGGTCGTGTCGGTCGAGCACCGTCTCCTCGGCCCGGACACTCCGATGTCAGCGGCTGTCGACGACGGCTGGGAGGTACTGCGTCACGTGATGCGGCACGCCGCGCAGTGGGGAGTCAACCCGGCCTGGACCGCAGTCTTCGGAGAGAGTTTTGGTTCGATGGTCACTGCGCTGGCCGCGATCCGGGCCAGGGAGTCCGGGCTGCTTCTGCGTGCGCAGGTGCTGGTCAATCCCTGTGTCGATCTGTCCCCGATGGCGTTCGACTACGTCTCGATGTCCGAACACGCCGACAGCCCGACCCTGACCATGCCGCAGATGGAACTGCTCATCCGGTTGGCCGTTCCGCAAGGTTCGGATCCTCGTGCGGTGTCCCCGCTGTACGCCGACGACCTGAGCGGCCTCGCCCCGGCACTCGTGGTGGTGCCGACACTCGACCCGCTGGCCGATCAGGGACGTGCGTACGCCGATCGACTGGATGACGCCGGGACACCGGTGCAGTTGTCCGAGCACCCTGGGGCGGGGCACGCGTTCGTGAGCATGCCGGGAGTGGTGCCGCAGGCCAAGGCGGCACGGGCGCGGATCACTGAATTCCTCCGCGCCCGTCTCGCCGGCTGACGAGTCTGTTGATCCTGCAGGTCAGTGCAGGACCTTGACGACCGTGCGGCCGTAGATGAGGAGCAGGTGGCCGTCGTCCCGGACTTGCGCAACGCTTCCGGGGCGGCGGGTGTCGAAGACGTAGGTTTCCTCACCGTTCTTGTTCAGGACACCGAACCTGCCGCCCTGCGAAATCCAGGCGGTCGATTCCGGATGGCCCGCAGTGTTCGAGCTCCACAGCACAGTCGTGCCGTTCCGCAGCAGCACCAGGTTGCCGTCGGTGCGCATCTGCAGCGTGTACACGCGGTTCACCGAGTACATGGTCACGTCGCGGCCGTAGGTATCCACAGGCCGGATCTTGCTGCCCGGCATGAGGGTCCCGATCACCATGTGACGGTTCCAGACGGCCTTGCCACGGGTGTTGTAGATCGCCAGGTTGCCGGTGTCCGGCAACACCAGCTTCGCCCCCGGGCTGTAGGCACCGATCGACCAGATCCTCGTCCGGCCGTAGATGACCTCCAGACTGCCGTTCTTCCCCATCACCAGGACGGAACCCGGCTTGGTGGTCCCCGAATTCCAGAACTGCACCGTGTATCCGCGCCTGGTCAGCGTGACGTCGCCGTACCGGCTCATCTGCAGCGTGTACTGCCCGTTCTTCGAGCGGATGTACTGCGTGGCCATCAACTTCTGGCCTGGCAGCAAAGTGTCGGAGACCGCCGCTGCCTGCGTCGCCTGATCAGTCGAGGCGTTGGCCGATCCGGCACTCACGAGCGCACCGGCGGCCACGATCCCCACAGCTGCGCACAGCCGAGCGAGCTTGTTCATGTATCCCCCTCATCGAGTCAAAAGCCCTCGGAGGATACGACGCACCCGGCTCAGCGGTTGGCTACCTCGAAGGCAACGACCGCAGCGGCGATGGCGACGTTGAGGGACTCGACGCCGGGGTGGAGGGGGATCTGGAGGTCGGAGTCGGTGGGAACGGTGAGGCCGTTGGTCTCGCCGCCGAGGACGTAGACGGCGCGCGGCGCCAGGTCGGCCTTGAAGAGGGACTCGTGCGAGCGGGCCGAGAGTCCGTAGATGTGGTAGCCCGCGGTACGGAGCAGGTCGACGGCCGTCTTCGCGGTGGACGTGTTCACGATCGGCGCCTGGAAGGCGACCCCGGCCGACGCTTTGATCACGAGTGGGCCGACGTGCGGCGTACCGGCGCGCGGCAGGATCACCCCGTCGAATCCGGCACCGGTCGCGGTCCGCAGGATCATGCCGACATTGCCCGGGTTCGTCACCCCGTCGAGCAGAAACACGTTCGTCGGCCGCTTGCCGCGGGACCGGACGAACTCCTCCAGCGGCGTCATCCGCGGCGCGTCGACGTCCGCGACCACGCCCTGATCGTGCTTCCCGTTGCCGGCCAGCCACTTCACCCGGCTCGCCGTCGCCCGCTCGACCGGTACGTCGACCTTCGCGGCCGCCCGGAGGATCTCCTGCAGCGAGCCGCCGGTCGCGTTGTCCGCCACGACCACCTTCGCCACCGACAGCGACGAGTCGTGCAGTGCCTCGAGGACCGGCTTGCGCCCGTAGATGGTGATCCACTTGTCCCGCGGCGACCTCTTCTCTTCCACTCAGACATCTTCACACCACGGCAACAGGCGGGCAATCTGCGTCCGTCACGCTGAGTGGCATGGAACAGTTGCGTACGGCGCTCATCGGCGGAACCGCCTGTGAGGTGTGTGGGCGACTCCCGCATCCACGGCGGCTGCGGTTGACCTTGGCCAAACTCCTCGCGATCTTCCCGGTGGAGTTCGCCCTGCATGCGCTCGTCTTGGCGCTGCACCCGCCGTACGTGGTGGCGGTCACTGTTTTGGTGGTCGCGACGACGGCGCTGGTGATCTGGGTGATCGAGCCGTCGACGATGCGGCTGCTGCGGTCGTGGTTGCACGCGCCGCGGACCCAGCCGGCGTCCGGGATCGACGCGCTGTGGCGGATCCGGGTCACACTCGCGGACCGGACCGGCGCGCTGGAACGGCTGACCCATCAGCTGGCCGAGCTGGACGCGAACATCCTCGGGCTCCACGTCCACCCGGTCGACGACGGCGTACGCGACGAGCTCGTCGTCTCGACCCCGGACACGGTCGACCCACAATCGTTGCTGGAGGCAATCGAGGCGGCCGGCGGGCGCGAGGTGCACGTCTGGCCGACGACCACGCTCGCACTGGTCGACGGCCAGACGAAGGCGCTGAGCCTGTCGGCGCAGGTGGTCAGCGACCCGAGCGAACTCCCGCACGCGGTCGCCGAACTCCTCGGCGCCCAGCTCGTCACCGACCGGGTCGCCCTGGCCGGTCCACTCCCCGCCGACGGCACCGTCCTCAAGATCCCGTCCCCCTGGACTGGCCTGTTCGCCTTCACCCGCCCCGGCGAACCGTTCACCCCGGCCGAATCCGCCCGAGCCCACCGCCTCGCCCAACTGGCGGAACTGACCCTGCTCAACCGGCTGGGTTAGTCGCCTTGCCGTCGAGCCAGAGAACGTTCGACGGGTCGCTGTGGGTGCCCTTGCTGCCGACATGCTTGTCGCTGATCACCGGACCGTTCTTGATCACGTGCACCAGCGCCATCGCGTGTCCGCGGCCGAGGTCGTAGTCGGCCTTCAGCCAGTCACAGATCACACCGGCCTTGACGTCCGGAGCGTCGTACCCGAGCTGCTTCGCCTGCTCGACCAACGCCCGCGGGGTCCGGCCGGTCTTCTCCTCGATCTTGTCCAAGTACGCCTGGAACGACATCTGGTGCCTCCTTCAGAAGTGTCTTCACCAGTGCGTCGATCAGCGGGGCCGGAAATCGACACCCTCAGTCGCCGGTTTGCAGACCGTACTTCCGCAGCGCCTGGGACAGCTGGCCCTGGTTCTGGGCCTCCACCAGGTCGGAGGACAGTTGGCGGAGCTTGATGTTGGCGTCCTGCGAGCCGCGCTTGAGTACGTCGAAGGCCACGCCGGACGGGATGCCGTACCGGTGCATCAGCAACCCCTGAGCCTGACCGATGACTGTCCGGGTGCTGATCGCCGTACGCAACTGCTCGACCAGCGTCCGGCTGTCGTTGAACAGCTGTATGTTGTCGAACGCGACCCCGGCGTGCATGGCGAACAGCAGGACGATGTCGTACGACGTACTCCCGAAGGCATCCGGCTTCATCGAGAAGAGGCTGAACGCGGCCGCGGATTCGGTCACCCCGGGCAAGGGGAGGAACAGGCAACTGCGGTACCCCGCGTTGATCGCCGCCGCGTCGAACTCCGGCCAGCGCTGGTCCGAGGCCAGATCGGTGATCCGGCGCGGTTCGCCGTAGGTGAGCGTGTCGAGCATCGGCCCGCCCGGCTTGACCAGTTGCTCGGCCAGAGTCGCCCGGACCGGCTCGGAGAGGTCGTCCGCGGTCTTGTGGTAGCGCGCGACGATCTCGGCCTCGCCGCCGGCCAGCACGGTGATCGAGGCCTCCTCACAGTCCGGCACCGTCCGCACCACGCGACTGACGATTCGGCCCAGCGTGGTGGCGACATCATCGTCCTCCACCAGCCGGCTGACCTCGACCAACTCCTGCGCCAGCTCCAGAATCCCCTCACCCATGGATCCATCATGCGCCATCGACAGCGTTCTGGGTTGGAGAACCCAGACGGCGCTACGCTCGATCTCATGGACGAGCACCGCCTGACTGCGAAAGGTCGGGCGACCCGTGAGCGGATCCTCGCTGTTGCGGCCGATCTGGTCCAACGGCAGGGCGTCGCCGGCACCCAGCTCGACGACGTACGACGGGCCGCCGGGGTGAGCGGTTCGCAGTTGACGCATTACTTCCACGACAAGCGGACTCTGATCGACGACGTCATCGCGTGGCAGGCTGACACCACCTTGGAACGCGAGCCGGTGCTCAACTCGTTCGCCGCCTGGCACCGCTGGGCCGACCACGTGGTCGCCCGGCAGACGGCGCGGAAGTTCCGGGGCGGTTGCGAGTTCGGCTCACTCGCCGGTCAGCTCGCCGAGACGAGCCCGGAGACGCGCGCCCACCTCGCCGACGGCTACGACCGGTGGCTGGAACAGTTCCGGTACAACCTGCACATCATGCGCGACCAGGGCCTGCTCCGCCCTGACGCCGACCCCGATTCTCTCGCCAACACGTTGCTCGCAGCGATGCAAGGCGGCGTACTCCTGTCCCAAACCCTCCGCCGCCCCGAGCCGCTCCGCGACTCCCTCGACGCGGCGCTGGCCCGGTTAGAGTCTTTCGCTTAAACACTTGAGTACGGCGGCTGCCGAGCGGTCGATGTCCTCTTCGTTCGTCGTCCAGTTGCTGACCGAAATGCGCATGGCGGCCTTTCCTTGCCAAGTCGTGCCGGACATCCAGCACGTGCCCTCCTGCTGCACGGCCCGCACAACAGCCCGGGTGAGCTCGTCGTCGTCCCCGAAGCGGACGAGTGCCTGGTTGAGGACGACGTCGTTCAGTACGGCGACCCCGTTGGCGGCCAGCGTGTCCGCGAACCGGCGGGCCATCGTGTGACACCGCTCGACGATCTCGGCGATCCCTTCCCGCCCCAGTGCCCGGATCGCGGCGTACACCGCGAAACCCCGCGCCCGGCGGGAGAACTCGGGGTTGAACTCGAGCGCATCGCGTTCCCCATGCTCGTCATGGATCAGGTACGACGCTCGCACGGACATCGCGGCGTGGTGGGCTTCGGGATGGGCGCAGAGGACGAGGCCGGAGTCGTACGGGACGTTCAGCCACTTGTGCGCGTCGGTCGCCCAGGAGTCGGCCTGGTCAATGCCTTGTGTCAGCGGCTGGAGCGCCGGGCTGACCGTGGCCCAGAGGCCAAAGGCCGCGTCCACGTGCACCCAGGCCCCCTTTGAATGCGCTATGTCGCAGATCTCCGCGATGGGATCGATCGCGCCGGTGTTCACGTTGCCGACCTGGGCGCAGACGATGGTTGGTGTGGTTGCTTCGGCTAGGGCTTCGGCGAGCGCGTCGGCCCGCATCCGGCCCTGGTCGTCGACTTCGATCGGCACGATGCAGCTCGTGCCGAGGCCGAGGAAGCGCAGCGCCCGGTCGACCGTGTCGTGCCGCTCGGCGCCGGCCAGTACGCGGATCGCCGGGGCACCGCTGAGCCCGTCACGCTCGACGTCCCAACCTTCTCGTCGGAGTACCTCATGCCGGGCCGCTGCGAGTCCGGTGAAGTTCGCCATCTGCGCTCCGGTTACGAAGCCCACCGTCGTACCGCGGGGCAGTCCGAACAGCTCGACCAGCCAGCTCGCCGCGATCTCCTCGACCACGGCCGCTGCGGGTGAGGCGGCGTATAGACCCGCGTTCTGGTCCCAGACCGTGGTGAGCCAGTCGGCCGCGAGCGCGGCGGGTGTCGCGCCGCCGAAGACGAACCCGAAGAAGCGGCCGCTACCGCTCGGCAACAGGCCATCCTCGACGCCTTTCGCGAGGTGTGCGATCACCTCTTGCGGGTCCGTTGGCTGCTGCGGCAACTCGCCGCCGAGCGCGTGACGCAGCTCAGCCGCCGTGGCACGCGGCCCGACCGGACGCTCCGGGAGATCTTTGAGATATGTCGTTGCCCGCTCGAACGCTTCCCCGAGCGGCCCTTCCCAATCCGTCGTACTCATGGTCCTTTTTGTACGCCGATCGCGTGTGATCCGGCGTGTGACGGCACTACAGTTCGCTCAGGCCGGGCTTTGGGAGGACGTGGATGGCGCGATCGGTGACCGGGAGTCGCTGGGCGGCGATCGTCGGTTATTCCCTGGTCGGCGCGGCCACCCAGCTCGTCTGGCTCAACTTCGCCGGCGTGACCACCGTCGCGGCCTCGCACTACGGCGTCTCCGAGAGCGCGATCGGCTGGCTCGCCCAGGTGTTCCCGCTGCTGTACGTCGTACTCGCGATCCCCTGCGGTCTGGTGCTGGACCGGTGGTTCCGGGGCGGCCTGATCGCCGGCGCTGTGTTGACGGCAGTCGGTGCCGCGGTGCGGTTGATCGGCGACGACTACGGGTGGCTGCTGGCCGGACAGATCGTCGCCTCGGTCGCCCAACCGCTGGTGCTGAACGCGGTCACCGGCATCACCGGCCGCTACCTCGACGAGAAGGACCGGCCGACCGGGATCGCCGTCGGCACCGCCAGCATCTTCGCCGGGATGGTGATCGCCTTCCTGCTCAGCGCGGTCTTCCCGTCCTCGGTTGATCCCATGTTGACGGTCACCGCCGCCTTCTGCGTTGCCGCGGCCGGTGTGCTGATCGTTGCCCTTCGCACTGAGGGCGTCTATGAAGCGACCCGACCCCTCGAGCGCGGTGCGCTGCGGATCGCCTGGGGCGACTCCCTCATCCGCCGGCTGTGCGTGCTGGCGATCTTCCCGTTCGGCGTCTTCGTTGCCCTTAGCACCTTTGCGCAGGCGCTGCTGGAGCCGGCCGGGGTCAGCGGCGGTACGGCGAGCACCATCCTGCTCGTCAACGTCGTCGCCGGTGTACTGGGCAGCGCGGTGATCCCGATCCTCGTCGTACGGCGCCGGGCCGAGTCGACCCTACTCATGGTGAGTTTGGGGACGACCGCGATTGCGTGTGTGGTGTTGGCGGTTGCTCCAGGGGTGGTCACGGGCTTCATTGCGATCACGCTGATCGGCCTGCTCCTGCTCCCGGCGCTCCCGATCGTCCTCGAACTCGTCGAACGCCGTACCGGCGAGGCCGAAGGAACCGCGGCCGGCCTGATCTGGATGGCCGGCAACCTCGGCGGCCTCCTCGTCGCCGTCGTCGTCGGTCTGCTCGTCGACCACCCGTTCGCGGCCTTCGTCGTGATGGCCGGCATCGCGCTGGTCGCCGTACCGGGCGCACGTGCACTCAACCGGCCGATCGCCGAACTCCGATCGCTGTCGCGGCTGTAGCCAGCAGCCCACCGATGCCCGCGGCAACAAACGTGACCCTCGCGTCAGTTTGTTGAAGAAGGAGCCCGCCGAAGACGTACGACACCCCGGCCGCCAGCCCGACGGCGCCGTACAGGTTCCCGAAGACGCGGCTCAGCATGCTCGCCGGCACGATGCGTTGCAGATGGGTGTTGATCGCGACGTCGAGGGCCGCGATGCCGAGGCCGCGCAACACCTGCAGCGCGAGCGCCGCCCACACCGCCCAGGCGAGGCCGGTGAACAGGTTCCCCGCGCTGCTCACCGCGAACCCGGCCAGCATCAGCGCGGGCATCCGGAAGCGGCTCGCATACCTGGTAAGTACGGCGAACCCGACCACGAGCCCGATTCCGACACCGGCGTACAGCGTCGCCGTCGCCGAGTCGCCGCCGTGGAGCTCGTCCTTCCCCAGGAACACCATCGCGACGTCGTCCACCCCACTGAACGCAACCACGCCGAAGAACCCCAACCCGATGACCCGAACAGCCTTGGTCCGCCAGATGTACCCGAGCCCGTCCTTCGCATCTTTGATCAAACTGTGCCCCGACGGCTGCTTCTTCGGCAGCTTGGGCAGCCCGCTCAGCAGCACTGCCGACACCAGGAACGTCGCCGCATCGATCAACAGAATCCCGCGCACGTCGATCACCAGGAACAGCAGGGCAGCCACCAGCGGCCCGATCGCCTCCAGCCCATACGTCCCCGCCCCCAGCGCCGAGTTCGCCCTCTCCAAGTCCTCGTCTTTGACCAGCGCCGGCACCGCACTCCGCGAACTCGCCTGGAACACCTGCGCCACCAAACTCCGTACAGCGACCAGCACGAGCAGCACCGGCAGCGGCGGCAACGCGACCGCCATGGCAAACACCAGCCCACCCTGCACCACATCACAAACCACCATCACCCGCCGCAGATCGAACCGATCCCCGACAGCCCCCGCGAACGCCCCGAACAACCCCGGCGTAAAGTCCCCCGCCAATAAGAGGAGCGCCACCGCAAGCGCGGCCCCCGTCGACTCCTCGACGTACAACAACAACGCCACCAACCCCAGCGAGTCCCCCAGAAACGAAACCGCCCGAGCCACCCACAACCGCCGAAACCCCGCCCCCAACGCCCCCACGCCCCCATCCTCTAAGATGGTCCGGCACGTTACACCCAGCCGGTGTGGCGCAACTGGCAGCGCACCGCTCTTGTAAAGCGGTGGTTAGGGGTTCGAGTCCCCTCACCGGCTCTCTCACCAGGCAATATGCCTATCCAGGCATGGAGTTTTGGGCCTCCACTCATCACTTACTCATCACATTGACCTTTCGACGCCCATCGAGTCGTCGTCAAAAGCTCAGGCCCTTCCGTCTCTTGCCGATGTTGATCGTGGATGCCTCGAAAGGCTTCCTCGAGGTGGCCGGCCGCCTCCGAGTTGCGCGCCCTCCGCGCACGTAGTCGTTCATGGCGGTGCTGGTGAAGGCGTGGCCCAACTGATCGGCGATCTGCCTCGGCGTCTGCCCAGAGCTCTCCAGAACAGTCGCGATCGTCTTGCGGAAGATGTGCGATGTGACCCACGCCAGTTCGTCGGCCAGCGACCTGAGTCCCGCGAGTTCGGCCAACTCCATCAACGCTGCTCGTTCACCTCCAGAGACGCCGTACAGGGCTGCCAGTTCATCCAACCCGGATGGTTCCACTGCGACTCGGGCGGTCTCGATCAGGCTGATGCGAGTCTTTCGCCAGCCGAGTTTCTCGACGACGGCTGTTTGGATCATCCCGGCCTCGCGCCTGAGAGTGCGGAGTGCTTGACCCAGCTCTACTCGCCGCTTGTCGCCGACCGGTCTGCGGACGTCGCGGATTGCCTTCCGGACATTGTGAGGATCGCGGAATCCGCCAGTGGCGCTGGGGAAGATTGGCGAGGTCAGCGGCGTGTCAGGTGTCCATCGTGCACGCAACATCTCCAAGCACCACTGGGGTAGCGACAGGACTCGTTCACCCGCCAGCGACTTTGGACGGCGCCGTACCAGCCCCTGCCCTTTGATCCGCTGAATCTGGTGGCTGCAGTCGATCTCACCAGTCTCCCAGTTGAGGGCCTCCCAGATCACCGCGAGGCATTCCCCGATCCGCTCGGCAGTGGAAAGCATGAATTTGCATAGGTCGACAAGGTCCGCACGGACAGCCCGTTCGTCCTGGGCCAGCAACTCGCACCATTGCTCGACCTCTCCTCCTTCGAGCGCCCGCGGAGGTTTTCGTTTGCTCTTGCGCCCCGACCTGAATCTCGCGGACAGGATTCGATTCCAACGCGCCATGGCGAACGGCCAGACCAAACGTCCCGGTGAGGATGCTCTTGCATGTCCTCGCCGTCGCGGCGCCGACCTCGTTCAGCGCTGCGATCAATCAGCACATCAACGCGCCGGGCACACGCATGATTCAGGGCACCTACCGCGGACAGTCGGTGACGCACCACATGGATCCGGCAACAGGCTTGGACGTAATCTCGCGTAATGGCGAGTTCGTCAGCGGCTGGCGGCTGAATCCGGATCAGCTCGCCAACGTCCTCAGCAATGGGAGCCTCGGCGGTGGCTAACGAGATTTCGATCGTGTTGACCAGAGACCAAGCACTCGTGCTCTTCGAGTGGCTGGGGCGCACCGGCGCGGCCGAGCAGCCAGCTGCCTTTGAGGACCAAGCCGAGCAGCGTGTGCTCTGGGACCTGGAGGCGGCACTGGAGTCAGTTCTGACCGAACCGCTCCGCGATGACTACCAGGAGCTAGTGGAGACCGCCCGCGCTCGTCTCCGCGACTCTGTCGACTGACCCAGCCGGTGATGAGGCGGGCCGTGGTCTTGGTGACGAGGGCGTCGATGACGTTGGTGATGGTGGCATCAATGAATGCAGGTCCACGACGGTCACGCCTACTGAGCGTGGGTTCGCAGGCGGTGTTTGGCTGCTCGCTCGACGAACAGTGGCACGAAGTCACGGATCGGAGCCTGCTCGAACTCGGGCCGACTCGCCCGTACGGCGACCGCCACCTCGTCGACCGCTCGGTCGGGGAACTGCTTGGCCAGCCGCTCCACGACCTCGGAAATTGCACGGTTCTCCTCTGACCTGTCCATTCCCCCACCATCGCGCGCACCCCCAGCCCAGACAACCCACTCGACGGTCCTACGCTGCGGCCTCGTCCTCGCTGGATCGGGCCTGGCCGATGAGCAGGCCGCGTGGGGTGTCCGGGAAGCGGTCCAGCATGGCGCGGACCTCGCTGGCGCGGACGTTCGCGCCGAACAGTTCGGTGTCGGGTCCGAACCGCACGCCCTCGGCCAGCGGTCCGGCGACGACCGGGTCGAACCCGAGTGCGTCGACGATCGTCGCGACCGCCGCAGCGTCGTCGGCTTCGCCCGCGATCGCGATCGCCTTGCGGTCCGGTGCCCCGGCCGGGCGGGCGCCGTCCTCGAGGTCGTGGTAGCCCATGTGGTTGAACGCCTTCACCACGCGCGCCCCGGGCAGGAAGGCCTGGACGATCTCGCTGGACGACGTGCGCGGATCAGTGAGATCGTCGCGGATGCCGTCGACCTCCCACCAGTAGTTCATCGCGTCGATGACGAGCTTGCCGCGCAGCGCCTCGGCCGGGATGGTGCGGTGCTTGCCGAGTGGGAGCGCGAGGATGACGACGTCGGCCCGCGCGGCTGCGTCGGCCGCCGTGGTCGCGACGGCTCCGGGTGTGACGACGTCGACGATCAGCGCGATCTTCGACACCTCACCCGAGCCGGCGATGAGCACTTCATACCCGGCAGCGACCGCGAGACGGGCGAGCACCGTGCCGACCTTGCCCGCGCCGAGGATGCCGATCGTGGCCTTCATGATTGGCTCCGGAACGACTGCTCCGTGCGCGCGTCGGCGAGCAGGTCGCGGACCATCGGGATCACCTTCGTGCCATACAGCTCGACCGCCCGCAGCCGGGCACTGACCGGCAGCGAGCCGGACGTGTAGATCAGGTCGAATCGGCCGACCCCCAGCGTCTGTACGGCGCCGGCGATCCGGCGGGCCACGGTCTCCGGCGAGCCGACGTACATCGAACCCTGAGCCACCTCCGCGTCGAACTCCTCGCGACGAATCGGCGGCCACCCGCGCAACGCTCCGATCCGGTCACGGACCACCTTGAACCGCGGATAGAACAGCTCCTTCGCCTCCTCGTCGGTGTCCGCGACGAAGCCCGGCGAGTGCATCCCGACTGGGTGCGCGACCGTGCCGAACTGCTCGGCCGCACGCTGGTAGAGATCGACGTACGACGCGAAGCGGCCAGGAGATCCACCGATGATCGCGAGCATGAGCGGCAGACCGTAGTACGCCGTACGCACCACCGACTGCGGGGTACCGCCGACGCCGACCCAGGTCGTCAGACGGCCGGATTCGGTCTTGGGGTAAACATCGGCGTTGTCCAGCGGCGCCCGGGTGGTTCCGCTCCAGGTGACCGGTTTCTCGTCGAGCAGTTGGGCGAACAGCTGTAGCTTCTCCTCGAACAGGACCTCGTAGTCCTGCAGGTCGTAGCCGAACAACGGGAACGACTCGGTGAACGAGCCTCGGCCGAGGATGACCTCGGCGCGCCCGTTCGAGATGGCATCCACCGTCGCAAAGCGCTGGAACACCCGGACCGGATCATCCGAGCTCAGCACGGTCACACCGGACCCGAGCTTGATCCGCGAGGTGCGAGTGGCGATCCCGGCCAGGACCGTCTCCGGCGTGGAGATCGAGTACTCCGGGCGATGGTGCTCACCGAGCGCGATGGCGTCGACACCGAGCTCGTCCGCGAGCACCGCCTCCTCGACCACCTGACGGATCGCGGCGGCATCCGAGACGAGCCGGCCCTCGTCGTCCTCCGGAATGTCACCGAAGGTGTCGAGGCCGAACAAGAGGTCGCTCATCAACGTCACTTCCCATCTGAACTGCCATGTCAACACGTGAACTAGGTTGACATGTCAACACAGATCGGTGTCAGGTTCATTCCCCGCACGTCGCACACCCAGGGGAGTCCACGGTTCGATCGAGTGTGACGGTCTCGACGATCCTCCGGGCCAGCAACCGGGCCGGGTCGACGACCGGGACGCGGCGATGCGGGTCAGAGGACGTAGAGGCCGGTGACTGCGGTTGGGAGGAGGCCGGCGAGTAGCCAGAAGGACAACAGCGAGCGTTGGAAGATGAGGAGTATGCCGGCGATCGTGAGGAGTCCGATGACTCCGGACATGATCCACAAACCGACGCCCTTTCCATAGTCGGTCTCTGCGACCCCGATGCTGTAAACGGCCAGCGTGATGGCGGGGACGGCTGCCGACGTGGAAGAGGACGGCAGAGGCGACCCATCTCTGAACCGTCTCGATCCTCATCGGTCTTCTCCGACTCATGGTGGTCTCCTGTGTGCAAGGCGACGCTGTGAACATCAGGCCGATGCTCAGTTCTGTGGGCGGGTCCATCGTGCGGCGACGAGACGACCGCGACCGGGCTGATCGATGCAACAGCCCGGTCGGCGACTGAACACGAGCAGGGCAGGATGGTGGCCTGGGCTACCTACGCGAGCTCTGTTCTGCACAACGGTCACGGCCGCTACGAGGCGGCCCGTGACGCCGCCCGGAAGGTGTTCGACCAGGACATCGTCGGGTACGGCGTCCTGGTGGTCGGTGAATTGCCGGAGGCCGCGTCCCGGACCGGTGACACCAAGCTGGTCGAGAGCACACTCAGCTGGCTGACCGAACGCACCGCGGCCACACCGACGGACTGGCGCCACGGCCTGGAGGCGCGCGTCCGGGCACTGTTGCACTCCGACGAGGACTCCTACCGCCGATCGATCGAGGTGCTCGGCAGGACCAGCCTTCGGATCGAGCAAGCCCGTTCGCAGCTCGTGTACGGCGAATGGCTACGACGCGAGGGACGTCGCATGGACGCGCGCGAGGCGCTGCGCACAGCCCACCAGCGGCTGGACCAGATGGGGCTCGAAGCGTTCGCCGAACGGGCTCGTCACGAACTCCTCGCGACCGGCGAGACGGTCCGCAAACGCAGGCCGGAAACGCTCAACGACCTCACCGCGCAGGAGGCACAGATCGCCGGGCTGGCCCGCGACGGCCTCACGAACTCCGAGATCGCGGCCCAGCTGTACATCAGCCCACGCACCGTCGAGTGGCACCTGCGCAAGACGTTCTCCAAGCTCGGCATCACCTCGCGCCGGCAGCTACGCGGCGCACTGGCCCACTCCGCCTGACGCGGGTGCCTGGGAGCGGACCAGGGTGTTCACTGGTGCGACCAGTCGGGTCGCGAGTGAACCTTGAGCACCATGCGCTCTTGCGCATGAGCAGGTTGAACGTTCTGCGGCCCGGTCGCGTTCAACCTAGCTTCGTGAACGCGATGCGCATCCATGGCTCCCAGGTGCGCCCGTCCGGGGAACGCTCCCAGAGCGCCGTCATCGAGCCGCCACCTGCGGCGAGCGTCAGCGTCGATCGGACGCCTGCGTCTCTCCGTCGGCCGGGCGCGCTGCCGGGGCGACTTCGGGGCCGCCGGCGAAACGGAACACGCCCTCGTCATCGATGGTCACCCGCATGATCTCCCAGGTCCCGGTGTTGTCGAACGATCTGGCGAGGAAACCATCGCTCGAGGGGTCCGGCTCACCGATTATCTCGATCGCCTGCACGGACTGGTCGCCGACCTGCACGTCAACGTGGTGAACCAGGAAGTATCCACCGGCGAGGACCTCGTACGTATCGAAGCCGGTCACCGGCACCGGAGGGTCAGCGATCACATAGCCGTCGGTCGCCCACCGACCGGCAATACTCCAAAGCCGGTCGTGGTGGCGGCCGGCGCCCCCTCGCCGAGTCGTGGCCATCGTGGCCCTCCTTCCCCGGGTGGCTGGGTTGCCGCAGGCTGTCTCCGGCCGCCGCATGACCATTGACCGTGAGCGGCCTGGGATCACGTCCAGCATCCGGCCGCGGCTCGTGCCCCGTCCATACTGCGGCGATGTGCTATGTCCTCCATAGACGCCGTCGGACGCCCTGACATCGGCATGACCGCTCGGATCGCTGCTACTTGTTGACTTTCGAAGCTGCCCGGGTCGGAGAGGCTCGGGTGAGGTGCCCTGCCGGACGCTCCTATTGCGGCTGCTGCCCGCCCGGTTGGTGTGGCTCTTCCGTGGCGTGCGTCCTGATCGGGTGCCATGGCGAGCCGTTGCTCAAGAAGGGTCTGCTCAGCTCGAAGTAGCGTTGCCCGTCCTCGCCGACAGTCGGGTTGCTGCCGCCATCCGCCACCTTGAGCACGGCCATGCGAGCGGCAAGGTCGTCATCACCATCTGAACGTCAGTCAACCCGACCAACCATGTCCGGGGTCGCGCCGTGGCGGGTCGACTTTGTCAGATCGGTCGGCCGGCGGGTGTTCGCCCGCTCGCAATCGCGCCTCCACGCCGTCGGCGATGGCCAGCAGGTACGGCGCGCGGAACCGGTGCACGGCGGCGTTGGGTGAGTCGGGCCCGCGGCGGCGCAGCATATCCGCCAGCCGGTCCGCAATGGGCAGCGGCTCGCCCCGGGCGCCGACCGTCTGATCGGCGTACGCGAGTGCATCGGACACAGCGGAACGCTCGTCCGGGTTCGCGCCGATTGGCGTCGGTGAAGGCGCTGCTGACCATGTGCAGACCTGTGTGTCAGGGTGGGGTTTCGCCGGGGCGTATGAGGCCGTTCTGGTAGGCGATGACGACGAGTTGGGCGCGGTCGCGGACGGCGAGCTTGGTCATCGCGCGGTTGACATGGGTCTTGGCGGTCAGCGGTGACAGGCGGAGGCGGTCGGCGATGTCTTCATTGGACAGGCCGTGGGCGACGAGGACGACGACCTCGCGTTCGCGATCGGTGAGCTGGTCGAGTGCGGCGGTCGGCTGAGGGACGGTTTCCGGCTGGTCGAGTACGTGCTGGACGAGTCCTCGGGTGGCCTTCGGTGAGAGCAGGGCGTCACCGGCGGCGACGACGCGGACGGCGTGGATGAGTTCGTCCGGGCCGACGTTCTTGCCGAGGAAGCCGCTGGCGCCGGCACGGACCGCGTGCAGGACGTTCTTGTCGTTCTCGAACGTGGTCAGCACGAGGATGCGCACGCCGGCGAGGTTGTCGTCGGCGGCGATGCGGCGGGTGGCCTCGATGCCGTCGACCTCGGGCATGCGGATGTCCATCAGCACGACGTCGGCGCGGGTGGTGCGGGCCAGGAAGACGGCATCGCGCCCGTTGACGGCCTCGCCGACGACCTCGAGATCGGGTTCGGCGTCGAGGATCATCTTGTAGCCGGCGCGGATGAGGGCCTGGTCGTCGGCGAGCAATACCCGGATGGTCATTCTGCGGCTTTCAGTGCTGGGGCGGGCAACTCGGCGTGCACGGTGAACGGGCCGTCGGGCCGGGCGTGCGCGTCGAGGGTGCCGCCGGCGGTGGCGGCGCGTTCCTTCATGCCGAGGATCCCGTACCCGGACCCAGTGGGGATGTGTGCGGCGATGGAGTTGACGACATCGAGGGTGACGGCGTCGGTGGTGTAGGTGATGGTGAGGCAGGCGGTGCCGGTGCCGTACTTGTGGGCGTTGGTGAGCGCCTCCTGCAGGATGCGGTACGCGGCGAGGTCGACCACGGCGGGCAGTTCCCGTGCCTCGCCGAGCTGCTTGCGCTCCACGGTGAGCCCGGCGGCGGCGAGCGCGTCGAGCATGTCGGTGAGGCGGGCCAGCCCACGCACGGGTTCGGTGGTCGGGTCGGGGTCGTCTGCCTCGCGCAGGATACCGACGATCGAGGCGAGTTCGGCGAGCACGGTTCCGCACGCGGCACGAATGTGGGTGAGTGCCCGGTCGGCCTGTTCGGGCTGTCGGTGCAGGATGTGGCTGGCGGCGCCCGCCTGGACGTTGATGACCGCGATGTGGTGGGCGACCACGTCGTGCAGCTCCCGCGCGATCCGCACCCGCTCCTGGACGACGCGCCGCGCGGCCTCCTCCTCGCGGGTCTGCTCCGCGCGCCGGGCCCGCTCCTCCACCGCGGCGACGTAGGCACGGCGGCTGCGGACGGCGTCACCGGCAGCGGTGGCCATGCCCATCCAGGCCACCAGCGCCGCGCTCTGCGGGGACCACGCCGAACCCGTGCTGACGAATGCGTCGACGAAGTACAGGCCGACCGCGATCGGGCCGGCCAGCAGAACTGCGGAGCGGCGATCGGTGCTAGACGCCATGGTGAACGTGACGATCACCATGGCCGCGAACAGCGCAGGCTGCTCGACCTCGGTCACCACCAAGAGCACCGCCGCGGCGACGGCCGTGGCCACCAGGGTGCGACGCGGCCGCACGCGACGGGTGAGGATGGCAACCAGCGCGATGGCCAGCGCCGCGACGTCGCGGGTGTTGATGACACCATCGGTCTGGCCACGCATCCCGCTCAACTCGCCGACCACACCCGCGGCCACCACGGCGCAGGCCAGCACGACGTCCAGGTGCAGGGGATGGCACCCCACCCACCGCCTGACCGCCGTCTGATCCATACCCGTCAAGGTAGACGTTCGCGGTGGTCCGCGTCGTCGTCCGGCCGTGGTAGCCCGCACCGCGCGGCCTACCATGAACGTCGTACTCCAACCGTGCGAAGTGTCCGCAGCGAGACGACGCGGACCAGCCCCGGTCTCCCGCACCGTTGGAGACATGATCGAGCTAGAGCAACTCACCAAGAAGTACGGCGACAAGACAGCCGTCGACGGCATCACCGCGACCATCAAGCCGGGCATCATCACCGGGTTCCTCGGGCCCAACGGGGCCGGCAAGTCCACCACCATGCGCATGATCGTCGGCCTGGACCGGCCGACCTCCGGCACCGCACTCGTCAACGGGCACCCCTACGCCGCGGCGCGCGCACCGCTGGCCGAGGTCGGCGCGCTGCTCGACGCCAAGGCAGTCGACGGCGGTCGCAGCGCCCGCAACCACCTCCTCGCCCTCGGCGCCACCATCGGCATCGGCAAGCGCCGGGTCGACGAAGTACTCGCGTCGGTGGGACTGACCGAGGTGGCCGACCAGCCGGCGAAGTCGTTCTCCCTCGGGATGGGACAACGCCTCGGCATCGCCGCCGCGCTGCTCGCCGACCCGGCCGTCCTGCTCCTCGACGAACCCGTCAATGGCCTCGACCTCGACGGCATCCAATGGATCCGCGACCTGCTCGGCGACCTCGCCGCCGAGGGCCGCACCGTGCTCCTGTCCTCCCATCTGATGAGCGAGATGCAACTCGTCGCCGACCATTTGCTCGTCATCGGCCAGGGCCGCATCCTCGCCGACACCTCGATCCAGGACTTCATCGAGGAGTCCGGGGGCGGCGGCGCGGTCGTCGTGGTATCCCCCGACGCCGGCACGCTGGCGCCGCTTCTCGCCGACGACGGCGTGGCCCTGACCACTCGCGAACCCGGCCGATTCGAGGTCCGCGGCCTGACCGCCCCCGAGATCGGCGACATCGCCACCGAGCACCGCCTCCGCATCCACGAACTGACCCCGATCACGGCCTCGCTCGAGTCCGCCTACCTCGAACTCACCCGCGACAGCGTCGAATACACCGGCACCACCAGGAGGGCTGCCTGATGACCACCAGAGTCGAACGACCGACCCGCCCAATCGAGAAGGCGGCGACCACCACTCATCACCCCCAGACACTAGCCCGGGCCATCCACGCGGAGTGGATCAAGATCCGCAGCC
This sequence comes from Kribbella sp. CCNWLW201, assembly GCF_037203805.1. NCBI lineage: Bacteria > Bacillati > Actinomycetota > Actinomycetes > Propionibacteriales > Kribbellaceae > Kribbella > Kribbella sp. CCNWLW201. The sequence goes on along the minus strand of NZ_JBBCBQ010000005.1, from coordinate 302,725 downwards.
TGCGCAGCACCTGGATCGGCATGGCCTCCATCGCCGCCATCATGATCGGGTTCGGTGCACTCGCCGCGGGCATGACCACCGGCTCCGTCGCCGCTCCGCAGGACGGCGACGGCCCGTTCGGTGCCGAGGGCCCGCTCGCGACCGTCCTCACCGGCGCCAACTTCGCGGTGCTGCTGATCGGGGTGCTCGGAAGCCTGGCCGGCGCCCGAGAGTACGGCTCCCGAATGATCACTGCCACGGTCGCCACCGTGCCCCGGCGCTGGCAGGTCGTCATCGCCAAGACCGTCGCGCTCGCCGCCGTGGTGACCCCGACCGCCCTGATCGCGGTCTTCGGCGCCTACGGCGCCGGCATGGGCATCCTGTCCGCCAACGACTCCGCCACCGTGGCCCTCACCGACGACGGCGTCGTGACCTCACTTCTCGGCATGGCCGGCTACCTCACCGCGATCGCGTTGCTGGGCCTGTGTCTCGGCATCCTGCTGCGCAGCGTGGCAGGCAGCATCGGCACCGTCGTCGGCGGCATCCTGATCCTGCCGAACCTGGCCGGAGCACTGCTGCCGGACAGCTGGGACACGATCCTGAAGTTCCTCCCCAGCTCCGCCGCCGCCTCATTCACCGAGGTCATGGCCGCAGGCGACAGCACACTCAGCGCAGGCGCCGGGGTCGCCGTCCTCGCCGCCTGGGTCGCCGCCGTCACCGCCGCCGCCATCCTCACCATCCACCGAAAAGACGTGTAAGTGCCCGAAGCCGGGGGCACGTCGCGGAAGACCTGGCCCCGGCTTCGGTGACACTTGCGAGTCACGCTGTCCGGCTGCGGCGCTGACGGTCGATCAGCCGAGCCCCGGGCGACCCAGCGACTGCCAGAAGCCGCATCGGTGTTCGCCCGGTCGTCCGGCATGACCGAGATGTTGTTCGGCCGAGCTGCGGCGAGAACCCGCGCTCACCGGGCCGGCGACGGACGGCTCTAGACCTCGACAAGCCCCAGGACCGCGCCCGCAACAGTCAGGGCCGACGACTTGACCGCGATGAGCAAGGTCGCAAGGGCTATCGAGTCCCTTGACGTAGGCTTTGGCGTTCTGGCGGATCGCGTAGCGCCCAGCCGCCATCCGATGGGAGCGCCGAAGCCCTGGACGCTACGGAGCCGCCCTCGACGGGCTGTGCAGGAATAGTTGACCGGAACGTCATCCCGCCGTCATGACTGGATGAATTCCAGCAGGTCCGCGTTGATCGTCTCCGCCTGGGTCGTCGGCATGCCGTGCGGGAACCCGGGGTAGGACTTCAGCGTGCCGTTGGACACCAGCTTCACGGCACGGGGCGCCGTGTCCGCGTACGACACGATCTGGTCGTCCTCGCCGTGCATCACCAATACAGGCACGCTGATCCTGGCCAGGTCCTCGGTGTAGTCCTCGCGCGCGAAGGCGAACACGCAGTCGTACTGGGCGTTGGCGGCACCCATCATGGCCTGGCGCCACCAGTTGTCCACGATCGCGTCGACGGTCTCGGTGCCCGGGCGATTGAAGCCGTAGAACGGGCCGGCCGGCAGCTCCCGGAAGAATGTCGCCATTCCGGCGGCGAGCTGGGCCTGCAGCCCCTCGAACGCCGACTGCGGCAGGCCATCCGGGTTCGCGTCGGACAGTGCGGTCGAGGGGGTGGCGGCGCTGATCAGCACCACCTTCGCGACCCGACCCTCCCCGTGGCGGCCGATGTAGCGCGCCACCTCTCCGCCCCGCGGAGTGCCCGACGTGGACGGCGTCGCGAACGTCGAGGTGCTCGGCGAGCGCGGCCAGGTCGTCGGCATAGTGGTCCATGTCGTGCCCAGCGGCAGGTTGGGCCGACCGCCCGTGACCGCGCCGGTCATGGGCGATCACGCGGAACCCGTGGTCCTTGAAGAACAACATCTGGTTGTCCCAGTCATCCGCGGACAACGGCCACCCGTGGCTGAAGATGATCGGCTGTCCGGAGCCCCAGTCCTTGTAGAAGATCTCCGTGCCGTCCGGGGTCGTGAAGGTGCTCATCGTCGTGCCTCTCTCGTGGTGCGCCCGGACCGGCGGTCCTCGGCTCTGCTCGCCCATCGTGGGAGGCCGCTGTTGACGGCCGGTGGACCCCGCGGTGGAAGAGGAGCTACAGACCCCGCCGGGTGAGCCAGTCCAGAGCCGCGTCCGCGAGCGTGCGCCAGCCCTTGTCGAACGGCGCACTGTGCCCGCGTTCGGGGTACTCGACCAGCTTCGTGTCCGCGGTCGAGGCGGAGTAGAGCTTGTACGCGGCCCTGACGACGACGGCGGGCACGGTGTGGTCCTTGCCGGCGGCCATCAGCAGCAAGGGTCCGCGGTCAGCCCGGCGCGAGTCGACCGTCGTGGGCGCGTGACGAGTGAAGTTGGCCGACGCCGCCTCGAACAGCGGACGCCCCGGCCCGGGGATGGCGACCCGCCGGTGAAGCTGGTCCGACTCGGCCCGGGGCAGAGCGTTGCCGAAGGAGTAGGCGAACTGGTTCTCGGTCAGCGCGACCGTGCGATGCCTGTTCCGCGGATCGGACAGCACCGGAAAGCTGGACCGCAACTGGCTCAGCGGCAGCACCCGGATGCCCTTGATCGGCGCCGGAGAGATCGCAACGGCAGCTGCCGCCTGGCCTCGCTCGAGGAGCTTCTGGGCGACGAGCCCCCGAACGAGTGCCCGACGACAATCGGCGGAGCCCCTAGGCCGGCAATCACTTCGGTGTAGGCGTCGGTGATCCGGTCGACACCGACGTCGATCATCCCGGTCGGGTCGGAGTGTCGGCCCGGTTCGGTCCGTCGGCGACCGACGGTTCGCGGGCGAGGCCGCCAAGTTGCTGCTGGCAACCAATTCGCAGCATGCGGACATCGCGCCGAACGCCCCGGGTTCGGGCCTGATGGGCGCGGATACGAGGTGGAGATCCACCCGAACATTCCGGGCACCAGAAAGCAGCCTGACTTCTTGGTCCATGCAGACGTGCCGTTCTATCTGGAAGCGGTAGCGGTGAGTGCTCGGCCCGAACGGAAGGCTAGAGAGCGTCGCCTAGCTCAGGTGCAGGCCATCCTGGACGAGGTGCGGGTGGACGGCTGGTCCTTGAGCTTCGACTGGTACGTCATCGGGTCAGCTCCCATCAAGAGCACCAAGCTGCGTGACGGCCTTCTGCGGTGGCTCGATGGACTCGACCCGGCAGACATTGCCTGGCGGCTCGGCCGGGCGCATGACGACGAAGACGACGCAGGCTGCTTTCCGTTCATAGAAGGCGGGTGGCACTTGGAGTTCAGGGCTCTGCCAACCGGGTTCCAAGACTCACCTCTCGTTCTCATGCGTGGAACGGGTCGAGCTGCCGGTGTCGACAATGTGACCGGGGTGACCAGGGCGCTCGACAGCAAGGCCAACCGCTACGGCCGCAACCTGCCGCACCCGCTCGTTACAGCCGTACTGAGTAACACTGAGGCGCGCACGAAGGACTTCGAGTTCAGGTCGGCGCTCTACTGAGACCCGTTTCTGCCGCCGACTCAGATCCGTGACGCCGATCTCCATGCGGACGCTCACTGGCGCACGGCGCGTGGCTGGCGGCGCGCTCACAACCCGAACGTCGTTTCTGCTTCCTGGTTGACCTGGCGGTCTCTGATCAAGCAGGTGCCTCGTCTCTGGGCCACCGCGGAGCCGGGCATCTCATCAATTCCACCCCTCTCGTGGGCCGACACTGCGGATGTATGTGGCTCGGAGGCCCCAGAGCCGGCCATCGAACCCGCACTGCGGGCGCTGGGCAAGTTGCGTCCAGCAGAGTGGTGTACGGCGAGATCCCGGTGGCGCGTCGCGGGAACGTGAACGCGGTCATCGGGTGATCCTTCGAGTGATCTCTCACAACCGACTCGAAGAAGGAAACCGCGATGACCGCTGGCTCCAGTATCGACCCTGCCGACTTCTTGCACGAACACCTGGCCGAGGCCAGCCCGGATCTGCTGCGTGAGCTGATGCAGGGCTTCGTCAACACGTTGTTGTCCGCGGATGCTGATCGGGTCTGCGGAGCCGCGTTCGGGACCCGCGATCCGGAACGGGTGAACAGCCGTAACGGGTATCGCCACCGCGAGCTCGACACCCGGATCGGGACGTTGGATGTCGCGGTGCCGAAGCTGCGAGAGGGCAGCTACTTCCCGGACTGGCTGCTCGAGCGGCGTCGCCGTGCTGAGGCGGCACTCACGTCGGTGGTGGCGACGTGTTACCTGCTCGGGGTGTCGACACGCCGGATGGACCGGTTGGTGCAGTCGCTGGGCATCACCGGGTTGTCCAGGAGTCAGGTGAGTGTGATGGCCAGGGACCTCGACGAGCTCGTCCGCGACTTCCGCGAACGGCCGCTGGACGCCGGGCCCTACACGTTTGTGGCCGCGGATGCGTTGACGATGAAGGTCCGCGAAGGCGGCCGGGTGATCAAGATCGCGGTCATGGTCGCCACCGGTGTCAACGCCGACGGGTTCCGCGAGATCCTCGGCGTCGCCACCTCCACTGCCGAGTCCGGGGCGGGCTGGAACACCTTCTTCAAAGACCTGGTCGCCCGCGGCCTGAACGGCGTCGCCCTGGTCACCTCCGACGCTCACGCCGGCCTGGTCGACGCCATCGGCGCGGCGCTGCCCGGGGCCTCCTGGCAGCGCTGCCGCACCCACTACACCGCGAACCTGATGGCGACCTGCCCGAAACACGCCTGGGGTGGGGTGAAGGCGATGCTGCACTCGGTGTTCGACCAGATCGATGCCGAGGCCGTGCACTCGCAGTACGACAAACTGCTGGACCAGGTCGAGCACACCCTGCCCGAGGTCCATGCCCACCTCGACGCTGCCCGCGAGGAGATCCTGGCCTTCACGACGTTCCCCAAGGCCGTCTGGCGACAGATCTGGTCCAACAACCCCAACGAACGCCTCAACCGCGAGATCCGGCGCCGCACCGACGTCGTCGGGATCTTCCCCGACCGCGGCTCCATCATCCGCCCCGTCGGCGCCGTCCTGGCCGAACAACACGACGAATGGGCCGACGGCCGCCGCTACCTCGGCCTCGAAGTACTCCACCGCAGCCGACTCGTCCTCATCACCACCAAGCCAGAGGAGAACCAACCCGCCGACGCGATCAGCGCCTAACCAAACACGACGAAGGACCAGACGTCGTACACCACTCATTTGGACTTGACCGCTGGGCATCCCAGCCGATTGGTGCGCCGGCGAGCCGGACTTCGCCCGACGAACCTCTACCTAGCTGCTTCATCTCAGCACGTTGTTGCCGCAACCCGCCCTCATCGCGGCGATGTGACGCTGGCCGGATCCGCGTGGGTGGCGGCACAGAGCGGGCCAAGGTCCCCAGGGTCACAGGTCCACCGACCCTGGCCCGGAGCCGTCTGGAGAGTCAGGCTGAACGTGAGGGCATGATCGATGTGCCGCGCCTCGGAGGAGGTCTGGACGACCGGTCCGTCCCTCGGAGGAGGTCACGATGGCGACCACGATCAAACGACTGCCGGAGACGCTGCCTCCTGAGGCTCCAGAGAGTCCCAGGAGGAGGATCGTCCCCTTCATCAGGCGACACGCCGTGGCGACGTACTACGCCCTCACGTTCGCCATCTCGTTTGGAGGGTTCCTCCTCGTCCTTGGTCCCGATGGGTTCTTCGCAACGGGTTCAGCGATCGCCGGCGGCGGCGCGGTAGCACTCATGGGGCCGGCCGTCGCAGGCGTCCTCCTGACGGGTCTGGTCGATGGAAGGAGGGGCCTTCGCCGACTCGTATCTCGACTCCGGCGGTGGCGGGTCGGCGCCCGCTGGTACGCGGTGGCGCTCCTGACCGGTCCGCTCGTGATGGGCGCGTCGGTGTTCGCACTGTCCCTTGCGTCCCCGGACTTCCGCCCTGACATCGTCACGGCCGACAACAGGCTGAGCATCGTTGCGGTCGGGATCGCGCTCGGGCTCGTGGGTCCCTTCCTGGAAGAACTCGGCTGGACCGGGTATGCCCTGCCGCGGCTGCGGGAACGTTACGGCGTTCTCACCACCGGGCTCGTGATGGGCCTGCTGTGGGGGGCGTGGCACTTCCCACTCTTCGCGGGGGAAAGGGATCCGGAAGGCTCGGTGCCGGCTGCTCTCTTGGTCGGGGTGCTCCTGCTCGCGTGGCTGCCTCCGTACAGGGTGCTGATGGTGTGGGTCTACGACCGGACCCAGAGCCTGCTCGTGGCATACCTGATGCACGTACCCATCAGCACAACCACGATCATCCTGGCCTCCGACGCGACACCGGGCGACGCAACCGTGACCAAAGCGCTGGTGTGGGGCGCGGCGTTCTGGGCGATCCTCGGAGTGGTGGCGTGGGCGAACAAAGGCCACCTCACCCGACGTCAGCATGGCGTGCCGCACGAAGCCTTGCCGGGCTGACGCGGAGTGCCCACCGAAACGGCGGCCTCGTCGAGCACGGTGTTGGTCACGGGCTTCGCCAGCAACCGGTAGCGCGGCGGCCTGGCGACCCTGAGGACCCGGCACCTCAGTCTTCCAACTGATTCGCCAGGCTCGATCTGATCGATCATCTCGGGCCGGGCGGATGAGATGGTCCCAGATGCGGTGCGCTTCTCGGGACCAACGGACCGGGCGCGGGAGGACAGTTGCCCCTGTCGCCGGACGGGCATGGGGGACGACGCTGAGATCATCGACCGCATGGTCGTTGGTGAAGGGATGTGATCGACATGGTCACCAGGCGAGGGCCTTCCACGCGCCAGCTGCTTGCCGAAGTCGGCGATGTCGTGCACGACGTACCGTCCTTTCTCACCTCGCCGCTGTACCGACGCTGGCACCGGCACTGGGGTTCCACGCCGGCCGAGCGGACCGGGTCCATGCCCGGCGACGAGCTCCTCCGGCATGCCCAGTTCCGCGCGACCCGAGCGATCACGATCGCCGCGCCGCCGCAGGCGGTCTGGCCATGGCTGGTTCAGGTCGGCGCTCTTCGGGCCGGCTGGTACAGCAACGACCTGCTCGACAACCTCGGCCATCCCAGCGCGACCGTGATCGTGCCAGAGCTGCAGCACCTCGAGGTCGGCCAATGGGTGCCTATGGCGCCCTCGGGGCCGCCCTCGGACCGCAACGCGTTCAAGGTTCACTCCTTCGAGGTCAACCAGTGGCTGCTGTGGACCAAGCCCGACAGCACGTGGGCGTGGCGGCTGACGCCGACCGCAGGCGGCACCCGTCTCTTGACCCGGGTCCATGCCGTCTACGACTGGCGTCGCCCGCTGGACGCGGTGCTGGGTGTGGTGCTCATGGAGTTCGGGGACTTCGCGATGCAACGCAGGATGTTGCGCGGCATCAAGGCGCGGGCCGAGGCCATGGTCGGGAGCGACGGATGAGGCCCGCCTCCAGCCCCGCTCGTGTGGCCAGGGGTGGCTCGCCGAGTCGGCTAGCGCATAGCAGGTCTCCGCAGCGGCGCAGCGGCCAGCTGCGTCGTACTTCTGCGGTGGCCCTCTTGGGCGGCTTCATGGTGCTGGCGTCGGTGTTGTACGTCGTCTCCGACGTCATCGAGGTGATCCAGGGCGGATTCTCGGATGGCCAGTTGTGGCTCACGCTTCTTGCCGAGGCGGCGATACCGATCTTCGTCATGGGGCTCGCCGTCTGGCAACGGCCTCACCTGGGACGACTCGGTGTGCTCGCAGCCGCGGGCTACGCATACAGCTATGTCGTCTTCACCGGGACGGTGGTTTACGCGCTCGTGAACGGCACCAAGAACTACGAGTCGCTGACCGACCAGCTCGGTCTTGTGATGACCGTGCATGGCGGGTTGATGGTGGTTGCCGGCCTCGGACTCGGCTACGCCGTACTCCGCGCGCGAACGCTGCCGGCGTGGACAGCTCTCGCGTTGATGGCCGGGGTCGTGCTGGTCGCGGTCACTCAGACCATGCCTGAAAGCACGCAGCTCGCAGCTGCCGGTGTCCGCGCCCTGGGCTTCATCGGCATGGGCGCTGCGATGCTGCGGGCACCGAGAGCCGGGCCTCCAGCCCGATCGCAGACCTAGCTCGTCGATTGGGATGGGTATGGAATTCACCGCCATCGCTCGCCGTTTCGGAATCACTTGCGCTGCCGCGACAGTAATCCTGGTTGCCGTCTACGCGGTCACACTCGTCGTGGGGCTTCTGTCGCTCGAATCGCAGGATGACCCGATCGGGGACCCGATGTTCACGATTCTCGAGGTCCTGATCATGGTCATGATGCCGGCCATCGTGGGCCTCATGATCGCGGTGCACGCCTTCGCGCCGACCCGGATGAAGGCACTCACTCTGACGGCCGTCGTCTTCATGGGCCTGCTCGCCGGGCTTACCCTCAGCATCCACTTCGTCATCTTGACCGTCAGCCGTGAGCCCGAGTTCGCAGGCCAGCAGTGGCTGCCGCTCGTCCTGGAGTTCGAGTGGCCCTCGGTCGTCTACGCGCTCGACATTCTCGGATGGGACGCCTTCTTCGCGCTTTCGATGTTGTTCGCAGCCCCCGCGTTCCAGGGGAGCCGTCTGGCGGGCTGGATCCGGTGGCTGATGGTGACCTCAGGGGTGCTCGCGCTCGCCGGGTTGAGCGGTGTCGCGTTCGGTGACATGCATCTTCGAAACATCGGCATTGTGGGTTACGTCCCCGTGTTCCTCGTCGTGGCCGTGCTGCTCGGCGTCCTCTTCCATCGGACGACGCCCTCCGATGGACCACCCGTGTCCGAGAGCCTCTCCGGACAGCGCTGACCGCGCCGCACCGTCAATGGAGCAGGCGTTCCTCGACGCACAACGTCGAGCCTCGTGCTGCCACCCCATGACGAGGCCAGCTGACCAGCCCGGGGGGCGGCCATTCTCGGGCGGGCGGATGGTCTTCATGCCGATGATCAGACCAGGCAGTTGCCGGGACAGCGCCAGCGGTTTGTCGGAGCGTGGTGCGTCAAAATGGGCGAAAGGACACGAGACATCCCGTGGATGATCGGTGACCGTCCGATGCAAGCCCGCTATCGGCAAGTCCGGACGGGCGGGCCTCGGTACTCGACGTGGGCAGGTGGCTGGTTGCGCCGCGGGCTTGGGGGTTGTCGGGAGCACCGGGGCCGCAGCTCCTCGACGGCGCCCGCCACGTTCTCATGAACGGAGGTCGCAATCTCGAGCTGGCAGGCCGGGAGCTCGGGCTTCACCCGCGGGTCACCGATACCCGCCACCACGGCGGCGACATCCACCGGCAGCCAGCTCTCCCGCCCCACCAGCAGTAGCTCCTCCTCGAACCCCACGGTGCCCGCGACGGTGCCGGAACACAGCGACCGGAGCGGATCGCTCAGCCCCGTCCCCGCTGTGGAATCGACAGACTCGACGTCGGCCACGCAAGCCTCCTGCACATGCCGGGCGCAGGGCGCACCGGTGTTCCTGAGGCTGCCGTCTGAACCCGCGGTCCCCGGTTACCCTCGATGCGAAACTCAACCCTCGATGCCCCGCCGGGTTCCGCTCCGCAGGACTGCTTCGACCTTCCGACGAACGCCGCAGGCACGATCAGGACACCTCCCGAACCGAGAGTGTCACTTTCCTGTCCATGGCCGCGTCGAAGCCGGACCAGTAGGTCGGAGTGTCGACCACCACCAGCCCGGTCACACAGACCGCTGACACGGCGGTGAACAAGGCCGGCACGGGACCGGTGGCTTCCCCGCTCTCGGCCGCGATCGGAAGCATCAAGAGAACGGTCCCGAACACCGTGGCCAGCGCGAACCCGGCCACGACCACCCTGCCGGGGTACCGCCACTTCATCCAGTCCTCCTTGTCGCATCCCGCCGGAGGGCAGTCCAGAGCCTGCCTCCAGGCGTAGCGGCCGCGGTCGGTCGGTCAGGCCCCACCCCGGCGTCTTGACCTCCCCGGGCTGTCCACGTCGCACGGGCTCGCTAGTCGAGATAGGTGGCGCTCACCAGGCCAAGTACCAGTCCCGTGACGATGAATATCGCACTGAGGATGGCTCGAGCGCGCAGCGCACAGACCACTCCAGCGACAGTCAGGATGAGCGCGACAACCCAGAGCGCCAATGCGAACTGCACCGATGCACCGTAACCGCAGCACCCTTCACGCGGGAGTTCTTCTCACAAGTCTCTAACACCCGGACTTCCTCACGTCAGTGCGCTCCTTCTGGGACGTCCGGGCCGCCGGCACTCTGCAGGCGATCCAAAAGCCGGACGATCAGCGTGCCGGCCAACTCGGTGGACTTCTCGTCGGACGAGAGGCCGATGTACTCCTCGAGGAGGTGCACTGTATCGAGCACCTCGGCGCGAGTGAGCACCGGCAGGATGGCGGTCTCGTTGTCCCGGGCAACATCCATCGCACCGGTGCGGTCGACGGTTAGATCCGCGGAGATCTGCGGGGTCGGCTTTCTGCGGAACATGTGGACTCCTCGGGAACAGCCAAGGGTGGGCGCTCGTGCACTACACGCCGATGACGCGCACGCGGTGATGAGCGAGGCGGTCGGCGATCATCCGGTTGGATTCGCGTCCTGCCGCCGTACGGTCGGCAGACAGCAGGCCACCGGACGACTGCATCCACAACCGGGTGCCGTCATGGAGACGAAACGCCCACAAGCCGTTGTTCGAGTTGAAGGACGCTCTTTTCACCTCGGCCAGGCTGACGACCAGGCTCCTGCCGGTGGCGCTCCCCTCGATGGTCATCAGGTCGCCGTTGAGGATCAGTTGGGCCTTCCAGCCGCCGAACGTGATCGGGCCGCGCAGTACTTTCACGCTGCTGGTGTGCATGGCATCGCAACCTTTCTGGAACGACAAACTCGCTGCCGACCAGACTTCCCGGCACACCTCGAGTCAGTCGCTGGAGCACGATGCTGCCGACACCGGAGTGCCTCGGGGCCACTCCGGTACGACGGACTCACCCGTACTATCCGTCAGCCGACCTCCCGTGTTACACCTACCAGGCCTGCATGTCGAAACGGCTGAGGGAGGTGCGCGGTGGCAGGCCGAGTGGATTGGCCAGGGCGCGGCCCGACATGGCTGGGAGTTCCAGCCCTCCTCGTTGCGATCGTGGGCGCACTGATCTTCACAGACATCCATGAACGCCAGGCAACTAGCCGGTACCTGCTGTCGAACGGCATCAGCACCACTGCCGACAGCGTCGAACTGAACGTCTACCCCGGCAAAGGCAGTCCTTTCGTCGGCGAGATCTTCATCAAGTTCCGGGACCGGAGCAGCCAACCGGTTCAAGGCCAACTGTTGTATTTCCAGGACGACGACCCTCACGGCCTGTCCGAGCACGCCACGGTGCCCGCACCACCGGGCACCCGGTACGCGGCACCGCTCACCATCGCCTACGACCCGGCCACCGTGCTCGCGACTGTCGACGCACAGCTCTGGCTGGCGGACCGCCGTACTCCCCGCATCGGCGTGAGCATGGCGGGCGGCGGCCTGGCGATCACGTTGGTCGCGTTAGGCCTGTTGACCAGAGACGCTCGTCGACGCGGCGTCGCCTGGTGGCAGTGGTACACCGACGTACCCGATCGTCGCGGCTGAGGTCGACGCTGAGTGCGGCCGGGCGGTTGCTCGCGGCAATCGAATGTCCCGGCCGCTTGGATGGCGGAGGCGTTTGCGCCTGTGCCACCGGATGAGGGAAGCTGGGGCCCGGTGCGCCGGGAAGTCTGGTCGGCAGTGCTCGTCCCCGACTGGGGTGCGGGCTGGTCGACGACTCCGGAGGCAGCGTGACCCAGACGGCAGCGCATGTTCACAGTGACGGCAGGCCGACGCTGGGTAGCCGAGGCGCGCCCGGCGTATCGTGCAACCATGCACGGAGAGCAGATGGCCGAAGCGTTTCCGGTGGTGAGTCTGGACACGGACGCTCGCGAGGCGGTCGAGTTGCTCGCGTCCCGGCGGCTGCCGGGTCTGATTGTGGTGGACGAGAAGGGCAAGCCGCACTCGGTGCTGCCGGCCTCTCAGGTGGTGCGGTTCCTGGTGCCGAGCTACGTGCAGGACGATCCGTCGCTGGCACGGGTGATCGACGAGTCGCTGGCCGACCAGGTGGCCGACAAGCTGGCGAATGTCACCGTCCGGAAATTGCTGCCGTCGGAGCCGGTCGAGCTGCCGGTGGTCAATCACGACGACACCGTGCTGGAGGTGGCCGCGATCATGGCGCGGCTGCGGTCCCCGCTGGTCGCGGTCATGAAGGACAAGGAGATCGTGGGCGCGATCACCGCGTCCCGGCTGCTGGAGCTGGTGGTCGCACCGCACTGATCGACGGCCGGGTGGTCACATGACCGTGATCGCCGTCGTCGTCTTCGTCGTGGCCTATGTGCTGATCGCGACTGAGTGGACCCACAAGCTGTTCGCGGCCCTGGGCGGTGCGGCCGTGCTGCTCGCACTAGGTGTGACCGATTCCGAGCACGCGTTCTACTCGCATGACACCGGGGTCGACTGGGATGTCATCTTCCTGTTGCTCGGGATGATGATCATCGTCGGCATCCTTCGCCGTACCGGGGTCTTCGAATACATCGCGATCTGGGCCGCCAAACGCGCCAAGGGATCGCCGCTGCGGGTAATGATCCTGCTGACCCTGATCACGGCCGTGGCCTCGGCATTCCTCGACAACGTCACCACCGTGCTGCTGATCGCGCCGGTCACGCTGCTGGTCTGCGACCGGCTCGGAATCAACCCGGTGCCGTTCCTGATCGCCGAGGTGATGGCGTCCAACATCGGCGGTGCCGCCACCCTGATCGGCGACCCGCCGAACATCATCATCGCCAGCCGGTCCGGCCTGACCTTCAACGACTTCCTCGTCCACATGGCTCCGCTGGTCGTGGTCGAGCTGATCGTCTTCACGCTCGTCCTGCCGCGGATGTTCAGGGGCTCGTTCGCCGTCGACCCGGCCAAGGTCGAGAACGTCCTGCGGCTGAACGAACGCGAGGCGATCCAGGACACCCGGCTGCTGATCAAGTGCGGCGTCGTCCTGCTGGCCGTGTTCGCCGGGTTCATCGGGCACTCGGTCTTCCACGTCGAGCCCTCGGTCGTGGCTCTCCTCGGCGCCGGTCTGCTCGTGCTGATCTCGAAGGTGCCTACCAAGGACTACATGAGCAGCGTCGAATGGCAGACGCTGCTGTTCTTCGCCGGTCTGTTCGTGATGGTCGGCGCCCTGGTGAAGACCGGCGTCATCGGCGACCTCGCCGACCAGATCGGCACCGCGACCGACGGCAGGCCACTGCTCGCCACGATGCTGATCCTGGTCGTGTCTGCTGTCCTGTCCGGCATCGTCGACAACATCCCGTACGTCGCGACCATGAGCCCGGTGGTTCTGGAACTCACCAGCAACCTCACCGACCCCAGCCACGTCCACGCGCTCTGGTGGGCACTGGCCGCGGGTGCGGACTTCGGCGGCAACGCGACCGCGGTCGGGGCCAGCGCGAACGTCGTCGTGATCGGCATCGCGCTGCGTTCAGGCAATCCGATCAGCTTCTGGGAGTTCACTCGCAAGGGCGCGGTGATGACCGCGATCACGATCGCCGTCGCCGCGCCGTACCTGTGGCTGCGCTACTTCGTACTGTCCTGACCAGGCTGGAGCGCCGATGCTTTTGATGTGTTTCGCCGCCGTGCTCCTCCTGGCGGTCCTTGTTTCGAGCCTTGCGGGCCGCACGATCCTGTCGACCGCTGTCCTGTTCCTGGTCGCCGGGTTCGTCCTCGGCCCAGAGACCACTGGTGTGCTCGACCTCCAGCCTGATTCACCGGTGGTCTCCGTCCTTGCCGAACTCGCCCTGTTCGCCGTGCTGTTCACCGACGGGATGCGAGTCGGCTGGACCGATCTCCGCTCGGCCTGGCACCTCCCGGGCCGGGCGCTGGGATGGGGCCTGCCGCTGACCTTGGGCATCACCGCGCTCGCTGCGCACTTCATCGTGGGTCTGGGCTGGCCGGAATCGTTGCTGGTCGGCGCGATCCTGGCCCCCACCGATCCGGTCTTCGCCTCGGCTCTCGTGGGCAACGACAAGGTGCCGAGGCGGCTCCGGCACCTGCTGAACGTCGAGTCCGGTGTCAACGACGGGTTGGCCCTCCCATTCGTGATGGTCTTCCTGGCTGTGGCGGCCGGAGCCGGGGACCTTCATCTCGGTGAGCTGGCGCTCGAGCTCACCCTCGGTGTCGTCATCGGTGTCGCTGTGCCGTGGATCGCGATCCGCTTGGAACGGAGCCGCTTCTTCTCCGCCTCGACGCAGTACGAGCCGCTCAACGCGATGGCGATCGGTCTCCTGGTCCTCGCCCTGGGTAAGACCATGCACGGCAACCTGTTCCTGGCCGCCTTCGCCGCCGGCATCACTGTCGCCACCTTCGGCCCGGCGCAGCGCGCTACCTTCGAGCACTTCGGCGAACTGATCTCCGAAGGCCTGAAACTCGCGGCTTTGCTCGTCTTCGGCGCACTCATCTCGTTCGAGTTCCTTGGCGAGATCTCCTGGCAGGGCTGGGTCTTCGCGGTCGTCGCGCTCATCCTCGCGCGGCCGCTCGCGCTGGCCGTCTCGTTCCTGCGCTCCGGGCTCGGCGCCCGCGAACAGTTCGCGGCCATGTGGTTCGGGCCGAAAGGCTTCGCCTCGGTCGTGTACGGCCTGATCGTGCTCGAATCCGGCATCCCGGCCGCCGACGAAGTCTTCCATCTCGTCGCGCTGACCATCGTGTTGTCGATCCTGGCCCACTCGTCCACCGACATCGTCGTAGCCCGCTCCTTCGAAGGCGCCGACCTCGCACCCGAACCCGACCGCTCAGGCTGACGGCCGGGCCGGAGACACTCGGCAACGTTCAATCGGTGTTCGATGTCTCCCCCTGAGCACAGTGGCTTGAGCGATCGCTGTGTCGGCGGCTATGTCCAGCGCCATCAACGCGGACGGATACCTCACAGATGGCCACGCTGGAACCACCCCCGCCCGAATTGCAACAACTCCTGGCTGCCTCAGCACCAGCAGGACTCGATGGACGGATTCGTCAGCGTCATCTCCGGCGCACTCTCCCCGGCGGAGTACTTCTCCGCCCACCCCCGAACCTGGCGTTCCGAACTGGGCTGGACAACGAACCGAGATAGGTAGTCCTGCCGATGCACATCGCTTGGTCGTCGAGCGAACGTAGTAACGCGGGGCAGCGGGGAATCGGCCTGTATTCGACAGGAGTTGGAATGGCGACGGCAACAGTGAATCGGGTCAACCTCTACCACTCGACCGTGGGGTCGGGACCCAGTCTCGTCCTCGTTCATGGTTCGTGGGGTGATGCGGACAACTGGGCGCCGGTCGTACCCCTGCTTGCCAGGCGTTGCAGGGTGATCTCCTACGACCGTCGAGGTCACAGCCGCAGCGAACGCCCGCCCACACAAGGATCGGTGCACGAGGATGTCTCGGATCTCGCTGCGCTGATCGAGGCGCTCGACCTTGCGCCGGCCTTCGTTTGCGGCAACTCCTACGGCGCGCTGATCACGCTGCGACTTGCCGCCGCCCACCCCGACCTGGTTCGAGGCATCGCCGTACACGAGCCGCCCGGACTGCAGCTGTTGTCCGACGATCCTGCGTTCGCATCCGTGGCGGAGGCCTACGGGCAACGCATCGCGCCGGTGCGCAGACTGCTCGAGGCGCAGGAGCACGCCGCCGCGGCGGAACTGTTCGTCGAATCGATCGCGCTCGGCCCAGGACAGTGGGCCAAGCTCCCGGAGCCAGTACGCCGGACATTTGTCCGGAACGCACCGACGTACCTCGACGAACTGCGCGATCCCGATTGCCTGTCTGTCGATCTCGACCCGCTGGCGACGTACGCGAAGCCCGCGCTGCTCACTCAAGGGGACCAAAGTCCGCCGATGTTCGCGCCGATCCTCGACCGCATCGCAAGGTCGTTGCCGCACGCCGAACGGCATCTGTACGTTGGCGCAGGGCATGTGCCCCACCTGACGAACCCCGACGACTACGTACGGGTGACCATGGATCGCGCCTTGCACTGATCGCCGGGGCACGTCGAACGCGATCCCACGGAGTCCCGCCAGGCGATATCACCCAGGCAGACGGGGGCGCTGCACACCACCCTGCAGATGACTGGTCAGGATGATGCCACCACCATCCGGTGGCGATCAGCCGTCCACTCAAGGCGACACCTGGAGAAGGCATGGGCACGACAGTCGAGATCAATGGCACCGTGCGGCGGTGGCGGGAGGACAAGCCAGGAGGACTTGCCGTGGTCGATATACCGGCAGAGCTGGTCCCAGAACTTGGCGGGCGCCGGCAGCGACGCGTCGCCGGGACCCTGAACGGCCCACGTTCACCGGCAGCACCATGCTTGTCGCAGGCGGCGGCTTCTGCGTGGGTGCGAGCAAGGCAGCCCTGAAGTCTGCCGGCGCAGAGGTCGGTGACCAAGTGCAGCTGCTGCTGGAAGCATAGGCGGGTCTGAGCATTGCCTTAAGCAACGACAGTGCGCCGTCAGGCAGGGGCTGCTTTGCCGGCCGTGGTGACGGCGAGCCACAGGCCGCCGAAGCCCTCGACGTTATGGCACTTCACCTCGTTCTTGGCCTCGTGGGCGTAGAAGTACAGCGGATGCCCGCCATAGGTGACCTGGGTGGTGCCGTCAGTGCGCTTCGTCGTACCGAGCAGCGACTGCTGCACCGCGCCGAGCGCCTTCGGATGGCCCTTCGTCAGCACCGGCGGCCTGGCCTCCGCGCAGGCGTCGTAGCACGCCGAGGTCGCCGACTTCTCCTTGTCGAACAGGTAGATCGCCTGCCCCGCACTGTCGAACAAGATCACCCCGAAGTCGCTGGCGGCAGTCTTCACACCAGTCCCGGCGGGCGCGGGCGAGGTGGGTCGTTTGCTCGGCGAAGTCGAACTGACACTCGGCGACGGCTGAAGTGATGACGGCAGCGTGGCCGATGACGGCGTCGCCGCTGGTGGGGACCCCGCTCCGGAGTCGCTGCCACAACCGGCCAGCAGCAGTCCACTGACAGCAAGTACGACGACCACGCGCACGGAACCAACTCCGATCTAAAGCACTCTCAATGCTCACGGTAGTAGCGAAATGACCGCCTGCCCGATTCCGTCATCGGTCCGTAAGGCCGTACGACGGGCGTAGCCTGGGGTAGTGCAGTACACCGACTGGGGTGAGCGCGCCGATCGCTGGTCCGGGATTCGCAGCGCGACAGTCGATGTGCACGGCACGAGGGTGCACTACCTGGTAACGGATCAGACGCGGACGTCGGAAGTGCCGGTTCACCTGCTCGTGCCCAACCCGGCCAACAGCGCCTCGAACTGGCTCGACGTACTCGCGGAACTGCGACCACACGCGTACGCGATCGCGGTAGACCTGCCCGGCACGATCGCCGGCCACACCGCGCTGCCGGACCGGCGCGCGGCGAGCATCGAAGCCAACGCGCTTTTCCTGCGCGATTTCGCCGACGCACTCGCACTGGATCGGGTCACGGTTCATGGCTGGTCGGCGGGCGGGATGATTGCGTTGCTGTTCGCCGACCAGGCACCCGAACGGGTGGACGGGCTCGTGTTGGTGGTGCCGGCACTTCCTCCGCCGCTGAGCGACGGCGAGGCGCGCAGGTGGCAAACCCTCGGAAGGGTGGGGTTGGCCATCGGCGCACCGGTCGCCCGGGTGCTGCTCCGCGTTTCGGGGCGGCGCATTCTCGCTGCGCGGCTGCGGGTCCTGGACGATCCCGCGTCGATTGCGGGCAGCAAGTGGAATACGGGCGGTGATCTGACGAGAATGTCGCCGGAAATCGCCGGTCTGATGCGGGACGAGATGTCGGCGGTCGAGCCGATGCGTCTGGGCAGCGCGGTCACGGTGTACGCCTCGCTGATGTCGCTGATGTTCGTCCGGCGGCGACCCGTGCTCGACGCGATGCGCCGGGTCGCGTCGCCGACTCTCCTTGTCTGGGGCGACGAGGATCGCCTCACTCCCCGCGCGTCGATCGATGACTGGACGGCGCAGCGGCCCGACTGGAACCTGGTGGTCCTCCACCGCGTGGGTCACGCGCCCCCGTTCGAAGCCCCCGCCGACTACGCTCGCACGGTCATCGACTGGTGTGATCCCCGGGTTCACGACCAGTAGACACGAGGTTGTCGTACTCGGCGAGCACGAAAGCGCCGACTGGCGGCGTCCTCCATGGTCATCAGGTCGCCGTCGAGTGTCAGCTTGGCCTTCCAACCACCGAAGGTGAGCGGGCCGCGCAGTACTTTCACGTTGCTGGTGTGCCTGACATCGGAACCTTTCTCGGACAGCAGACAATCGCTGCCGACCAGGCTTCCCGGCACACCTCGAACCGATTCCGGAGCTCCAAAGACTGAAGCTCCGAGACAATGGCCCAGGCCGTCGACGCCCGAAGGCTGGTCGGGCAGGCGATCGGAATCCTGACGGAACGCTTCGACGTCGACCAAGACCGCGCGTTCTCGATCCTCAGGCGCTACTCCCAAGGCACCAACACCAAGCTCCACGACGTCGCCCAGCACCTCATCGACACCCGCAAGCTCCCCGACCCTGACCAGTAAATGGCCGACGAGCGTGCGCTGAGCGCCTCGGATTGACGGCCGGGTCCGACGGCTGCCTCAGGGTAGGTCGAGATCGCGCCGATGGAAGTTGATGCTTCCAGCAACTGTCAACGCGACGGCCAGTGCGAAGAGCACGATGAGAGGTATCGCCTCGATGCTGGACAGCGGCATCGCGATCGTGTGGCCGAAGGGAGAGAGATCCGCGAACAGGTCCGGCAGGCTCAGCAGCGCGCCGAACATGCCGAAGAAGAACGCGTAAGCGACCACGAACCACGCCCACGTGGATGCACCCGGCCGCAGCCCGAACAACGCCGCGCCCACCCCGATCACGACCAGCACCGCCGGAAGGTAGGCGAGCATCGCCACAGTCACCTCGAGTACGACGCTGCCGTTCGCAGCACCGGTGACCGCGCCGATCCCGACACCGAGACCGCTGACAAGCAGCAGTACGACGGAGCCAAGGGCCGTGAACCCCAGCCACGAGGCGATCCACCGCCGTCGGCTGACGGCGGTGGCCAGCGCGGCTTCCGCGTGACCCGAGCGTTCTTCCGACTTCAACCGCAGTACCGAGGTAACCGCGAACGCGGCGACCATCAAGGCGAAGAACAACGCCATCGCCCCGAAGAACCCGTCGGTCGGGTCCTGCCCGTTGGCCGCGAACACCTCCCCCATGTCCGGGTTCTCCGCCACCGCCTCCGAGATCGAGTCACTCAACGATCCGCTGCCCAGCGCGAACACGAACAAGCCGATCCCCCACCCGATCAGGCCGGTCCGCTGCTGACGGACCGCCAGGCCGAACGGAGACGACAACGACGGCGCGGCGTCCGCCTTCCCCAACCGCGCCGGCAGCAGACCGGCACCGACATCCCGCCGGCCAGACAGCGCATAGCCGATCGCCACCGTGCCGACGACGACGCCGATCGACAACAGCAACGGCCACCACCGCAGGTCGACGAACGGCCGCATCTGCTGCGTCCAGGCGAGCGGCGAGAGCCAAGAGATGACGTTGCCACCGGGCTGCGAGGCGTCCCCGATCGCACGGAGCAGAAACGCGCCACCGACGACTGCCATCGCGAGGCTGGACGCCGCCCGGGCGTGCTCGGTCAGCTGAGCCGTCACCGTCGCCACACCGGCGAACACCAAGCCGGTCAACCCCAGACCGAGACCGACCGCGAACGAATCCGCGGTGGACAAGCCGCCGCTCATCATCGCCAGCGCACACAGCAATGCGACGCCGACGTTGGCGATGACCGCGACGATCAGCGCAGCCAGCGGAGCCGCGTGCCGGCCGACCACGGCTGACCGGATCAGCTCCGCACGGCCGGTTTCCTCTTCGGCGCGGGTGTGACGGACCACCAGGAAGATGCTCATCATCGCGGCCGGTACGGCGAGCCACAGCACCATTTCGTTGGTGATCATCGCGCCGAGCGTGTAGTCGTCCAGACCGTACCCAGGGCCCGACATCATCGTCGCCGCCGGCGAATCCATCAGCTCGGCCCGCACCTGACGCTGCTCCGGCGTCGAATACACGGTCGGCAACGCGGTCACGGCGTACAGCATGCCGAGTCCGATCGCGCCGACCCAGATCGGCAACTTCACCCGATCCCGGCGCAACGCGAGCCGGACCAGGTCAGGCGTCGCGGTGAGGCTCTCACGCCGGGTCGTCATGACTCCGCCCCGACCAGCTCGTCGCCGTACTGACGAAGGAACAACTGCTCCAGCGATGGCGGAGCACTGGTCAGGCTGCGTACGCCGAGACCGCCAAGGACCTGTACGACGGACGCGATCTCGTCGTGATCGACATCGAAGCTGACGACGCCGTCGACGGCCCGCAGATCGTGGACGCCGGGGATCGATGCCAACCGGCTCGCGTCGCCATCGAGGGACGCGATGATCGTCGTACGGGTCAGATGCCGCAGCTCGACGAGAGTGCCGGACTGCACAGCCTGGCCCGCGCGGATGATCGTCACGGTGTCACACAACTTCTCCACCTCGGCCAGAATGTGGCTCGACAGCAGGACCGACCGTCCGTCCGCTTTGGCTTCGGCGATGCACTCCTGGAACACCGTCTCCATCAAGGGATCAAGACCGGACGTGGGTTCATCCAGCACCAGCAGCTCGACGTCGGAGGCAAGCGCCGCGACCAGCGCGACCTTCTGCCGGTTGCCCTTGCTGTACGTGCGCCCCTTCTTCGTCGGATCGAGCTCGAACCGCTCCAGCAGTTCGGCCTTGCGCGACTTCGCGGCACCGCCACGCAACCGCGCCAGGAGATCGATCGCCTCGCCGCCGGTCAGGTTGGGCCACAGGCTCACATCGCCTGGCACATAGGCCAACCGCCGATGCAACGCGACCGCGTCGTCCCACGGGTGCAGACCCAGGACCTCGACGTACCCGGAGTCGGCCCGTAGCAGGCCGAGAACGACCCGGATCGTGGTGGACTTGCCGGCCCCGTTCGGGCCGAGGAACCCGGCCACCTGGCCGGATTCGACGGTCAGGTCGAGACCGTCGAGCGCCTTCACCTGACCGAAGGACTTGTGCAGTTGCTGAATCGTCAGGGCAGCAGTCATCGCTGAACCTCTTCGCAGTGTTTCCGGGATGTCCCGGCGTGGATGTCGTCTGGTTGCGCCTGCGCTGCGGCAGGGCTGGATCGGCCTACGGCTTCGCTTCGCCGACCGGCGGATCGCAGACGTACATCAGGTACTCGTCGAGCATCTTCCGGTCGACGAACAACCCGTCGGTGAACAACTCGAGCGCAGGCAAGGTGATCGCGTCCGAGATCTGCCGCAACTCCGTGCGGAAGTCGTCGACCTCGCCGAAACCCGGGTGCACCGATATCCACAACATCAGCGAGCCCATCCCCTGGTAGGTCAGGTACCGCGCCCGACCAGCCGGATCCCGGCTCGGCCGGATCAGGCCGCTCTCCACCCCGGCGGCCAGATACTCCTCCGCATCACGACACATCTGCTCCATGAACTCCGTCGCGAGCTCACCACCGGCCTGCAGACTGCGCAACGCGTACATCGCTATCGGGGCGTACTCCTCCACCTCCGCCAGCTGCGCGATCATCCCCGCCGGACTGCCGGTCGTCGCCTTCAGCTTCTCGGCCCGGATCACGCCCAGCACATGCGCATCGCAGGCCCGGCGCAGCCCTTCCTTCGACCCGAAGTGGTGCACCACCAGCCCCGCGGTCACGCCCGCATCCGCCGCCACCGCCCGCAATCCGGCCGCGAACCCGTCCCGGCCGTACCGCAGGATCGCGGCATCCCGGATCCGCTCAACCGTCGACTGCCCGCCGGCACCGGCCGACGAGCCACCACGAGCCTCGGTTGAACGCATGTTCAAAGACTAAACGCGCGTTCAGTCCAGGCACAACTGCCCGACTCGATCCGGATGTGCGTGCTGACGGCTGCGTTCGGGCGACGGGTCAGCAACCGCCCGAGATTGCCCGCACAGTCACGGTCTGCGGTTACCTGGGTTGCAAACTGCGCCAGGCGGCGACGAGCATTGTCATCTCGACTCAGTACCTGTTGTTGAGCTCGGTCGGCAGCACAGGTGATTGAGCGCTTCGGCTGGCTCGCGCATTGAGCATCTGTTGGCCGCGGAGGTCAGGCGTTGAAGCTTCGGCGGGCGGCCTCGATGTGACCTAGGTACCGGCGGGTCCAGCCGCACATTCCGTCAACTGTCGCGCGCAGAGCCTGGCCCGGCTCGGTGAGGGTGTATTCGACCCGCGGTGGGACGGTGGGGTACACGGTGCGCTCGAGCAGGCCGTTGCGCTCCAGCATGCGCAGGTTCTGGGTGAGCATCTTGTGGCTGATGCCCTCGATCTCTTTCCGAAGCTCGCTGAATCGCAGGGTGCGATCACCGAGACCCTCGACGATGAGGAATGCCCACTTGTTGGCGACGTCCGAGAAGATCTCCCGCGCCAAGGAGTCCGCACGCGCCAAGTCCGCATCCTCGGGCGAGCCGGTGAACTGCTTGGTCACCATAAGGTTCTCCAGTCACTGAAAAGTGCGTTCTTCCATTTCACCCGCCACTCTCCTACGGTTTCTCAGTAACCACAAGAGAGTACGAGCGTGTTGGTCGGGCGGACCCGAGCCCGCGGCGCTCAGGACGAGGAGATACGCAGTATGGCCATCACCTTTGTGAACCCCAGCGGATTACCCAAGATCGACGTCTACCGGCAGGTGTCGATCGCATCCGGGTCGAAGCTGGTCTTCATCGCCGGGCAGGTCGCATGGGATGCCGAAGGGGTCACGATCGGCGAAGGCGACCTCGCTGCCCAGGTCGAGCAGTCTTACCTCAACGTCGCCACCGCCCTGGCCGAGGTCGGTGGCTCCTTCGACGACGTCGCGAAACTGACGTTCTACGTCGTCGACTGGAATCCCGACAAGATGCCTGCGCTCCTGGAAGGGATCTCGCGGGCAGCCGCGAAGCTGGGAGTCACCCCGGCCCCACCGACCACGCTGATAGGCGTTGCGGCACTCGACGTCCCCGACCACCTGGTCGAGATCGAAGCCACCGCGATCCTCGACTGAACCGACACCTTCGCTCGCTTCGGCTGGAGGCTGATAAGCGGGAGGCTGCTGACCGTCAGGGATAAGGCTGGAACGTGCCCGACGGGTGCGCCGACCAACCCGCGGCTTACCGTCGTGATGTGGACCAGTCTCGCCGGACAGGCATGAACCCAGAAGAGCACAGTCCCGGACTCCTGGAACTGCTCACAGGATCGGACCGACATCGATGGACTCAGTTCGTCCCGGGGCGACCATGTGCGAGGTCCGCGGCGCATGTGGCCTCGAGGTCTCCGTCCGTCGATTCAGTAGGAGCACACTGACGACTGCCCAATCTTACGGATACCAGCCTCGCACCTTGACCGCTTCCGTGGGCCGGAAGGCGGCGCCAGAAGTGAGTGCAGCGTTCAGCGAGCCTCCTTTCTTCATCGGCTCGAAGGGTCGCGGCACGATGAGGTCAGGGTGCGTGGGTCGATGTGGAGTTTCGGTCCGCCGGTCGCGTTGTCGGGGCGCCAGCCGGACAGCACATCACCCGCACGGTCTAATGGGACGACACCGGCGACGCACGGCGCCGGGTCGACCCGCCCGTCGCGGTAGGCATCGATGGTGCCTACAATTCCGGCGGATGCCCCGAGGATCCCGACGACGGTGATGTCCTTGAGCGCGATCTCCCGCGTGTCGACGGTGCTCGGCGTGACCGAGAGCCCGATGAGGACTACGCGACGCCCGGGCTCGACAAGGTGTATAGCCGTAGCCGGGACCACCGCGCCGTTGGAGGCGTCGACGATGGCGTCGAACGGCTCGTCAGGCAGGTCGTCCAGGGTGGAGCAGCCACCGAGCGCGCTGCCCCGAGCGAACTCCAGCGAAGGTCCTGGTACGCCCGCGAGGTGCACGCGCACCCCCGCTGCGACGGCGAAGGCGGCGACCATGAGTCCAATGGTGCCGGTGCCTACGACGAGAAGGCGCTCACCGCTGTCCACCTCCGCGGCCTGGAAGGCGCGTAGCGCATTGCCTCCCGGCTCGACCATCGCGCCGGCAGTGTCGTCGACGCCGTCCGGTAACGGGAGCAGCGCTCGGCACGGAACCCGCAGCCGTTCGGCGAGTGCGCCGGGGAACTCTCCTCGGATGCCGATCTCGGAGCGATCGTCGCAGACGTGGTTCCGACCGGCCCGACATCGGCGGCAGCGCCCACACCCCAGCATGGTGTCGCCGGTGACCCGGCGGCCAAGCCAGGTGCCGTCGACGCCGTGACCGACCGCCGAGACTGTGCCGCACCACTCGTGGCCGAGCACCATCGGGTAGCTGGAGTATCCGAGCCTCAGATACTCCATGTCGCCGGTGAAGAGCTCGACATCGGTTCCGCAGATCCCGACGCGGGCGACGTCGACTACGACCTCACCTGGGCCCGGCACCGGATCAGGCAGCTCGTCCACCTGGGCCTTCCCAGGGCCGACCAGGACCAGCCCTCTCATGGTCGGGTTACAACGAGCCACTCGGCACCGGGCTTGCCTAACCGCATGAGCTTCATGTTCTGCATTCTCTCCTTCGCTTGCACTCAGGGCTTCCCACTCTTCGATGATCGGATGGGTGTATCTCGACCACCCGCACACAGGTCGTCCATCAAGTGACAGCGGACCTGCCAAATCTCCCTGCAGGGCGGACACGACATCCCCAATCCTGTGGACAGCTGATCTCCCTTTCCACGGACGGTTGGGCCGTCGTGTCGGTCCGATGTAGAGCGTCCCTCCGGACGTGCCAGTACTGCCAGGTGGGGCAGGTCCGGCGAGCGTGATGGAGACGAGTACGAGAGGTCTGCGTCGCCTCAGGAACGCGTCCCGACAGCATTCCGTTAGAACGCGATCGTCGCCTCCAAGTCAGCAACCGTCAGAACAAGATGTGCGCATCAGCCGATCAGGTCATCGCACGGGCCAGGGCTTCGATCACTGAAATCCCGCGGGACCAGTCGCCCATCTCATTGGTCAGATAGGCGAAGCCGAGTTTCGCGTCGGAGTCGGCGAAGGCCACCTGACCGCCGGCGCCATCGTGTCCAAAGGAGGTCGGCGATAGGTACGGCTGCCAATCGGACGGAATCATGACGCCGGCGCCCCAGGCCTGGTACGGCGGCGGTCCGGTCACGAAGCGTGGTACACCCACACTGCGCGGCTCCCGAAGCGCCTTGACCATGTCATCACTGATCAGCCGCACGCCGTCGGTCGGCGTGACGGTCGCCGACCAGATCTTTGCCAACCCGCTGGCGGACGCGATACCGCTCACCGCGGCCAGCTCCGCGGCGTGAAGTGGCCGGCTGTTGAACGACTGCGGTGTGATCCCGCCTAGAAAGTTTCCGGCGCGCTCGGACCAATAGATCGATTCAGGGTCGCCTGTCAGGGCCTCCGGCGGTGATGGGTCTTCGACCAGCCGGCTGACCCGATGTTCTTCCGACTCCGGAAGGCCGATCCAGGCCGCCGCCTGGAGAGGGCCTGCGATGTAAACGTCGAAGCAACCGCTGATCGACTGCCCGGCAGCAAGCCGGACCAACTTGCTCGTGATCGCACCATGCGTGACAGTGTGGTACTGGTGGTGCTCGCCCGGCGGCCATAGCGGCATCTGTTCGGCTAGGACGTCAGCCACCGTCAGGTCGTCCAATGCGTCCTCGAGGCTCAGCTCGCGGCGCGGGGCCGACAGGCCCGCTCGATGCGCCAGCGCATCACCGATCGTCACCACTTCTTTGCCATAGGCACCGAACTCCGGCCAGAGGTTGACGACGGGACTCTCGAGCGATGGAATCGTGCCGCGTTCGATGAGCATGGCTATGAGCACGGACGCGAGGCCCTTGGTGCACGAGAAGATCACCGACAGCGTGTCGAAACCGAAAGGCCGTCCGGTACGTGCATCGGCCACTCCGCCCCACAGCTCGATGACCGGCACCCCGTCAATCCAGACCGACATGGCCGCGCCACTGCTGTCATCGTCCGGAATCGTTCGGAAGAACGCATCGGCTACCGCGCCAAAACCGGGTGCTACTACCGGATCGCTCATCGCGCCCATCCCCTTCAGTGGACGACCACGCGGATACGACCCAGGTTCTGCGCCCGCCCGAACGCAGTGGTGGGATGGCCCTCGCGTTGCGAGGCGACACGCAGCGCCGGGAAGTAGGTACCTGGCTTGGTGTAGGTAAAGCTGGTCCTCACCTCCACGGTCGGCTTTGGTATGCCGAGTCTCATGGGAGTGAAGGTGCCTGTACCGAAGAAGTCCCACTCGGTCGCCACGACTTTGCCGGTCGCGGGCGGCACCTGGATCCGAGCCCGGAAGGTGACCGGGTGGCCGGCGAGCACGTCGATGCGGTCGCGGCCATTGACGGTGAGGTCGACCACGGGCTGGATCCCACGACGCTCGACCGCCCGAGCTGGGACGCCGATCTGGCCGTTCACCGCGTCGTACTGCGTCGATCCTGGCGGCGCGATGCCGTGCTCGACCCAGGCGCTGACATCGCGAACCGCCTGCTGCAGGATGCCGGTGTACGCGACGATCCGCGTGGCCCGATGACCGCTGACGGCGCCCTCGCCGTGGTCGGCGTTGTCGTTGTACCAGACGCGGAAGGTGTCGGCGAAGCGGTTGCCCAGAGCCTCTTTCACCCGTTGGGCGTACCAATCGGCGTGCCACGGGTAGGCGTCGACGTCGAGCAGGTTCGCGACCACGATCACCTTCCCGGTGATCTGGCCGGTGTAGCGGCCACCGCCGGTGACGCCTGAAGTGATCATTGGGCCGATCTCGACCGGCCGCTGCGGGTGGATCGGCGTTCCATCCGGTGCTCGGAATTGATCCCACGCGGAGTAGCCCGGTCGCTTCGGCACCTGGTGCCGGTGGTACGACGTGAGTGCGACGGCCCATCGGTTGTCGATGCGCAGCCTCTTGCCGACGGCAACGGCGTCCAGCACGTTCGCCGGGTTGCCACTGCCGATGGTGAAGACCTTGGCGTCCAGTGAGCCAGACAGCGATCCGATCTTGGTGGATCCGTCGTACAGCGTGAAGTCAGAGCCCGCCTCGATCGACGATGGTGCGCTGTCGAGGACCAAGCTCACCGGCTTGCCAGTCGCATCCCGGTTGACTTGAGTGATCACGGCCATGTGGTCCACCTTCGCCGCGCGGACCAGTCCGCCCAGGGGCGACTGCTCGGCGCCGAGGTAACCCGGTTTGCTCCAGAAGTCGTCCACGTACGTCGCGTCTGTACCGCGGATCACAGAGCCGAAACCGAGCAGACCATCGGTCGTCTGCAGACCGAGGAGATACGAGTAGTCGTCCCACGCCCGCAGCGGCACGCCCATCTTCGTCACCTCCCGCAGCACGTCCCGCTCTGTGGGGTTGAGGCCGGCGAAGGGATCGCCGCTGCCGCCCGGACGTACCGCGTTGGCAATCTGCGGCGCGCTGTCCTTCAATACCAGTCGGGCGAAGGCGCGGACGAAGAAGTTGTTCGGGATCGAGGTCGGCACTCCAGGGATGAACGGTACGGCGCCCTCCCACACGCCCACGCTGTTCTCGATCGCGCCGATGGTCTGGAACGAGCCGCCGCTGCCGCCGTAGATGTATCCGTGGATCCGCCGGTCGGGATCCCCGTAATACCGGGCCGCGACGGTCTTGGCGAACTTGGCGGCTGCGGCATCGACGCGGTAGCCGCCGTCGCCGTTGGTCTGCACCGTGTAGGCGCCGCTGTCCACACCGAAGGCGATGGTCTCGTCAGTCGCGGTCTCATCCTGGAACAAGGCCAGCGGGTAGACCTTGTGGAAGAACCGTCCTTGCCACCGGTTCTGCGGCGGATAGTAGAAGTTGAACTTGTACTTCGTTCCTTCGAAGTGCCCGGACACCTTGCGGTGCGGCACGGGGGTGTTCACGTCCTGCTCGGAGTCGATGACTGGGCGGTTGTACAGCGGATCGACGCAATCGGCTGTGATCCAGAAGGGGCCACCGGCCTCGCTCGGCGCGCACTCGGTCGCGGGTTCGGTCGCCGTGGCGCTCGTGCTCGAGGCGACCAGAACGACGGCAGCGGTCAGCACGGAGGCGACAACGTGAAGTGGCCGGCAGCGGGCAGAAGTGATCTTCATCAGGGTGCTCCCGATAGGTCGGTGGGCTATCCGGCCAGTGCGTCCTGCATCTTCTTCAGTGCGCTCTCGGGACTGTCGTCGCCAAGCAGCATCGACTGCACCACCTTGTTGAGCGTCGTCTGTACTACGGGGTTCGGCCAGGTCGGAAGGGTCGAGAATTTGCCCGACGCAACCAGTTTCTCGAACTGGTAGAGCTCAGCCGGCGGCTTGAACTGGTCGTTGGGAATCGCGGGCACCGAGCCGAACTCCGCGGCGTAGTGGTTGATGTTGTCCGGCTGAGCGAGGAACTCCAGGAATGCCTTCGCGGTCGCCGGATTCTTCGCCTTGGCGTTCACGGCGAGCGTGTAGCCGGGCAAGGCCGGCATGTAGGTGTCGGCCGGGTTGTCGGTCGCCGGCATCGCGGCCAGAGCGAACTTCGATCGTGGTGCAGTCTTCTGCAGGGTGCCCATGACCGCGCCGACGTCGACGACGCCGAGCGCACGTCCGGCGGCGACGGCATCGCCGCCCTGCTGCCGGGTCCGGCCCAGCGCGCCGTCACCGAAGCACCCCGCGTCGTGCATCTTCTTGTACAAGTCGAACTGCTGCTTCCACGCGGAGTCCTGGAAGGTTGCCTTGCTATCGAGCTGCTGCTGGGTGAACTCTGGGTTCGGCCCGTACACGAGCGTGCCGGTCTGAGCGAACGACAGCATCTGCGGGCCCGCGGACACATCCCCGAGACCCTGAGCGTAGGCGTAGATACCGGCACGCTTCGCGGCCGCGCAGAGATCCAGCACCTCGGTCATGGTCTGCGGGATACTCAGCTTGAGTTGGTCCAGCTTTGTCTGGTTGTAGACGGCGCCCAGCCCCTGCACCGCTCCTGGATACGCGTACGTCTTGCCCTGATAGGTCACGTCAGGGCTCCATTTCTTGGGTACAGCGGACGCCCACGACGAGTCGGACAGGTCGAGCAACCGGTTCTGCGAGGCCATGGTGACGACGTTGACGTTGCCGCCGTTGCCCGGGCTGCCGCCGGGGAATGTCAGCAGCAGGTCCGGAGCGGTCCCCGCCTGGAGTTGCGTCGAGATCAGACCAGCGACGTCGCCTCCGGCGTAGTTGATCTCGACCTTTACACCCGGGTGCTCCTCCTGAAACGCCTGCGCCGCAGGGTCGAGGGCCTGCTTGTAGGCTGCGTCGAACACGCCTGTCAGTGTGCCGCCGACGGTGCCGTTCGCCGCCGGAGCCGCCGCGGTCCCTCCATTCGAGCACCCGCTGAGTACCAGCGCTCCGATCA
This sequence comes from Kribbella sp. CCNWLW201, assembly GCF_037203805.1. Taxonomy (NCBI): domain Bacteria; kingdom Bacillati; phylum Actinomycetota; class Actinomycetes; order Propionibacteriales; family Kribbellaceae; genus Kribbella; species Kribbella sp. CCNWLW201. The sequence goes on along the minus strand of NZ_JBBCBQ010000005.1, from coordinate 273,374 downwards.
GCATGGTTGCCGCGACTCCGCGTCCGGTCCGAATCTTCATCGCTGTCTCCAATGTCTTTGTCATTACGGTCTTAGCCCTTCAGGCCGCCGGCGAAGCCACGGATCACGTAGCGCTGGAAGGCGAGGAAGATCACCAGGATCGGAATCATCGAGATGATCAGGGCCGCGAAGATGAGGGCCCAGCTGGTCGAGTACAGGCCCACGAACTGGTAGATCGCGACCGGCAAGGTGTTCCGATTGCTTCCCGCGAGGTAGAGCAACGGCGTAAAGAAGTCGTTCCAGATGCCGACGCCGTTGAGAATGACCAGCGTCCCGAGAACCGGCCGGAGCAACGGCACGACGACATGGACGAAAGCCTGGACATCACCACACCCGTCGATCCGCGCAGCCTCCTCGAACTCGGTGGCCACGCTCGATCGAAGGAAGGTCGCCACCAGGAAGATCGAAAACGGCATCTGCACTCCGGCGTAGCAGAGCACCAACGACCAGACGGTTCCGAGCAGGTGCAGATCCCGCATCGTCAGGTACAGCGGCAGGAGCGCGACCTGAAAAGGCAGCAGCAAACCGATCAGGAAGAAGTAGAACGTCGCCGTCGAAAGCCCAGCCGTCGACCTGGCCAGTGGGTACGCCGCCATCGTCGAGAACACCAGGATCGCCAGACACGACAAGGTCGTCACGATGATGCTCGTGACCATCGCGCTGCCCAGCGAGGACTGGGTCCAGGCCGTGACGAAGTTGCCGGTCGTCGCTCGTGAGGTGGGCAGGTACGCCGGCGACACGTCGTCGACCGGACGGATCGCCAGGTTGACCAGGACGTAGATCGGCAGCAGGAACAGCACGGTCGTGCCATATGAGAGCCCGTGCCGGGCGACACTTCCGGTTCGCGACGAAATCATGCTTTCCTCTCCTGCCGGCGCAGAGCGGCGAACTGGATGAGCGACAGCACTGCCACACCGATGGTGAGTACGACGGCCAATGCCGCCGACCGGCCGTAGAACCCGAACTGCGAGAACAGCTGATAAATCAGAGTCGAGATCGTCTCGGTCTTGCCGGCCGGACCGCCGGCGGTGATGGCGAAGATCTGGTCGAACAGCTTCAACCCGCTGATGAGTCCGAGCATGAGGTTGATGGTGATGGCCGGCGCGAGCAGTGGGCGGATCACGTACCAGAACCGTTGCCACGTGCCGGCGCCGTCGAGAGCGGCCGCCTCCAGTTGCTCGGGTGGGATGTTCTGCAGCCCGGCCAGATAGATGACCATCGTCGATCCGGTGAACTGCCAGACCACGACGAAAACGATCACCCACAGAGCCAGGCCCGGCCGCGCCAGAAAGTCCACCTGGTCCAGCCCCGCAGCCTTCAGAATGCTGTTGATCGCGCCGATGTCCGGCGATCCGAAGATGTACTTGAACAGGTAGCCGCAGACGAGCGGAGACACCAGCATGGGCGCGAAGATGATGCTCCGAAGGACGTTCCGGCCCGCGATCCGACCGTTCAGCAGGAGCGCGAGCAGCAGGCCCAGCACATTCTGGGCGACGACCGCGACGAGCGCGATGAACAGCGTCCGCAGCGCCGCCGTGCCCGCGTCTCCCTGAAAGATCCTGACGAAGTTGTCCAGACCGACGAAGCGACGGTCCAGCGAGTATGCCGACCAGTTCGTCAGCGACATGTAGGCGCCCTGGGCCGTCGGCGAGACGACCACGACGACGTACAGGAGGACCGCCGGGAGGACGAACCACCACAGGTTGCGTCCGACGGAGCGCATCCGCCGTTGTGAGCCAGGCGCGCGCGGCGGGCTGGAAGGACTCCCGATCGACTGCGTCGTCTCAAGCGTCGTCATTGCCACCTCTTTTGCGGCGCCGATGGTGTGCAACGTTCTACACCAACGATGGATGGCGCCCATGGAGTCGGATTGTGTGCAACGTTCTACGCCCGGACGTTACGAACACGATTGAAACGAGTCAAGAGCTCGTCGAGGTTCGCCGTTGTAACGGTTCTGCAACACCGAGAGCGGCGGGAGTGGGACCGGGCGAAACTACCTGGGGCTCGTGGATCGCCGGCGAGTTGCAGTATCTGCCGCAGCAGCCGCGCTCGTGCTGCGTGGCAGCAGGCGCGGTGCGACGACGTAATGCACAGGCCTGGTCCGGCCGGCGATCCGCTCCAGGAGAAGCCTCGCGCTCGTCGCCCCGGTGAGGTGTCCGGACTGGTCCACCGTCGTGAGCGAGATACGGCCGATCGTCGACACGTAGATGTTGTCGTAGCCGACGATGCTCAGGTCCTCCGGAACCCGGTACCCGAGCTCTTCGGCCGCCCGCAGGGCTCCCAGGGCCGCGATGTCCGCGCCGCCGAAGATGGCCGTTGGCCTCGTGGACCTGCCCAATGCTTCGACGGCGGCGCGGTAGCCGCCATCCTCCGACCAATGGGTCTCGATGACGTCGGGCTCGAGCCCGTTTCGTTCCATGGCTTTCACATAACCGTCGCAGCGCGCAGTCTGCGACAGCACGAAAGGCCGCTTCAGACCGCCCGAAGGATGAGTGAGGTGCACGATCCGCCGGTGCCCGAGAGCGGCGAGGTGATCGACCATAAGGCGAGCGCCTTCGTAGTCGTCGTCGACGACGCTGTCATAGTTGTCGCCGCCGCCATGGCGCGCGACCACCACGGTTGGGACGCTCGCCGTGAGCTTCTCCAGCCAGGACTGACTGACGAACGGAGCAATCAGGACGAGTCCGTCCACCTGCCGGTCCACGAGCGCCTCGATGCCGCGCTTCTGGCCCTCAGCCAGGGCACCTCCGACGGTCAGGATCGCCTGGAAAGGACTCGAGTCCAGTTCGGCACTGATGCCGTCGACGACCTCGGGCTGGAACGGTGACGACAGCTCGGTGAGCATGACGCCGATGGTGAAGGACCGGCCGCGCATCGCCCGTGCGCCGGTGTGCGGCCGGTAGCCCAGCTGCTCGATCGCATCGTTGACCCTTGCCCGCATCTCGGGACTCACGCCATAGGCCGCACGCAATACCTTGGACACCGCCGAGGGCGACACTCCGGCCGCCTGGGCAACATCCTGGATCGTGGCCCTGCGGGCCGAGCCTCTTCGCATGGTCAGAAGTCTACCGAAGGTGCTGTATATCGTTGCACTCATCAAGCCGCCGGACCGTTGACTTCTGCCGAGATCCTTGTGTAGAACGTTGCACACAACTCGTGAGATGTGGAGTCCTGACATGGCCATGGCTGCGGCACCCGAACCGCCCCGGTTCGAACATCACACCGGCCCGGTGCTCGGCCTGGGAACAGACAGACCTCGGCTCTCGTGGTCGATCCCGACGGCGGAGCCCGCATACGAGCAGACGTCGTACGAGATCGAACTGACCCGCGACGGGATCACCGAGCGGCACCGAGTCGACAGCCCTCACCAGATCCTCGTGTCCTGGCCGGCGAGGCCGCTCGCTTCTCGCGAGGCCGCAACCGTGCGGGTCCGCGTTGCACACGAGGGGAGTTGGAGCGAGTGGAGCGAGCCGGCGATCGCCGAAGCAGGGTTGCTCGAGGTCGCCGACTGGACTGCCACGTTCATCAGCCCTGTCGGCGTCGGCGCGTTGCACATGCCGGCGCCGATACTGAGTGGCTCGATCACGATCCCCGGGAACATCCGCAGCGCGCGCCTCTACACCACCGCGCACGGCGTCTACGTCGCCACCCTCAATGGCAGGCGGGTCGGCACCCAGGTCCTCGCGCCCGGCTGGACGTCGTACCGGACCCGGCTGCGGTATCAGACGTACGACGTGACCGACCTGGTTCACGGCGGCGAGAACACGCTCGAGTTCCTGCTGGGCAACGGGTGGTACCGCGGCCGCCTTGGATTCAAGGGAGAGCGGGCACTGTACGGTGACCGGCTCGCCCTGCTGGCGCAGCTCGAGATCACCACCACGGACGGGCAAGTGCACGTCCTGGCCACGGACGGATCGTGGACCGCGCGCGAGAGCGAGATCCTGGCCGACGACCTGTACGACGGCCAGCGCACTGACTTACGCCGACGCGACGGTGAACGGCGGCCGGCCGCGGGCGGCGTCGAGCTGATCGACGGCGACCTGACCCGGCTGGTGGCGCCCGACGGTCCTCCCATCAGGGTCACGGAGGTCCGGCCGGCTCAGCGATTATGGACCTCACCTTCGGGCCGCAGACTGGTGGATTTCGGTCAGAACGTGGTCGGATGGGTCCGGCTACGGGTCCGCGGGCTTGCGCCGGGTAACGAGGTGACGGTCAGGCACGCGGAAGTCCTCGAGGACGACGAGCTCGGAACCCGCCCGCTACGAACCGCCGAAGCCAAGGACACCTACCTGGTCGCAGGCGACGGCGAGGAGACGCTCGAACCCGAGCTCACCTTCCACGGCTTCCGCTACGCCGAGATCACCGGCGTAGCGGACGTGGACCCAGCGGACGTCGAAGCGGTCGTGATCGGCTCGGACCTTCGCCGCACCGGCTGGTTCACCTCGTCGCACGAATTGCTCAACCGGTTCCACGACAACGTCGTGTGGAGCATGCGCGGCAACTTCGTGGACGTACCGACCGACTGCCCCCAACGCGACGAACGGCTCGGCTGGACCGGCGACCTCCAGGTCTTCGCACCTACCGCGACCTTTCTGTTCGACACCGCCGGGTTCCTCAGCTCGTGGCTGGCCGATCTGAGCACCGAGCAGCAGAGCGACGGCTCTTTGCCCTTCGTGGTGCCAGACGTACTGCTCGACCACTCCCCTGCTGCGGCCGCTTGGGGTGACGCGGCAACAATTGTCCCCTGGGTGCTGTATCAGCGCACCGGAGACCGCGGGATGCTGGAACGTCAACTCCCGAGCATGCGTGCGTGGGTGGACAAGATGACCAGCCTCGCCGGCCCCGACCGGCTGTGGTCCGGCGGATTCCAGTTCGGCGACTGGCTCGACCCGACTGCGCCCCCAGACGCTCCGGGGGACGCGAAGGCCGACCCCGACGTGATCGCCACCGCGCATCTGGCACGCTCGGCCGAGATCGTCGCCGAGGCCGCTCGAATACTGCACCGCCTCGACGAGGCCGAGCGCTATGCGGCGCTGGCGACCGAAGTCCGGGAGGCGTTCGCCCGTGCCTATGTCACGCCTGCCGGACGGATCCTGTCCGATGCGCAGACTGTTTACGCCTTGGCGATCGAGTGGACTCTGCTGCCACGGGAGGTCCAACGGGTTGAAGCAGGCCGGCGGCTGGCACAACTCGTCCGGGAAAGCGGGTACCGGATCAGCACCGGCTTCGTGGGGACGCCAGTCGTCGCCGATGCGCTGACCTCGACTGGCCACGCGGACGTTGCCTATCGGTTGTTGTTGCAAACCGAATGCCCATCGTGGCTCTACCCGGTGACGATGGGGGCCACGACGATCTGGGAGCGCTGGGACAGCATGCTCCCTGACGGCAGCATCAACCCCGGCGAGATGACCTCATTCAATCACTACGCCCTCGGCGCCGTTGCTGATTGGTTGCACCGCCGGATCGCCGGGCTCGCTCCGGCCGCGCCGGGCTACCACGAGATCGTCGTACAGCCGCATCTGTCACCAGCTCTCACCTCGGCGTCGGCTCGGCATCTCACGCCGTACGGCGAGGCCGGCGTCGCGTGGCGGCTCGCGGACGGGATCTTCCACCTCGAGATCCGTGTCCCGGTCGGAAGCACAGCACGGGTGCACCTGCCCGGCGGAACCAACCCCCAGCTCGTCGGACACGGCGACCACAGCTGGGACGTCGTCGCGCCCCTCGACGAACCCCGCGCACTCGCACCGTCCCTTACAGAATGAGGTCCGCAATGCCGAATGCGCAGTACCGCGACGCAGGCCTGTCCGCCGACGTCCGAGCCAACCTGCTGCTGCGGGAGATGACACTCGAGGAGAAATGCCATCAGCTCACCTCGGTGATGCCCTGGACCCTGGTTAGGCCAGACGGCTCCGACGCGGATTCGACCGCTGCGTCGCTCCAGAACCCTCCCGGGCATGTCGCGCAACTGATTGTCGACGACCCAGCCCGCCTGGCCGACCTGGTCGGCACGATCCAGCGTCGGTTCGTGACCCGGACCAGGCTCGGCATCCCGGCACTTTTCCACGCGGAGGCACTCAACGGCCTCCTTGCCGGCGGCCACATGTCGTTCCCGACCGGCACCGGCCTGGCCGCAACCTGGAGTCCTGGACTCATCGAGCAGATGGCCGATCTGATCCGGCGGCAGATGCGTCGGACCGGCATGTCGCACGCCCTGTCGCCAGTCATGGACATCGCCTTGGATCCTCGCTGGGGGCGTGTCCACGAGACCTACGGTGAAGACCCGTACCTGTGCGCCGCGTTCAGCGTGGCCTACACCCGTGGTCTGCAGGGTGACGATCTCACCCAGGGTGTCATTGCCACCGGCAAGCACTTCCTCGGCTACGGCCTTCCGGCCGGCGGCGTGAACACCTCCGCGTACGACGCCGGCCCGCGCCGGACCCGCGACCTGTTCGCCTACCCCTTCGAAGCAGCGATCCAGCTCGCCGGCCTGAAGTCGGTGATGAACTCGTACGCCACCGTCGACGACATGCCCGTCGGCGTTTCCCGAGAGGTCCTCACCGACCTGCTTCGCGGAACCCTGGGCTTCGACGGCTTCGTATCCTCGGACTACACGACCCTGGACCAGGTCGTCGAACGCCAACGGGTCGCCTCGACCCCCGGAGAGGCAGCCCGCCTCGCGATCGCCGCCGGCCTCGATGTCGAGCTGCCCAAGCCGTACGCCTACGGCACACCGCTGATCGAGGAAGTACAACGCGGCCTCGCAGACGTTCGGTACGTCGATGCCTGCGTCCATCGTGTCCTGAAGGCCAAGTTCGAGCTCGGACTCTTCGAGAATCCCTACCCCGCCGAAGACATCGACATCGCCGCGGTTGCGGCCGAGGGCAAGGACCTCTCCGAACAGCTGGCCGAGCGATCAATCGTGCTCGCGAAGAACGACGGAATTCTCCCGCTGACCCGCGGATCCCTGAAGGTTGCGGTGATCGGCCCGCACGCCGACACAGCTCTACGGCAGTTCGCGACGTACACGTACCCGGCGTGGCGCGAGGCGGTCAACGCGATGTCCCGTGGGGACCTCGGCAACATGCTCGGCGCCGAGGAGATCATCGCCTCGTGGTACGAGGCCTTGCTGGCACCGGTCGATCCGGAGAAGCTCGCGCGCGACCGCTACGGAGCTCGCACGCTGTCGGACGAAATCGCCGAGTTCGCTTCTTCCGTACAGATCGAACATGCTTCGACGTTCACGCAGCCGTTGAGCCCGGACGCCGTGGGCCGAGCCGTCGACATCGCGAGCGATGCCGACGTCGTCATCCTTGCGCTCGGGGGTGCGAGCCTCTGGTTCAACGGCGAGCGCACCGAGGGTGAGGCCAGCGACTCCGCGGACATTTCGCTACCCGCAGCCCAAACCCGCCTCGCCGAGGCGGTCGCCGCGGCCGGCAAACCTCTTGTCGTCGTACTCGTCCAAGGGCGCGCCTACGCGTTGCCCGACGTCGTCAGGAACGCCTCCGCGATCGTGATGGCGCCGTACGGCGGTCCCTTCGGGCCGAAGGCGATCGCGAACGTCCTCTTCGGCGCTGTCAATCCCAGCGGCAAGCTTCCGTACAGCATCCCACGCCACACCGGGCAGGTCCCGGTCTACCACCACCAGCACGCGGGCACCGGCTACCGCAACCCACTACCCCCGAGCGTTCCCCAGCACTACCTCGACCTGGAAGCCACTCCCCTGTACCCGTTCGCGCACGGCCTCAGCTACACCGACTTCGATCTTGACGGCCTGTCCGGCGATGCGGAGATCGACACCGATGGCGTCGCCCGGATCGGCGTGTCCGTGATCAACACCGGTGCTGTCGGTGGCGCCGTTGTCGTGCAGCTTTACCTTCGCGTCGAAACGATCGGTGTCACCCGTCCCGCACAGCAGCTCGCCGGCTTCTGCAGAGTCGTGCTGGCTCCAGGCGAGTCCCGGCGCATCACCTTCAAGGTCGCGGCGACGCAGCTCGGCTGTACGAACCGGTCCCGCGACTTCGCAGTCGAGACCGCGAACGTCGAGTACTTCATCGGATTCGACTCCGACGACCGGCGCCTCGAAGGTCACTTCCAGCTGGTCGGGGAGCCGCGCGTACTGACCAGTGCGCAGCGCTCCTTCCTGTCCGAGGCGACGATCTCGCCCGCCTGAGTGCGGCGCCACCCACGAAAGGAAACCTCTGTGTCGCGAGTTCTCTTCGGCGCTGCCTACTACCCCGAGTACCAACCCGGCGAGCTGCTGAAGACCGATCTGGACCTGATGGCCGAGGCACGCTTCTCGGTCATCAGGGTCGGTGAGTCCGTCTGGTCCACCTGGGAGCCGCAAGACGGCCAATTCAATCTGGACTGGCTGCAGCCGACACTAGACGGTGCGCACGCGCGGGGCATCGGTGTCATCCTCGGCACACCCACCTACGCCGCTCCGCCCTGGCTGGCCCGCCTCTATCCGGAGATCGCCGGCGAGGAGTCGACTGGGCAGCGCATGAGTTGGGGCGCCCGGCAGGAGATGGACTTCACTCACCCCGCTTTCCGGTTCCACGCCGAGCGCATCATCCGCAGGGTGGTCGAGCGCTACGCAGGTCACCCGGCGGTCATCGGCTACCAGGTCGACAATGAGCCGGGCCTGCACCTGCTGCACAACCGGGGCGTCTTCCAGCGCTTCGTGAATCGGTTGCGTCAGCAGTACGGCGACGTACAAAGGCTGAACGAGGAATGGGGTCTGGTCTTCTGGTCGCATCGCCTCTCGGACTGGGCGGACCTGTGGACACCCGACGGCAACGCCCAACCACAGTACGAGCAAGCCTGGCGGCAGTTTCAGGCCGACCTGGTCACCGAGTTCATCGCTTGGCAGGCCGAGATCGTCCGCGAGTATGCCCGGCCCGGACAGTTCGTCACGACCTGCATCGCCTACGGCAGACCAGCCTTGGCTGACGAGGAGCTGACCCGGGCCCTCGACGTCACCGCTGGGAACTTGTACTACGGGATGCAAGACGATCTGCTTCTGCCCGCGCCGCCGGAGCAGAGACAGCGCTGGCACAGCAAGGACACCTGGGCCCTTTACCGAGCGGCCGACCGAATTTACTCTTCCCGCCAAGCGCCCTTCTTCGTCACGGAAACCAATGCCCAGGGGATCGGCCCTTCGTGGGCCAGTCAACCCGGCTACGACGGACAGCTGCGCCAGGCAGCCTGGGCGCTCGTCGCCCGGGGCGCGTCGATGATCGAGTACTGGCACTGGCGGACGCTGGCGTTCGGCGCCGAGACTCACTGGTACGGCGTTCTGCCACACAGCGGCCGTCCCGGCCGCACCTATCGGGAGCTTGCTCGTATCGGGGCTGAACTGGACAGAGCAGGCGATCTGGTCGGGGATCTGGTGCCGGACGCCGATGTCGCGATGCTGTACTCGCAGCCGAGCGAATGGGCCTTGGCCGCCCAGCCGCCGCTCGGCTCGCCCGCAGGCGGACCGGATCGGCGCTCGTACGAGACCATCTTCGACGCGTTCTACCAGGGCGCGTTCGACGCGCGCCTTCAGACGCGGATCCTGCATGCCGCGCAGGCCGTCGCCAAGGATCCGGCTGAAGTCGCCGAGAGACACCCGGTTCTTGTGGCCGCCGCGCTGTACGTGAGTGACGACGCCACTTTGGACTGGCTGGCCGGCTATGCCGAGGCCGGCGGCCACCTGATTCTGGGGCCGCGGTCGTGCTATGCCGACCCCGAGGTCCGGGCCCGCCGCGACACTCAGCCAGCCCGTCTCGCCGAAGCGGCAGGCGCCTGGTACGACGAGTTCAGCAATCTCGATGCCGAGTTGGCGGTGCAGGCAGCGGACGGATCACAGCTCGCAGTACCCGAAGGCGCTGCCGGCACCCACTGGGCGGACGGGCTGTACGCCAACGGCGCCGACGTACTCGCCGGCTACAGCCACGCTCACTTCGGGCAGTTCGCAGCCCTTACCACCAAGAGCTACGGCAAGGGCCAGATCACCTACGTCGGCACTGTCCCCAACCTTGCCCTGAGCGCTGCCCTGTTCCGATGGCTGGTGCCAGACGCCGGACCATGGAAGAGCCTGCCGACAAGCGTCACCTCCACTGGCGCCACGGCCCAGGACGGCCGACGGGTCCGGTTCCTGCACAACTGGAGCTGGCAGAAGATCACGGCCACAGTGCCCGTCGCCGTACACGATGTTCTCGATGACACCGACTACGAATCCGGCACCCAGGTGCAGCTAGGTCCCTGGGACGTCCGCGTCCTCTTGGAGAAATGATCACGATGGCATACGGCCCTTCATCAGTCGTGGGCGAGGTACTCCGTAACGAGCAGGCCGCGGCCATCGTCAGGAGGTACTTGCCTGGCCTGCAGAGCGAACTCATGCGTGTCCAGTGCATGCGCGGCACCCTCGAGCAGGTCACCGGCTTTGTGCCAGACATACGCACCGACCCGGCGACCCGCGAAGCCCTCTACTCCGAGCTGGCCGCGGTCGAGGCAACAACACACATCCCAGCGGCCCAGACCGATGCACCGCTGCCGCCATCCCCCGACTACGAGTCCTCGGATGTGCCCAGAGGCAGTGCCGCCCTGATCAAGCGCACGCACTCCACTCGCTGGCGAACCTTCGAAGTAGAACTCCACGGGCCCGCACACGGCAACCCCTATACCGACGTCATCCTCTCGGCAGATTTCCGCCTCGGTGAGCGCAACCTCACGGCCCAGGGCTTCTACGACGGCGACGGCGTCTACCGCATCCGATTCATGCCCGACGAGGAAGGTACCTGGACGTTCCGAACCTCCAGCAACGCTCGCTCGCTGGATGGGGTCGTCGGAGACGTCCACTGTGGGCCGGCCGCCGGCGAAGACCACGGACCGGTCCGAATCCACGGCTTCCACTTCCGTCACGCCGATGGAACCCGCTATCTCCCGATCGGCACCACCGCCTACGCGTGGACGCAGCAGGGTGACGCACTCGAGGAACAGACCCTTCGGACCCTCGCGTCAAGTCCGTTCAACAAGCTCCGGATGTGTGTGTTCCCGAAGTCGTTCGTGTACAGCACCGGCGAGCCGCCGCAGTACCCCTTTGCCGGCTCGCCGGATGACGGCTGGGACTTCCTGCGCCCCAACCACGCGTACTTCCGCCATCTGGAGCAGCGCATCGCGCAGCTTGCCGAGTTGGGCATCCAAGCCGATGTCATCCTCCTCCACCCCTACGATCGTTGGGGGTTCTCAGACATGGGTGCCGCTGCGGACGAGCACTATCTGCGGTACCTCGTTGCTCGGCTCGGTGCCTATCCGAACGTCTGGTGGTCGCTGGCGAACGAGTACGACCTGATGTGGGCCAAAGACACCGCGGACTGGCATCGCTTCGCCACCCTGATCCGGGAGAACGATCCGCACGGGCATCCGATCAGCGTCCACAACTGGGTCGAACTCTGGGACAACAGCGTGTCCTGGGTGACCCACGCCAGCATCCAGGACTCTCCGGCCGAGATCACCGAATGGCGCTCCCGCTGGCGCAAGCCGGTGCTGATCGACGAATGCGGCTACGAGGGCGACATCGAATGGGGCTGGGGCAATCTCACCCCGCAGGAGCTCGTCCGGCGCTGCTGGGAGGGAGTAGTCCGGGGTGGCTACGTCACGCACGGCGAGTGCTTCCTCGCCGACGACGACGTTCTGTGGTGGGCGAAAGGTGGGGTGCTCAAGGGCGAAAGCCACGCCCGCCTAGGAGTCCTGCGGAAGGTCCTCGACGAACTCCCGATCGACGTCGACGGCATCGACCCGCTCCCGGGCGACTTCGACCTCCTCATGGGCGGTGTCGAAGACCGTTACTACCTCATCTACTTCGGCCACATGCAGCCCCGCCGGCGGACGGTCTCATTACGTCCTGGGACGCGTTATCGGGCCGATGTCATCGACACCTGGAACATGACCATCACCCAACTCCCCGACACCTACGAAGGAACGTTCACGCTACCGCTTCCCGGACGCCCGTACGTCGCCATTCGCCTGCAAGCGCTCGAGGAGTGAACAAGATGCCTGCGGCCAGTCGTCGGAGCCAGCCATGCCGGTAGGCGCCTTCCGCGAGGTCCTAGGGATCCCATCCATTCGCTGGCAGCTTGCCACGTCGATCGTCGGCCGCCTCAACCAAGGCATGGCCGGTTTCGCGCTCCTCATGCTCACCACCGAGCACTCGACCTACGCCGTGTTCAGCGCCGTGTCGGCAGCCGGAGTCGCGGGCACGTTCGTAGCCGGCCCACTCCTCAGCCGAATGGCCGACGCCCGAGGACGCCGCCGAGTGCTCGCCGTCACGGCAGTCCTCTACTCGCTGACGATGAGCGCGATGGCGCTGGTACCGCCGCATCCGATCCTGCTCGTTGCGCTCTCTCTGCTCGCAGGGCTCTTCACGCCGCCGATGACAGCCACCGTGCGCGCGGCCCTGCCGGCGCTTGCCGGGCCCGACCGGCGCCAGACGATCTTCGCGCTCGAATCAACTCTGCAAGAACTGATCTTCGTCCTGGGGCCACCGACCGCGGCCCTGTGCGCCGTCATCGGCGGACCACGGCTAGCCGTCGGCGCCTGCGCCGTACTCGTGCTCCTGGGGACGCTCGGTTACGTTCGTGATGCCAACGTGGACGCAGGCCGGCTGCCGGGCAGCAGGGTCGCGGGCCGCGGCGCGCTCCGCTCGCCGGGTGTCCCACGGGTGCTGATCGCAGGAACTCTGCTCGTATTCGCGTTCAGCAGCGAGGTCATCGGCGTCGTGGCAATGGTCAGCGGAGAACGCGCAACATCGCGCTCGGGCCTCGTCGTGGCGGCCGGGAGCCTCGGCTCCCTCGTCGGCGGTGTGGTCTATGGAATGCGCAACCGCCATCGCGCCCAGCTGCGCCACCTGATGCTGTTCGTCGCGATCGGATTGGCCGCCCTCATCGTCGCTCCTAACCCCGGAGTACTGACAGCTCTGCTGTTCTGCTGGGGATGCACCGTCGCCCCAGCGATGTCCCGGCTACTCGAACGCCTGTCGGCGAAGACGCCAGCCGAGTCCGCGACCGAGGCGTTCGGCTGGATGAGCGGTGGCTTCGCGGCAGGAAACGCCCTCGGTACCGCGAGCAGTGGGCTGCTGGTGACGGCCTACGGTGCTCGCGCACCGATCATCGCGGCCTGCGTCAGCACTACCCTCGCAGCCCTGATTTGTGAGCGGTGGCCGCTGTTGCAACGCCGCAGCCGTTCCTCCACCGTGCGAGAGGAGATCTCATGAGCAACACCAAGACAGCGCTCGTGACCGGAGCGGCCAGCGGGCTCGGTGCGGCGACCGCACAGCGGCTGCGCGCCGACGGCCTCGAGGTCGTCACCTTGGACTTACACGGGGCCGATGTGTGCGCCGATGTCACTGACGAGAACGTCCTGGCCCGGGTGGCCGATCAGATCGGAGCCGTTGATGTGCTCATCAACTCCGCCGGCATCGTCGGCCCCAACAAGCCGCTGGTGGATACCACCGCCGACGAGTGGAGACGAGTACTTGACGTCAACGTGATCGGCACAGTCAACACCATGAGGACCTTCGTCCCTGGGATGCGCCAACGGGGCTGGGGCAGGGTCGTGAACTTCGCCAGCATGGCCGGGAAGGACGGCAACCCCAACTTGTCGATCTACTCCGCGTCCAAGGCCGCGGTCATCGGGCTCACCAAGTCCGTGGGCAAGGAACTCGCCACTACGGGCGTCCTGGTCAATGTCATCGCTCCTGCGGTCATTGCCACCCCAATGAACGACGACACCGACCCGGACGTCCTCGCCCGCATCACCAGCCTGATCCCCATGCAACGCGTAGGCCGCCCCGAGGAGGTCGCCGAACTGGTCGCCTTCCTCTCCTCGGACCGCCTCAGCTTCTCCACCGGAGCCGTCTACGACATCAGCGGCGGCCGCGCGACATACTGAAAGACCGTCAGCCGATGTGCGGTCGAAGTTGGGCCGCCCGTGCCCTGCGCGTCGCCGACGACCCTCCTCGTCGGTACGGCGTTCCTGCACGTCCAACTCGAGGACGACCGTAGGGACCACCTCGACGAACGCCTCGCCGCCCGCGACGTCTTCCTCGCCCACCAGAACCGACCCGACACCCCTGGCCTCGCCGCGATGGCCGCCATGCTCACCACCTGGGGCCGACATTACCGAGACCGACGACCGCACCTACCGCTTCATCCTCGAGCTCGCCCTGGCCGGCGCCCAATCCCGCCTCTCGTCCAGCCGGGAAACCTGACGCCTTGCCGTTCCCTGTCGATCAGGCGCAGGGTAGAGGAATCGGAACCGCGACGGAGGGAGCTGACATGAGTACGACGCACACCGAGGCAACGGACCACGAGCACCTGCCCGGCGACGGATGCCAGACAGTCGAACACGAGGACCACCTCGACCACCTACACGGCGACGAGCGCCACCCCGAGGCGAAGATCCACACCGCCCACGACATGACCCACACCCCCGACGACGGGTGCGAGACCGTCCTGCACGGTGACCACGTGGACCACGTGCACGACGGCCACCGCCACTACCAACACGGCGACCACGTCCACGAACACTGAACGTCCCGCCGACTCGATCGCCAGGCCGTCAGCGCCTCGGTGGCCGATCAACCAGACGAGCCGATGGATCGGCCGGCTATCGATTCCAGCTGGGCACGAACCACCGGCAGCATCCAGCGAAGTGGTTGCTCGAGCACCTTCTTCGTCGTCACCTCGTCGGTCCGCGGCAACCTGCCGATCCGACAGACCGCGTCCGCCTCGTCGATGAATTAGGTTGCCTGTGACAACTATCCACCGGCCGCCTGTACATCAGTCGAGACTTACAAGGGACCCCCGGCCCGCAGCCAGGGCGACGCGGATGGCGGCAGCTTTCGCCCGAACAGCACCGCGGCGCGATAGACGTTGCCGACACGGCTACGCATCAGATTGGTCGTCGGACGGCATCTCCAGGTCAGAGCCAACATCATCAGCACCCTGCCAGCGCCCGCCAGGGGATCAGGAGCCCGCCTGGCGGCCCCAGACAGCCATTCGGGCCGATCGGGGCATCTGCGACTCTCGGGGGGTGAGAGCCGCGCGGCCCTCGCTCGCGGCCAAGCTGCCCAGGTGTGGGGGTACCGCCGCCAGGCGCTCCCTCAGTCAGCCGAGGTCTAGCAGGCATGGGCGGGCGTACCAAAACCTCAAGGTGGCGTAACCGCAACCCCGGCCAGGACAACTTTCGGGGCCGTAGGTTGTTGCGCTCGCCTTATTGCTGGAAACTTCGGCGGCTTGGTCGTCGACACTGGACGCGAGACAGCCCTCGGGCTCACCGGTCCTCCTGCCCAGCCAGTCGTCGATAGCGGTCAGCACATTTGCTCGAGGGCGGGGGACCGGTTGGCGACGTACGTTGCCCTGTACAACCTTTCCCAGGCCGCCCTCGCGCTGGCCGACTACCAAATTGCCCGCCAGCGACGAAGGCATCGCCCTCTCCCGCGAGACGCGTGATCTGGCCAATCTCGCCTACTTCGTCGAGACCTTGGCAGTCATCGAATCCAAGGAGGACAACCACCTCCGCGTCGCGACTCTGCTCGGCGCTGCGACCGGGCTGCGCGAGACCGTCGGCGCCGACGTGTACGCGTACTACCTTCCCGACCAGAGCGTGCGCGACGCAGCCCAGCAGGCAGCACGAACAGCCCACGGCGACAACGCGTACGACGAAGCAGTCACCGCCGGCCACTCCCTCGACCCCGCCGCCGTGCCAGAGCTCGCCTGGTCGGGCCGCCGGGCTAGCCGGTGATTTGGTTGGCTAGGGCTTCGGCGGATTGTTGGGTGAAGGTGCCGGCTATTTGGAGTTTGCCGCCGGGGATGGGGGATTGGACGGCGGGGGCGGACACGACTTGGCCGCGGACGACGATTGCGAGTTGGTTGAGCGGTTGTTGTTGGGTGGCCAGGTCGGCGGTGAGGGTCGCGAAGAGCTTGGCGCCCTCTTCGTCCAAGGTCAGGTTGACCAGCCAGCGGGGTTCGTCAGGTGCTTGGGCGGCCTTCACGTCGGTCACGTGGCTGCCGTCGAGTTCGATCTTGCCGAGGACGTAGTTGTAGCCGTCCAAGCCACAAACGGTCGGGCTCGATGCGGCCGGCGACGCGCTCGCACATCCACCCGCTTCGGCCTTGAGCACCCGGCGGAACTCCACCGAGTCCGGCCCCGCCGGTTTGGCGGCCGGCGCGGCTGCCTCCGGATCGGGCCTGTTGAGGCGCTTGACCAACAACACCCCGCCGACAGCGAGCACTGCGATCAATACCAGGACCAGTGCGCCGACCAACACCAGTGGACCGCGGTTGCTGCGTTGTGGTGGTGGACTCAGCTGCGCCATGACAGCAGATGCTATGTGGCGAGGAAGTCACCCATGCAGCAGTCGCGCCGCGAGTTCGGCGTTGCGTTGGGCGAACGGCTGCCAAAGAACCGGAGTCGCTGCCACCCGATCACGGGCGACCGCCTCGGAGACCGCGCGTTGGGTCCACGTGCACATCCGGCCGGCGCGGATCTTGAACTGGACGAGTACGCCGTCGGCCCAGCCGTAGACGTCCGCGTCGCGCGGATCCAGCCAGGACACCTTCTGCTCGGCGACGATCCAGTCGAACGCCTCGATCTCCTCCTGCAGTTTCGCCGCGAACTCGAACCGTAGCTCGCCGGCCGCCCGATCGCGGCGACGTTCCAGCTCGGCCCGCAGCGCGGTCACCGCCGCCGGATCACGTTCCAGTACGGCGATCGCCGTACGCGCCAGCGATTCGCGGTCGGCCGGGCCGATCCCGAACAGTTCGGCGAACTCGCGCACCGAGCCGTTCGCCGTACCGGTGTAGGTCAACGGCAGCACCCGGTGGAGTGCGGAGATCGCCAGCCGGATCCGCAGACCGCCGAGATAGGGGCCGAAGTGCTGCGCGGTCCCGGTCGCCAGGTGCGCGAAGCGCAAGCCGGGCCGCCGGGGCTCGTCGTCGAACACGATGTAGCCGACGACTTCCTGACCGCCCTTGGTGCGGTTCCAGCGCGGCTTGGAGTGCTCCAGCAGGTTGCGTTCCAGCCACGCCGCCTCGTGTTCGGAGTCGCACCACACGGCTTCGACTCGGTCGATCCGCTCCACCATCCGGCGCAATCGCGGCCGATCGCCGAGATGCGTCCAGTACGACTGCACTCGACGCCGCAGGTTCACCGCGCGCCCGACGTACAGCACCTTCCCGGTCTCATCCCGAAACCGGTACACCCCGGGCCCCATCGGAAGCCCGCGTGCCACCGTCCGCGCCGCAGTCACCCGCCCATTCTCACCTCTTGGCGATCAGATTGAGGCCGTGCTTGCCGTCGGCGGTTCGGAGTTCCAGGCGGTTGGAGTCGATCGAGTAGGACAACTTGCCCGCCAGGACGGAAAGCACAGCCTTCTCCTGCCGGCCGACGTCCCCCGCGCACTCACTTGTGGTCACGGTCAGCGCGCCGACGGACAGGCTGCCGGCGGTGTGGGTGACGTTTCCGTGGAACTCGTTGCAGCCGGTCGAACCGGTGACTCGCTCGCCCTTGATCGTCAAGTACGCCGGCGGCAGCTGGGAGAAGTGGTCGACGGCCTCCCCCGAGAGCACACCGTCCACGGTCCACCTGGTGCCTGCGATCGGAAGGTCCGGCTCGACGATCTCGCGGTCCTGGAGGACGAGCGTCGTACTCCCTCTGGTGAGGGTCAGGGTGTCCCCCTCGAGCTTCCAGGTAGGTCCTTCCTTGAGGAGCTCACCGAGCCATTCGTCCTGGGCTTGCAGCGCCGGATCGCAACCCATCTCGGTGCCGCCATAGCCGTCCATCGTCAGGACGCCGCCGCCGAGTGAGATCGTGCCGCCGAGCTGGTTGCAGCCGGCGTTGAAGGCGAGCGCTCCGTCGCGGAAGTCCAGGCGGATCCGGGTCCCCGGCACCAACTGCTTGACCTTGCCGTCCTCGGTCAGCTTGATCGAGAGGTACGACGTCCCAACCGGCGAGCCACCACCACCGTCGGCGGCCCGCACCTCGGAACCGCAGGCGGCCAGAGACAGGCCCACGCCCGCCATCACAACACCGAGCAACCGCATCTTCATGACCTACAGACGCTGCTCGATACCCACGGCGTTGCAGAAATCCGGCGTGACCCCTCGGTGTGATGGGATCTGTGGTTGGGTTCCCCGGGTCGCCGGGTTACCGTCCAGGCGCGTTCGCCCGCTCGGGGAGCGTCCCGGGGAACCCACCAGCTAGTTCTTGGCGACCATCAGCCAGCTGACCTGGATGTCGGGTGAGCGGGTCGGCCGGATGGTGACGGTCAGTGCGCCGTCGGAGCCCACAGTCACCCCGCCGTACGACGCCGCAGTCGGAGTCGCGGTGAAGAGGCGCTCAGCGTCAACCACCGATCCGTTGATCGAGACCTCGGCGGCACGGTTGGCCCACGGCCACGGGTCGTAGTAGCCGGCGTGGACCGTGTACGTCCCGGGCGCCAAACCACCGAAGGTATAGACGAGCGGCTCATGGTTCTTGGCGTAACGCAGGGTGGTGTACATGTCACCGGTACCAGCAGGCGCGCTGGATCCCGTGTAGCCCCACGTCGTTCCGGTGACCGGGTCGGTCCCGAGTGGCTGTTCCGCAGCGGAGTTGAGCAGCGGTCCGGCCACCTGGGTCAACCGCGTCCAGTCGGCAGTCGCAGTACCTCCCGCGTTGACGGCGTACCGAAGTCCCTGAGGTACGACGACAACAGAACGCGTGAAGGTCCGACCGTCGGACAACGTCCCCCGCAACTGCGCCGGCCCGGGTTGGCCGATCGTCGACGCATCCCACGTAACCCCGATCTGCGCCGATCCGCGCGAAGTCGTCACGGTGACCTTGTCCGGCAGGGTGCTGGTGTCGTTGAGCCACACGTGGTCCGGGACCGTCGACGTGACAGTCCAGCGCGTGTAGGACTTCAAGTCCTTCAGCGTCCACTCCTGATCCGGGCCGATGGTGAGACTGCCGCCCTCGCCGAAGCTCATCGGCATCCAGACGTACGGCGCGTTCGCCAGATCACTCGGGGTCCACCGATCCCCCATGAAGATGAACTTGTTCTGTTTCCGGTCGACCGGGATCACGTTGGTGCTCTGAGACCGGTAGGTGTTCGCCGCCCCGGCCCCCGGCACCGGGTTACCGCGGTCGGTGAACTGGCCGAGGATGTTCTGCGAGGTTGCGTACCGCGCCGGGTTCGGGTCCCAGCCCGTCGCCCCCGACGTCACGAGGTGGTACGTGCCCTCGGACTTGAACATGGCCGGCGCCTCCCGCTGGTTGCACGGCAGCGTCCGGACGAAGTCCTGACCCTGTACGGCGTTCTCCGGTGCGGCGGACAGATACGTGTAGGACTTGTTCAGCTTGGAGATGTACATCGTCCGGTTCTCCTCGGAGGAGTAGATGATGTACGCCGTACCGTCGTCGTCCACGAACAGGTTCATGTCCCGGGCCATCCCACCGGCCGGGTCGAACGCGGACGACGTACCGCACCACGGCACCGAGTCGCTCGGCACCCGGTTCAGCCGGTAGGAGTCGATCCAGCGGAACGGGCCCTTCGGTGAGTTCGCGATCGCCACGCCGGCCTCGGCCCGTGCGTAGGTCGACGTGCTCGTCGGCGACGACGGTCCGTCGGAGTGCACCCACATGATCCATTTCCCGGTGGCCTGGTTGTAGATCACCTTCGGCCGCTCGAGGATCGACGGCCGTGCCCACCCGTCGGTGCGGACGCTGTTGGTCGACAGGTCACGCCACACGATCTCCTTCTGTGCGGCGGTGTACCCCTTGTAGAGCTTGGCGAAGTACGGGTCGTCGGTGAACTGGTCCGTCGAACTCATCGCCCGCAGCGCGAGTCCTTCGTCCTTCCAGTTGTAGAGGTCGTACGACGAGTACAGGTGCACCCCGGGGCTGTCGAAGTACCCCTTGCTCCGGTCCTCGCCGTACCAGTAATAGATCCGTTGACCGCGATCGTCGGTCGCCGGCACGACCTGGCCGCCATGCGCCTGGATCACTTGGCCGTTGGTGTCCAGCCACGGCTCCCCCGGCCGGAAGCTCTCGTACTTGCCGGCCGCCGAGGCCGGCGTGACACCGGCGACCGAGGCCACCAGAACCGCCAAGGCTGCAACGGCGAATCGTAATCTCCGACGGGTCATCGTGACTGTCTCCTCACCAGGCGAAAACGTGCGCCTCAGCGTGCTGTGCGCGGCGTTCGACTTCAACGGTCCGTACACAATCGAACACAGTCGATCCGGCCAGAACTCTTCGCGATAACCCTTTCAAACGACCTATTGCATCGCACACCGATCGTGCCGCATGCTGTCGGGCACCTCGACGTCTTGCCGGGAGTGGGGCCCGGGATCGAGGCTTTCCCTGGGGGGACCATGTTGCATTCCGCCAAAAGGCTGCTGGCAGCGCTGTGCGTGGTGCTGTTGGCGCCGTTGACCATGACCGAACCGGCACGCGCTGCAGTCGTGCCGAGCGGTTTCAGTGAGCAAGTCGCGTTCACCGGGCTGACGAATCCGACGAATGTCGCGTTCGCCGCCGACGGCCGCGTGTTCGTCGCCGAGAAGAGCGGCCTGATCAAGGTCTTCGACTCGCTCGAGGACACCACTCCCGCCGTGTTCGCGGACCTGCGCACCAAGGTCTACAACTACTGGGACCGCGGACTGCTCGGCCTCGCCCTGCACCCTGACTTCCCCGCGGATCCGCGGGTCTACGTCCTCTATACGCACGACGCCCTGATCGGCGGAGCCGCACCGAAATGGGGAACCGCCGGCGCGACCAACGACCCGTGCCCATCGCCACCCGGGCCGACGAGTGACGGCTGCCAGGCCAGTGCGCGACTGTCGGTCCTGACCCCGAGCGGCTCGGCCGTGGCCGAGCAGGTCCTGATCGAAGACTGGTGCCAGGTGTTCCCCAGCCACTCGATCGGCTCGATCGAGTTCGGGCCGGACGGCATGCTCTATGCGGGCGGCGGCGACGGCGCCAGCTTCAACTACGCCGACTACGGCCAGGACGGCTTCCCCTCCTCGGACCTCACGCCGGACAACCCCTGTGCCGATCCCCCATTACCGACCGGCACCGCGCTCGCCCCGCCGACGGCCGAGGGCGGCGCGTTGCGCGCCCAGGACATCCGGACGAGCGGCGACCCCGCCACGCTCGACGGCTCGATCATCCGGATCAACCCCGACACCGGGTTGGCCGCGCCCGGCAACCCACTGCTGAGCAGCTCGGACCTCAACACCCGCCGGATCGTGGCACACGGACTGCGCAACCCGATGCGCTTCGACTTCCGCCCGGGCACCAACGAGCTCTGGGTCGGCGACGTCGGCTGGAGCGCCTGGGAGGAGATCGACCGCATCGTCAGTCCGACCGCCGGCGTGACCAACTTCGGCTGGCCCTGCTACGAAGGCGCCAACAAGCAGGCCGGGTACGACGGCCAGGACCTGAACATCTGCGAGAACCTGTACGCCGCCGGCTCGAGCGCGGTCGCAGCGCCGTACTTCGCCTACAACCACTCCGAAAAAGTAGTCGCCGGTGAGAGCTGCGGCACCGGTAGTTCGTCGATCACCGGCATGTCCTTCTACGAGGACGGCAACTACCCGCCCGAGTACGACGGCGCCCTGTTCTTCGCCGACTACAGCCGCAAGTGTGTCTGGGCGATGCTCCCCGGCGCGAACGGACTGCCTTCCCCGGCCGAGATCGTCACCTTCGCCTCGGGCTATGGGACCACAAGACTGCAGACCGGACCGGGTGGCGACATCTTCGCCGTCGACTACGACGGCGGCCGGATCATGCGCTACGTCTACAACGGGACGAACAACCCGCCGACCGCGATCATCGACGCCGATCCGACCAGCGGCCCGAGCCCGCTCACCGTCACCTTCGACGGCACCGCCTCCAACGACGCCGACGGCGACGCGCTGACGTATGCCTGGGACCTCGACGGAGACGGCCAGTACGACGACTCGACCGCGGCGACCGTTCAGTACACGTACACGGGCAGCGGATCCGTCACCGCTCGACTGCGAGTGAGCGACGGCAAGGGCGGGACCGGCACCGCATCGACCGAGATCGATGTGGCCAACGGCCCACCGACTGCGACGATCACGGCCCCCAGCCCGGCGACGAAGTGGAAGGTCGGCGACACGATCAGCTTCGCTGGTACGGCGACTGACGCCGAGGACGGCACCTTGCCCGGATCGGCGCTCACCTGGTCGCTGATCATGAACCACTGCCCGAGTGACTGCCACGCGCATCAGATCACCACGATGACCGGCACGAGCGGCACGTTCACGGCTCCCGATCACGAGTATCCGTCGTACCTGGAGCTCAAGCTCACCGCCCGGGACTCCAGCGGGCTGACCGACGTCAAGAGTGTCCGGCTCGACCCGGCGACTGTCGGGCTCACGTTCGCGACACAGCCGTCGGGGCTGAAGGTCACCAACTTCTCCAAGACAGTGACCACTCCAGCCACGAGTACGGCGATCATCGGGTCGAACGGATCGCTGTCCGCCGATCTGTTGCAGCCGTCCGCGGGCAAGCTCTACCGGTTCGCGTCCTGGTCCGACGGCGGTGCGCGGAGCCACAACTTCACCGCGCCTGCCACGCCGGCGACCTACACAGCGACGTACATCCCGAAGCGGAACCTGGCGCTCAACCGCCCGGTGTTCGTCTCCAGCGTCTACACCGCCGGCCGGGAAGGCCCGAAGGCCGTGGACGGCTCGATGACGACGGCCTGGTCGAGTGCGCGCACCGATCCACAGTGGTTGTACGTCGACCTCGGTTCGGTCAAGGTGATCAACCACGTGCTACTCAGCTGGCTGGGATCGAACTACGGCAAGGCCTATCAGATCCAGGTGTCGGGCAGCGGACGGACCTGGAAGACCGTCTACTCGACCACGGTCGGAGACGGTGGCACGGACAGCCTGACGTTCTCGTCCAACTACGCCAGGTATGTGCGGATCAGCGCGACGGCCCGGGGTATCGCGGGCAGCTACTACTCGCTCTGGGAGTTCGGGGTGTTCCAGGACACCGGCCCGATCTCCGGGATCGCGGGCAAGTGCATCGACATCTACCAGGCCAGCTCGGCCGACGGGACGCCGACGACTCTGTACACCTGCCACGGCAACGCGAACCAGCAGTGGACCCAGTTCGAGGACGGCACGATCAGGGCGCTCGGCAAGTGCTTGGATGCCCGCGACACGGCGCTTCGCACGCCGGCCGTGCTGTGGACGTGTGACGGAAGCGCCGGCCAGAAGTGGCTGCCACGCGCCGACGGCACGCTCCTCAACGTCCGCGCCGCACAGTGCCTCGACGCCGCCGGCGGATCCAGTGCGAACGGGACGAGACTGATCCTCTACACCTGCCATACCGCGATCAACCAGAAGTGGGTGCTGCCGTAAATCAGTCGTGACAGCTCGGTCCCGGACGTAGGGTAACTCCGGCCTACGACGAAGAACGGGATCATGCACAGCGGCTTTGTGGACGAGGGATTCGGCAACGACTGCGCCGGCGGCCAGTTCGCCTTCGCCGACGACGAGTACGGCGTGGGTTTCGCCTACGTCGCCAACCGGATGCTCGGCCACGGCGATCCCCGAGCCACGAACCTAATCACCGCCGTACGTGACTGCTTGAGGCGATGTTCACTGGGCGTTCACCCGCCGCGAGGAATGTCGCGATGACATCCGGTGGAGGGGAGATCGTTCATGATTCGGCGGTTGGTGGTGGCGGGTGCGTCGGCGGTGGTGGTCGCGGCGCTGCTGACGAGTTCGGCTCAGGCGAGCGACCCGCAGGCACGGGTTGTCGGTACCGCGACGTTGCCTGACATCCCGCTCGGCGCGTTCTCCAATGCGCTGCTGCCGGGGAGCGTCACGAACGATCGCGGCGTCGACCTAGGCGGCATCGGAAGTGACCTCTTCCCGTCCGAACGACCGGATGAGTTCTGGACCGTCACCGACCGCGGGCCGAACGGCCAGATCAAGGTCGACGGCGTCAACCGCCGTACGTTCCCGGTGCCCGGATTCGATCCGGCCATCGTGAAGGTGAAGGCGTCCGGCAGCAAGCTGCAGATCCTGACCGCGATCCCGATCGCCACGCGCAGCGGTGCACCCGTGACCGGCCTGTCCAACCAGGCCAGCCGGGACGAGATCCCCTACACGTACGACGCATCCAGCCGACTCAACCTCAATCCGAACGGGCTGGACACCGAGGGAATCGTCCGGGCGCATGACGGGACGTTCTGGCTGGTCGACGAATACAGCCCGTCGCTCGTGCACGTCTCCGCCCGTGGCAAGGTGCTCGCCCGGTACGTGCCGAAGGGGTTGTCGCTGACCGGCGCCGACTACCCGGTGATCGAGGCGCTGCCGTCGATCTTCCTTACCCGCAAGGGGAATCGCGGCTTCGAGGGTCTCGCTCAGCTGCCCGGCGGTGACCTGGTGCTGGCGTTGCAGAGTCCGCTGCTCAACCCGAGTAAGGCAGTCGGCGAAGCGTCCCGGACCACGCGACTTCTGCGCTTCTCGCCGTACAAGGGGAAGGTCACCGCGGAGTACGCGTACCAATTCGACCCGGTCGGTGTGGTCGACCCGGGTGAGGACGACAACACCGAGCTGAAGATCTCCTCGGTCGTTGCCGTCGGCCCCGAAACCCTGCTGGTCCAGGAGCGCACCGACAACGCGGCACGGCTGCAGCGCGTCGTCCTCAAGTCCGGCTACAACATCCTCGGCACGCGCTGGGACGACCTGGCCACCACGCCTTCGCTGGAAGCCCTGACTGACCCGCCGGCGCTGCCGAAGAAGCTCTTCTTCGACCTCAACACGATCCCCGGCGTACCCAAGAAGATCGAGGGCGTCGCGCTGGTCAACCCGTGGACGCTGGCAGTCATCAACGACAACGACTTCGGCATGACCGACGGCACCGGCGCCTTCGACGCGGCTGGCAATCTCAACGACAGCGGCATCGAGACCAGGCTCGTCACCATCCGCCTACGCTGAATCTCCGAGGATCCAGACGGTCCCGTCGAGCAAGGCGTCGTGCCAGGCCCGAACCCGGCGGGGACGAACGGTGACGACACCGCCGTCCTCGTCGGCCGGCTCCGGCACGAGCCGACCGTACTTCGCGGTCCACGCGTCGACGATGCGCTGAGCCAACTTGTCATCGGTCACGCAGAACTCGGCATCGCCCTCGACGATCACCACGTCGTCCGCGCTCTCCAGGTTGACGCTCACCTGCGGGTTCGCCGCGATGTTCTGGCCCCACCTGGTCTCCGGTGAACCGTCGAGGTACAGCACGTCGTCGACCCACACGCCCCACAGCGGCGTCGTGTGCGGAGCGCCGGACGGCCGGCAGGTCGCGATCCAGTAGTTCCGCGCCGCCACCAAGCGCTCGACGGCATACGACCAGGGCAGCAGCCCTTCGGGATCCTGCGAGAACTTGTAGTAATGCGGCACCTGCGGCCGCCGAGCGAACGGTTCACCCATACACCCGACGCTAGCCACCTCCGCTGACAACTCGGCAGCCCTGGCTCGGGGAGCCAGGGCTGCCGAAGGTCAGACGTTGCGGCGCTTGTCCGCGCAGAGGGTGGCGATCCAGGTCCAGCCGAGGATGACGGCGAGGTCGAAGGCGATGATGGTGGGGCGGGAGCCGGCGCCGGCGCTGAGACCGGCGAAGGCGCCGAAGAAGAGGATGCCGGTGGCGGCGGAGTAGCGGCTGAACGCCGTACGGCCGATGCTGCGGTAGTGCGCGGCCACCACCAGGCAGCCGGCGATCAGGCCGGTGAACCCGATGCTGCCGGCAACGAAGTGGCCGATGCCGCGGGTGCTGACCTCGGCGTAGTCGGCCGGCGTACCGGCCGGGAAGCCGGCGCCCGGGTCGGCCGGGAAGATCGCGGCGAGCAGCAGGCCGACGCCGTACGCGCCGAGCAACCGCGGCGCCCACGTGCTGCCCCGTCCGGTGAGGGTACGGCGGAGGCCGACCGCGGCACCGATCGACAGCAGGCCGGCGATGACGAAGTTAGTGGTCTGGATCCACCCCGGGCCGCCGTTGGCCAGCAGGCTGGCCGGGTGCCGGGTCAGGTCGAAGCCCTCCCGGGTGAAGGCCTGGATCAGCCAGACCGCGACGTACAGCGGGCCGGCCACGATCCCGCCGGTCAGCAGGGCGCGGGTGGAAACACGGGTGGTGGCCGGAGCCGTCAGGTCGTTGGTGGTCATCGCCGGGGTCCTTCCAGGTGGTCTGAGGTCGTCCTTCACCCCTGCGTCGACCGACCTGGCCCGAAATCGACACTCCACCCGAAAACCTCAGCGGACCTGCACCACTCACCAATTGCACACAACCAACGCAGCTCACGCTCAGCCGCGAGCTCAGACCGGCGATCGGTGCGGCTTTGGTGAGTGGCACAGGTCCGGGATCGGCAGTCAATCGGCCAGGAGTTTCTCGTAGGTGTCCGCGGACCAGCTGGCGGCCGTCTTGGTGACCAGCTTCGCGCCCAGGCGGTCGTAGAAGCGGTAGCCGGCTTCGTTCTCGAGGCGGAGGCCCCAGCCGATCGTCAGGCGGTCCGGCAGGGCGTGGCGGGCGAGCTCGAGCATCAGCGCCCGGCCGACTCCGGCATCGCGGAACTGCTCCCGCACGTAGAGGTCGTCCAGGGCGAGCAGGTCCCCGCCGACCCACAGATACGGGCGACGCAGCGACGACACGTACCCCGCCGCCGTCCCGTCGATCTCGGCGATCAGCACGATCACGTCGTCCCGGCCGAGGAACCCTTGCCAGTCCTCCACAGTGGCGGTGACGTCCTTGCCCTGGTCCTGGTAGTCGGCGAGCTCGACCAGCATGGTCCGGACGACCTCGGCATCCGCGGGGACCGCACGACGAATCTCAGTGGGCATGAGCTGCTCCTGTCGAAGGCTTGGCGACCGGTACGACGACCAGCGCGAGGACGGCCGCGACGGCCGCGGTGATGGCGGCGAAGGTGAATCCGCGACTGAAGCCGGTCGTGACCGTTCCGGCCAGACTCGCGGCCGCGATACTCGACACGATCGCCACTCCGAGCGCCGCACCGAACTCGTGGAAGGTGCTGAGGATCCCGGACGCCAGCCCGGCCTCGGTGTAGTCGATCTGCGCGAACGTGGTGGTCGAGGCCGCGACGAACGCCGCACCGATACCGCCGGCGCCGAAGCTCGTCCCGATCACGACCATGGCAGCACCCTCCCAGATGGCGGGGACAGCGATGCCCAATGCGGCAATCGTCAGGCCGATCATCGCCACCGGACGGGCCCCGACCTTGCCGATGACCTGGCCGGACACCTGCGCTCCGAGGATGGTCAGTACGGCGATCGGCAGGAACAGGAGTCCGGTGCGCAGGGCGCCGTACCCCTTGTAGTGCTGCAGGTAGAACGATCCGAGGAAGAAGACCGCGATCATCAGCGCGGTGGCGACCAGGATCAGGAACGTACCGGCGGCCACCGGGCGGCGGGTCAAGATGCGCAGGTTCATCAGCGGCGACCGGACGACCGACTGCAGCCAGGCGAACACGGCGTACAGGACGACCGAGCCGGCCAGCGTGCCCAGCGTTGCGGCCGACAGCCAACCGCGGTCGCCGGCGTTGATCAGCGCGTAGATCGCCGTACCTGTACCGGCGGTGACCAGGATCGCGCCCGGTACGTCGAGCCGGCCTTGGCTCTCCGCCGGACGGTCGGCCGGCAGCATCTTCAGCAGGATCGCGAACACGATCACGCCGATCGGCACGTTCACGTAGAACACCCACTGCCACCCCGGGCCGGCGGTCAGCACGCCACCGAGCAGAACGCCGATCGCGGAGCCGCCGCCACCGATCGCGGACCAGATGCCGAGCGCCTTGTTCCGCTCGTCGCCGTCGAAGGTCTTGGTCACCGTGGAGAGCGCGGCCGGCGACAGCATCGCGGCACCGATTCCCTGCGCGATCCGGCCGCCGATCAGCAGTTCGGCACTGGTCGCCAGGCCGGTCGCCAGCGAGGCCGCGGTGAACACGAACAGGCCGGCCAACACCACCTTGCGAGAGCCGAAGAGATCGGACGCGCGCCCGCCCAGCAGCATCAGGCCACCGAACATCAGCGTGTAGGCGCTGACCACCCAGGTCAGCGTGTCTCGCTCGAGCCCCAGGTCGGTCCCGATGTGCGGCAGCGCGATCGCCACCACGGTCACATCGAGGATCAGCATGAACTGCGCGACGGCGAGCAGCCCCAGCATCCGCCACCGCCGCGGGTCGGCCGCGACGGCCTCGGGTTCTTCCTTGATCGGTCCGGACATCTCCGGTCCCCTCCTCACATTTTGGCTATCTCGAACACCAGTGTTCGGGTTATTTCGGCTACGATAACTCGTACAGTGGTGTTCGACAAGAGGAGGTTCGATGCCGGCGAAGTCAGCGGGTACGACGACCAAGCGTGCCGACGCACAGCGGAACATCGCGTCGATCGTGGCCGCGGCGACCGAATGCCTCAGCCGGGATCCGGCCGCGAGCACCAGCGACATCGCGAAGGCGGCCGGTGTCGGCCGGGTCACTCTCTACGGTCACTTCCCGTCCCGGACCGACCTCGTCGACGCGGTCTTCGTGCACGCGATCGAGGGCGGCGAGGCCGCGCTCAGCCAGGTCGATCTGACCGGCGATCCGCGCGAGGCGCTGGCCCGGCTGATCGAGTCCAGCTGGCACCTGGTCGACCGGTTCCGCTCACTCCTGATCGCCGCGCAGGACGCCCTCCCGGCAGGCCGGGTCCGCGAGTTGCACGCCGATCCGATGGTGCGGGTGGAGCGGCTGATCGAGCGAGGCCGGGAGGAGGGTGTGTTCCGGACGGACCTGCCGACGTCCTGGCTGGTCGGGGCCATGCACAGCGTCATGCACGGCGCAGCCGACGAGATCAACGCCGGCCGCATCACCCCCGACAAGGCCGCCGACTACATCACCGCAACAGTCCTGGCCGCCTTCACCCCACCCGGCAAACCCGTCCCCAGCTAGCGGCCCCCGCCAGGCACTCGCGACCCAAGCCCCCGCCACCTGCCCGCCCCACGCCCCACGGTGGCTTCACTGGGCGCAGTGGCAACGGCCCGGCGTCACCGAGTGTGGGCACCTTGCCGTGAGTAAGCGCTTGCCGACAGCAGCCTCGCCACACTCGACGACTCCGCGCACGGTGGCTTCACTGGCGGCAGCGGCACGGTGGCTTCACTGGCGGCAGCGGCACGGTGGCTTCACTGGCGAGGCAGCGTCCACCGTCATCGAGTGTGGGCACCTTGTCCCGGGTAAGCGCTTGTTGGCGGCAGACTCGCCACACTCGATGGATCTTGCACGGTGGCTTCACTGGCGAGGCAGCACGGTGGCTTCAGTGGCGGGTGGATCCGGCGGGATCGTCGTACGAGTGCTACTCGAGCCAGGTGGTTTCGAAGGTGGGGTTGGCGTGGATGTGGACGGCCTCGTAGCCGCCGGGGCCGGTGGCGAACTTGTGCGGGGTGTCCGCCGGTACGACGAGGATCTGGCCGGCCCGGCCGACGACCTGCTCGGTGCCGACGGTGAAGGTGGCCGAGCCACGCCGGATGATGAACGTCTCGGCGTACGGGTGCATGTGCAGGCGCGGACCGACGCCCTCCTTCGTGGTGGACTCGAGGATCAGCGAGACCCCAGCCCCACCCGGGAGCTGCTCGTAGTTCTCGGTCCACTCCTCGCCGTCGTCCCGCCCGTCGGCGCGGTTGATCACGGCTGCACCGGTGTTCGCGATCTCGGTCATCACAGCTCTCCCCTCAGATCCCTGCCCACCGTAAACCGGGAAGTGGCCGGTCGCGACAGCATTTGATCAGGACCGAAAGGGTTGCCGCTCGGTTTGCCGGGCCGCGACCGGACCGAGTGCCGCGACGAGCAGCGCCAGTACGGCGACCCCGCCGAGCGCGACCGGCAGCGACCAGGCCGACGACGCGGCACCGACCGCGGCGGGGCCGAGCAGGAACCCGAGGTACGCGATCGTGGTCACCGTCGAGATCGCCCCGGCCCGCCGCTCCGGACCCGCCCACGCACCGGCCATGCCGATGATCGTCGGCGCGCAGACCGACGTACCCAGGCCGGCCACACCGATCCCGATCAACGCCAGCCACGCGGTCCCGGCCGCAGCCGCCGCGATCGAACCGACCGCCGCGAGCACCCCACCGGCAACCAGCAACTGAACCGGCCGCAACCGCCTCAGCAGGGCATTCCCGGCGATCCGCCCGGACGCAGCCGCGGCCGCGAACACTGCCGGGGCAATCGAAGCCAGTCCTGGTGCCGCGTTGAGCGAGGTGTCGAGATGTACGGCGCTCCAGCTCTGCCAAGCGTTCTCGACGACGTACGCGATTGCGCAGAGTCCTCCGAAAACCAGGAGAACGGGCTCGAGTCGCCGCTTTTCCGTCTTCACAGCTTGGGCACGGTCCCGAGAACCAGGTGCAAGCGCGAGAGCCACGCCTGTGATGATCACGCCGACTCCGCCGAGCACCGGCAGCGCGTCCGCACCGGCTGCGCGCAGTGCCGCCGTACCAAGGCTGGCGACCACGACCGCGACGGAGAAGATGCCGTGGGCAAGATTCATCAGCGGCTGTCCGGTGACCGCCTCCGC
Organism: Kribbella sp. CCNWLW201; assembly: GCF_037203805.1. Taxonomy (NCBI): domain Bacteria; kingdom Bacillati; phylum Actinomycetota; class Actinomycetes; order Propionibacteriales; family Kribbellaceae; genus Kribbella; species Kribbella sp. CCNWLW201. The sequence continues at coordinate 242,721 of NZ_JBBCBQ010000005.1, read as the reverse complement.
GTGGGACCCGGTCGCGTTGATGGCGACATCCGTCGCGCCTGAGGTCACCCCGAGCAAGAACAGCGCCACGCTGAGGGTGACGGCCGAGTCGGCGAGTGCGGGCAGTACGCCGCAAGCCCCGAACAACACCACCACGATCGGCAGCACCACTCCGCCGTTCCGATCGATCAGAAACCCGGTGAACCGCATGGAGGTCAACGCGCCCAACCCCACCATCAGCAGTGCAAGCCCAAGCTCACCGTCACTGACGCCCGCCTCAGCCCGCACCGCCGGCAGGATCGCGCCCCACGCACCCCAGAACAGCCCGAACGCACCGAACCCCGCAACCGTCCTGAGCACCCGCTAAACCCTAGCCTCCCGCGCTCCCGCACTCACCCGAGCAAGGACTCCGAACGCGGCGGAACAGCCGTCATCGGTCGAGGGGGTTGTGGTTGAGGGGGAGGCTCATGCCCAGGCGCCAGAGGATGGCGGCGCGCGAGTTGGGGCGTTCGGCGGACTCGCGGCGCATGAGCGTGGCGAAGCAATCGGGGAAGCCGTCGCGAGGATGCTGGGCGACGACGTCGCGGATCGCCTGCCGAGGTAGGTCGCCGGCTCGCGTCCCGGCGACATCGAGATGCGCACCGGCGTGCAAGAGATGCGCCTCGACCCCTTGATCCGCAGGGACGTGGACGTTCATGTGCAGCGCGATCGCCTGCGCGACATCATCGGCGTACGACGAATCAACGCCGAGCGAGATCAACGTCGTACGAGCGACCTCACCACCGTGGACCGCGAAGCATGCGGCTTCCGGTGGTGGACGGTGGCGATCCGTGAGGGCGATGTCATGCAGGAGACAGGCGACGTACAGCAACTCCTCGTCGGGCTTGATCCCGTCGCGCCTGCCGAACAGGTCAGCCCACAGCCAGGTCCGAAGGCAGTGACCGAGCAACGGCCCCTGGTACGACGACCTGGCCACCTCGACCACCTCGCGCGTGACCGCGGTGTCCGGCGGCTCGCGGTCCGCAAGAAGTACCGGCGTACCAGGACCGGCTGTCAGGCGGGCACGGAGCTGGTCGGGCACACCACTCAGCTGTGCGAACACGGCCGCGCGGGCGAATCGCAGCTTGGCAGCGTCCATCGCAGCCACCTTTCTTACAATGATTGCAAGACAGGCGCCACGCTAGCGCACTAGCCAACCTGTTCGACAGTGCCGGCGTGGCGGCGGGCCAGGTCGTGGTAGACGGCGGCGTTGTGGTCGACGAAGAGTTTGGCGACTCCTTCGAGCGGCACGATCTTCTTGGCCGGGCTGCCCATCGCGACCGATTCCGGCGGAATCACCGCGCCCGGCGTCACCGTCGAGCCGGCCGCGACCAGACTGCGCTCACCGACGATCGCGCCGTCGAGGACGATCGCGCCGTTGCCGACCAGCGCCTGCTCGCCGATCGTGCAGTCGTGCACCAGGCACTGATGCCCGACCGTCGCGTTCGGCCCGATCTCGCAGCCGTTGTGGCCGACGTGGATCACGGTGTTGTCCTGGATGTTCGCCCCCGCCCGGATCGTGATCCGGCCCAGGTCGGCCCGCACGACAGCGCCGTACCAGATCGACACGCCTTCCTCGACCACCACGTCCCCGACCAACGTCGCAGTCGGCGCGATCCACGCGTCCGGATGCACGACCGGACTCTTACCTTCAAACGAGAACAAGGGCATAGCGCACCTTAAGTCGAACGTGGTGCGGCGCCCTGAATATACGACAGTTCGTGTCTGATATTCGGGCTGAGACTGGTCGTATGAAACCTGAACGAGCCTGGCTCGGCGTCGTCTCGGCCGAGCATGCGCGGATCGCCGTACAGCAGAACTTCATCCAGCTCAATCACGGGAAGCGCCAAGGAGTCGCGCGGTTGCGGCAAGGGGACGGCTTCGTCATCTACTCCCCGACCGACCGTCTCGGCGACAAGTCGCCGCTCCGCGCGTTCACCGCGCTCGGCGTCGTCGCCGACGCCGAGCCATACCTGGCCGAGCCGATGGCCATGGGCGCGCGCGGCACCATCCGTCCGTGGCGGCGCCGCGTCGACTTCCTGCCGGTCGAACCGGTGCCGCTGCGCGTCCTCGATCTGGAGCTCACGCGGCAACCCAACTGGGGCTACCAGCTCCGCCGCGGTCTGGTTTCCCTTGCGCCCGAGGACTTCGAGACACTGCGGGCCGTCATGACCGTTGGCGATACGTCCCGAGGAATGTCGCGATCCGGGTGAGGGCGTCCGCGAGCTGATCCTTGTGCGGGAGCGTGACGATCCGGATGTGATCGGGTTCGGGCCAGTTGAAGCCGGTGCCGTGCACGATCATGATCTTCTCGGCCCGGAGCAGGTCGAGGACGAACTGGCGGTCGTCGGTGATGCCGAAGACCTTCGGGTCCAGCCGGGGGAACACGTACAGCGCACCCTTCGGCTTCACACAGCTCACGCCGGGGATCTGGGTGAGCAGCTCGTACGCCGTATCGCGTTGGGCCAGCAGTCGTCCGCCGGGCAACACCAGGTCCTTGATCGACTGCCGGCCGCCGAGCGCGGTCGCGATCGCGTGCTGCGCGGGCATGTTCGCGCACAGCCGCATGTTCGACAGGATCGTCAGGCCCTCGAGGTAGCTCGCCGCGTGGTGCTTCGGCCCGCTCACCGCCATCCACCCGCAGCGGTAGCCGGCCACCCGGTACGCCTTCGACAGTCCGTTGAAGGTCAGTGTCAGTACGTCGGGAGCCAGCGACGCGAGCGGGGTGTGCTCGACTCCGTCGTACAGGATCTTGTCGTAGATCTCGTCGGCGTAGATCAGCAGGCCGTGCCGGCGCGCGATCTCGGTCAGCTCGACCAGGAGCTCGCGGTCGTAGACGGCGCCGGTCGGGTTGTTCGGGTTGATGACCACCAAGGCCTTGGTCCGGTCGGTGATCTTCCGCTCGATGTCGGCGGGGTCCGGCATCCAGTCGGACTGCTCGTCACAGCGGTAGTGCACTGGCGTACCTCCGGCCAGCGCGACCGCCGCGGTCCACAGCGGGTAGTCCGGAGCGGGAATGAGGACCTCGTCGCCGTCCTCGAGCAACGCCTGGACGGCCATCTGGATCAGCTCGGACACACCGTTGCCGATGAACACGTCCTCGATGTCCAGCTGGATGCCCCACGGCTGGTAGTGCTGCACGACCGCCCGGCGGGCTGACGGCAGCCCCTTGGCGTCACCGTAACCATGCGCGTCCGCGAGGCTACGCACGATGTCCTCGAGGATCTCCGGCGGGCACTCGAAGCCGAACGGCGCCGGGTTGCCGGTGTTGAGCTTGAGGATCCTGTGCCCGGCCGCCTCCAGCCGCTGTGCCTCGTCCAACACCGGTCCGCGGATCTCGTAACAGACATTCGCGAGCTTGGACGACTGCAGCACCGGTGACATTCCCGCACCCTAACCGCGCTCCGGAACTCGTGCCGCTGACTGTGTCAAATATCGCGACGTACGTACGACGTATGGGTGAGAGCTGACCGGATCACGACCCTGGAGTCACCATGAGTGAGCAGCACAGCCCCTTCAAGCGGTTGCTGGTGAACACCCTCGTCGCCAACGTCACGACTACTTTCCTGTCCTTCGCGTTGGCGTTCTGGGTCTACCTGGTGACCGAGTCGGTGCTGGTCGCGTCCATCGTGTCCGGGAGCTCCATGCTGGCCGGCGCCCTGTTCGGCGCGGTCTTCGGCGCAATCGTCGACGCAAACCGTAAGAAGACAGCGATGGTGATCTCGAGCTCCGTCACCGGAGTCGCGTTCGCTGCCGCCGGTGTGGTGTACCTGATGGTCCCGGTCGCCGACTGGACCAAGCCGTGGTTCTGGGTGTTCGCGGCCCTGGTTCTGATCGGGAGCCTCGCGGGCAGCCTGCGGAGCATCGCGCTGGCCACGACGGTCACGCTGCTGGTCCCCGCCGACCGCCGCGACAAGGCCAACGGGATGGTCGGCACGGTCAACGGCCTGGCTCACCTGGTGACGAGCATCCTCAGCGGGCTGTCCGTCGGGTTCCTCGGGATGGGCGGTACGGTCGCGATCGCCGTCGTACTCACTGTCGTCGTCCTCGGACACCTGCTGCTCGCGATCCGGATCGACGAACCGCGCCCGCATCGGACCGGCCGCCGGCATCACCTGGATCTGCGTGGTTCGTGGCAGACGATGCGCGCCGTACCGGGTCTCGTTCCGCTGGTTCTCTTCAGCACCTTCAACAACCTGATCATGGGCGTGTTCATGACGCTGATGGACCCATACGGCCTGATCCTGTTCTCGGTCGAGTCCTGGGGCATCGTCCTCGGCATCACCAGCATCGGCTTCATCGCCGGCGGCGCGTTCGTGGCACGCTACGGACTCGGCCGCTCGCCGCTACGGATCCTGCTGCTGGCGAACGTGGCGATCGCCGTCATCGGCATCACCACCGCCGTCCGTGAATGGCAGTCGCTGCTGGTGCTCGGCATGCTCGGCTTCATGCTGGTCGTCCCGATCGCCGAAGCGGCCGAGCAGACGATCCTGCAGCGCGTCGTCCCCTTCGAGACCCAGGGCCGCATCTTCGGCTTCGCCCACAGCATCGAGTCCGCGTCGACACCGGTCGCCGCCTTCGCCATCGGCCCGATCGCCCAGTTCGTCCTGGTCCCCTACATGAGCTCCGGCAGCGGTCAAACCACCTTCGGCTGGCTCCTGGGCACCGGCCAAGCCCGAGGCCTGGCCCTCACCTTCGTCATCGCGAGCGCCATCATGCTCATCGTCGTACTGGCAGCCTTCCTCACCACCACCTACCGCCGCCTCACCCACGAGTACGACGTCATGACAGCACCCGGACTGGTCCCGGCCTAGCCTGTGCGTGAGACCTCGAAATAGTCGATCTGCCGTGGTTTCAGCTCGCCGACTGCCGATGAGCGTGCTGATGGCACCCGGTCGAGACCGACCACCTCGACCGACACCTTGGCGTGGTCGAACGTCAGCCGGAGCACGCACTTGAACTTCTCCGACCGGATCGACGAGAAGGCCTCGAGCTCATGGAAACCGAAGCGTTCGCAGAGCACCAGGTAGACCGTGAAGGCCAGAGTGCCGAGGACGACGAGTGCCAGATAGCCGGCCACCACCCACACCAGCGTCGGCGGATCGATGACCATGAACACCCAGGCCACCAGCGCAACCGCCGCGAGATGAAGCACGGTATGCCCGACACCCGCGATCACGACCTTCGCCAAGCGGGACTGCCACGGGCTTCCCCTCTTTCCGCGAATTCCGGTTGCGGCGTAGGCGCACAGCACAAGGGCGAGGACGATCGCGGCAACGGCTGAGGTCGGGTGTACGACGTCAGCGAGCTGACGATCTGCCACGGTCCAGAACACAACGGCCAGGAGGGCGCCGATGAGGGCCGGGAGCACCGGCCCGTTTCGCGATCCCATCGTCCAGATCTCGCGACGCAGCTTCTTCGACTCGTCCTTTCTCGGGTAGACCTTCTCCTTGTCCAGGCGGTACCGGGTTACGTCTCGAGGCGGGGTGCGTCGCCAGGGCACCGACAGCGTCTCCTTCAGATGATGAGTGGGAGACGTGAAGGCACCACCGCCACCGCAGGTGACGAGGGCGGGACCGGGACACCACTCCAGCCCCTCGCCGTCATCCGGCTGCGGGTCTGCCGGGAGATAGCGCGCGTAGTGATGCGTGTCGCCGGTCAGGATCATCCGGAGTTGCTGGCGGTCCGGCGGCAGGAGGTCGTACCGGTGCAGGAAATTCACCATGGTGGACAGCGGCGTTTCCCGGACCAAATCCGGCGGACTGTCACCGTCGGCCTCCTTCCAGTTCGGGGTCGCACTGAGAAGCACGACGCCGTCGTCCGGCTTCAGCAGCCGCTTGGCCTGCTGGAAATAGGCAAGCTGCGCCGCGTCGATGGGAGCGTTGAGCTGCGAGTCCACACCCCAGATCCACCACTTCGGATGCACCCGAATCGCGAAGTAACTGCGCGACTGAATTGTGGTCCAGCCGCCGGCGACTTCCCGTTGTCCGGTCTTTTCATCGGACTCGTAGCACCCGACCTTCGTCAAGCCGTCGGGGTCGAGTTCATCGTCCATCCGCGTCCACGACTCGCAGAAGGTACGACGAAATGCCGACAACCCGTCGTACCAATCATGGTTCCCGGGGAGTGCCAGCACTGGCGGCCCGTGAGTGTGGTCGAGGAACTGCGGATAGCTGGAGCGAGCGGCCCGGAACACCGCAGTGAACCGCTGACGGTAGTTGTCGGCACTCGCCACTGGATAGACCTCGTCACCTCCCAGCACGAGCAGTTCGGCCGGACCCTGATCAGGAACATCCGCGTCGGTGGACTGGCCGCCGGCGAGGAGCCGGGCCACCGCGAACGTCGCATCGAACCCATCCCCTGTATCAGCAGTAAAGTCAACGCGCACCGGTTTCGTGTGATTCGGCGGCGTCAACGCGTAATACCCCGCCCGGACCGTGCCGATCACGTCACGCTTGTCGGCGAAACGCGCGAACCACGTCGCCTTCATCACCTCGAGCGCGGTTCGGATCAACTGCCGGACGGACAGCCACTTGACCGCGGGCTGCCTGACCTGAGCACTTACCCGAGGATCCATGACCACAGCGCGCCCTCCCGACACTATTTGCCTCATGATGACGCCCGCACGTGATCCCGACGACCCCTCAGAACAAATGCACCGCAATTCACTACTTCAGCGCTCAGCCCAACGTCTCGACCAGCGCGTGCACCTCTCGCGCGATGCCTTGCAGCTGGCCGGCCGGCTGAATAGCCAGGTTCGCCGTCGCAACAAACCTGTCATGCTCCCACGCCCTGACATCCCGCACCATCACGTGCAACACCACGTCGCGTGTCCACGTGACTTTGCGGATGGTGGCTGCGCGTGTGAGGTCGACTAAGCGCGCGACGATAGGAGCACGCGCCGGAGGGCGGGCGTAGCGGCGCGTGGGTGAGAACTAGGCGACGGTGCGGATTTGGCGGACCAGTACGCCTGCGAGGAGGGTTATGGCGGCCGCCAGTAGGTAGAGGGCGGGGTAGCCGCCTAGGTGTTTGACGATGGGGGCGGCTATGGCGGGGGCGAAGACTTGGGGGAGGGAGTTGGCGATGTTGATGACGCCCAGGTCTTTGGCTCGGTCGCGGGCGTTGGGGAGTATCTGGGTGAGGAGGGCGAAGTCGACGGAGAGGTAGACGCCGAAGCCGGCGCCGAGGATGATCGCGCCGAGGACGGCGCCGGGCCAGGTGGGCCAGACGGCGAGGACGACGCCGGCCAGTGCCATCACCACGCCGGAGGCGGTGACGAAGATCTTGCGGCGGGCGATCCGGTCGGACCAGGTGCCGAAGGTGATGGACGTGACCAGGACGCAGACGCTGTAGATCGCGGTCAAGATCAGTACGGCGGTGTCCGGTTCGTCGACGCGGACCTTGTCCTGCAGGTAGAAGAACAGGTACAGCGTCCCGAGCGCGTTGCCCACGTTGAACAGGAAGCGTGTCAGCCAGCCCCAGCCGAAGTCCGGGTAGCGGCGCGGGCTGATCCAGAAGCCGCGGACGAAGTCGCGCACAGCCAGCGGTGGTCGTGAAGCCAGCCGCTCGTCGCCGCTGCGCAGTAGATACGGCAGCACCGACACCAGCAGGAAGACCGCACAGGCGACATACCCGGCACCAATCCCGCCAAAGTACGTCGCAAGCCCGGTGCCGACCAGGGCGCCGAGGACCTGCGACAGTGCGACCCATCCCCCAACAGCACCACGCTGAAGCGTAGGAACCCGGTCCGGCACGGCGGCGGTGATTGCCGCGAGCAACGCGTTGCCGAACAGTTGCACCAGGCACCAACCGACCAGCATCCAGGCGACGGAGGCGACGCCGGCCAGCACGAGCAGGCCGATCGCACCCCCGACAGCGCCGGCCAGGACCCACGGGACCCGGCGGCCGAAGCGGGACGTCGTACGGTCGGAGATGGCGCCGGCCAGCGGGTTCGCGATCACCGAGACGGCCGCGCCGACCCCGGTCACCAAGCCGAAGACGAACTCCTTGTTGCCTGGAGCAACCGCCTCGGACTGCTTCGCGAGTAGCACCTGGATCGGTCCCAACCAGGCGGCGAAGACACCGACATTGGCCAGTACGACGGCCGCCGTCCAGCGCGACCGGACCCGGACGACCGGTTCCGCGAACGCCGTCGGTACGACGCCCGGTTCGGGGATCATGCCCGGCTCTGCGCGATCACGTCACGGAGCCAGTGGTACGACGCTTTCGGCGTCCTGACCTGGGTGTCGAAGTCGACGTGCACCAGGCCGAACCGCTGGGAGTACCCGGCCGCCCACTCGAAGTTGTCCAGCAGCGACCACTGAAAGTACCCGCGGACGTCGACCCCGTCGTCCATCGCCTGCCGGAGCGACCGCAGGTACCCGTCCAGGTAGTCGATCCGCCGCTGATCGTCCACCGGGTCGCCGAACGAGCACCCGTTCTCGGTGATGTAGATCGGTGGCAGTTTGTCGCCGTACCGGTCCTTGAAGATGCGCAGGATCTCGCCGAACGCAGACGGCACGATCGGCCAGCCGAAGTCGGTCTTCGGGTAACCCTCCAGCGATCGCGGCTCGAACGGCAGACCCGGCGGCAGCAGGATCCCGTCGGTCGCGGCGGTGTCGGCCTGACCCGCGGCGGCGCCCACCGACACCGGCGCGTAGTGGTTGATCCCGAAGAAGTCCAGTGGAGTCGAGATGACGGCCAGGTCGTCCGAGACCGGGCCCGGCATCGCGGCCTCGTAGCCGGACGGATAGGTCCCGAGGAGGATGGGGTCGGCGAACAGCCAGTTGATCAGGTTGTCGTAGAGACCGGCCGCGTCCTTGTCCTCGACGCTGTCGCTGGCCGGCCAGGTCGGTGCGTGGTTGCTGGCGATTCCGATGTTGGTCGCGCCCCCCGCCCGCAGCGCCTGCACCGCGCGACCGTGAGCGAGCAGTTGGTGATGAGCGACCGGCAAAGCGTCGAACATCAACGAACGGCCCGGCGCGTGCGCACCCAGCGAGTACCCCATCAGCGTGAGCACCATCGGCTCGTTGATCGTGATCCACATCGGCACCCGATCCGCGAACCGCGCCGCGAGCAGCGATGCGTAATCGGCGAACCGGTCGGTGATCGAGCGAGACAGCCAGCCGCCCGCGTCCTCGAGCGGCTGCGGCGTGTCCCAGTGGTACAGCGTCGGCGCCGGCTGGATCCCGGCGCCGAGCAGCGTGTCGATCAGCCGGTCGTAGAAGTCCAGCCCGGCCGCGTTCCCCGGCCCGCTCCCGGACGGCTGGATCCGCGGCCACGAGAACGAGAACCGGTAGGTGTCGACCCCGAGGTCCCGCATCAGCGCGACGTCCTCGGCGTACCGGTGGAAATGGTCACAGGCGACCGCACCGGTGTCGCCGTTCAGGATCCGTCCCGGTTCGGCGCAGAACGTGTCCCAGGTCGACGGGCCGCGGCCACCCTCGGCCACAGCCCCTTCGATCTGGTACGCCGACGTCGACACCCCCCACCGGAAGTCGGGGCCGAAGGAAAGCTCAGCTGTCATTCGCATCATCCTCATCGGGAACGGGCTTCGGCTCGGCTCGCGGCGGCTCGTACTTCCGGACGATGACCGCCGTACCGTAGGCAGCCACCTCGCTCATCGTTTGCGCGATCTCGGTGCAGTCGAACCGCATCGCGAGGATCGCGTTCGCACCCATCTGCTGGGCCATCTGGCACATCCGCATCACCGCGACGTGCCGCGACTCGGCCAGCATCTGGGTGTACTCCGGCACCTCGCCGCCGGCCAGCGACCGGAAGCCGGCGGTGAAGTTCGACCCGAAGTCGCGACTCCGCACGGTCAGCCCGAAGACCTCGCCGAACACCTTGTCCACGGTGTACCCGGGCAGGTCGTTCATGGTCGAGACCAGCACCGGGTACGGCGAACCCTGCGGCGCGATGTGTGGTGCGTTCTGCTGGGTCGGCTGGTAGTTGCCGGGCGCCTGGCCGTACCCGGGCTGACCGTATCCGGGCTGCTGCCCGTACCCCTGCTGCGGCGGACCCTGCTGGTATTGCGGCTGCTGCTGCGGCGGCGCATATCCGGGCGGCGGGCCCTGCTGGTAGCCCTGCTGCTGCGGCGGGTACGGCTGGTTCTGGTTCGGGGGAAAGTTCTGGTTCATGCCCTCATCCTGACAGGCCACGGGTCGTCATTGCCGGTAGACCTGGAGCTCATAAAGCGAGTACCCGTACGACGTCGCCCGCTGCGTCCCGGTGACCCGGACATACCGGGCCGGCACCGCGTCGAACCGTGCGACGTCCTCCCCGCCGTTGCCGGTCGTGGTCGCGTACACCTGCCGCCAGGCCGACCCGTCCCGGGACACTTCCACCCGGTACGACTTCCCGTACGCCGCCTCCCAGTGCAGCACCACCCGCCGGATCGTCTGCTCGTTGCCAAGGTCAACCTTCAGCCACTGCGGATCGGACCAGTTGCTCGCCCACCGAGTGGTCAGCTTCCCGTCGACCGCGTTCGCGGGTGGCGAGTTGTACCACCCGGTCTCGTGGCTGCTGGCGGTCGCGGTCTTGCCCGCGGCCAGGTTGCTGACGTCGTCACCCCGACGGGCCGGGAACTCGATCACCTGCTGGTACGTCGGCCGGTTGACCCAGGCGATCCGGTCCTGGGTGATGCCGCCCATCGGGTTGTGCACGATCTGGTCCGCGCAGAACTGATCGCCCGCGGCACAGTCGGCGGTCGCCGGGTACGTCGTCGCCGCCGGGACCTTGGTTGCCGCCAGCAAAGAGTCGGCGAGCACCGTCCGGCAGGCCGCGAGCGAACCGCCGCCGCAGAACGTGACCGGCTGCGGCGCCTGCACCGGATCGCCGAGCACCTTGCGCAGGTCGCGCTGAACGAAACCCCACCATCCGCTCTGGAACGCGGATCCCTGCGCACTCGGCCGCTCGTCGATCTTGAGGTTCGCGACCAGGGCGCCGTACAGGTCGGGACCGAGGTCCTTGAACTGGGCCGGGACCAGCAGCGGCCACCAGGCGTCGATGATCCGGATCGCTTCGCTGTGGTCGTAGACCTTCGAGGTGGCGTTCGGCGTCTTCCGGTGACTGCCGGCCGCCTGCCACGCGGTCAGCTTGGCGACCGCGTCGGCGACGGCCGGATCGGTGATCGGGGCGGACTTCAGGACCCTCAACAGATAGGGAACGACCTGGTCGCCCCGGAGGTCGACGGTGGCCGCGTCTTCCATCGCCTCGACCAACTTACCGCGAGTAAATTTCTGGCCGCTGATGATGACCGCCTTGATCCGGTCGTCGAGCGGCTGACTGCGGTAGACCGCGTTGTAGCCGAACTGGCCGTCGGATGCGGAGAACCCGGGTGCCTGCTTGTTGTTCCAGCTGGTCAGGTAGTCCTGGTTGACCACCTGCGGGTGTTGAGCGGCCGGGGTGTAGGTCGCGCGGTTGGTGTCCGGGTTCCAGCCCTGCCACTCGTACGAACTCCAGGTCGGCAGGTTCGGGTCGGCGCCGGCCGGGCGGACCGGGTTGTCACCGGAGTTGTAGTACGCGATCGACGTCTTGTCCGTGTAGAACCAATTGAACGTGTAGCCGATGTTGTGCGCCGCGTTCTGGAAGTCGGCCGCCGAGTGGATCCGGTCCGGGTCGTTCAGCTGCATGAACCCGAGTGCCGAGCCTGCCTCGTTGCCGTAAGTCGAGCGGTTCTTGGTGAACAGGACCGGCCGGCCGCCGACCGTGCCGCGGTGCGTGACGATGCCGAACTTGGTGCGCAGGGCAACCAAAGTGTACGAGCCGGCCGGTTCGGAGGAGCCGAGGCTGGAGTACCACTCGTTGTGCCGTTCGAGCCGCTCGATCGGCACACACTGGCCGCGGTACTCGTAGTACTGCGAGTTCTTCGTCGGCGTTCCGCCGCCGGGTTCACACAGCGGTACGGCGAAGGTGTCGGTGATGTCCTGTCCGGCCGACGTGGCGCTCCACGAGTAGTCGGGGCCGCGGCCGATCAGGGTGTAGAAGTTCAGCCCGGCGAAGGCGACGCCGCGGGAGCTGACGCCCGGGCCCTGGAGTTCCTGACGGAGCAGGAGTTGAGGCGCGAAGTAGCCGGTCTGTGGGCCGTAGACGGCGAACGGGTTGCCGCTGACAGTGTGCTGACCCGAGACGAGGAGCGCGTTCGACATCCCCTTCTCGCCGAATCCTTCAGGGAAGAGGCCTTTGTCGAAGATGCCCCGCAACGACTCCGCGCCCGTCGGCTCCGGTTTGCTCGAGGCCTTGGTGACTGTTTGGTTGATCACCTGTGGCTCCGGGGTGACCGAGCCGCGATCCGGTAGCGCGCGACCGGCCGGGTTCGGACCCGTCACGCCGTACGGGAAGGTCGCGCCGTTGTGCACGGTGGTGTTCGCCTCCGGGTCGTTCTGCGACCGGAACGACTCCCACACCTTGGTGCCCTGGGCAACGCCGTACTTCGCCTGTGCTTCGAGTAAGGCCAAGGCCGACGCGACCTCGTGTCCGCCGCCGGTGCCGAAGATGCCCGCGACCACGGCCGCGGTGGCGACCACGTCGGTCACCTTCCACTGCGGTGTCGGCCAGTCCAGGCCGAGTGCGATGTACTCACCGGGATAGGCGATGCCGACCGTGTTGACGTAGTGGTTGACCCCGTCGACCCAGGCCTTGATGTCCTGCTGCATCTTCACGCCGTCGGCGCCGTACCTCTCGTCGGCGTCGTCGTACTGCTTCTGCAGATCGGCCTCGTTGTACGGCGCGGTCCGCCAGAACTCCTGCTCGAACGCACGATTGGCCGGCGCGCCACCCGCGAACGGGGTCAGCTGACCGCGGCCGAGATGCCGGAACACGTCCATCACGAACAGCCGGTCCTGCGCGCCGGCGTACCCGGCGCCGAACATCACGCCCTGCCGCGTCGTACCGGTGATGTGCGGGATGCCGCGTGACTTGTCCCGCACGATGGTCACGTCCGCCCGCGGCTGGATCGTGCTCGCCACGTCGCCGGCCTTGACCCCGAACGACGCGTCGTCGAAGTACCCGCCGAGATCGTCGTCGGTGATGCCCTGGGAGTTCCAGACCAGATTCTCGTACGGCTTCAGCGAGTCGCTGAAATGCGGCGGCCGGGTCCCGAAACCCTTGAACAGAAGGAGATCCGTGAAGGTGGCGTTGCCGTTCTGCCCTGGTGTCACGATGTCGTCGCACTGCCCGACGCAATAGTCGACCGGGGCAACAGCAGCGGCCGGAGCCGCCTCGGTCGGTGCCGGCAGAGCAGCCAGTACGACGACAGTCGCAGCGGCGGCGACCGTCGTACGAAGAGAACGGCGAAGGGCGGCGCGGGTGGTTCGCGGGGCGGTGCGAGGCGACACGGATTCCTCCCTCGGGACGCGAGCGGGCGGCAGGGGAGTTACGAAAACTGAGAATGACTCACCAGTAGCTTGTGGTCAAGGTCTAGGGTGCGTCTCTCAGTTCCCTGCAGTCGCGAGCAGGTGCTCGGCGGAGTGCAGCGCAAGGCGGAGGGCGAGGCTCGGAGTGGGGTTCTCCGTGCCTCGCCCTCCAACGCCGCGATGTGCCCGCCGAGTGCCGCGCAGCACGCAGGGAACTGAGAGACGTGCCCTAGCCAACTCCGGACCCGATTGGCTCTCGCCAACCACAGTCCGTGACCACTACTGTGTGCAGCACCATGAGCATCCATGATCGTTACCGGTTGAGTGTGGTGATCAATGCCAAGGGGACGTACACCCCGCTCGGGGTGTCGCGGAGTTCCTACGGGGTGGCGGAGGCCGTCGCACAGGCGCTGCCTGAATTCTTCGTCATGGACGAGCTCGGCGACCGAGCAAGCGAGGCCATCGCCCAGGTGACCGGCGCGCAGGCCGGCGCAGTCGTCCATTGCACCGCCGCGGGCATCACCCTTTCGGTCGCGGCGACCATGACCGGCGGCGACCCGCGCCGGGTGGCAGCGTTGCCGGACGCAACGGATATGCACAACCGCGTCGTGATGCCGGCCAGCCATGTCGTCAACTACGGTCATTCCAACCTGCAGGGCATCCGGTTGGCGGGCGCGCAGGTCGACCTCGCCGGCGACGAAAACCGTTGTGGCATTGACGATCTGGAGGAGGAGCTCGACGGGCCGGACGTCGCCTGTCTGTTCCTCGTCTCGTCCCGGCTGACGCATGGTGAGCCGATCGACCTGGTCGCGGCGGTCCGCGCCGCACACCGTCGCGGCGTGCCGGCGATCATCGACGGCGCCGCCCAGTTCCCGCGGATCGCTGACCTGCTGGCGACGGGCGCCGACCTCGTCCTCGTCAGCGGGCAGAAGTACCTGGGCTCCCCAACCGCCGGGCTGCTCGCGGGCACCTGGCCGCTGGTGCAGTCCGTCCGCGCGCAGGACAAGGGCATCGGCCGGGTGATGAAGCCGACCAAGGAGGCCGTGATCGGCGTCCTCGCGGCGCTCGAGGAATGGCAGGCCTTCGACCGGGTCAAGTGGGAGGCCGACCAACTGGCCAAGGTGGTCTCGTTCGCCGGCGCGGCCGACGAGATCCCAGGTGTGTCGACCGAAGTGGTGCCGGATCCGACCGGCTTGCAGGTGTCGCGGGTGCTGCTGAAGGTGGCGGACGCCAAGCGGATCGCGACCGAACTCGAGGCGGGGTCGCCGTCGATCTACGTGATGACCGATCGGGTCGACGAGGACGAGTTGATGCTCGAACTCGTCCCGCTCGACGACACCGAGATCGCCGCCATCCTCGCCCGCCTCTGGGCGATCATCACCCAGTAGCGCACAGCAGCCCCCGACCTCACGCGGAGGTCAGGGGCTGCTGCTTGTGAATCGTCAGCGCTGGTAGGACTTGCCGCCCTCGTAGCGGTTGCTGTCGGTACGGCGCGGGCCGCTGCTCCGACGCGGACCGCTGCCGCCGCGACCGTCGTGGCCGCGACCCGGACGGCTGCTGCCGTACCGCTTGCCGCCGCCACCCTTGCCGAAGCGCTGCGGCTTCGGGGCCGGCAGCTTCACCGGGTACCCGGACGGCTTGGTGCCGCCGGTCAGCTCGGTCATCAGCTCGTCGCCCGGACGGACGCGCACCGGCTCGGCTTCGACACCGGCCGACTCGGCCATCCGGATCATGCCCCGACGCTGGTGCGGCAGGAGCAGCGTGACCACAGCACCCTTGCCGCCGGCACGCGCCGTACGGCCCGCGCGGTGCAGGTAGTCCTTGTGCTCGGCCGGCGGGTCCGCCTGGACGACCAGGCCGACGTCGTCGACGTGGATCCCGCGCGCCGCGACATCCGTTGCCACCAGCACCGGTACCGAACCGTCCTTGAACTGGTCCAGCGTCCGGTTCCGGGCACCCTGGGTCAGGCCGCCGTGCAGCGCCGCGGCCATCACGCCACGGTCCCGCAGCTGGGTGGCGACACGGTCGGCGCCCAGCTTGGTGCGGACGAACACGATCGTCCGGCCGTCGCGGCTGGCCAGCTCGGCCGTCAGCGACTGCTTGTGCGCCGGCTCGATCACGAGCAGGTGGTGCGCCATCGTGGTGACGGTGGCCTGGCCGGACTCGGTCGAGTGCGTGACCGGGTCCTTCAGGTACGTCTTCACGATGGTGTCGACGTCGTTGTCCAGCGTCGCCGAGAACAGCAGCCGCTGCCCACTGGCCGGAGTCATGTCCAGCAGCGTGGTGACGGCCGGCATGAAGCCCATGTCGCACATGTGGTCGGCCTCGTCCAGGACGGCGATCTCCACCGCACCGAGGTCGGCAGCACCCTGCTCGCACAGGTCGATCAGCCGGCCCGGGGTCGCGATCAGGAGGTCGACACCGCGGCGCAACGACTCGATCTGCTTCGGGTACGGCAGGCCGCCGGCGATCAGCTTCAGCGACACGTTCATCACGTGCGCGAGCGGCTCGAGCGCGTCATGCACCTGCATGGCGAGCTCACGCGTCGGGACCAGGATCATGCCGCGCGGACGGCGCGACTCGGTGTGGCCGCCGGCCAGCCGGGTCAGCGTCGGCAGGCCGAAACCGAGCGTCTTGCCGGAACCGGTCTGACCGCGGCCGAGCACGTCCTTGCCGGCCAGCGCGTCCGGGATGGTCGCGGCCTGGATCGGGAACGGCGCGGTGATCCCGTCGCGGGCGAGCCGCTGCACGAGTCGCGGCGCCAGCCCGAGCGCGGCGAACTGGTTGTCCGCGGCAACGGTGCCCAGATCCTCCAGCTGCTCGTCGCGCTTGTTCTCCTGGTACGACGACCGCTCGTTACGGACTGGGCGGTCGTCCCGCCGGTACGACGACCGGTCGTTCCGGTCGTACTGCGGCCGGTCGCTCCGGTTGTTGTACGACGGCCGGTCGTCCCGCGCCCGGTCGTCGGTGCGCGGCCGGTCGCCATTGCGCGAACGGTCGTCGCGGTTGTACTGCGGCCGGTCGTCCCGCCGGTACTGCGGGCGGTCGTCACGGTTGTACTGCGGCCGCTCACCGCGGTCGTACTGCGGGCGGTCGGTGCGGTCGGTGCGCGGGCGGTCGACGCGGTCGCCGTACTGGTTCCGCTCACCACGGTCGGTCCGGGTGCGGTCGCCGTACTGCGGGCGCTCGTCGCGGTTGTACTGCGGCCGGTCGTCGCGGTTGTACTGCGGGCGGTCGTCGCGGTTGAACGGCCGGCGGTCGGTGCGCGACTCGTTGGCGCGCTCGGCGCGGTAGCCCTTCGCCGGACGGCGGTCGTCGGCGGCGGGGCGGGAGCCGCGGTCGGAGTACTGGGTGGGTCCGCCCCGGCGCTCACCGCGGGCAGCGTCGTTCCGGACCTCGCCGGCCGGCGCCGCGGCTGCCTCGGCCCGATCCTGGGCCGCCATCCGCTCGCCGTACGACTGGGTCTGGAACTTCTTGTGCCGCGGCTTCTTGATCCGGCCGTCGGCCTGGTTGCCATCGGCAGGTTGGTTGTCCTGGTGGTGCTGGGTCACGCAAAAACTCTCTCTCAACGTCACGGACGAGTAGCCGGATTGCAACCGCACAGAAAGGCCGGTCACGACCGTGACCGGACCGAACGTGCTGAGCAGGAGATAGCCATCGACCTGCGGGTGCTATCGCGTTGCACCCATGTCGCCGGGAACCTTCAGCGGGATGCTGAACCGACGGGTCGGAGCGCCTGGGAAAATCTCTGGTGACGCGACGCGCGCACCGACGCAGAAAAGTATACCCGACCGCGACGCCTCTCCTGACCACACCGGCAACGACCAGACCACCGGTCCAGGTGGCATGCCTCCAGCAGTTCAAGCGAACTTGAGTTCTTGAGCGGCCGTCCTAGGGTGGCGGTATGGCGGAGGAGAACGTTCCGAGCAAAGAGCACTGGCTGTCCATCGGGGAGATCGCTCATCGGTCCGGAGTCGCCGCGTCGGCGTTGCGGTTCTACGAGGATCAGGGCCTGATCCAGTCCCGGCGGACGGCCGGGAACCAGCGTCAGTACCAGCGCAGCACTCTGCGGCGGATCGCCTTCGTGCAGGCGGCCCAGCGGGTCGGACTGGCACTGGCCGAGATCAAGAGTGCCCTGGATTCACTGCCGGACGACCGTACGCCGACCCGCGTCGACTGGAGCCGGTTGTCGAAGTCGTGGCGGAGCCGGCTGGACGAGCGGATCGCCGAGCTCGAGCGACTACGAGACGACCTGGACGGCTGTATCGGCTGTGGCTGCCTGAGCCTGCAGCGCTGCAACCTCTACAACAAGGCCGACCGCCTGTCCGAGCGCGGCCCCGGCGCCCGCATCCTCAACGTCGGCATCCCGGGTGAGTGACGCATAGGTCCCGGGTTATGAGCGGCATAGAACGGGGCGCGGGATTCGCGGGTTAACCCCCGAGTTCTTGCCGGACTGGTGCGGAACTTCCGAAGTGTTGGCAGCATCCGGTCTGTAGCGAACAGTAACCCTCTGATCGCTTTCCGCCACAGATCCGGAGTGAGGCCCTCCCATGTCGCATCGCCGCATCCTGACTTCGCTCGCGGGGATCGCCGCCGCAGCACTGGCCGTCGCCAGCTTCGCCGCACCAACCCTGGCCAACGCAGTCCCCGCCCCGGCACCGGCCACCACGTCCGTCTCGACCTCGACGACCCGAGCCGCCTACACCGGTTCACCGCAGGACGAGGCCGCCACCAAGGCCTTCTACGACGCCGTGATGAAGTCCGCGCGCGCCAAGATGGCCCAGAATGCCAAGGCCGGCAAGAAGGTTGCCGCCGTCACCGTCACGTACGCCGTCGACGCGCCGACCTTCCGCTCCCAGATCAACTCCAGTACGTCGATCTGGAACTCCTCGGTCTCCAACGTCAAGTTGGTCGAGGGCAGCAACTACGACTTCTACTACACCGAGGGCAACGACCCGCGCGGTTCGTACGCGTCCACCGACGGGCACGGGAGCGGCTACATCTTCCTGGACTACGCCCAGTCCCAGCAGTACGACCCGACCCGGATCACCGCCCATGAGACCGGTCACGTCCTCGGCCTCCCGGACCACTACTCCGGCCCCTGCTCCGAGTTGATGTCCGGTGGCGGCCCCGGCCCGTCCTGCACCAACGCCTACCCGGACGCCAACGAGCGCTCCCGCGTCAACCAGCTCTGGGCCAACGGCTTCGCCTCCGCCGCGAGCGCCGCCTTCCACACGTCCAAGTAGTCACCCCCAGGCCCTCCGGCCCGGACCGCCCGGCAGGGGACGGCTCCGGGCCGGAGCTCTCTGTAACCTGACCCCGTGCTCAAGTGGGTGGGGATGAGCCTGGCAGCTATCGCCTGCCTGGCCGGATGCGGCGTTCCAGCCGGTGGGCTGGTCGGCGTGACCGTCGATGCCGCCGGCAACCCGGTGATCGTCGTACAGATGTGTGAAGGCCACATCGACGGCGCAACCCTCTATCGGTTCAGTGAAGAACCGGACGACGAAGAGGTGCTCGGCAGGTGGGAGGTCAGCTCTCCGGTGAGCGGGTTCTCCCAGTTCGACCTGGACACCGGCGGGAACGGGTGGGCTGTGGTCGGGGAGCTCGAGGCTCGGGACCCACAGCAGCGGTACACGATCTACGGGTGGTCTAACGACAACAGCTGGTCGGCGGCCCACCTGACCTTCAGTGACCGGGAGCTGTCCGGCCTGAAGCCGGGCACTGTGCTCGTGCCGGAGCGCGAGCAGGACGGGAACAGGTCCGAGTCGCTCGAGGACTTCAAGACGAGGACCTGCGAGGGCTGGTTCTAGCGGGCCGGGCCGGTCGAGCCCCTGACTACCAGTTCGGGGCGGAACAGGAACTCGGTGTGTGGGGTGGTGTGGCCGCGGACCTCTTCCAGCAGGGAAGAGACGGCGGCCAGGCCCATGGCCCGGACCGGCTGGCGGATCGTGGTCATCGGCGGGTCGGTGAACTCCATCATCGGGGCGTCGTCGTAGCCGACCACCGAGATGTCGCCGGGGACCGTGAGGCCGCGTTGGCGGGCCGCGCGGATGACGCCGAGGGCCATCATGTCCGAGCCGCAGATGACCGCGCTGACGCCGGCGTCCAGGAGCTGCTGGGCCGCCGCGGCCCCGCCCTCGACGCCAAACATGCTCAGGGCGACCATCTGGTCCAGTTCGTCGTCGGACAGGCCGAGCTGCGCCTTCATCGAGGTGCGGTAACCGGCCAGTTTCCGCTGCACCACGATGAACCGCTCCGGCCCGGAGGCGAACCCGATCCGGCGGTGGCCGAGGGCAACGAGATGGGCCACGGCCAGCTCCATCGCGGCGTACTCGTCCGACGAGACGAACGGCGCCTCCACCCCGGGCAGCCAGCCGTTGACGAACACCACCGGCAGCCGCCGGTCCACCAGTGACTGGTAGCGCGCGTGGTCGGCGCCGGTGTCGGCGTGCAGGCCGGAGACGAACATGATCCCGGAGACGCCGCGCTCCAGCAGCATCTCGACGTACTCCTCCTCGGTGGCCCCGGACGGCGACTGCGTACACAGCACCGGGGTGAACCCGCGCTGTGACAACGCGGACTCGATCACCTGGGCGAACGCCGGGAAGATCGGGTTGATCAACTCCGGCATCACCAGCCCGATCAGCCCCGCCGACCGCCGCCGCAGCCGGGTCGGCCGTTCGAACCCGAGTACGTCGAGGGCTGTCAGGACCGACTGTTTGGTCTCCTCCGCCACCCCCGGCTTGCCGTTCAGCACCCGCGAGACCGTGGCCTCGCTCACCCCCGCCTTGGCCGCGATGTCCGCCAGCCGTGCTCTGCTGCTCACGCGGGGCACTGTACCCACCGGCAGTTGACGTTGCAGCAAGATCCTGCAAGAACTTGCAGACTGAGACTGCGCGGAGTTGTCCACTACGTGAACAGAATGGACACGTCACACGCCGTACACCTTGTCAGGACGAGCCGGGCGGGTGAGGATAGCCGCACCCCCGCCCGGGGGCCTTTACTCGGATCGTCCGGCACGTTCCTGCCGGTGAAGGGATGTACATCGTCATGGCCACTGTGTCTTTCAAGGCTGCCACCCGGATCTACCCCGGTGGTGACACCCCCGCCGTCGACAAGCTCAACCTCGAGATCGAGGACGGCGAGTTCATGGTTCTCGTCGGCCCGTCGGGTTGCGGCAAGTCCACCTCGCTCCGGATGCTCGCCGGCCTCGAAGAGGTCAACGAGGGTTCCATCTACATCGGCGACCGCGACGTCACGCACCGTCCGCCGAAGGAGCGGGACATCGCGATGGTGTTCCAGAACTACGCGCTCTACCCGCACATGTCGGTTGCGGACAACATGGGCTTCGCCCTGAAGATGCAGGGTGTCTCCAAGGAGGACCGCGCCAAGCGCGTGATGGAGGCCGCCAAGCTGCTCGGCCTGGAGGAGTACCTCGAGCGCAAGCCGAAGGCTCTGTCCGGTGGTCAGCGTCAGCGTGTCGCCATGGGTCGCGCCATCGTGCGTAACCCGCAGGTCTTCCTGATGGACGAGCCGCTGTCGAACCTCGACGCCAAGCTCCGCGTCCAGACCCGTACCCAGATCGCCGAGCTGCAGCAGCGTCTCGGTGTCACCACCGTCTACGTCACCCACGACCAGGTCGAGGCCATGACGATGGGCGACCGGGTCGCCGTACTGAAGGACGGCCTGCTGCAGCAGGTCGACACCCCGCTGAACCTGTACGACCACCCGAAGAACAAGTTCGTCGCGGGCTTCATCGGCTCGCCGGCGATGAACCTGCTGACCGCGGACATCACCGAGGGCGGCGCGAAGCTGGGCGACTACATCGTCCCGCTCGAGCGCAGCCTGCTGGCCAAGGCCGGCAGCGACAAGACGCTGACCCTGGGTGTCCGGCCGGAGGCCTTCAAGGTCGCCGACCAGGGCCTGCCGGTCCACGTCGCCGTGGTCGAGGAGCTCGGTGCCGACGCGTACCTGTACGGCACCGCCGAGCACAACAACGAGCACCAGCAGATCGTTGCCCGGATCGACGCCCGGATGCCGGTCGAGAAGGGTTCGACCATCCACCTGGCGGCGCTCCCCGACAAGCTGCACCTGTTCTCCACCTCCACCGAGGAGCGGCTGACCGCCTGATCTCCGGTACGACGTAAGCCGCGGCCCCGGGTGGTTCGTCCACCCGGGGCCGCGGTGCGTCGTCGTACATCCCAAGCAGTCAGGGGACCTTCCGGTCGCGCTGGTCCCGGTTCGAAGGGTTGTCGGCCGGGTTCAGGTTGGTCTGCTTGAGCAGGTAGTGCGGCCGCTTCTTGGTCTCGTAGTAGATCCGGCCGATGTACTCGCCGATCACCCCGAGCATCACCATCTGCAGCCCGCCCAGCCCGGTGATCGCGGCGATCAGCGTCACGTATCCGGGCATCTCCACACCGCGCAGCACCGCCACCGCGATCACCCAGATCGCGTACCCGGCGGCGACCGCGGTGAGCAGCAGGCCGACGTAGATCGCCAGCCGCAACGGCCGGTTGTTGAACGAGAGCAGCCCGTCCAGCCCGTACTCGATCAGCCGCCGGAACGTCCACCGGCTCTTCCGCTCCGGCTGCTTCACGTTGTCGTACTCGAACAGGATCGACTCGTACCCGATCCAGGCGAACAGGCCCTTCGAGAACCGGTTGTACTCCCCCAGCTCGAGCAGGCCGTCGACGGCCCGGCGGGACAGCAGCCGGAAGTCGCCGACCCCGTCCATCAGCTCGACGTCGGCCCACTTGTTGATCAGCCAGTAGTACGCCCGGGCGAACAGCGTCCGGGTGGCCGGGTCGCCGACCCGGTTCCGCCGCGCGATCACCTGGTCGAACCCGCGCTCGTACAGCTCCAGCATCCGGCCGATCAGCTCCGGCGGGTGCTGCAGGTCGGCGTCCATGATCACCACCGCGTCGCCGGTGGCGTACCGCAGCCCGGCCAGCATCGCGGACTCCTTGCCGAAGTTCCGGCTGAAGGACAGGTACCGGACGGCCGGGTCGGCGTCCGCGAGCTGCACCAGCGCATCGAGGGTGCCGTCGTCGCTGCCGTCGTCGACGTACACGATCTCGTACGGCCGGCCGATCGCGGCCAGGTCCCGGCTGACGGCCTCATGGAACCGGTCGATCACCTCGACCTCGTTGTAACACGGCACCACCAGGCTCAACCGCATCGTCATCCTCATCCATCCCAGCCGGACACGTCGGTCCCACTAGTATCCAAGCCGGAATTACGCGCTAGCTTTGGCCAGGCAGAGTGAGCAGAGAGGCGGCCAGTGGTTTCGGACGACAGCGCAGTACGGCAGCGGTCGGCGGCGCTCCCCGCGCTCGTCGCCGGTGTGCTGGTGGCGGCGGTGTTCGCCGCCTCCGGAATCATCCGCGGCACCTTTCCTTTCGGTTCACTGTCCCGCAGTACCAACGATCTCGGTACCCAGTACATCCCTTTCTTCGCCCACTTGTGGGACATCCTGCACGGCCGCGCCCAGGGTGACCTGTTCTTCAACTGGCAGAGCGCGTTCGGCGTCGGGTTCCTGGCCGACTACGGCGTCGTCCTCGGCAGCCCATTGTCCCTCCTGGTGGGTCTCTTCCCGCGGGACCAGATCGACCTGGCCGTCTACGTCATCACCGTCCTGAAGCTGAGCCTGGCGGCCGCCGCGATGGCGGTCCTGCTGCTCAAAGCGGCGCCCGGCCCCCGTTGGGTTGCCGCGATGCTCGGTGCGTCGTACGGCGTCTGCGGCTGGGCGATCGACGACGGCGCGTACGTGCCGATGTGGCTGGACGGCCTGATCGCGCTGCCGATGTTCTTCCTGGTGGCCGAATGGTCACTGCGCCGGACCAACCGCCTGCTCAGCGTGCTCGTGGTCGGTGTCTTCTGGGTGTCGAACTTCTACACCGCCTACATGGCAACGATCGCGGCCGGCCTCTACCTGATCGCCCGGGTCCTGACCAGCGACCTGACCTGGCTGCTCCGGCTGCGGGTCGTCCTCCGGCACGGCATCTCGTTCGTCCTCGGGATGGCGGGGTCGGCACCGATCCTGCTCCCGATCCTCGAAGCCAACACGGACGCGACGCCGTCGCCGTCCGGCGTCTTCACCCCCTCGGCGGTCGACATCTTCCTGTCCCGCCTGCTCCCGCTGTCCGAGGGCGTCGGCCGGACGGCCAGCCTGTACGTCGGAACAGTCGCCCTCCTGCTCGCACTCACGCTGCCCTTCAACCGATACGTGCCGATCCGGACCAAGGCGGTCTGGATCGTGACGACCGCGGCGCTCGCGATGTCCTTCCGGTGGACGCCAACTCAGGAGATGTGGCACGGCTTCGACACCCCGAACGGGAGCCAATACCGCGAGGCATTCGTGCTGTGCGGCGTGATCGTCGTACTGGCCTGGTTGTCGGTCTCACACCGCCT
Source organism: Kribbella sp. CCNWLW201 (assembly GCF_037203805.1). Classification (NCBI taxonomy): domain Bacteria; kingdom Bacillati; phylum Actinomycetota; class Actinomycetes; order Propionibacteriales; family Kribbellaceae; genus Kribbella; species Kribbella sp. CCNWLW201. The sequence goes on along the minus strand of NZ_JBBCBQ010000005.1, from coordinate 218,938 downwards.
GCCCGGACCGCTCGCGCTCCTCGGCGGCGGAGCCCTGGTCGCGGTCATCGCCGTACTGTCCGACGGCAGCCCGCTGCTGACCGAGCACGCCATGACCGTCCTGATCGCCTCGGGCGCGACCACGCTCGTTGCACTGGGCACCATTTGGGCGGTACGACGTTCTGCGTCCCTGCGACGTACCAAGTGGCCGGTCGCGGTGGCGTTCGCCGTGGTGATGGCCGTCGTCGCCGTGGAGACGACGTGGACCGCGGTGGTGACGGACGAGCAGCGGTCGAAGATCCTCAGCGCGTCGGTGCAACCGTGGGACCAGCAGCAGACCGAGCGGGCCGACGCGATCAGGGATGCAGGCGGCTGGCCGGCGTACCGGACCGATCCGGGGACGTCGGTGACGCCGAACGATCCGATGCTGCTCGGCGGTCAGGGCGCCGGGATGTACAGCAGCCTGCTGCCGGCGACGCTGAACCGGACGCTGACCGAACTCGGTTTCGGCTGGTCCGGGTACGGCCGCGCCTCCGACGATCTGGAGCAGCCGGTCACCGACGCGATCTTCTCGATCGGCGCGCGCCTGCATCTGCGCTCCGGCGGCGTCGAGACGATCGACCGGTCCGCGGTACCGCCGCTGGTGACAGTCAGGCGCCGACTCGGGGCGACGGACGGGTCGAATGCCTTCGTGGCGCAGGAACGGCTGCTCGGGACCCAGGTCTACGAGATCCCCGAGTATCGCGGCAGCAAGTCGATCACCGGCGGGGACGTGAAACTGGTCGGGCGATGCACCCCCGGTACGACGGCGTACCTGCACCTGCCACGGGTCTCCGGTGAGGCACGGCTGACCGACGGCACGCAGTGGCGTGAGCTGACGGCGAGCCGCCGGCCGGGGATCAACACGAACAGCGCGATGATCCTCCTGGGCACTGTCCCGGCATCCGGTGTGGTGTCGGCCGAGATCAAGTTCGGCGACAGCACGTCGGGGATCACGAGCACCGGTGCGCTCGGTTGTCTCGACGAGCAGGCCTTGGGGAGGGCCGTCCGGCAGTTGCGGATGGGCGGAGCAACGGATGTGGAGGTCGGCGGTCATTCGATCAGCGCGACACTGCGTCCGGGCAGCACCGGGTATGCCGTGGTCGCCGTACCGAAGCTGCCTGGTTGGCAGTGCTCGGTCGGCGATGGGAAGGCCCAGACTCCGCGTAATTACGGCGGTCTGATTGCCGTACAGCTGACGGGATCCGCCGACCGGATCGACTGCAGCTACACGCCGCCCGGCCTCCGGCGCGGCCTCGCGCTGGCCGCCGTCGCCGCCTTCATCACGCTCGGAATCGTGCTCTTCGGCCGTCTCCGCCGCGCTAGGAAGTGACGTCCCGGCGGTAGAAGACAGCTCCGCCGATCAGGACCAGTACGACGGCCAGGATGCCGAGATACCAGGCTCCGTGTTCGAACGACAGCGTCTTCTCGATCGTCTCGCACATGTAGTTGCCGTCGTCTCTGGTCGAGCACTTGTTCAGGAAGTACGTCGTGTCGTGCCGGACGAAGGCGTCGAAGTTCAGCTTCACCAGCCACGGCTGGGCGCTGTTCAGGAAGCCGGCGAAGACACCCTCGATCAGGACCAGGTACCCCATCGCCACACCGATCGCGGCCGCCGTGTGCCGGAGCAACAGCCCGACCACCCCACCGAGCGCGGCCCCCACCGCAATCAACAGAACGGCACGACCACCGATCGCGGTGAGATCGCCCCAGACCTTGGCCGTCGTACTGGACGTGTCACCGAGCTGATCCACGATCAGATAGACGCCGAACAGGACGATCGCCAGGACGACCGCCGCCACCGGGGCGAGTCCGATCGCGGCGGCCAGCAGCTTGCTGCCGTAGACGCGCAGCCGCCGTGGCTCGAAGGTCAGCCAGTTGCCGATGGAACCGGTACTGAACTCGGCACCGACGAAGCTGGCCCCGATCAGGAACGCGGCGAACACCAGCAGGTACGACGATCCGAGCAGCAACTCCGGGACCGCCTCGGCGAACACCATCCGCGGCTTGCCGAACATGTCGATGGTCGGCTCCGGGTAGCTGCACATCTCCTCCAGCGCAGGCTTCGGATCCGGCTGCTTCTGCCAGTCCGCCTCACACAGCCTGCGGTTCTCCTCGCCGTGTTCGACCCAGTTCTGGTGCTCGGTCTCGAACTGCGTCTGGGCGATCCGCTGTTGCTCGGCGGACAGCGGCCGAGCCTCCTGCCAGGTGGCGAACAACAGCAGCGCGGTGATCGCCAGCACACCCAGTACGCCGATGACGGTCAGGCGACGGGCGGTGAGCCGGCGGAGCTCGACCGTGGTGAGCCGGATCATCACAACCCCTCCCCGGCGGTCAGCTCGAGGAAGACCGACTCGAGGTCGGCGCGGACCGGGACCAGCTCGGACACGTAGAGCTCCTGTTGGGCCAGCCGGCGGGTGACGTCGGCCGGATGTTCGGCGCCGTCGACGAGGAGGTGGTGGTTGCCATCGGCCCGCACCGTCATCCCGGCCGCGGTCAGGATCCGGGTCGCGGCCTCGTGGTCGTCCACGGCGATCTTGACGGTGGCCGCCGTACCGCCGCCGATCACCTCGGCGACGGTGCCGGAGGCGAGCAGCCGGCCGTGGCCGATGATCGAGACGGTGTCGGCGACCTGCTCGACCTCGGCCAGGATGTGGCTGCTGACCAGGACCGTCCGGCCCTGGTCGCCGAGGCCGCGCATGGTCTCGCGGATCTCCCGGATCCCGGCCGGGTCGAGGCCGTTGGTCGGCTCGTCGAAGATCAGCAGGTCAGGTTCCTTCAGCAGCGTCGCGGCGATCGCCAGCCGCTGCTTCATGCCGAGCGAGTACGCCTTGTACCGGTCCTTGCCGCGATCGCCGAGCGAGGTCTGCTCGAGCACCTCGCCGACCCGCTGCCGAGGCGCGCCGATCGCCTCGGCGAGCAGTTCCAGGTTCTTCCGGCCGCTGAACGCCGGGAAGAACTTCGGCGACTCGACGATCGCGCCGACCCGGCCGACCACATCCGGCAACTGGGCCGGCACCGGCCGGCCGAACACCGTCATCGACCCCGCGTCGGCCCGGATCAGTCCGAGCAGCATCCGGATCGAGGTCGTCTTCCCGGACCCGTTCGGCCCGAGGAATCCGTGCACGCCCCCGACCGGTACGTCCAGATCGAGCCCCTGGACGGCCACCACTTTCCGGCCCAACCGGGTCCGGTAGGTCTTCCTCAGACCGCGCGTACTGATCGCCAGCTCCGGCACTGTGACCCCCTCGTCGAGCCAGTAGACGCACAGCTTGGCAGGTTTGTTGGTCCACCGCCGCTCAAATACCCCCGGTAGGTATGCCGCCAGGACTTGCATTCGATACCCCAAGGGGGTAACTTCATGCCTGTCGACATACCCCCAAGGGGTAGCCGCGGGACACTGAAGGAGCCAGACATGACCACCGACGCCGAGCACGTGCACGGTTACACCGCCGAGAAGAGCAGCCACCTGAAGCGGCTGCGGCGGATCGAGGGCCAGGTCCGTGGCCTGCAGCGGATGGTCGAGGAGGACAAGTACTGCATCGACATCCTCACCCAGGTGTCGGCGGCGACGAAGGCACTGCAGTCGTTCTCGCTGGAGCTGCTGGACGAGCACCTGGCGCACTGCGTGGTCGAGGCCGCGCAGAAGGGCGGTCCGGAGGCGGAGGAGAAGGTCCGCGAGGCCTCCGACGCGATCGCCCGCCTGGTCCGCAGCTGAACTACCCCACAGATCAGAGCAAGGAGAACCGATATGACCACCACGACCTACTCCGTCACCGGTATGACCTGCGGGCACTGCACCGCGGCAGTCACCGAGGAGATCAGCAAGCTCATCGGTGTCCAGCAGGTCAGCATCGACCTCGTCGCCGGCGGCACCTCCGCGGTGCACGTGACGAGTGAGTCCGCTCTCGACGAGGCCGCCGTACGCGAGGCTGTCGACGAGGCGGGCTACGAACTGGCGGCGTCGTGAGCCGGGCCGTCGCGCTCCGGCTCGGCGCGTTCGCCGGTGCGCTCGCGCTCGCCTTCGGGGCGGCGTTCGCGATCGGCACCGCGGTCGACCCGATCGCGGCGGCCGACACCACCACTGCCCCTGCTCATGGAGAGGAGATGGGCGGCATGGAGGAACCCGCAGCAGAACACGGGGAAGGGCACAGCGAGTCGGGCGGGCAACTGCCCGGGCTCGCGGTCTCCGAAGCCGGGTACACCCTCACCCCAGCCACGACGTTCTACCAGCCCGGCACCAAGACCGAGCTGCGTTTCACCATCCAGGGCCCGGACGGCAAGCCCGTCAAGGAATACACCGAGACGCACGAGAAGGAGCTGCACCTGATCGTCGTACGGCGTGATCTGTCCGGCTTCCACCACGTGCACCCGACCCGGGACGCCAGTGGCACCTGGAGCATTCCGTTCACGTTCACCGCCGGTGGTACGTGGCGACTGTTCGCCGACTTCCAGCCGGCCGGTCTCGACCGGACGCTGACCCTCGGCACGGACGTCAACGTCTCCGGCCTCTACATCCCGGTCCCGCTGAGCGACCCGGCGAGCATCTACAGCTTCGACGGGTACGACGTGACACTGGCCGGGACCCCGGTCGCGGGCAAGGAGTCCGAGCTGACCTTCACGATCAGCCGGGGCGGCAAGCCGGTCACCGACCTGCAGCCATACCTGGGCGCCTTCGGGCACCTGGTGTCACTGCGCGGCGGCGACCTCGCCTACCTGCACACCCACCCCGCACAGGAAGCGACAGCGGGGATGAAGGGTGGACCGGAGATCAAGTTCGCCACCACCTTCCCGACCGCCGGGACATACAGCCTGTTCCTGGACTTCCAGCACGCAGGCGCGGTCCACACCGCCGAGTTCACCGTCAAGGTGGGCACGGACGGCAGCACCGCGATCGTCCCGCCCAAGGAGCTCCCGGCCACCAAGGCTCCGGCCACGCCGGGCCACGAGACAACCCCGCACGGCCACTGAGAGAGGAGGCACACAACTATGACCACCGCAGAACCCGGTCAGTCCGTCGAACTCATCATCGGTGGCATGACGTGCGCCTCGTGCGCCGCCCGGGTGGAGAAGAAGCTGAACCGGATGGACGGTGTCACCGCGACCGTCAACTACGCCACCGAGAAGGCGAAGGTGACGTTCGCGGAGGGCATCACCACCGACGACCTGGTCGCCACGGTCGAGAAGACCGGCTACACCGCCGCCCTGCCGACGCCGGCTGTCACCTCTGAGGACGGTGAAGAGCCCGACGAGCTGAAGCCGCTCCGGCACCGCCTGTTCGCCAGCATCGCGCTGGCGGTGCCGGTGATCGCGTTCGGGATGATCCCGGCGCTGCAGTTCGACTTCTGGCAGTGGGCGTCGCTGACGCTGGCCTTCCCGGTGGTGACGTGGGCGGCCTGGCCGTTCCACAAGGCCGCCTGGACGAACCTGCGGCACGGCGCGGCCACGATGGACACGCTGATCTCGCTGGGTGTCGTGAGCGCGTTCCTGTGGTCGCTGTACGCGTTGTTCATCGGCGGTGCCGGTGAGCCGGGCATGAAGATGCCGTTCACGCTGATCCCGTCCCGGGGCAGCGGGGCCGAGGAGATCTACCTCGAGGTCGCGGCCGGCGTCACCACGTTCATCCTGGCCGGCCGGTACTTCGAGGCCCGGGCCAAGCGCCGGTCGGGTGCGGCCCTGCGGGCTCTGCTGGAGCTGGGCGCGAAGGATGTCGCCGTACTGCGCAACGGTTCCGAGGTGCGGATCCCGGCCGACCAGCTGGTCGTCGGCGATCAGTTCGTCGTACGGCCGGGCGAGAAGGTCGCCACCGACGGCGTGATCGTCACCGGCAGCAGCGCGGTCGACGCGTCGATGCTGACCGGCGAATCGGTACCGGTCGAGGTCGGCGAGGGCGACGCGGTCGTCGGGGCGACCGTGAACGCCGGCGGCCGGCTCGTGGTCCGGGCGACCCGGGTCGGGTCCGACACCCAGCTGGCGCAGATGGCCAGGCTGGTCGAGGACGCGCAGAACGGGAAGGCCGCGGTCCAGCGGCTGGCCGATAAGGTGTCCGGGATCTTCGTGCCGATCGTGATCGGGCTGGCGCTGGCGACGCTGGGGTTCTGGCTCGGCAACGGTTCGCCGGTGGAGATCGCGTTCACCGCGGCGGTCGCCGTACTGATCATCGCCTGCCCCTGCGCCCTCGGGCTGGCCACGCCGACCGCGTTGATGGTCGGGACCGGTCGGGGTGCGCAGCTGGGCATCCTGATCAAGGGCCCGGAGGTGCTCGAGTCCACTCGCCGGATCGACACCGTCGTACTGGACAAGACCGGCACCGTGACCACGGGCCGGATGGAGTTGGTCGACGTACTGCTGGCTCCGTCGGAGGACCGGGCCGAGGTGCTGCGGTTGGCCGGAGCGCTGGAGCACTCCAGCGAGCACCCGATCGCCGCTGCCATCGCCCGGGGCGCTCAGGCCGAGCTCGGTCAGCTACCTGAGGTCGAGGACTTCGGGAACGTCGAGGGCCTCGGTGTCCAGGGCATCGTCGACGGGCACGCCGTACTGGTCGGACGGACCAGGCTGCTGGAGGAGTGGAGCCAGTACCTGCCGGACGACTTGGCTCACGCGAAGGACCATGCCGAGGCCGAGGGCAGTACGGCGGTCGCAGTCGGCTGGGACGGTCAGGCCCGGGCAGTGCTGGTCGTCGCCGATACGGTGAAAGCGACGTCTGCGCAGGCCATCAGGGACCTGAAGGCACTGGGACTGCGGCCAGTGTTGCTGACCGGTGACAACGAGGCAGTGGCTACGAAGGTGGCGGCTGAGGTCGGTATCGACGAGGTGATCGCCGAAGTACTGCCGGCCGACAAGGTCGACGCGGTCAAGAAGCTGCAGGGCGAAGGCCGCGTGGTCGCGATGGTCGGCGACGGCGTCAACGACGCGGCCGCCCTGGCCCAGGCCGACCTCGGCCTGAGCATGGGCACCGGCACCGATGTGGCGATCGAGGCCAGCGACTTGACCCTGGTCCGCGGCGACCTGCGCGCAGCGGCGGACGCCATCCGCCTCTCCCGCAGCACCCTGCGCACCATCAAGGGCAACCTCTTCTGGGCCTTCGCCTACAACGTCGCCGCCATCCCCCTGGCCGCCGCCGGCCTCCTCAACCCCATGCTCGCCGGCGCCGCCATGGCCTTCAGCTCGATCTTCGTAGTCTCGAACAGCCTCCGACTGCGCAGGTTCCGCCCACTCGGCACGCCCTGAGGGCCGGAGATGTAGTCGTACGACGACATGTGCAAATGTCGCCGTACGACTACATCGGTGATTGCGATCTTCGGAGTCGCTCTCTGTGATTGGTGCAGTTCGACAGGAGGTGTCCGGCGATCGAGTCGGATACTCGGTGGGCTCGAGCGGGAGTGGCCGGTAGTGGGCGTATACGTCCTGTTGATTTGCACCCGGGTGTGTGCTCTGGGCGACCCCGACCTTCCTTGGCGCAGCCCTAGCGAATCCAGGCCGTCGTGTCGGGCGGCAGTAGCCCGGTGTCCAATGGGGTGCTGGCCAGTAGCAGTTCGTCGTGCGGTGGGAGGTTGATGGGGGTTGGGGTCAGGTTGGTGATGGAGATGAGGTTTTCGCGGGTGAAGGCCAGGACTCCGGGTGGGGTGTCGAGCCAGCGGAGGGTGCCGTCGCCCAGGTGGGTGCGGCGGAGTTTCAGGCCTGTCCGGTAGAGGGTGAGCATCGAGTTCTGGTCGTCGTACTGGGACTCGGCGGTGAGGTTCTTCCAGTCGGCTGGTTGGGGTAGCCACGGCGTACCGGTGCCGAAGCCGAACGGGGGCTCCTTGCCGGACCAGGGAAGGGGCACTCGGCAACCATCACGGCCGCGATCGGCGCCTTTCGAGCGGGTGAAGATCGGGTCCTGGAGCAGGTGGTCCGGGAGGTCTTCGACTTCTGGTAGGCCGAGTTCCTCGCCTTGATAGACGTACAGTCCACCGGGTAGAGCCATCGCGAGCAGGGCAGCCGCGCGGGCCCGGCGTTCGCCGAGGACGAGGTCGGTCTGCATGCCGTGCTTGCGGTCCTGGTGCGAGAACGACGTGTCCGGGCGACCGTACTTCGTCACCGGCCGGGTGACGTCGTGGTTGGACAGCACCCAGGTCGGCGGGGCGCCGATCGGGACGTGGGTGGTCAGGGTGAGGTCGATCGACGCCTTGAGCTCGTCCGCCTGCCAAGGGCGGGACAGGAAGTCGAAGTTGAACGCGGTCTGCATCTCGTCCGGCCGCAGGTACAGCGCGAACCGCTCCTGGTCCGGCATCCACATCTCGCCGACCAGGAACCGGTCGTCGTACTCGTCGGTGATCCGCCGCCAGCCGCGGTAGATCTCGTGCACCTCGTCGTGGTCGGTGTACGACTCCTCGGCACTGTCCAGGTCCTTGAACAGTACGGCGGCACTGTCGATGCGGATCCCGTCGACACCACGGTCCAGCCAGAACCGGAGGATGTCGTGGAACTCCTCCACCACCTCGGGGTTGCGCCAGTTGAAGTCGGGCTGCTCGGGGGCGAACAGATGCAGGTACCAGTCACCGTCCTCGACCTGGGTCCAGGCTGGTCCGTTGAAGATGGACTGCCAGTCGTTGGGTGGCTGGTTTCCCCTTCCAGGCTTGAAGATGAAGCGATTGCGCTCGGGCGAGCCGGGGCCGGCCTGGAGTGCCTGGACGAACCAGTCCTGCTGGTCGGAGCCGTGGTTGGGGACGATGTCGATGATGGTGCGGATGTTCAGGGCGTGGGCTTCCGCGATGTACGCCTCGGCCTCCTGGAGCGTCCCGAATGCCGGGTCGATGGCTCGGTAGTCGGCGACGTCGTACCCGCCGTCGGCCATCGGGGACGGGTACCACGGGTTCAGCCAGATCGCGTCGACACCGAGCTCGGCCAGGTACGGCAGTTTGTCCCGGAGACCGGCCAGGTCACCGATCCCGTCGCCGTTCCCATCGGCGAAACTCCGCAGATACACCTGGTAGATCGCCGCCCCACGCCACCACTCGTCCGCCATTGAATCTCCTTACCCTTTGAGGCTTCCGGCGGTCAGGCCCGCCATGATGCTGCGCTGGAATACGAAGAACACCAGGATTGTGGGCAGGCTGGCGATCACCAGGGACGCGATCAGCACGTTCTGCGGCATCTGCGCGGACAGCGACGCGATGCCGACGCTGATCGACATCTTGTCCGTCTCCGGCAGCACCAGCAGCGGCCAGACGAAGTCCTTCCACACCGTCACCACGGACAGGATCGACACCACCCCGAGGATCGGCCGCGACACCGGCAGCACGATCGACCACAGGATCCGCATCGGCGACGCGCCGTCGATCTCGGCCGCCTCCAGCAGCTCGCGCGGGATCGAGTCGAAGAACCGCTTCAGCAGGAAGACGAAGAACCCGTTCGCTGCCGCCGGCAACCAAATCGCCCAGGGCGTGTTCAGCAGGTCGAGATGCAGGATCGGCAGATCCTTGGCGGTCAGGTACGTCGGCAGCAGCAAGACCATCGGCGGGATCATCAGGGTCGCCAGCATCGCGCCGAGGACGACCTTGCCGAAGAACGGCCGGAGCTTCGACAACGCGTACGCCGCCGTGACGTCGACCGCGAGCGTGAAGAGCCAGGCGCCACCGGCGTACAGGACCGTGTTCTTCAGGAAGACGCCGAGCTGCAACTGCTCCCACGCCTGTTTGTAGACCCCGAAGTCGTAGTCCGTGGGGAAGAAACTCGGCGGGATCTGGGCCAGCTCGTCCGGCGACTTCAGCGCGCCGGTCACCATCCAGTACAGCGGGAAGACGAAGGCGCCGGTGAATCCGATGACTGTCAGGCTCAGCGTCGCCCAGTAGATCAGCCGGCCGCGGGTGGTCCGGAGAGACAGCGGTGACACCAGGGTCCTCATCTGGCCTCCTCTCGGGACACGCGCAGGTAGATCGCGGAGAACACCATCAGGACGACCATCAGCATCAGGCCGAGCGCGCCGCCGCCACCGAAGTCGCCGAAGTTGAAGGCGTACTGGTACATCAGATAGGCGACCGTGACGGTCGCGTTCTCCGGGCCGCCGCCGGTCAGCAGGTACGGCTCGATGAACACCTGCATGGTCGCGACGATCTGCAACAGCAACATCACCAGCAGGATCAGCTTGGTCTGCGGGATCGTCACGTGCCAGACACGCTTCAGCAGACCCGCACCGTCGAGCTCGGCCGACTCGTACAGATCGCCGGGAATGCTTTGCAGCGCGGCCAGGTAGATCAGCGTGCCGGTGCCGAGATTCATCCAGGTCGACACGAGCACCAGGCTGACAAGCGCCGTACTGGTCGAGTCGAGCCAGCTCAGCGGCGGCAGGTGGAACACGTCGAGCACCTGGTTGAACAGACCGGCGCCGGGGTCGTAGAACCACTTGAACAGCAGGACGGCGACGGCCGGCGGGAGCATCACCGGCAGGTAGACGACGAACCGCAGGTAGGCCTTGGCGTGCTTGAGTTCGTTGAGTACGACGGCCAGCACGAACGGAACGGCGTACCCGATGACGAGCGCCAGCCCGCTGAACGCCGCAGTGTTGAGCCAGGCCGAACGGAACGCCGGGTCCTCGATCACACTGCGGAAGTTGTCGAACCCGACCCACCGCGGCGGATCAACGAAGTTGTTCTCCTGGAAGCTGAGAATCACCTCCCGCACCATCGGGTACCAAGAAAACAACCCAAAACAGATCAGCGCCCCACACAAGAACCCATAGGCGGTGAGGTTGCGCCCCACCGCTCTCCGCAGAGCACCGTGGTCGTCCTGTGGTCGCGGATCCGTCGTCCCCACGCGATGGGGACGACGGACCTGCTCCTCGGTAACAGTCATCAGGTGTTCTTGGCGAGGATCTTGTTGGCTTTGCTCTCGGCGTCGCGCAGGAGCTTGTCGATGTCGGCGTCCTGGCGGGTGAGTACGGCGGACATCGCGACGTCCAGGACGGCGTACAGCTCCTGTGCCTTCGGTGGTTCAAGCTTGTTGGTGATCTTCGACTGCGCGGCGACGTACGGCGTGAAGTGGTCGACCGGGACAGTGGCGTACTGCTTGCGGAGGGCAACGATCTCCTGGCCCGGCGCGGAGTCGCCGTACAGGTCCGGGATCGGCAGCCCGACCGGCCGGCCCTGCTCCTTGGCGCGAGCGTAGTTGAACTGTCCCTTGCCCGGCGTGAGCTCGTGGAACTCCAGCCAGAGCAGCCCGGCCTTGATCTTCTCCGGCGTCGCCTTCGGGTTGAACATGTAGCCGTCGCCACCACTCAGCGACGCCTTGCCCTCGGACTCCGGTACGGCGGTGACGCCGTAGTCCTCGAACTTGCCTTGGAAGTCGTTGTTCACCCCCTGCACCACATCCGGTGCGCCGATCATCATCCCGAGCTTGCCGGAGCCCATCATCCGCATCAGGTCCTCCCACTGGAGGAGCTGCTTGCTGCCCATCGAGTTGTCGTTCCAGCGCATCTGCTTGAGGTTCTCCAGCACCGCCTTGCCCTCGGCACTGTTGAACGCGGCGGACTTGCCGTCGTCGCTGACCATCGAGCCGCCGCGGGCGTACAGGGAGGCGGCGAAGTGCCAGCCGCCGGTGTTGCCGGCGGAGTACTCACCGAAGCCGACGTACCCGGCGCCCAGCCCGGCGATCTTCTTGGCCGCCGCCTGCACGTCGGCCCAGGTCTTCGGCGGGGCGTCCGGGTCGAGACCGGCCTGGGTGAACAGCTTCCGGTTGTAGACCAGGCCCATGTTGTAGTTGTTGCGCGGCAGGCCGTAGGTCTTGTCGCCGTCCTTGAACACGCTCATCACGTCGGCGCGCACGTCGCTGACCGCCTTGACGCTGCCGACGTACTGGCTGATGTCGGCGGCTTGCCGGGCTTTGATGATCTTCTGCACGTCGGTGTAGTAGACGTAGAAGACGTCCTCCTGGGTCCCGCCGGCCAGCTTCGCCTGGAAGGTGTCCGGGTTGATGCACGGGAACGCATCCTTGCTCTGGATGGTGATGTTCGGGTGCAACGTCTGGAACTCGGCGACATCCGCGTCCCAGGCCGACCGTTCCTTCGGATTGCTCTTCGGCGGCTGACAGCCGACCGTGATCGTCACCGGGCCGTCGGCGCCCGCTGATCCCTGCGCATCCGGCTTGTCGTCCCCCGACCCACAGGACGCGGCCACCAGCCCGAGTCCCATCACCAGCAGCAGGCCGAGCCCGCGGCGCGTTGTCCTCATCGATCCACCCTCTCCCTCGGCGTCTGGCGCACACCGTAGGCAACTCGATCGAAGCTGCGCAATAGTTCGATCGAAGATTGCAAAAACGTGACTCATGATGGGAAGGTGGCGGGCGCCAAGCAGACGACAGCAGCCGCCGACCGGCGAGCGGTCAGCGGCTGCGGGTAGTGAGTGGTCGCGGGGTCAGATCCTGGCGCGGGCGGTGGCGGTCGCGCGGATCAGATTGGCGCCGGTGGTGCTGGTGGCGGGGGTTAGATCCTGGCGCGAGCGGTGGAGGCGCGGACGACGAGTTCGGGCTCGAAGAGGAGTTCGTCGGCGGGGACGGCGGCGCGTTCGATCAGGGCGACGAGCATGTCGACGGCAGCGCGGCCCATGGCGTCGATGGGCTGGCGGACGGTGGTCAGTGGCGGGTCGGTGCAGTTCATCATCGCGGAGTCGTCGTACCCGATCACCGAGACTTCCTCGGGGACGGTGAGGCCGGCCCGGCGGACCGCGCGAATGGCGCCGAGGGCAAGGATGTCGCTGGCGCAGACGATGCCGGTGACGCCCTTGTTGACCAGGCGGGTCGCGGCCGCGTGCCCGCCCTCGAGCGAGAACATGGTGTGCTCGACCAGCTCGAGATCCGCCTCGTCCGAGGCGATGAAGGCGTCCAGCTTGCGTCGTGACGGGATGTGGTCGCGGGGGCCGAGGACCATGCCGATCCGCCGGTGACCGAGCGCGCGCAGGTGCCCGAGCGCCATCTCCGCGGCGACAAAGTCGTCCGACGACACCTGCGGGAAGCCGAGATGGTCGACCGCCGCGTTGACCAGCACGGTCGGCAGCTTGCGCTCCTGGATCAACTCGTAGTGCCCGTGCGGCGCGTCGGCCTGCGCGTAGAACCCGCCGGCGAACACCACACCGGACACCTGCTGCTGCAGGAGCAGGTCGACGTAGTCCGCCTCGGACACCCCGCCGACCGTCCGGGTGCAGAGCAATGAGGTGAAGCCCTGCTGCGCGAGCGCACCGCCGACGACCTCGGCGAACGCCGGGAAGATCGGGTTCTGCAACTCGGGCAGCACCAGCCCGACCAGCCGGGCCCGGTCGCCGCGCAGTTGGGTCGGCCGCTCGTACCCGAGCACGTCCAGCGCGGTGAGGACCGCCTCCCGGGTCGCTTCGGAGACGCCTGGCTTCCCGTTCAGCACGCGGCTCACGGTCGCCTCGCTGACGCCGACCTTCTTGGCCACCTCTGCAAGTCGTCGTGTCATGACGCAAACTGTACGCCCGATAGCGCAAGTTCTTGCAACCACTTGCGTACATCGGTGTACACCGGGGCAGCCCGTCATCTTCGGGGCGCCGTACCAGGTGGTGGCTGAAGGATCAGGATTTCGGGCAGAAGCTGACAGACTGGGGGCCGTGCCCCGATTCGTTGCCACCCGCCCGGACACCGGTCTGCTGTCGCTTCCGTGGGATGTCCCGCTGGAAGACTGGCCCGAGGACCAACTGGTCGCGCTGCCGCGCGGTATCTCGCGGCACGTGGTCCGGTTCGTCCGGGTCAACGGCAGCGTCTACGCGATCAAGGAGGTGCTCGAGCATCTCGCCCTGCACGAGTACCGGCTGCTCCGCGACCTGGAACGCCTGGAGTCCCCCTCGGTCGAACCCGTCGGCGTGATCACCGACCGGCTCGACCGCAACGGCGAGCCGATCGACTCGATCCTGATCACCCGGCACCTGCAGTTCTCGCTCCCCTACCGCGCGCTGTTCTCCAGCACGCTCCGCCCGGACACGGTGAACCGGCTGATCGACGCACTGGTCGCACTGATCGTGCGGCTGCACCTGCTCGGCTTCTTCTGGGGCGACTGCTCGCTGTCCAACACGTTGTTCCGGCGTGACGCCGGCGCGTTCGCGGCGTACCTGGTGGACGCCGAGACGGGTGAACTGCACCAGGAGATCTCCGACGGGCAGCGGGCGCACGACCTCTACACCGCGGAGATCAACCTGTTCGGCGAGCTCCTCGATCTGCAGGAAGGCGGGCTGCTCGACCCGGACATCGACCCGCAGGAAACGGTGCAGTCGATCCAGGACCGGTACGAGGCGCTGTGGGCCGAGCTGACCGCGCCGGAGGAGTTCGCCACCGACGAGATGCACCGGCTGGACTCGCGGATCCGGCGGCTGAACGAACTCGGGTTCGACGTCGCCGAGATCGACATCATCACCGACTGGGACGGCAGCCAGGTCCGGATCCAGCCGAAGGTCGTGGATGCCGGGCACCACTCGCGCCGGCTGCTCCGGCTGACCGGCCTGGACGTCGAGGAGAACCAGGCCCGCCGGCTGCTGAACGACCTGGACTCGTTCGCCGCCTCCACCGACCAGCAGAACGAGGACGAGGAGATCGTCGCGCACCAGTGGCTGACCGACGTGTTCGAGCCGGTGGTCCGCTCGGTCCCGCGCGACCTGAAGCGCAAGCTCGAGCCGGCCGAGGTGTTCCACGAGGTCCTCGAGCACCGCTGGTTCCTGTCCGAAGAGGCCGGCCACGAGGTCGACACCATGGAAGCCGCTCGCTCGTACGTCGACGACGTACTCCGGGCCAAACCCGACGAAAAGCTGGCACTTCCGACCCCCACCATCCCCGAGCCCGAGTAGCCCTACCAGCCCCAAGCCGCGCAGCCTGCAACGTTCTGGCTGCTGCCGGCGTGGTTAGGGGTGGGAGGTGGCGATGGAGGGGCCGGAGTTCGATGCGTGGGTGGGGCAGCGTGGTGCGGCGTTGCTGCGGTTCGCGTACCTGATCACGCGCGACCGCAGCCGCGCCGAGGAAGCTGTCCAGGACGCACTGGTGGCGGCGTACTCGCGATGGACCCGGATCTGCCGCGACGGTGATCCCGAGTCATACGTACGGCGCTCGATCGTCAACGCCGACATCTCGCGATGGCGGCGGTTCTTCCGCCGAGAGAGTCCGACTGCGGATCCCTTCGTGCACTCGCCGAGCCCGGATCATGCGGTCGCTCAAGCGGAGCAGGACGCGGTCTGGGCGTTGTGTGCGACGTTGCCGGCCAAGCAGCGGGCGGCCGTCGTACTGCGGTACTACGAAGACCTGCCCGATGTGGAGATCGCCGAGATCCTCGAATGCAGTCCCGCGACCGTCCGGTCGCAGATCCACCGTGCGCTGGCCAGCCTGCGCACCACTCTCACCACCGCCGAGGAGGTCAACCGCTGATGGACGCCCACGAGAAGCTGATCATGACGAGCTTGTCGAAGCGCGCGACGGAGGCACCGTCGGACGAGGACCTGCTCGCCGCCGTCCACGACCGTCTCCAACGCCGCCGAACCGGTCGCACACTCGGCGCCGCCGTACTGGCATGCGCCGTGGTCGCGACCGCAATCACCGCAACCCACTCAATCACCAACGACCTGCGCACCGACCCCGAGGTTGCACGCCCAGGTACACCCGAGGCCGGTTGGCGATGGGAGTCATACAACACGGTCCAGGTCCAGGTACCTCAGGACTGGACGCAGCACATCTCCGGCCCGGCGCCGTGCCCTGGAATGTCCTCGATGAGCAAGCCGATCGTCGGTCGGTACAACGGCTGGTTCGGCCGATCGGGCTACGTTTGCGAGGACGCCGTACTCCCGGTCGAGCGACGGCTGCAGTACCTCTGGTTCAACGACGTCCAGGCTCCTGGCACCAAACAATACGACGCCGGTTGGACCGAGGAGACGCGGCTCGTGGCCGGTGTGAAGATCAGCGTGCTGACTCAGGACGACGCTCTCCGCAAGCGCATCCTCGACTCGGCCCGCCCGATCACCGGCACCGACTACTACGGCTGCGCTCCCACGGACTCCGGCGCACGTGGAAACGGCCTGGACTCCGGCGACCGCATCACGTCGGCAAGCATCTGCGAGTACTGGCAGAACACCCTGGTCGCCGGTTCTCTGTTCAACGGCGAACGCGCCGCCAAGCTGGCACAACGACTCGCCACCTCCCCTGCGGGCCCGCCACCAGCGTGGGCCGAAGGCTGCCATGACCCCGACATGCGCACGTACGTCGTCACTCTGCATGGCCACACCAATTCCTACCCAGTCCGCATCATCGCCGGCTGCTACGCCGGCCACGTCTTCCCCACCGACGACGGCGTCACCCAACGCCGCGCCGACTACGCGACCTTGGACCTCTTCCGCCAAGGCGTCCACAAACCGAACCAGCCCAGCGACCTCTTCGACGCAGCCAAACCCCTCACCCCCTCACCCCGCTGAGCTTTGTCGTCCTGTGCAAAGGGAGTTGTGGCCGGATGAGTGCTGGTGAAGTCATAGCAGCGGCGCGGTACGACGGGACCCACCGTCCGATCGGACACTGTCCGTCGAGACCTTGCGTCAGCTCAGCCCGGGACTTGCGGTGGGAAGGCCGATCGCCTTGGCCGTGGCCAGGAGACGCCGGTCGTACGTGACGAATGCGGTCAGATCGTCGCCCAGCACAGCATCCGCGGTGGCGAGATGGATCGCGTCGAGCGATCGGATCCACGGATCCTGGTAGGCGGCCGCAGTCGTCCGAACCGTCTCGTCGACGTCGTAGACGGAAATATGCGCCAGGACAGAGGGTGCAGCGGTGAGCAGAGCCGGCTCAGATCGTCGGAGGGCACGAGGCAACTCCACCTCCACGAGCGCCGAAGAGACGAAGATCCGATCGACCTGCTCGTTGAGCCATTCGACGAGCTCGTCCGACGCAGCCTCCCGTCGGACGAGCTTCACCAGCGCCGCGGTGTCGAGGTAGATCATCAGTAGCGTTCCTCGTCGCGCATCTGTTCCAGCAGCGCGCCGGCCTCGTGGTCGGTCCGTACCTCGCCTTTCGGACGCGAAAATGGTCTCGTCAGCCGGGCCGGCCGAAGACTTCCCGTCGCCAGCAGCCATGCCGTTGGCGACGGCTCGGCCGGGATCAGGCGAGCGACGACGACACCGCGCTCGGTGATGTCGATCTCCTCGCCCTGCTTCACCCGAGCCAACACGCGGGCCGTTTCCTGGTTCAACATCCGGATCGGAACCTCAGCCATGAATCCACTGTAGTACATATTTGCCAGACACCGCCTTCCCTGGTTTGTCGCCAGAGAAGATATGGGTGTTTGGGCCAGGATCAGGCTTTGTCCACAGGGCTAATTCGCGCTGTAGACGCGGATGTAGTCGATGTCGAAGGTGTTGGGGAAGGGGGTGGTGGGGTCGGGTGGGCCGCCTCGGTCGGGGTTGGCCCAGGTGCCGCTGTTGAGGACGACGTACATGGGCTTGGTGGGGACCTGGGCGCCGGTGATGGTAGAGGTGGGGGCGCCGTCGGTGTAGAAGGTGATGCGGCCGGGTGACCAGAGGACGCCGTACTTGTGCCAGCCCGCGGTCGGGTCCGAGCCGTAGGACCAGTTGCTGTCCCAGCGGACGTCGGGCCAGTTGCCGGAGGCAGGGCCGCTGTGCATGCCCTCGATACTGCCGAACCACTCGGCGACGTCGATCTCCGGCGGCCAGCTGCGGTCCTGCGGGATCAGCCAGAACGCGGGCCACAATCCCTTGCCGGCTGGGAACTTCGCGCAGATCTCCCAGTAGCCGAAGGACTGGAAGAACTTGTCGTGCGAGGAGATGAAGCCCTCGGTGTACTGGTAGGTCCCGGCCGGGTCGGTACCGACGACGGGCTTGTTGTCGGTGACCAGCCGCAGCCGGCCTTGCGAGAGTACGACGTTCTCGTCGACGGCATAACTCCCGTACGACGTGTTGTGGTAGTGACCACCGGCCCGACCCGGGAAGTCCATCACCGTGCTCCACCGCCGCGTGTCCAGCGACCGCCCGCTGAACTCGTCATGCCACGCAAGCGGCAGGTCGCGTGCGGCAGGCGAGGTGGACGACGTACAGGTCGCACCAACGGGAGCGGAAACGGCAGTGGGCTCCGCTTCAGCTGTCACAGTGCTGGTGAGGCAGGCGGCAACTAGCAACCCGGCCGCTCCGAGTCCACGCAAACGATTGGGCATCATTTGATTCCTGACGTGGAGAAGCCGCTGACGAAGCGGCGTTGCATGAACATGAACAGCACCAGGACCGGCAGGACGTACATGACCGCGCCGGCCGCCACCAGGTTGTTCAGCGGCAGGCCCTTGTCGTTGACGTAGCCGGTCGCCATCGCCACCGCCAGCGTGGTGCTGTCCTGGCTGAGGAACATGGCGGGCCCGACGAAGTCGCCCCAGGCCCCGGTGAAGGACAGGATCACGCTGGCCGCGATCACCGGCCACGACTGTGGCAGGAAGATCCGCCAGAAGATCCCGACGTACCCGCAACCGTCGATGATGGCGGCCTCCTCCATCTCCTTCGGGATACCGGCGAAGAACTGCCGGAACAGGAAGATCAGGAAGGCGCTGCCGCCGAGCCCCCAGGCCACCCAAGGCCAGTAGGTGTTGACCATGTGCAGCTTGGCGAAGATCAGGTACGTCGGCACCAGGGTGACGATGCCGGGCAGCATCATCGTGGACAGCAGGATGACGAACAGCTGCTTCTTCCCCGGCGCGGTCAGCCGGGCGAACCCGAACCCGACCCAGGCCGAGCTGAGCGTGGTGAGGGTGGTGGTGATGAAGGCGATGGTGACCGAGTTCTGCAGGGCGCCGACGAAGTTGACGCTGGTGACCGCCTCGGAGTAGTTCGCGAGCCGCGGTGCGGACGGCCACCAGGTGGGCGGGAACGACGCCATCTCGGCCGGCGACTTCAGCGAGGTCTGCACCAGCCAGTAGATCGGGCTGAGCATCAGCAGTACGACGGCCAGCAGCACGATGTAGAGCGCGTAGCGGTAGGACCTGGTCATCGCTTCCCCTCCGGCTCGACGGTGTAGAAGACGGTCTTTGCGCTCACCTTGATGATCACCAGGGTGACGAGCAGGATGACCGCGAACAGCATCCACAACATCGCCGAGGCGTAGCCGAAGCGGGACGCGGAGAAGTACTGCGCGAACACGTGGATCATGTACATGTAGTTGCCCTGCGGCACCGTCCCCGCCCCGCTGAGCGAACCCGAGGACAGCAGCAGCGGCGCGAACGACTGCAGCGAGCCGATCACCCCGGTGATCACCTGGAACAGGATCACCGGCGACAGCAGCGGGATGGTGATCCTGGTGAAGGACTGCCAGTACGACGCCCCGTCCACCTGGGCCGCCTCCACCAGCTCACGCGGGATGTCCTGCAACCCGGCCAGCGAGATGATCATCGACCCGCCACAGCCCCACATCACCAGGCCGTACAGCACGTAGCGGGCGTTCGGATCGACCAGCCAGGTGATCGGGTCCGCACCGAAGCTGCTCAGGATGCCGTTCGCCGCACCGGCGTCGCGGTCGAAGATCAACCGGAACGTCAGCGCCGCGCCCACCGGCGGAACCACCGCGGGCAGGTAGATCAGCGCCCGGAACAGCCCGCGGAGCCTGATCCGCTGGTTCAGCATCACCGCGAGCAGCAGCCCGGCGAAGATCGACAGCGGCACCGTGACGAGGGTGAACACCCCGGTCTTCGCCAGCGAGCTGATCGTCAGCGGGTCCTGGAAGATCTCGATGTAGTTGGCGAACCCGACGAAGTGGGTCTTCGGCGAGAGACCGTCGGAGTCGGTCATGCTGAGCCAGAACGCGTACCCCAGCGGGAACACGGTGAGCGCGACGAACCCGATGATCCACGGCGCGACGAACAGGTAGAAGGTCCGCGCCTTGCGCAGGCTCGGCGGTTTCTTCCTCCCCCGGTCCGCCTGTTCCGCCGCGGCCGGCGCGGCGGAACGTCGTACCTCGGTCAGTGCGGAGCTCACCGGAGCCGCTTCTTTCCGTCCGCGAGTTGCGCGTTGATCTGCGAGTTCAGCGTGTCGGCGAGCTGGCCGGCCGAGGTCGTCCCCTTGATTGCCTTGGGCAACTCACGGCCGATGACGGTGTTGATCGCGTCCAGCCGCACGTACGGCGTGAAGGACATCACCGAGAAGTGCTCCTTCTCGGCCATCTGCACCTCGTAGGCCTGCTTCTGGTACGGCAGCTTCTGCGGCATGAGCTTCTGCAGCGACTTCAGCGGCGGGATACCCCAGCCGCCGGCCGCCCGCGCCTTGGCCGGGTCACCGGCCAGGAACCACTCCATCACCGCGAACGCGGCGTCCTTGTTCTTGCTGGCCTTTGGGATCCACAGCCCGGTGCCGCCGAAGCACGGGCTGACCCGGCGGCCGGTGTCGAACTGCGGCGCCGGTGCGAAGCCCGCGACCTTGGCGGACTTCGCGTCACCGGCGAACAGCCCGCCGAGCCAGTAGCCGCTGAGCGTGGCCGCCATCCGGCCGGCCTGGAAGGTCGGGCCGTCCCAGCCGTTCGGGTCGGGGTTGAGGACGGTCGGGCCGATGCCGGCCTTGGCGTACTCCAGGTACCAGGTCAGGGCCCGCTGGGCCTCCGGGCTGCTGAAGTCGACCGACGCGAGATCGTCGGCGGTCAGCTTCCCGCCGGCCAGATCGGTCAGCCAGGTCAGCTGGGTGAACAGGCCCAGCCCGTTCGGGTTGAGGCCGTAGACACTGACCTTCGCGCCCTGGCGCTTGGTCAGCTTCTTGCCCTCTTCGAGCAGTTCGTCGAGCAGCAACGGCGTGGTCGCGCTCGGGCGGGTCACCTTCGCGGCGTCGTACAGCCCGCCGTTGTACCAGAGGGTGCAGTCCTGCGAGTAGTCCTTCGCGAACCCGTACCGCGGCCCGCTGCCCTGCTTCTCGCCGTCGTACCGCCAGACGTCGTTGACCGGATCGATGTCGTCGGCCTTGATCAGCGTGCTCTTCTCGAAGTACGGATCGAGGTTCTCGGCCACTTGCCGGGCCACCAGGTACGGCGTCTCGGTCGCGCCCATCCCGCGGACGACGTCGGGCGGGTTGCCGCTGGCGAGCATCGCGGTCAGCTTGGTCAGGTCGTACTCGACCGTCTTCACGGTGAGACCGAGCGCCTGGGCGGCCGCCTTGGCCTCCTTCGGGCCGAACTCACCCGACTGGGACATGACGGTCACGGTCCCTTTGGCGGCCGAGCCCGAGCCGGTGCCGGTGGCGGCCGGGGTGTTCGTCGAGGACGCGGGCGAGCAGCCGACCGCGAAGGCACCACCGACGGCGGCACCCGAGACAGCAAGGAACCGGCGGCGGGAGAGCCCTGGGTTCGTGGTGGTCATGTCAAACCTCTCATTCAGAAAGCTGTGAGTCGTCGAAGAGCCGGCAGACCGGGCCGGAGGAGGGCCCGGTCCGGTCTGCCAGCAGCTCGCTGTCGTCCTCGGGCCGGTAGCCGAGCTCGTGCCGGGCCGAGGTGATGTCCCAGTGGTTGCGGGTGTTGGCGGACACCCCGAAATGCACGCCGTAGTGCTCTCGTGAGTTCAGCGCGGCCAGCATCAGCCGCCCGGCGTCGCCGTCGGACAGCCACTGGCCGAGATAGCGCCGCTCGGTCAGCCCCCAGCCGGTCAGGCCGAGGCGCAGGCAGGTGACCGAGGCGCCGGTCCGGGCCGCGTGCGTCCGGCCGAGTGCTTCGAGCACGACCTTGCCGAGGCCGTACGGGCAACACGGGCGGGGATCGACGCGTGGATCGACCGGCCAGTACTGCGGCCGGTTGTACTCGCCCACCGCGTGCAGTGAGCTGGCCAGCACGATCTTCGGTACGGCGTGCGCCGCGGCCGCCTCGAGCACGTACTGAAGCGGCCTGATGTTGGCGGCGTACACGCTGTCCCAGGTCTGCCACGGGCTGCTGTTCGCGGCCAGGTGCAGGATGGCGTCGGCTCCCTCGAAGGCCCGGTACGCCGCATCGGGGTCGCCGATGTCGGCCTGCACCACCTCGTCGCCGGATCCGGCCGGTGTGGACCGGTCGACGAGCCGGAGCCGGTAGTGCTTCCGCAGTTGCGGCAGCACCACAGTGGCCACCCGCCCCAATCCGCCGGTGATCACCACCAGCGGTTCACGGTCGTTCCGCACAGCGTCCATGTCGTGCCATCCATGTCGCCCGGCCGGGACCGATACCCGAACTGTGACCGTGATTGTTCGAGTACTTCCGGGTTTGTGTCAAGAGTGTGAACGAACCATGTCCATTTTGTTGACGCCGGTACGGCTCGCCGTCAATACTCGACGACGTGGCTGCCAAGGACACCGGATCTCTGCGAGCGCTGCGGCGCACCAACTCCGAACGGCTGCTGTCGAGCCTGATGGAGCACGGCGCGTTGCACCGCGCCGAGCTCGCGCGCATCTGCGGGCTGTCCCGGACCACGGTGTCGACGATCGTGGCGGACCTGATCATCGGCGGCGTCGTGATCGAGGCGGTCGGTGACCAAGTCGCCCAGGCCGGGATCGACGCCTCGGAGGTGGACGGGCGCGCCCGCGGCTTCCTGCAGGCGAACCCGGGAGCGGGTGCGGCGGCCGGCCTGGACTTCACCCTCGAACGCGTCTGGGGCCACGTCACCGACCTCTCCGGTACGACGCTGGCCAGCGCCGGAGTCACCACCGGCGGGGACACCCCGTGGCAGGAGCGGTTGACGGCCGGCTTGACCCTGCTCGACGATCTGCTGACCGAGGCCGGGCTCGATCGCACCGCCCTGGTCGGTGTCGCGATCGGCGTACCCGGTCCGATCGACCTGCAGAGCGGTGTGGTCGGTCCGTCGCTGCCAGGACAGGCGTGGGCGGGCGTGAACGTCTCGGCCGAGTTCAGCCGGCATCTCGCCGTACCGGTGCTGGTGGAGAACAACACCCGGCTCGAGGCGGTCGCCGAGTTCACCTGGGGCGCGGGCCGGGGTGCCCGCGATGTCCTGTATCTCGGGCTGTCCACCGGGATCGGGTCCGGATTGCTTGTCGACGGCAACCTTCATCACGGTGGCGCGCGCGGTGGCGGCGGCGAGATCGGCCACATCTCGGCGGACCCGGCCGGTGCGCCGTGCCCGTGTGGGAACCGTGGCTGCCTGGTGCAGTACGCGTCACTTCTCGCCGTACTGAAGACATTGCAGCTGGCGGACCTCGACGAGCTGCTTGCGTCGGCCGAGGCCGGCGACCCGGAGACCGTTCGCGTGCTGCGTGAGGCCGGCGAGATGACTGGGCGGGTGCTGGCGAACATCTGCAACCTGCTCAACCCGGAGCGGATCATCGTCGGCGGCGAGCTGGCCCGGGCCGGCGACCTAGTGCTGGAGCCGATCCGCGCCACCTTGCGCCGATCCGCGATGGCACTCACCCGCGACGCCGACGTGGTCGCCGCAGAGCTCGACCTCGGCGCCCGGGCGGGCGCGTCCGGCGCCGCCGCCCTGGTGCTGCGACAGACCGATCAGCTCGTCGCCGCGCTGCTGGCCGGCGCGGAACTCAAATCTAATGAGGCAGTGTGAAGATCGTCGGGTACGAGACTTTCCTGGTTGCACCGCGCTGGCAGTTCTTGCGCATCGACACCGACGAAGGCATCAGCGGCTGGGGTGAGCCGATCGTCGAGGGTCGCGCCGAAGCGGTCCAGGGCGCGGTCACCGCACTGATGGAGTACCTGGTCGGGACAGATCCGCTGCGCATCGAGGATCACTGGCAGGCGCTGGCCAAGGGCGGTTTCTACCGCGGCGGCCCGGTGCTGTCGAGCGCGCTGGCCGGGATCGACCAGGCCCTCTGGGACATCAAGGGCCGCTACCACGAGGCACCGGTACACGAGCTGCTCGGCGGTCCGGTCCGCGACCGCATCCGCATGTACACCTGGGTCGGCGGGCGCGATACCGCCGCACTTGTGGACGACGCGCAGGCCAAGGTCGCCAAGGGATTCACCGCGATCAAGCTCAACGTCTCCGACGCGTTGCCGGCGGTGCCTTCGGCAGCCGAGATCCACGCGATGGTGGGCCGGGTCGAGGCATTGCGCGACGCACTCGGTGATTCCATCGACATCGCGCTCGACTTCCACGGCAGGTTCAGTACGGCGGCCACCCGCCGGATCCTGCCGTTGCTCGAGCCACTGCTGCCGATGTTCGTCGAGGAGCCGGTGCTGCCGGAGTTCGCCCGCGACCTGCGCCGGATCACCGACTCGACCAGCATCCCGATCGCGACCGGCGAACGCCTCTACTCCCGCTGGGACTTCCGCGACGTGATGCCCACCGGGATCGCGGTCGCGCAGCCTGACCTGTCCCACGCGGGCGGCATCTCCGAGGTACGCCGGATCGCCGCGATGGCCGAGGTGTACGACGTGGCCGTCGCACCGCACTGCCCGTTGGGCCCGATCACGCTGGCCGCCAGCCTGCAGATCGACCTGGCCATACCGAACTTCCTGATCCAGGAGCAGAGCCTCGGCATCGAGTACGGCGGCGGGAGCGCGCTACTCGACTACTTGATCGATCCACTAGTGTTCACGTTCGTCGACGGCCACATCGAGCGGCCGGCCGGCCCCGGCCTCGGCATCGAGGTCAACGAGGACGCCGTACGCGCGGCTGCCGCGGACGGTCACAGCTGGCGGTCACCGGTGCTGCGCCACCCAGACGGGAGTTTCGCAGAATGGTGACCCGGGCGCAGACGCCGCCGATGGGATGGAACAGCTGGGACTGCTTCGGTACGACGGTCACCGAGGAGGAGACCCTCGCGAATGCGCAGGTGATGCACGACCGGCTGCTGGCGTCCGGTTGGGACACGATCGTCGTGGACATCGCGTGGTACGACCCGACCGCCCGGTCGCACGGCTACAACGCGGACGCGCCGATCGTCCTGGACGATCACGGCCGCCAGTTGCCGGCGCCCAACCGCTTCCCCTCAGCGGTCGACGGCGCCGGCTTCGGGCCGCTCGCGGCGAAGGTGCACGACCTCGGGCTGAAGTTCGGGCTGCACATCATGCGCGGCATCCCACGGCACGCGGTCGAGCTCGACCTGCCGGTGTTCGGCACGCAGTGGACCGCGCGCGAGATCGCCGACCCGGAGAACGTTTGCGTCTGGAACCCGGACAACCTGGGGCTGAACCACGACCACCCCGGCGCCCAGGCGTACTACGACGCGCAGGTGGCGCAGTTCGCCGCCTGGGGTGTCGACTTCATCAAGGCCGACGACATGCTGGCGCCATACCACGATCGTGAGATCGCGGCGTACGCGCGAGCGATCGAGCGCAGCGGCCGGGACATCGTGCTGTCGCTGTCGCCGGGCACGCATCTGTCGACTCACCACCTCGACCACCTGCGTGCCAACGCGCAGATGTGGCGGATCTCCGACGACCTGTGGGACCGCTGGGAGGACGTGCACGCGCAGTTCGCGCGGCTGGCCCGGTGGGCGCCGTTCCAGCAGGCCGGTGGATGGGCGGACGCCGACATGCTGCCGCTCGGGCACATCGGGATCCGGGCCGAGCGCGGTGAGGATCGGTCGAGTCGACTCAGCGCAGATGAGCAGAAGACGTTGCTGACGTTGTGGGTGATGGGACGGTCGCCGCTGATGATGGGTGGCGACCTGCCGACCACGAACGACGCGACGCTGGATCTGCTCGCCAATCCCGCACTTGCCGAGATGCTGCGGTCGTCGTACGACGGTCGCGAGGTCACCCGTGAGCCGATCGACGACGGCGAACTCATCGTCTGGACAGCACAGCCCGGCTATGTGGCGATCTTCTGGACCGGCGCCTCCCCACGCAAGGTGACCGTGCCGCTGGCATCAGTCGGTGCCAGTGCGTCAAGGGCACAGGACCTGTGGGACGGCACCGCGCAGGACGTGACTGACCAACTGGAGTACGACGTTCCAGCGCATGGTGTGCGCTGGTTGCGTCTTACCTAGGCGGCATCCGCAGAGCGCCGTCGAGGCGGATGACCTCGCCGTTGAGCAGCTGGTTGTCGATGATGTGACCGACCAGGGCGGCGTACTCCGACGGCCGGCCGAGCCGCGACGGGTGCGGCACCTGCTGCTCGAGGACTGCGCGGGTCTCCTCCGGGAGGCCCGCCAGCATCGGCGTCTCCATCGTGCCCGGCGCGATGGTGACGACCCGGATCCCCTTGTCCGCCAGGTCGCGCGCCGCGGTCAGGGTGAGACCGACGATGCCGCCCTTGCTGGCCGCGTACGCCGCCTGCCCGACCTGACCGT
The DNA here is from genome assembly GCF_037203805.1 of Kribbella sp. CCNWLW201. Lineage (NCBI taxonomy): Bacteria > Bacillati > Actinomycetota > Actinomycetes > Propionibacteriales > Kribbellaceae > Kribbella > Kribbella sp. CCNWLW201. Next base: position 192,710 of record NZ_JBBCBQ010000005.1, on the reverse strand, counting down.
CGTACGCCGCGATGGACGCGGTCATCACCACGACGCCGCGGTCGCCGTCCTCGCCGGCCGGCTGCGCGATCATCCGCTCGGCGGCCAGCCGGAGCACGTTGAAGGTGCCGATCAGGTTGACCTCGACCACCTGCCGGAAGGTTGCCAGCGGCAACGGGCCCTTGCGGCCGACGACCCGGCCCGGGGTGGCGATCCCCGCGCAGGTGACGACGACGCGCATGGGCCCGAGCGCGGCGGCCGCGTCCAGGGCCGCGGTCACCGCGACCTCGTCGGTGACGTCAGCCGGCGCGAAGACGACCCGGTCGCCCAGTTCGTCGGCGACCGCCTTGCCGGCTGAGGACGGCAGGTCGACGATCACGACCCCGATCCCGTCGGCGGCCAGCCGCCGTACCGTCGCCTCACCGAGGCCTGAACCGCCACCGGTGACCAGTGCGACATCGGACGGGGCAAGCTTCATTTGACGCTCCTGAGCAGGTCGCGGCTGATCACCAGCCGCTGGATCTGGTTGGTTCCTTCGAAGATCTGGGTGACCTTGGCCTCGCGCATGTAGCGCTCGGCCGGGAACTCGCGGGTGTAACCGTACCCACCGAGCACCTGGACGGCGTCCGTGCTGACCTTCATCGCGGCGTCGGTGCAGACCAGCTTGGCGATCGCCGCCTGCTGGGTGAACGACCGGCCGAGGTCGCGCCGGCGAGCGGCCTGCAGGTACGTCGCGCGGGCCGACTCGACCGCGGCGGCCATGTCGGCGAGCAGGAACTGGACGCCCTGGAAGTCCGCGATCGCCTGCCCGAACTGCTGCCGCTCCAGCGCGTACGACGCGGCGAGGTCGAGCGCGGCCTGGGCCAGGCCGGTCGCACACGCGGCGATACCGAGACGGCCGGAATCCAAGGCGGACAAGGCGATCCGCATGCCGTCACCCTCGGCGCCGATGCGGTTGGAGACCGGGACGCGAACCTGGTCGTAGTTGACCAGCGTGGTGGTGGATCCGGTCAGGCCCATTTTGCGCTCGGGCGCACCGAAGCTGAGGCCCGCGACCGAAGCCGGCACGTGGAAGGCGGAGATGCCGCGCTTCGGGTCCTCCGACGTCCGGGCGAAGGTGGTGTAGAAGTCGGCATGCGAGCCGTGGCTGATCCAGGCCTTGGTGCCGGTCAGGACGTACTCGTCGCCCTGCCGGACCGCCTTCGTGGTCATCCGGCTGATGTCGGAACCGGCCTGCGGCTCGGACAGCGCGTAGGCGCCGAGCAGATCACCGCCGACCATGTCGGGGAGCAGCCGCGCGCGCTGCTCCTCGGAGCCGAAGGTGGCGACGGCGTAGCTCGTCATGGTGTGCACCGAGACCCCCACGCCGACCGACATCCAGGCGGCGGCGATCTCCTCCAGCATCTGGAGGTACACCTCGTACGGCTGCTCGGCGCCGCCGTACTGCTCCGGGTAGGGCAGGCCGAGCAGGCCCGCCTTGCCGAGGGTGCGGAACGCTTCCCGCGGGAACGTCTCGCTCTCCTCGGCCTGGGCAGCGTGCGGCGCCAGCTCGTGCGTGCACAGGTCGCGCACGAGAGCCAGCAGGTCAGTGGATTCCTCGGTCGGCAGGAGACGATCGACAGCCATCAGGCACCCCTCTCAACGGCTGCGAAAAATGATACTACAAACGATACTGATGAACATACGTCAGTATCGTTCTATGCTGTCTCGATATGACGACAGTCGTTCCGGGGCGCCGTACCCGCAGGCAGTCCGAGCTGCTCGACCGGCTTCTCTCCCTGTTTCTCACACAGGGCTTCAGCCGGTTCACCCTGGACGACCTCGCCGCCGAGCTGCGCTGCAGCAAGACGACCCTCTACGCGCTCGCGCCGAGCAAGGAACAGCTCGCCGTCGAGGTGGTGAAGCACTACTTCAAGAATGCCACCGCCCAGGTCGAGTCCGCGGTCGCGCGACAGACCCGGCACGACCGGCGGATCGCGGCGTACCTGAACGCGGTCGCGGACGCGCTCCGGCCGGCCAGCCGGACGTTCCTGGACGACGTGTCCCGGTTCGCGCCGGCCCGCTCGGTGTACGAACGGAACACCCGGATCGCGGCCGACCGGGTCCGGACGCTGATCGAGGACGGCATCAACAACAAGGCCTTCCGGCCGGTCGACATCGCATTCGCGGCCGAGATGATCGCGCACACGATGCAGGCGATCCAGCGCGGCGACATCGCCCGCCGCACCGGCCTCAACGACGCCGAGGCCTACCGCGAACTCGCATCGTTCGTGCTGCACTCCCTGCGGCTGGACTAGGTCGTGTCTGATGATCCCGCGCCGTCGCGAGCAGGTGCTCGGTGCGGTAGCTCGGCGTGCTGGAGTGAAGGCCTCGATGCTTTTCCATCGTGGCCTTTGCTCCAGTGCGGCGAGATGCCGTGCCGAGTGCCGCGCAGTAGGCGCGGGATCATCAGACACGGCCTAACCTTGTAGGTTTTCCGAGTGGAACTCAGGCTGGGGCCGCTGCTGCGGTACGTCGATGACACTCGGGCCACTGTCTGGGTCGAGACCAGCGCGCCCTGTGACGTCGAGATCCTCGGACACCGCGCCCGGACCTGGTCGGTCCACGGCCACCACTACGCACTGGTCCGGATCAAGGGCCTCACGCCGGACAGCGCGACGCCGTACGAGGTGCGGCTGGACGGCCACAAAGTCTGGCCGCTCGAGGACAGCGAGTTCGGTCCCAGCGCGATCCGGACGCCGCGCGCGGACGGGACCTTCCGGCTGACGTTCGGGTCGTGCCGGCGGTCGGCGCCGTTCGACGCGAAGGGGTTCAAGGAGTTCGGGCCGGATGCGCTCGTCGCGCTCGCCGAGCAGATGGCGGCCGGGACCGACGAACCACCGGACGCGATCCTGCTGCTCGGTGACCAGGTGTACGCCGACGACCCGTCGGACGCCGTACTCGAGAAACTGCGGGACGCGCACGGCGGTCGGCAAGGGTCCGAGGTCGCCGACGAGATCGGCAACTTCGAGGAGTACACCTGGCTGTACGACGACGCGTGGGTGACGCCGGCGGTTCGCTGGCTGTTCTCCACCGTCCCGCTCTGCATGCTGCTCGACGACCACGACCTGCGCGACGACTGGAACACCTCGCTGACCTGGCGTCGCTGGGTCACCTCGCAGCCGTGGTGGCATGACCGGGTCGTCGGCGCCTACGCGTCGTACTGGGTCTATCAGCACCTCGGCAATCTGTCGCCCGAGCAGCTCGACCAGGATCCGACGTACCGGGCGATGCTCACGATCGAGGAGGACGACGAGCGTACGGCGTACCTGGACAGCTTCGCGTGGGCAGCCGACGAGGACCCGGCCTCGACCCGGTGGAGCTTCTACCGCGACTTCGGCGACGCATCCCGCGGGGTCCGGCTGGTCGCGGTCGACTCGCGCTGCTCGCGGCACCTCGAGCCGGGCGAACGCGCGATGGTCGACGCGCACGAGTGGGAGTGGGTCCGGCATCACACCGTCGAGGCGTCCCGGCCGATCCACCATCTGCTGCTCGCGTCGACGCTGCCGTTCCTGCTCGCACCCGGACTGCATCACCTGGAGGGCTGGGACGAGGCGATCTCGTCCGGCGCCTGGGGACCGCGCGGCGCGCGGATCGGCGAGAAGATCCGGCAGGGCATGGATCTGGAGCACTGGGCGTCGTTCCGCAGATCGTTCGACGACGTGACCGACCTGCTCGCCGAGGTGGTCGGCGGCGAGGATCCGCCGGCGTCGATCCTGCTGCTGTCCGGCGACGTGCACTGCAGCTACCTCGCCGAGGCGCACCTGCTCGCCGTCGACCATCCCGGTACGGCGATCCGCCAGCTCACCATGTCGCCGTTCCGGAACCCGGTCCCGCGGCACATCCAGTGGGCGAATCACCTGCTCGACAAACGCTGGATGACGACGCTGCTGCACAAGCTGGCCCGGTCGGCCGGCGTCCGCGATGTCGCGGCCGACTGGCGGATCGCGCATGGTCCGTGGTTCGGCAACGGCGCGATGACGGTGACGTTGTCCGGTGAGGACTGGGCAGTGGACGTCGACCATGCCGAGCTGCGCGGCGAGCGGCAGCTTCTCGAGCGGTCGTTGACCTATGGACGCTTAGACTCGCCTTCCAAGCGCTTGATGTCCTGAAGCTGCCACGAGCGGTTCGCCCGCAGCTCGTTACGGAAGGCTTTTGTCATGCGATCTTCCACCCTCCGACGCACGGCGGCGATCGTCGCCGCTATGACTTTGTCTCTGGCCGCCCTGCCGGCGGCTCAGGCCGATCCGGTCAAGCCACCACGGTTGTCCGCGGCCGCCATCACATCCACCCTCAACCAGGAGGTGTACACCCCCGGAACGGCCTGGATGACCCGGCCGGACGGCAAGGTCGTCGTCTCCTACGACTCCACTGTCACCGGTTCGAAGCTGACCGCGCTGACCAACGTCACCAAGAGGCTCGGCGAGAACGTCGTCCTCGAGAAGCTGCCCGGCAAGCTGACCAAGTACGTCAGCGGCGGCACCGGCATCTGGGGCGGCGAGGTCAAGTGCTCGGTCGCCTTCAATGTCCAGCGGAGAGGCAAGTACTACGCCCTGACCGCCGGGCACTGCGGCAACGAGGCCTCGACCTGGTACTCCGACTCCGACCACGACGTCTACATGGGCAAGCTGCACCACTCCAGCTACCCGTGGAACGACTACGCCCTGCTCATCTACCCCCTGTCCGTCCGTCCCGGCGGCAGCGTGTACCTGTACAACGGCCGCTCGCAGGACATCCGGGTGGCGATGAACCCGGGCGTCGGGCAGTACGTGTACCGGGCCGGCGTCACCACCGGTCTGCACAGCGGCCGGGTGACCGGGCTGGGCTCCGTGGTTAACTACGGCGACGGCCGGGTCGCGGGCCTGATCCGGACCAGCGTCTGCGCCGAGCCGGGTGACTCCGGCGGCCCGCTGTTCTACCGGCAGTACGCCTTCGGCATCACTTCAGGTGGGTCCGGCGACTGCTCCTCCGGCGGTGTGACCTACTTCCAGCCGGTGGTCGAGGCCCTCAACGTGTACGGCGTGAGCGTTTACTGACCGTTGATGTGACGCCAGTCACACCCACCGCGGCGGCTTCCCGTAGTTCCGGGTAAAACCGGGGGAGGCCGCCGCGCAGGATTTCCCTCACTCTCCGAACTCACCTGAATACTCAGGGACTATCGGGGTAGTACTGCTCACGGTTGAAGTCAAGGACGCACCCGCCCCGAGCGCGTCCTCATCGTGAGGAGGCTGAAACCGTGAAATTTCTGCCCATTCGCCGTACCGCCGCAATCCTGGCAGCCGCCGGACTGACCGCCACCGGACTGCTCGCCACGCAGGCCTCGGCAGCCCCGGTCGACCCGTCGACGCTGTCGGCCACGGCCATCACCGCGACCTTGTCCAAGGACGCATCCATCCCGGGCACCGCCTGGCAGACCAACCCGGACGGCCGGATCATCGTCTCGTACGACGACACGGTCACCGGTGGGAAGCTGACGGCGCTCACCAATGTCACCAAGCAGTTCGGTGACCGGGTCACGCTGGAGAAGATGTCCGGCAAGCTGTCGAAGTACATCCGCGGCGGTGACGCCATCTACGGCGGGCAGTACCGCTGCTCGCTCGGCTTCAACGTCCGCAGCGGCAGCACGTACTACTTCCTGACCGCGGGTCACTGCACCAACATCGCCAGCAGCTGGTACGCCAACTCGAGCAAGACCACCCTGCTCGGCACCGTGACCGGTTCGAGTTTCCCCGGTAACGACTACGGGATCGTCCGGTACAGCACGTCGTACACGAACCACCCCGGCAGCGTGAACCTGTACAACGGGTCGACGCAGGACATCACCTCGGCGGGGAACGCGTTCGTCGGTCAGGCGGTCAAGCGCAGTGGTAGCACGACCGGCCTGCGCAGCGGCTCGGTCACCGGGACCAACGCCACGGTGAACTACGCCGAGGGCACGGTCACCGGCCTGATCCGCACCAACGTCTGCGCCGAGGGCGGTGACTCCGGCGGTGCTCTCTTCGCCGGCACCGTCGCCCTGGGCCTGACCTCCGGTGGTTCCGGCAACTGCTCTTCCGGCGGCACCACCTACTTCCAGCCCGTCACCGAAGTTCTCTCCCGCTACGGCGTCAGCGTCTACTGACCAACGCAAACGGCGCCCCGGACCCGCTGCGGGTCCGGGGCGCCGCCTCGTCACAGCTACGCCGGCGCGGTCACCGGGAAGCCAAGCTCCTCGGCGGCACCCGCCAACTCTTTGTCATAGGTGACGAACTCGGACAGGTCCCCGCGGAACGGCTCTGCGCTGGCCAGATGAATGGCGTCAAGCGATCCGAGCCGGCTTGTCCGGTACGCCATCGCGCGGCTCAACACGGTCGAGGTCAGGTCGACCAGATAGATCCCACGAACGGCCTGTGCCGCAAAGAACGGCACCTGCTGATGATCCACACCCGCCCGCAGCAAAGTACGAGTGATTTCGAGCTTGGCCAGCTCGCTGGTGATCAACTCCACGTCCTCCGACAGCGACTCCCGCCACCGCCGCAGGGCCGCCGACTCTACTTCGGGCTTGATGAACTTCAACAGCGCGCAGGCATCGAGGTAGATCACCTGCGCCGCTCCTTGTCCCGATCCTCGATCAGCACGTCCGAAAGACTCTCCACATCCGGCGCAAGCTCGAGCATCAGATCCGGCATCCCCAGCTCGGCGGGTGGCGTGACCTCACCGGCGTCGATCAACCGCTGGAGAGCACCCGGCCGCTCGTCCTCCGGCACGAGGCGAAGCACCGGCCGGCCCCGGTCGGTCACCACAATCGTCTCGCCGGCGCGCACGCGAGCCACCGCTTTCGACGGGTTCTGGTTCAGCTCGCGCAGCCCGATGGTCTCCATACTCATCAATGTACCTACTTCATGTAGTTACATCAACCGCGGCGGCGGGAGATCTCGTAGAGGGCTACGCCGGTGGCGATACCGGCGTTGAGGGATTCGGTGGCGCTGGTCATCGGGATGGAGACGATGATGTCGCAGTTCTCGCGGACCAGGCGGGCCAGGCCCTTGCCTTCGGAGCCGACCACGAGGACGAGCGGCTCGGTGGCCGCGTCCAGGTCGGGGAGCTCGACCTCGCCGCCCATGTCCAGGCCGACGACCATCAGGCCGGCGTCCTTGTACGACTTGAGCGCGCGGTTCAGGTTGGTCGCGCGAGCGACCGGGATCCGGGCCGCCGCACCGGCCGACGTCTTCCACGCCGACGCCGACATGGACGCCGTACGACGCTCTGGCACCAGTACGCCGTGGGCACCGAAAGCGGCCGCGGAGCGGGTGATCGCGCCCAGGTTGCGCGGGTCGGTCACCCCGTCGAGCGCGACCACGAGCGGCACCTCGCCGGCGTCGTACGCCCGGGTGAGCAGGTCGTCCGGATGTGCGTACTCGTACGGCGGGATCTGCACCGCGACACCCTGGTGGGCGCCGTTGCTGGTCACCCGGTCGAGCTCGGTCCGCGGCACCTCGAGCACCGAGATGCCGTGCTCGACCGCGATCAGCAGCGCCTCCCGCAGCCGGGCGTCCCGTTCGGTGCCCTCGGCAACATGAAGAGCGGCGACCGGAACCCCGGCCCGCAACGCCTCCACGACCGGGTTGCGGCCGTACACCCACTCGACGGACGAGTCGGTGTCCTTCCGGGCCGGTCGACGGCTGCGTTCGCGCTCCTGGGCGCGCTCCTTCGCCTTCGCCCGCTTGTGCGCGGGGTGCTTGACCCGGTCCACCGCCTTCGGTGTCGGGCCCTTGCCCTCCAGACCGCGGCGAACCCGGCCACCGGATCCGGCGGTCGGGTTCCCACGTGGCTTCTTCCGGATGGCACCCTTGCGCTGGCTGTTGCCTGGCACGTCAGCTTCCTTCGTTGTTGGTTGCCGGCGCGGCAATCGACCAGCGAGGCCCCTGTGGGGTGTCCTCGACGACGACGCCGAGCGCCTTCAGCCGGTCGCGGATCTCGTCCGACGCGGCATAGTCCTTGCGCTCCCGGGCGGCCTGCCGCTGCTCCAACAGCGCCTTGACCAACCCGTCCACCACCTCACTGAGCTCTTCGGTGGCACCGGTCCTGGACACCCACGGCTCGGCCAGCGGGTCGATCCCGAGCACGCCGAGCATCCCGCGGACGGCCGCCAGGTTCTCCCGCAGGGCGGGCGAGTCCCCGTCGGCGACCAGCTTGTTCCCGTCCCGGATGGTGTTGTGCAGTACGGCGAACGCCGCCGGCGTGCCGAGATCGTCGTCCATCGCGGTGACGAAGTCGGCCGGCAACCCGTCGGCCGGCTCGACCCCACCGGTCACCTCGGTCGCCCGCGTCACGAACCCCTCGACCCGCTGGAAGCTGGTCGCAGCCTCCTCCAGCGCACCGAAGGAGAACTCCACCACCGAGCGGTAGTGCGACTGGACCAGGTAGTACCGCAGCTCGATCGGCCGGACCCGCTCGACCACGTTGCGGACGACCGCGCTGTTGCCCAGCGACTTCGACATCTTCTCGCCGGCCGTGGTGACGAGCGCGTTGTGCATCCAGAACCGGGCGAACTTCTGGCCGACCGCGGTCGACTGGGCCAGCTCGTTCTCGTGGTGCGGGAACCGCAGGTCCAGCCCGCCACCGTGGATGTCGAACTCGTCGCCGAGGTACTTGCCCGCCATCGCCGAGCACTCCAGGTGCCAGCCCGGGCGGCCGCGGCCCCACGGGGTCGGCCAGGACGCCGTCCGCGGCGTGCCGTCGGTGTGGCCCTTCCACAGCGCGAAGTCCCGCGGGTCCCGCTTACCGCGCGGGTCCGCGTCCTCGGCGGCTTCCATGTCCTCGATCTTCTGGTTCGACAGCTCGCCGTACTGCGGCCACGACTTCACGTCGAAGTAGACGTCACCCGACCCGTCCGGGGCGACGTACGCGTGTCCGCGCTCGATCAGCTGGTCGATCAGCTCCAGCATCTCCGGGATGTGGCCGGTGGCGCGCGGCTCGTAGGTCGGCGGGCGGCAGCCGAGGACGTCGTACGCCCAGTGCAGCTCGCGCTCGAACTCGTAGGCGTGCGCCCACCACGGGACGCCGCGTTCGGCCGACTTGGCCAGGATCTTGTCCTCGATGTCGGTCACGTTCGCGATCACGGTGACCTCGTACCCGGAGCGCTCCAGCCAGCGCCGCAGGACGTCGAACACGACCTCCTTGTAGATGTGCCCGACGTGCGGGGCACCCTGCACCGTCAGCCCACAGTGGTAGATCCCGACCTGGCCCGGACGGACCGGCACGAAATCCCTCACTGCTGCTGTCGCGGTGTCGTACAAGCGAAGTGTCACCGATCAAGGGTAACGGGAGTTGACACCTGCTCTTGACAATATTGTCCGGACCAGCCCCAGGAGGACTCCTTGTCGAACCAGCCCCCGTACGGCGGACCGCCGCCCCAGGGACCACCGCCGTACCAGGGACCGCCCCAGCAGTACGGTCCGCCGCCGCAGCAGTACGCCGGTCCTCCCCCGCAGTACGGCGCCCCGCAGTACGGCCCGCCCGGTTCGCAGCAGTGGGGGCCGCCGCCGCAGGGACCCGGGTTCGGGTGGGGCTCGAACGGCTTCCCGCCGCCGCCGAAGAAGAAGAGCAAGGCAGGCTGGATCGTGCTGCCGATCGTGGTCGTGGTGGCCGGGGTCGTCGGGCTGTTCCTGTGGTCCCAGGTGTCGAAGGGCTCGGACGACGACTACACCTCGCCGCAGCCCACGTACACCTCGACCTACGAGCCGACCACGGCACCGACGTACAGCCGGACCAGCACGCGGCCGACCACCCGGCCGACGACGACGCGGACCACCCCCAGCGTCCCCGAGCCGTCGGACTCCGACATCGTCACGAAGAACCGGATCTACAAGACCGGCGTGCAGCGCACGGTGAACTGCCGGGAGTCGGGCGCCCGGGCCAACAGCGCTGCGAACGCCCGCAAGTACTACGCCGCACTCCTGGCCTGCCTGAACAAGGCCTGGCCGCGTCAGGTCGCGATGTCCGGCAAGACCTTCGCCGCGCCCCGGCTGATCGCGTTCACCGGCCCCGTCAGTACGCCGTGCAGCGGCAATGCGCCGAGTTCGTTCTACTGCTCGGCGAACCGGACGATCTACATGGACGCCGCGGGCGACATGAAGTACTTCCAGACGTACTCGAGGTACCCGAACCGGACGCAGGCGATGGCCTGGATCCGGGCGGAGATGACGGACACGGTCGCGCACGAGTACGGCCACCATCTGCAGAACCTGACCGGCATCCTGCGTGCGTCGAACAACATCGAGTACGAGAAGTCCGGTGACGCCGCGTTGCAGATGAGCCGGCGGCTGGAGATCCAGGCGACCTGCCTCGGCAACGTGTTCATCGGTGCGAACAAGAGCAGCTACAAGATGAGCGGGCTGCTCAAGTCGCAACTGGACTACCTGCACTCGCACTCGGGTGACGAGTACGGATCCCGGCGCGACCACGGCAGCCGGGCGGTCATCCCCCGCTGGGCCAACGCCGGTTTCGTCACCCGGAATCCGGGGTCCTGCAATACCTATGTCGCCGCCGCGACGTACGTTCGGTAAATTCTCACATTCCTTCAAAGATGAAGGGTTGATTCTTACAACTGACGGGTAAAACCTCCGCCGAGCGCTCTGTTCCGCCTCTCATCGCTCTGTGGAGGTTCACCGTGAAGTCCGCCCTTTTCACGGGTGCCGCAGTGACTCTTGGCCTGCTCCTGGCCTCGATCGGCCCCGCCCAAGCACGTCCCACCGATCCCACCACCGCAGCACAGCAGCCCACCGCCCAGGCACGTCAGCACGGCATCGACCAGGCCGGCGAGGCGTACATGGGCTGGCTGCAGAACACGACGACGACCAGTTCGGCTCCGGCCGTCATGGCACCGACCGCGGTCGTCGAAGGTATCGACGTTTCCAGTCACCAGGGCAACGTCGACTGGACCGCGCAGTGGAACAACGGCAAGCGGTTCGCCTACGTCAAGGCGACCGAAGGCACGTCGTACAAGAACCCGTACTTCGCCCAGCAGTACAACGGGTCCTACAACGTCGGCATGATCCGCGGCGCCTACCACTTCGCCACCCCGAACACCTCCAGCGGCGCCACCCAGGCCAACTACTTCGCCAGCAACGGCGGCGGCTGGTCCCGGGACGGCAAGACCCTGCCGGGCGCCCTCGACATCGAGTACAACCCGTACGGCGCCACCTGCTACGGACTGAGTCAGTCCGCCATGGTCAGCTGGATCCGGGACTTCCTCAACACCTACAAGGCCCGCACCACCCGGGACGCGGTCATCTACACCAACCTCGACTGGTGGACCCGCTGCACCGGTAACACCACCGCCTTCAACGCGACCAACCCGCTCTGGGTCGCCCGCTACGCATCGACCGTGGGCACCCTGCCGGGCGGCTGGCCGTTCTACACGTTCTGGCAGTGGACCTCCACTCCACTGGACCAGAACCACTTCAACGGCGACCAGACCCGCCTGGTTGCCCTCGCCAACGGCTGAGCCGGACTGCGTCAGGCCCTCCCACAACGACGCGGGAGGGCCTGGCCTGCCTTGTTTTATTGACTTGCGGACATCTCATAGGCTCGGAAGGTGACCCTTTCCTTGCCGATCGAGACCGACCGCCTGACCCTTCGCCGCTACCTCGAGACCGACTACGACGACCTGCTGAAACTGCAGTCGAACGACGACGTGACGCGCTTCCTGCTGTACGACACGCAGACGCCCGAGCGGGTCCGCAACAAGTCACTGCCGGGCCGGCTGGCCGACTTCCCGATGATGGACACGGACCGGCAGTCGCTGACGCTTGCGGTGATCCTGCGCGAGACCGGGCAGCACCTCGGTGAGGTGTCGCTGTTCGTAGAGAACGCGGAGCATCGCGGCGGCGAGATCGGGTTCGTGTTCCACCCGGAGTTCCACGGGCACGGGTACGCCGCGGAGGCCTCGCTCGAGACCCTGCGCCTGGGCTTCGAGGAGTTCGGCATGCACCGGATCATCGGCCGCCTGGATGCCCGCAACACCGGCTCGGCGAACCTGCTGAAGCGGCTGGGGATGCGGCACGAAGGGACCTTCCGCCAGAACGAGTTCCTCAAGGGCGAATGGACCGACGAAGCCGTCTACGCGATGCTCGCCGACGAGTGGCTCAAACGTTCGTAACTATTTGACTGGACAAGACCGCAACTGCGGCACGCGTTCACCGCGACAGCGGCGGGCACCGGGTCTACCGTCGGAACATGACCGCCGCCCGTTCCATTGCCGCCCTGCTCCTCGGTGTGGTCGTGCTGACTTCCGGCACGTTGTCCAGCGAGGCCGCCAAGGTGCCGCAGTTGCACGACATCGCGTACACCACGTGGACGTCGTCCGCCGACTTCCTCGCCGGTGCCCACTCCGGCACCACCGTCACCGACGGCGCCCTCACTTTCGGTACGTCGACCGGCACCACGTCGTACGTCGATCCGTTCGGTGACGGCACCGCGAAGAGCTACGACCGGACCAGTTGGACGTCGCCGGTCGTCACACCCGGCTTCGGCCTGACCGAGCTGATCGCCTCCTGGAACGCGACCACGCCGCCCGGCACTTGGGTCGAAGTGGCGATGTCCGGCCGGACCGATCTGGGCACCACCACCAAGTGGTACGTGCTCGGCCGGTGGTCGAGCGGTGACGACACCGCGGCCGGCGACATCCACCGCACCTCGGTGCCGGCCCAGGGGGACACGAACGGATCGGTTGCCGTCGACACCTTCGTCGCGGCCGGCGACCGGTCACTCGACCGGTGGCAGCTGAAGGTGACGCTCTACCGGCTCGCCGGTACGACGCAGGCCCCGGCGGTCCGGTCCGTCGGTGCGATGGCGTCCCGGCTGCCGGATGCGAAGAAGGTTGCCGTCAGCCCCCTTGGCGGTGCGGAGGGCATCGTTCTCGACGTACCGACGTACTCGCAGGAGACGCACATCGGGCACTACCCGCAGTGGGACGGCGGTGGCGAGGCCTGGTGCTCGGCGACGTCGACGGCGATGGTGCTCGACTACTACGGCGCCGGGCCGACCGCCGCGGAGACGGCCTGGGTCGACCCGGCCGACGCCGATCCACAGGTCGACCACGCGGCCCGATCGGTCTTCGACTACGCGTACGACGGCGCCGGGAACTGGCCGTTCAACACGGCGTACGCCGGAACACGGTCGGTCGACGGATTCGTCACCCGGCTGCGGTCGCTGACCGAGGCGGAACAGTTCATCAAGGCCGGGATCCCGTTGATCGCCTCGCTGTCCTTCAAGAAGGGCGATCTGCCCGGAGCCGGATACGGGACGAACGGGCACCTGATGGTGATCGTCGGGTTCGACGCGACCGGCAACGTGGTGGTGAACGACCCGGCGTCGCACCTGATCCCGAGCAACGACGAGGTGCGGACGACGTACGACCGGACCGCCTTCGAGAACGCCTGGGTCCCCCACTCGGGCGGCCTCGTCTACGTCATCCACCCGGCCGGGATGCCCTTGCCACCAGCAGGCCCGCAAGCCAACTGGTAAGAGCAACAGCGCCCGCACACCTGGGCGGTGTGCGGGCGCTGTTCTGCTCTGCGGACCTCAGCGGGCGAAGAGCGCTCCGGTGAGGTTGGTGGTGAGGTTGCGGAGCGAGTCCGGCAGGTACTGCAGGTGCCAGCCGCGCGGGCCGCGATACCACGGGAAGCCCTCGTCCTCGTCGACATCGTCGTCGGTCGCGACGAGTGCGTCGATCCAGCGCTCCGAGCCGCCGAGTACGACGGCGTACGGGAGCGCACGCGAGCACAGCTCGGCGTGCTGGTCCGTCGGCAGCTCGCTGACGTCCATCTCGAGCAGCTCGCCCCGGATCGCGGCGACCTGACCGAGCACCCGCCCGGCGGCCGGAGCCTTGGCCGGCATGTGGCGGCCGACCACGATCAGGCCGACGCCGACGGCGGTGACCGCGAGACCCAGCAGGCCCCAGCTCGTCAGCAGCGCAAGGGCGATGGTCAGCGCGACACCGAGCACGGTGACGGCGATGCCGATCGTTGCCCACAGCGACCGGGTGCGGTCGGGGCGCTCGGTGAACCAGCCGCGCTTGACCACACCGTCGTACAGGGCGTCCTGGACCTGGCCGAGGTTCGCCCGGACCTGGCGGCCGAGCTCGGAGACCAGCACCGAGTCGGAGTCGCCGAAGATCGCGCGGATCAGGACGTTCTCGTACCGCTGCAGCTCCTCCGACGGTGCGTTCGCGACCCGGCGCAGTTCCCAGTCCGGCCGCGCGTACTCGGAGTCGTGCTCCTGCTCGATGATCGTGAGGTGCCCGCGGACGGCCAGGTCGATGATCGTCGCGGTCACGTCGACCGGGTCGATCCGCTCGTCGATCAGGGTGCCGACCTCACCGGGACGCAGGTCGGACGGCGGGGTGAAGTCGATCCGGGTGTCGGTGCCGAGGCTGAACAGCGACGCCGGTACGACGCGGCGCGGGTCGACCCGGTCGCGGCCGCGGACCCGGTAGAGGACCAGCAGCGCGATGGCGCCGAGCAGCAGCACGGCGAGCGCGGTGAGCAGTTGCGCGGTGTCGGTGGAGAACGCCCGCTTGAAGCTCTTGCGGTACTCGACGATCGAGTTCGCGGCGATCTCGCCCTCGGGGAAGCCGACCGTCATCCGGACTGTGTTACCCGGCGGCAGGCCCTGCTGCTGGAACGTCGGACCGGCGGTCTCGCCGAGCTGCGCCAGCGTGCACGGGGTGTTGCTGTCGATCGCGCCGGCGAAACAGGAGACGTGGGTGACTTCCGGCGTACTGAAGACGATGTTCGCCTGCTGGACGGTCAGGTTGATGCCGGTCAGCGGGGCGAACCGCACCTCGGTGCCGTTCAGCGTCGTCGCGACCGCGCCCCGCACCGTGTAGGTGAAGTCCAGTTGAGTGCTGCCGCTGACGTCGGCGACCGCGATCGAGGTGACGTTGCCGTTCGTGCTGACCTCGGTCTGCTTGTCCTGGCCGCCGGCCGTGACCTTCAGATCCTCGATCTTCTGCACGTGGTCGACGTCGTCGGGCAGCTGGTCGCGGGTGACCACGAACCGCGTGAACGTCCCGGTCACGTCGCTGAGCTTCCAGGTTTCGGAGACCTTGAGCAGGCCGTCGCGTTCGACCCGGATCTGGCTGTCGAAGTTGGTCACGACCGGATCGGCCGCACCGTGGGAGTCGGTCGCACCGGCCGGGACGCCGGTCAGGGCCGAGAGACCGAGGGCACACAGGGTTAGCCCGAGCAGACGTAGACGCATCGCCCAATCACACCGTATAGAGAGGGTCAGTTGACCCGGGCACCATACCGTGACGCCGTTTCCGGGCAACGTGATGCCCACCTCAGCTCCGATCTGTTGAGCTGGGCAACAGTTGGTGAGCCTGGGCTCGGCTAGCGTCTGCCGGGTGTCTGGCAACCAGTGGGGCCCGCCGCCCGGGCAGCAACCACAGCCTCCCTACGGTGCGCCTTATGGTGCCCAGCCGTGGCAGCCGGGTCCGCAGTACGGCGGTCAGCCGCCGGCCGCGCCGTACCAGGGGATGCCCCCGCAAGGTCCGCAGTACGGCGGGCAGCCGCAGTTCGGCTGGGGCGCTCCGCCCGGTGGACCGCAGCCACCACGGAAGAAGGGCGGCGCGGCCAAGGTCGTGTTCGTGCTTCTCGGCGTCGTCGTACTGGGCGGGGTCGTGCTGTTCGGTGTCTCGAACGCGTTGAAGGACAGCGATCCGTACACCAGTCCGTCGTACTCCTCCTCCAGTTACACCCCGACGTACGGACCGTCCGCGACGCCGTCGGTGGCGACGACGGGTGCGACGAGCAAGCCGGCCAGGACCACGACGCGGCCGACGGCGACCAAGCCGACCGCACCGCGGACGACCTCCACGCCGAAGCCCAAGCCGGGGCCGACCGACACCGACCTGGTGCTGCGGAACAAGCTGTACAAGGCCGGGGCGATGCAGTCGGTGAACTGCAAGGAGTCCAGGTCCCGCCCGTCGAACGTGTCGGGCGCGCGGGCCAACTACGTCACCCTGCTGCGCTGCCTGAACAAGTCCTGGCCCGCGCTGGTGGCCAAGTCCGGCTCGAAGTTCCGGCCGCCGACCGTGCAGCCGTTCAGCGGGACCGTCAGTACGCCGTGCGGGACCGGCAACGACTCCGGTCCGCCGTTCTACTGCGGCAGCAACGAGACCATCTACATGAACCTCAGCGAGGACATCGGCAACTACAACCGCTACCCGCAGGCCTACCAGAAGGTGTGGGCGCGGATGTGGATGCTGCACCAGTTCGCTCACGAGTACGGCCACCACGTCCAGAACCTGACCGGCATCCTCGCGGCCAACCACCGGATCCGCTACGAGGCCCCGAGCCAGGCGCTGGAGCTGGAGGGCAGCCGGCGGCTGGAGCTGCAGGCGTCCTGCTTCGGCGACATCTTCATCGGCTCGAACAAGCGCACCTACCCGATCACCGGTCAGGCGCTGTTCCAGTGGAAGTGGCTGATCCTGCACTGGACCGACTACAACAACGACCACGGGGACGGGGTGAACCACCGGTACTGGGCCACCCGAGGGTTCAACAGCCGCAACCCGAGCGTCTGCAACACCTTCGCCGTCTCCTCCGCCAAGGTGCAGTAAGGGCGGGTCGTCGTACGGCGGGAACGGGGGCGGCGGGGTGGCACGTCATAGTGGTCTCGATCACGGTGGACCGGAATACAGACGCGGACTGGCCGCGCTGGCTAGCCTGGTGCGTCCGGATCACGCAAAGTATGTCCGGGGGGCGAGCAGTCCGGGGGGACGAACGACCGGGCGCGACGTCGGCACCCCGAACAGCGCCGGATGCACCACGTTGACGGCTACACCCAAAAGGTCGTGAGGAGTATCGATGTCGGACAACTGGAATCCACCCCCGGGGCGCGAACCGGCTGACGGCGACCAGCCGGCCGGTCCGCCGGAGCAGCCTGCCGGGGATGGCCAGTCGACCAGTTGGTGGAGCGAGGCTACCGAAGCTAAGCGCGAGTTCCAGGACCCCGGTGCGGCCGAGGGCGAGCGGCCGGCGAACAACTGGTTCGGCAAAGGCTGGGCCAACCGCCGCCCGGAAGACCCCGACCAGGGCCCGGCCTGGCAGACCCACCCGGAACAGTCCCGCCCCTCACACCCCACTCCCAACCAACCCGGCCCCAGCCAATCCGGCGCCAGCCAATCCGGCCCGAGCCAGCCGGGCCCAGCTCAGCCGGGTCCTGCCCAGTCAGGTCCGAGCCGGTCCGGCGGTGGGTCGGGTGGTGCTGGGCCGGTGAGTTCCTGGCAGTCGGCGCCGTCGTACGGCAGCACTCCGCAGCCGCCGCAGAGCCGGTCGCAGCAGGGAGCTGGTCCTCAGCAGGGCTCCGGACCTCGGCAGGGTGCCGCACCGATTGCCGGTCCGGCGCAGGGCGGCCGTGCTCCTCAGGCTGGTGTCCCTCGACCGCAGACTGGTCCTCAGTCCGGTGGTCCGCAGGCTGGTAGGCCGCAGGCGGGTGGCGCCCGCGAGGGCGCGGCACCACGCTTGGGGGAGCCGGGTGCTCAGACCGGCGGCACAGGTGCTTACTCGGAAAGCTCCTACCTGTGGGGACCTAGCGCACAAAGTGGTCCTTCGCAGCCTGGGCCCGCTCCGCAGGCGCAGTCTCCGTGGAGCAATGCGCTGCCGCCGACCAACCAGCAGCAGAGCGCACAGCAGCAGGGCGGCCCTCGTCACGCGGCCCAGCGCGGCCAGATCGGTCCGATGGGACAGCCGGTGCAGCAGCCGCCGACGTGGCAGTACCCACCGATCCCGATCCCACAGCCGCCGGGAGGCGGTCGGCGCCGGAAGCCGCGGACGCGGACCCGTGGTCTGCTGATCGGCCTCGTGGTGCTCGCCGTACTGGTCGTCGGCTCCGGAGTAACCCTCCTGGTCCGCAACACCGGCGACGACACACAGACGACCAACACCCCGTCGACGGACCCCTCCGGCACCCCGTCCGAGACGCCGTCCGGGAGCCCCTCGCCGGCGTCCGAGACACCGTCGCCCGCCGTGCCGACCGACGAGGAGAAGGTCACCGCGAGCAAGCTCTACACCGTCGGCCCGATCGCGGCCGCGAAGTGCGCCGAACCGACGTTCGCGCCGATCAACTTCACCGCCTCGCGGAACTACTACAACCGCCTGCTGCCGTGCCTCAACCGCACCTGGTCGATGGCGATGAAGAAGGCCGGCCTGCCGTTCCGGGCCCCGAAGGCGACCGTGTACGCCGGCAAGCTGCCGTCCCCGTGTGGCATCCAGCGCAGCGTCCGGGCGTCGTACTGCGCGGCGAACGACACCATCTACATCCCGTGGGCGGTGGACAACCGGTACTACGTAAACAACCCGGTGTACGCCCGCGCGATCATGCTGAACACGTTCGCGCACGAGTACGGCCACCACGTCCAGAACCTGAGCGGCATCCTCGCGGCCTCGGTCTCGCGGCAGCAGAAGATGACGCCGAACCAGAAGCTGCTCGAGAGCCGTCGCCGCGAACTGCAGGCCACCTGCCTCGGTGCGGCGTACCTGGGCGCGAACGCGGCCGTCATCCCGATGCGCGGTCCGCTGCTGGCCAACTGGAAGTTCCTGATCGCGCACACCGGTGACGACTACGCGCGGCCGCGGGTGCACGACCACGGCAACCGGGTCAGCAACTACCAGTGGTCCATCGCCGGGTTCAACAGCAAGCAGCCGAACTCCTGCAACACCTACACCGCGGCAGAGTCCCGAGTGGCCTAGCAGAACAACAGAGAAGCCCGGGTCCGCACTGGACCCGGGCTTCTGTGTGTGTAGCTCAGAAGAGGCGGCGCGCCGTGGTCAGCGAGCCGCCGAACGACGTCACGAAGTTGCTGAGCGATTCACCGATGTCGGACAGGTGCCAGTTCTCCGGTCCGGAGTACCAGCCGATGCCGGCGTCCGGGTCGTCGTCGTCATCGGTTGCGGCGATCTCCAGCGCCCACTTCTCGGTCAGCCCGAGCACAGCGGCGTACGGGAGGCACCGGGACGCGAACTCGAGCCGGTGGCTCTGCGGCAGGTCAGCCGAGGTCTCGTCGAGCAGGTACTGCTGCAGACCGGCCACGCGCCCCAGTACGGCGGCACCACGCGCAGTGCGAGCCGGTGCGATCTGACCGACGAGTGCGAGCACCAGCCCGGCCAGCATCACCGCGAAGCCCACCAGGGCGTACTTGCTCACGATGGCGAGCACGATCGTCAGTACGACGCCGGCACCCAGCAGCACCATGCCCGCAGTGGTCCAGCGGTTCCGGACGGCGTCCGGGCGGCTGCTGAACCACCCTTGCGTCACGACATCGGCGTACAGCTGCTCACGCACCAGGTTGAGCCGCGGCCGCAGCGACGGGCCGAGCGCGGAGACGACCACCGTGTCGCCGTCCGCGAACACCGCGTCCAGCAGGGCCTTCTCGTACGGCAGCAGCTCCGGACCACCCTGGTTCAACCGGTGCAGCTCCCAGTCCAGCTTGCCGAACTGGCTCTGCCGCGGCAGCTCCACGATCGTCAGGTAGTTGCGTACGGCGAGGTCCAGCAGCGTCGCGGTGATGTCGACGACGTCAGCCGTTTCGTCCACCACTGTGCCGACCTGACCCGGCCGGATGCCGTCCGGCGCGGCGAACTGCGGACCGTCCGAGCCGTCCAGCACAGGCCGCTCCGGCGCGCCACCACCGACCTTGCCCGCGTCACGACCTCGGAGGAACCACAGCGCGGCGGCAGCGAGCAGTCCGATGCCGAACACCAGCGCAGCGAGCCCGATCGTGCTGGAGTCGACGGTGAACGCCCGGCCGAGGCTCCAGCGAGTCGTGAACTCCGCGTTCGGCTGCACCGTCGCCTGGTCGCTGAGCCCGGTCAGGAAGGTCAACCGCCCACCAGCCGGTACGCCGTTCTGGTCGATCTGCAACGCGGCCGACTCAGCCAACTGTGACGACGTACACGGCATACTCGAGCCGACTCGGCCGGCGATACAGGTCACCCAGGTCGCGAACGGCACGTCCACAGTCACTGAGGCCTTCGGGACCGCCGTACCGAAGCCCTGCACGATCGGCCAGCTGACCTCGCGGCCCTCGGTGGACTCGGCCACCACGTTGTCCACGGTGTAGCTGTAGACGATCTTCGACTGGCCGGACACGTTCAGAGTGAGCCGGCGACCGTTGTCGATGCTCTCGTTCTGGAATCCCTGCGCCGGTTGACCGTTCACAGTGGCCGACACGTCGCTGACGCCGTACGTCCGGTCCCGCTCGGAGTCCGCTCGGACCCTGGTGGTCAGTGTGCGACTGAACGTCGTGCCGCCGGCTGACAGGTCAACTGTCTCCTTGACCTGCAGCGCACCGTCCTTGGTCAGCGTCGCCTCGGCCGTGTACGCCGTGATCTGGTCGTCGGCGGCCTGGGCAGGCAATGTGCCCAGGGCAACGAACGGGACGGTCAGGGACATCAGCAGGGCAGCCGGCAGGAGGCGGCGCTTCAGTGACATGGGTCGAGAGTAGTCTCGTGCCGGTTCGCCCAGCGAACCCGAGTCAGTCCAGTGTCAGCGGCAGGAGGGCAACACCGGTGAGCAGCCCGTACGGCTACGGGGGCCGTCCACAGGATCGGCCCGTGGGTCCACCGCCTGGCGTCCTGCCGCCTCCCCAGGCAGCCCCTTGGCCACAGGGCCAGTACGGCGGCCCTCAGTACCAGGGTGGTCCTCAGTACCAGCCGGGTCCGTTCCAGCAGGGAGCGCCGTACCAGGGGCAGTGGGGTCAGCCGTACTACGGCGGGCAGGGGCAGTTCAGCGGATTCCAGCCGCCAAAGCGCCGGGGTGGCGCGGTCCGGCTCATCCTGTTCGGCTTCGTCATGCTCATCATCGTCGGCGGGGCGCTGGCCGCCATCAGCGTGATCCTGACGGGCGGCGACGCCGACGACACCGCCCAGCCCGGTGTGACCGGTCCGTCGATCGTGCCGACAGCCACCACCAATCCACAGGAGGGTTCGGCGGAGGACTACCTGCTCAACGCGGAGATCTACCGCAGCGGCGCACTGCCGGAGCAGAACTGCAAGGCCGCGAACCTCGGCAACGGCAGCCTGGCGGCGCAGAAGGTGTACTACGAAAAGCTGTTCACCTGCCTGAACGACGCCTGGCGCCCGATTTTCAAGGGCCTCGACCAGGAGAAGCCGGACCCGGGCCTGGTCGTGTTCGACAAGCCGGTCGTCACCCCATGCGGCAGCTTTGCGCCCCTGTCCGGGCGGGTGCTGGCGTTCTACTGCTACGGCAATCAGGTGATGTATACCGACGTACAGCAGATGAACAAAGCGTTTGGTCCGGAGCAGGACCTCGCGTATCTGATGACGATCGCGCACGAGTACGGCCACCACGTGCAGGGCGTCACCGGGTTGTTCTACGCGCGAGCGGCGTACCTGCAGGACCACCCGGACAAGAAGCTCGAGTACTCCCGCCGCAACGAACTCCAGGCCTCCTGCTTCGCCGGCGTCTTCAGCAAGGCGGTCGCGAACACGTATCCGCTGACCAACCGCATGAACGAGTTCATAGAACAATCCAGCAACAGCTTCGGCGAATCCCCCAACACCCCACCCGAAGAACGAACCCACGGCCTCGCCACCAGCCAAGGCTTCTGGATCCAAAACGGCTTCAACATAGCCGAAAACAAAGCCTGCAACACCTACGCAGCCCCCGCCGACCTAGTCAAATAAACTCGGACTTCTTCGCGTACTCGCTCAGATCGGTCAACGGCGCACTTGAAAGCGCAGGTGAAGGACCCGGTTGCCCTGAATCACCGCGTCAGGATCCTCCAACAGGTGCTGCGCGTCGACCGACCCGAAGTAGCGCTTGCCGGACCCGAACACGACGGGTACGACGTCCATGCGCACCTCGTCGACCAGGCCCGCGGCAAGCGCCTGGCCACCGACGTCGCCGGCGGCGACCTCGACTATGCGGTCACCCGCAAGCTCCTGCGCCTTGGCCACGGCTGCCTCGACGCCGTCGACGAAGTGAAACGGTGCCTCGGGGTCCCAGCCCTCGGGCATCGGCCGGTGCGTCACGACGACCACGTGGTCGACCCCGCCCGGGGGCTTCCCGTCCCAGCCGTCCGTCAGGTCGAAGACGTGGCGGCCGGCGATCGTCGCCCCGATCTGGTCCCAGTACGTCCGGGTGTAGTCGTAGGACACCTGCGACAGCTTGAGCACACCGCTCTCGTCCATCGGGACGTCACCGCTGGTCAACCAGTCGAACAGCGGTCCGGGCTGGTCATTCTCGTCCGCGATGAAGCCGTCCACAGACACCGAGCTGTACATGACCACCTTGCCCACGGCGCTCTCCTTTCCATTTGGGGTGCCCCCAAATTAGCGTGTCGTGAGCTGTGGCTCTTGTAAGAAATCAATCGGCCGGCAGCGGCCAGCCGTCCAGCACGTGGCCGGGATGTTCGCGCAGGAACCGCCGCCGGACTTCGACGTACCGGGTCGGCGTGAGCCCGGTGAACGCCTGGAACTCGTGGCCGAAGTGGGCCTGGTCGAAGTAGCCTGCGCCACCAGCGAGGTCGCCCCAGTCGATCGGTCCGGCGGGGTCGATCGCCAACAGGGTGGTGGCGAAGCGGTGGCTGCGGGCCAGCCGCTTCGGCGTGACGCCGATGAGCTCCTTGAACCGCTGTGCCAGATGAGTGCTGCTGACACCGGCTGCCACGCTCAGGTCACCGATCGCCACCGCCCCCTTGGTCGCCGCGATGACACTGCTCGTATGGCGGACCAGCCCCAGGCCGGCGGTCTCGCACAGCCGTCGCATCAGCTCCTCCTCGAGCAGCGTCATCATCTCGTGCGGTCCGTCCGCCGTGGCCAGCCGGTCTCGCAGCTCAGCAACGGCAGGCCGGCCCCAAACCTGCTCTACCGTCACCGGCCGGTCACACAGCTCGGCCGCGGGCATCGGCAGGAACGGCGCCAGCCCCCACGGCTTGACGTGCACGCCGACGGACCGGGTCGGGAGTGGGTAGCTGAACTCCCACGCGCGGGTGGGCATGGTGACCACGCAGCCGTCGGCGTACTCGGCCGTCTCGATGTCGGTGGCGGCGCGGATGCGGAACGGCGCCCCGAGGTTGACGATCAGCAACGCCGACGGCGCCGGCGGCAGCGTCAGCCGGGCGTACGGCGGCGCACCCTCCAGGTAGTAAAGGTCGTCGATCAGCCCGTCCAGCGGCGGTCGCGGCACTCTGGACACGTACTCCACGCCCACAGCATCGCCGCCCCCGTGTTCGCGATCAACCCCGCCGGCAGCCCCGAGTCGGCGAGGAACCACAGCAGCGCCACGGTCCGCATCACGCGCCCGCCCCCCGGAACGCCTGGTAGATCTGGCTTTTGCGCGAGTTCGATGAATTCAGGGGCACCGCGCCACGTGCCGGCAAAGGCGGGGGCTACGGGATAGAGGGTGCTGGTCGCGGGAGACAACCACCTCACCCGACGACCACTTCCCCCTGATGCGACCACGGCCCGCCTGCCAGTCACTAAGCGCGCGACGATAGGAGCACGCGCGCCTCGGGCGGGTGGGAGCGGCGCGAGGGAGCGACGCAGGAGCGAACGTAGACGCCGCGTGGGGTCTCACGGTTGGTGGGAGCGCGGGGCGAGGGGCGGCGTCGGAGCGGACGTGGACGCTGTGTGGGGGTCTTACGGTTGTTTGAAGTTCGGGGGACGTTAACTCGGGGGCGTATCATCCGGGCGTGACGTTGCGACGCGGGGAGTGGGCGCCACCCGCGCGGACGCTGGTGGATGTGTTGGAGGAGACGGCGGCGAAGTTTGCCGATGAGCCGGCGCTTGATGACGGCAGTGTGAGTCTGAGTTATCGGGAACTGCTCGAGCAGACGAGCAGGTTCGCCTCGCGGCTGACCGGTGGTGGGGTCGGGCCGGGGGATCGGGTCGGGGTGCGGATCTCGTCCGGTCACAATGATTTGTACGTCGCGATCCTCGGCACCCTGCAGGCCGGGGCGGCGTATGTGCCGGTCGATGCGGACGATCCCGACGAGCGAGCCGAGCTGGTGTTCGGTGAGGCCGACGTCGCCGCGATCGTCACCGACGACCTCGAGCTCAGCCTGCTCCGGGCAGCGCCAGCGGGTCCGCCGCCGGACAACGACAACGCGGACGGGTACTTCGACTACCCGTACTCGGCGCGCATGGACGCACCGCAGACAGAGCCGCGGAGCGCAGACGGCCCCGAGCCGGACGACGACGCGTGGATCATCTTCACGTCGGGCTCGACCGGCGTACCCAAAGGTGTCGCGGTCTCGCACCGATCGGCGGCCGCCTTCGTGGATGCGGAAGCACGGCTGTTCCTCCAGCCCGAGCCGATCGGTCCCGACGACCGCGTCCTGGCCGGGCTCTCGGTCGCGTTCGACGCGTCGTGCGAGGAAATGTGGCTGGCCTGGCGTCACGGTGCGTGCCTCGTGCCGGCGCCCCGGTCCCTCGTCCGCAGCGGCATGGACCTCGGCCCCTGGCTGGTGGCGCAAGGAATCACGATCGTCTCCACCGTGCCCACACTCGCCGCGCTGTGGCCGCCGGACGCGCTCGACCAGGTGCGGCTGCTGATCTTCGGCGGCGAGGCCTGCCCGCCCGAGCTCGCGGAACGACTGGCCACGGATGGTCGCGAGGTCTGGAACACGTATGGCCCCACCGAGGCGACCGTGGTGGCCTGCGGCGCTCAGCTGACCGGCGAGGGACCGGTCCGGATCGGGCTGCCGCTGGACGGCTGGGACCTCGCCGTGGTCGATGCTGAAGGCAACGAAGTCGACGAGGGCGGGATCGGCGAGCTGATCATCGGCGGCGTCGGGCTGGCTCGCTATCTCGACCCGGCCAAGGATGCCGAGAAGTTCGCCCCGATGCCGTCCCTCGGCTGGGAGCGCGCGTACCGCAGTGGCGACCTGGTCCGCTACGAACCAGAAGGCCTGATCTTCCAGGGGCGTGCGGACGAGCAGATCAAACTCGGCGGCCGCCGGATCGAGCTCGGCGAGGTCGACGCCGCCCTGCAGGCATTACCCAACGTCTCCGGCGCCGCTGCAGCGGTCCGAGCCAGTGCCGCCGGTAATCAGTTGCTTGTCGGGTACGTCGTACCAGAAGACGCGACCGTGTTCGACCAGAAAGCGGCCACTGAGCGCCTGCGCGAAGCCCTGCCCGCGGCACTCGTACCGCTCCTGGCGATTGTCGACACGTTGCCGACCAGGACCTCAGGCAAGGTGGATCGCAATGCGCTCCCGTGGCCGCTCGAGGGTATGGACAGCGACGGGCCCGCGGCCGAGCTCGACGGGACGGCGGGGTGGCTCGCCGAGCGTTGGACGAAGGTCCTCGGAGCCACGGTCACCGGCACGGACAACGACTTCTTCCTGCACGGCGGCGGCAGCCTCGCGGCCGCGCAACTCGTGTCGGCGCTGCGCGAGCGCTACCCGGATGTGACCGTCGCGGACATCTACGAGTACCCGAGACTCGGGGCACTCGCCGATCGGCTGGACGAGTCCACGGTGACGGCCGAGCCGGTGGAGCTTCGTGAGATCAGGCCGACGCCGAAGTCGACGCAGCTCCTCCAGACCGCGCTGACCTTGGTGCTGCAGACGGTCGTCGGCGTGCGATGGCTCGTCTACCTGTTCACGCTGAACAACCTGCTGGCCGAGTTCGCCGGCCCGCTCCCCTGGCTGCGGACCATCTCGTGGTGGTGGATCCTGGCCGGCTGGCTGATCCTGATCACCCCGGCCGGCCGGATGGGTATCGCCGTCGTCGGCGCACGCATCCTCCTGCACAACCTGAAACCCGGTACCTATCCCAGAGGCGGCAGCGTCCACGTCCGGCTCTGGGCGGCGGAGAACCTCGCGGACGCGGCCGGCGCGGCCAACCTGGCCGGCGCACCCTGGATCGCCTACTACGCAAGGGCTCTCGGCGCGAAGATCGGCCGCGGCGTCGACCTGCACACGCTCCCGCCGGTCACCGGGATGCTCACGATGGGCCGCGGCGCCTCGATCGAACCCGAGGTGGACCTGGCCGGCTACTGGATCGACGGCGACCGCCTGCACGTCGGCCCAGTGACCATCGGCGCCGAGGCAGTCATCGGTTCCCGCAGCACGCTGCTGCCCGGTGCGGAGATCGGCCGGAACGCCGAGATCGCCGCCGGCTCGGCCGTCTCTGGCAAGGTGCCGCCGAACGAGCGCTGGTCCGGCTCCCCCGCGAGCCGCGTCGGTCGCGCCAGGCGCCCCTGGCCCGATCACCGGCCGGCCCGTGCGCCGTGGTGGGTTCTCGCGTACGGCGCTCAGTCCGCGGTGATGTCCTTGCTTCCGGTCGCCGCAGCCGCGGCCGCGATCGTCGTACTGGGTCAGGCACTTCAAGGCACGGACACCCTCGGTGACGCCGCGCTCAAGGCGCTGACCGCCGTACCGCTGATGACGCTGGTCGGGTTCGTGACGCTGGCTGTGCTGACGCTGATCGGCGTACGGCTGCTCGGTATCGGGATCAAGCCCGGCCACTATCCGGTCCGGAGCCGGATCGGCTGGCAGGTGTGGGCGACCGAGCGGCTGCTGGACTCGGCCCGGACGCTGCTGTTCCCGCTGTACGCGAGCCTGCTGACGCCGTGGTGGCTGCGGGCCCTCGGCGCGAAGATCGGCCGCGATGTCGAGGCGTCGACGGTGCTGTTGCTGCCGAAGATGACCACGGTCGGTGAGGGCGCGTTCCTGGCCGACGACACGATGATCGCGTCGTACGAGCTGGGTGGCGGCTGGCTGCACGTGGCCGGAGCGAAGGTGGGCAAGCGGGCGTTCCTCGGCAACTCCGGCATGACGGCGCCAGGCCGAAGTGTGCCGAAGAACGGCCTCGTGGCGGTGCTCAGCGCGGCGCCGAAGAAGTCGAAGGCCGGTACGTCGTGGCTCGGATCGCCACCCGTGAAGCTCCGGCGCCAGGCTGTCGAAGGCGATCAGAGCCGGACGTTCAACCCACCGCGCCGGCTCAAGGTCGCCCGGGCCCTGGTCGAGCTGTGCCGGTTCGTGCCGATGATGTGCACGGTGGTGATCGCGCTCGGTGTTCTGTTCGCGTTGCAGGCGCTCGATGTCTGGCTCGGGCCGTGGCTGACGGTGCTGCTGTCCGGTGCGGTGATCCTCGCCGCCGGTGCGGTCGCGGGCGGGATGGCGACAGTCGCGAAGTGGGTCATCGTGGGCAAGACCCGCGCGGTCGAGTACCCGCTGTGGAGCTCGTTCGTCTGGCGCAACGAGGTGGTCGACAGCTTCGTCGAACTGGTCGCGGCGCCGTGGTTCGCGAACGCCGCCGCCGGTACGCCGGTCCTCGCGCTCTGGCTGCGGACACTCGGAGCCAAGATCGGCAAGGGTGTCTGGTGCGAGACGTACTGGTTGCCCGAGGCCGATCTGGTCACCCTCGGCGACGGGGCCACGGTGAATCGCGGTTGCGTGCTGCAGACGCACCTTTTTCATGATCGAGTTCTCTCCATGAGTACAGTCACCTTCGGGCCAGGAGCGACCCTCGGGCCCCACGGCATCGTCCTGCCGGCCGCCAGTGTGGGAGCAGGAGCTACCATCGGGCCGGTGTCTCTCGTGATGCGTGGTGAAGGTGTACCTGCCGGGACGCGCTGGGCCGGAAACCCGATCGCTCCTTGGCAGAGCTGATGGTTGCCCGCAACAACGGGCAACCCGGCGCTGCGACCGCCGGCGACCCCTATGTGCCCTCCCACGGCAACGGCGGCTACCACGTCGAGTCGTACGAGCTCGACCTCGACTACCGCGTCAGCAGCAACCGGCTGACCGGCAAGGCAACGATCACCGCAGTGGCCACTCAGGCCCTGTCCCGGATCAGCTTCGACCTGTCCGGACTGCGGGTGTCCAAGGTGTCGGTCAACGGCCGCCGGCCGCAGCGCTACGTCCACCGCGCCGGGAAGCTGCACATCTCGGCGAACATCATGGACGGCGCCGAGTTCACCGTGGACATCCAGTACGGCGGCAGCCCGAAGCCCGAGGACAGTCCGTGGGGTGAGCTGGGCTGGGAGGAGCTCACCGAGGGTGTGATCGTCGCCAGCCAGCCGAGTGGCGCGGCGACCTGGTTCCCGTGCAACGACCACCCCGGGGACAAGGCCCACTACCGGATCACGGTCACCACCGATTCGCCGTACCAGGTGGTCGCCAACGGACGGCTGGTGTCACGGCGGGTGAAGGCGAGTCGGACCACCTGGGTCTTCGACCAGGCCGCGCCGATGGCGACGTACCTGGCGACTGTCCAGATCGGCCGGTACGACGCTGTCGAGCTGGCCGATTCACCGGTGACGACCCGGGCCGTGCTGCCGGCATCGCTGATCCGCAACGCGAAGGTGGATCTCGGTCGGCAGCAGGACATGATGAAGCTGTTCTGCAAGCAGTTCGGGCCGTATCCGTTCGGCGCCTACACGGTCGTGGTCACGGACGACCCGCTGGAGATCCCGCTGGAGGCCCAGGGCATCTCGGTCTTCGGCAGCAACCATCTCGACGGCCGGCGCGGATCCGAGCGGCTGGTCGCGCACGAGCTGGCGCACCAGTGGTTCGGCAACAGTCTGACGCCGTCGAGCTGGCAGCACATCTGGCTCAACGAAGGGTTCGCCTGTTACGCCGAGTGGCTGTGGTCCGAGGCGTCGGGCGGCCTGACGGCGACGCAGCAGGTGTCGAAGGCACACACGCGGCTGAAGAGCCTGCCGCAGGACCTGCTGCTGTCGGACCCGGGTCCGGAGCTCATGTTCGACGACCGGCTCTACAAACGCGGCGCGATCACCCTGCACGTACTGCGTCAGCACCTCGGCGACGACGCGTTCTTCGAGCTGCTGCGGACGTGGACCAAGTCCCACCGCCATGGCTCGGTGACGACGGACGATTTCGTCGCCCTGGCTGTCTCGTTCGGCCCGGACGAGGGCGCCGTACGCCATCTGTTCGCCCAGTGGCTGGAGTCGACGGACCTGCCGGCGATCAGGAACGGGCGACCTCGGCTGCGGCCTTGACGAAGCGTTCGGTGAGCGGGGTCCGGGTGGCCCAAGTCGCGCCGATCCACCACGACGCGGCTCGGCCGGGCAGCGGGATCAGGCGGAGCTCGGGTGGTGCGATGCGTTCGGCAGACTGCGGTACGACGGCCGGACCGGCGCCGGCGGCAACCAAAGCCAGCACGGTCTGGAGGTCGGCGGCCTCCTGAAGTACGGCGGGGTGGCAACCGAGTTCGGCGTACAGGCCGTTGATCTGGGCGGTCAGGCCAGGCCCTCGTGACGGTGTGAGACGGACGAGCGGCCGATCGTCGAGCCAGGCGCCGAGGGAACGCGGTACCTCGAGGGCCAACGGGACCGCGAGGGCCAGCCGGTCCCGCCGTAACCGTAGGTGTTCGAGACCGGCGGGCACGGGCAGCCGGACGAAGCCGATCTGCAGGCTGCCCGCGAGCAGACGTTCGCACTGGACCGCCGACGACATGTCGTCGAGGGACACCGAGACACCAGGCCAGCGGCTGCGGAACAGCGCGACCGCCCGTGGCGCCAACTCGATCCCGGACAGCCCGAACCCGACCGCCAGCGATCCTTCGCTACCCGCTGCAACCTGAGCCGCGCGCCGATCGAACGCCTCGGACCGGTCGAGCAACTCCAGAGCGTCAGGAAGCAACAGTTCACCAGCCGGCGTCAGCCGGGCGCCGTGCCGGCCCCGGCTGAACAGCACCGAACCGACCCGACGCTCCAGGACCTGGATCTGCTTGGTCAGCGCGGGCTGGCTGGTCGACAGCTCCGCGGCCGCGGCCCCGAAGTTGCGTAGCCGGGCGACCGTGACGAACGCCCGGAGCAATCGGAGATCCATAACCCCACGATATGGAATCTGATCAAACAACTATTGGACGTCATAGAACGTTCGGCGTTTCGATGGACGTATGAACCTCTTTCGCAGCGCGGTCGTCCAGTTCGAGGCCGTCCCGGACCAGCCCTCGGCCAATCTCGCCACCGTCGATCGGCTGGCCCGGCAGGCGGTCGCGGGCGGCGCCCGGCTGGTCGCGTTTCCGGAGATGTGCCTGCTCGGCTACTGGCACCTCCGCCGGCAGACCGCCGAGCGGCTGCACGAGCTGGCCACGCCCGTGGACGGACCGCTGGTCGGGCGGGTCCTTGCCCTGGCCAAGGAGCTCGACGCGGGGATCGGCGTCGGCTTCCTGGAGAGTGCCGACGGCGCGGAACCATCAGACACGGCCTCACTGTTCAACTCGTACGCCGTCTGCCTGCCGACCGGGGACGTCCACGTGCACCGGAAGCTGCACGCGTTCGAACACGAGGCGATCGCGAGCGGATCGTCGTACACGGTGTTCGACACGCCCTGGGGGTTCCGGGCCGGGGTGCTGATCTGCTGGGACAACAATCTGGTGGAGAACGTCCGGATCACCGCGTTGCTCGGGGCAACCGTCCTGCTCGCGCCACACCAGACCGGCGGGACCAACTCCCGCAGTCCGCACGGGATGAAGCCGATCCCGCTCGAGATCTGGGAGAGCGGCGACCAAGCCGCGATCGAGGAAGCCTTCAACGGTCCGAACGGACGCGGCTGGCTGATGCGATGGCTGCCGTCCCGGGCCCACGACAACGGCCTGTTCGTGCTGTTCAGCAACGGTGTCGGCCGGGACGACGACGAGGTCCGCACCGGCAACGCGATGATCTTCGATCCGTACGGCCGGATCGTCGCGGAGACCCCGGTGCCGGCCGAGTCCGTGGTGATCGCCGACCTCGACCTCGACCTGGTGCCGTTGGCAACAGGCCGCCGCTGGCTCCGCGGCCGTCGCCCCGAGCTGTACGGCGTACTCACGCAGCGAACCGGGGACGAGCTGGACCCGAGGGCAGCCCGCTTCTCGACCGACCCGGTCAGAGTCAGTAAATGAGCGCGGTGGCGATGGCCGCGATGCCCTCGCCCCGGCCGGTGAACCCCAGGCCGTCGGTCGTCGCCGCGCTGACCGAGACCTCGGCGTCGCAGCCGGCGCTGAGCACCTTCTCGGCCTCTTCCCGACGAGGGCCGATCCGCGGGCGGTTGCAGACGATCTGGACCGAGACATTGCCGATCTCGAAACCGGCCGCCCGGACCCGCCGCGCGGCCTCAGCCAGCAAAGCGATCCCTGATGCGCCGGCCCATTCCGGCTCGGCCGTACCGAAGTTCGACCCCAGATCTCCCAGCCGGGCCGCACTCAACAGCGCGGTGCAGATCGCGTGCGCGGCCGCGTCACCGTCAGAGTGCCCTGCCAACCCGGAGGTCTCCTCCGGCCAGTGCAGGCCGGCCAGCCACATCGGGCGGCCTTCCTCCAGCGGGTGTACGTCCACGCCGTTGCCGATCCGTGGGACCTTCACATCAGCCTCCTGTCCGCCAGCAACGCCTCGGCCAGCAGCAGGTCCCGCGGCCGCGTCACCTTGAACGCGTCCTCGGACCCCTCGACCGTCAGCACGGTCACCCCAAGCCGCTCACACAGCATCGCGTCATCCGTCGCCCCAGCG
The DNA here is from genome assembly GCF_037203805.1 of Kribbella sp. CCNWLW201. Lineage (NCBI taxonomy): Bacteria > Bacillati > Actinomycetota > Actinomycetes > Propionibacteriales > Kribbellaceae > Kribbella > Kribbella sp. CCNWLW201. The sequence goes on along the minus strand of NZ_JBBCBQ010000005.1, from coordinate 161,216 downwards.
CCACCAGCGGCATGCGCACGACGCAGTACGGCGGGATCGAACCCCTGTGGAGTCTGTACGGCGACCAACGTCGACCGGTCGGGCGTGTCCACGACCTCACCAGCCGCCGAGACCCGCTTGATCGTGTCCGTGACAGGCACAGCCGGTACGACGGCTGACGCACCTCCGCGGACCGCTGCGACGACCCGCTCGACGACAGGCGCCGGGACGAACGCGCGAGCCGCATCGTGGACGAGGATGCAGTCGATCCCGTCCACCGGGACCAGCTCCAGAGCCGCCCGGACCGAGTCGGCCCGCTCGGCGCCACCCGCGACCACGAGCAGCCGAGCGTTCCCGGCGTACGGCTCGAGTTCCTTCTGGACCGCGTCCTCGGTGCCGGCCGGGACGGCGACCACAAAACAGGCGAGGTCGGCGGCGGTCGCTGCCAGCAGTCCACGTACGGCGTGGACCAGCAGCGATTCGCCACCGACCTCTCGAAATGCTTTGGGTGTCTCACCACCGAGCCGCAGTCCGAGCCCGGCCGCCGGGATGATGGCCGCGGTGCTCATCTAGAGCCCACGCAGGACGGCAGGATCACGTACTTCGGCTCGGTCCGACCGGAGTCAGGAAGCGAGAACCTCGTCGAGGATGGCTTCCGCCTTGTCCTCGTTGGTGTGTTCGGCCAGGGCCAGCTCGGAGACCAGGATCTGGCGAGCCTTCGCCAGCATCCGCTTCTCACCGGCGGAGAGACCGCGGTCACGCTCACGGCGCCACAGGTCGCGGACGACCTCTGCCACCTTCATTACGTCACCCGAGTGCAGCTTCTCGAGGTTCGCCTTGTACCGTCGCGACCAGTTGGTCGGCTCCTCCGTGTGCGGTGCACGCAGCACGTCGAAGACGCGCTCCAGGCCAGCCTGATCCACGACGTCACGCACGCCGACAAGATCGAGGTTGCACGCGGGGACCCGGACGACCAGGTCGTTCTGAGCGACGATCCTCAAGACCAGATAGGTCTTGTCCTCACCTTTGATCTGACGGGTCTCGATGTCCTCGATGACGGCCGCACCGTGATTGGGGTAAACAACCGTCTCGCCGACTGTGAAAGTCATATGTCACGTGCCCCTTTCCAAGCTCCATCCTACCACGTGGCACATGGTCCGGCCGGGACGTTTGCGCTGGTCAGAGGCCATTTCCCGGCTTGACAAACGCTCTCAGCCGTGCCTTGTGCGCGCGTGAATCGCGCCTGGTTGGTTGCCCGGGACACCGTCGCGACAATGCGTGATGGCCATCCCGCCGTCCCGTCCGGCGGGTGCGAGAGCTACGCTGTGACGCGCCGGAGGCCGCTGCCTGACGGCGTCGAACAGCTTTGCAGGAGAGGGATTTCCAGTGCCGATCACGTTGTCCTCGCGGTCCGTCCGGCGCACCGCGCTGGCGGGTGCCGCCGCCACCCTGAGTATCGCGCTGTCGGCCTGTGGCGCGAACTTCAACGCCCAGACGCTGCAGCACTACCAGCCGGCCGAGGGCACCAACGCCGACTCCGGCTCGATCGCGGTCCGCAACGTGCTGGTACTCGCCTCCGAGGACGGCAAGGGCGAGCTGCATGCCGTGATCGTCAACAACGGCGGATCCGACGACACGCTGGTCGGCATCGCGCAGGCCCCGGCCGGGACTCCGGACGGCCAGGCCGGCGGCGACCAGCCGACCGAGGTCACGTTCGGTGGCGTGAAGACCCTGGACCTGAAGGCCGGGAGCTCGACGCTGCTGCCGCCCAGCAAGGGCGAGGAGACCGAGAGCGGCGAGGCTCCGGGCGAGCCGATCACGGTCACCGGCGGTAAGCCGGGCCAGATGATCAACGTGGTGATCACCTTCGGCCAGGCCGCCCCGATCACCGCCTACGTCCCGGTCCTGACCGAGGACCACTACTCCCCGACCCCCCGCGCCGACGGCGAGGGCGGCGGCCACGGCTGAGCGGCCCGAACCGCGCCTGGTACGACGCTGACCGCCGTACCAGGCCAGGAACACACCGAACGGGCCGGCCCGGCGCGGGACGGCCCGTTCGTCGTACCGGCGGGACCTGTGGCCGAGGTCCCGACGGACGGTATGACGCCCGGTACGACGGATCGGTCGCCGTACCGGGCGGGTGTTGAAGGTCAGCCCGCGGCTTGGGCGGCCTTGGACAGGCCGGGGATGATCTTGTCCAGCACCCACGGGACGCTCAGCACGCTGACGGCGCTCATCCCGGAGATGACCTGCTGGTCCTCCATCACGTAGGCACTGCCCCGCTTCACCGCGGTGAGTGACGAGTAGACCGGGTCGGCATTGAACTTCTGCGCCCCCAGCCCGTCGATGTAGGCGACCACCACGTCGGCATCCAGGTCGGACACCTTCTCCTTGCTGACGGTGACCGCGAACTCCTTCTTCGTGTTGCCGGCCTGCAGCTTCTCCACGCCAGGGGCGTTCACGAAGCCCATCTCGTTCAGGATCTGCACCCGCGGGTCGGTCGGCATGTAGGCGTAGTTGTCGGCGCCGAACGAGCCGACCGAGATCGTCTTGCCCTTGAACTCGGGGTGCTCGCTGGCGACCTGCTTGATCTTGTCGTTGATGCCCGCGATCAGCTTCTCGGCCTCGGCCTTCTTGCCCAGCGCCTCACCGACCAGCAGGGTCTGGTCCTGCCAGGTGGTCTGCCACGGGGCGCCCGGGTAGGCGACGGTCGGCGCGATGTCCGACAGCGTCTTGTAGGTGGCCGCGTCGAAGCCCTCGTACGGGGCCAGGATGACGTCCGGCTTCAGCGCCGCGATCTTCTCGAACGGGAACTTGTCGCTGGTGTCCAGCAGCTCGGTCTTCGAGGCGTCGAACTTGTCTGCGTCCCACGCCGTCGTACCGGCCGCGGTCGGGCCGTAGGTCACCTTCGGCATCCCGACCGGCGTCTCACCGAGTGCGTAGACCACGTCCTGGGCGTTCCAGCCGAGCGTGACGATGCGCTCCGGCTTCTTGGTGATGGTGGTCTCGCCGAACGTGTTCTTCAACGTGACCGGGAACCCGGCGGCCGCCGTACCGGCAGAGCCGCTGCTCTGCTCGCCGGCGTCGCTGCCGCACGCGGCGAGCGTGGTCGCGACCAGGACGGTGGCGACGGCCAGCGCGGCGGTTCGGGCCGGCCGCAGGGCCGCCCGGGAACGGGACCAGGACATGGGACTCTCCTTAGCGATGAATTGCCTCAACTAAGGAGAGCCTAAGCTAACCACCAAGGCCTGTGCAGCCTGGGAGGATGTGACTCAGGACTCGGACCGGGCGGCGAGAGCCCGGCCGTCCATCGTTTCAGGAGTCGAACTTGTACCCGAGGCCACGCACCGTGACGAGGTGCTGCGGATTCGACGGGTCCTTCTCCAGCTTGGACCGCAACCGCTTCACGTGTACGTCGAGGGTCTTGGTGTCGCCCACGTAGTCGGCACCCCAGATCCGGTCGATCAGCTGCCCCCGGGTGAGCACCCGGCCGGTGTTGCGCAGCAGCATCTCGAGCAGCTCGAACTCCTTCAGCGGGAGCCGGATCTCGGTCCCGGACACGGTCACCACGTGCCGCTCCACGTCCATCCGGACCGGCCCGGCCTCCAGCGTGTCCGGCAGGAGTTCCACGTCCTGTCCACGCCGCAGTACGGCGCGGATGCGGGCGAGCAGCTCCCGGGGGCTGTAGGGCTTGGTCACGTAGTCGTCGGCGCCCAGTTCGAGGCCGACCACCTTGTCGACCTCGGTGTCCTTGGCGCTGACGATGATCACCGGGACGTTGCCCCGGCTGCGCAGTGCCCGGCACACCTCCGTGCCGGACAGACCCGGCAGCATCAGGTCGAGCAGGACGATGTCCGCACCGGCCCGGTCGTACTCGTCCAGCGCGTCCGGCCCGGTCTCCGCGACGGCGACCTCGAACCCTTCCTTGCGCAGCACGTACGACAACGCGTCGCTGTAGCTCTCTTCGTCTTCGACGACCAGCACTCGGGTCACGAAGCTGCCTCCTTGGTTCTGTCTGACGGGGTAGGCGCCAGGTAGATGGCCGGCTCCTCCTGGCTGGAGGAGTCGGTCTGACCCGCGGCGGGTTCGAGCCGCAGCGGGAGTCTCACGGTGAAGGTGGAGCCCTGGCCCTCGACGCTCCAGACCCGCACATCGCCCCCGTGGATGGACGCGATGTGCTTGACGATGGAGAGGCCGAGACCGGTACCACCGGTTTCACGGCTCCGGGCCCGGTCGACCCGGTAGAACCGCTCGAAGATCCGTTCCAGGTCGCTGCTCGGGATCCCGACGCCCTGGTCGCTGACGGTCACCTCGACCAGGTCGCCGATCGGGTGCGCGGCGACCGCCACCCGGGTGCCGTCGGGGCTGTAGTTGACCGCGTTCTCGACCAGGTTCCCGATCGCGATGGCCAACTGGTCCTCGCTGCCCATCACTTCCAGGTCCGGCTCGGTCTTCACCACGATCTTGATGTCACGGTCCTCGGCATCCACCCGGCAGCGGTCCACCGCGGCGTCGATGACGCCGTTGATGTCGACCGGGCCGGGGTTCTCCAGCGGGTCGTCGCCCTGCAGCCGGGACAGCTCGATGATCTCCTTCACCAGCCGGCTCAGCCGGGACGCCTCGACCCGCATCCGGCCGGAGAAGCGCTGCACCGCCTCCGGGTCGTCGGATGCCTCCGAGACCGCGTCGGCGAGCAGGATCAGCGCCCCGATCGGGGTCTTCAGCTCGTGGCTGACGTTGACGGTGAAGTCCCGCCGGATCGCCTCCAGGCGGCGTTCCCGGGTCCGGTCCTCGACCAGGACGAGCACCAACTGGCTGCCCAGCGGCGCCACCCGGGCACTCACGTACTGCGTGGCACCGAGCCGGCCGCGGACGATCTCCAGGTCCTGCTGGCGGATCTCTCCGTCCCGGCGGACCGCCCGGACCATGGTCAGCAGGTCCTCGACCACCAGCCGCTCGCCCCGGACGATGCCGAGCACGTGCGCCGGGGCGCTGGCCTGCAGCACCTGGTCCTCGGGACCCATCACCACTGCGGACGAACGCAGTACCGACAGAACGGTGGCGACGCCGGTGGGGACGATCGGGTCCGGAGACTCCGGGATCTTGTGCTGAGCCCGCTCGCTGAGCATCATCGCACCGAGCGAAAGCAGGGCCAGGGCCGCGCCGATGACGCCGCCCAGCACCGCAGCCAGCGTGGGGTCCACGGCAACGATGCTACGCGGGCAACCAGCAGGGAAAGACAGAATGATCACCGGATGACCGGGGGACGACCTAACTGTTCATCAGGCGTTCACCACTCGTCGCCATCCGGCAACCTCGGCGGCATACGGTCACCGTTGGGCGGGTACCAGGCGGGTGCCTGCCGCTCCGCCCACCCGCGGCACCGGACACCACAGATCGGAAACGAACACAATGCGTGACAGCTACCACGAGCAGCTCGACGACATCCTCGCCGAGCTGGAGCGGATGACCCGGACGGTGTCCACCGCCGTACGACGCTCGACGGCGGCGCTGCTGGAAGCCGACATCCGGAAGGCGGAGGAGGTCATCGCGGCCGACATCCAGCTGGACGCGGCCGGCGAGGGCGTCGAGGACAAGGTGTTCGAGCTGATGGCGCGGCAGTCGCCGGTCGCCAACGAGCTGCGGATGCTGGTCGCCGCGCTGCGGATGGTCGCGGACCTGGAGCGGATGGGCGACCTGGCCGCGCACGTGTCCAAGATCGCCCGGATGCGCTACCCGTCGCCGGCCATCCCGGACGAGCTGCACAACGTCATCGAGGAGATGGGCTCGGTGGCCGGCAAGATGGTCGACGCCGCCGGTGACGTGATCAAGTCCCGCGACGTCGAGGCGGCCGGCCGGCTGGAGGCCACCGACGACGAGATGGACAAGCTGCGGACCAACCAGTTCCGGCTGATGATGGACGACTCCTGGCCGCACGGCGTCGAGGTCGCGGTCGACATCGCCCTGCTCGGCCGGTACTACGAGCGCATCTCCGACCACGCCGTCTCGATGGCCCGCCGGGTCGTCTACCTGGTCACCGGCGAACTCCCGGTCGCCGTCGGCGGTACGGCAGCAGGCTCCGGCGCCGGCGCCTCCGCCCCGAACCCCAACGGCAACTGACCCCAGCCACACAAGGAGCCCTCGGCAACCATCAGGTTGTCGAGGGCTCCTTGCCTACTGCGGTCGGGGGTTGCCCACTGAGATTCTCAGTGGGCAACCCCCGAGCTGAGTGGGCAAGCGGTACCTTCGGGCATGGACGAATCAGTGACCGACCGGCTGGTGAGCACCGATGTGTCAGCGTTGAACGGTGCCGAGGTGCTTGCACATCTGGATGCGGTGGAGCAGCACCTGCGAACCCTGCAGCGGGCCCAGCTCGCTCTACTCGACGAGAACCCTCAGGTCGTCGAGCAGAGCCCCGAGCTACGTGCCCAACGCGACCACCTGCGCACCCTGAACCTCGACGAGCTCAACACCCCTGGCTCCTGACGGCCGACCCATCACTGCCGATCAGCGTCCCTGGCTCTTGACGGCTGACCCAGCACTGCCGACCTTCAGCGGCCCTGGATCTTGACGTCCTCGGTGGCGTGCTCGGTCGCCGAGCCAGTCTTCACGGTGCTTGCCGCCGAGTGCGCCGACTCGTGACCACGGCCTGCGCACCCGGCGAAGCCGGGCAATAAGGCAGCCGCGGCGGAGGCGCGGCCTTAGCGGCCCTGGTTCTTGACGGCTTCGATGGCTTCTTTGGCGGCGGTGGGGTCGAGGTACTCGCCGCCGGGGGTGACGGGGTTGAAGTCCTCGTCGAGCTCGTAGTACAGCGGGATGCCGGTCGGGATGTTCAGGCCGACGATGGTCGCCTCGTCCAGGTTGTCCAGGTGCTTGACCAGGGCCCGCAGCGAGTTGCCGTGGGCGGTGACCAGGACGGTCTTGCCGTCCCGCAGGTCCGGCACGATGGCGTCGTACCAGTAGGGCAGCATCCGCTCGACGACGTCCTTCAGGCACTCGGTCGACGGCAGCAGCTCCGACGGGAGCCCGGCGTACCGCGGGTCGCCGGCCTGGTCGTACTCCGAGCCGCGCTCGATCGGCGGCGGCGGGGTGTCGTAGGAACGGCGGAACAGCATGAACTGCTCCTCGCCGAGCTCCTCCAGGGTCTGCTTCTTGTCCTTGCCCTGCAGCCCGCCGTAGTGGCGCTCGTTCAGCCGCCAGGACCGCCGTACGTCGATCCACTGGCGCCCGGCCTCCTCGAGCGCGATGTTGGCGGTCCGGATGGCGCGGCGCAGCACCGAGGTGTGCAGGACGTCGGGCAGCAGTTCGCGCTCGAGCAGCAGCTGACCGCCGCGGTGCGCCTCCTCGACGCCCTGGGCGTTCAGGTCGACGTCGACCCAGCCGGTGAACAGGTTCTTGGCGTTCCAGTCGCTGTGGCCGTGGCGGAGCAGGATCAGGCGATAGGTCATGGCAGCAAGCCTACTGGGGCTCCAGCCAGCCCTTGAAAGCGTCCAGATTCCGGGTCGACTCACCGCGAGCGATCCGCCACTCGTACTCCTTGCGGATGGACGAGGCGAAGCCGAGCTCCAGGATCGTGTTGAACGACGAGTCGGCGTACTCGAGCACCGCGCCGAGCAGCCGGTCCACCTCGGTCGGGGTGATCGCGTGCAGCGGGACCCGGCCGTCCAGGTGGATGTCACCCAGGTGGTCGACGGCGAACGCGACGCCGTACATCTTCAGGTTCCGCTCCAGCAGCCAGCGATAGACGGCCTCGTGGTTCTCGTCCGGCTGCCGGGCGACGAACGCGTGCACGTGGACCGCCTGCGGGCCGACCGTCAACGTGACCGTCGTCTTCAGCTTCCGCTCCCCCGGCAGGTCCGCGGCGAACGCGCCCTCCTCACTCTCGGTGAACTCGAGGTCGTTCTCCTTCAGGACCTGGCGGATGACATCCGCGGCCGACACTCTCATCCAGCTACCTCCGTGGCCAGCTCGGCCGCCATCGTCTCCGCCGCGATCCGGTACGCGGCCAGCGTCTTGCGCGCGGTCAGCTCCCAGCCGAACCCCTGCGCGTGCTTGACCGCCGCCCGGCCCATGGTCTCGCGGGTGAGCGGATCCGTCGCGATCCGGGTCAGCGCGTCGGCGAAGTCGTCGACCCCGTGCCCGGGCACCAGCAGCCCGGTCTGCCCGTTCGCGACCGCGGTCGTCAGCCCGCCGACAGCCGCCGCGACCACCGGCGTACCGCAGGCCTGCGCCTCCAGCGCGACCAGCCCGAAGGATTCCGAGTACGACGGTACGCAGACGACCGACGCGGATCGGTACCAGTCCGCCAGCGCCGATCGCTCCATCGGCTTGACGAACCGGGTCACGTCGTCGACGCCCAAAGCCCGGGCCAGCTCCGCATGCGACTCGGGATGCTCCATGCCGTTCCCGGACGGTCCGCCGATCACCGCGACCACGAGCCGCGACCGCAACGACGGATCCCGCTCGAGCATCCGCGCGGCCGCCCGGATCAGCAGGTCCGGCGCCTTCAGCGGCTGGATCCGCCCGACGAACGCCAGTACGACGGCATCCTCGGGCAACCCGATCGACCGCCGGGCCGCCGCCTGGTCACCGGGGCTGAACATGTCCAGATCGACGCCCGGGTTGACCACACCGACCTTCGCGGGATGAGCGCCGTACAAGGTGATCAGCTCGTTGGCCTCGTCCTCGGTGTTGGCAAGCAGCCGGTCGGCGGCCTCGACCACCTGTTCCTCGCCGATCAGCCGAGCGGGCGGTTCGGGTACGTCGTCGTCCGCGAGGCTGGCGTTCTTCACCTTGGCCATCGTGTGCATGGTGTGGACCAGCGGGACGGCCCAGCGGTCGCGGGCGAGCAGGCCGACCTGGCCGGACAGCCAGTAGTGCGAGTGGATCACGTCGTAGTGCCCGGGCTCGTGGATCGCCTCGGCCCGCAGGACCGCGCGAGCGAAAGTGCACAGCTGCGCCGGCAACTCGTTCTTGGTCAGGCCTTCGTACGGACCGGCCGCGACGTTGCGGACCATCACGCCGGGCATCAGTTCGACGCGGGTGGGCAGGGCCGACGAGGTCGCCCGGGTGAACACGTCGACCTCGATCCCCAGGTCGGCGAGACGCTTCGACAGCTCGACCACGTAGACGTTCATCCCACCGGCATCTCCGGTACCCGGCAGATCCAGCGGCGACGTGTGCAGGCTGATCATCGCGACCCGCCGGAGAGGACGGTCTGCGGTGGGAACGGTCACCTCGTCAGCGTAACTCCGGCCGCACCGACGGAAATCGGGACTTCTCCCTAATCGTTCTTGGGCAGAGCGAGGGTCTGGCCGGTTTCGACGGCGGCTGCGACTCTGCGTGACAGGGCCGCGCGGAGGTCCGCGGTCTCCTTGCTGAGCTCCTCGATCAGGCCGCTGTGGCCGGCGACCTCGGTGCTGGACAGGAGTTCGACGTACCGATCGCGATCCTGGAGCGCACCCTCCAGCACGGTCTCGACCTTGAGTACGGCGTCGGCCTCGCGGACCTGGTCGGCGTACTGCTCCAGCTTGGCGACCTTCGTCTCCATCGCGGTCGCCGACAGTTCGAGGGCCTGGCGCTGCGGGTGGAGGACCGCTTCCAGGCGGGCGGACTGCAGTTCCTGCTCGATGTCGGCCTGCCGGGTGCGCAGCGACGACAGTTGCTGGAGGACGCGGCCGATGTCCCACAGCTGTTCGGGCAGGACCACGTCGTTCTTGGCCGCGTCGAGCAGGCCCTGCTTGTTCACCTCGGAGTCCTGGATCGCGTCGACCGCGCGCTGCGCCCGCCGCATCAGCGCGGTGGCGTCCTCGTCCCAGTCCTCGGCCAGCAGATACTTGCCCTGGTGCTTGCGGGCGACCGAGCGAGCCCTGGACTCGTCCGTCATCGCAGCGATCCCGGCGATGAACAGCAGAACGCCGAGCACCGCCGCGCCACCGCTCAGCCAGACAGCCAGGCCGTCGGGAAAGATCACGTACAGCAGCCAGCGCAGGGCCAGCCAGAGGCCGAACTCGATCGCGGCGAAGAAGACCAGACCACCGATCGTCTCGCCGACCGGCTGCCGCCCGACGACGTCCTGTTTCGGCGCGCTCGCGGGGATCAGGACATCCTGATGTTCGGTCAGCAGCGCCCGGGCCGCCTTCGGTACGTCGGGCGAGAAGAGCACGATCCGGTCAGCATCAGGCGACCCTGCGTCGTCAGGTTCAGTGTCCATCGCTCGCCCCCTCCCCGAAAACCTCGACGTTCTACTGTGCGGACTGGTTCCCGCTGATGGCAACCGGGCTGGGAGACTCGGAGGCATGACTTCGAATGCGCGTCCTCTTGCCGTCGTGACCGGAGCGAGCAGCGGGATCGGAGCCGCATCAGCGCGGCACCTGGCCCGCGAGGGGTTCGAGGTGATCTGCGCGGCCCGCCGGCTGGACCGGATCGAGGCGCTGGCCAAGGAGATCGACGGCCGGGCGGTGCAGTGCGACGTGACGTCGGCCGACGACGTCGCCGCGCTGACCGCGGCGGTCGGCGACCGGCTGGACCTGCTGGTGAACAACGCCGGCGGCGCGTTCGGCTTCGAGCCGGTCGCCGAGGCGGACCTGGAGGCCTGGCGGCAGATGTACGAGGTGAACGTGATCGGCGTCGCGGCCGTCACGAAGTCGTTGCTCCCGGCCCTGATCGCCGGGCGCGGCACGATCATCGTGATGGGCTCGACCGCCGGCCAGGTCGCCTACGAGGGCGGCGGCGGGTACGTCGCCGCCAAGCATGCCGCCAAGGCCGTCGTCGACACCCTCCGGCTGGAGCTGTACGACCAGCCGGTCCGGGTCTGCGAGATCGCCCCGGGCATGGTGCGCAGCGAGGGCTTCGCGCTGACCCGGTTCGACGGCGACCAGGCGAAGGCCGACGCCGTGTACGCCGGTGTCGCCGAGCCGCTCACCTCCGACGACATCGCCGACATCGTCGCCTGGATCGCCACCCGCCCGTCGCACGTGAACATCGACCGCCTCACGGTCCGTCCCCGTGCCCAGGCGGCCCAACACAAGGTCCACCGCGTTCAGTAGGGGTGCACCGCGGTGACATGGCGGCAGTGGATCAGTACGTCGAGCCACTCGGCAACACTGCTGCCAGTCATCCACGACGTCGCCCCGGCCTCCGGATACCCACGCGCCTTCGCCGTACCGTTCAACCACTCCCGTACGACGCCGTTGGCCGGCCTGCGGAGATCCAGACTGAAGGCGTCGGTCCCGCCCGCACGGAGCTGGTACTCGAACCAGTCCGGTCGATCTGCCGTGCATTATGTACGACGACCTGGTCGGGCAGATCACGGACCAACGCGTAGACCGCCCGCGCTTTGCTGATGTACGGCGCTTTGTCCTCGACCTCCTTCCAGTACCACCGGACGTACTTGCCCATGTCCGTCGTGTTCGGACGAATCGGCACCAGGCTCCGGCGGAGTTCCGCCAACCGGTCGGGCGCGTGACGGGCGACGTACCGCTCGATGGCGTCGTACGAGAGCTGCCGCGTCGCGTAGTACTCGACCCCGGCGAAGTACACCTTGTCGGGGGCCGCGTATCCGGGCAGCCTCAGTCCACCTACCGCGGCCGCGCCGAGCGCGCCGCCCAACAACGTTCTCCGGGAAACCGCAGTCTTTTCCATGCCTCCCAACACCGGCGTCCCGGCTTGGGCCGGGCATCCCTCAGTGGGCGGCATCGGTTGTACGCCGTACGTCGTATGACTTGGCGCGGAGGCGGTGGACTGGGGGTGAGGTGATCGGGAGTGGGTGGGGTGGGTCGGGGAGGGCGTAGCCGGTGTAGAGGCGGCGGCGGACTGCTTCGAGTGGGAAGGTGTCGCGGTAGATCGCGAGTTTGACGGTGACGCCTTCTAAGGTTGCTCTGAGCAACATTTCCTCGACGGCCGGGTCGGCGGCGCCGCGGTCGGCGAAGACGGCGCGGATGGCGTCCTCGACCTGGGCGAGGCGGGTGTTCTTGTCGGCTTCCACCTGGGCGAAGACGTCGTGGGTGGTGGGCTGCATCATCAGCGTGATGGCCAGGCGCTGGATCGGGAGTGTGGTGGCGGCTGCCATCAGGGCTCCGTCGATGATGCCGGCCAGGCGTTCGTCCGGGGTGCCTTGCAGGGTGAGGATCGCGGTGATGCCGTCGAGCCAGCGGTCCAGCAGCTCGGCGGCCAACTGCTCCTTGGTGGCGAAGTAGTAGGAGACCAGGCCGCGGGAGACGCCCGCGGCGGCGGTGATCTCGGAGATCGACGCGGCCTCGTAGCCCTTCGCGGCGAAGACCTCGAGCGCGGCGGCGAGGATGCGTTCACGGGAGCGTTCCCGCAGCTCCTGGTTCGCGGTGGCCGAACGCGGCACGGTTCCTTCCCCGATGCTGGTCGTGGCCCCGGAGGCCGAGCAACCCCCCACATCATGCTCGGCACTCCCGGGCGCGGACCCCCCCGTTGTTTCCGGACCCCTCCCCAGGCGTCCCGTCTATAGACTGGACGTCCAGTCAATCAAAGTCAAAGGGATGTCCGGATTCGTCGGCGGAGAGCTCTCGCCGGTAGGATGAGGACGCTGCGCCCTGTGTCGAGTGGCACGTGAACCAGCCGTAGCCACCGCCTGAAACCCTTCTGATTGCTTGGAGCGCTTCCCCATGCCTGTCCGTAACGACCTGCGCAACGTGGCCATCGTGGCCCACGTCGACCACGGGAAGACCACCCTGGTCGACGCGATGCTGTGGCAGTCCGGCGCCTTCGGCGCGCATCAGCACGTGGACGAGCGGGCGATGGACTCCGGCGACCTGGAACGTGAGAAGGGCATCACGATCCTGGCCAAGAACACCGCCGTCCGGCACAAGATGGCCAACGGCGAGCAGATGACCATCAACATCATCGACACCCCCGGTCACGCCGACTTCGGCGGCGAGGTCGAGCGCGGCCTGTCGATGGTGGACGCGATCGTGCTGCTGGTGGACGCCTCCGAGGGCCCGCTGCCGCAGACCCGGTTCGTGCTGCGCAAGGCGCTAGCCCGGCAGATGCCGGTGATCCTGGTGGTGAACAAAGTGGACCGCCCGGACGCCCGGATCGCCGAGGTCGTCGACGAGACGTACGAACTGTTCCTCGACCTGCTCGACCACGACGCGGACCAGAGCGCGCTCGACTTCCCGGTCGTGTACGCCTCCGCCCGGGCCGGCCGCGCGTCGCTGACCCAGCCGGCCGACGGCGGGATGCCGGACTCCGAGGACCTCGAGCCGCTGTTCGAGACCATCCTGAACAACGTGCCGGCCCCGACGTACGTCGAGGACGCTCCGCTGCAGGCGCATGTGACCAACCTGGACGCCTCGCCGTTCCTCGGCCGGCTCGCGCTGGTCCGCGTCCACGAGGGCACGCTGAAGAAGGGCGCCCAGGTCGCCTGGTGCAAGCACGACGGCTCCGTCGAGCGGGTCAAGATCACCGAACTGCTGATCACCGAGGCGCTCGAGCGGGTGCCCGGCGACTCGGCCGGCCCGGGCGACATCTGCGCGATCGCGGGAATCCCGGAGATCATGATCGGCGACACCCTGGCCGACCCGGAGAACCCGAAGCCGCTGCCGCTGATCACCGTGGACGAGCCGGCCATCTCGATGACGATCGGTACCAACACCTCGCCGCTGGCGGGCCGGGCCAAGGGCACCAAGGTCACCGCCCGGCTGGTCAAGGACCGGCTGGACAAGGAACTCGTCGGCAACGTGTCGATCAAGGTGCTGCCGACCGAGCGGCCGGACGCCTGGGAGGTGCAGGGCCGTGGTGAGCTGGCGCTGGCCATCCTGGTCGAGCAGATGCGCCGGGAGGGCTACGAGCTGACCGTCGGCAAGCCGCAGGTGGTCACCCGCGAGATCGACGGCAAGCGGCACGAGCCGGTCGAGCGGCTGACGATCGACTGCCCGGAGGAGTACCTCGGCACCGTCACCCAGCTGCTCGCGGTCCGCAAGGGCCGGATGGAGCAGATGACCAACCACGGCACCGGCTGGGTCCGGATGGAGTTCCTGGTCCCGGCCCGCGGCCTGATCGGGTTCCGCACCGAGTTCCTCACCGACACCCGCGGTACCGGTATCGCGCACCACGTGTTCGAGGGTTACGAGCCGTGGTTCGGCGAGCTGCGGACCCGGCCGAGCGGTTCGCTGGTGGCCGACCGGGCCGGCGCGGCGACGTCGTACGCGATGATCAACCTGCAAGAGCGCGGCACGCTGTTCGTCGAGCCGACCACCGAGGTGTACGAGGGCATGATCGTCGGCGAGAACTCGCGCAGCGACGACATGGACGTGAACATCACCAAGGAAAAGAAGATGACCAACGTCCGGTCGAACGCCGACGAGTTCGAGAAGCTGGTCCCGGCCCGCAAGCTGTCGCTCGAGCAGTCGCTGGAGTTCTGCCGCGAGGACGAGTGCGTCGAGGTCACGCCCGACGCCGTCCGGATGCGGAAGGTCGCGCTGACCCAGATCGAGCGCGCGAAACTCGGCCGCAAGAACAAGAGCTGAACCGGCGCCACCACCCACCCCGCAGCGTCCGCTGCGGGGTCAAGAGCACGAAGTGGACACGGTCGCACCTGTGGCGCGAAGTGAACTACATCGGTGTGATACACCAGTCTTCGGTCCGTGGCGGGGGAAGTATGTTCCGGATCGTTACCAACCAGACGTGAGGCACTGACGTCTGACTTGATGCAAGCACTCAGTTGGGGGAAGGACACAGGAAACATGGGCATTCTGCGTAAGCTCGGCGCCACCGTCACGGCTGCCGCGTTCGTGGGTGTAGGCGCACTGACCGCCGCCACGACGGCCGAGGCCGCCACGCTGGCACCGAAGATTGCGCCCCAGGTCGTGGTCGCGCCGCAGACGGCGACCGCGGCGGCGAGTTCGACCGCGGTCGTGCCGGGGAAGCTGCGGATCGACAAGCGCTGTATGACGAAGGGCCGGGTGCTGTGCCTGAACAAGCGCACCCGCAAGCTGGTGTACCTGGTGAACGGCAAGCCGATCCAGATCGCCGACGCCCGGTTCGGCGGCCGTAAGACGCCGACCCGCAACGGCGTCTTCAAGGTCTACCGCAAGTCGAAGAACCACGTGTCGTCGCTGTACAAGTCGCCGATGCCGTACGCGATGTTCTTCAGCGGCGGCCAGGCGGTCCACTACTCGTCGGACTTCAAGGCCCGCGGCTACAACGGCGCGTCGCACGGCTGCGCGAACATCCGGGACAAGAAGAAGATCGCCTGGATCTTCGCCCGGGTGAAGATCGGCGACAAGGTCGTCGTCTACAGCGCCTGACCCGCTTCGCAGCGGCCGGAGAGTGCTTACTCTCCGGCCGCTGTCGCGTTCTGGAAGGCCTTGTGGAGACGGGGTTCGACCAGACAGAAGGTCGCCGTCTCGACGCCGGTCGCCGTACGGCGAAGGGTCTGTACGGCGATGCCCGCCGCGGACTGGGCCGGCCAGCCGTAGATCCCGGCCGAGACCGCCGGCAGGGCGAGTGTCTTGACGCCCAGCTCGTCCGCGATCCGCAACGCGTTGCGGTAGCAGGACTCGAGCAGCGCCGGATCCCGTTGGCCGGCGGTGTAATTCGGCCCGACCACATGGATCACGTACGACGCCGGCAGCGCACCCGCGGTCGTCCACGCGGCCTCACCGGTCGCGGCACCGTGGGGATACCGCTCGATCAGCTCGGCCAGGATCTCGGGGCCACCGGCCCGGTGGATCGCACCGTCCACACCACCCCCGCCACGCAACGCGTGATGGGCCGCATTGACGATCGCATCCACGGGGACAGTGGTGATGTCCGCCGTACTCAGCACGATTTCCATCGCTGTTCCTCCGGTACGCTAAGGCGCCAACCAAAAGACCGGTGAGGACGTCCCACAAGTGTAGGGACGGGGTCTACACAAAGGGGTGTCCGATGCGCGGGCTGATCATTCGCAAGCTGGTGACTGGACTGGTCGTCGGCACCGGCATTGCGGCACTGCTCAGTTTCGGAACGAACGCCACCGCGGCTCCGAGTGATCTCAAGACCGTGCCGTTCGAGGTCAGCGGCGAACTGCCGATCTACCCGAAGGCCCTGTGGAAGAACGGGTCCACCGGGGCGAACGTGCGCAAGGTCGAGGCCCGGCTGATCCAGCTCAACCTGCTGGAGAAGCGCTACCTGGACAACGAGTTCGGCACCATGACCCGGTCCGCGGTGAAGAAGTTCCAGAAGTCCAAGGGCATTCCCCAGCTCGGGTACGTCGATCAGAACACCTTGGACCAACTGGTCGCGGCCACCCACGAGCCGACCCAGGCCGAGCTCTACCCGCCGGCTCCCGTGGTCAACGGCAAGAAGCTCGACGCGCGCTGCGCGACCGGCGTCGTACTGTGCATCGACAAGTCCACCCGCAAGCTGCGGTACGTCGTCGACGGCGTGGTGAAGATGCAGCTGGACGTGCGGTTCGGCGCGGTGAAGACGGCCACCCGCGAGGGCAGCTTCACGGTCGGCTGGAAGAGCCGCAACCACGTGTCGAAGCTGTACGACTCGCCTATGCCGTACGCGATGTTCTTCAGCGGCGGCCAGGCGGTGCACTACTCGTCGGACTTCGCGGCCCGCGGCTACAACGGCGCCTCGCACGGCTGCGTGAACGTGCGGGATCTGGGCAAGATCAAGATCCTGTTCGACCAGATCAACGTCGGCGACAAGGTCATCGTCTACCGGTCGTAGGTGCTTAGAGCGGGCGCGGGCCCCGGCGGCGACGGATCCCCCAGCCACCCCGGCCGCGACCGGCGGCCGCGCGCAGGGCCGGGCGGGCGTCGACCAGGTAGACCGCGGCGGCGACGATGCCGATCAGGCCGAAGAAGCTCAGCCAGCCCTGGAAGATCTGACTCAGCGTGAACACGCAGAGGATCAGCACCCAACCGGGCTTGGTCAGCTTGTCCGCGGCGACGAACACCGCCCGCGGCCGGAAGGCGGCATCGACCAGCGCGACCAGTTTGATCCCGAGCAGCACCCACCAGATGATCTCGAGCGGACCGGCGAACCCGGGAAAGAGGTTCGGGAACGTGGCGAGTGGGAGCATGCGTACGAGCGTACCCAAAGACCGGGCGGCCCACCTCTGCTGAGTGCAGATTGTGGGCCGCCCGGCCTGATGATTCACCCAGATGTGGGCAATTGTTACTGTCAGTCGCCGACCTTGGAGGCCGCGGCGCCCGCCGCCTTGGAGGCGGTCTTCGCGGTCTTGCGGGCGCTGGTGGTGGTCGCCTTGACGTTGCGGGTGGCGGTCTCGGCGGTCTTCTTCGCGGTGGTCCGGGTGGCCTTGGCCTTGCTCACCGTGGTCTTGGCCTGGGTGACCAGGTCCTCGGTGGCCTTCTGGCTGCGGATCCGCTCGACCAGGTCCTTGCCGCGGCCGGCCAGGTCCTCGTAGGTCTCCTCGGCCTGGCCGAGCACGGTGGTGAAACCGGCCTGCGCGGTGGCGGGCAGCTCACGCAGCTTGGCCGGGGCGGTCTTCGCGTCGGCGACGATGGCCTCGAAGCGCTTCTCGACCAGCTTGGCGAGCTCGGCCTGACGCTTGCTCAGCTCGGTCTGCGCCTTGGTGAGCTCGGTCTGCAGGGTCTTCTGGTCCAGCTTGGCGAACCGGGCGGTGACGTCGTCGCTGACCGCGCGGAACTTCTCCACCGCCAGGTCGCCGGCGCCGGCCAGGGCGTAGAACGGGGTGACGGGCGTACGGGTAGCCATCAGGCTTCTCCTCGGGATGTTTTTCAGCAGGAAGGATTACTTGGTGCGCTTTGTTGCAGGGGTCTTCTTGGCCGTCGACTTCTTCGCAGCAGCGGCAGCCGGTCTGGCAGGACCCGGCTTCTCGGCGGCCTCGTGGTCGGGGGCGGTGTCGGACTCGGGGGTGTTCTCCCGGACGAAGGACGCGTAGACGTCCAGCAGCACACGCTTCTGCCGCTCGTTCAGCGCTGGATCGAGCAGTACGGCGTCGACCACACCCGACGCACGCCGGGCACCGTCGGAGCTTTCGTCCGGATCGAGAATGCCGGCCCGTACGTACAGGGTCTCCGCGGAGATCCGCAACGCCTTCGCGAGCTGCTGCAGCACATCGGCCGACGGTTTCCGCAGGCCGCGCTCGATCTGGCTGAGGTACGGGTTCGACACACCGGCCAGGTCGGACAGTTGCCGCAACGACAACTGCGCGTGCCGCCGCTGCTCGGCGAGGTACTCCCCGACGGAGCCCACCGAACCGGCAACACGATCACTCAACTTGGCCACACACCCAGTGTGCTAGCAGCGTGCTTGCAATTGCAAGCAGAAGCGCCGTGAGCCCGCTCACGCGGGCCGATGACTAGCTGAAGGTTGAAGGATGGGGCTGTACGGCGCCGACGTCCACGCCACCGCCGTACAAGGGGAAGCGGGACTGCTGGTCGATCACCTCGTGCTCGAGACCGAGCTTCCGCAGTACGGCGGCCATCACCACGGCGCGTGCTCGCGGCGTACCGTCCTCGACCTTCAGTGCGATGCCACGGCCGTCCTCGAGACCGACGGCGTACACGCTCTCCGCGCCGACCTTGCAGAACAGGCCCGGGATGGCCCGCATGAGAGCGGCCTCGTCGCGCGTACTCCCGCTGGCGTACTCCGGGTACGCCCGGAACGCGTCCTTCACCTTGGCCTCGAACGTGCCCGGGGCAGCCGCCGCGAACAGACCAAAGGACCGGGCCAGGCCGGCCAGGCTGATGGCGAGGATCGGGGCGCCGCAACCGTCCACGGCAACGTACGAGACCTTCTCGCCGGCCGTGTCCTCGACCGCGGTCCGGATCACCTTCTGCAGTGGATGGTCGGGCGAGCGGTAATCGTCGATCGACCAGCCATTGAGCACGCAGGTCAGCAGCATCGCCGCGTGCTTACCCGAGCAGTTCATCGTGATCCGCTCCGGGCCGTGACCCGCGCGCACCCAAGCGTCCCGGGCAGTGTCCTCCAGCGGGTACGCCGGCGGCGTCTGCAGAGCCGACTCGTCCAGGTTTGCCAGCGCGAGGATCTCGCGTACGCCGTCCAGGTGGAACTGCTCGCCCGAGTGGGACGCGCCCGCGAGCGACAGCAGTTTGCCGTCGAGCGGGAGCCCGTGGCGGAGCATGCCGAGAGCCTGCATCGGCTTGTTCGACGAGCGCGGGAACATCGGCTGGTCCACCACACCGAGGGACCACTCGACGGCGCCGTCGGCATTCGTCACCACGACGGAGCCGCGGTGATGGCCCTCCACGAAGCCGCTGCGGACGACGTCGGCCAGGATCACAGGTTCGGTCACGGCTGAACTGTACAGGTGCAAAAAGGCGTTATGCCAATGATCCGGCTCACAGCCGGGCGCGGACGTGCAGCCCGGCCTCGGGGTCGACCAGAATCTCCTGGGTCGCGGTCACTGTCGGCTGATCCTCGGCAACAACTTCGAGTACGGCGTCCGGGTCGACGTTCCGCTTGACCATCGCCAGCGCGATCGGCCCGAACTCGTGATGCCGGGCCGCCGACCCGATGAACCCGACCTGCTTCTCCCCCGCGCGTACGGCGTACCCGTGAGCCGGCAGGTGGTCGACCGAACCGTCCAGATGCAGCCGGACCAACCGGCGCGGCGGACGACCCAGGTTGTGCACCCGGGCGACTGTCTCCTGACCGCGGTAGCAGCCCTTGTTCAGGTGGACGCCGACGCCGAGCCAGCCCACCTCGTTCGGGATCGCGCGCTCGTCCGTGTCCAGGCCGAACCGCGGCGCGCCCGCCTCGATCCGGAGCGCCTCGTACGCCCAGATCCCGGCGACCGGTCCTTCCAGAGCGGCCAACTCGGCACGCGGGAGGAACACCTCATGCCCACCCAGCGAGTCCTCACCGCTGCGAGTCAAAAGGTCACCCCCAGCGGGCCCAGGGCGCCAGATGATCGCGTAGTCGTCGGTCACGTCGGTGATCTCGACGCGGGACATGAACACCATCTTCTGCAGCCACTCGATCATCGCCGCGGCCGCGCCGGGCTCGGTGTGCAGCCAGAAGGTCTCGCCGTCGTCGACGCCGTACATCACGTGCTCGATGTGACCCGTCGGCGACAGCAGCAGCGCGGTTGTCGACGTACCGGGCTTCAGGCCCTCGAAATACTGCGTGGTCAGCGCGTGCAGCCAGGTCAGGCGGTCCGGGCCGCTGATCTTGACGACGTCGCGGTGCGACAGGTCGACGAATCCGTTGCCGTCCGCCAGGGTCCGCTGCTCCCGCAGGTCGGACCCGTAGTGGGCCGCGACGCCGGCGTCGACTCCGTCGGCCTCGACCGCGCCGGGCCGGTCCAGCAGGGGGCTGCGCTTCAGTGACATGTCACCAGAGTACGTCGGGTGGCGTACGGCGATCGCCTCCCACCGTGGGATGTGGACACCACCCGGTCCCGGACAGCCTGGAGCTACCAAAATCTCGAAGGGAGCAAGGGGATGAGCGACAGGCGATTCCGGTTCGGCGTGGTGGGCAGTCCGGCGACCGCGGAGCAATGGACCACGACCGTACGCCGGGCGGCCGACATCGGTTACTCGAGCGTGCTGATGCCCGACGGACTGCAGTTGCCGTCGCCGTTCGCATCCCTCGCGATGGCCGCGACGCTCGCGGACATCCGGGTCGGCACCTTCGTGGCCGCGGCGCCGCTGCGGACACCCCGGCAAGCGGCCTGGGACGCGCACACGCTGACCGTGCTGACCGACGGCCGGTTCGACTTCGGTATCGGCACCGGACGGCCGGGCACCGACCAGCAGGCGGCCGAGCTCGGGCTGCCATTCGGGTCCGGCAAGGAGCGTCGCGACCAGGTGCGGGAGACCCTGGACATCCTGGAGCGGCTCGACGGCGACCGTCGTACGCCGATCATGCTGGCCGCCGGCGGACCGCGGGCGCTGGCCCTGGCGGCCGCACGGGCCGACATCGTGTCGATCGCCAAGGACGCGATGACACCACGGGCGGACGTCCTGCGGTTGGTCCGGGACCTGCGCGAGCTGGCCGGACCGCGCGCGGACCAGATCGAGCTGGCGATGAACCTGTTCGCGGCCGGGACGCGCGAGCTGCCGCCGTGGACGCAGCAGGCTGCCGGGGTGTCACCCGAGGAGCTCGAGGCAAGCGACTCGCTGATGATGCTGCGCGGCACGCCTCAGCAGATGGTGGACGAGCTGCAGCGACGCAGAGATGAGTTCGGTACGACGTACATCACGGTCAACGCGACGTACCTCGAAGACCTGGCTCCGGTGGTCGAAAAGCTCGCCGGAAGCTGACAAAGCGCTGCCCGCCGGTCTGTGGCCCGGCGGGCAGCGCTTGGAGGGGTGGAGAGGTGGCTAGTGGCTCGGACCGCTGTCCAGTGCCGGAGCGGCGGTCTGCGGTACGTCGCCGGCGTGGGTGTCACCGGCGGCGAAGGCGGCCTCGTCGAACGGATCCTCGCCGGCGAACACCTGCCGGGCCTGGTCCTTGTCGAACTCGCCGACCCAGTGCCCGACCAGGACGGTGGCGACCGCGTTACCGGCGAAGTTCGTCAGCGCCCGGGCCTCCGACATGAACCGGTCGATGCCGACGATCAGGCCAACGCCGTCGACCAGGTCCGGCCGGTGCGACTGCAGCCCGCCGGCCAGGGTGGCCAGACCGGCGCCGGTGACACCGGCGGCACCCTTCGACGCGATGATCATGAACGCCAGCAGGGAGATCTGCTGGCCGAGCGAGAACGGCTGGTCCATCGCCTCGGCGATGAACAGCGACGCCATGGTCAGGTAGATCGCGGTGCCGTCCAGGTTGAACGAGTATCCGGTCGGGACGGTGATGCCGACCACGGACTTGTCCACGCCGAGGTGTTCCATCTTCCCGATCAGCCGCGGCAGCGCGGTCTCCGAGGACGAGGTCGACACGATCAGCAGGAACTCGCGACCGAGGTACTTCAGCAGCTGGAAGATCGACAGCCCGGTGACCACCCGAAGAAGGGTGCCCAGGACAACGATCACGAAGAGCAGGCAGGTCAGGTAGAACGCGAGCATGATCTTCAGCAGGCTGACCAGTGCGGTCGAGCCGGCCGCGCCGACGACCGCGGCGATCGCGCCGAAGGCACCGATCGGGGCCGCCCACATGATCATCGACAGCACCTTGAACACCAGCCGCTGGATGTGGCCGATGCCGTCCAGGATCGGCTGTCCGGCGCGGCCCATCGACTGCAGCGCGAAGCCGACCAGCAGCGCGACCAGGACGGTCTGCAACACGTAGCCCTCGGTCAGCGCCGAGACCAGCGTCTTCGGGATGATCCCGAGCAGGAACTCCGTCGTACCCTCATGCGCGCCGGCGGCCTGCTTCTGGCCGGCTTCGCGCAGCTTGTCGGTCAGGTTCAGACCGGAACCGGGCTGGACCAGGTTGCCGACCACCAGGCCGATCGCGAGCGCGGCCGTCGACATCACCAGGAAGTAGACGAGCGCCAGTCCGCCGACCTTGCCGACACTGGCGGCCTTGCGGACCGAGCCGATGCCGAGCACCAGGGTGCAGAAGATGACCGGGCTGATCAGCATCTTGATCAGGTTGACGAAACCGGTGCCGATCGGTTTCAGCTCGACCGCGAAGTTCGGGAAGAGGAACCCGACACCGATGCCGAGCAGTACGGCGACGATGACGGCGATGTAGAGGAAGTGGGTCCGGTCGTTGCGAACCGGCGTCGGTCGGGAATCTTGAGGGCTCGACATGGTGGGGACTCCTGTATCGGCCAGGCGGGCTGTACCTGAGTAACTGTGACGTGACGCACAGGGGAACAGCTCATTTCGTTCATATCGTTCGCCACAGCGGACCAGTGACACCGCTGGAATGCACAAAACCGTCCGTCGCGTGCAAACTGTCCGCATGAACCACCGGCCGTGGGAACTGCGCCGCCAGGTGCTCTGGCTGCAGACCGTCACGGCCCTGGTGTTGATCGCGATGGTCTGGATCACGATGATCGCCCAGTCCCGGACCCAGGCCGACCGCGACGCCGCGGCCGCCGGCGTCGCCCCGCCCAGCTGGGGGGAGCTGATCCGGCTCGACATCCGCTCGATGCTCGGCGTCGCCAGCCTGATGCTCGGCGTCGCGATCGCCGGCAACGCCCTGGTCTCCTGGCGGGTACGGCGGGCCACCCGCGGCATCGGCACCCAGGCACTGGCCCGGATGCTCGACTTCTACGAGGGCGTCCTGCGCGCCGCCCGCGAAGGGCTGATCCTGCTCGACGCCGACGGCCGGGTCCAGCTCGTCAACGACGAGGCCCGTCGACTGCTCGGCCAGGGGATCATCGAACCCGGCACTCCGATCAAGGATCTCCATCTGGGCACCACTCTGTCCGAGTTGCTGACCGCTGGGCGGACGGCGTACGACGAACTCCACCTCGGCGCCGAGGGTGTCGTCGTCGTCAACCAGCAGCCGGCCCGGTCCGGGCGGATCGTCACGCTCCGGGACCACACCCAGCTGCAGCGGCTGCTAGGCGAGCTGGACGCGGTCCGCAGTCTGGCCGAATCCCTGCAGGCGCAGAACCACGAGGCCTCGAACCGGCTGCACACGGTGGTCAGCCTGATCGAGATCGGCAAGCCGGAGAAGGCCCGCGAGTTCGCGGTGTCGGAGCTGCAGTTCGCCCAGGCGATGACGGACCGCGTGGTCGGCACGGTCGGCGACCCGGTGCTCGCGTCGCTGCTGCTGGCCAAGCTGTCCCAGGCCCAGGAACGCGGCGTCGCACTCACCTTGGAGCTCGGTCAGGAGTCGCTCAACACCCGGTTGCCGGCGCAGGACGTGGTCACGGTCGTCGGCAACCTGCTCGACAACGCCATCGAGGCCGCCCGCGGCGGATCCGCTCCACGCCGGGTCGAGTTGCGCGCGGGTACGACGGCGGACGCGATCGACCTCGCCGTCACGAACACGGGTGCCGAGCTGGGCGCGGTCGAGCTGGCCCACATGTTCGATCGCGGCTGGACCACAAAGGCGGAGCCGGGTCACGGCCTCGGGCTCGTACTGGTCCGCAGTACGGTCGAGCGCTGGCAGGGCTCGCTGATGGTCGATCCGGATTCCGAGCTGGACGACGTACCGGCGCTGACTGTGCGGGTCCGGCTGCCGCGGGCGGTGGACGCCAGTGCCTGACCTGCGGGTCCTCGTCGTCGAGGACGACCCGGTCGCCGCGGAGGCCCACCGCACGTACGTCGACCGGCTGCCCGGCTTCACGTGTCTCGGCGTCGCCGGTACTGCGGCCCGCGCGCTGCAGGTGCTGGCCCGGGGGGAGGTGGACCTGGTGCTCCTGGACATGAACCTCCCTGACGGTCACGGCCTGGACGTGGTTCGGCGAATGCGGGCCCTGGGCAACCAAACTGACGTGGTCGCGGTGACGTCGGCGCGAGAGGTGTCCGCAGTGCAGGCGGCGGCCCGGATCGGCGTGGTGCAGTACGTGCTGAAACCCTTTGCCTATGAGACTTTGCGGGATCGGCTGACGGCGTACGCCCGGCAACGGAAGGCGGCCGAGTCGGGTCAGGTGGTCGCCGATCAGGACGAGGTGGACCGGTTGTTGCACCCGGCAACCGTCTCGTCGTCGGTGCCGAAGGGGCTGGCCGGATCGGTGCTGGATCGCGTCGTGCAGCTGCTCGGCAACCGGGAGGGCTGGACCGCCGAGGAGGTCGCCGCCTCGATCGGCACCTCACGCATCACCGCGCGCCGCTACCTGGAACACCTCGCCGACCAGGGCCAAGCACTCCGCACCCAACGCTACGACGGCCGCAGCGGCCGCCCGAAGGTCGAGTACTCCTGGGTCGCCGAAAGCTAGCGTCCGAAGATCCGTGGCCTATAGCCCTCGGTTCTTCGGACGTAACGGGATCAGGATCGGACGAGGGTGGCCCAGAGGTGGGGCTGGAGGGGCTGGCCCTCGGCGGCCATGTCGTAGGCCCACATCAGTTCGCCCTTGACCAGGCCGTAGAGGCGGTGGCCGGCGCTGACCTCTTTGGCCGTCTCGGTGCGGGCGACGACGTCGGTGCGCATCTCGATCTTGGCGCCCTCGATCTCGCCGTACCAGATCTCGGCGAAGCCGGTCGGGTGCGCGAGGATCACCTCGAGCTTGTTCTCCGGCTTCGGCCGCCAGAACCCGGTCTCGACCGCGAGCGGGCGTTCCTTCGTGCCGTCCTCGCCGACCACGTAGGTCTGGCTGACGTAGTGCAGGTAGGGCTTGCCGTTGTGGCTGAAGTCGATCTGCTGCCCGAACTCGAACTTCTCGATCGTCGGGTAGTCCCCGTGACCGCGGCCCTCCCAGCGGCCGAGCAGCCAGGCCAGCGGCATCAGGTCCGGGTGGAGGTCCTGCGGGATCTCGAAGGCCATCTCAGTTCGCGCTGCGGCCGCGGTAGAGCCGGTAGACGACGAACGCCGAGAACCAGGCCATGAACACAGTGACCAGGATCAGCAGGGTGGTGAAGACGACATGCAGCACGGTCGTCAGTCTAGAGGATGCCGGCGAGGGCCTTGGGCTACCGTGGCGTGATGTCCCGCACGCTGGTGATCAAGCTGACCGCAGGCGCCGAAGAGCCCGAACGCGCCAACCAGGCATTCACGGTGGCCGCGACGGCCGTGGCTGCTGGAGCCACGGTGTCACTGTGGCTGACCGGGGAGGCGGTGTGGTTCGCCGTACCTGGTCGGGCTGAGGCCTTCGAGTTGCCGCACGCGGCGCCGCTGGCAGAGCTGGTCGCTGCCGTACTGGAAGGTGGTCAGCTGACCGTCTGCACGCAGTGCGCCAAGCGTCGCGAGCTGACCTCGGACGACCTGCTTCCGGGCGCTCGTGTCGCGGGGGCTCCGGCGTTCACGGAGGAGATCCTGGCGGACAACGCCCAGGCGATCGTGTATTGAGCCCGCCATTGGGCTCGCGGTGGACTTACTCCTTCTTCCGAGTACGCTCCGGGCCGGAACTTTCCTGACCTCGGCTGCCTCGATCGGCGTGTGCCTGGCGAAGCGCGTGGCCACTCCTGGCTCCGTGCGACGCCTCTGTGGCTTCCGTCCCCTGTGCCTGGGCTGCCGGTCGTGGGGAGCCGGCCTGGGCGACACCGGCGGCGGCCAGGTGCCTGTTGCGCTGCTCCTCTGGATCCGGCGCCTCACGACCAGGCGATCGCTCACCACGCTGAGCCCGCTGCTCGGCCAGATTCTCCTCGAGCGGACCCGCCTGAACCCCGACCTGCGCCTGCCCCGAACCGGCGCTCGGCACACTCGCCCCAGCCTCCTGGCCCTCCGCACCCGCCTGCTGCTCCTGGACACCCTCTTGGCCAGGCCCCTGCTGCTCACCGGTCTGCTCCGGCCCCTGCAATCCCTGCCCCTGGGCGCGCGACTCCGGCTCCCGCAGTTCCTGGCCGGGCTGCTCCTGCCCCTGCAACTCCTGGCCACGCTCATCCTGGCCGCGCTGCTCGCCGGCCTGCTCCGGCAGCTCTTGATCCTGCTCCTGGCCCGGCAGATCCTGGCCCTGCAGATCCTGGCCCGGCGGATCCTGGGTCGGCAGATCCTGGCCCTGCAGATCCTGGGCCGGCAGATCCTGGGCCGGCAGATCCTGGGCCGGCAGATCCTGGGCCGGCTGATCCTGGGCCGGCTGATCCTGGGTCTGGTGGTCCTGGTCCGGCTGCGGTTGCCGTGGGTCGTCCGCGCGCAACGCCTCCTGCTCGTTGGCCGGCTCCTGCTGCCGGTCGACGTTCTCCGCGAGCGGCTCCTCGTGACCGACCTCGTCCTCATTGGCGACCTCAGGCTCTGACCGCTCCTGGTCCCGCTCGGCCTGCTGCTCCTCCTCGCGGTCGGCCACCTCGTCGGCAACGACTGCCGCCGTACCCGCCGCGGCTGCCGCCGTACCAACGCCGGGCCCGTCCTGTTCCTGCTCGCGATCCCGGCGGCGCTCGTCTTCCTTCTTCTGCTCCTCCTGCGCGGCCTGCTCGTTCCGCTCCCGCTCGCGGTCGTTGGCCGCCGCCTCCAGCTCGTCCGCCCGCTCTGTGTCCGCGGCCGCCTCATCGGCTCGCTCGTCCGTGTCGAGCCTGCCGTCCCGATCGAAGTCCTCACGATCCTGCCGCGCGTCGGGAATGCCGTCCTGATCGACGTCTTCCCGCAGCTCCTCGGCCTGCCGGTCGAGCTCCGCCTGGGTCCGCTGGATCTCGCCCATCGCTGCGAGGTTCTCCTGCTGGATCCGCACGTTCTCGTCGTGCAGGTCCTGGATCTGCCGCTCCAGCTGTGCCCACTGGGCGGCCCGGTCCGGGTCGTTGTTCAGCAACCGGTCGAGGTCGGGGTTGTGCTGCCGGGCGTTGCGCATCTGCTCCAGCAAGACACGCGCCTGTCGCTGGCGGGCGACACGGTTCGCCATCAGGCGACGCAGCCACTGGATCTGCGTCCGCAGCGCGCCCAGCGTCTGTTCGAAGATCTGTTCCGCTTCGGCCATCACGCCACCTCGCTCGCATAGACGGAGTACCCGAAGCCGGCCTGAGTTTCTTCCGGCCCGGGCTGTGTCGCGTACAGGTGAAACTCGGCGCCCGGCCGCAGCCAGACTGCCAGATGGCGACGGCGTCCCCGCCACTCGAGAGGAATCCGCGGGTCGGTCCCCGGACCGACGAACACCGGGTCACCCCAGTGCTTCCGCGCCAGCGCGAGCTGCCCGGGCCAGTAGGAGTCGAGCCCTTCCTCGGCGTCGGCCACCTCGGCCGGCGCGATCTCGTACGCCGACCAGCCGCTGCGCGGACTCTCCGGGAGTACGGCGTCCGGCAGCACGAGCATCACGGTCTCGCGCGGGGTGACCAGGCCCCAGGTGTAGCGGCTGGGATCGATGTTGCCGGGAGCCCACGGACGCCAGCCGGTGACCGCGGTGACCCGGGAGACGAGCGCTCGGATCGCGTCCAGCCCGGTTCCCGGCGGTCCCCAGACGGATCTCCAGTCGGAGACCTCGGCCAGGTCGGCCATGGCGCGCTCGTCATCGTCGGACGATCGCAGCTGCGTCTTCACCCGTCGACTCCTCTCCTCAACCCGCCAAGCCTAAGCCCCTCCCGGTGCCACCACCTCCCGACAGACGCACGGCCTCGGCAGCCGGATCCCGGCACCGTACACAAGAACGGGTAGTGGTCTGTCGGCCCGGCGATCCACCGACCGCGGAGGGCTGGAGAACCGGTCGGCCGGGCCACTACCACCCGTCCGTCGGTACATCTCCAACATTGCCTAAGGCAACTGTCAGCGCTTGAGGTTGAGCAGTTCGCGCGCCTCGTCGGGCGACATCGGCGGGCGCTGCACGAGAGTCGCGAGGGCCGCGGCCCGCTCGACCAGCTCGGCGTTGTGGGTGACCGGCTGCCCCTTGGCCAGGGTCAGCGTGTCCTCCATCCCGACCCGCAGGTGGCCGCCCTTCGACAACGCAGCCAGCGCGACCGGCAGCGTCGTACGCCCGACTCCCGTCGCCGACCAGGACGTGACCGCGCTCGGCAGAGCGTTGACCGCGGCAACCAAGGCGTCCGTCGTACCAGGCATGCCACCCGGTACGCCCATCACCAGGTCGCAGTGCACGCGGCCGCCGTACGGCAGGCCGAACTTGTCCAGCAGCCGATGCAGCGCGGCCACATGCCCGAGGTCGAACAGCTCGAACTCCGGCACGACCTCGCGCTCCTGGGTCAGCCGATAGAGCTCGGTCACGAACGGCCACGGGTTCATGAACACGTCGTCACCGAAGTTCACCGTGCCCATCGTCAGCGAGCACGAGTCCGGCGCGGCGTCCAGCACGCGGAGCCGGTGGTCGAGCGGATCGGTCACCGCACCGCCAGTCGACAGCTGCACGATCAGCGCCGTGTTTTCCCGGACCGCGGCGACCGTCTCGGTCAGCCGGCCGAGGTCCAGCGTCGGCCGGTGCTCGCCGTCCCGGATGTGGATGTGGATCATCGCGGCCCCGGCGGCCTCGCACCGCTTCGCCGTCTCCACCAGCTCGTCGAGGGTGGTCGGCAGCGCCGGACAGTCCGCCTTGGCGGTCTCGGCGCCGGTGGGTGCGACAGTGATCAGAGTCGAAGCCATGAACAGATCCTGCCAGATCCGGTCTATTGACGGGACATTTGCCTGCTGAACACCCTGATTACCGGACGATCTCCCGCGCGGCAGGATGGACGCATGAGAGCAGTGGTACAGCGGGTCAGCCAGGCATCGGTCACCGTCGAGGGCGAGGTGGTCGGCGCGATCGACGAGCCGGGGCTGCTGGTCCTCCTCGGCGTCACCCACGACGACACCGAGGAGAAGGCGAAGGCCCTCGCCGCGAAGATCTGGACCGTCCGCATCCTCCGGGACGAACGCTCCTGCGCGGACGAACAGGCACCGATCCTGGCCATCAGCCAGTTCACCCTGTACGCCGACACCCGCAAGGGCCGCCGCCCGTCCTGGAGCGCCGCCGCCCCCGCCTCGGTCTCCGAACCCTTGTACGACGCCTTCTGCACCGCCCTCGAGTCCCTCGGCGCCAAGGTGGAACGCGGCCGCTTCGGCGCCCACATGGACGTAGCCCTGACCAACGACGGCCCGGTCACCCTGATCCTCGACGCCTGAACCGCGGACAACGAACGGCCCCGGCTGGATCCTGGGGATCCAGCCGGGGCCGGTGTGTTGTGTCTGAATCGGTGAGGTTCGACTCAGAAAGGTGCGTCCAGCTGGATCAGCCGATGACGCCGGCGGCCGAGTGGCCGACGATGACCTTGGTGTTCAGGCTGTACACGTCGATCACCAGAGCGTTGACCGCGATGTAGCGCTGCTGCTTCACGATCTGGTTGAAGGTCAGCCGGGCGATCCCCGGGATCTCCAGCGTGCTGTTCGGCTTGTTCGGCACGGCGTAGGTCTTGTTGCCGACCTTGATCGAAGCGACGGTCCCGGACCAGTCCAGACCGACCTTGCCGTCCTTGGTCTTCCACGCCGCGGCCGAGGACTCGATCGCGCCGATCGACAGGTTGCCGACCTTCACGCCCGCGGTGTGCGCGGTGAACTTCACCGCGGACTTGTCCAGGCTCATGTAGCCGTTCTTCGTGGTGTAGACCGCACCCACGTAGGCGACCTTCGGGATGACCAGCTCGCCGACCGCATTCCGGATCGTCTTGCCCTCAGTGCCCTGGCAGGTGGACTGGTACGACGTCGGACCGGACACGACCAGCTTGTCCACGTGCGCCTTGGTGCCGTAGGCGTCACCGATCACCATCGCGGTGGCCGGCTTGGTGATCTCCGCGCGGGTCTTCAGCACCGCGACGTCGACACCCTCGGGGATGTACTGGTTCTTCACGTTCGCGTGCAGCACGACGGCCTGCGCGTACGAGTAGATGCCGGTGTTCGTCTTCACGCCACCGACGCGGTTCAGCACGATGTAGCCGAGGCCCGGGACTGCGACCTTGGTGTTCGGCTCGGGCTTGAGCAGCGACGGCACCGAGACGGCACCGATCTTCACGCCGGCGAAGGTGGTGCTGCCGGTGTAGGAGAGCTTGCCGTTCTTGTACACCGACGTGGTGGTGGTCTTCACACCCGTCAGGTGCAGCAGGTTGCCGAGCTTGATGTCGACCGCGGTCGCGTTGCTGGTGACACCGTTGCCGCTCTTGTTGTTGAACGAGTGGGTGTCGGTCCGCACCGTACGCGCGATCGCGTGGTTGTTGACGTTCGCCGCGGCGAGGTCGTTCTTGTCGAACCGGTTCGAGTCCGTGGTGCAGCTGATCTGGCTGACCACCTGCGGGCCGCTGTTCGCCAGGCCCGACTGGACGTCGGTGCCGAACGCGTAGCCGCTGTACCCGAAGACGGGCGACGCGGACGCCGAGCCCGACGTCAGCGCAATCGTAGAAGCCACGCCGACAACCGCCGCGACTCCGACGGCAGCGAGCTTCTTGTATCCGATGCGGGGTCTCATGACCCCTCCTCCCTGAGTGATGACGTGACCCGGATGGCGGGCCAGGACACAGACACAACTCAGTCGGTTGCGGTAGGTAACGAGAACGTTCCGCTCCGAGACCAAACCGTTACATCCAGGCTCGACCCGCAAGATTCCCGGGGTGCACCCGTAACTCCGGGATGATGCCGAAAACCCCTGTGGACAAACTGCTTTCGGACATGCCGAAGGGTCCGGACGCGCAAGGTCCGGACCCTTCGGGCCATACAAGGTGAACCGCCATCAGGGTGGTGCCGCCATCTGGCGGTAGCACCATCAGTAACGAGCCAACGCTCAGACGGTGACGGCCACCTCGGCGACCTCGCCGTACTGGGCGACGACCTGGCGGTCGACCGGCTCCGCCTTCGGGGCCAGCGTGCGCAGCGTCCAGCTGCCCGGCGCCGCGAAGAACCGGAAGTGCCCGGTCGCCGACGTCGGCACCTCGGCGGTGAACTCACCAGAGGCGTCCAGCAGCCGCACGTACGCGCCGCTGACCGGCTCCTCACCGCGCAGGACCTGGCCCTGGATGACAGCTTCCTTGTCGACGTCCACGCCCTTGAGGTCGAGGCCGCCCTTTTTCGCTCCGCACATGTGTCAGGCCTTTCCGGGCTCGTCGCCGAGGGCAACGGGTACGCCGACCAGCGAACCCCACTCGGTCCAGGAACCGTCGTAGTTCTTCACGTTCGCCTGACCGAGGATCTCGTGCAGCACGAACCAGGTGTGCGCCGACCGCTCGCCGATGCGGCAGTAGGCGATGGTGTCCTTGCCGAAGTCGACGCCGGCGTCCGCGTACAGCTGCTTCAGCTCGTCGTCGCTCCGGAAGGTGCCGTCGTCGTTGGCGGCCTTGCTCCAGGGGATGTTCGCGGCGGTCGGGATGTGACCCGCACGCTGCGCCTGCTCCTGCGGCAGGTGGGCCGGGGCCAGCAGCCGGCCGGCGTACTCGTCCGGGCTGCGGACGTCGACCAGGTTCTTCACGTCGATGGCCTCGAGGACCTCGTCGCGGAAGGCGCGGATGTTCAGGTCCGGGTCCTGCGCGCTGTACTGGGTCGTCTCGCGCTTGACGACCTCGTCGGTCAGCTCGCGGCTGTCCAGCTCCCAGCGCTTGCGGCCGCCGTCGAGCAGCCGGACGTCACCGTGGCCGTACAGCTTGAAGTACCAGTACGCGTAGGCCGCGAACCAGTTGTTGTTGCCGCCGTACAGCACGACCGTGTCGTCGTTGGACACGCCGCGGTCGGACAGCAGCGCCTCGAACTGCTCCTTGTTGACGAAGTCCCGGCGGACGTGGTCCTGCAGGTCTTCCTTCCAGTCCAGCTTGATCGCACCGGCGATGTGGCCGGCGTCGTACGCCGAGACGTCTTCGTCGACCTCGATCAGGACGACACCGGCGTCGGTCTTGTGCTCCTCGACCCAGTCGGCCGAGACGAGAGCGGATTCCCTGCTCATTTGTGTGCTGCCTCTCAGTTGGTAGCGGTGGTTGGCGTACGAATGCGGTGGATCAGCAGATAGGCCTCGCAACCGAGGCAGAGCCCGACGGCCGCGTTCACGAACGCGGCGACCAGGGCGAATCCGGTGGCGACCACGCCGAGCAGGGTGACGCCGGTCAGATACCCGATCAGACCGGCGACCGCGAAGGCGAGGCCGACCAGCTGGGCGAACCGCGGCGGCGCCGCGTCCTCCAGCTCCTTGGGCGGACCCAGCCGGGGGCGGATCAGCCGCTTGAACAGCTGCCCGTACGGCGACGCCTGGACGCCGAACGCGACGGAGATCGCGAACACCACGGCCTGGAGCGCGAGCGGCCAGGCGCTGTTCAGGATCAACGTCAGCGCGAGCAGCACGGTGGTGACGCCCGCCGCGAACCGGAGTCCACGCGGGTCGACCTTGGTGGCTTGATGTGCCGTCTGATCGGACATGACGACTCCCGGAGGAGGAGATGGTTCGAGTCAGACCCGCCCGGATACGCGGGAGGCGACGTACGCGGAACCGTGCTCAGCTACCGGTCTCCGCAGCGCTCGGGACGCCGCCTGGTCAGCGGCGACGACACAGCGACGAGCGCATCCGGCAGTTGTCCACTGCCCTGCGCTTGGTCAGCCATGTCGTGTAAGCCACGGGATCGAGAGTACGGAAAGCGGGCGGGACCGCCACCCGTGGTCCCGAGTAATGAGACAACTGATCACATCGCGGACTAGGTCCTCACCACGTTGGTGCCGGCGACCTTGTCGTGCAGGGCCTGCTTCTTGTCGTCCCAGAGCGGCCAGAGGTAGTTGATCAGGCCGAGGAAGCTGAACAGAGTGCCGATCAACGGGATCACGCTGAGCATGCTGATCGCGGTGTCGAAGCCAACTCGCTTGGCCACCGCGGCTCCCGGCGGCGGCCCGGGCACGTCGCGCAGCCGGACCGCGATCCCGAGCGCCTTCTTGCCCAGGGTGGCCCCGCTGCGGGTGAGGAAGAGGTACTCGTACACGAACCCCACCGCCAGCCCGATGAGCACCGCCGGGATCATCCATTGGTACGCCTCGGCAGGCACCTGGAAACCTGGCGCTGTCGCACCGGCCGCGGCCGCGTCGATGGCCTCTTCCATCTGAGCCCACACGACCTGGAAGTACTGCCAGTAGAAGTACCCGGTGAACGGCAGGCCGATGATCCCGACGATGATCCCGTCGATCACTCGGGCGAACACCCGCCGCCACCAGCCGGACAGCGGCTGACCGTCGGGGGTGGCGTGCACCTTCAGGCCGGGGTAGCCATACCCCTGCCCGGTCTGCTGCGGATACGGCGGATACGGCTGCCCGGCCTGTGGCTGGCCGCCGTACTGACCCGCTGGTCCTGGCTGGGCGCCGCCGTACACCTGACCGTGCTGAGCCGGCTGCCCGAACCTCTCGCCGGCGGGCTGACCGTACTGGCCCTGGTACGGCGGTGGGCCCTGCCGCGGACGGCGATTGTCGGTCCACGCGCTGCCGTCCCAGTAGCGCTGCTGGGACTGGTCCTGGGGGTCGTCGTACCAACCGGCTGGAAAGCTCACCGCCAAAGCATCACCTAAGTAGCGACCCATCCGCCATTCGTTGGCAGTTAACGGACGCGGCTCAGCGGGGCGCGTGCTCGATCGCGGTCGCCAGCGCGGCGATCACGTCGGGCTTGCGGGGTGCACCGCTGGCGCGCTTGACGATCGCTCCGGTGCTGTCGAGCACCAGCGTCGTGGGGGTGCGCAAGATGTCCAGCCGGCGGACCAGCTCGAGATGCGCCTCCGCGTCGAGCTCGACATGCCGCACGCCGTCGACCATGCCCTCGACCTCGGCCAGCGTCCGCCGGGTCGCCCGGCACGGCGCGCAGAAGGCCGAGGAGAACTGCAGCAGCGTCGCGCGCTCGCCCAGCTCACCACCGACATCGGCTGCCGAAACCCGGTCCACGCTGTCCACCTCGTGCGCCTCTGTTCTCCGCAGCAGCCGAGTGCCCCGGAACCGCCCGTCGAGCTTGGATTTGAGCAGGCTGAGCACGACGCCGGCAACGACCGCGCCGACCAATACCCACATCCCCAGGCTCATGACAATCAAGAGTACGTCGCTGGTCTAAGGGCTCAAACGGTCGTTCATCCCTCGGACGGTTAGTCGTCGGGACGGCCGCGGAGGCGCTTGGTCTCGCCGCGGCGTTTCTTGTCGTCCAGCCGGCGGCGGACCGCGTTCTTGCTGGGCCTGGTCGGCCGCCGTGGCCGGGGCGGCGCCGCGATCGCGTCCCGGAGCAGCGCGGCCAGCCGGGTCCGGGCCGCCTCCCGGTTGCGCCACTGCGACTTGTGCTCCGACGCGGCCACGGTCAGTACGCCATTCACCAGCCGCGACTCGAGTCGCTCGAGCGCGCGAGCCCGCAGTACGTCGGACAGCGCCGTCGTACTGGCAACATCGAAACTCAGCTCGACCCGGCTGTCCGTCGTGTTGACCGACTGCCCGCCCGGACCGCTGGACCGTGAGAAGCGCCACTCCAACTCCGCATCCGGGATGACCACCCCGGTCCGCACCACCAGCCCGCTGTCCACGAGCACCATTCAACCGGACCCCTCGGTCGTTAGGCTGCTGCCCGTGCAGGAAACGGGGAGCGGGGGGAAGGACCGGGATGAAGAACTCCCGGACCTCCAGAACATCAAGGTGCGCGGCCGGTCGGTCCGGACGTGGGTCATCAGCGCCGGAGCGGTGCTGCTGGCGATCTCGGCCGCGTTCGGCGGTCTGAAGAAAGCGGCGGACGAGACACCGCGGGTTGACGCCGGTACGGCGATCGACGCCGGCCGGTACGAGGTGACGATCCAGCGCGTGGTCACGGTCGCCGATCTGAAGCCTCTGTTCACGCCAGACGAGGGCGGCGCGCTGATCGCGGTGGTGACCAAACTGAAGGTCACCGATGACATCGGT
Organism: Kribbella sp. CCNWLW201; assembly: GCF_037203805.1. Lineage (NCBI taxonomy): Bacteria > Bacillati > Actinomycetota > Actinomycetes > Propionibacteriales > Kribbellaceae > Kribbella > Kribbella sp. CCNWLW201. The sequence continues at coordinate 125,984 of NZ_JBBCBQ010000005.1, read as the reverse complement.
ACGACGCCGTCCAGCGACCTGATCAGGCTGGTCGGCGTACCTGGGATCAAGGACACCGACGCGCCGCTGGGCACCACCAACCTCCGCGACGCAACCATGAATCCGGTGCTCACCCCCGGGTTCGCCGAGGACGTCGCCTACGTGTGGAAGTTGCCCAAGGCGACCGAGTTGCCGACGTCGGTCGAGCTCACGGTGCACGGGTACGACCATCAGGAGCAGTCGCTGCTGGACCACCACGAGAAGTGGCTGCCGGGCGAGGTCGCCGCTGAGAGCACCGTCGCGGTGAAGGACAACACGAAATGAGCACGCGCAAGCTGGTCAACGTGGCGCTCACGCTCGCCGTACTGGTCGCGATCGTCGGCCTGTACCGCCTCACCCCGACGCAAAAGGACATCCAGGAACCCACTGCGGTGAACGGAGTCGTCGGCCGCGCGGTGAAGACACCGCGGTTCGACCTGACCGTCGAGGGCGTCAGGGTCGGCCGCGCGTTGCGGCTCCCGGGCTCGTCGAAAGCACGTGACACCCTGTCGAACTTCGTCGTCGTGGACGCCGTGGTCACCTCGACCCGCGAGCCGATCCACCTGGCCTCGGTCCGGATCCAGGCCTCGGACGGGGTGGTCTATCTCGCTGCGAACCGCAGCGGTCTGGACCGGGTGGACCTGACCGGGTTCGAGTTCGCCCCGGACATCCCGGTGCGTGGGTCGTTCGTGGTCGAGCTACCGGCCGACAAGTTGCCTGGCGCAACCTTGCAGGTGATGGAGAAGGCGATCTTCAACGATCTGGAGCCGCAGGCAACGATCCCGCTCGGGGTCGACTCGGCGCCGACGGTCGAGGACGTGGTGTCGCTGACCCGGGCGAGCGAGTCATGACCGGCGCACGTCGGGCCCGGCGGGGCTGGTTCCGCAAGAACACCGCCGCGCTGAGCGCATTGGTCATCGCCATCCCACTGGCCGGCTGGTGGACCACTCGGAGCGACTACAAGTCCTGGTACGACGCTGAGCCGCGCGACCCCGTGGTCGTGGCCGCCGGCGGGACGTCGTACGCGGGAGCCACCTGGTACGCCGCCAGCGTCGAGGTGGATCCGCAGCCGCGCGCAGGCCGGCAGGCTGATCCCACACCGGCCGGAACCACGCGAGTCCGCGTGTACTTCCGTCTGCAGGTCTCCGACTTGGCAGCACTGGAGGGACTCGGCGGCTGCCGGCCTCAGCTCCGTGCGGCGGACGGACGGGTGTGGAACGACTCAGCATCGGCCGGTGACTTCCAGGACCGGCCTTCCGGCTGCACAGGTGGGGACGACTCGAAGCCGCAGAGCTGGCGTGGCGCGGCTGCGCAGTACTACCTGAAGCCGGTGGCCGGTAAGCCATTCGAGACGGTCGCGGTGTTCGTCGTACCGTCGTCTGTCGCTTCGAGCGTGGAGCCGACGCTCACGTGGGCTACGAGGCTCCCTCAGTACTTGGTATTCCCGAGGTAGCCGCGGACAAGTCGGTCACACCGTGGTCGCCCTCAGGCTGCTCGTACACTGCGCGGGTCCGCGGGGTCAGGTAGCCGGCCAGGCCGCCGATCATCCGGTCGTACGCGGCCGCCAGCAGACTGACCTGGAGCATGATCTTCAGCCCCTCGGTGACCAGGCTCAGCGGCTCGTCGACGACCTGCCAGAACTGCAGCGAGTGCGGGCCGAGCACCCACAGCTTCAGCGCGATCCACACCCCGCTGGCCGCGAACGTCACGACCGCCCAGGCCAGGAAGTACCCGAGCATCGGCCGCAACCCGGACCGCACCACCAGCCGGAACGCGTCCATCACCGGTGTCCACCGGTCCCGCCAGTCCGACACCACCGAGTTGCCGGCCGCCTGGACGATCCGCGGCGTCCGCTGCCAGCGATTGGTGATCCGGTCGAACCGCCAGCGCGGCTGCGCCTTCTCCACCTTGTGCACCGCCCGGCCGTAGATCACCGCGGTCATCGTGATCCACATCAGCGGCAGCACCGCGGCGTTCCACAGATCACCGATGCCGGCAGCAACGAACCCGGTGACCGCATCCCAGACCTCACGGACCTGGTCGATCCCCAGCGCGTGGTCCAGCAACCAGCCGTATCCGTCCTTCAGCCACAGCCAGACCTGCCGCTCCTGCAGCCACGTCTTCGGCGACGGGATGAACGACGTTGCCTGGTACGCCACCACGAAGATCCACAACGCCTCGAGATACGTGACGAACAGCTTCCGGACCGGGCCCTCCTTCTCCCGCTTCCACTTCTTGAACAGCAACCGGAGCAGGTACGCCGACGCACCCAGCCCGATGAACAGCCAGGTCGACAACGACTGCAGCCCCTCGGACTCCTGCCCAGCCGACCCGCCGGTCAAGACCGCCGCCACTGTCTCGTTCACCTTGTGAACAGCCAGTTGGTACTCGTAGTCGAGCGCCTCAGCCTGCAGGAACTTGTACGCCGCGTAGAACGCCAGGAACGGCAGCAACGCCGCCGCAAGCGCATCCAGCGCCCGATGCTCGATGCCCGGCTCCACCCCGTCGGGCGCCAGCATGCCCTCGCTCACCGCCCGCTTGTGGAACGGCAGCTCGCCCCTGAGCACCAGGAACATCGCGACGTACATCGCCAGCGAGACCACCACCAGCAACGCCAGCACAGCGATCCCGGCCGCCTCGGCCTTGGCCCCCGCCTGCACAGCCACCCACTGCAGCCCCCGATGCGCCAGTTGCGCAATCAGAAATACAGCCAGCAACCGAGGCCAAGCCCTCGCAAACAATCCCCCAGCCCGCCCCACCGTAGTGAGCAGGCTCCCCGTATCCGCCGCCACGCCCCGAAATCTACCTCCCGACAGCGTCACCCCTGCCCGGAAACCAGAAAAGCCGCCGGAGCGTGGGCTCCGGCGGCTTCTGGACTGTCAGACGGTGGCGTCCGCGGTTTCGCGGGTGGTGGTGGGCGGGATGACGAAGCGGTAACCGACGTTGCGGACCGTTCCGATCAGCGCCTCGTGCTCCGGGCCGAGCTTCGCGCGCAACCGCCGTACATGGACGTCGACCGTCCGCGTACCACCGAAGTAGTCGTACCCCCACACCTCCTGCAGCAGCTGCTCCCGGGTGAACACCCGCCCCGGATGCTGCGCGAGGAACTTGAACAGCTCGAACTCCTTGTAGGTGAGATCGAGCGCCCGCCCGTTCAGCTTCGCCGTATACGACGCCTCGTCGATCACGACGTCGCCGCTGCGGATCAGCGTGGTGTCGGGGTCCTCGTTCCGCGCCGCGGCGAGCCGGCCGATGACCAGCCGCAGCCGGGCCTCGATCTCGGCCGGGCCGGCCGTGTCCAGCAGGACGTCGTCGGCGCCCCAGTCGGCGTTGACCGCGGTCAGGCCGCCCTCGGTGACGACCAGGATCAGCGGTACGTCGACCCCGGTGGTCCGGATCAGGCGGGACACGCCACGCACCGCGACCAGGTCACGGCGGGCGTCGAGCAGGACGGCATCCGCGTCCGGGGCGTCGACCAGTGCGGCGACCTCGGCGGGCAGGATCCGGATCTGGTGCGGCAGCAGGGCGAGCGAGGGCAGCACCTCGGTGGAGGCCTGCAACGCGTTCGTCAGCAGAAGCAACGTACTCACGCTGTCTCCTTGTGCTGGTCGTCGGATCCCCGGTAAGCGATCCGGTCCTTTTGCACGTCAGGCCCCAGCGGCGTCGTTGCCGGGGGCCTGAGTCACACTGGAAAGCAAGAGCAAGCTGACATAATAGCGGAAGACTTAACCGATTAGTGAGGCGTTCTCTCAGATGCCGGAAGTCACCATCAGGTACTTTGCCGCCGCCCGGGCCGCGGCAGGCGAATCCTCCGCGACCGCCGACGCCGCCTCGATCCGCGATCTGATCGGCACCGTCTCCGCCGACCGGCCCGATCTCGCCCGCGTTCTCGGCATCTGCACGTTCCTCCTCGACGGCCAGCGCGCCGACCCCGCCACCCCGCTCCACGCGGGCGCACTGGTTGACGCCCTCCCGCCGTTCGCCGGCGGCTGAGCCGAGTCCTGAGCGCTCAGAGCAGGAACTTGAGCAGGACGAAGGTGAGCGCGACGGCCGTGCACAGGGCCGCCTTCCCGGATCCGAACCCCCGCCGCAGCGCAGTACCGAACACCGCGACGGTGAGCGGCACCAACATCACCAGCAGCGTCACGCCGGCCGCGTGAACGCCGACGTGCGACCGTGCGGTCAGCACCAGACCGAGAACCATCGCGAACGTGAGCCCCAGCCACGTCGTGAGCTGGATCGGCCCGTCAGCACTGCGATGCCCGCGATGCGACGCGCGGGTCGCACGGCGATGCGAAGTCGGAGCAACGTGCGCCATCGGTCACCTTCCGTGAAAGACCGAATACGCAAGGTACCAGCAACCCCCAAGAACCAAAAACCTGCCCGCTCAACAGCTCACACCGCTTCACCTCCGAGCCATCCAGGCGTCACCGGCCCCGGAGAACCAGGTCCAGGGAGAGCGTTCGCGACGAGGCCGGTCACGCAGCACGCGCGAGCTCGCCCGCACACCTGCGCAGTACGCGCGAGCTCGCCCGCGCATCTGATCGTGAACGGCGGCCGTCCGGCCGCGCCGGGGTCAGCTCGCCTCGCATCGCCGCGCGGCACGGAGCTGACGGCTCAGTCCACGGCCCGGTACGTCGCACCGAGACATCGGACCCCGTGCTGCTGCCATGCGGCCGACGACCTGCCCGGCCCGGCGGATGATCGTCACGTGCCGACGTCGTACTGCTTCATGTCCCGATGTCGTTCACGCTGCAGGTGTTCGTCATCGTCGGCAGTGTCACCGGTGCGGTCGTACACCGGGGCCGGCACGCCCAGTCGCATCGTCCCCCGGGTCGCATCGTCCCCCGTCCGCCCTCCAGCCCCATGCGGACGTAGCGTCCGACCCTTTGCGGGCGTGGTCGACGCTCCCACTCGTGCTGTCCGGGAGCGCCGGTACGCCGTGGGTCGGCGGCGTACCGGCGTACGTCCGACGCTCTCTGACTCAGGTACGCCGGTTGGCGGCGCACCGGAGGCAGCTCAGGAGCCGGTGGAGATGCGGTCGGTGGCGACCGGGGTGTACGGGTCGTGGGCGGTCAGGTAGTTGGCGAAGGCATCGATGTCGAGGCCGCCGAAGAACTTGTTCGTCGCCGTGGTGAAGGCCGGGAAGCCGTCGCCGCCGTCGGAGAGGAAGTTGTTCGTGACGATCCGGTACGTCGTACCGTCCACCAGCGGCTGGCCGGCGATCTTGATCGAACCGGGGACCACCTTCGCCCCCGCGGTCGCGGCCGGGTTCCAGGTGTAGGTGATGCCGGCGACCTGGAGCACCTTGAACTTCGGTGCTTCCGGACCGTTCACGCCGGAGAACTGCTGCTCCAGCAGGGCCTTGATCTGCGTACCGGTCATGTCCATCGACACCAGGAAGTTGTTGAAGGGCTGCACGGTGAACGCCTGCCCGAAGGTGACCTCCCCAGCGTTAGACGCGAGGTCGGCGCGAATGCCACCCGGGTTCATGAACGCCACCACCGGGGTCTTCCCGCCTGTCACCACCGACGGGTCGGCGAGCTGAGCGTCGGCGATCAGGTTGCCCAATGGCGATTCGAGCGACTCGTCCGGGGTCCGCGACACCGACGTGGTGGTCAGATGCCCGATCACCTTGTTGGCGATCGGCGCGACCAGCGTCTGGTACTTGCTGATCAGCGCGCTGGTCCGGGCGTCCTTGGCCACATCCTGGGTGACGATCTGGTTATTGGCGACCGTGTTCGCCCGGTCGACGTCACCGGTCGTGTTGTCGATGCTCAGCCGCACCTCGGTCACGAGCTTGCCGAACGAGGACGCGCTGGTGACGAGCCGCGGCTGGCCGGCCTTGTCCGGCAACGTGCAGTTGTAGCCCTGGTGGGTGTGGCCGGAGATGATCGTGTCGATCTCCGGGTCCAGGCCGGCGTTGATGTCGACGATCGGGCCGGAGATCCCCGGGCAACTGTTGTACGCGCGCGGGTCGGCCGGGAAGCCACCCTCGTGCAGCAGCACGACGATCGACTCGACCCCCTTCTTCTTCAGGATCGGGACCAGTTTGTTCGCGGTCTCGATCTCGTCGGTGAAGGTCAGGCCCTCGACACCGGCCTTGGTGACGATGTTCGGCGTGTTCTCCAGCGTCATGCCGATGAACCCGACCTTGCGGCCGTCCTTGAAGGTCTTGATCTTGTACGGCGCGAACAGCGTCTGCTGGGTGTTCTCGAAGTAGACGTTCGCCGCCAGGTACTTGAACTTCGCACCCGTGAAGGGCTGCTGCGGATCGGGGCAGGAGTTCTGGTTGTTCTGCCCGTCGCCGTCCGGGAGGCAGCCACCGGACTGCATCCGGAGCAACTCGCGCCAGCCCTCGTCGAACTCGTGGTTACCGACGGAGGCGACCTCCAGACCCATCCCGCTCAACGCCTCGACCGTCGGCTCGTCGTGGAACGCGGCCGACAACAGCGGCGAGGCGCCGATCAGGTCACCCGCGGCGACGGTGACGGACTCCTGGCCCTTGGCCGCGGCGGCCGCGCGCATCTGCTTCAGGTGCGTCGCGAGGAACTCCGCGCCACCGGCAGGCGTGCCGTTGACGTTCCCGCTCGAACTGGTCGGGCTGTTCGGCGCCAGGTTGCCGTGGAAATCGTTGATGGCGAGTAGCTGGATCTGGGTGTGCGTCGGCTTGGGTTTCGCCGTCGTCGCTGCCTGGGTCACGGTTCCCCCCGTGGCCAAGCCGAGTACCGCGGCCGTCCCCGCGGCGAGCAGGCCGATCGCCCGCCGTCCCCGCAGCCACGTTTTGTCTCGTCCTGTGAAGGCCATGTCTACTCCGTCGTAGTCTCGGTCACCGCTGGTGTGCGGTGCCGCGAAAATTACCCGACCCGGCGCGGCCTCTCCAAGGACCTGAGCAGGAACTGACCCGGACCTTTTACGGTATTCGAGTGACCCTCGAAGCCGTACCCTCACCGTTGCCCTCGGCCACCGCCTCCGCCGTGACGGAACTCGCCCACGCCGCAGCACAGAGCGACGGCGTGAATCCACTGTCGGAGCGCACCCTGCTCCACCTCGACGGCGAACACCCTGGCGACCTCCACGTCCTCGCGTACGAAGGCGACCCGGGCACGATCGAGGTCTCCGGCCTCCAGAGCGCCCGAAACCTGATCGGGTACGGCGCCCTGTCACCTGACGGCTCCGCCGAACTGGTGGTCTCCCCCGCAGCCAGACGACAGGGCACCGGTACGGCGCTACTACGCATGCTGCTCGATCACGGTGGCGCCCGGCTCCGCGTCTGGGCACACGGGCGACTCCCAGGCAGCGATGAGCTCGCAGCACGACTGGGTCTGGAAGTCAGCCGGGAGCTGTACTTCCTCCGCCGTACCAGAGCCCCGCTGCCCGAACCGGTCTGGCCGGACGGGATCGCCGTACGGGCGTTCGTACCCGGGCAGGACGAGGCTGCGTGGCTGGAGGTGAACAGCCAGGCGTTTGCGAACCACCCGGAGCAGGGCAGTTGGACCTCGTCCGATCTGGCCGAACGTCTTCAGCAGCCGTGGTTCGACCCGGCCGGCTTCTTCCTGGCGGTGGACTCAGCGAGTGGCGCGCTGGCCGGCTTCCACTGGACGAAGGTCGAGGAAGGAATCGGTGAGGTGTACGTCGTCGGCGTATCCCCCAGCTACCAGGGCAGCGGCCTCGGCAAGGCCCTGACCCTCCAGGGTCTGCACCACTTGCAGGAGGAACGCGGCCTCGAGACCGTCGTGCTGTACGTCGACGGCACCAACACCGCCGCCCGTCGCCTCTACACCGCTCTCGGCTTCACCACAGCCGCCCTGGACGTCCAGTTCGCGCCCACCACCCCACTGTGAACGGCATCACAGCGAATCCACCCGATCACTTCGCGTCATAAACCCCGCCGCCCCCCGTCTCACCATCAGCCAGGAGCCGTCCGAGCCTCTAACCCCCCAGCCGGGCGGCTCCTGGCCCCAACCATTTATCCACAGCCGCACCTTCGCCATCCCAAGCCGCTCCCACCCGCAGTTAGGGGTTGAGGGTTTGGCGGAGGTGGGTTGTTAGGGCGTTGTGGGCGGTTCGGGTGGGGCCGGGGAGGGTTAGTAGGTTGCTGTGGCCGTGGGTCAGGGAGGGGTGGAAGGCGTGGGTTACGGGGACGCCGGCTGATTTGAGGGCTTCGGCGTACTGGTTGCCTTCGTCGCGGAGGGGGTCGAAGCCGCCGGTGGTGATGTAGGCGGGCGGTAGGCCGGTGAGGTCTTCGGCCAGTAGCGGGGACACGAGTGGGTCGGGGCGGATGGCGGGGTCCGGGGTGTAGTGGTCTCGGTACCAGATGATGTCGGCCTCGGTGAGGATGAAGCCTTCGCCGAAGAGGTCTCGGCTGGGGCGGCGGCCGACCAGGTCGAGGGCGGGGTAGAGAAGCACCTGGAGGGCGGGTCGCGGGAGATCGCGGCGGACGCACTGCTGGGCCACGACGGCGGCCAGGTTTCCGCCGGCGCTGTCGCCACCGACGGCCACGAGCCCAGGATCCACACCGAGATCGGGAGCGTTGTCGACGGCCCAGGTGAAGGCGGCGATGGCGTCCTCGGCGGCGGTCGGGGCCGGGGCCTCCGGGGCGAGGCGGTACTCGACCGACAGCACCCGGATGCCCGCATCGTCGGCGAGGGCTCGGCAGAGCGCGTCGTGGGTGTCGAGGTCGCCGACGACCCAGCCGCCGCCGTGGAAGAAGACCAGCAGGCCGCGGCCGGGGTCACGCGGTACGTAGAGGCGGGCGCCGAGTTGACCGTCGGCGCCGCGGACCGTGAGTTCGGTCACGCGCTGTAGCTCGCGCGGGTGACCCGAGATCAGCCGGCACAAGGTCTTCAGGTGCGCGCGGGCCTTGGCCGCCTCGGTTTTGGGTGCGTTCGGCAACAATCCCTCGACCCGCAGGAGCAGCTGCAACTCCGGGTCGAGGACGTTGCCGTCGATCTGGATCGGTGCGCCGGCGAGGCGGCGCCGGACGGCCGTGGGCAGCGCGTACAGCGGCGTCAGGGCGTTCGCCTGTACGGCGGTCGTCGCGCCGCGGAGCAGCGAGTCCAGTCGTGGGTTCACAAGGAGTGACGCTAGCAACAGAAGCGGCAACGGCGGCAACCGCGATCGACATGCCCTCGGCAACCTGTCGTTCACCAAAGGATGGGATGATGGTCAACGTGGCTGGAGACTTGCTGGCATCCCACAACCGGGAGTACGACGTCGAGCCGCCGTACGACATCGCGGCGGCCGGCGATCTTCCGGCTGACCGTTTCTCGGATCGCGAGCTGAGCTGGCTCGCTTTCAACCAGCGGGTGCTGGAGCTGGCCGAGAACGATCGGATCCCGTTGCTCGAGCGGGCCAAGTTCCTGGCCATCTTCGCCAGCAACCTGGACGAGTTCTTCATGGTCCGGGTCGCCGGTCTGAAACGCCGGATCGCCGCCGGGGTCGCGGTGAAGGCGGCCAGCGGGCTGATGCCGCGCGAGGTGCTCGACCGCAGCCTGAACCGCAGCCGCGAGCTGATGGACCGGCACGCCGAGACCTGGCGGAAGGCGGTCCAGCCGGCGCTGACCGAGCAGGGCATCGACATCCTGCGCTGGGACGATCTGGAGCACTCCGAGCGCGAGGACATGACCCGGTTCTTCCGGGACCGGGTGTTCCCGGTGCTGACCCCGCTGGCAGTCGACCCGTCGCACCCGTTCCCCTACATTTCCGGTCTGAGCCTGAACCTGGCCGTCGTGGTCCGCAACCCCGACTCCGGCGGCGAGCACTTCGCCCGGGTCAAGGTGCCGCCGCTGCTGCCCCGGTTCATCCAGGTGGCCGAAGGCCGGTTCGTACCGCTGGAGGACGTCATCGCGACCCACCTGGGGCAGCTGTTCCCAGGGATGGAGGTCACCCAGCACCACACCTTCCGGGTCACCCGCAACGAGGACCTGGAGGTCGAGGAGGACGACGCGGAGAACCTGCTGGCCGCGCTCGAGAAGGAGCTGCTGCGCCGCAGGTTCGGTCCGCCGGTCCGGCTCGAGGTCGAGGAGTCGATCGACCCGCAGGTGAAGGCGCTGCTGCTGTCAGAGCTGGGTGTCACCGAGGCAGAGGTGTTCGAGCTACCCGGTCCGTTGGACCTGCGCGGTCTCTTCGCCATCGCCGGAATGGACCGGGCCGAGCTGAAGTACCCGGCCTTCGTACCGTCAACACACCCGCACCTGGCCGAGGTGGAGACGTCCAACCCGGCGGACATGTTCTACGCGTTGAAGCAGCGCGACGTCCTGGTGCACCACCCGTACGACTCCTTCTCGACGAGCGTGCAGCGGTTCATCGAGCAGGCCGCTGCCGACCCGCACGTGCTCGCGATCAAGCAGACCCTGTACCGGACCAGCGGTGACTCCCCGATCGTGGACGCCCTGATCGACGCCGCCGAGGCCGGCAAGCAGGTGCTGGTCCTGGTGGAGATCCAGGCGCGCTTCGACGAGCAGGCGAACATCAAGTGGGCCCGTCAGCTCGAGCATGCCGGCTGTCACGTCGTGTACGGCGTCATCGGCCTCAAGACGCACTGCAAGCTGTCGATGGTGGTCCGCGACGAGCCGGACGGCCTGCGCAGGTACGCCCACATCGGCACCGGCAACTACCACCCCAAGACCGCCAGGCTGTACGAGGACCTCGGACTGCTGACCAGCGACAAGGTGGTCACCGAGGACATCGCGCACCTGTTCAACCACCTCTCCGGCTTCGCCCGCAGTGCGGGGTACCGGCGGATCCTGGTCGCTCCTCAGTCGGTACGACGAGGGCTCGTCGAGCGCATCGACCGAGAGGTCCAGCACCACCTGGCAGGTCGTCCGGCCCGGGTCCGGATCAAGGTGAACAGCCTGGTCGACGAGGCCCTGTGCGATGCGCTCTACCGGGCGTCGCAGGCCGGCGTACCCGTCGAGCTGTGGATCCGCGGCATCTGCACGCTCCGCCCCGGCGTACCCGGGCTGTCCGACAACATCCAGGTGCGCAGCATCCTGGGCCGGTTCCTCGAGCACAGCCGGGTGTTCTGGTTCGAGAACGGCGGTGAGCCGGAGGTGTGGATCGGCTCGGCGGACCTGATGCACCGCAACCTGGACCGCCGGGTCGAGGTGCTGGTCCAACTGAAGGAACTGGACCACGTCAGCGAGCTCCGGGAGATGTTCGACCTTGCCCTCGACGAAGGCACCGGCTCGTGGTGGCTGCAGGCTGACGACACCTGGCAACCCAAGCTCAGCGGGCCGGGCGGTGAGCCGCTTCGGGACATGCAGGAAAGGCTCATCGCGACGCGTGGGCGCCGTAGACTTGCCGACCCGATTACCTAGGCTGATTCCATGAGCGACCCGGCGACCGTCATCGCCGCGGGTGGTGTCGTCTGGCGCGAGCGCCGCGGCACCCGGGAGGTGCTGCTCATCCACCGGCCCCGGTACGACGACTGGTCGCTTCCGAAGGGCAAACTCACGCCGCACGAGCACGTGCTGCTCGGTGCGCGGCGTGAGATCGAGGAAGAGACCGGACAGCAGGTCGTACTCGGTCCACCGCTCGGTGTGCAGCGCTACACGGTCCGCAAGAACGGCGGGACCGCGGACAAGCTCGTGCACTACTGGTCGGCCACACCACTCGACGACGCCGAGTTCCAGCCCAACAGCGAGGTCGACGAGGTTGCCTGGCTGCCGGTGGACAAGGCACGCACCAAGCTCAGCTACCCGCGTGACGTGGACATTCTCGACTCCCTGGATCGCGTCGTACCCGTTGTCGCCACCCTGGTTCTGCTGCGTCACGCCGAGGCGGTGAAGCGAAAGGATTGGGAGAGCAAAGACACAGCCCGGCCGCTCAACACCAGCGGGACCGCCCAGGCCGAGCGGCTGACCGGCGTACTGGCCGCACTCGGTGTGGACAGGGTCATCAGCAGTGACGCTGAGCGGTGCGTTGCGACGGTCACGCCGTACGCCGCCTCGATCGACAGGCACATCGACCTCTGGCCGGAGATCTCGGAGCGTGGGTACGACGCGGACCCGGGTGCACTCCGCGGGTTGGCCGAGAAGGCGTGGAAGCCGGGCAAGGTGACGGCCGTCTGCTCGCACCGGCCAGTGCTGCCGGCCCTGTCCCGGGAGCTCGGGCTGAAGGTGGGCAAATTCTCGCCCGGAGCGTTCCTGGTCGCCCACCAACTGAGTGACGGACGTCTCAGGTACGAGCGGTTCGGGGCACCCTAGAACGCGCAACCAGCACGGGTCGGTGACGATCCAGGCACAGCCGCCGGGGTGGCCGGATGACACCGGAAGTGGCGGGTATGTTCCTACCGAGGAACCTGGCGCCCCACCGGGCCCGGGTCTGAGGAGAGGTTCGGGGCGCACCATGACGATGATGCGAGAACTGACACTGATCGGGATCCGGATGGAATCGCCCAACCGGGCCCCGGTGATGATGCTGCGCGAGACCGAGGGCTACCGCTACCTGCCGATCTCGATCGGCTCGGTCGAGGCGACCGCGATCGCCTACGAGGAGCAGGGCCTGCGTCCGTCGCGGCCGCTCACCCATGACCTGATGCGCGACCTGATCCAGGCGTTCGGGGTGCACATCGAGGCGGTCGAGATCGTCGAGCTGCGCGACGCCGTCTTCTACGCCGAACTCGTGCTGGCCAACGGCGCCCGCGTCTCGGCCCGGCCGAGCGACTCGGTCGCCCTCGCGGTCAGACTCGGAACCCCGATCCGCTGTACCGAACAGGTCCTGCGCGAAGCCGGCGTGGCCACCCCGGAAGAGGAGCAGGCCGAGCTCGAACGCTTCCGCCAGTTCCTCGACGGCGTCGCCCCGGAGGACTTCTCCAGCTGATCCGTTGGTACGGCGTCCACCTGTTCGTTCACGTTGACAGGGCGCTGTGTGTGACCGATATGTGGGTCGAAAGTGGTTGAGATCTACGCAGAGTCACGGCTCTTAACTGAGTTCACCTGTTGGCCGCCTGTCGGCACGCCAGACGTCGCCGACGCTATCGGAATCGTTCACCGCTCGTTCACCAACGACGGACCGGTCGGTCACCTGCTCTCCCTACCGTCTGTGGAAGTTCAGAAGTCTGATTCCCGCAGAAGGGCAACACTCTCGTGTCCGTCAATCGCCTGCTCCGCGTCGGCTCCGTCGCCGTGGCATCCCTCGGCGTTCTCGCTTTGAGCGCCTGTGGCAGTGACCCGGAGCCGTCCGGTTCCTCGAGCCCGGAGGGTTCCTCGTCGGCCGGTGCCGACTGCCCGCAGGGCACCCTGAACGCAGAGGGCTCCTCGGCGCAGAAGAACGCCATCGAGGAAGTCATCAGCAAGTACAACGAGAAGTGCGCCGACGTCACGGTGAACTACAACCCGACCGGTTCCGGTGCGGGTATCAAGCAGTTCAACGCGAGCCAGGTCGACTTCGCCGGTTCGGACTCCACCCTGAAGACCGAGGGCAAGGACGGTGCCGAGTCCGAGGCCGCGCAGGCCGCGAAGCGGTGTGCGAACAACCCGGCGGTCAACCTGCCGATGGTGATCGGCCCGGTTGCGATCGCCTACAACCTGGAGGGCGTGGACAAGCTGGCCCTGGACGGCCCGACTGCCGCCAAGATCTTCCAGGGCACCATCAAGACGTGGAACGACCCGGCGATCGCCAAGCTGAACGCGGGCGTGACGCTGCCGTCGGCCCCGATCTCGGTGTTCTTCCGGTCCGACGAGTCCGGCACCACCGAGAACTTCACCAAGTACCTGGCTGCCGCCGGCGGCGGTGCCTGGAAGGGTGAGCCGGCCAAGAAGTGGACCGGCACCGGTGCCGGCAAGGAGAAGTCCGCCGGTGTCGCCGAGGGCGTGAAGAGCACCAAGAACTCGATCACCTACGTCGAGTGGTCGTACGCGGTGGACAACAAGCTCGGTGTCGCGCAGATCGACAACGGCTCCGGCACCCCGGTCGAGCTGACCGCCGAGTCCGCGGGTAAGGCGCTCGCCGCCGCGAAGCCGGCCGGTTCGGGCAGCGACTTGGCACTGAAGCTGGACTACGCGACCAAGGAGGCGGGTGCGTACCCGATCATCCTGGTCACCTACGAGATCGCCTGCAGCAAGGGCCTGCCGGCCGAGAAGACGGCGCTGGTCAAGAGCTTCCTGAGCTACTTCGCCAGCACCGAGGGCCAGTCCTCGCTGACCGAACTGAACTACGCGCCGCTCCCGGACGCAATCCGGACAAAGGTCGACGCCGCGATCCAGTCGATCAGCTGACGACGAAGAAGTACTGATGCGAGCCCCGGCCGGTCCGAGTCATCGGAGGCGGCCGGGGCTTCGCCTCGTCGGACCCACCGCAGACAAAGCCCTACGACCCAGGCGCTTGGAGCACCATCGATGAGTAGTCCAGACGGCACGGCACCGCCCGACCGGCCGGCCGGCGAGCCCGCCGAGACACCGGACCAGGCCACCGCCGGCACCCCAACCGGGGACCAGGTGGCCGCGGCCGAGACGGCGGAGCCGGCCGCCCAGGAAGAACCCCGGATCGAGGATCTGGTCCACGAACCGGCCGGACCCACCCCGCACTTCGAAGGGCTGGCCGAGAAGCACGCCGAGTCCGCCGCGACCGCCGGTCCGCCGGCCGAGACGAAGGGGCCGAAGCTCGAGCTCGGCCCGGTCGGTCACCTCGGCGACCGGTTGTTCGCCGGCCTGGCCCGCGGCTCCGGCGGCCTGGTGGTCGCGATCGTCGCGTTCGTCGGCATCTTCCTGCTGGCGCTGGCGATCCCGGCCCTGGCCGACGACCAGAGCAGCTTCCTGTTCTCCCGGATCTGGGAACCCGGCGGCGAGCAGCCCAGGTTCGGCATCGCCGCCCTGTTCTACACCACCGTGATCAGCTCGATCATCGCGATGGTGATCGCGGTACCGATCGCGGTCGGCGTCGCGCTCTTCACGACGTACTACGCGCCGAAGCGGCTGGCCGCGCCGGTCGCGCACGCGATCGACCTGCTCGCCGCGGTGCCGTCGATCATCTACGGCCTGTGGGGCATCCTGTTCTTCGCGCCGATCCTGCGCCCGGTGATCGACGGCCTGTCCGGCGCGCTGGGCTGGCTCCCGGTGTTCGAGAAGCCGCCGGGCGACAACGTGGGCGTGGTGTTCACCGCGTCGGTGGTACTGGCGATCATGATCCTGCCGGTGGTCACCGCGATCAGCCGCGAGATCTTCGCGCAGACCCCGATCGCCCACCGCGAGGGCGCGCTCGCGCTCGGCGCGACCAAGTGGGAGATGATCCGGATGTCCGTGCTGCCGTACGGGCGGTCCGGTGTGGTGAGTGCCTCGATGCTCGGCCTGGGCCGGGCGCTCGGTGAGACCGTCGCGGTGCTGATCATCCTGTCCGTGCCGAACGGCAACGACCCGTGGAACTCGTCGATCTTCGCCGGTGGCGAGACGTTCGCCTCGAAGATCGCCAACAACGCCGCCGAGTTCGACTCGCCGGAGAAGACCGGTGCCTACATCGCCGCCGGTCTGGTCCTGTTCGTGGTGACGTTCCTGGTCAACTCCGCGGCCCGGATCATCGTCGCCCGCAGCGGCCCGGGAGGTAGGCGCTCCCGCCGCAACCGCAGCGCCGGCGCAGCTGCCGCGAAAGAAGGAGCCGTGGCGTGAGCGAGCGTAGCGAGCGAACCAGAAAGCGCAGCCGACTTGGTGCCTCATCGGCGCCCGGAGCGAAGCGAGGACGTCGATGAGTGTGATTGCCGCGAACAAACCGGCGTACGACGGTCAGGCGCTGGACCTGACCGGGAAGTCGGGCGCCCGGGCCTTCCGGAACACCCTCGCCACGGTGCTGATCACGCTGGCCTTCGTCCTCGCCCTGATCCCGCTGCTGTGGATCCTCTGGACCGTGATCAGCAAGGGCTACAGCCTGCTGTTCGACGCCGGCTGGTGGGGCGAGTCGCAGCGCGGTGTCACCGTCCGGCGCGAGGGCGGCGGCGCCTACCACGCGATCATGGGCACCCTGATCATGGGCCTGATCACGGCCGTCATCGCGGTCCCGATCGCCATCCTCGGCGCGATCTACCTGGTCGAGTACGGCAAGGGCACCAAGATGGCCCGTGCCGTCAGCTTCATGATCGACATCCTCACCGGTGTGCCGTCGATCGTCGCCGCGCTGTTCATCTACGCGGTCTGGATCACGGTCTTCGGCTTCAACCGGGTCGGTTTCGCCGTATCCCTGTCGCTGGTGCTGCTGATGCTTCCCGTCGTACTGCGCTCCACCGAGGAGATGCTCAAGCTGGTACCGGACGAGTTGCGCGAAGCGTCGTACGCGCTCGGGGTGCCGAAGTGGAAGACGATCCTGAAGGTGGTCGTGCCGACCGCGTTCGGCGGCATCGTCACCGGCGTGATGCTCGGCCTCGCCCGCGTGATGGGCGAGACCGCACCGCTGCTGATCCTGGTCGGCTACTCCAAGAACATCAACCTGAACCCGTTCGACGGGTTCATGGGCGCGCTGCCGACGATGATCAACCAGGACCGGACCGAGCTGGCGCTGCAGCCGGCCGCGGACCGGGTCTGGGCGGCGGCGCTCACGCTGATCCTCCTGGTTCTGGCACTCAATCTGCTGGCCCGGCTCGTTGCCCGGTTCAGCACCATCAAGTCGAAATAGTCACGAGAGGTTCTGAGTCGATATGGCGAAGCGCATCGAGGTCAGCGGCCTCAACGTCTACTACGGCGATTTCAAGGCCGTCGAGGACGTGTCGATGACGATCGAGCCCCGCTCGGTCACAGCGTTCATCGGTCCGTCCGGCTGCGGCAAGTCCACCTACCTGCGCACCCTGAACCGGATGCACGAGGTGATCCCCGGCGCCCGGGTCGAGGGCAAGGTGATGCTGGACCAGCAAGACCTGTACGCGACCGGGGTCGACCCGGTGGCGGTCCGCCGGGTGGTCGGCATGGTGTTCCAGCGGCCGAACCCGTTCCCGACCATGTCGATCTTCGACAACGTCGCGTCCGGGCTGAAGCTGAACGGGGTCAAGGACCGCAAGAAGCTCACCGAGGTGGTCGAGCGGTCGCTCAAGGGCGCCAACCTCTGGACCGAGGTGAAGGACCGGCTGGACAAGCCCGGCGCGGGCCTGTCCGGTGGTCAGCAGCAGCGGCTGTGCATCGCCCGGGCGATCGCGGTCGAGCCCGAGGTGATCCTGATGGACGAGCCCTGTTCGGCTCTCGACCCGATCTCCACGCTGGCGATCGAGGACCTGATCGAGAAGCTGAAGGACAAGTTCACCGTGGTGATCGTCACGCACAACATGCAGCAGGCGGCCCGGGTGTCGGACCAGACCGCGTTCTTCAACCTGGCCGCGACCGGCAAGCCCGGCCGGCTGATCGAGATGGGCCCGACCAAGCAGATCTTCTCGAACCCGAACGAGAAGGCGACCGAGGACTACATCACCGGTCGCTTCGGCTGATCCGCGGACCGGACACGTCGGCCGCCGCGAGCTCAGGCTCGCGGCGGCCACTCTGCGTTGGGCCGGAGCCGCTCAGACACAGAGGGTGCGGGCAAAGTTGACCCGGGCAAGGGTGTCGGCCACCTCACGCGGTGAACTCACGCCGACGTGGGTGTTGTGGGTGCGGTTGCCGTTCTGCACCGTGACCTGGACGAAGCCGGTGGTCTTGCGCTCCTTGCAGAGCAGGAACAGCAGGCCGAGCAGACAGGCGAGCGCGAACACGATGGCCAGGATGATCGCCCAGGCGGGGATCTTCTCCTCGGTCCGGGACATGTCCATCGCCGACCAGTTCGTCCCCTGGGTCGGCAGCACACCGGCCGGGGTGACGATCCGGAACTGCTCGACCGAGATGTCGCCGACGGTGACCAGCACCGGCGAGGTCGGCAACGCCTGCATCGGCAGCGATTGCGCGGGCTGGTGCGGCCCGCCGACCGGCGGCTGGTACGGACCCGGGGGCTGCCCGTACGGGCCGGGCTGCGGGGCGGGCGCCGCCTCGAAGGTCGGCGTCGGCGGCTCGTACTGAGCCGGGAGGTGGCGCGTCTCCGGCGACGGATCGCCCGGCCGGCGATCGGACGGCGGGGGCTGAGGGGGTTGAGTCACCCGGCCAACTTTAAGTGTTGGAAGGATCCGGTGTGGGCACGTGACCGGCAAGCTGTGGAAAAGATAGCCTGCGAGGATTCCTCGACGTTCTCAGAAGGGACCGCGGTGAGCACTCCGACGCCTCCCGGCGACGACTCCAATGACCTGAACAGGCCGCAGGACACCCCTGGCGAGACCCCGGGAGAACAGCCAGGCGGGTACGGCGACCAGCCGAGCCAGTACGGTCAGCAGCAGCCTGGTCAGCCCAGCTACGGGCAGCATCCCGATCCGTACGGGCAGCCGGGCCAATACGGCCAGCAGCCTGGCTATGGGCAGCAGCAGCCGGGTTATGGCCAGCAGCCCGGGCAATACGGCCAGTCCCAGCCGGGCGCGTACCCAGGCCAGCCCGGTCAGTACGGGCAGCAGCAGCCGGGATACGGTCAGCAGCAGCCGGGCCAGTATCCGGGGTCATACGGCCAGCAGCCAGGTGCCTACGGCCAGCCCGGCTACGGCTACGGCGGCGGCGCCCCGCAGGACAACTCCGCACAGACGCTGGCCATCATCGGCATCGTCTGCCTGGTGATCTGCGTGCCGGCCTCGATCGTTCTGGGCTTGATTGCCCAGAGCAAGTTCCGTGCGCAGGGCCGGCCGGACACGCTGGCCAAGGTGGCCTGGATCGGTGGCGTGGTGCTGCTCGGCCTGGGACTCCTGATCTCGATCCTCAGCGCGGTCTCCAGCTGAACCGGCGACGACTCAGTTCAGGTTGCGGGCGACGCCGTACACCAGGAGCAGGGCGATCAGGCCTTTGACCGCCCAGTCGACCGTGCGCGGACTCATCGTCAGCCGGGGCAGCCGGATCAGCCGCAGAGATTCGAGCGTCCAGGCAAGCAACTGGTAGCCGACGGCAACACCGATGAGCGGGCCGAGCACGAACACGACCGAATTGAAGTGCCAGGCGGCGGTCAGATCTCCCCGGAGCATGGCCGCCGCCATCCTGGTCGAGCCGCACAGCGGGCAGTTCAGGCCGGTGGTTGCGTGCAGGAGGCAAGGAATTCCGATCCGCCCGCCGGACAACTGGTAGACGGCCGCGAGACCGAACCCGCCGACGCCCGCGGCGGCCAGCCCCAGGACCCGTCTGTCCACAGGCTGGACCGGACCGGTCGGCCGCAGTACGACGCTCAGCGAAAGGCTCACCGGACAACGGTAACTCTCATTTCGTGGGATCCGTAGCCGGAACTGAGCCGTCGGACCACTAGCCTGCTAGTCACTCCTCAACCAGCAACAGTAGAAGGGATCGTCGTGAGCTCTCCGACGCCACCGCCGGGTTACGGCCCGCAGGACCCGCAGCAGGGTCAGTACGGGCAGCAGCCTGGTCAGTACGGACAGCCCGGGCAGCAGCCGGACCAGTACGGGCAGCAGCCCGGCTACGGCGCTCCGCAGCAGCCGGGCTACGGGCAGCCGCAGCAGCCCGGTTATCCGCAGCAGCCCGGTCAGTATGGGCAGCAGCCTGGGTATGGGCAGCAGCCGGGCCAGTACGGCCAGCCGGGCTACCCGCAGCAGTACGGACAGCTCGCAGTCGGTGGCGAACTGGCAGCCTGGCCGAACCGGGTCGGCGGTGCGCTGATCGACGGTCTGATCGTCGGTGTGCCGTACGGCATCGGCGCCGCGTTCGCCCAGAGCAGCGACCTGGCCATCATCGGGATCATCTTCTACCTGATCGGCATCGGCCTGGGCATCTGGAACGTCGTGATCCGCCAGGGCAGCACCGGCCAGACCATCGGCAAGCAGGTCCTCGGCCTGAAGCTCGTGGGTGCGGACACCGGGCAGCCGGTCGGCGCCGGCAAGGCGTTCCTGCGCCAGCTGACCCACATCCTGGACAGCGCCGCCTGCTACATCGGCTACCTGTGGCCGCTGTGGGACGAGAAGAAGCAGACGTTCGCGGACAAGATCAACAACACCTACGTCATCAAGCTCTGACGTAGTACCGCACTGCACCGGACGCCGTGGCCTTTCGAGGCCGCGGCGTTCGGCGTTGCGTCCAGAAAGGACCCACAGGTGACCACCCCTCCGTACGGCGAGCCGCCTCAGTACCCACCGGGACAGCCGGGCGGTCAGTACCACCAGCAGGGCTACAACCCCTACGGACAAGGCGGTTACGGCCCGGGCTACGGCTACGGCTACGCACCGCCCGGGCAGCTGGCCGGCTGGCCGATCCGGGTGGGTGCCTCGTTGCTCGACGCCCTGATCGCGGCCATTCCGGCGATCATCGGCGGTGTCGCCGCCCTGGTGATCGACGGCGACCAGGAGCAGCTCGGTGCCGGCGGCGGGATCGCCTTCGCGCTCGGGTACCTCGCCAGCTTCGTCATCGCGTTCTGGAACCGGGTGATCCAGCAGGGCCGAACAGGTCAATCGTTCGGCAAGAAGGTGACCGGCCTGAAGGTCCTGCACGCGGAGACCGGGCAGCTGATCGGTATCGGCTCGACCTTCGGCCGCGAGTTCTGCGCTGTACTGTTCAACAACATCTGTACTCTCAACGTCCTCTGGCCCCTGTGGGACGAGAAGCAGCAGACCTGGCACGACAAGGTCGTCAACGACGTAGTCATCCGCCTCTGACGAAGCACCAATAGATGGAATCGAAGTGAGTACACCGAACCCGCCGTACGGACAGGAACCTCCCTACGGCCAGCAGCCCCAGTACGGCCAGGGACACCCGCAGCAGGGCTACGGCCAGCCGCAGTACGGGCAGCCCCAGTACGGTCAGCCGCAGTACGGCCAGCAGCCCTACGGCCAGGCGCCGTACGGCGGCCAAGGCTACGGCTACGGGACTCCTGCCCCTCCGCTCGCCGACTGGGCACCGCGCGCCGGCGCCTACCTCCTCGACGGCCTGATCAGTGGGGTGCCGATCATCATCGGGTACGGCGTCTTCCTCGCGGACATCGCCTCCCGCGCCGACGATCTGAGCTCCTCCAACGACGCACCGGGCGGCTTCGCGATCGTGATCTTCGTGCTCGGCCTCGTTGCCAGCATCGGCCTGGGCCTGTGGAACCGGGTCTTCCGGCAGGGCAAGACCGGCCAGAGCGTCGGCAAGAGCGCCCTGCACCTGAAGCTGGTCGACACCACCTACTTCCAGCCGGTCGGGGCGGGTAAGGCGTTCCTCCGCGAGTTCCTGAGCGGGCTGTTCAACAACGCCTGCTTCCTGAACCTGCTGTGGCCGCTGTGGGACGACCAGAAGCAGACCTGGCACGACAAGGTCATGTCGACGTACGTGATCAAGTCCGACTAGGACTAGCGCGACAGCAGGAAGCCTGCGCAGGTGACGGACCAGAGCACGCTGGTGAAGGTGCCGATGATGAAGCGTTCGGCGACTGCCTGCGGGGTGACGGAGGCCGGCTGATCGGGGCTGCGCAGCTCGGGATAGCGAGCCAGTCCCTTGATGGCCAGCACGATCGCCAGGCCCTCCGGCCAGCCCGCCACCAGGGCGGCGTAGATGGCGCCACGCTCGAGTGAACCGATCAGCGCGCCTCCACGCAGTACCTCACCGGCTTTCTGTGTCGACTGGGCTCTGGTGTTCCCCCGGTCGACCAAGGCCAGCACAGACGTCGTCAGCGGCCCGCCACCGGTGACAGCGAGACCTCCGGCCAGCAGGAGCAGCACGTTCCACCACCGCTCGAGCCAGCCATCCACACCGTCACCTGCCAGCAGCAGGAGGCCGACCGCCACCAGACAGGCGAGCATGACCCCGCTCACCACGATCTGCACGATGGAGCCGGCCTCCGGTATCCAGGCCAGTACGGCGAGGACCAGGGCGGCTGCGGTCAACGACAGGATGAGTGCCGTCACGCAGCGGCCCCAGCGGCCAGCAGCTCGGCTGCCAGCACTCGTCCACGTTGTTCCTCGGCGAAGCCGGCCGCCTGGGCCCGTTGCGTCACCGCAGATTGGCTGATCCCCAGCTTCACGCCGATCTCCCGCCTGGTGAGTCCTTCGGCCAACAGGTCGGCCACTGCCCAGCCACGCTCGCTCCGGCGCCGCAGTACCGACGCCATCAGCCAGAGCACCGTCTCCACCTGCTCGGCGACCCGGGTATCGGTGCCGACCACGTTAACGTGGTGCGGACTCGACTTGGCCCGGTTCACCGCCTCCCGCGCGTTCACGAACGCGTCGCCGCTGCCTGCCCTCGTACTGCGTGGCAAGGGCTGGGCGACGTCACCGATGCCGAGCCCGACGTACCACGTGTCCGAGCGCAGCAGCTCGACGATCACGTCGATGGTGGCGCGAGCCTCCGAGAGCACCCCCTGCACCTCGTCGCCGGCCGTCCGCTCGAACTTCCGGAGCAATCCGGTCCGCCGCGGACGTCGGTTCAGGGTGTTCAGCAGCTCGGGTACGAGATCGGTCATGCTTCGGCTGCCCCGCTGATCTACCGTGAGAACGAAGACCACCGCCCTGCACCTCCTTCCCAACGCATTAAGGCTACAGTCTTATTCACGTAGAGTGAAGGAAAAAACCTGAATCGGTTCACCCGATCACTCCCAGTGACCGCCCCGCAGGCCCGCCGATCTTCCAATTCTCCGCTGGATTCGGCCCCCTCGGCATCTCGACTCGCCCCACGACTTCACTCCGCGTCAACGCACAGCGGACCGCCAGGCCACCACAATCGCCCGCCCAGGGAGTGCCCAGGCGGACGTCGACCGGATTCCGTCGAATGTGATGGCCTGGCGGTCCGCGGCTCACTCGGCGAGCGGCAGGTACAGCTTCTTGTCGTGTGCCTTGAAGGTGTCGGACATCTCGGCGAAGCCGGCCTCGATCGCCCCGGTCGAGGTCAGGCCCTTCTCCTCGGCGTAGGCGCGGATGTCGGCGGTGATCCGCATCGAGCAGAACTTCGGACCGCACATCGAGCAGAAGTGGGCCGTCTTGGCCGGTTCGGCGGGCAGCGTCTGGTCATGGAACGACCGCGCGGTGTCGGGATCCAGCGACAGGTTGAACTGGTCCTCCCAGCGGAACTCGAACCTTGCCCTGGACAACGTGTCGTCCCAGTCCTGCGCACCCAGGTGCCCCTTGGCCAGATCGGCCGCGTGGGCAGCGATCTTGTATGTGATCACGCCGGTCTTCACATCGTCGCGGTCCGGCAGGCCGAGGTGTTCCTTCGGCGTGACGTAGCAGAGCATCGCCGTACCCAGCCAGCCGATCTGGGCCGCGCCGATCGCACTGGTGATGTGGTCGTAGGCCGGCGCCACATCAGTTGCCAACGGCCCCAATGTGTAGAACGGTGCCTCGCCGCACAGCTCCTCCTCGAGCCGCACGTTCTCGGCGATCTTGTGCATCGGAACGTGTCCCGGCCCCTCGATCATCACCTGGACATCGTGTTCCCAGGCCACGCGAGTCAGCTCACCAAGGGTCCGCAGTTCGGCGAACTGGGCCGCGTCGTTGGCATCCGCGATACACCCCGGCCGGAGCCCGTCGCCGAGCGAGAACGTCACGTCGTACTCGCGCAGGATCTCGCAGAGCTCGGCGAAATGCGTGTAGAGGAAGGACTCCTGGTGATGTGCCAGGCACCACGCGGCCATGATCGAGCCGCCGCGCGACACGATCCCGGTGATGCGCTGGGCGGTCAGCGGGACGTACCGCAGCAGGACGCCGGCGTGCACCGTCATGTAGTCCACGCCCTGCTCGCACTGCTCGATCACCGTGTCGCGGTACACCTCCCACGTCAGCGCGGCCGGATCGCCGTTCACCTTCTCCAGCGCCTGATACAGCGGGACCGTCCCGATCGGCACCGGCGAGTTCCGCAGGATCCACTCCCGCGTCTCGTGGATGTTCTTGCCGGTGGACAGGTCCATCACCGTGTCCGCGCCCCACCGGGTCGCCCAGACCAGCTTCTCGACCTCTTCCTCGATCGAGCTGGTGACGGCCGAGTTGCCGATGTTCGCGTTCACCTTCACCAGGAACTTCTTCCCGATGATCATCGGCTCGGACTCCGGATGCCGCCGGTTCGCCGGGATCACCGCCCGGCCGCGGGCCACCTCGGCCCGGACGAACTCCGGATCGACGCCCTCGCGGACGGCGACGTACCTCATCTCCTCGGTGATGGTCCCGGCCCGCGCGTGGGCGAGCTGGGTCAACGGCTCCCGGCCGGCGATCCAGTCCCGCCGCAGCGCCGGCAGACCGGCCTGTACGTCGATGGTCGCGGACGAGTCGGTGTACGGGCCGGAGGTGTCGTACAGGTCGAAGTGCTCGCCGTTGGTGAGGTGGACTCGGCGGGCCGGGACGCCCAGCTCGCTGCGGTAGATCTTCTCCGAGCCCGAGATCGGGCCGGTGGTGACAGTCGGTCGGACAGAGTTTCCGATGGTTGTCACGATGCTGCTCCCTACGCCGGAATTACCCGGACAGGTTCGGCGGTCGGCGGCGCCGGTTCGCCCAGCCTGGCCCGGTGGTCCGGTGGTCCGGTGCCAGGGGTGCGCAGTCCAGCCGCCCTCTCAGCCCGCTACGGTGCGAGCTCCCGCGATCTCCAGTTGTCCCGGCCACCCTAACGAAGATCTGCATACCGGATTCCGTGGGGCGCGTCACGTCCGCCGTTTGCCTGCAACCGGT
This sequence comes from Kribbella sp. CCNWLW201, assembly GCF_037203805.1. Classification (NCBI taxonomy): domain Bacteria; kingdom Bacillati; phylum Actinomycetota; class Actinomycetes; order Propionibacteriales; family Kribbellaceae; genus Kribbella; species Kribbella sp. CCNWLW201. The sequence continues at coordinate 101,362 of NZ_JBBCBQ010000005.1, read as the reverse complement.
AGCGTTCGGGAATGCGAGACCTCGTGTATCCGCCGGTTGTCGGCTTTGCCAGGACGGCGTTCAAGGTGCTGGACCTGAAGTTCCAGTTGACCGGCACGGAGAACGTGCCGCGGACCGGTGGCGCGGTGATCGCGATGAACCACATCTCCTACGTCGACTTCGTCCTCGGCGGGTTCGGCGCGCTGCCGAGCAAGCGGCTGGTCCGTTTCATGGCCAAGGAGGTGCTGTTCCGCAACCGGTACTCCGGCCCGCTGATGCGCGGGATGCACCACATCCCGGTGGATCGCGCGGCCGGTACGGCGTCGTACCGCCAGGCGCTGCAGTACCTGAACGCGGGCGAGGTCGTCGGCGTCTTCCCGGAGGCGACGATCAGCCGGTCGTTCGAGCTGAAGGACTTCAAGTCCGGCGCGGTCCGGATGGCCGCCGCGACCGGCGTACCGGTGATCCCGCTGATCCTGTGGGGGACGCAGCGGATGCTGACCAAGGACCACCCGCGCGACTTCTCCCGGCACCGCACGATCGCGATCACGGTCGGCGAGCCGATCACCGTCACCCGCGAGGACGATGCGGTCGAGGCGACCGCGCAGCTGCGCTCGACCATGGCCGGCATGCTCGACCGCACCATCCGCGCGTACCCCGAGCAGCCCGCCGGCGCCTGGTGGCTGCCTGCCTCGTACGGCGGCGGCGCGCCCACCCCCGAGGAGGCCGAACGCCTCGACCAGGAGGAGTTGGCCCGCCGGGCTCAGCGCAAGAAGTAGGTAGTCGCCTTTCGGACAACACCTTGACCCCGGATCGGAGCAAGGGTACGAAGAGCATCTGTTGACAAGCAGGAACCTGGGGGGTCCCTGTGGTGTCGGTCGCGCGGTGGCGTGCGCGGCCGTCGTACTCAGGTGGGCGGGGGAAGTTGTGTTGGATACACCCGAAGAGCTGCATCTCTTCGAGCCGGGGACGCTGACCGTGGCACCGCACGTCGCGGAGGAGATCCCCGACGTCGGCCTGTACTTCCTCGACTGGGCGGTCCGCGGGCTGAACGCGGCCCAGGCCCGTGAGGTCGAGTCGGCGATCAATGGCCGGCGCTGCCAGAACGGCTGGTTCCCGCTCGAGAGCCTGGACAACATCGGCAGCCGCGGATTCTGGCGCGGGCCGTTGACGTACCTGGCCCGCATGACCGCCGACGACGGCGCGATCATGCAGGACTGGGCGGCCAGCCGGCTGGAGGGCGAGAAGCGCCACCGGATCGAGGCCACCGCGAACCACCTGCTCTTCCAGCAGGGCCACGCGGCCGCGGCCACCTGGGTGGTGGCCGTCCGGCCGCAGGCCTACCTGGACCTGGCCGAGCTCGGTGAGCGCCTGGCCGCCACCTGGGAGCTCAACCTCGGCTCCGTCCGCCCCAAGGACGTAGCCAAGGCAGTACGCCGCTGGAACCGCTGAGCTCACTCCAGGATCAGGTGGGCCAGGCCGTAGCAGAGGGCGGCGACCAGGCCGGCTGCCGGGATGGTCAGGATCCAGGCCGTGATGATGCCCCTCGCGACACCCCAGCGGACCGCGGACAGCCGCTTGGTCGCGCCGGCGCCCATCACCGCCGAGGTGATCGTATGGGTGGTCGAGACCGGCGCGTGCAGGCCGATCGCCATCACGTAGAGGACGGTCGCGGCGACCGCCTCGGAGGCGAAGCCGCGGGCCGGGTCGAGGTGGATGATCCGGCGGCCCAGGGTGCGCATGATCCGCCAGCCGCCGGAGTAGGTGCCGAGCGAGATCGCGGTCGCGGCGGAGATCTTCACCCAGGTCGGGATGCCGTCCCCCGCCTGCACGTGACCCGTGGTGAGCAGGGCGAGGAAGATCACGCCCATGGTCTTCTGCGCGTCCTGCAGCCCGTGCCCGAGTGCCATCGCGGCGGCCGACACGACCTGAGCCAGCCGGAAGCCGCGGGTGACCTTGCCGGGGTTGCTGCGCCGGAACAGCCACAAGATCGCGGTCATCACCAGGAACGCACCGGCGAAGCCGACCGCGGGTGACAGCACCATCGGGATGACGACCTTGTCGACGATGCCGGACCACAGTACGACGCTCGACGAGGCGAGGCCGGCGCCGACCAGACCGCCGATCAGCGCGTGCGAGGAGGAACTGGGCAGGCCGAAGTACCAGGTGATCAGGTTCCACGTGATGGCACCGATCAGGGCGGCGAGTACGATCACCAACCCATGCTGGCCGGACGGCGCACTGATGATGCCTTTGCCAACGGTCTCGGCCACCTCGGTACCGAGGAACGCGCCGAGGAAGTTCATCACCGCCGCCATCACCAAGGCCACCCGGGGCGTCAGCGCCCGGGTGGAGACCGAGGTTGCGATCGCATTCGCCGCGTCGTGGAAGCCGTTGGTGTAGTCGAACGTCAACGCGATCACGATGACGGCGACGACGAGCGTGAACTCCACGCTCAGCTCTCCTTGACGGCGATCTGCTCGACCGTGTTCGCGACGTGCTCGAAGGCGTCGATCGCGGCCTCCAGCAGGTCGACCACGGTCTTCACCTTCATCACCGTGAGGGCGTCGAACTCGCCGCTGAACAGCTTGGCGATCAGCCGCCGGTGCACGGCGTCACCGGTGTTCTCCAGCCGGTTGATCTCGATCCAGTACTCGGCCAGATCCTTCATCGTGCGCAGCCGCGGCATCGTCTCCGCGGTCAGCTGGGCGGCTCGTTGGAGCACCTCGATCTGCTCGGCGATCTCCTCCGGCAACTTCTCCAGGGAGAACAGGTGGACCGAGTCGACGGCCTCCTCCATGTAATCCATCACGTCGTCCAGGTCGGAGGCCAGCCGGTAGATGTCCTCGCGGTCGAACGGGGTGACGAAGGTCGAGTTGACCCGGCGGATGATCGAGTGGGTGGTCTCGTCAGCCGCGTGCTCGGCATCCTTCATCTGGGTGGCGATCTGGTGGCTGGACGACAGCCCGGTTCCCGCCGTACTGCCGAGCAATTCGGCCAGGATCCGGGATCCGTCCACGAGGTGGTTGGCGGACTCGGTGAAAAGGTCGTAGAACGTCGGGTCGTTCGGACGCAGACGTAACGGCACTTCAAGCTCCGGATGAACGAGGGACAAACCGTGAACATGCTAGGGGCTACGGACCGCTGACTAGGCATCCGCCCGGTCAACGTACCGCGTGGCGATGAACTCCCCCGCCTGGACACGACCGGCGAGTAACTATTCGGTTTCAGCGGGTGAGTACGGCGTACAGGTCGAAGAGCCCCACGATCAGCACCAGACCGGCCGCTGCCCGGAGCAGCCGTTGGTGGCCGAGGGCATGAATCGGAGCACCCTTGGTACGGCGGTAGACGGCGCTGACCGCGGCCCAGCAGGCCAGTGACAGCACCAGTACGACGATGCCGAGGCCGGTGCGGACGTCCGACGTACCGTGGCCGGAGGCAAGCAGCAGGATGCTGTTGGCGATCAGGCCGAGCGCCGTACGACGCCAGGCGAGCAGCGTCCGTTCGGGCTGCAGCCCGGGATCGTTCAGCGCCATAGCGAGAACAGCAGACCGATCAGGCCGACCACGCCGATCGTTGCCGCCAGCATCAGGGGCAGCCGCGTCACCGGGAGGCTGCCGCCGGTGCGCATGGCGGTGAGGTTCGTTTGCCACCGGCGGAAAGCACCCGCCGTGGTGACGATCCCGGCAGTGACCAGAACCACACCGATGATCTTGGCCGGCAGGCGGTCCGGGCCGAGATCGAGGAACTGCACCGCGGACAGACCGCCCGCGTAGCAGGCCAGTGAGGTCCGTAGGTAGGCCAGGTAGGTCCGTTCGTTGGCCAGAGTGAAGCGGTAGTCGGGCTCCTGCTCGTCCGTCATCCGCAGCTCACCAGACCGTGGCTCTCCTTCAGTGTCAGCACACGCCTCACGCTACTCGTCAACTGCGCGGCGAACGCCTTGTCCTGCTCGGCCTTGGTGACCAGAGCGTTCACCATGGTGACGGTCAGCCCGGCCTTGGCGTTGATGACGATGTCCCCGCCGGCCGCGACGAACCGGGTCGCCCGCTGGCCCGCCGGTACCGAGGCCACCTCTGCGGCCGCGCCGACGTCGTCGGTGATCACCACTCCGTTCCACTGCAGATCGCCGCGGACCATGCCCTGGATGACGGTCGGCGAGAACACCGCGCGGTTCTTCGGGTCGATCTTGGTGTAGGTGGCGGTCGAGATCATCACCATGTCGGCGCCGGCCTTGATCCCGTCGGCGAACGGCTGCAGGTCCGCGTCACCGCGCGCAGTGACGCTGTCGACCACACCGGACGAGAAGTCGGTGTTGCCGCGCACTCTGCCGAGTCCCGGAAAGTGCTTGACCGAGGTCATCATTCCAGCTTTTTGCATGCCCGTGACGAACGCCTGGACGGGTGGCCCGACCTCCCCGGGCGCGTTGCCGTACTCACGGTCCAGACTGCCGATCGGCTCGTTCCGCTGCTTGAGTGAGCTGGGTACGACGTCCGCCACCGGCGCGAGGTCGACGTTGACCCCGGCCTCCTTGAGCTGGTCACCCCACCCCTCCGCTTCGGCGGTGAGCTTGGAGCTGGACCAGGTGCCCTGCACGGTCGCTGCCGGGATGCGGTCGAAGCCGGAGCCCTTCAGGCGCTGGATCTGACCGCCCTCCTGGTCTGCCGCGATCAGGGGACGGATGCCTTTGACCGTGGCCGCGGTGGTCGACGCGGCCATCGCCGTACGCGTGTGGGAGAGGCTGCCGCCGCTGCCGAGCAGAAGGATGCCGCCGGGCTTCTGCTTCTGCACGATGGGGCGCTGGGACGACGTCATGCCGTTCGCGCTGATACCGGTCATGATCAACTGGGCCGCTTGCTCTCGCAGGGTGAGGGCCTGCAGTTTCTGGTCGACGCAGCTGATCTGTGTCGGGGTGGCCGTGGGAGTTGGCGTCGGTGTCGGTGTCGTTGTTGGCGTCGGCGCTTCGGTGGTGGGCAGTGGGATCGACGAGGACGGCACCGTGCTGGGGCCGGCGGTGGGTGAGTCGGTGTCACTGCACCCGGCCAGCAGGAGTGCTGTCAGCACGACCAGTGCTGCTTGGCGCCTCATGTCAGCGGCGCTCCCAGGCGGCCCGGTCGACGGTGTCCCCGGAGTGCCGAGCCAGTGTGGCGCAGATGTCGTGGAGTTGCTCTACCTGTTCCTCGCTGAGCGCGTCGAAGATCGACTGACGGACTTCCTCCACGTGGCCGGGCGCGGTCTCGACCAGCTTCTGCCGCCCCAGGTCGGTCATGATCGCGACCTGACCACGACGGTCCGACTCGATGCCTTCCCGTCGTACCCAGCCTGCCTGCTCCAGGCGGTTCACCGCGTGTGAGAGGCGGCTGCGTGAGCCCTGCGTGGCGACCGCGAGCTCACTCATCCGCAGTCGGCCGTCAGGTGCCTCGGACAACCGGACGAGGATCTCGTAGTACGTGTGCGGTATCCCTGCGTCGCGTTGCAACTGCTGCTCGATCCGAGTGTTCACTACGCGCTGGGCTGCGATGAACGCGCGCCACGCCTGTTGCTCCTGCTCGTTCAGCCACCGGGGTTCCGCCATCCCCGCAGCGTAGCCAGAACCGGTTCCGCACGCTCGTCCAATCTGATCAGGAGTACGGCGACCGCACAGATCAGCATGCCGATCACGGCGAGTGCTCCGATGGTCTCGTGGAACAGGAGGAAGGCGAACACCATCGTGGTCGGCGGCACGAGGTAGAGCAGACTGCTGATGCGGGTGGCGCCGGAGACCTTCAGATTGACCAGATACAGGCCCCAACCACCACCTGTTGCCAGCAGCACCAGCCAGAAGACAGCTCCGTAGAAGCCCGGCTCGGTCGGCACAGTCAGTTGGTCAGTGGACGCGGCCAGTGCGACGAAGAACACAGCCGACACGAGGCTCTGCACGCAGAGGGCGTCGAGTGAGTTGGTGCTGGGCTTGCGACGGCGTTCCAGGCAGGTGCCGATGACGAGACCGAGCAGACCGCCGAACGGGAGCAGGAACAGCAGTGGGGAGCCGTGGAGGTCGTCTGCCACGACCAGACCGACTCCGGCGACACCGACGACCAGTCCGAACCACTGACGTTGGCTGACGCGTTCCCCGAGCAGTGGGCCGGCGACTGTGGCGATCAGGATCGGCTGGAGCGATCCGATGAGGGCAGTGACACCGGCTGAGATGCCGTGGTCGATGCCGGTGAAGATGAGTCCGAGGTAGACGCACTGGGTGAGGACGGCCATCCAGACCTGGGTCACGAGGTCCCTGCGGGTGATCGTGGGCCGCCGTACCAGCAGGACGAGGGCCGCCAGTGCCCCGGCGACCAGGAAGCGCCACGCAAGCAGGTCGAAGGCAGTCGTGTACTCCGTCCCCCACCGCGCCCCGATGAACCCACAACTCCAGAACACGACGAACCCCACCCCCGCGACGAGTGGGAGCAGGTTCGTTCGCCGGACCTGGACCGTCGTGGTTGTCATGTCGAGCAGAGTAACCACACCGGTCGGTATACTGTCAGTATGCTCGACCAGCAGATGAGATTGCTAGTGGACCGCCGACTACCCGAGGCGGCCACGCTGACGCCTGCCGGCGAGCGGATCCTGACCGCAGCCTCCACGCTGTTCTACGAGCAGGGCATCCGCGCGGTCGGGGTGGACACGATCGCCGAAGCCGCCGACGTCACGAAGAAGACGCTGTACGACCGGTTCGGCTCGAAGGACCGGCTGATCGCGGCGTATCTGGAGCGGCGGAACCGGGTCTGGCACGAGTTCCTCGACGAGCAACTGACGGCACGTGAGCCGTCGACGCCGGAGGAGGTGATCCTGGCGCTGTTCGCCGCGCTGACCGACTGGGTCGCGAGTTCGCGGTACGGGTGCGGATTCATCAACGCGAGCGTGGAGCTGGCCGCGCCCGACCACCCGGCGTTGCCGGTGATCGTCGGCCAGAAGCAGTGGATGCGCGCGGAGTTCGAGGCACAGGCGACGCTGGCCGGCCTCACTGATCCCGGCGAGCTGGCTGATCGGCTGCTACTGCTGCACGAGGGTGCTCTAGTGAGCTTCCGGGTTGCAGCGATGGAGCACGCGCCCGAGGTGGCTTACCGGGCTGCCGCTGACATGCTGGCGGGCTGGCCGCGCGTCTAGGTGCTGCTGCGCCTGGTGATCGTCAGTCCGACCAGGCGAGACACGACCATGGCGACGTACCCGAGACCTGCCAGCTGCTCGAGCATCACAACCGACCTGCCCCATGACGTAATGGGGACGACGTCGCTCAGTCCTGTGCTGGACAGCGTGGTGAAGCTCAGGAACAGCAGTTCCATCCAGGTGCGGTCGTTGGTGGGGTTGACGGCCGCTGTGAAGCTGCCGGGCACCAGCACCTGGACGAACACGTACAGGTAGGCGAAACCCCAAGCCACCAAGGTGAACGTCGCACCGGTCGCGTAGAGCTCGTCCGTGCTGACCTCGTGGTCGGCCAGCATGTACCGCAGCAGGCTGTAAGCGGCATAGAAGTAGAAGGTCGCGTGCAGTACAGCGGAGATGGCCACGACCGGCTGTGTCGGGTTGAACACGTCGACCAGCGAGAGAACGACGGCTGGGATGCCGAGTCCGATGCTGACCCAGGTCAGGCCCGGGGTGGAGCGGACGGAGAAGACGGCCAGGACGAGTACGAAGATGCCGAGGATCTCGAACGCGACGCGACCGCCGCGGGAGCCTTCCATCGCCGGGTAGACGAGCACACCCAGCAGTTGCACCACCAGCAACACCGCCGAGGGATGCCGCCGCGCATGGGCAAACCAGCTCACCGCACACCGTCCGCGTCTGCCGCAAGCGTGTCTTCCTGGCGGGACGCGATGATGGCCGCGCGGCGGGCGAGGCGGTGGCTGCGCCGGATCTCGGCCTCGCGCAGCCGGCGGCGGTCCTCGTCGGTCTCCGGGACGACCTGCGGCACCGCCCGCGGCTGCCCGTCGGAGTCCACCGCGACGAACACCAGGTACGCCGACGCCACATGGACCTCCGGCCCGACGGAATCCCACCGATCGGCCGTGATCCGTACGCCGATCTCCATCGAACTGCGTCCGGTCCAGTTCACCTGACCGCTGAAATGCACCACGTCGCCGACCCGCACCGGCACCAGGAAGGTCATCTCGTCCATCGACGCGGTGACCGCGGGACCGCCCGAATGCCGGGCCGCCACCACCCCCGCGACCGAGTCGACCAACGTCATGATCACGCCACCGTGCACGGTCCCCAGCAGGTTGGTCTCGTTCTGCGCGGTGATGTGCGACAGCGACAACCGGGTCTCCGAGGTGGGTCGCGACGACGGTGTGCTGGACATCCTGTTCCACTCCTCCTGCGTGCCTGACGTGTTGCCGCAGACTATCCCGGGCGGTTGTCCACAGGTTCGAAACGTCCGGCCGGATCGGGGGCCATTCCTCGTACTTTCTCTGGCGAGGAGGTGGCCATGATGACCATCGACAGCTCCACCGAACGTGCCCAGGGCAACCACTCCGACCGGCCCGACCCGGTCCTGATCCCGCTGACCCGACGCCAATCCGCACATCTCGTCCGCCTCGGCCTCACCGCCGCGGCCCGCCTCGGCCTGGACGTGACCTACGAGGGCGGCGCGGCCCTCGTCCCGGCCGATCCAGCCGCGGACAGCCCGATCCTCGGCCTGAGCAATCTGGCCCGTGCCGTCTCCAGGTACGAGGAACACCGCTGGCCGGCCGTGGTCGAGGAGCACTTCGCCCAACTCCTGCAGCGCCTGAGCCTAGGCCCTCCGTTACCGCCCACGGATCCCGAGCGAGAGCTGATCCAGCGCCTCGTCCCGCGCGACGCGCTCCCCGCCGACTGGACGGCGGACCGCGCCGATTTCCTTCCCGGCCTGCTGTCCGTCCCAGCCACGGCCGTGGACGGCGTCGTCACGATGTACCTCGACCCGACCGACTTCGGCCTGACCTGGTCCGATGCCGAGCGCTTCGGCCTGGCCAACCTCCGGCGCCTGACCGATCACGTCGAGTACGTCGACCACGACGACATCCGGATCGCCCTGGTCACCGGCACCATCTTCGCCGCGTCCCGTGCCCTCGTCCTGGACACCGTCCTGCGCGAATCCCTCCACCTCGAGACCCCGCCGTACGGCGTGCTCGCCGCCCTCCCCGCCCGCGACCTCCTCCTCATCCACGTCATCCGAGACCTCTCGGTCATCCCCGCCCTGGGCCTGATGCTCAACCTCGCGTCCCGCTCCCACACCCACGACCCCGGCCCCCTGACCCCCGACGTCCACCTGGTCACCCCCACCCTCGAATGGCACCCCGCCACCACTCTGTCCCCCGACACCACCCCACTCCGCTTGTCCCCACAACTCGACGCCCTGACCAGGACCCTTGCCCTGATGGAGCCACCATCCGCTGACCAACGCCCGGGCCGATCGGTTGGGTGAGAGATGAAGAGCTCAACTCTGCGGTGGTTTGTAGTGCCCCGGCCAGTCTTTGTGGCGGATTCGGGTGATCGTGCGGACCTCGCCGAGGGTCGACCACTCGTCTTTCCCCAGGCGGGCCAGTGGCCGGAGCAGCCGGATCTCCGGGTGTCCGTCGACCATCATCGCTTCGTCGACGGCAAGGTGGCGGACCCGGCCGATCACGACGGTCGAGTCGCCGAGTTCGAGCGTGGTGTGGAGGGTGCACTCGATCGCCACCGGCGATTCCGCGACGCGCGGTACGGCGACAGTGCGGGAGGGTTCGGTGGTCAGCCCGACGGCTTCGAACTCGGAGATCTCCGCCGGGAAGTTCGTCGCGGTCGCGTTGATCTGCTCGAACAGTGCCTCGGCGGCGAAGTTCACCACGAACTCGCCGGTTGCCTCGACGTTGTTCAGGCTGTCCTTCCGCCCGACCGAGGTGAACTGCACCATCGGCGGCTGCACACAGGCCACGGTGAAGAACGAATGCGGAGCAAGGTTGAGCACACCGTCGGCGGACCTGCTCGACACCCACGCGATCGGGCGCGGGACCACCACGGAGTTCAGCGCCGCGTAGAACTCACGCCGCCCGAGCGCTTCCGGATCCAGATCGACTCGCACGCCCGCAGTACATCAAATCGGGTGGACGGCACCGTGCCCTGGCACAAGGATCGTGGGACACATCACGCGACGAGGGAGGTGCGAGTGGGCGACCACGAGGAGTTCCTGGACCGCGTCACCGCGATCGGCCGGCGGCACGGTGTTCCGCCGGAGCAGGTGACCGAGGTCGCGGGCGGCGTCGCGAACCGTGGGTTCGTACTGGGAGACGCGTTGTTCCTGCGCGTCGCGCGACCAGGATTCGAGGATGACCTGCGGAAGGAGGCCGGCGTCGTACCCGTCGCGTTGTCGGCCGGCGTGCTGACTCCCGCGATCGTCGAGTACGACGACAGCCGTGAACTGATCGATGCGCCGTACGTCGTGATGGAACTCGTGCACGGGATCGAGCCGACCGAGGTGCCATCAGGCCTCGCGGAGCAACTGGCCCGGGTGCACGGGGTCGAGCCGACCGACCTACCCGGCGTACCGCAGGACGACCGTGACGACCCGTGGCGAACGGTCGACAGCCTGGCCGAGCGCGGCTACCTGGACTCCGGTACGGCGAAGTGGTTGAGCGGCTGGTTCACCCGGCTGGCCGACCGGTTCGACCGAAACGAACCGAAGGTACTGATCCACGGAGACGTTGCCGCACACAACCTTCTCGCCGGACCCGACGGTGAACTCCGCGCCCTCATCGACTGGGGCGACGCCGCCTGGGCACCGCGCGGCATGGACTTCGCCAAACTCCCCCTAGAGCACGTAGCCGCCATCCTCCCCGACTACATCCGCCAGACCCGCACCTCCAACACCGGACGAGCCCCACAGGAGGACGAGGTAGCCGCAGCAGCCCTCTGGTTCCACCTCGATTGGGGTCTAGGCAAACTCACCGCCGCCCCCTGGCCAAACCAACGCCACTGGACCGCACCCCCAGCCACCCGAATCCTCGCCCTCCTAAAATTCTTCACCACCACCACCCCGCCCACCCCCTGGTCCACCCTGACCTGACTCCCACCCACCCACCACAACCGCTAAACCACCAGCCGAACACAATCCGGCGCAACGCCACCTCCGCACCTCAGTGCACTCGGCGGCACACACCCGCCGCTGCCCAGCCCGCCGGATCGCCTCTCCCCCACCTACTCCTCTCAGCACCAGGCGCACTTCGATTACGAGCGCTCACCCAACCCGGCACCTCCTTCAGCTCAGCCCGGTGGGTAGCGGGCTGCCGGGGCGCAACCGCCGCGGGCACGCAGGGTAGATATCAAGAAGGTGGGGTTCTGGGTGTTAGTTGTCGGGTTTCTGCTGTAAAACAAGGGGGTTTGCACTTGTTACGACATGAGGCAGACTGAGGTCTCGTGACTGACTACGTAGCCGCTCAGGACCGGTACGACGACCAGATGGCCTACCGGCGGACGGGGCGCAGCGGGTTGCAGCTGCCCGCGATCTCGCTGGGGCTGTGGCACAACTTCGGCGACGACAAGCCGTTCGCCACGCAGCGCGACATCCTGCGCCGAGCGTTCGACCTCGGCGTCACGCACTTCGACCTGGCGAACAACTACGGTCCGCCGTACGGTTCGGCCGAGACGAACTTCGGGACGCACTTCGCCCGCGACTTCGCGACGTACCGCGACGAGCTGATCCTGTCGACCAAGGCCGGGTACGACATGTGGCCGGGTCCGTACGGTCAGGGCGGCGGCTCGCGGAAGTACCTGCTCGCCTCGCTGGACCAGTCGCTGAGCCGGATGGGCCTGGACTACGTCGACATCTTCTACTCGCACCGGTTCGACCCGGACACGCCGCTCGAGGAGACGATGGGCGCGCTCGACGCCGCGGTGCGTTCGGGTAAGGCGCTGTACGCCGGTATCTCGTCGTACTCGGCGGACCGGACCCGGGAGGCGGCCCGGATCCTGCAGGAGCTGGGCACGCCGCTGCTGATCCACCAGCCGTCGTACTCGATGCTGAACCGCTGGATCGAGGAGGACCTGCTGGACGCCGTCGGTGAGCTCGGTGTCGGCGTGATCGCGTTCTCGCCGCTGGCGCAGGGTGTGCTGACCGATCGCTACCTGGACGGCGTGCCGGCCGACTCCCGCGCGGCGCAGGGCAAGTCGCTCAACCCGGAGTCCCTGACCGAGGACACGCTGAAGCACGTCCGCGCACTGAACGAGATCGCCAAGCAGCGCGGCCAGACCGTCGCGCAGCTCGCGCTCGCCTGGACCCTGCGCGACGACCGCGTCACCAGCGCCCTGATCGGAGCCTCCAGCGTCGCCCAACTGGAGAACAACCTCGCCGCGGTGAACAACCTGAAGTTCACCCCCGAGGAGCTCGAGGCCATCGACGCCGACGCCGTCGAAGCCGGCATCAACCTCTGGAAGAAGAGCTCCGACGCCTGAACCGGCGAAGGAGCAGTAGTCCGGGTACGACGACCAACGCGGCCACCGCGGCCAGACCGGCAGAACGCCAGTACGACGAACTGCCGGTCGTCGCCTCAGTGGCCGCTGGCGTGTTGGCGCCTGCGGGCTGGTTCGGGGCGACGTCGGGTGCGTCGGCCTGGACCGGCTTGAGAGTGACGTCGTTGCCGGTGCCGCCCTTGTAGGTGATGGTGTACCGGGCGCCGGCCACGGTGAGCTTGGCGCCCTCCGGGAGCCCGTTGAAGGTGCCGATGACATCCGACGCACCGGCGTTGTTGATGAGGATGAGTTCCGAGCGAGAAGCCGCACCGGGCTGAGAGGCCACACCGGTGGGTTGAGTGGTGCCGGGCTTGGCGGTCGCGGCGGTGGGTTGAGTGGTGCCGGGCTTGGTTGGGGATCCGAGTTGGAGGGTGCCGGCGAGGTTTACCGTGCCGGTGATTTGTGGGGGTTTGGTGGTGAGGGGGGTGATCAGGCGGCCGGTGCGGGTCTGGGTGAAGTTGCCTGCGGCTGTGAACGGGCCGGTGAGGGTGCCGGTGTTGACCAGGGTGCCGCCTGAGAAGGTGCCGGCGAGAACAGACCTACCGCTCAGGCTCACCGAAGCGCGGCGGTTCGAGGTGAGCGTCGTACCTGCGGCCATCGTGAGGTTCCGCAAGCCTTGGTTGCCGGCGTCGGTCAGATCCAGGCGGGCGCCGGCGCGAGTGAGAGCGACAGCGCTGCTCGTCCGCAGGCTCCCCGCGACCACCGCGAGAGTCCCCCGGGAGATCGTCGTCCGGCCCGTGTAGGTGAGGTCACCGGTGAGGCGAGTGGTAGCCGGGCCCGCCTGCACCAAAGACCCGGTGCCGCTGAGCTTCGACAGGGAGACGGTGCTCCGCGAGTTCTGCACGACGAGTGAGCCGTCGTTGACCACCTTGAACAGCGAAGCCTTCGTCAGCAGACTGCCGTCGCCGCCCGGCCGTCCGCTGCCGAGCCGCAGCACCGCGCCACGCTCGATCGTCGTCGAACCGTCGTAGTACTGGTGCGCCGCAAACGTCACGTCGTTACCGCGCACCCCCTTGATCACGATGTCCCCGGCGCCCGGTGACTTGAGCGTGTCGTGGAAGACCCCGCCACCGATCGGCGCACCGAGGGTCACCGGTCCGTTGTAGGCGAAGGTGAGCTTGGACCGGGATCGTGCCGCCAGCAGGTTGATGTAGACCGTGTCCGCAGTGCCCGGCATGAAGATGTCGTCCGTGGTGCCGTCACCCCACTGGACGTCGGCGCCCTTGATGTTGGTCCCGCGCTTGTTGCGATCGTGCGGGATCCTTCGCCAGTTCAGACCCGGATCGCTGAGCGACGGGTCGGTGTCGCCGCCCCGATCGGAGTAGCTGTACTGCCCGGTGAGCACAACCCGTCCACCCGGACGCGACTGCACGTTGATGTCGCTGCCGTACTCACGCTGATAGAAGTTCTGCCGCAGTACGACGGTCTGGTCGAGCGGAGTGTCGATCGTCCACGTCCCCTGGTTGAGGATCGCGCGCGCGTTGGGCAGTGCGACCGCGGCCTCGGGCTTGCCGGCCGCCGTACCGGTGCCGTTGTCGATCACGCCGGAGAAGGGTTGCGAACCGGCCAGGTCAAGCGTCCCCCAGAGGAACCGCGGCTGGGTGACCAGACCGGAGCCGCTGATCGTGCCGAGGTTGATGGCCCGGGTCAGTGACAGCCGCAGGGTGCCGTTGACCTCGATGTTGTCCTGATTGAGCTGGAAGCCGGGCGTGTTGTAGGGGAATCGCCCGATCAGGCCGGTGCCGCCGCCGTTCCCGTACTGCAGGGTGGCACCGCGGTCCACGATCACCGCGGGCGGATCGGGGGTGCCGACCACGACGTACGGGTGGTTGCCGCCGAGGATCCGGACCCGCTGCCGCTGCTGGTCCCGTGGCAGGGTGAAGTCGCTGTCGCGGGTCAGGATCAGGGTGCCGCGTCCGCGGATCCGCAGCGTGCCTTCGCCGCTGATCACGCCGTCGTACGTCGTCGTACCCGCGGGCACCGTGACCGAGGCCGGCCCGGTGAGCGTGACGTTGCGCCCGGCGAGGATGTCGGCGGTGATGTCGCCCGACGCCGACAGGGGATGCAGGAACGTGGCCAGCAGGAGCGAGGTGGCGAGCACCGCGCCACCTTAGGCGACGGACCCCACCGCGCCCGAGCGATTCCGCACAATCTTCACGCAGACCAGAAAGAGGCGGTTGGGTCACGGAGCGCGGCGGGGCGGTTGCACCTGCACGGGGATGGGCACACGCTGGAGTGAAGACCCCCATGGAGGTGGTTGTCATGACCGCTTCGACGCTCGAACTGGCCCTGACCTACGAACACGCCCGGATCCGCGAGCTGGCCGAGCCGGCTCAGCATCCGGCCGCCATGCACCCGGAGCGCCGGCACCAGACCGACTGGTTCTACGCCATCGCCGCGCAGCACCTCGCCGCCGCCGAGGACGTCCTCCTCCCGCACGTACGCCGGCTGCCCGACGGCGACGACCTGGTCACCAGGTACGTCGGCAACGCGAAGGAACTGGAGCGGTCGCTGCGGTTCCTGAAGGGACGCCAGTACGGCGACAGTCGCATGCAGGACCTCACGTCGCACGAAGTGTGGGAATCGATCGACCGGCTGCTCACCGAGCACGAGCAGATGGAGACCGACTACAGCCAGCGCATCAGTGAGCAGCTGGACGACTCGGACGTCAACACGCTGACCGAGGAGCTGCTGGAGGCGGAGGAGGTGGCTCCCACCCGAGCACACCCGTACTCACCGCACACCGGGATGGCAGGGCGGCTCACACACCGCATGTGGCGAGTAGCCGACACCGCGTGGGACAGCGCGGAGGGCCGCGTCGTACCCACGAAGTACCACGTCCATCCGAAGCGTGACTCGGCGCTGTCGCACTACCTGTACGGCACTCCGCTGCCGGAGACCGAGGAAGACACCACAGACAGCAAGTGACCGGGCCCGGTATCCCCCAGATGCCTCCGGAGGGCCGGGCCCGGTCTGCCTGCTCTCACTGCGCCTGGTTGTGAGAGCCGGCGTGGCCCCGCCTCCGCTGCGCCTGGTGTGCGGAGGTGGGACCTTGCGTCCTCCCCCGCTGCGCCTGGTGTGCGGGGGAGGACGGTCTGGTTATCTCAGTGCGTCGATCGCCTTCTTCGCGCCCGGATGCACCGACACCGGATCGGTCTTGTCGGCGTTCGCCAGGTCGATGCCCTTGGCGGCCGCGTTCACCGCGACCAGGGCGTCCTTGTTCTCGTAGATGACCTTGGTCAGCTGCTCGGCCAGGTCGTCCTTCATGTTCTTCCGGACCAGCAGCACGTTCGGTACGACGATGGTCGCCACATCGGCCGGCTGCTTGTAGGTCGCCGCCGGGATCGGGGCCTGTGAGTAGACCGGGCCGTACTTCTCCTGCATCTTCGGCAGCAGGTCCACGATCGGGATGAGCTTCACGTTCTTGCCCATGCTCGTGGTCAGGTCGGTGATACCGCCGGTCGGCAGACCGCCGGACCAGACCAGTGCGTCGATGGACCCCGACTTCATCGCGTCCACCGACTCCGGCAGGCCGAGCCGCTGCGCGGTGACGTCCTTGGCCGGGTCGAGACCGGCGGCCTCGAGCAGCCGCCGGGCGATCACCTCGGTGCCCGAGTTCGGCGAACCGGTCGAGACCCGCTTGCCCTTCAGGTCGGCGATCGAGTTGATGCCGGCGGAGGTCCGGACGGCGACCTGCGTGTAGTTGTTGTAGAGCTTGGTCAGCGCGACGACGTCCTGCGGCTGGTTGAAGCTGTTCACGCCCTTCACTGCATCGGCGGCGGTGTCACCGAGCGAGAACGCGATGTCGTAGTTCCCCGCCACCAGGCCCTGCACGTTCTGCACCGAGGCGCCGGTCTCGCTCGCCGTCGCCCGGTAGCCGGAGACCTTCTGCGAGATCAGTGATGCCAGCGCACCGCCGAGCTGGTAGTAGACGCCGGTGGTGTTGCCGGTGGCAATGGTCAGCCGGCCGCCGTCGGCCGAACCGGACCCGGTCGGTTCATCCCGCTGGCCGCCGCAGGCGACCAGGGAGACGACGGCGGCGAGCGCCACCACAGCGGCGGGGAGGCGACGGGTTCTCATCAAGTGACGGGTCCTTCCTTCGGGCCGGCCTCTGACCGGGGCGGCGGGGTGGGGTCAGCATTCGTACTGCGTTGCCGCCGGACCAGATTGATGACGACGGCAACAAGTAGCAAACAGATTCCGGCCGTGATGGTTACGGGCGCGAGATAGAGCAACAGCACCGCGGCCGGCACACACACCAGCCGTTCGAGCCAGCCGGTGGCCGTGACGATCCAGCCACCGGTCACCACCGCGAGCGCGGCGACGGCCAGCATCGAGACGCCGAGCGTCCAGACCATACCGATGAACGATCCCTGACCGAGCAGCCGCGCACCGTTGTCGGTGAGCACGAACGCGAACGGCACCAGGAACGCCGGCAGCGTGTACTTCCACGCCTGCCACATCGTCGGCATCACCTTGCCGCCGGTGATCGCGGCTGTCGCCACCGCGGCCAGTGCGGTCGGCGGCGACACCTCCGACAGTACGGCGTAGTAGAAGATGAACATGTACGCCTCGGGCTGCGTCACCCCGAGCTGTACCAGGGCCGGCGCGATGATCACGGCGGCGATGATGAACGACGCGGTCACCGGCACGGCCAGTCCGAGGATCAGTACGGCGAACCCCGACAGGATCACGGTGAAGATCAGGACCGCGGTGTGGTTCTCGGTCAGCCCCCGGGCCGCGCTGACGATGATCTCGGCCAGGTTGAGGCCGAGCCCGGTCTGCGTGGTGACCGCGACGATGATGCCGGCCGTCGCACAGGTGGCCGCCACCGGCAGCACCGAACGGGTGCCCTGGGCAAGCGCTTTGAGCAGCGGCCCCACGGTCAACCGGTGCTCGCGGTCCAGGAACGACAGCCCGAACTGGACGATCACCGCGTAGACCACAGCCTTGAACGGCGGCACGTCGACCGCCATGAAGCCGATGATCACGAACAACGACAGGAAGTGGTACCCGAACCGCAACAGCAACCGTAACGCCGAGTCTGTCGATGTCTCCGCCGACGTCGTCCCGTGCCGGCGGGCGTCGATCTCGATCGCGAGCAGGATGCCCAGGTAATACAGGATCGTCGGGATGACGGCGTACCCGAGGACGGTCAGGTACGACACCTGCAGGAACTCGGCGATGATGAACGCGGCCGCACCCAGGGTCGGTGGCGACAGGATCGCACCGATACCGGAGGCGGCCAGCATTCCGCCTGCCGGTTCGGGCGGATAACCCGCGCGCCGCAGGATCGGCCACGACACCGTGCCGAGTGACACCGCGGTCGCCGTACCCGAGCCGGACACGCTGCCCAGCAGGAAGCCGGCCAAGGTGACTGTGCGACCAGGCGCCGTACGGCTGCGCTTGAAGGCCGCGAAGGACAAGTCGATGAAGAACTTCCCGGCACCGGAGTAGTCCAGTACGGCGCCGTAGATCGTGAACAGCACGATGTAGCTGGCCGCGACGTTCAGCGGTGTCCCGTAGAACCCGGCGGTTCCGTTGGTGAACTGCGCGATGATCGCGTCGAAGTTGAAGCCCTTGTGCGCCAACGACCAGGTCTGGGGCAGAAAGCCGCCGTAGTACGCGTAGGCGATGAACAACAGGCTGAAGATGGGCAGCACCCATCCCGTCGTACGACGGCATGCCTCGAGCAACAGCACAAGCAACAGAGCGCCGGCCACCACATCGAGAGACGTCGGCGCCTGGCGTCGTTCCAGGAAGCCGTCGAAGTCCAGGAGCGGGTAGACGCAGACCGCCAATGCGACGACGGCCAGGAGCCAGTCGGTGATCCCGGGATCGTCGGTGACGGGCTCCCGCTTGAACGGATTGAGGAACGGAGGGACCTTCCAACCCCTGTAACACAGCAAGGTGATCGGCAGAACGGCTGCGAGAAAGATCACCAAGTAAAACTGCGTGCCTTGTGGTAGAGGGAAGAACACCTGCAACAGGACGCCGATGCTGACGATTGCGCACCAGACCGCAATCACCCGGTCCAGGACAGGCCGAAGCCGCCGAGCGGGCCTCTCCTGCTCATACTCGGCGAGTTCTTCGTCGGAGGGCGCGGCCAAGCCGCCCCCCGTACCGATACCGACAGTCATCTACCGGTTCCCTCCTGTGTCCGGAAGGCTAATGTTGCCGAACACTGCGTGGAGTCGCGTGATTACGTCTTTACCAAGATCTGACACATATGAGCGTCTCCTGGCCTACGATCACCGCATGAGTGGCGCGGTCAGGATCCTGTTGGTCGAAGACGATCTCGATATCGCGAATGCCCTGATACCTGCGCTGCGGCGTTACGGCTTGATGGTCACGCATGTCCGGACCGCTGCGGACGCCCTGGCGGCGGACCCCGGCGACCTGGTCCTGCTGGACCTCGGGCTGCCTGACGGGGACGGTATCAACGTCTGCCGGCAGATCCGTACGGTGTCGGACGTTCCGGTGATCGCGGTGACCGCGCGGGGCGAGGCGGCCGACCGGGTCCGGGGGTTGCGCAGCGGTGCGGACGACTATGTGGTCAAACCGTTCGCGATATCCGAGCTGCTGGCCCGGATCGATGCTGTACTTCGTCGTACCGGCCTCTTGCAGCCCCGCCCCCGGGTGACCGTCGGCGACCTGACCGTGGACATCGAGGCCCGGACCGTCCAGGTCGCGGACAAGCCCATCAGCCTGACCCGCAAGGAGTTCGACGTGCTAGCTGTGCTGGCCGCTCACCACGGCCGGGTGGTCCCGCGCGAACAGGTCGCCCTGTACGCCTGGCAGTCGGTCTTCGAGGCCTCGTCGCGGACGATGGACGTGCACGTGGCCAGCCTGCGGGCCAAGCTCGGCCGGCCCGAGCTGGTGCAGACCATTCGCGGTGTCGGCTACCGCCTGGGTTCGGACTGACCGTTGCGCCGTCGTCTGCTGCAGTCACTCGTACCGATGGTCGTCATCCTGGCCATCGTCGCCGCCGTCCCGCTGGCGAACTACATCGCCACGAGTGCGTCGCGGACGCTGTTCCTGTCCCGCAGCAACGACGCGGACTGGTTCGCCACCATGGCGGAGTCGCCGCTGCAGTCCGGTGACATCGCCAACCTGCGTGAGCTGGCGGTTCGGTACCACGAGCTCTACAACACCCCGGTGTTCGTCGTCGACGTCGACCGCAAAGTGGTGGCCACCTCACGGTCCGGTGTCGACGTGGACGAGCCGGACCTCAAGTCCGCCCTCGACAGCACCCTGGCCGGCCGTCTGCCGTCCGAGCCGCCCGCCCTGTTCCCCTGGCGCACCGGCGAGATGGTGGTGGCCCGTCCGGTCGTCAACAACGGTCGCGTGCTCGGTGCCGCCGTACTGCGGGTGCCGACCGAGAAGGCCCGCGACCAGGTGCAGCGCGGTCTGCTGCTGCTCCTCGGCGGTCTGCTGATCAGCATCGGCGCGATTGTCATCGGTATCGTCCGGCCGATCACCCGCTGGGTGCTGCGGCCGCTGAACGACCTCGACAACGCGACCCACCAGATCACCCGCGGCGCCCTCGACACCCGGGTGTCGACCGACGGACGCGCACCAGAGCTGCGAAGACTCGGCGACAGCTTCAACTCGATGGCACTCAGCCTGCACCAGGCCCGTCAGCGCGAGCGCGAGTTCGTTGCCGACGCATCCCATCAGCTCCGGACGCCGCTGACCTCGGCGCGGATCCACATCGAGGGCCTGTCCCGGCTGTCGCCGACGGCCCGGTTCGCGCTCAGCGACATCGACCGGCTCGGCCGGATCGTCCAGCGGCTGTCCCGGCTGGCCGGTTCGGACCGCCCCGGAGCCGATGCCGAGAGCAACGAAGAGCCGCTGGACCTGGCCCAGGCGGTGAAGGAGCGGCTGGTCGGCTGGAAGGCCGTGTACGCCGCCGACGACATGGAACTCATCATCGGCGAGATGGTGCCGGGCGGTGTCGCCCCGGAGCTCGAGGTGGACGACATCCTCGACGTCCTGCTCGACAACGCCTCCAAGTACGGCGCTCCGCCGGTGGAGGTGTCGGTGACACGCGACGGCACCGAGGTGGTCATGTCGGTCCGCGACCACGGCCTCGGGCTGGGATCGCGCGATCTGAAGAAGGTCGGCGAGCGGTTCTGGCGCAGCGCGCACCACCGGGAGATGCCGGGCACCGGTCTGGGGCTGGCGATCGTCCGGTCCGAGGCGGCCCGGGTCGGCGGCCGCGTCGTGGCCCGCCCGCCGATCGGCGGCGGCCTGGTGATCGAGGTCCGCGTCCCCCTGATCGACGACTACGAGGTCTGACCGAGCCGGTACGTCGTACCCGCTGGATCAGATGTGGTTGGCGCGGTACCAGCGTTCGGCGGCCGGGTGCAGCGGGATCGGCATGGTGGCGATCGCCGAGCGCGGGTCCAGTGAGCCGGCCTCCTGGTGGGCCGCCATCAGGTCGTTCTGCCGGCGGAACATCGTGTTGACCGTCCACCAGGCCCACGAGTCGGACAGGTTCGGCCGGGCGATCAGGTAGTTCGGGACCGCCAGCGTCGGCACCGAGCTGGCCAGGCCGTACACCGACGGCGGGATCGAGGACACGACGTAGCCGCCGAACCGCTTGAGCGAGATCTCCTCCGCGACCGTGCCGATGTCGACCAGCCGGAAGCCGACCGACGCCTGCAGTTCGGCGATCGGCTTGGTCGGCAGGCCGCCGCTCCAGATCAGCGCGTCGATGCCCGGACCCTTGCCCTGGTTGTCGGCCCTGACCTTCAGTTGCTTGACGGCTTCCTCGAGCGTGTAGTTCGTCGTCCTGACACCGCTGAGCTTGGAGGTGTTCAGGATGAGGTCCGCCACCACCTTGGTCCCGGAGTTCATCGGACCGACGTTCACGGTCTTGCCGGCCAGGTGCTTGAGCAGTACGACGTCCGACGCGGTCGGCACCACGACGTGGACGTAGTTGTCGTACGTCCGGGCGAGAGCGGTGAACTTGAGCGCGCCGGAGCTGAACAGGCCGGTTCCCTCGTAGGCGTTGAGCGCGGTGTCGGAGGTGGTGAACCCCAGGTCGTTCTTCATCCCGGCCACCCGGTACAGGTTGTCCACCGAACCGCCGGAGGGCACCGTCTGAAGCTCCATGCCGGTGACCTCGCTGACCAGCTTCGCGAGACCGCCGCCGAACTCGTCGTACACACCGCCCTTGTTACCGGTCGCGAGCGTCGCCGGTCCGGCCGGTGCGGGCTCGTCCGAGCGGCCGCGGGAGCACCCGGGCACCGCCAGCGCGGCGACGGCGGCGGCGCCGAGGCCGAGCATGCTGCGCCGGCTCATTCCGGCTGACTGGATGAGGCCGTTCCCGGCAGGGGTCAGGAGGCGGGGTCGATCCATGCAGGACAACCTAGACGGCAACAGGTCCCTCCCGGTAGCCACGCTCCCGTACTGCGACCTGACCGCTACCGGGAGTGCAACGATGAACTGCGTCTGGACGGGCCCCCGGTGCGTGTGACAGCGTTGTCATCGCAGCGGCCGCTTGGGGTCGCGAGACAACCCGCGGAGGATGATTTCGTGCACGACGACCGTCAACTCATCGAGGAGCGGCTCAGGCGCGCCCTGCGGGAGCGGATCCGCCCCGCGATCTACGGCGCGGCGGTCCCACTGGACATTGAGGTGTGGCACGCCCCTGGTGAGCCGGTGTCCCCGGGCGAGGCGCTCGCCCAGACCTACGAGCCGGCCGCGATCGGCCTGCCGTGGGGTCCCGCCTGGGGTACCGCGTGGTTCAAGTTCAGCGGCCAGGTCCCGACCGAGTGGGCCGGCTGCGAGATCGAGGCGGTCATCGACCTCGGCTTCAGCGGCGGCCCCGGGTTCTCCGCGGAAGGGCTGATCCACACGACGTCCGGCGTACCGCTGAAGGGCCTGCACCCGCGGCAGACGTACGCCCCGCTGTCGATCCTCGGCCCCGACGGTACGGCGGCCTCGCCCGGCGACCGGATCGAGTTCTACGTCGAGGGCGCGGCCAACCCGGAGATCCCGCTCGACAACGCCTACGCCAAGGTCGACATCGGCGCCAAGCGCGGCGAGACGCCGATCTACCAGCTCGCCCGCGCCGACCTGGCCGTGTTCAACGCCGAGGTGTGGGACCTGATCCTCGACCTCGAGGCGCTGGACGGCCTGCAGCACGAACTCTCCCCGCAGGAGCCGCGGCGCCGCGAGATCCTGCGGGCGCTCAGCCGCGCGCTGGACGCCCTGGACTACGAGAACGTCGCCGGTACGGCGGCCGACGCGCGCGCCCAGTTGACCGACGTACTGAGCCGCCCGGCGCACGCCAGCGCCCATCAGCTGTCCGCGGTCGGCCACGCGCACATCGACTCGGCCTGGCTCTGGCCGCTGCGTGAGACCCGCCGCAAAGTGGCCCGGACCGTCTCCAACGTCGCCACGCTGGCCCAGGAGTACCCGGAGCTCGTCTTCGCGTTCTCGCAGGCCCAGCAGCACGCCTGGGTGAAGGACAACTACCCGGAGGTGTGGGAGCGGCTGAAGAAGGCAGTTGCCGACGGCACCATCGTTCCGGTCGGCGGCATGTGGGTCGAGTCCGACACCAACCTGCCCGGCGGCGAGGCGCTGGCCCGGCAGTTCGTGCACGGCAAGAAGTTCTTCCTGGACGAGTACGGGATCGACACCCAGGAGGTCTGGCTGCCGGACTCGTTCGGCTACACCGCGGCCCTGCCGCAGCTGGTGAAGCTGTCCGGGTCGAAGTGGTTCCTGACCCAGAAGATCTCCTGGAACAAGGAGAACAAGTTCCCGCACCACACGTTCTGGTGGGAGGGCCTCGACGGCACCCGGGTGTTCACCCACTTCCCGCCGATCGACACCTACAACTCCGACCTGTCCGGTCGCGAGCTC
Source organism: Kribbella sp. CCNWLW201 (assembly GCF_037203805.1). Classification (NCBI taxonomy): domain Bacteria; kingdom Bacillati; phylum Actinomycetota; class Actinomycetes; order Propionibacteriales; family Kribbellaceae; genus Kribbella; species Kribbella sp. CCNWLW201. Next base: position 78,013 of record NZ_JBBCBQ010000005.1, on the reverse strand, counting down.
GCACACGCCCAGCGCAACTTCGCCGAGAACGGTGCCGCGACCCACTCGCTGGTCCCGTTCGGGTACGGCGACGGCGGTGGCGGCCCCACTCGCGAGTTCGTCGCGACGGCGCGCCGGGTGGCGAACCTGGAGTCCTCGCCGCGGGTCACGATCGAGTCCCCGACCGAGTTCTTCACCGCCGCCGAGGAGGAGTACCACGACCACGCGCCGGTCTGGTCGGGTGAGCTCTACCTGGAGATCCACCGGGCCACGTACACCTCGCAGGCCAAGACCAAGCAGGGCAACCGGCGCAGCGAGCACCTGCTCCGCGAGGCCGAGCTGTGGTCCGCCGCAGCCGTGGTCGCGGGCAAGCTGGACGCGTACCCGTACGAGGACCTGGACCGGATCTGGAAGGCCGTGCTGCTGAACCAGTTCCACGACATCCTGCCGGGCAGCTCGATCTCCTGGGTGCACCGCGAGGCCGAGGCGACGTACGCCCGGTTGGCTTCGGAGCTGGAGGCGATCATCGCGAAGGCCCAGCAGGCGCTGGCCGGCGAGGGTTCCGCGCAGATCGTCTTCAACGCCGCACCGCACAGCCGCAACGGCGTGGCCGGCCTGGGGGCCGGTGTCACGGCCGGCGAAGGCCAGTCCGTCACGGTCGAGAACGGCGTACTGGACAACGGGCTGATCCGGGTCACCATCGACGAGCGTGGCCTGATCACCTCCCTGTACGACGTGGCCGCCGGTCGCGAGGTGATCGCGCCAGGTGCCGCGGGCAACCTTCTGCAGCTGCACGTGGACACCCCGAACCACTGGGACGCGTGGGACGTCGACTCGTTCTACAAGAACAACGTCCGCGACGTGACCGAGGTGGACAGTGTCGACTTCAGCACCGTCGAGGGTGTCGCGACCGTGGTGGTGAAGCGGTCCTTCAACCGGTCCAGCGTCACCCAGACGCTGCGGCTGCGGCCGGGCGCCAAGCGGGTCGACATCGAGACCACGATCGACTGGCACGAGGCGGAGAAGTTCCTCAAGGCGGCGTACCCGGTCGACGTGCACGCCGACCGGTCGGCGTCGGAGACCCAGTTCGGCCACATCTTCCGGCCGACCCACCAGAACACCTCGTGGGATGCGGCGAAGTTCGAGATCGCGGCGCACCGATGGGTGCACGTCGGCGAGCCCGGGTACGGCGTCGCCGTCGTGAACGACTCGACCTACGGACACGACATCAACCGGACCGCCCGCGAGGACGGCGGCACGACCACCACGATCCGTACGTCGCTGATTCGCGCACCGCGGTTCCCCGACCCGAAGACCGACCAGGGCGTGCACACCGTGAACCACGCGCTGGTGGTCGGCGCCGGGATCCCGGAAGCGGTCGAGGAGGGCTACCGGATCAACCTGCCGGAGCGGATCGTCACCGGCGCCGACGGGGTCGAGCCGCTCGTTGCCGTCGACAACGGCAACGTCATCGTCGAGGCACTGAAGCTGGCCGACGACCAGTCCGGCGACGTCGTCGTCCGCCTCTACGAGTCCACCGGCGGCCGCTCCCGCGCCACCGTCATCCCGTCCTTCGGGGTGGCAACGGTGACCGAGGTCGACCTCCTCGAACGCCACCTCGCGGACCGTGAGCTGACGGACGGCGGAGTCTCCCTCGAACTCCGCCCCTTCCAGATCCTCACCCTGAGGTTCAAGCGCTCCTGACGTCCCCGAACGGGCCGCCCCCACCCGCGGGCGGCCCGTTCCCCTCTGGTGGGCTCGCCCAGCAGAGGGTGGGTTGGCGCACCGGATTCCGGGGTGCGAACCCACACGCTGGTGGGTCAGCCAACCAAAGGGGGGTAGTCGGCGAGGGGGTTTGGCCGCTGCCCCGGCTGGTGGCGGCGCTTGTCGCATTCGATGCCCGGAGTTCACCGGGCTGACGTAGCGTTGAAGGCCCCGCCAGACGCCAGGAGGTGGCATGGCCTCGACACCCTTGCTCGGTGCCCGGACGCTCGACCGGCAGACGGCTCGCACGTTGCCGCCAGGGCCTCGGTTGCCGACGCTGGCTCAGACCGTGCTGTTCGCGAGCCACCGCAAGACGTTCTTCCCGCGGATGCGCGAACGGTACGGCGACGTGTTCACGATCCGCCTCGTCCCGTCCAGCCGGGTGGTCGTCGTACTGAGCAGACCGGACCACATCCGGGAGGTGTTCGGCAGCCCGCCGACGGTGATGCACGCGGGTGAGGGCAACACCGTGTTGGAACCGATCATGGGCTCGCACTCGTTGCTGCTGCTGGACGACGAGGATCACGTCCGGATGCGCCGTCAACTGATGCCGGCCTTCTCCGGTCAGGCCTTGCGCGGGTACGCCGACATGGTGCACGAACTCGCCCGCGCGGACGTGGCGACGTGGCCGATCGGCAAGCCGTTCAAGCTGCACCAGCGGATGCGGGACCTGACGCTGGAAGTGATCCTGCAGGTCGTCTTCGGGGTGACGGACCGCGACCGGCTGAACCAGCTCCGCCCACTGCTGGACAAGATCGTCTCGGTCTCACCGGTGATCATGCTCGGCGGGTTCTACCCAGGCCTGCTCCGGGTTCCGCCGTGGCGGACGTACCTGACCGTCCAGCGCCAGGTCGACGAGATCCTGTACGACGAGATCGCAAAGCGCCGCGGGAATCTCGCCGGGCGCACCGACGTACTCTCCCGACTGCTTGCCGCGGGCAACTGGACGGACGTGGAGCTGCGGGACCAGCTGGTCACACTGCTGCTGGCCGGCCACGAGACGACCGCGACGGCCATGGGCTGGGCGTTCCATGAGCTGGCCCGGCGGCCGGACGATCTGGTCTTCGGCCAGCGGGCCGCGGACGCGGGTGCGGACGACGAGCTCGAGGCGATCGTCAAGGAGGCGATGCGGCTGCATCCGGTCGTCTACCAGGTCGGGCGCCGACTCACCGAGACCGCCGACGTGGCGGGCTACCGGCTCCCCCGCGGTACGACGATCATGGCCGCGATCGGGCTGGTCCACCGCGACGCCGAGCACTTCCCGGTACCTGAGGAATTCCGGCCGCAGCGGTTCCTGTCGGACGACCCGCCGGCCCCGGGCACCTGGATCCCGTTCGGCGGCGGGGCGCGGCGGTGCATCGGCGCCGGCTTCTCGCTGATGGAAGGCACCGAGATCCTCCGCGCCGCCCTCACCAGCTACGACTTCCAGGCGCCCAACCCGGCCCCGGAACCTGCCAAACCCAAGAACGTGACCCTGGTCCCCGCCCGAGGTGCCGAGGTCCAGGTCACCCCGCGCTGACCTCTCAGTCCTCCAGGTCGGTGACGTCGCCCAGGTCGACGTCGCGGTAGGTGGGGAGGTCTTCTTCGTCGTCGTCCTCGAGTTCGAAGTTGTTCTCGTCGTCGACCACGTGGACGGCGGCCTCTTCGGCGGAGGCGGCGGCGCCGGCGAAGCCGACGTCGGCGGCGACCAGCTCGTCCTCGTCGTCACTGTGCGCGCCCTCGTCCGGCGCGACCAGCCGGCCGGAGCGAACGACGCCGACCTCGGGACCGCCGACGTCCTCGCCGTCCTCGGCGTACGGGTCGGTGTCCGGCTCCTCCTGCGCGATCCGCTGGTCCAGCGACTCACCCTGCAGCGCCTCGTCGGCCGTCGTACCGAATCCCTCGCCCGCGGACCACTTCTCCGGCGGCGAGTAGCCCTCGTCGAGCAGATCGTCGACACCCCGGTCGTTCAGGGTGTCCTCCGCCTGCAGCTGGTCCTCGTCGTCGACGCTGTAGCTGCCGTAGTCCTCGCGGTTGTTCTCCGTCATGCCCCAACACTGTCCGTCCCGCGCGGGTGAATCAAGCTGGGGCGCGGTGGACCATGATGGACACCGTGGATCCGGTCAGGCTGACGTTGGACCAGTTGCGGGAGCTGCGCGACGACATCGCGCCGCAGGCCGCCCGCCGTTCGCGGGCATCGGTCCGCCGCCGGGTGGACCGCTGGCGGGACCGGCTCTTCTTCATCACCCAGTGCGCGCTCGCCGCCGGGGTGGCCTGGGCGCTGGCCCGGTATGTCGCCGGCCACCCGCAACCGTTCTTCGCACCGGTCGCGGCGATGGTGGCTCTCGGCTTCAGCTTCGGCCAGCGGCTGCGCCGGGTCGCCGAGGTGATGGTCGGCGTGGCGGTCGGGGTCGGGGTCGGCGACCTGTTCGTCCAGTTCTTCGGCACCGGCGTTGCTCAGATCATCTTTGTGGTGGCGCTGGCCATGAGCGTCGCCGTACTCCTCGGCGCCGGGACCCTGATGACCACCCAGGCCGGCGTCCAGGCAGCGATCGTCACCACCCTGGTGGCGAGTCCAGGCGCCGGGTTCAGCCGCTGGCTCGATGCCGTAATCGGCGGTCTGGTCGCGCTGGCCGCCGCCACGGTCGCGCCGGCCGCGGCGATCAGGCGCCCCAGGCAACAAGCCTCCGAAGTGCTGAACGAGCTGGCCGAGATCCTGAGCGAGACCGCCGACGGTCTCCGGAACACCGACGAGAAGGCGGTCACCGACGCACTCCGCCGGGCCCGGGCCAGCGAGTCGATGCTGGACGACCTGCGCAGTGCGGCCGACGAGGGTGTCGCGGTGGTCCGGATGTCACCGTTCCGCCGCCGGCACCGCGGCCGGGTCCAGCAGATCGCGGACCTCGTCGTCCCGGCGGACCGCGCGATCCGCAACATCAGAGTCCTGGTACGGCGCTGTGCGGTGTCCGTCTGGCGGGACGAGCAGATGCCGGAGGAGTACCCGATGCTGCTCGACCGTCTCGCCGACGGCACCCGGCTGATCGCCGAGTCGCTGTTCGAACCGGCCGCGGACGTGACCGCGCACCGCGTGCTGGGCGAGCTCGGCCGCCGTACGGCGGAGCTGCCGTTGCCGGCCGGATTGTCGGCGGTCGTCGTACTCGGGCAGATCCGGTCCACCGTGGTCGACCTGCTCGAATTGACCGGCACGTCGTACGACGACGCGCGGAAACTGGTCCCGCTCCGCCTCGACGGACTGGATGAGAAGTAGGTCACACAAAAAGTCGGGGTGAATCCCCGTCATACCTGGGGACCGGGTGCGTCTCACTGGCATGACGATCCACCGACTGATGACCTCGATGGCCACCGAGCAGGTTCGCGAGCTCGAGGACCTGCTGGCCGTCGACATGACCTCCCCGACCACAGACGACCGGAGCGACGCCGCCGCCGAGCAGTAACTGGCGCGAACCGGACGAACGGATCCAGGCAGCGCACCCGGACGGTCTTGCCCACCGAGCCAGACCGCACGGATGTCGCACACACAACGCAGAGGCGCCCAGTGCGAGGCGCCGCCGGATCCGTCAGGTGCACCGCCACAGAGGTGCACCGAAAACCACCCGCCGGCTGTCCTGACGCCGCTTGCGCGAGGCTCAGGCCAGACCGGCGGGTGGTTTTTTTTCCTTGCTAAAAGCCACTAAGTGGTTGCTCTAGGCCACCGTCACCTCGGTGGTGACCGAGTTGGCGATGAAGCACTCCACGTGGGCCCGGTGGTGCATCCGCTCGATCGCCTCCGCGTCCGGCTCCGCGCCGGCCCAGACGATCTTCGGGTGCAGGATCACCTGGGTGATCGCCAGCCGGCCCGCCTCGTTCTTCGCCATCACGCCGACCGCGTGGTCGTCGTACGCATCGACGACGAGGCGCTTGCGGGCCGCGATCGCCAGGAACGTGAGCATATGGCAGGACGACAGCGCCGCCACGAACGCCTCCTCCGGGTCGACCGGGCCATGGTTGCCCAGGTACGTCGGATTGGCCGACGCCGGGACCGTGATGCCGCCGTCGAAGCGCCACTCGTGGTCGCGGTTGTAGGTGTCGTAGGTGAACTCGTGCTCACCGCGACTCCAGCTGACATCGACCACGTGCTCCGACATGCTCAGCTCACCTTTCCGAGACGTTCCCCCGGCACCACGTCGGCGCCGACACAGGATTGCATCGTACGGCGGTGTCCCCGGGCAGCTTCGCCACGAAGTCGCTGTCGTACCGGGCCGCCATCCCGGGCACCGGGAAGTCGGTGGTCACCACCTGCGCACCGCTGGCCAGGGCGATGCCGACCCGGCTGAAGTCCTTGTCGCGGATCGTCGCCATCGGCTCGTCCGAACGGGTCCGGATCAGGTAGCCCTTCGACACCAGCCGCTGGATCTCGGCCTGGTTGGCGCCCCTCGGGTCGTTCACCTGCGTGATCGCGGCGTCCGGCTCACCCTCCGGACCGCGAGTGAAGACCGCCCGGCCCTCAAGGTTCGGCTTGCCGGCCCGGTACAGGTCACGGATCGTGCCGGCACCACCGTTGTCGAAGTAGAACAGCACCTGGCCGCGGACCGAGTCGACCTTCGGCCAGCCCTTGGTCAGCACCGACTGCTCCAGCGTCAGCCCGGGCTTGCGGACGTCGTCAGGGCTGAGGAGTTCGTTCTCGGGGAACACCGAGCGGATCTCCCGGTCGATGCTCTCCAGGTTCGCCGCGTCCCACGGCGGCGACTGCACCCCGCCGGCCGCGACCACCTTCGGGTCGGACTGCTTGAGCTCGAGGCTGATCGTGATCGGCACGTGGTCCGGGTTCTGGTCGGACCACGTCTTCACCTGCTGCAGGCAGAGCACGAGCGTCTTGCAGGTGCCGTTGTAGTCGAAGTCCGGGATGTGCATGACCTTGATGCCGGGCTGGGCCATCGCCGGGTCGGTGAGCGGTCCCTGCCCGGTCAGCTTGCGGATCAGCGGGTAGGTGTAGAGCCCGCCGTTCGGGTCCGGGAGCAGGTCGAGCTCGAGGGTCCGGATGTTCTGGTCCTCCAGCTGCTGCGGGATCGAGGCGTGCGAGTACCAGAGATCCACCGAACCTGGGTTCTGCGCCTGCTGGACCTTCTGCTCGGCCGGGCTGAGCTCGCGGTGGTACGAGTTGTGCGAGCCCATCATCTGGAGCTGGTTCAGCCGCAGTCCGTTGTCGTGGTCCTGCGCCGACGGGCTGGTCTTCGAGGTGAGCGCCGTACCGGCGAGTCCGGACGCGGCGATCGCGGCGGAGGCCAGGCCGGCGACGACCGTTCTGCTGATGCGCATGACGGGAATTTCCCCTCCTGTGGACGGACAAGAGATTGCTCCTCGGCGAGGTGACGCCGATCTGACGGCAATCTGTCACAGGAAGGTGGCAACGTTGTCCCCCCAGAAGATGGACAATGAGCGACATGGTGACATCGGGGGCGTATCCGCTGCGCCGGACGCCGACACAGGACCGGGCCAACCGGCAGGTCGAGCGGATCCTGGACGCGGCCTGCGCCGAGGTGGTCGAACGCGGGTACGACGCCGCGTCGACGAGCGGGATCGCGAAACGGGCGGAGATCGCGGTCGGCAGCGTGTACCGGTACTTCCCGGACAAGCGGAGCCTGATCCAGGCGATCGAGCGCCGGAACCAGGCCCGCTACACCGACGCGGTCCGGGACCGGCTGGCGTCGGTGTCGAGCTGGCGGCAGGCGGTGGACGTCACCCTGGACACGTTCCGGGAGATGCACCGGACCGACCCGGGGTTCAAGGCCGTGGTGCTGAGCGGACTCGGCGATCCGGACCTGGAGACGAAGCCGGGCGAGTTCGACGACCAGCACGCGGGTGAGTTCGCCGAGTTGCTGACGGCGCGGTTCGGGGCCCGGGACACCCACGAGTTCCGGCTCGCGGTCACGCTGAGCATCACCATGGGCGAGGCGCTGGCCCACCTGGCCGACCGGCTGAGTCCGGCGGAGGCGGAGTACGTGCTGAGCCAAGGCCGCCCGACCCTGCACAGGCTGCTCGAACCGCACCTGCCGTCCTGAAACGACAAAAAGCCGCCCGCGGCGGCTCACCTGCTTGAGCCGGGGGTGGCTCAAGCAGGCGTGAACTGGAGGGCCCTCACTCGCGGCGAAGGCTGGACCACCGTGGTGGTCGAACTGGTCAGGGCTGTGGAACAGGGTCCGAGCTGCGCGGGCCGAGCTGGGGCCAGTGGCTGACCCGGCCGGCGATGCGGGCCCTGCGGGGCGTCCGGACGTCGTAGCTCACGATCACCCGGTCGTCCTTGGCGTAAGCAATCCTGCTGCCCACCGGAATCCGGCGGGAGACCTCGTACGGTCCCTCACCCCGGCGGGTGTAGTACTCGACGGTGACCTCGGTGTATTCGGCCGGGGCTCCGTTTTCCAGCTGACCACGGACCGGGCCACGTACCCGGATCACTCGCCCCGCGGTCTTCTCTTCGGTGGTCGTGGGCTTTTCGCTCCGCCGGATCCCGGCGATGACATCAGCCACGATGCATGCCGTGACCAGCAGCACCAGGCCGAACCCACCGAGCACAACGATCGTCAACATGGCACTCACCCCCGACGCGCCGCCCGCGCGGCGCGGTCGTCGTAGTCGAAACTGCCTTGCGCGGCCCTTGCCGCACATCATTGAGACGCTGCCTGGATCTACTTGGTTCCAAGTAAGTACAAAACAATTCTGACACAGCAGTAGAGTCCTGTGTAGTCCAACTAGAGAACGGTGTTGTTACGGTAGATGCGGGAGAGCGGTTGTCAGTGACCGCCCATGCCGAACTGGTACTGCGGGGGCACCGGGCGGTTCGTGCCGAGGGCCGCTTCGGTCTCGACCCAGAGGTCGGCGAGTGGGTTGGCGCCCTCACGGACGGTGGGGAGTTGGATGCCGTCGGTCAGCAGATCGCCGGCAGTCTGTGGGTCGCCGCTCAGTAGTGCGTGGCGGATCCTGAGCAGCCGGATGCGGGGATCGTCGGCGACGTTGTCGAGGAGTCGACCGGCGCGGTTCACGTCGACGGCCAGAGCAACACCGACGGCCTCGACCCGCAACTCCACCAACTCGGGCAACTGTCCGACCGCCCGCTCGTAGTACGACAGCTCACCGGTGACGAAGCCGAGATTCCGCAACGCCCACGGGTTGTCGCCGGCGTGGAGCCAAGCGTCGATCGCGCCGTCGATGTCACCGGCGTAGTGCCGCGCGACACCCCGGTGGTACCAGACGAGCCAGTTGTCCTCGGCCTTCTCCAACTGCTCCTTCCAGCTCACCAACGTTCCATCCGGTACGGCGTCCGTCGCCGGCAACCGGCCGTCGAGCAACGGCAACCAGGCGCGTTCCCGCGACGTCATGTCATCCTCGGCGAACGGCGTACCGGCCGAGACTGTCCAGCCTGTCCGGGCCAACTCGAGCGCACCCCAGCCTGAGCCGACCGCGAGCCGCTCGACCGGGGCCGCATCCGCGACGGTCAGCCATTCACGCTCGCGATCCCCCAGCTGGTCGAGCAGAGGACGCAGTACGTCGGTAGTGCCGGTGCGAGCCGATTCCCAGTCGGAGTGGGCGACACCTGGATCCACTGAGAGGCGGCCGTAGGCTTCCAGCCAGTGCCAGCTTGTTGCTGCAGGCAACTTCAGGTGCTCCATCTGGGTCCGCGCGAGACCAGCCTGGATCTCGGCGTACCCATGGCCCTGCAGACCCGGCGACAACCACTCCTGCCATCGCTGCCCGCCGGCGCCCTCGCCCCAGACGAACAGCTTCCGGCCCTGCAGCCGCTCGGTCGACGCCTGGACCAGGCCGTTGCCATCGGCATCGACCGACGCGATCCACGGCCGTTCGCCGGCGAGCGGTTCGAAGAAGAAGTCCACCGCCCGGCCGTGCCGCATCGGATACGTCAGGTCGGTGCCCTCATAGAGAGGTACGTCGATCAGGTCGAGCCGCTTGCCGTACCCGAAGCGCCACGCCTGGTCGGCCGGCACCAGCACACGGGTCGACGGGGACTGCTCGACCGCGATGTTCGACCACCAGTACGCCGGGACCTCCGTAGCGGACGGGTTCTGCAGCCGGATCCCGACGTACAGGAACTCGGAGTCGGCCGGGAGCCAGAAGTCGAGTTGGGTGATCAGGTTCCTGGTTCGTTCCAGCTCCCAGAGGCGCAGTACCGGCGTACCGTCCGGGCCCTCGACGCGGGCCGCGTGCAGCGGTTCGCAGGTACCGGTCCAGTGGCCGGTGCTGCCGACGTTCCACTCGACGCCGCCGGCCCACCACGCGTTGCGCAGGGCAAGGTTCGCGGGCTGGAAGACGGGGTTGCGGTAGAGCAACTCCTGACCGGTCGCCTTGTGGATGAGCGAGTAGAGACGACCGCCGACCCCGGGCAGCACCGTGGCGCGGAGGTGGTCGTTCTCCAGCACCAGCGCGGGAAAGGCGCGGTCGGCCAGCGAGCGGTCGTACCCGTCCTGGTTCAAACACGGCAGTGGGCTGTGCAGGCGGCCGTACTGGATGTTCTCGCGGAGGTCGGCCGGGAGCTCGTGGAGGTTCTGAACCTGGTGGAGCTCTTGCTGGCTGCGCAACGGCGCGAGCGGATTCTCCGGTCCGAGGGAGGCTGCGGGCAGAACCAGGTCTTGCGCGGAAAGGATCGTCACGACGTCTATCCTCACAACTGTGCGCAGGTGCGTCCATCGCTACCGGTTGTCCGCTATATATGGACCACCTGATCAGCTGAGGGGACACCATGGACGCGGATGTGATCGTCGTCGGGGCGGGACTGGCCGGGCTGGCCGCGACCGCCGAGCTGGCCGACGCGGGCCGGAAAGTACTGCTGCTGGACCAGGAGCCGGAGGCCTCGCTCGGCGGGCAGGCGTTCTGGTCGTTCGGCGGGCTGATGTTCGTCGACTCCCCCGAGCAACGCCGGATGGGGATCAAGGACTCGCGCGATCTCGCGCTGCAGGACTGGCTCGGCTCGGCCGGGTTCGACCGGCTGGACGACGAGGACAAGTGGGCCCGGCAGTGGGCCGAGGCGTACGTCGACTTCGCGGCCGGTGAGAAGCGGCCCTGGCTGCACGCCCAGGGAGTGCGGTTCTTCCCGGTGGTCGGGTGGGCCGAGCGCGGCGGCTACCTCGCCGACGGGCACGGGAACTCGGTGCCGCGGTTCCACATCACCTGGGGCACCGGGCCCGGGCTGGTCGCGCCGTTCGAGCGCCGGGTCCGGGAAGCGGTCGCGAAAGGGCTGGTGGAGTTCCGGTTCCGGCACCGGGTGGACGAGCTGACCGTGACCGGCGGGGTCGTCGACGGCGTTGCGGGCAAGGTGCTGGAGCAGAGTGGTGTCGAGCGCGGCGTGGCCAGTTCGCGGACCGAGGTCGGCGACTTCAGCCTCACCGCGCAGGCGGTGATCGTGACGTCCGGCGGGATCGGCGGCAACCACGACCTGGTCCGGGCGCAGTGGCCGAAGCGGATGGGCGAGCCGCCGCGGCGGATGATCTCCGGTGTCCCCGCGCACGTGGACGGCCGGATGCTGGCGATCACCGAGAAGGCCGGCGGCCGGTACGTGAACCGGGACCGGATGTGGCACTACACCGAGGGCATCCAGAACTGGGACCCGATCTGGCCGATGCACGGGATCCGGATCCTGCCCGGCCCGTCATCCCTGTGGTTCGATGCCACCGGCAAGCGACTGCCGGTGCCGCTGTTCCCCGGGTTCGACACCCTCGGCACGCTCGAGCACATCATGACGACCGGGTACGACTACACCTGGTTCGTGCTCACCCAGAAGATCATCGAGAAGGAGTTCGCTCTCTCCGGCCAGGAGCAGAACCCGGACCTGACCGGCAAGGACATCAAGGGCGTCCTCGGCCGGGCGCGCGGCGGTGCGACCGCCCCGGTCCGGGCCTTCATGGAGAAAGGCGCGGACTTCGTCGTCCGCGGCAATCTGCCCGACCTGGTCCGCGGCATGAACGACCTGACCGGTGACAACCTGATCGACCTGGACGACCTCGAACGCCAGATCGTCGCGCGCGACCGCGAGCTCGCCAACACGTTCACCAAGGACCTCCAGATCACCGCGTTGCGCGGCGCCCGGAACTACCGCGGCGACAAGCTCATCCGGGTCGCGTCACCCCACCGGATCCTCGACCCCAAGGCCGGCCCGCTGATCGCCGTACGGCTGAACATCCTCACCCGCAAGTCGCTCGGCGGCCTGCAGACGGATCTGGAGTCGCGGGTGCTGCGGGCCGACGGTTCGCCGTTGCCCGGTGTCTACGCGGCGGGCGAGGTGGCCGGCTTCGGTGGCGGTGGCGTCCACGGCTACCGCTCCCTGGAGGGCACGTTCGTCGGCGGCTGTCTGTTCACGGGCCGTACGGCGGGACGCGCGGCAGCCAAGGCAGTGTCGTAAGGGAACACTGACGCGGCGGCGCATGTGTGCCGTGATCCTCTGTCTGGGAGCCGGACCGGCTCCTAGCGTGACGTCATGCGCCGCCTCGCTTTGTTCTCAGCCGTCCTGCTGCTGACCGGTGTGACTGTACCGGCCGACGCCCATCGACAGGTCCGGGTACCGGGTGCCGAGTTCCAGCAACTCGCGCACCTCGACGACCTGACCACCGCCGGGACCGTGGCCTCCGGTCACACCAATCCGGCCGACTACGCCGGTCTCACGCATTCCGGATTGCCGCAACAGTCCGGGGTGCCCGGGGTCCAGATCGACGGGTACTTCCCCGACACCTCGCACACGAACACCAACCACGGCTGGAACCACGACTCGCAGTTCGTCATCCGGCTGCCGAAGAAGTGGAACGGCGGGCTGGTCGTGTCCGGATCGCCTGGAGTGCGAGCGCAGTACGCGAACGACAGAGCGATCTCGGACTACGTGCTCTCGCTGGGCTACGCCTATGCCGCGACCGACAAGGGGAACACCGGCGCGGCCTTCTACACCGACGGCGTGCGGCCTGGTGACGCGATCGTCGAGTGGAACCTGCGGACGACCCAACTGGCACGGGCTGCCCGGGCAACAGTCACGCAGTACTACGGCCGACCGGCTCGCGAGGTGGTCGCGGCAGGGATCTCCAACGGTGGCTACCTGGTCCGCTGGCAACTCGAGAACCACCCCGAGCTCTTCACCCGGGGCGTCGATCTCGAGGGCACCCTCTGGACGGACAGCAAGAACCTCTTCACGTTCCTGCCGCCGGCAATCAGGGGCTATGAGCAACAATCGCCCGCGGAGATCGTCGCGGCCGGCTTCGATCCGCGGTCGGACTTCCTCTGGGACTTCCACTACAGGGTCTACTGGAAGCTGACCCAGCGCATCTACGCCGCCGAACTCGACCCGACGTACACGGGCACCGAGGCCGACTACAACTACGCCGAACGGCCGCAAGCACACCAGGCCGTGCAACGCATCGCGCTCACCGGCAAGATCCGCCGGCCGCTCGTCACGATCCACGGGACGTACGACAGCTTGCTGCCGATCACGCAGGACTCGGACGTCTATGCCGCGATGGCCCGCCGCACCGGCCTGCACACGTACCAGCGGGTCGAGGCGGGCAACCACGTCGACGGACTCGTCGACGCCCACCCCGACCGGCTGGTCCCCCTGGTTCCTTTGCTGCAGCAGGCGATCAGAACACCATCGTGAGCAGGTCGGCGAACAGCTCGTGTTCGTCGATCTCGAGCCCGCGGTTGGTGAACCAGGCCGCCATGTTGTGACAGTCCCGGAGCAGGAAGTCCATCCCCTTCGGGTTGCCGACGATGTCGACCACCTGCGGGAGATCGATCATCACGATCCGGTCCCCTTGCGCCAGGACGTTGTACGGCGACAGGTCACCATGGGCCAACCCCGCCCTGGCCAACTCACGCATCCCGTCGCGCAACTGCTCGAAATACTGGCCGAGCAGCTCCTTCGACGGCCGGACCTGGGCGAGCCGTGGCGCGGCTCCGCCCTCACCGTCGTCGATGAACTCCATCAACAGCTCGGTGCCGTCCACCTGGACTGGGTACGGCACCGGGACGCCGGCCTTCCACAGCCGGCACAACGCGTCCCACTCGGCATACGCCCACTGCCCCGCGGCGACGCTGCGACCGTGTGCGGTCTTCTTCGCCATCGCGCGGCTGTCCCGGCTGTTCCGGGTACGGCGCCCTTCGACGTACGACGTACTGCGGTGGAACGACCGGTGTTCCTCGCTGCGGTACCGCTTGGCGGCGAGCAGCGAGGACCGGGCCGGGTTGTCGCCGATGGCTTCGACGGCCCGCTCGACCAGGAAGACGTCGGCTTCCTTACCGGTTTTGAGGACGCCGAGCTCGGTGTCGATCGCGGCCTGTTCCGTCACCACCCAGTCCGGGCGGGGATCAGGTCCGCGAGAACCGCGCTCGACGTCCAGCCAGGTGGACCACCGCTGATCCGGCCCGAGGTGTTCGTCCACTTCCTGGAAGCGGAAGACGAACGCATCGGCTGGATCTGGTTGGGACTCGTCGCCGGTGAGTTCAGCCCAGCGGGAGTCGAGGTCGGAGAAGTTTTCAGAAAGGTCGTGCTCGGTACGAAAGACGTCGGAAGACATCCGGAGTGCTCCTGAACCTTGAGGTGAGACTGACGCGGGCATGCCGCAGCACAGTGATGGCCATCCGTCAGCCCTCCTTAGGTCAGGCAGCGTCTCGCGCCGCACAAGTTCAGCCAGGATGCACGGCCGATTCCGGCCGCGCAACCTATTTAAACTGCGATCGCGCGGTCGGCCGCAATCGCAGCTCCTGGGCCGGCTTCACCGAGCGGCAGACGAGCTCCGGGAGCACCTTCTGCTGCCACACCGGCGACGCCGCGAGCCGCCGGCGATGATCGTCGTACGCCGCCTCGTCGTCGAACCGGGCGAACCAGGCGAGCACGACCTCGTCCCGCAGCGGCAGGCCCGGAAAGTTGTTCTCGGCAACCAAGGTCTCGAACACCGCCACCGGCTCGGCACCGCTCGCGGTCAGCGCCGGTACGACGTGATCGGTGAAGAACTCGACGAACCCGTCGTCCGGCGCACCGCGGTGATAGACCGCTCCCGCGATCATCGAGTCGGGAACGTCCGTCGTACCGATCGGGGCGCGAGGTGAGTCCAGCCTCGGGTAGCCGTCGCGGAGCTCGATCGGCTTGAGCAGCAAGGCGTTGTCGGAGTCGATCATCGTCTGGTTCGCGGTGGCGGAGTGCGCCCGCCAGACCGGGCCGCCGTAGAACGCGGCCAAGGCGTCGGCGCGTGACGGCAGGTCGGCGAAGCCGCGGATCCAGACGAACCGGTCCGGGTCGTCGAGGTCGCGGAACTGGCCGACGATGTGCATGCCGGTCGCTTCCTGACCCTCGACGAAGTACTCGTCGAACACGTCGATCAGGGTGTCGCGCCCGCCTGGGTGCAGCGTGTACTGACGCAGGTCCACCACGGCGCAGCACTCGTCCATCGGTTTCCTCCTCGAGTTCGTCCACGCTCAGTCAACCATCGAAACCTGACAGCGGATGTCAGTGAATCATTGTTTGTGGGATGGGCACCGGAGGTTCAGCACGGGGAGTTCAGCCGCCGGGCACCCGCCCGGCCCTTAGAGATTGGAAGGACCATGGGTCTCATCCTGTGGATCATCGCGGCGATCCTCGTCATTGCCGGGATCGTCTCTCTCGTCCGCGGTCAGCTGCTGTGGGGCGCTGCCCTGATCGTGATCGGCCTGCTGGTCGGTCCTGGCGGCGTCAGCATCTTCACCTGATCTGCCGCAGTACCTGGTCGAGTCGCTCGACACCACGCACGATCTCGTCGAGCGACTCGGCCGCCACGTAACTGAGCCGAAGATGCCTCTTCGGCCCGCCCGGTAGGTAGAACGCGCTACCGGGGCTCACGGAAACCGCGTGGCGCAAGGCCTCGGCGGCAACCTCGTCATCTCGTACGCCGTCCGGCAGCGAGGTCCAGACGTGGTAGCCGCCGGGCCGAGCCGCGCGGACTGTCAGGTGTGGGCATCGCTCCGCCAGACTCCGGATCATCGTCTCGCGTCGATCCCGCAGCGCGGCGGCCAGCCGGCGCAGATGCGTCGCGTACGAAGGCGAAGTCATCAACTCGAGCGCGGTCTCCTGCATCGGCCTGGGCACGAAGAAGCTGTTGATGACGTGGGTGTCGCGAAGCCGCTCGAAGGCGGCGCCTCGCGCGGTCAGCGCCGAGATCCTGAGACTCGGCGACGTCGGCTTCGTCAGCGACCGGATGTGTACGACGTGACCGTCCGGATCGTCGGCCGCCAACGGCTGCGGCAGATCGGGCGCGTCGTCGTGCACCAGCCGACGAGTGAAGTCGTCCTCGATCACGAAGGCCCCGGCAGCTCGTACGGCGTCCATCAACTGCGCACGTCGTACCGGCGCGAGGACCGCCCCGGTCGGGTTGTGGAACAGCGGCTGACACACCAGCACGCGCGCACCAGAACTCGCGAACGCCTCCGCGAGCAACTCCACCCGTACGCCGTCCGCGTCGACCGGCACGGGAACACACCGCAACCCGGCAGCGCCCGCGGCGGCAAGCGTTCCCGGGTACGTCGGTGATTCGACGAGCACCGCTTGACCGGGGGCAGTCAGCGCCCTGAGCGCCGTGACGAGGGCCGTCTGCCCGCCCGAAGTGACCAGCACGTCATTCGCGCCGATCGGCCCTTCACGACCGCCGATATCGGCGGCGAACCAGGCCCGGAGTTCGGGGATGCCCTCGGCCGGAGCACGTGTCCAGGTCCCGGGCCGCCGTCCAGCCCGACCCATCGCGTCGGCCAACGCTTTGCTCGGCTGCAGCGACTCGTGCAGGTAGCCGGTCGACAGGTCGACGACGTCGTCCACCGGCGTCGCGAGCATCCGCATCATCCCGGCGGTCCTCGGCCGCTCACCGACCAGAGCCTGCTCTTGCCAAGAAAAGTCGGCCGCGGCGGGAAGCCGGCGCGGCGCTCGATCGCTGGCGAACACACCGGCTCCCGGCCGCGAGACGACGGCGCCCTCGGCCATCAGCACGGTCACCGCACGCGACAGGGTGACCGGACTGATCCCCCACCGCTTCACCAGCAGGCGACTCGCGGGCAGCCGGCCACCGGGGCCGCAGGCGGTGGCTTCAGCACGCAGCCGACCGACGACCACAGCCAAACTGCTATCGTCATTCATGACAGGACAGAATAGCGCTATCGTTCCTGCCCGAGAAGCGATACCGGGTGCACGCCGATCGGCGAGCACTCGCGCGGGGACGATCTCGGCGCTGCTGGGGGTGGCGTCCTTCTCCCTGAGCACCCCGGCCACCGTCTGGGCCACCCAAGGCATGGGGCCGTGGACAGCGACCGGAGCCCGCGGACTGCTGGCCGGTCTGCTCGCCATCGCGCTACTGGCGGGACTGAAGGTCCCCCTGCCGCGCCGCGCGGATCTCCCCGGCCTGCTGGTCGTCGCCGGTGGCTGCGTGATCGGCTTCCCGCTGCTGACCGCCTTGGCCCTGCAAACCGCGACGACAGCGCACTCGGCGATCGTCATCGGACTCTTGCCGATAGCAACGGCCTCCGCGTCCGCGCTGCTGACCAGGCGCACGCTGTCCTACCGGTTCTGGTGCGCGGCCACAGCCGGCGCGGCAGCCGTCGTCGCCTTCACGCTCACCCAGCACCACGGCGCCATCACGATCGCCGACCTGTATCTGCTCGCGGCTCTGATCGTCTGCGCTCTCGGGTACGCCGAGGGTGGCCGGCTCGCGGGACATCTCCCCGGCTGGCACGTCATCGCTTGGGCGGTGGTCCTCGCCCTGCCGATCAGCCTCGCGATCACGCTGATCGCCGTACCTCATGAGCCGGTGGATCTGACCCCGCTCAGTCTGCTGGGACTCGCCTACATCGCAGGGATCTCGCAACTCGGTGGCTTCGTCGTCTGGTACCGCGGGATGGGGATCATCGGGGTGGCCAGGGCCAGTCAGCTCCAACTGGCCCAGCCGTCGCTCAACCTGGTCTGGTCGGCGCTTCTGATGGGCGAACACCTGGCGCTGGCCGCGCCGATCACCGCGGTCGTCGTCCTGCTGTGCATCGTGGTGACGCAACGAGCGCGGTAGTTTCGGTTCATGGCAGCGACCGGCGAGGCGATCTCGATCGAAACGGCACGCCGGATCGCGCTCACCGCACAGGGGTTCGCCGACCCGCGGCCGTCGGGACGTGTCGACGCCCGGCATCTCCGGAAGGTTCTCGACCGGATCGGCGTACTGCAGGTCGACTCGGTGAATGTGCTGTGCCGTTCGCACTACCTGCCCCTGTTCGCCCGGCTCGGGCCGTACCCGCGTACGACGCTGGACCGGATGTGCTGGGGTGCGGACCGGGAGCTGTTCGAGTTCTTCTGGGGACACAAGGCGAGCCTGATCCCACTGAGCAGCTATCCCTTGTTCCGCTGGCGAATGCGCGCGGCCGAACTGCAGGACTGGACCGCCGCCGACCTGAACCCGGACCTCACCGCGCCGTGGTCGGTCGTTACCGGAATGCGCCGGCTGACCACCGAACGGCCCGGGTACGTCGACGACGTCCTCACCCTGGTCAGCGAACGCGGGCCTGTGACGGCAGGCGAGGCGAGTCCGGACGGAGTACGGCGGAAACAGACCGATCCGGACCCGGATCCGACCACCGGCGCGATGTGGAACTGGCAGGACGCCAAGATCGCGATCGAGTACCTGTTCTGCGCGGGCCGGGTGACGATCGCGGGCCGGCGGAACTTCGAGCGCCTGTACGACCTCACCGAACGGGTGCTCCCGACTCAGCCCGAGGTCAGCGCGGCCGACGCCCGGCGGGAGCTGGTCAGGATCTCGGCCCGCGCGCTCGGGGTCGCGACCGCGCGGGAGCTGTGCGGGCCCAGCGGTGGTACCGGCTACTTTCCGTTGCCAACGGCAACCGCGAAACAGGTCATCGGTGAGCTGGTGGATTCGGGCGAACTGGTTCCCGTCCGCGTGGACGGCGTACCGCAGCAGAGCTACTTGTGGTCGGGAGCCGAGGATCGGCCGGTCCAGGCTCGGGCGTTGCTGTCGCCGTTCGACACGGTGATCTGGAACCGCGACCGGACCCATCGCCTGTTCGACTTCTTCTACCGGATCAGCATCTACACGCCGGCAGCCCAGCGCGTCCACGGCTACTACGTGTTGCCGTTCCTGCTGGGCGACCGGATCGTCGCCCGGGTCGATCTGAAGGCCGACCGGCGGAACTCCGCGCTCGTCGTCCCCACGGTCAGCGCCGAACCCGCCGTACCCGACACCGACATCGTCGAACCGCTGGCGGCCGAGCTCCGGCTGATGGCCCGTTGGCTGGACCTGGACCGCGTCCAGGTGACCGCCGACAGCAAGCTCGGCAAAGCACTGGCCGGTGCATAGGGCTGCGGCTGTGGGGCACCGGACCGGCACAGCAATCGATGTGACCGGGAGACGACGTGAAGATCGGATACTTCCTCTCCAGTGAGGAATACACACCGGCCCAGCTGATCGAGCAAGCCCGGCTGGCCGAGGAGGCAGGGTTCGACGGTCTCTGGATCAGCGACCATTTCCACCCCTGGAACGACGAACAGGGCGAGAGCGCGTTCGTCTGGTCCACCATCGGCGCGGTCTCCCAGGTCTGCGAGTTGCCGATCACGACCGCGGTGACCTGCCCGACCGTGCGGATCCATCCGGCCATCATCGCCCAGGCGGCCGCGACCAGCGCGGTCCTGCTGAACGGGCGGTTCACGCTCGGGATCGGCACCGGTGAGGCGCTCAACGAGCACATCCTCGGCACCGTCTGGCCGACGGTCGACGTACGGCTGGAAATGCTCGAGGAAGCGGTCGAGATCATGCGCCGGCTGTGGACCGAGGACGGGTTCGTCACGCACCACGGCAAGCACTACACGGTCGACACCGCCCGGATCTACACCCGGCCGGACACCGCGCTGCCGATCTACATGTCCGGATTCGGGCCGGAGGCAACGGATGTCGCGGCGCGGATCGCGGACGGCTACATCACCACGTCGCCGGATGCCGAGCTGTTGCAGCGGTTCCGGGACAACGGTGGCGGCGACAAGCCGGCGCAGGCCGGGTTCAAGGTCAGCTACGCGCCGACCGAGGAAGAGGGAATCGAGCAGGCGCACCGGATCTGGCGCAACTCGGGTCTGCCGGGTGAGCTGGCGCAGGTACTGCCGTCGCCGCGGCATTTCGAGCAGGCCAGTGAACTGGTGACCAAGGAGTCGACCGCGCAGTCGGTTGCCGCTGGATCGAAGGCCGACGTACACGTGGATGCGTTCAAGCCGTACATCGACGCCGGCTTCGACGAGATCTACGTCGCGAACATGGGTCCGCACTCGGTCGACATGATGAGCCTCTACCGCACCGAGGTGCTGCCGGAACTGCACCGGATCGCGCGTTAGGACATCAGTGCGACGGCCGCACGCAGGTCGTCGACGAACAAGCCGAAGTCGCGGCGGTACTCCCGGGACCGGACCACGGACGAGGGATGGACCGTCGCGATCGCGGGCCTGCCGTTCGGAAGTTCCTGCGGCAGACCACGTTGTTCTGTGACCTTGAACCCGGTTCCGAACACCGCCCGAGCGGCGACAGCGCCGAGAACCACCACCAGGGCAGGCTTCACAATCTCCAGTTCGCGATCCAGCCACGGGTGACAGGCACCGATGTGACCGGCCGCAGGTGTCTTGTGGATCCGGCGCTTTCCCTGTCGTTCGAACCGGAAGTGTTTGACCGCGTTGGTGAGGAACACCTCCGAGCGATCGATCCCCGCCTCCGCCAACGCCTTGTCCAGCAGGCGTCCGGCCGGCCCGACGAAGACATGTCCTTCCTTGTCCTCCACATCCCCTGGTTGTTCACCGATCATCATCATCCGCGCCCGCGCCGGACCTTCCCCCGGTACGACGCGTTCGGCGTACTCATAGAGGTCGCAACCGCGACACTCGGGCAGCGCGGCAGTGAGCTTCTTCAGGCCGCCGTCGGACGGCACCCATTGGGACGCGCCGGTGAACTTGCTCACGGCCCGCCGGTGCCCAGTTCAAACAGCTGTAACACCCCGGGGGTTGAAAGCGTCGGCCGAGTTTGATGAGGTGGAGGTAAGTGGTTCAGCCTTGACGCCACGCCGCAGGACGACACACGACGAGGTTTCTCACCGTGACGATCGCACCTGTCAGTACTGCCGACCCGAAGCAACGCATCGCCGAAACCACTCACGAACTGCTACTGGAAGCCGACGGCACACCGGATCCGCGCCACCAGGAACTGCTCGACGAAGTGGTCATCCTGAACGCGCCGGTGGCCCGATCCATCGCCTCCCGCTATCGCAGCAAGGGAGTCGACGCCGACGACCTCGAGCAGGTCGCCTACCTCGGTCTGGTCAAGGCCGCCAACGGGTACCGCCTGGACGCCTCCACGGCCTTCCTGTCGTACGCCGTACCGACGATCAGAGGCGAGCTGAAGCGCTACTTCCGCGACTGCGCCTGGACCGTCCGGCCGCCGCGCCGGGTCCAGGAGATGCAGGGCTCGATCGCTGCCGCCGAGCCCGAACTCACTCAGCGCCTCGGGCACGCCCCCACCGACGAGGAGACGGCGAAGGCGCTCGGCACCGAGCCCGAGGAAGTGGTCGAGGCCGCGTCGGTCCGCGGCTGTTTCAGCACCCTGTCACTCGACGCGCCCGGCACGGTCGACGGCGCCGGCACCAGCCTGCTCGAGACCGTCGCCGACTCCGAGGACGGCTACGAGCTGGTCGAGAACGTCCACACCCTGACACCGGCCGTCGCCTCCCTGGGCGACCGGGACAAGCGCATCCTCGAGCTGCGCTTCCGCAACGGCCTCACCCAGGAGGAGATCGGCAACGAGCTCGGCGTCAGCCAGATGCAGGTCTCCCGCCTCCTCCGCAACATCCTCGACCGCCTCCGCACCCAACTCGCGGGGCAATCAACCCAGTAACGGCCTCGCCTGGCGCGCCATCGTGAGGTCTTCGCGCGCCCGTACGACGTGCGCGGCCACCGGTGAGTCGGGAGTGGTGATCACCGGTACGCCGCTCTCGTTCGCCTCTGGATCGAGTACGACGCCCAGCCACGCGAGCTGACGACACACGTCGGCCCGGAGCCGGGTCGAGTGTTCGCCGGCGCCTCCGGTGAATGCCAGCGCGTCGAGGCCATGCAAGACGGCGGCCATCCGGGCGATCTCACCGGTCAGGCGATGAAGGTAGACGGCGTACGCGAGCCGATTGGCTTCGCTGTCCCGATCGGCCAGGATCTCCTGCAGATCGCCGGTCTTGTCGGTCAGACCGAGCAGCCCAGAACGGTGTTCCAACGCGTCACTGAGCTCGTCCGCGGTCACCTCACCGGCCGTCTGCAACCACATCAGCAGCCCGGGATCGACCGAGCCCGAGCGGGTCGCCATCACCAGACCGTCCACCGGTGTGAACCCCATCGTGGTGTCCACGGACACGCCGTCGGCGATCGCACACAGTGATGCGCCCGCACCCAGCTGGCAACTCACGATCCGCCGGGCATCAACCGCCTGGGCGACGTACTCATGTGACAACCCGTGGAATCCGAACTTCCGCAGGCCGAATCGCTCTCGCCACTCCAGCGGAAGCGCGTACGTCGCGGCCGACGGCGGAATCGTCCGGTGGTACGACGTGTCGAAGCAGGCGACCACCGGAAGACCGGTCTGACGCGACTCCCGGATCAGTGCGAGCGCACGTGGTTGATGCAGTGGCGCCAACGGGACCAGTTCCTCGATCGCGGCCTCGACCTCGTCGTCCACCAGCGCAGCACCGTCGAAGCGGGGACCACCGTGGACCACGCGATGCACCACCGCGTCGGCGTTGAGCTCGGTCAACGCAGTGGGAGACCCATCCCAGTCGTCGATCGACCGCTCGTCCAGCACCTCGTCGTCCGGCGAGAGCACCCGCAGCTTGAGGCTGGACGACCCCGCGTTGACGATCAGGAGGTCCATCGCCACTCCCGGACCTCCGGCAGGTCCTCGCCGTACGTGGTGACATGGGCGCGATGCCGGACCCGCTGGTCGGCGAAGTACTGCCGTGCCGCCACTGCCCGTGTCCCGAGCGACGGCACGCGATCGATCACATCCATCGCCAGGTGGAAGCGATCCAGGTTGTTCAGCACCACCATGTCGAAGGGTGTGGTCGTCGTACCCTCCTCGACGTACCCGCGCACGTGCAGATTGTCGTGGCCGTGCCGGCGGTAGGTCAATCGGTGGATCAGCCACGGATAGCCGTGGTACGCGAAGATGATCGGCTTGTCGGTGGTGAACAACGCGTCGAACTCCGCATCCGGCAGGCCGTGCGGATGCTCGGCCGAATCCTGCAGTCGCATCAGATCGACCACGTTGATCACCCGGATCTTCAACCCGGGCAGGTGCTGGCGAAGCAGATCGACCGCGGCCAACGTTTCGAGCGTCGGTACGTCGCCGGCACACGCCAGCACTACATCCGGATCGCCGTCGTCGTTGCTGGCGAAATCCCAGACACCGATCCCGCGGGCGCAGTGCAACGCGGCCGATTCCCAGTCCAGCCAGCTCGGCTGCGATTGCTTGCCCGCGACAACGACATTGATGTAGTTCCGGCTCCGCAGGCAGTGGTCCATCGTCGACAGCAAGGTGTTCGCGTCCGGCGGCAGGTAGACCCGGACCACCTCGGCCTTCTTGTTCACCACGTGGTCGATGAACCCGGGATCCTGATGCGAGAACCCGTTGTGGTCCTGTCGCCAGACATGCGAGGTGAGCAGGTAGTTCAGCGACGGGATCGGCCGTCGCCACTCCAACCGGTTGATCGTCTTCAGCCACTTGGCATGCTGGTTCACCATCGAGTCGACGATGTGCACGAAGGCCTCGTACGACGAGAACAGTCCGTGCCGGCCGGTGAGCAGGTACCCCTCCAACCAGCCCTGGCAGGTGTGCTCGCTCAGGATCTCGAGCACCCGCCCGTCCGGCGCCAGATGTTCGTCGGTGTCTCGCCGGTCCGCCATCCAGGCTTTGCCCGTCGCCTCGTAGACCGCGTTCAGCCGGTTCGACTCGGTCTCGTCCGGACCGAACAGCCGGAGATTGTTGTAGTCCGCGTTCAGCCTGAACGCGTCCCGCAGGTACGCCGCGAACACCTTCGTCGGCTCCCCGTCCTCGGCCCCGGGCCGCTTCACCGGTACGGCGTACTCCTCGACGGACGGCAGTTCCAGGTCACGGCTCGCGCCGTTGGCATGCGGACTCGACCCCATCCGCAACTCCGGCCCGGGCGCGAGCTTCAGCAACCCCTCAACGGGCCGGCCGTTCTCGTCGAACAACTCGTCCGGCCGGTAGCTGCGCAGCCAGGACTCCAACTGCCGCAGGTGGTCCTCGTTCTTCCGCACACCGGACAGCGGCACCTGATGTGATCGCCAGGTGTCCTCCACCGGCTGGTCGTCGACCGTATGCGGACCCGTCCAGCCCTTCGGCGTCTTCAGCACGATCATCGGCCAGGCAGCACGCGGCGGCCGCTCCGGAGCCGATCGCGCTTCGTGTTGGATCTCGTCGATCCGGTCCATGCAGTGGTCCAGCGCGGCGGCCAGCGCCTGATGCACGGTCGCCGGATCCGAACCCTCCACCAGACAGGGCTCGTGACCGTATCCCTGCAGCAACGCGGTCAGCTCCTCGTCGCCGATCCGCGCGAGCACCGTCGGGTTGGCGATCTTGTAGCCGTTGAGATGCAGGATCGGCAGCACCGCTCCGTCGCGGACCGGATCGAGGAACTTGTTCGAGTGCCACGATGCCGCGAGCGGCCCGGTCTCGGCCTCACCGTCGCCGACCACACACGCGACGACGAGATCCGGGTTGTCGGCCGCGGCGCCGTACGCGTGACTGAGCGAGTAGCCCAGCTCGCCGCCCTCGTTGATCGATCCGGGAACATCGGCCGCGACATGACTCGGTATGCCACCGGGGAACGAGAACTGCTTGAACAGCCGGGTCATCCCCGACTCGTCCTGCGTGGTGTTCGGGTACGCCTCCGTCCAGCTGCCCTCGAGCCAGGTGTTGGCCACGATCGCCGGACCGCCGTGGCCCGGTCCGATCACGTACATCAGCTGACGTTGGCGTTGCCGGATCACCCGGTTCAGGTGCGCGTAGATCAGGTTGAGGCCGGGCGTCGTACCCCAGTGTCCGAGCAGGCGCGGCTTGATGTGCTCAGGCCTGAGCGGCTCCTTGAGCAAGGGGGTGGCGAGCAGATAGATCTGACCGACGGACAGGTAGTTGGCCGCCCGCCAGTACGCATCGAGACCTTGCAGCTCCTCGTCACTCAGCGGGGTGGCGTCGAGCTGTCGCACTACCGCCCCACGGCCTTCTCGAGCTGTGCCTTCGACATCTTCGAGCGGCCCTTGATGTTCTTCTGCTTGGCCTCGTTGTAAAGCTGCTCCTTCGTGCGCCCCTTGGCGCCGCTGTGGGAGCGGAGGCCGCCGCGGCGACCGGACGAGATGTCGTGGGTGGAGCTGTGGCTCTTGGTCTTGGCCTCACCGGAGCGGGCGCGCTCCTTGTTGACCGTGCGGGCCGCGATCTCTTCCGCGGTGTCCTCGCTCCGGCCACGCTTCTTCAGCCCGGCCTTGATGTGCTCGTACTGCCGCTCACGCTTCCGGCTCGATCCTGCAGGCATTGTCTGACTCCTTTCACACCGCGCGCCCGGTACCCGCATCCGCTAATCCGTAAGCAGCCTCGCGACCGAGCGCTCCAAGGCTGCCCGGGTGTCCTCGTCGTTCAGGTCGTCACCGTGCCGCTTGACCGCCGACGCGATCGTGCGGCCCTCCTCGTACTGCGTGACGACGCGAGGATCGACGTACGACGACCTGGCCACGGCCGGCGTGTTGCCGAGGTGATCGGATACCTCCTCGAGCATGTCCTTCACCGCGGCGTTGAGGGCCTTCTTGGTGGTCGGCGGATCCGCCTGGGCCAGGTCCACGGCGGCGTGGACGGTGGCGGTCCAGGTGCGGAGATCCTTCACCGTGAAGTCCTCGCCGACCAGCTCCTGGAAGCGCTCGTTGATCATCGTCGCGTCGATCTCGTGGTAGCCGTCGCCATCCCGGTAGACGAGCAGCAGCGGCTCGCCGTGCCGGGCGCGTTTGAGCGAGGAGACCGCGTCGACCAGGCGGTCGTCGTCCAACTCGATCACTCGCTCGACCCCGCCCTTGGCGACGAATTCGAACACCAGCTTGCCGTTGCGGACAGACACGTCGTCACGCAGCAGCGTCGCGGCGCCACGGCTGCCGTTGTCCTCCGCGTACTCCGTGTTACCGGTCCGGAAGACGCCGTAGTCGAGCATCCGCAGCGCGACCGCGAGCACCCGTTCGCGGACGATTCCCTTCCGGCACAGGTCGCGGTCCACTGCTTCCCGGAATTCGGGCAGTTTGCGGGCGAGCCGCCGTACCCGATCGTGTTTGCCGGCGTCCTGCGTGGTCCGCCAGTCGTCGTGGTACAGGTATTGCCGGCGGCCGGCATCGTCGGTTCCCGTCGCCTGCAGGTGGCCGTTCGGATACGGGCAGATCCAGACGTCCTTCCAGGCCGGCGGGATGGCCAGCGACCGGATCCGCTCGAGCGTCTCCTGGTCGGTGATCCGCTTGCCGCGGGCATCGAGATAGGTGAAACCGCGCCCGTGTCCCCGCCGGGTCAGGCCGGGCCGGTCCGGATCGCTGCGTCGTAACCGCATACCGACCGATACCCGCCCCGCATGCATGGACGCCGGTCCACGGGGCACCCGAAGGCCGACAGTAACCGGCCCACGAAGGAGAGACCGATGGGTATCGGAGACAAGATGAAGAACGCCGCCGAGGAAGCCAAGGGCAAGGTCAAGGCGAAGACCGGCGACGCGACCGACAACCGCGATCTGCAGGCCGAGGGCGAGACCGAGAAGTCCGTGGCCGCCCTGAAACAGGCCGGCGAGAAGGCGAAGGACGCCTTCAAGAAGTAACCCGAGAAGCAGTTCGGCCACCCCAGCGCTCTGATCCCCCTCGCGCTGGGGTGGTTCTGTGCGCAGCGGAGTTCCGGTAGCGTCGGCTGCGTGGACTTCGAAGAGGCAGCTGATGCGTTGTATGCGGCGTCGGCTGCGGACTTCATTGCTACTCGCAACGAGCTGGCCAAACAGCTGAAGGCGGACGGCGACCAGCTGGGATCGACCCGGTTGAAGGCGATGCGCAAGCCGACCGTCGCCGCCTGGGTGACGAACCTGGTCGCGCGGGAGCTGCCCGACGAGCTGGACGATCTGCTGGCACTGGGGGACGAGTTCCGCGAGGCGACCGCGGACCTGGACGGCGACCGGCTGCGGGAGCTGACTCCCAAGCGGCACAAGTTGCTCGACCAGGTGGCCAAGGCCGCCACCAAACTGTCCGAGCAGCAGGGCCAGAAGGTCAGCGCCGATGTCGGCCAGAAGCTGCGTGAGACGCTCGACGCGGCCTTGGTGGATCCGGCCGCGGGCGACGCCGTACGCGAAGGCCGGCTGAGCAGCGCGCTCCGGCACGTCGGCTTCGGCGTGGTGGACGAGAGCGGCGAGCCCACCACCGTCACGCCGATCACCGACGAACGCCGCCAGCGGGCCAAGGACCGCCGCAAGGCCGAGACCGCGGCGGAGGAAGAGTCGGCCGCCGCCCGCCGCAAGCGGGAGGAGGCCGAGCGCGAGCAGGAGGAACGCGAGGCCGCGGAGAAGACCAAGGCCAAGAAGGCCTTCGAGGACGCGGTCACGGCGGCGCAGGCGGCCGAGGCGAAGGTCGAGGACCTGGACAACCAGCTCGACGAGGCCCGCGAGGCCCTGGCCGACGCGCAGGAGCTGGTACGACGGCTGGGCGCGGAACTGGACGACGCGCGCCGGGCCGCCCGGGACGCACAGAAGGAGAGCCGGGAGGCGCGGAAGCGGTACAACCGCCTCTGACCTGGGTACCGGCGAAGGACGGTTGGAAAGGAGCCGGCGATGGCGCGGTCGATCTGGAGCGGATACATCAACTTCGGGCTGGTATCGGTGCCGGTCGGGCTGTACAGCGCGACCGAGGAGCACGAGGTCGACTTCCACCAGTTCCAGAAGGGCACGTCGGACCGGATCCGGTACAAGCGGGTGAACGAACGCACCGGCCGCGAGGTCGACTACGAGAAGATCGTGAAGGGCCACGACATCGGCGGCGGTGAGTACGTCATCGTGGAGCCCGACGAGCTGGACAACATCGCCCCGGGCAAGTCGCGGTCGCTGGAGATCTCCACCTTCGTCGACCTGGACGAGATCGACCCGATCTACTACCAGAAGAGCTACTACCTCGGCCCGAAGGACTCCGACAACGCGTCGTCGTACGCGCTGCTGCGGGACGCGCTGAAGAAGACCAACCGGGCCGGGATCGCCAAGTTCGTGATGCGTGGCAAGGAGTACCTGGCCACGATCCGGGCCCAGGACAAGGTTCTGGTGCTGGAGACGATGTTCTTCGCCGACGAGATCCGCGACCCGGCCAAGGAACTGGACGACCTGCCGGCCAGGTCGGGGGCCGGCAAGCAGCTGTCGATGGCGGCCGACCTGATCGAGGCGATGAGCGGCGAGTGGAAGCCCAGCGCCTACAAGGACACCTACACCGAACGCGTGAAGAAGCTGGTCGAGACCAAGCGCAAGGGCCAGGAGGTCGTCTTCACCGAAGAGGAGCCCGAGGCAACGAATCGGACCGACCTGGTCTCGGCCCTGCGGGCAAGCGTCGAAGAGGCCCGCAGCCGCCGCGCGTCCGGCACCGGGAAGAAGGCCACTGCCAAGAAGTCCAGTGCCAAGAAGACGACAACGAAGAAGACGGCTGCGAAAAAGACCACCGCCAAGAAGGCGTCCACCAGGAAGAAAGCTGCCTGAGCAAGCACCGTTCTTCGCTATAGTCGCCGCTCGTGCAGGTGACTTTCGCGGACGGCAGCAGTACCGAGCTCCAGATCCATCGGACCACCGCCGCCGACGCGCTGGTCGTGCTCTGCCTGCCCGCGATGGGCGTCCGGGCGAAGTACTACGAGAAGCTCGCCCACACCCTCACCGAGCACGGCTGTCACGCCGTACTGGCCGATCACCGCGGCACCGGCCGCAGCTCGGTCCGGCCGTCCCGCCGGGTGTCGTTCGGGTACGCCGACGTCCTCGAGCTGGAGCTGCCGGTCATTGTCGAGTCGATCTGCGAGGAGTTCGGGACTCGCCGGATCGCCGTGGTCGGGCACAGCCTCGGCGGACAACTCGGGGTGCTGTTCTCCGCGGTGTCCGACCGGATCAGCCATGTCGTCCTGGTCGCGAGTGGCTCGGCCTGGTGGGCCAAGGTGCCGGGGATCCGCTCGATCGCACGGTTCGCCGGTCTCCAGTTGCTGCTTGCGACGACCTTCCTGTGCGGCTACTTGCCGGGCTGGTTCCCGTTCGCCGGCAAGGAGGCCCGAGGGCTCGTCCGCGACTGGGGTCATGAGGCGTTGACCGGTCGCTACAAGGTCGCCGGCAGCACGGTCGACTACGAGGCGGCGCTGGCGAAGTCGTCCGTTCCCGCGCTCTTCATCAACTTCCCCGGCGACAACTACGCGCCGGCGACCTGTGCGTCGTACCTGGCGAGCAAACTCCGGTCGGCGCATGTCACCGCGCGGAGTCTGTCGGCCGCGCAGCTCGGGATGGCTCGCAGCGACCACTTCCGTTGGGCGGCCCAGCCCCAGGCGCTCGTCCGCGACGCGGTGAAGTGGATTCGTACGCATGCCGGCTGAGCTCTTGCTCGCTGGCATCGTCCTGCTCGGCGGCATCTCCACGATCCTCAAGGGCGCGCTAGGCGCCTGACCAGCTCATCCCGTACGACGGCCGCCGCGCTCCGCGGTCCCACATCCGACCGGGTCACGACGTACAACGTGTTCAACGGCGGCAACTCCGGCTCCGCCAGCAACACCAATTCCCCAGACGCCAACGCCTCGTCGCACAGGTACGTCGGCAACACGCTCGCTCCCGCACCAGCCCGTACGGCGGCCAGCACGCCACGCAGATCGGGTACGACGAGATCCGCCGTCCGGGTCAACCGGGTACCGAACACGCTGCGCCAGTAACGACGGATGATCGGGGCCTCCTCGGCGTACGCGACGAGCGGGATCTGGCGGAGCGATTCCGGCGACGTGATCGCCGTACCGCCCGACCACTGGGGTGCCGCGACCAGCGCGAACACCTCGTCGTAGAACGGCGTCACGCGCAGGCCGGGACGTCGTGGGCGGACCGAGCTGATCACCAGATCGAGGCTGCGGTTGAGCAGGCGGTCGAGCAGGTCGTCGGGCAGGCCGAACGTCGTACGCACCTGCAAGCCGTCCGCGAACCGGTCGGCGAGCGCGGGCAGGATCTGGTGACACAGGAAATCGGCAGGACCGCCGAGGTGAACCGTCGCCGCGACCGGTACGTCGAGCTCGTCCCGCAGCAGGCCTTGCAGCGCGTCGATCGGCTCGGCGATCCGGCGGGCCAGCTCATCGCCCGCGGTGGTCGGCCGGACGCCCCGAGCCTGGCGCTCGAAGAGTGGGCGATCCAGCGCGGCCTCGAGCGTCTTGAGCTGCGCGGTCACGGTCGGCTGGGACAGGCCGACGGTCTCCGCGCCCGCGGTGATCGAGCCGGCCCGATGCACGGCCAGGAACGTCCTGAGCAGGTCGAGAGATGCTGCCATATCAGAAATTTTATGCCTTACTGTCGATCTTCCTATTGGTTCCCGATGGCTCCGGAGACGCATCATGGGCGGCATGACACGCGTACTGATTGCTCTCACCAGTCACTCCCAGCTCGGGGACACCGGGCGCAGCACTGGCTTCTATGTCTCCGAGGCGGCCGAGCCGTGGGCGGTGTTCACCGACGCCGGCTTCGACGTCGACCTGGTCTCGGTGGCCGGCGGCCGTCCGCCGGTCGACGGGCTGAACGAGGAGGACCCGATCCAGCAGAAGTTCCTCGCCTCGGTGGACCTCGACCACACCCCGACGGCGGCGGACCTGGACGCTTCGTCGTACGACGCAATCCTCTTCGCCGGCGGTCACGGCACGATGTGGGACTTCCCGGACGACGAGGCGCTGGCCTCGCTCGCGGCCGGTATCTACGAACGCGGCGGCGTGGTCGCGGCCGTCTGCCACGGACCCTCCGCCTTGGTGAACCTGAAGCTCTCCGACGGTTCCTACCTGGTCGACGGCAAGAACGTCGCCGGTTTCACCAACGCCGAGGAGGAAGCGGTCGGCCTGACCCAGGTCGTCCCGTTCCTGCTGGCCGACACCCTCACCGCCCGCGGCGCGATCCACCACCCGGCCGAGAACTTCACCGCGCACACGATCACCGACGGCCGCCTGGTCACCGGCCAGAACCCACAGTCCGCGGAGCCGACCGCTCAGGCAGTCGCAGCCCTCATTCGGCAGGTCTAGGCGGCAGCAGGTATCTGCTCGGGTTGGCGGGGGCGCCGGCGTCGAGCCAGCGGTGGAAGCCGTCGGGGTTGCGACGCTCGAACTCGTCGAGGCAGATCCGCCGTACCTCGGCCACTGCCTGCCGGTCGCGCGGACCCGCGCCCTGGGCGAGCGTGGTGGCGGTCTCGGTCCAGACGCCGCAGAGCTCCTCGATGCTGAGCGGGCACTTGAGGGAGGCGATGAGCTGCTCATCCTCCAGCAGCTCCGCCTCCTTCAACCGCTCGAGCTTGCGCTGACTCCGAGACGGACGCGGCCGGCGCTCCGGCGCCACCAGCTCGATCAGCACGAACAGGCCAGCGACGAGCAGCGCCACCGTCAGCCCGACCGCACCCCAGGCCAGCAGCCGCACCAACCCGGGCAGGCACAGCACACCGGCGGCCGCAGCCGCCGCGACGATCACAGGAGATTGGTACGGCGCCTCGTCCGCAACGTGCCGCACCACCGAAGCCAGCGGCCAGACCAGCACGAACACCGCGGCCAGCAGGATCGACGCCGCGAGCGGACCCAGCAGCAACACGCCAGCGAGCACCCCGGTCGTCCCGACACCGAGAGCACCCGCGATCGCCAGCCGACGCATCAGCGGGGACGGCCGCCTCACCAGAACTCACCCACGACACACCTCACGTGTACCCGCCCCACACCACGACACCTATCCCCAGAACGAACGGCCCGTTCCCACCGTTCCCACGAGAACCGGCTCCCAATCAGCCGCCGGTCTCCGAATGCGGGGCGTGGACAGGCTTCGACTGCGCCGACCGGCGCTGGCGCAGGTAGACGGAACCGCCGACGATCGCGGCGACCGCGAGGAATTCGCTCTGCCAGTTCTGGAACGACTCGTACCAGAACTGCGACGTCCGCA
Source organism: Kribbella sp. CCNWLW201 (assembly GCF_037203805.1). Taxonomy (NCBI): domain Bacteria; kingdom Bacillati; phylum Actinomycetota; class Actinomycetes; order Propionibacteriales; family Kribbellaceae; genus Kribbella; species Kribbella sp. CCNWLW201. Next base: position 46,033 of record NZ_JBBCBQ010000005.1, on the reverse strand, counting down.
CGTACTCCCAGGTGCTCACAGCCTCACCGCCATGCAACTGCTGCTCCTCGCTGTACGACGACGCACCCGTGACCGCGTGCAGCCAGAACGACAGCAGGAACACCAGTCCGAAGGCGATCGCGAGCGAGTTCTCGTACACCTTCAGCAGCACCTCGGACCCGTGCCGAACCGGCCAGGGCGCCTCCCGGTCGTTCCGGTGCGCCCGCGGATCCTCGTCCTGCGGGGCGGGCCCGTCGATCGGCCGCGACTCCGCCGACCCCCTCTGCACCAGATACGCGGTCAGCAGGACGTACATCCCCATCTGCAGGAACTCGGACTCCCAGTTCTCGAACACCGCCTCCCCGAACGACGACGAGACGACGTACTGCCCCAGGCTCTGCGGCGGCTGCCCGTGATCGGCCAGCTCAGCGTTCTCGTGCGCGTGCCCGGTGAGCAGCAGGCCGACCAGGAACAGGAAGAACAGCACGAGGTTGGCCGTGAGCAGCGCCCGCAGTCGAATCCATCGCATGGTTCACCCGGTACCCGCCCGTAACCGGTTCAGGCAGCAACCGGCTCCTGCTGGTCGAGCGGGTGAGCGATCTCGTCCGCCGGGAACCGGCCGAAGTACACGACCAGGAGGGACACCACCGCGGGCCCGACGCCGGCGATGATGAACACCGTCGTCAGCCCCAGTACGGCGCCCGCGGGGCCGGCCAGCGCCATCGACACCGGCATCAGCAGCAGCGAGACGAAGAAGTCCAGGCTGGCGATCCGCCCGCGCAGGTGATCAGGGATCCGCCGCTGCAACAGCGTCCCCCAGATCACCATCGCCGCCGAGCTGGTCAGGCCGACCACGGCCGCACCGGCCATCATGATCCACAGCTCACGCGCGAACCCGAGCACCACGATCGGCAGCGACCCGAGACCCCACAGCAGCGTCAGCACGGTCAGATACCGCCGGGGCAGACTCCGCGACGAGATCAGCAACGCACCGGCCGCCCCGCCGATCCCGAACGCCGCCAGCACCAGCCCGAAGTCACCCGGTCCACCGCCGAGCTGATCCTTGACCGCGAACGGCAGCAGCACCTCGAGCGGTCCCAGGATCAGCAGCACGAACACCGTGCCGAACAGCAGCGACGCGAGCAGCCAACGGGTCCGTCGTACGTAGCTCCAGCCTTCGCGCAGATCGCCGAAGATCGTCCGCGCTTCAGGCTTCTGCTCCACGTCGTCGACCTCACCGGGCTCGACCGGCTCGAAACCGGTGGACGGCACCCGCATCGCGAGCACGCACCCGGCCGAGAAGAAGTAGGTCAGCGCCGTCACCAGGATCGCGATCCCGGGCGACAGCGCCGCGATCGCCAGACCGCCCAGCGCCGGCCCGGTCGCCTGCTGGGCCAGCGGCCGCAGCGTGCCCTCCAGCCCGTTCGCGGCCAGCAACTGCTCGGGCGGCAACAGCTTGGGGACGAGAGCCGTGTACGCCGGAATGAGGAAGGCCTCACCGGCTCCGATCAGCACCGCGGCGCCGGCCAGGTGCCAGACCTCCAGCAGCTCGGACAGCGCCAGCCCGGAGACCACCAACAGCACCAGACCCCGTACGACGTCCGCCGTGATGATCACACTGCGCTGCGACAACCGGTCGGCCGCGATCCCACCGAACAGCACGCAGACGACCAGCCCGATGCTGTACGCCGTCGTCACCACGGACAACTGGACCGGCCCGCCACCGAGCTCGATCACCTGCCAGGCCAGCGCGACCAGCCAGAGCCCGCTGCCGAGCAGAGCGACAGCCAAGCCGGTCCACAGCAGCCGGTAGTCCCGATGCCGCAGCGGTTGGACTGCCTTCCAGCTCACGAGTTCCTCCCCTAGACCGTTGCAGCGAGCATACACAGACAAACAGTTCACGTGTCAACTGTTGTGATGCGCATCCAACGCCGTACACTCTGACCATGTCGACGACGATGAGCTCCGAACAGCTCGGTGCCTGGCGAGCGATGTACCGCGCGGACACGCTGCTGTTCGCGCATCTCGACAACACACTGCGCTCGCGGCTGAAGATGGGGTACTTCGAGCACGAGGTGCTGCGCGCGCTCGACCAGGCCGGCGGCCGGCTGCGGATGGCACCGCTCGCGGAGCAGCTGATGATCTCCCGCAGCGGCTGCACCCGGTTGGTCGGCAAGCTCGAGGACAAGGACGGCTGGGTGGTCCGCCGGAACACCCCGGAGGACCGCCGGGCCACCTGGGCCGAGCTCACTCCGGCCGGACGGGAGGCGCTCGCGGCTGCTCAACCTGTGGTCGAGGCTGTGGTGTCGACGTTCTTCGCCGATCATGTATCAGATGAGGACCTTCGCCGCGCGAGCAGAATCCTGGACGTCCTGGCCGACGCGAACCCGAACGACGACGGGTTCGACTGCGGGCTGTAAGGACACCAGCTCGTGACCAGCGTCGACGAGCAGTTCCCCGGTCGCGTCCGCGCACTCAAGCCGACGCCCTGCGACTACCCGGCCGACCTGCTGCGAACTCTGTACGACGCTCAGCTCGGCAGTCGCCATGCCGACCTGGCCGCTCGCTGGATGCAGTCACAGGGCCAGGGGTTCTACACGATCGGCTCGGCCGGCCACGAGGGCAACGCCGCCGTTGCCGCGGCCCTGCAACCCACCGACCCCGCCCTGTTGCACTACCGCTCCGGCGCCTTCTACCTCGCCCGCGCCGAGCAGTGCGGTTCGAAGGAAGGACTGCGCGACATCCTGCTCGGGGTCGCGGCGGCCACCACCGAGCCGATCGCGGGCGGCCGGCACAAGGTCTTCGGCCGGCACGACCTGGCGATCATCCCGCAGACGTCGACGATCGCGTCCCACCTGCCGCGCGCGATGGGGGTCGCGTTCTCGATCTCGCGGTCGGCGAAACTCGGCGTACCGTCGCCGTGGCCGCACGACGCGATCGTGGTGACCAGCTTCGGCGACGCCTCGGCGAACCACTCGACCGCGACCGGCGCGATCAACGCCGCCCTGCACGCGTCGTACCAGGGACTGCCGATGCCGTTGCTGCTGGTCTGCGAGGACAACGGGATCGGGATCAGCGTGCGGACGCCGGAGGGCTGGATCCGGCAGGCGTACGGGCAGCGTCCCGGCCTGCGGTACTTCGATGCCGACGGCACCGATGCCGCCGCGACACTGTCGATGGCCACGGAAGCAGCGACGTTCGTACGGCGGAACCGGCGGCCCGCGTTCCTCCGGCTCCGGACCGTCCGGCTGCTCGGTCACGCCGGATCGGACGTCGAGACGGCCTATCGTTCCCCTGCCGAACTCGCCGCCGACGAGGAGCTCGACCCGCTGCTCGGTACGGCGCGATTGCTGCTCGGAGCCGGTTACACAGCCGACGAAGTGATCGAACTGTACGAGGACAAGCGATCCGAGGTGATGCGGATCGCGACCGAGGTCGCAGGCCTGCCGCAGCTGTCCTCCGCGGAGGCCGTCGCCGCGCCACTGCGTTTCCCCGATCCGGCCAAGGTCGCGGAGTCGCTGCCCGAGCGCAGTACGACGACAGACCGGCTGACCCTGAGCCAGTCGATCAACCGTGCGCTGGCCGACGTACTCGCGTCGTACCCGGAGGCGATGGTGTTCGGCGAGGACGTCGGCCGCAAGGGTGGCGTGTACGGCGTGACCCGCGGACTGCAGAAGGCGTTCGGGCCGGCGCGGGTGTTCGACACGTTGCTGGACGAGCAGTCGATCCTCGGACTGGCCTTGGGCGCCGGGGTCTCGGGACTGCTGCCGATCCCGGAGATCCAGTACCTCGCGTACCTCCACAACGCCGAGGACCAGTTGCGCGGCGAGGCGGCGTCACTGAAGTTCTTCTCGCAGGAGCAGTACTCGAATCCGATGGTGCTGCGGATCGCCGGTTACGGCTACCAGAAGGGGTTCGGCGGCCACTTCCACAACGACGACGCGATCGGCGTACTGCGCGACATCCCCGGCCTCGTGATCGCGTCACCGTCCCGGCCCGACGACGCGGCCGCGATGCTGCACACCTGCGCGGCCGCCGCACGCTCGACCGGCGCGGTCTCTGTCTTCCTGGAGCCGATCGCGCTATACCACCGGCGGGATCTGTACGACGACGGTGACGACGCGTGGCTGGCGTCGTACCCGGATGAACCGGGGCCGATCGGACGCGGCCGGACGTACGGCGAGGGGACCGGGCTGACCATCGTCACCTTCGGCAACGGGGTCCCGATGAGTCTCCGGGTGGCGGCCAAGGTCCCCGGCATCCGGGTCCTCGACCTGCGCTGGCTCGCACCGCTGCCGGTCGAGGATTTGTTGCGTGAGGCAACCACAACCGGCCGGGTGCTGGTCGTCGACGAGACGCGCCGGTCCGGCGGCGTCTCCGAAGGCGTGCTGGCCACGTTGATCGACTACGGGTACACCGGCCGGATGGCGCGCGTCGCCAGCCACGACTCCTACGTCCCGCTCGGCGCCGCCGCCCACCACGTCCTGGTCAACGAGCGGGAGATCGAGACGGCTGCCCGCGAGCTGCTCAGCTGAACAGCTTCTGCCAGAAGGACTTCTTCCGCGGCGGCTCCGGCGCGCTCGCCTGCTCCGCACGGGCCCGCTCGGGACGGCTCGTGCGCCAGTGCTCGAGGATCTCCTCCTCGTCGACCGTGCCGACCGGGACGACCGGGCCGGTGGTGTCGCGGATGCTGACCAGGATCCGCTTGTTCAGGTCGGCGAGGTAGTCGCGCACCTCGGACTCGCGCCGCATCCTGGCCACTCGCTCGTGGACCTGCTGCTTCTCCTTGCGCAACTGGACCGCGGCCGGCAGCAGCGCCTCGGTGTCGATCTTCTCGCGGCGGATGAAGTCCTTCACCCACCAGTCCGGATCATGCGAGTCCGCCAGCTCCAGCGGCTTCCCCGCACCGGCCAGATCGTCGAACTCACCGGCATTCTGGGCCCGCTTGATCTGGGCCTCGACCCAGTCCTGGGTCTTCATCCCCGGTGGCTTTCGCTCGGTCATAGGCACCTCATCTGTCCTCATCGACAGTTGCTCCGGCACTCACTTTACCGGCTTGTGAATGCAATCACAAGGCATCCTGGCGCGTCCTCGGATACTGGAACGGTGACGGACGAGGAGATCGCGGCGCTGACACCGGCCGAGCGGCGGGACCTGATCCTGCGGCTGGCGCCCGACCCGGGTGGAATGCTGTCCCTCCGGACGATCGAGCGGATCCGCAAGTGGCGGACCGCACTGATGCTGGTCTGCGTGGCCGCGCTGATCCCGTGGACCGTCTACCTGGCCGTCACCCTGCCCAAGCACTACGTCGCGAGGAACTGGGTCGCCACCTGGGTGGGCTTCGACATCCTGCTGCTCACCATGCTGACGCTGACCGCGATCGCGGGCTGGAAACGCAAGCAACTGGTGTTCCCGACCGCGTTCGCGTCCGGGGTGCTGCTGATCTGCGACGCCTGGTTCGACGTCATGACCAGTCAACGCGGTGGCGATCTCACCCAGGCCCTGCTCAGCGCCTTCCTGGTCGAGCTCCCGCTGGCCTTCATCCTGATCGCCGGCCCGCTCCGCCTGCTCCGGTACGTCGCCCTACGCCACGGACTCATCCACCCGCACATGCACCTCTGGCGGATGCCCATCCCGATCCCCGACCTCTACCCCAACCGCAAGCTACCGCCGCACCCGTAGCCTTTCCTTCCGTCCGAAGAAGTGTGGCCTATAGGCCACGTTTCTTCGGACGTAAGGCTCAGGGCTCTTCGTTGCGGGGATCCTCGGCCGGGTCCTGTGGCCAGTTGTCCGGGTCGCACCACTCGGGATCCCAGCCCTGCTGGATGCAGTACTGCCGGAGCAGTTCCTCGCGGGTCGGTGGCGTAGTCGTGCTGGGTCGCGGCGGCCGGACGGTCTTCGGAGCCGTCGACGTCTTGGTCGGCGTTGGCTCGGACCGATCCTCCGACTCCGTCTCGGTGGTGCGCGTCTTCGTCGGCTTGGGCGACGGTTTCGGTGTCGGTGTCACCGTCGTCTTCTGCACCGGCGGCGGCGCGGCGGTCGTGACCCTCGGCGGTACGACGGTCGGAGTCTCCGAGGGGGTCGGCGAACTGTCGTCGACGACGTGGACGGCCTGCGAACCGGAGTCGCCGCCGAACAGACCGATCGCGGACAGGGCCCAGAAGTTGACCCCGAGCAGGAGCACCATGCCGCCGATGCCGACGTACATGGACTTGCGGGACGGGCCGCCGTACCGGCCGACCGGACCGCGAACGGCGTTGCCCTTGCCATCGACCCAGAACCGCCAGCCCTCCGGCGGCGGTGGCCAGGACGGATCGGGACGCCAGGTCTTCGGCGGGACCCAGTGACGGCGGGGCGGCGACGGCCAGGTCGGCGGGACCACGAACCGCTTCAACGAACTCCTCCATCTCCGCCGACCGAAATCTGACTCAGGCTAGTGGATCCAGCTGAGCCCCAGACACCCCCGCCAGGGTCAGGTCTTCGTTCAGATCCACACGCCCGCATCCAGGCCAACGACACAGACCCACCGCAAGCTACTTGCGACTTTCACCCATCCGCGTGTCGCACTGGATTTTCCGATCAACCCATGCCGGATTGATTGACTGGTCAGGTGGCTTCGAGGACCGAGTCCAGCAATCTGGTCAGGTCCTCGCCGAACGGGCGATCGGCTTCGATCGGCGGTACGACGTTCGCCACGGTGCCCATCAGATCGTGCAACCCAGGCGGGATCGGTCGCTTGGACAAGGCGAAGGCTTGGTGGACGGCGAGGAGTTCGCAGGCGGCGACCTCGCGGGTCAACCGGATGGCCTCGGCAAGTCCGCCGACCGCCTCCCAGGAGAAGCTCTGGACGTCCTCCTGACCGTTGGACGTCTCCGCCGTACTGATTGCCGAGGGCAACGTCAGACGACGAAGCGCATGGCTGGTCGCGACTGCTCGTTTGTGGACAGCCACCAGGCCTGCTTGTGGGCCTGGTTCGTGGGCAAGCTGGGCAGGCAGGCCGGTGACGGCGGGATCGAGCAGGCGGTGGAGGCGGGCTGTGGAGACCTCGGCCGCGTGCGCGAGGGCTGCGGTCAGGTGATCGCAGTGCGCGGCGAGGTCGATCCCGTGGAACCCCGCGGTCCCGACGAACTCGCCGTCCAGGTAGGCCGGTGAGTCGGTGACACCGGTGAAGGCTCGCTCGACCGCCGCATCCAACTGCGTGAGGGTACGTCGGACATGCGAGATCACCTGCCCTGCAACGCGAAACGAGACAGGAGCCTGCAGTGACCGAGGTTCGGGGTCGGGACCGGCGAGGTCGCGGAGCCGGGTGAGCTCGGCCGCCAGCTCGTCGTCGCCTCGGGCGGTCAGCGGGTGGTACGGCGCTCTGTTCGCGCCGATCACCGCGATCGCGCCGGCGGCGATCTCGCTCAGACGGTCTGCCAGGCGGCGCGCTCGCGCGGCGTGCAGCGCTGCCCGCCCGGTCGCACCTGGAATACCCGCGAGGAGCGCGATGCCCTCCTTCGGGCCGAGCTCGAACTCGAGCGGACCGAACGCATGCGCCAGCGGGATGATCTCGCCGGCCGAGCCGGCACCGCTCGCCGGGATCTTGGGCATCCGACCGCTGTTGATGACGGCGACCAACTGCTGGATCAGCTCGACGGAGACCCCCGCGTCGCCGGTCAGGAATGTGCGCAGCCGGCCGATCAGCACGGCCCGGGCTTCATCATCCGGCAACCACGGTGGCCCGCCGACCGCTCGACCGAGCAGCAGGTTCCGTTGGTGCTTCTTCTGCTCGTCCTCGGTCAACCGGACCTTGCTCAGGGCACCCATTCCGGTGTTGACGCCGTACACGGGTGCCGCGGAGATCAGCGCTGCGAGCACGTCGGCGCGGACCGCGGCCAGGTAGTCGAGGAGGGGTTGAGCGATGGTGATCGGCTGGGGACTGGCGGGGTCGAGATCCGACGGCCGGCTGATCAGCAGGTCAGTGTCCGTCACCCGGCTCCTTCACCATGTCCCCACCCCCGAGCAAAGCGAGGGGCGAGGTTCTTCGGTCGTCGTGATTCGATACTAAAGTTCTTCGCCGCCACGCTACGTTCGGGCCATGACGACACAGACGCCGGCGCGGACGGTGATCGGGCACTCGACCACGGACAAGGTCGTCCTGTTCGGTGGGTTCCCGCTGGTCGGGCTGGTGCTCGGGTTCTTCCTGCCGCGGATCGCCGACTGGGCCACCACGCTGGGCTGGGTGCCGTTCCAGGGACCGCTGGAGCTGATCGCGGGCTGGGACGAGTGGTGGGTGAGCGTGATCTGCATCGTCATCGGCCTGCTCGCGGGTGTCCTGCTCGCCGCGATCGCGCTCGAGGACACGCTCAAGGTGACGGTCACCGGGCAGTCGGTGGAGTTCCTGAAGAACCAGAAGACGGTCACGGTGCCGCGGGAGAAGGTGGCGGTCGCGTTCCTGGACGGCAAGGAGATCGTGCTGCAGGACTCGACGTCGCGGGAGCTCGCCCGGGAGAAGCACGATCAGCTGAAGTCCGAGGCCAAGCAGATCCCGGCGGCGTTCCGGGCGCACGGCTATCCGTGGTCCGATGGCGGTGATCCACATGCCGCCCGGTTCCGCCGGTGGGTGGAGGACGAGCCGGACCTGCCGCCGACCGTCAACGCGGTGCTGAAGGTGCGGTCGAAGGCCTTCGACCAGGGTGACAAGGGGAAGGCCGATCTCCGGGAGCTTCGCGACGAGGTGACGAAGCTCGGCTACACGGTGAAGGACAAGGAGAAGAGGCAGTACTGGCGGGCCACGACACTGGGCTGACAGGGCTGGGATGGCGCCGAGGAACAGGAGGTAGTCGGCTCAGCAGCTCGAGGTCGTGGTCAACTGAGCGTGCCGAGGCCGGGTAGGTAGAGGTATACATCCTGTCCTTCGGCACGATGCAACTCACGAATCCGCGGTGATCGGGTCTGGGCGCGGGGCAGTACTGCGAGGCAGCATGGCTGTGTGGAACTGACAGCCGTTCGGGTCACCAAACCCGACGACCTCAACGTGATCGTCGGGCAGGCGCACTTCATCAAGACCGTCGAAGATCTGCATGAGGCTCTGGTTGGGGTCAGCCCGCACCTGCGGTTCGGGTTGGCCTTCTGCGAGTCCTCCGGGCCGCGGCTCGTCCGCCACTCTGGCAACGACCCGGACCTTGTCCAGCTCGCGGTCGAGAACGCCCAGGCGATCGGCGCCGGTCACGCTTTCATCGTGTTCCTGCGCGAGGGCTATCCGGTCAACGTCCTGCAGGCCGTGCGGCAGGTGCCGGAGGTCTGCGGGATCTTCTGCGCCAGCGCCAACCCGGTCGAGGTCCTGCTGGCCGAGACCGAGCTTGGCCGCGGCATCATCGGCGTGGTCGACGGTCAGCCGCCACTCGGCGTCGAGACCGAGTCAGACCAGGCCGATCGCAAGCAACTGCTCCGGACGATTGGTTACAAGTTGTAGCCAACGGAGACCGCTGGCGACGTGATCAGGCGCCGAGGAGGTGGATGACGGCCTGGGCGTAGGCCTGTTCCGCGTCGGGGGCGGTGTGGGAGCTGTCGGTGAGCTCGACCCGGTAGCCGCCGGGCACTGCCTCGAGGGTGCGGAAGTGATCGCCGAGGAGGGCGCGGAGCTGTTCCTCGCGCGGGAGCCAGATCACCTCGCGCTGCTCGATGCTGTCCAGGGCCCACTCGGTGGTGCCGTTGAAGCCGATCACCTTGCTGCCCTGGTAGTCGTGCACCTCGACGGTCATGTCGCTCACCACGAACACGTCGTCGTCCATGTCCCGGTCCGGTACGACGAAACGATCCCCCGCCGCGGGGGCCCACAGCACCCCGGCCTTGCGCAGTCGCCCGGCCTGCTCGATCGTGATCACGTCTCCATCCTCCCCATGCCACTCAAGCCCCGCACCTCAGCCGCGAGCCGCGGGGCCGGCCAGGAGGGTGGTTCAGCGGTTCAGAGCAGCCCGGAGTTCGGCCGCACGGCGCGCGATCCGGTCGCGTGACTCGCTGGTCAACGGGAGGTCGAGGAGCGCGGTTGCCTGCAGGTGACTCGCCCCGAGCAGCTCACGAAGACGTCGTACGGCGGTCTCGCGGTCCGGCGACGACGCCAGCACGTCCTGGACCTCGGTACGGCGCTCGAACGCGGCCAGTACGCCGTCGTAGATCTCCAGCTGCGTGTGCGCCGACCGGTCGGGTTCGGTCACGACTGCTTCGTCTCCCTTTCCGGTAGCCCGGATCACCTGTCGCCACAGAGCGGGGACGGCGAGGCGCGCCCGGGTGTATCGCGGCATCGGCTGGGCGTAGGTCATGGTCATGATCGGCTCCTGATTCGTCTCGTCGGGTCAGTCGGACTAGTCGGACACAGCGCGCGCGTACGGTTCGCGCGGCGGGCACTTGGTGCCGGGGGTGGTCAGCGCCTCGAAGTGCCAGGGTTCGTTGTCGTACCTGCGGCAGATGCCGTAGCGATAGCCGTTCCGGTTCAGCCACTGCATGGCGGCCGCCGGACCGATGTCCACGGCCTTGCCCTGCACGTGAGCGGAGTACTTGGGCGGCAGCACCCACCGCGTCGCCGCCTTGTACGAGCCGTACTTCTGGATCGCCTCGTTCAGCAGTCGCTGCTGCTTGGCCGCGGTACGGCGACCGGAAGTGATCCGGAGCGTGACGCCATCCCGCTTCGCCGCGGCCATCGCCTTCGTCAACCGCGACTTCAGCTTCGGCGACAGCCCGTTGATGCTCGACTCGCCGTACGACGGTTTCGTCGGAGGTTTGGTCGGCTTCTTCGTCGGCGTCTTGGTGGGCTTCGGCGCCGTTCTGGTCGGTGTCGGGGTCGGTGTGCTCGTGGCGAGGGTGGTGGGCGGGCCCGAGACCGCGGGGGCGTTCATGATGACCGGCTCCTTGTCGGCGGCCAGGCCGAACAACTCCCCCATCTGCCCGTGCCAGAGCACCAGCGATCCGACCGCCAGCACCGCGAGCCCCGCACCCGTCACGGACAGCAACCGCATCCGCACCGGGCCGGTCCGGCGCGGCGGCTGCTCGTTGGTCATGGGAGTAAGCCTCTCGGATCACGGTGGCGGGCGCATCGGCCCCAGGGACCGTCATCGGGACCCGGAAGTAGGCCCTGAGTATCAAATCGGACGCTCAGCCTCCTCCAAAAGTTGGAGAGCGTGCCCATCCGGGCAGATGAAGCTTCGGCGAACGTCACCTGACTACGCTGGGCAACGTGTGGACCTACTGGCGTCGGTTGCCGCAGGCGCAGCAGGATCTGCTGCTCGCGGCGCTCATCGGCGTGGGCTGGTTCATGGCGCTGAGCCTGATCAACGACAGCGGCCTGCGCCCGCAGAATCCGACCGTCTCGGTCGTCACCGGCGTCTTCCTGGTCATCACGGTTGCCTTCGGCCGGCGGTTCCCGCGCGCGATGCTCGTGGTCGTCTCGGTGCTCTACCCGTTCCTGTACGCCGCGGTCGGCACCGGACTGGCCGCCCAGATCGGCCTGACGATCTTCGGCCAGCCCGAGATCAGCGATGCCGCGCTGCAGTCCGAGATCCACCTGGTTCCGCTGCTCGTGGTCGGGTACCTGGCCGCATCGAGCGGCGTACGGCGGTTCACCTGCCTGTTCTTCACCATGGGCAGCCTGGCCGCGCTGATGATCGGTCTGCCGACCGTGGTCGCGATCGTGCTGGGCCATGCGAACCGGGCAATCCTGTACGGCGACCGGTACAAGAACCTGCCCACCGACGTACCGAGTCTGTACAACTACATCGACGTCTCCCTGTTCGTGTTCGCCGAGGCGCTGATCTGCGGCATGGTGCTGCTCGGCGCGGACGCCCGCCGGCGGCGCAAGAGCGTGGCTCTGCTGGAGCAGCGCAACGCGGAGCTGGTCCGGCTGCGCGCTGTCGAGGCCGAGCGGGCCAAGGTCGCCGAGCGGACCCGGATCGCCCGCGACCTGCACGATGTCATCTCGCACCACGTCAGCGCGGTCGTCATCCGGGCCCAGGCCGCGGACCGGGTCGCGGACCAGAAACCCGAGGCGCTGCGGGAGGCGATCCGCTGGATCATTGCCAGCGGCAAGGAAGCGCTGACCGCGATGCGTGAGACGGTCAGGGTGCTGAACACCGCCGAGCCGGGTGCGGACGCCGCGACCACAGCAGGCTCGGGTGGCGGGACGGCGCCGGTGCCCGATCTGTCCGACGTCGCGCGGATGGGTGAGCGACTGAAGGCGGTCGGCGTCGACGTGACGATGCATCTGCCCACCCGGCAGCGGCAACTGACCTCGGCCACCGATCTGACCGCCGTACGGATCATTCAGGAGGCGCTGACCAACGTGATGGTGCACGCGAAGGCGACCGCGGCTCAGGTCACCTGGCAGAGTGGACCGCAGGGCGAGCTCCTGACCATCGACGACAACGGCAGCGGCGGACCACCGCCGGTGAATGTGCTGGAGACCGCCCGGCGGAGCGAGAGCGGTCGCGGGAACGGGCTGATCGGGATGCGGGAACGGGCGACGGCGGTCGGCGGCACGCTGGCCGTCGCGGCCGGCCCACTGGGTGGATGGAGAGTGCAGGCATGGCTGCCGCCGCAGAGGTAGACGACCAGATCCGGGTACTCGTCGCGGACGACCAGGGCGTGATCCGGATGGGCCTGGCGATGATCCTCGACCATGAACCGGACCTGACCACGATCGCCCAGGCCGGCGACGGCGAGGAGGCGCTCCGGATGGTCGACGAGTTCGACCCGGACGTCGTCCTGATGGACATCCGGATGCCGGTGATGGACGGTCTGGTCGCGACCGAGCGGATCACGTCCGCGAACAAGACGGCCGGCCGTTCGCGTCCCGCCGTACTGGTGCTGACGACCTTCGACGACGAGGCGTACGTGCTGAGCGCGGTCCGGGCCGGGGCGTCCGGGTTCCTGCTGAAGGACACGGATCCGGATCTGCTGGTGTCAGCGGTCCGCGCGGTCTACCGAGGCGACTCGCTGGTCGACCCGGCGTCGACGCGGGTGCTGCTGGAGCGGTGCATGGAGCTCGAGCGTCAGGTCGGCAGCGGTACGACGCAACCCGCGCCGGTCCAGCCGGACGGCCGCTGGGTCGGGCTGCTCGGGCAGTTGAGTGAGCGTGAGCGCGAGATCCTGGTCTGGATGGCCCGCGGCCTGTCGAACCGGGACCTGGCCACCAAGCTGTTCGTCAGCGAGACGACGGTGAAAACCCACGTGAGCAGCGTGCTGTCGAAGCTCGGCCTGTCCAGCCGGGTCCAGGCCGTCGTGGTCGCCTACGAGGCGGGCGTCGTCCGACCGGGCGAGGCCGACGTCCGCTGGGAGTCCTAGGAATACAGATAGATCCCCAGCGCCGCCGCGGCGAGGAGGAAGAGGACCGTCAGGACCTGGGCTTTCAGGGATGCCTTGCGGCGGTTGGGTAGGAAATCTCCGGTCATGCCTCCAGGATGCGTCGCGAGACGCACTCGCCCATCGGTCCTCAGGACGGTTCTGCGGTACTACCTGAGGATGAGGTCGTTGCCCTCGGCCCCCTGATCGTCAGACACGGCCTAGTCCCCGAAGTACTCGGCCCGGACCTTCTTCGGGACGCACATCGACCAGGCGTCCAGGATCAGTTCGCGGAGTTCGTCGTACTCGAGGGCGGCCAGGCGCACCTGGATCCACCGGAAGCGCTCGTCGGACGGGCGCGGTGGGAAGAACTTGTCCGGCTCGGCCGCCAGCGCCGCCGCCCGCTCCTCGCGCGGGAACCCGATCCCGATCGTCTGCTCGTCCGCCGCCACCGCCAGGTACACGATCTGCCCGACCCGGAACTTGATCTGGTCCCGGACCAGCACCTCGTAACTGCGCGGCAGGTCCGCCGTGATTGCCCGAATATCCGTGAGATCGACCACGGTCCAACGATAGACAAGGATCACTGACAGGGAATGTCAGTGATTCCGGCTGTACCTTGGTCGGATGCCTTTTGAGGTGAGCGCGGTCGAAGGGGCCGAGGTGGTGTTCCGCCTCGCCGATCCCTCGCATGCGTTCACGGGCGTCAAGCTGTGGCAGGAGCTGGGTCTCGCGGCCGAGTTGCTCGAGTTCAAACCGGTCCACTACGGCTGGGAGCTGCGGCTGCCGCGGCCGTCCGTGCACCGGATGGAGTACCTGTTCGACATCGCGGATCTGGGGATGCGGACCGATCCGACCAACCCACGGCTCGTCGGCGGCGCGTTCGGCGAGCACTCCTGGCTGCCGCTCCCCGGGTACGTCGAGCCCGCCTGGCTCACGAGCACGCAGATCCCCTCCACTCTGACGCCACTGACGGTGGACTCCCCGGTGGGCACCGTCGACCTCCAGGTGTGGGCGCCGGAAGGCATCGCGCCGACCTTCGAGCTGCCGATGCTGCTCGCCCACGACGGTCCCGAGTTCGCCTCGTACGCCGGTCTGACGCACTACGCCGGCGCGATGGTCGCTCAGGGCGTTCTCCCGCCCTTCCGGCTCGCCCTGATCCACCCGACCGCCCGCAACCTCTGGTACGCCGCCAATCCGCAGTACGCCGAGGCCTTGACGCAGTACGTGCTGCCTGCGATCAAAGCGCAGTACCGGAGCCGTCGAGCCGTGATGATGGGGGCGAGCCTGGGGGCGCTGGCGGCGCTGCATGCGGAGTGGCACCATCCCGGCACGTTCGACGGGCTGTTCCTCCAGTCGGGGTCGTTCTTCACGCTGGAGACGGACCCGCAGGAGGCCAGGTTCGAGTACTACGGCCAGGTCACCGGCTTCGTTAACCAGGTGCTGGCGGCAACCACGGCCCCGAGTACGCCGCTGGTCGGGATGACCGCCGGGACGCCGGAGGAGAACGTCCACAACAACCGGGTGATGGCGGCGAAACTGGCCGGGCTCGGACTCCGCGTACAGTTCGAGGAAACGCCGGACATGCACAACTTCACAGCCTGGCGTGATGTGCTGGATCCTGATCTCACGGATCTACTGCGACGCGCCTGGGGTGAGGCTGATGGAGCGGGAACAGGTCGAGTTGGAGGCACCGGGGCTTGACCGCCCCGGCACGCTGATCCGTTACGGCCATTACGGCCGCCCGGTGCTGGTGTTCCCGAGTGAGCAGGGCCGCGCCTGGGACTACGAGAACAACGGCATGGTCGACGCCGTCGCCGACCTGATCAAGGCCGGCCGGGTGAAGTTGTACTGCGTCGACTCCTACGACCACGTCAGCTGGTCCGACCGGAGCATCCAGCTCGAGGACCGGGCCCGGCGGCACGGGCTGTACGAGTCGTGGATCGTCAACCAGGTGGTCCCGGTGATCGGTGCGGACTCGCCCGGCGTGTCCGACATCATCACCACCGGCTGCAGCCTGGGCGCCTTCCACGCGCTCAACTTCGCGTTCAAACGGACCGACCTGTTCCCGGTCGCGATCTGCCAGTCGGGCAACTACGACGCGGCCAGCTGGCACGCCTGGGGTGAGCGCGGCGAGGCGACGTACTTCAACAACCCGGCCGACTACCTGCCCAACCTGAACGGCGACCACCTGCAGTGGCTGCGCGAGCGGATCTTCATCGTGCTCACGGTCGGCCAGGGCGACTGGGAGACCAACCCCACCGGATCGCTGCCGTCCGCTCGCGCGACAGCCGCCGTACTCGCGGCGAAAGGCATCCCGCATGACTTCGATCTGTGGGGGTACGACGTAGCGCACGACTGGCCCTGGTGGCGGCAGCAGATCGCCCACCACCTGCCCCGATTCTGTTAGGAGATCTTGTGGCTGACCGCTCAAGGCATTTGATCGGGTTGTTGCTCGGGGCCGAAGAAGATTGGCCGCAAGCGTTCGAGGCATTGTTGCAGCGGGTCGGGCCGGTGACGCTGGACGGGGCCGAGCACGAGTTCGGGTCACGGCGGCTGACCATCGAGCCGTTCGACCTGACCGATCCGGTCCGGGTCGGCCTGGTGATCGACCGGCTGGCGTACTGGTACTACCACCCGCGCGAGTGGCTGAAGAAGGCCGCGCTGATGAACGGCACCTACCTGCTGAACTCGCCGTTCACCTTCCAGGCGATGGAGAAGCACAGCGCGTACTGCGCGATGCTCCGGCTCGGTCTGAAGATCCCGAAGACCGTGCTGGTGCCGTACAAGAACCCGGTCGACAACGTGCGCTGGGCGTACACATCGGCGAAGTACAACAAGGGGTTCGATCTCGACGCGATCGCCGAGGACCTCGGCTACCCGCTGTACATGAAGCCGTTCGACGGCGGTGGCTGGCGAGGAGTGTCCCGGATCAACGACAAGGTCGACCTGCACCGGGCCTACGACCAGTCCGGCGAGATGCTGATGCATCTGCAGGCGACCGTCGACTACGACAAGTTCGCCCGGGCGCTGTCGATCGGTGCCGAGACGATGGTGATGGATTTCCGGCCGGACGAGCCGATGCACAACCGGTACGCCGTCTCGCACGACTTCCTCAGCCCGTCGGCCGGGCACCAGGCGGTGGCGATCAGCCGGATCGTGAACGCGTTCTTCGGCTGGGAGTTCAACTCCTGCGAAATGCTGGTCGCGGGCGACTCGGTCCACCCGATCGACTACGCGAACGCCTGTCCGGACGTCGCCGTCACGTCACTGCACTACTACTTCCCGTGGGCGATCAGCGCACTGGTCAAGTGGTCGGTCTTCTCGCTGGCGACCGGCCGGCGCAGCAGCATCGACCTGCACACCGAGCGGTACTTCGAGATCGCCGACGACGAGTCCCTCGACTACGACGCCAAGATCGACGCCTACCTGGCGCTCGCCGACGAACACTTCGAGACGGCGAAGTACCACGAGTGGTGTGCCGAGCACCTGGGTGACTTCGACCTGCGCGTCCGCGACTGGTTCGCCGGCCCCGACTTCGACCACTTGCTCCGGGAGACGGTGAAGACGACCTATCCCGACAACGAGCAGGACCAGTTCTTCAACCATTTCCGCGGCCTGATCAACCACTGGCTAGCCGATCAGTAACCGGGTGCCGGCGGTGAGGGCGATGCCCACGGCGATGGCCAGCAGCAGTGGAACCCTGACAACGGAAAGGATCCCGGCGACACCGACGCCGGCAAGCTGAGTCCAGTCGAGCCGCTTGCCGCCGAGTTCGGTGACGATGAGGCCTGCGAGCAGTACCGGAGCTATCAGGCCCACGACCCGAACCGCAGCCGGTGGCAGCCTGCGTTCGCCCATCGTCAGCGGGCCGCCGGCCTTCATGAGCCAGTTGACGATGGTCACGGCCAGGGCGGCCAACCACAGCCTCATGATTTCTCCTTGTCGGTCACCGGAATCAGGCCGATCAGTGCTGCGGCTGTCGCTCCGAGGAGCGCGTAGCCCGGATCGGTCACCAGCAACAGCACGGCAGCAGTGACGGCTCCGAGGAGGGACGCGGACAAGGCCAGGCGGGATCGCCTCACCTCGTCCAGCGCGAGCACCAGGAAGAACGCCGGGAACACGACATCCAGCCCGAGCCGGTGCATCAGATCAGTCGACGGAGCGGTCAGCGCGCCGACCGCGGTCCCGAGCACCCACGCGACCCACTGCGGCAGGCTGGCGCCGATCAGGCGGGAGACGTCGTACCGGCCATCGTCGCGATGGGCGAAGACGAACGAAGCGTCCACGAGCGCCTGCGCCTGCAGCGCCCGGCTGAGTCGGCTGCCGCGCAGGCTGTCGTTCAAGGCGACGCTCATCACGAGGTAGCGAGCGTTGATCAGCGCCGCCGAAGCGACCGCGGCCGCCACCGTGCCGCCGGACAGCCCCGTCAGCAAGGCGAACTGCGCGGATCCGGAGAAGGCGAGTGCCGAGAACAGGACCGGCAGGCCGAATCCCCAGCCCCGGGCCTCTGCCTCCGCGCCGAAGCTGAGCGCCAGCACGAACCCCGCGCCGGCCGGTCCGAGCCCGAGCCGGATCCCCTCGGCGAGGCCGGCCCGCTGGATGCCCGTCATATCGATGCTCCGGCGTGACGCCGTTGATAGTGCCTGCGGGCCCGGGCCCGATTGCCGCAGTCCGCTGAGCTGCACCACCGGCGCGAACCGTTCTTGCTGCGATCCAGGAACAGCCAACCGCAACCGTCGTCATCGCACTGCCTCAACCGATTCAGGTCCTCATCTTCAAAGAGCCGCCAGACGGCCAGCCGTACCCGAGCGACGACGGTGTCGGCGCTCCAGGTCAGCGGTCGCGCATTGACCAGCGAGGCCTTGCGTACGGCGTCCCCGACGAGTTCCCGCAGTACGGCGAGATCCTTGGCGTCCGCCTCATCGCCGACAGCGAGCGGACGCAACACCGCGTAAGCCGTCTCACGGCAACGCACGAGGTCGTCGTACAGCGCGGTCTCTCGATCCGACGCTTCCAGTCCGGCGGCCGTCAGCCACTTCCGCAGGTTGTCCGGATCCGCGAGCCGGTCAACCCGCCGCCGCTCGTCCAACCGCCAAGCCACGGTGTTGACCAGATCAACCCCCAGATGCCCACCAACCAACTCCGGCCGATACTCCATGGCTCTCATCTAACACCCAAAAGGCAGAATGAGTCGTTAGGCAAGGAACGCGCAAGCACACCGCGTGTCGAGGCTGGGGGGTCAGTCGTCGAGGGCGGTGAGGATTGTGTTGAGGGCGGTGGTGCGGGAGGGCGGGATGGCGAAGGTGCCGCGGGTGGGGGTGTGCAGCCAGCCTTCGGCGGTGAGGTGGCGGAGGTGGTGGTAGATCTGCCCGCTCGTGCCGAGGCCCTCCACCTGGCTCAGCGAGTTGACGGTCGCGTGACCGCGGACGATCTCGCGGAGCAGGGTGAGCCGGATCGGGCTGCCCAGCGCCGCGAGCGCCGGCGCCACCTCTGACCAGTCGCGCCTGGCCCGGAGTTCCCTGAGCGCCCGGCCCGCGTCGGCCTGCCGGGAATCGGACCGCCGCCGGCTCGTTCCCCGCTGCGTGACTGCTGCGGATTCCAGCGCCGCGATGCGCCGTTCCAGCTCTGCGAGCCGGTTATCCACAGGGTCTTCCACACTGTGGATAGTACGTAGTTACGTAGCTGTTGAAAAGCTCGGCGCACGTAAAGTAGCGGGGTGCGTGATGTGGATGTGCCGGCGTGGTGGCAGCGGCTTGGGTTGGATGGGCTGGTCGACGTGCACGTGCACTTCCTGCCCGACCAGGTGATGAATGCGGTGTGGTCGTACTTCGACCAGGCGTCAGAGCACTACGGCACGTCCTGGCCGATCAACTACCGCACGTCGGTCGAGGAGCGACTGAAGACGCTGGAAGCATTGGGCGTTCGGGCGTTTCCGGCGCTGGTCTATCCGCACAAGCCAGGGATGGCCGCGTGGCTCAACGAGTGGGCGCGTGACTTCGCCGAGGCGACACCCGGGTGCGTGCCGAGCGGGACGTTCTACCCCGAGCCGGGTGCAGCCGCGTATGTGCGCGACGCGTTGGAGAAGGGCACGCGGATCTTCAAGGTTCACGTGCAGGTGGGCGATTACGATCCGCGCGACACCGAGCTCGACGACGTGTGGGGCCAGCTAGCCGAGGCCGCCGTACCAGTGGTGGTGCACTGTGGGTCCGGCCCGATCCCCGGCCGTCACACCGGTCCAGGGCCGTTCGGTGAGGTACTACGGAAGCACCCTCAGCTGACCGCGGTCATCGCGCACCTGGGGATGCCGGAGTACGACGAGCACCTGGCGATGACGTCGTACCCGAATGTGCACCTCGACACGACGATGGCTCTCACGCCCTTCACCGAATCCCTCATGCCGTTCCCCCGCTCGCTGACCGCACGCCTCGGCGAGTTGCAGGACCGGATCGTGCTCGGGTCGGACTTCCCGAACATCCCCCACGAGTACGCCGTCCAACTCTCATCCTTGGAGACATTGGAGCTGGGCGACGACTGGCTGCGCGCCGTCTGCTGGGACAACGGCGCCCGCCTACTCTGCCTGTAACCGCGGCGCGAACCAGGCCAACATCACACCGGTCAGAACCGCGTCCCGATCGGGCTGCTGCGCGCGCGACGCAAGCATGACCGCACTCAACACCAGCGCCCGAATCCGCTGCTCCTCGTTGCCGGCATTGAGATTCTCGTTGAACCACCGAACCTCACCCAGCTCATCCGGCGCCAACCCCCGCCGCTCACCCATCACCCCAACCCCCACCGGCGGCGGCCCCTCACCCCGATCATCCCGAACGACATAGTCGCCATACCCAAGCCGCCCCATCAACTCCCCCCACCCAGCCGGATCCGTCAACGCGCCCCAAGCAACCGACGGCATCACCAGATGATTTGTCTTTCGGAGCGCCACGGCCGCATCCAGCACATCCATCACCCCACTGGGCCACACATGAGTCAGCAGCACAGCCGGTGCATCACTCCGCCCCGCCCGCGAATGCATGAAGTGCACGAACTGCCCACCGACCTCGGTACCAAAGTGCTCATAGCCGTTCATCCGGTCCTGGTGGACGCGCCAGTCGTAGCCGTCGACCCAGTAGTCCACCAACTCATCGACAAACTCGGCCGGCACAACCCCAGCGCCCTGTTGCCCACTGTCCTCGAGCTCCCGGATCCGCCGGTACAGCGCCGCCAACTCGTCCTGCGGCACCCGCAACCGCACCCGACGAACCGCAGCAACCCGCTCCATCCCCACCCTCCCACCCATCAAACGCCCAGCCTGACACATCCGACCGCCCCCGACCCCACAAGCAACCACGCAAACTCCGCGGGCCTTCTCGCGCAGTCGAACGGCGCGACGACGCGCCACAGGGATCAAGACCCTCGCAGGTGATGTCCGAACAACGAGCGATCCCACAGACCGGCGAAGCCGTCCCGCCCGATCGGCGGCTATGCGAGGCCCACGAAGCCAGTTACCTTGTCCGCGGTCACCCAGTCTTCTCCCGAACTGTTATGGAGCCGGAGTTCGAGTTCGTCGGACTGGGTCCATCTGACTCCCGTCACCGTGAATTCTCCGCCATCGGTGCTGGCCTTGAAGTTCGAACCGAAGGCAAGCCCGTAGACGAGCTGCTGTTCGGTCGGATTCTTGGCACGCTTCGGGGTGGGACTGTCGGCGGTCGCCCCTTGGCTCCTGAGCGTTTCCAGCAGTTTCTCCGTCACGTCACCGCGAGCATTCACCGAGGCGGTTGCTACCGCAGACCGGCCGCGCACGTCGCCGTCCATGACCTTTGCGAGTGCGGTTACGCCAGCTGCAATGACGACCGCAGTTGAGAAGACGACCGCTGCGATCACCACTTGACCCTGATCCTGCGTGAAGGTGAGGAAAGACGTGACGAGTCCCGCACCCGCGCCGGCGCCCGTGCCCCAGCCGATGAGTTTCTGGGTGGTCTTGGTCACTTGCAGCGAGAAGTCTTCCAAGGCAACTCGCGCGCCTTCCTCCGCCGAAATTTCCTTCGCAGGAAGAAGCGAAAGGCCCTGGAGGACCTCCTTGATCGCCGGTAGTTTCTCGGTCACATTGTCGGTCACGACTGTTACCCCTTCGAATCGAATGAGCAGCCTGGAACGCCAAGTCGCCCCATCCTTGAGACTACGCACACCGGAATCATGAACGTCGCATCGCCGCCAACTCGCAGCGAAATGACGCACCGATGCCGTTCCATCGAATCAGCGATTCGAGGCAAATCCGGACATTGCAATCGAGTACGAGGTTCGCAGAGGCGAGGCCGACGCACCAGCCACCGCCGCCGTCAATCAGGACGACTGACCTGACCACGAACTGCGAGCGGAACCGGCTGTGCGGGGTGTCACCACAGTCCGTGGACTGGGGGTCGGCGACACCACGCGGCCGTCGAGTGAGCGAGTCGCCGCGACCACATCGCTTTCACAAGCGCGCGACGAACGAGCACGCGCAGCCGAGAAACGGGTGGGTGGGGCAGGCTGCGGGCGAGCGATAGCGAGCGGGAACCGGCTGCGAGGGCAGATCACGTCCCCCCGGCAAGGCAGTTCTTGATACGCCGTTGATCACGCTCATTCCAACGTTGTACTGTCGTGTCGACCGCCCACCTCACTCTGATGGAGTTCTTGATGACCCAGCCTCGTTCTGAGCACCCGCGGCCGCAGTTTGTTCGGGCGGAGTGGTTGAACTTGAACGGCGAGTGGGAGTTCGAGATCGATCGGTCGGACTCCGGGCTCGAGCGCGGGGTGCGGGATCGGGAGTTGGCGCAGCGGATCGTCGTACCGTTCGCGCCGGAGACCAAGTTGTCCGGAATCGAGGACGTCGACTTCCTCGAGGCGGTTTGGTACCGGACGACCGTCACGATCCCGGCTGAGTGGACGGGCAAGGACGCCGTGCTGCACTTCCAGGCGGTCGACCACGACGCGACTGTGTGGGTGAACAGCGTCGAGGTCGTCCGGCATCGCGGTGGGTTCACGCCGTTCAGTGCACGGTTGAACGCCGCGCCGGGTGAGGAAGTGGTGATCGTGGTCCGCGCCCGGGACAGCCGGTACGGCGTCCAGGCTCGCGGGAAGCAGACGACGAACTACTTCAACAGCGGCTGCCACTACACCCGGACCACGGGTATCTGGCAGACCGTCTGGCTCGAGGCCGTGCCGCGCGTGCACCTCAAGCGGCCGCGGATCACCCCGGATGTAGCCGGCTCGAGCTTCCACCTGGAGCTACCCGTATCGGCCAACAAGCCGGGTTGGAGGGTTCGCGCGACGCTCAAAGACGCCGACGGCGAGGTCACGCGAAAGGAGGTCCGCGCCGACCTCGATCTGGCGCCGCGCCTCACCCTCGAGATCCCGGCCGACCGGGTCCGGCTCTGGGACACGACCGATCCGCACCTGTACGACGTACGCCTCGAGCTGATCGATGCCGACGGCAACGTTGTGGACGGCGCGGACAGCTACGCCGGGCTGCGGTCGGTGTCGATCAACGGTCAGGCGATCCTGATCAACGGCAAGCACGTGTTCCAGCGGCTTGTGCTGGACCAGGGCTACTGGCCGGAGAGCCTGATGACGGCGCCGTCCGAGGAGGCGCTGGTCGCGGACATCGAGCTGAGCCTGGCGGCCGGGTTCAACGGGGCGCGGCTGCACCAGAAGGTGTTCGAGGAGCGGTTCTTGTACCACGCGGACCGGCTCGGGTACCTGGTCTGGGGCGAGTTCGGCGACTGGGGCTCCGGCAGAGGCGACACCGGCGACGACAACCAGCAGCCGGCGGCCAACTTCGTCACCCAGTGGCTGGAAGCGGTCGAGCGTGACTACAGCCACCCGAGCATCATCGGCTGGTGCCCGCTGAACGAGACCCACCAGCTGCTGCACGACCGGATCACCCAGCTGGACGACGTCACCCGGGCGATGTTCCTGGCCACCAAGGCCGCGGACACCACTCGCCCGGTGCTGGACGCGTCCGGATACTCCCACCGCGTGCCGGAGACCGACGTCTGGGACTCGCACAACTACGAGCAGGACCCGGCCGAGTTCGCCAAGCAGATGGCTGGCCTCGCGGACGGCGCGCCGTACGGGAACACCGGTGGACACGAGCAGAAGCCGATCTCCCAGCCGTACGCCGGTCAGCCGTACTTCTGCAGTGAGTTCGGCGGCATCTGGTGGAACCCGGAAGCGGCAGCCAAAGCAGCGGGCAACGACACCAACGAGTCATGGGGTTACGGCCAGCGCGTCAGGGACGAGGACGAGTTCTACGACAGGTTCGCCGGACTGGTCGACGTACTGCTCGACGACCCGCTGATGTTCGGGTACTGCTACACGCAGCTCACCGACGTTTTCCAGGAAGAGAACGGCATCTACCGGTTCGACCGGAGCTCGAAGCTCGACGTACCGCGGATCAAGGCCGTCCAGACCAGGCCGGCCGCCTACGAGAAGGACTGAATCGCGAGACTGCCTGCCGCGACCAGGACCCACAGGATCGCTCCGAGGAGGAGAGGCCGGGGTCCTGTGTCGCGGAGCTCGCGAGGCCGCAGCGACAGTCCGATCGCCACCAGCGCGGAGGTGATCAAGAAGGTCCCGACCAGGCTCAACGTCGGCAGCCAACCGAGCGGCACAAGACCGGCCGAACGCAGGCCGGCGGCGGCTAGGAAGCCGATCAGGAAGAGCGGGACAAGCTTCCGCCAGGGCAGACGGGCCGCAGGCTCGCCGGAGGGCGTCCGGGCGTCGCGGCGCGACTTGAGTACGACGAGCGCGATGACGATCGGGACCAGCATCAGCGAGCGGGTCAGTTTGACGACGATCGCCTGGTCGCCGGCCTCCTGGCTGTAGGCGTAGCCGGCGGCGACCACCGAGGACGTGTCGTTGATCGCCGTACCCGCCCACAACCCGAAGGCTTCCGGGCTGAGGCCGAGCAGATGGCCGAGCGGCGGGAACGCGAGGACGGCGACGACATTGAAGGTGAAGATCGTCGCCAGCGCATAGGCGACCGATGAGCGCTTGGGGTTGATCGCCGCCGTGGTCGCCGCGATCGCCGAG
Source organism: Kribbella sp. CCNWLW201 (assembly GCF_037203805.1). NCBI lineage: Bacteria > Bacillati > Actinomycetota > Actinomycetes > Propionibacteriales > Kribbellaceae > Kribbella > Kribbella sp. CCNWLW201. Next base: position 21,670 of record NZ_JBBCBQ010000005.1, on the reverse strand, counting down.
GCGCCGCAGATCGCCGTGCCGACGCCGATCAACGTCTGGGTGTCACCGCGGACACCGAGCAGACGGCCGAACAGCCAGGCACCGCCCAACGCGATCGCCAGCGTGCCGAGCATCACCGGCAGCGACGAGCCGCCGACGTGGACGACCTGCTGCAGAGACAGACCAGTTCCCAGTACGACGATCGACAGCTGGAGCAACGTCTTCGACGCGAACCCGTACCCAGGCCGGCACGCGTCGGAGCGCAAGGCAGGCACGAGCAGACCGGCCAACACGCCGAGCACGATCCCGAACACAGGCCCGCCGATCACCGGCACGAGCCGGCCGAGCGGAACGGCGACAGCAGTCAGAGCCAGTACGACGGCCAGGCCGGGCACCCGCCGAAGAACCGGCCCACGATGGTCGAGAACGGCAACAGTCGAGACGACTGGTGGCCTAACCTCGACCTGCACCATCAGACCGGCTCCCCCTACGCTAGAAATGTACGCACATTTAAGCTAGGAGATGACCGGACATTTGGCAAGCCCGGGCGAGACCCGGGCACCCCCGGCGACCCCCAGCGGAGGACACGACCCGATGACCGAGCGCAGGCTTGACCGCACCGGCGGCCAGCCGCTCTGGAAGCAGCTGCAGCAGGACCTGGTCCGGCGACTGCGGGCCGGGGAGTTCGACGACCTCTTCCCCGGCGAGCTCGCGCTGGTCGAGGACTACCAGGTCAGCCGGCACACGGTCCGCCAAGCGCTCGGCAAACTGCGCACCGACGGCCTGATCGTCGCCGAGCGGGGTCGCCAGCCACGAGTCGCGACCGCGCCGGAGATCCGCCAGCCGATGGGCGCGCTCTACAGCCTGTTCTCCTCGGTCGAGGCCTCCGGTCTGACCCAGCACAGCGTCGTACGGGCGCTCGACGTCCGAGCCGACGGGGTCATCGCGGCCCGCCTCGACCTCGAGGCATCCATCCCGCTGCTCTACCTCGAGCGACTCCGCTTCGCCGGCGACGAACCGCTGGCGCTCGACCGCGTCTGGCTGCCCGCTTCACTCGCGGAACCACTCCTGGACGCCGACTTCACCCACACCAGCCTCTACAACGAACTGGCCGCCCGCACCGGAATCCGCCTCGACCACGGTCGCGAAGACATCCGGGCCGTCGTACCCACGCCGGCCGAGCGGACCCTCCTGCACTGCCCACCGGAAGCGGCCGCCTTCTCCATCAACCGCCAGGGCACCTCGCAGAACCGCCCAGTCGAGTGGCGCCACACCCTCGTCCGCGGCGACCGTTTCGCCCTCTCCGCCGAATTCTCCGCCAACACCGGCTACCGCCTGACGGCGGGCGCGGTGACCCACACCGCCTGATCCGAAATAATTGTTGGCTGCGCCAACAACATCTGCCTATAGTTGGTGTCACCAATGTTGGTTACACCAATGAAAGAGGATGGATGATGAGTGAGATTGCGGATCGGCTGGAGGTCGCGGAGTTGTTCGGGCGGTTGGCGCGGGTGCTGGATGAGGGGACACCGGACGACCTTCGGCAGATCTACACGAAGGATGTGGTGGTGCGGTCACCGCGCGGCAATGAACTGCACGGCATCGACACCGTGCTCGAGTTCGTGCGGAGTACGGCGGTCGACGGCGAGCGGACCCAGCATCTGCACAGTGACGTACTTGTCACGGTCGACGGAGATCAGGCCGACGCATCGGCCAACCAGTTGGCCTTCTTCTACCGCGAGGGCGAGGCACCGCACCGGCTGGCCGGCCTCCGGTTGACCTACACCGCCGTACGAACCGAGGAGGGCTGGCGGTTCCGGGAGGCCAACATCGGCCGGGCTTGGCAACGCGGCGATTGATACTGAGGGCATGACGGTCAAGGAATTGCGGTTGGTGGTGACGGCGGACGACTACGACGCGGCGGTGGCGTTCTACCGGGACGTGGTCGGGTTGCCCGAGCGGGCGTCCTACTCGTCGGAGAACGGGCGGGTGGTGATCCTCGAGGTCGAGCGGGCGACGCTCGAGATCGCGGACCCCGGTCAGGCCGACTTCATCGACGAGGTCGAAGTCGGCCGCCGGGTCGCGGGGAAGTACCGAGTCGCCCTGGAGGTGGACGACTCGGCCGAGACCACCCGGAAGCTGGCCGACGCCGGCGCCACCGTGCTCGCCGAGCCGACCCGCACTCCGTGGAACTCGCTCAACGCCCGGCTGGAGACGCCGGGAGGAATTCAGCTGACCTTGTTCACCGAGCTCGGCTGACTCACTCACCGAAGAGCGGGGCGCCCCAGTCCTTCCAGCGGAAGTAGACCGGGTCGCCGAAGCTGGCCGGGACCTTGCCGAGGCCCTGGATGACCGTGGCGAGTCCGTTGGCGTGACCGACGGCATACAGGTAGCCGGTCTTCGTGTCCTTGTCGATGCCGAGCAGCACCGTGCCGTACCGGCCGCACATTTGCCCGAGCATCGCTTCGAAGCCCTGCCAGGTCGATCGCCGGACCAGCTTCACGACCGGCTTCATCGGCGACGTGGTCGGGATGTGGATGGTGTAGAGGGCGCCGCCGCGGGTGTTGGCGAGGAAGGTGTCGTAGGTCTTGGTCTTGCTGATCAGCACCATCGACTTCACTGCGGCGAAGCCCGGCGCGGACACCTTGTTCCGCCACACCCCGCGGTCGACCGTCCAGCGGAACAGGACGCCGTCATTCCGGAGGGCGTACATGTTGGTCCGCGTGACGCCGGGGTCCGTCGGGCCTTGGTACTCGGCCTCTTCCAACGCGGTGAAGGTGCTCCAGCCACCCCCGATCCGCGGTCCCAGTCCACCGTGGAGGACACCGTCCATCACGGTGTAGCCGGTGCCGTACAGCGAGTCGCCGAGGACGACATAGCCGTTGGCGCGATAGCCGCCGTACCCGTCGTCCTGGACCTGGAACGAGCTGCTCAGCCGGGCGAGGCCGTCGGCATACAGGTTCGGTGCACCGATCGTCGGCGGCCTGACCGTGGGCGGCGACGTCGAGATGACGAGCTGCGAGCGGTGATCGCCACCGGCCGTGACGGAACCCGTCGACACGACACAGTTCGCCGTCGACGCGCTCGGCGTCGCCGACGCCGTCGCGGGGATCAGGCCGACGCCGAGGACGGCCGTACTCATCATTGCGATTGCCCTGGATCTACCGGCCATGGTGGCTCGCCTCCCTAGTGGTCCTTACCTACCTGGATGGCCGATCGAGGCCGAAAGTTGCGCGACTCCTTGGGCGTCTCGGTCCGGAAGGATTCACCGAGCTCCGGACCGAGGCCGAAGTAGTGCCGGAAGTTGTACAGCAGCGGCGACCACAGACCAGGATCGACGTACGACGTCCCCGGTACGACGATCCGGTCGTCGGCGTGCACCCGCAGTACTCGCGCCTGCACGATCAAGAAGTTGCCCTCGGCATCAAGTTGCCCCTGTACGGCGGATGCCTCGAACTGCAACGGGCATTCGGCTACCCGCGGCGGACCGACCAGATCGGACGGAACCGGCGTCAGCCCGGCCGCCTTGAACTTCTCCCGCTCGTACCGGAACCTGGCCCGCTTGTGCGCCGGTACCGGGTCACGACCGGTCAGTCCAGCGAGACGCTCGACCGCCTCCCACTGTGCAGGCGAGGGAAAGTTGATGACCAATTCAGGTCGATGCTGGAGGTTGTGCGCGGTCTGACCGGAGTTGCCGAGTCCGAGGACGACGACGTCGCCGAGTGCCCAGGCGGACGACATCGGCGCGAGGTTGATCGTGCCGTCGCCGTTCTCGGTGGAGAGCAGGGCGACCGGCGTACCGACGTACAGGATGGACGGTTCGATCGTCAGATGCGTCATGGGTCCCGACGCTAGGTCGCGGTCGCTTCGGCGGGGGCCGAACTGTCTGAACGGCATGATGGATGGCATGAGTACGCAGACCGAAGGGCAGGAGTTGGCGGCGTGGGCTCGGATGTTGGCCGATGCCACCCGGGCGACGGTCTGTCTGGCGTTGCTCGACGGGCGGGCGTGGACGGCGACTGAGCTGGCGCGGCTGGCGAAGGTGTCGCGGCCGACGATCAGTGAGCATCTCAACCTGTTGGTCGACGGTGGGTTGCTGACCGAACTACGGCAGGGTCGGCATCGGTACCTGAAGCTCGCCGGGCCAGAGACGGCCGAGTTGCTCGAGGGGCTTGCGGCGCTCGCACCTCGTCGTACCGAAGTACTGAGCAGCCTGGCCGCGGTGAGCAAGCGGGACGCGTTCGCCCGGGCGCGGACCTGCTACGACCACCTCGCCGGCAAACTCGGTGTGGCGCTGGCGGATGCGATGACCGAGCGCGGCCTGATCGACTGGTCGGGCGGCGTCAGGCTCACGCCGGAGGGCTCGGCCTGGCTGGAAGATCTCGGCATCGTGGTCGAGGCGCGCCGCGGACGACCCGCGCTGCGGTCATGTCTGGACGTGACCGAACGACGGCCGCATCTGGCCGGTGCGGTCGGAGCGGCCCTGTGCGTCCACGCCTTGGACCACGGATGGGTGAGCCACATCCCCGGCGGCCGCGCGTTGAAAGTGACCGGTTCGGTGCGTGAATTCGGGCTACCGACCGGCGTCGTACGAGAACTTCTGCCCAGAGTCTGAGAAGACCGTGAGAAACACGCTCCAAGGAGGCGCGTAGCGCGGAAACCACCTAGCCTTCGGCCATGACTGAGTTCGAGCCCGGCACCGAACTGGTGTCCCGTCTGCCGCTGCCCAGCCATGTGATCGTCCTTGTGGACGGACAGTGGCGTCCCGGCTGGCTGATCGGCCGTGAGCACGAGGCGACGGGATGGACCGGCATGGTGCAGTACGAGGGCGACGACGGCACGGAGCAGACGGAACGCCTCCCGGCGGACCGGATCGCGCTGCCGGAATCGCACCAAACGAGCGAACAAGCGTCATAGCGAGTGCCTCGTCAAGGAACGTTGGTGCGACTAGCGGTGGTCCAGTCGTTCGCTGGCAAGGCGGAGGAGGAGAGCAATGCGGAGCATTGCGCGACGACGACAACGCCGCCAGCGGGCGTCTGGGGCGCCGCTAGGCGTGCCGAACGTTTCTTGACGAGGCACTGAGGGAGGGTTACAGCACGAAGGCCCCCGGTTGGTACCGGGGGCCTTCGTGCGTAACGCTGCCGGGGCGCCTGTCGACGACGAGAACCCCGCCCCAGGCCCTTCGGGCGGTTGACCTGGGACGGGATCCTCAGTGGCGTTACACACGGTATATCGCTGGTGACGGCGCGAGTGTTACACGATCGAAGGAAAAATCTTCCGGCGCGCTGACGGCGGTCGTTGACGACGGTCCGTCACGGCCGGCGTGGTCCGGCGGTCGGTCGAGGCGGCCGGACGTCGAGCGACCCCGGTGCACGTCCCTGAACACCGGGGCCTGGATCGACGGCCTCTCGAGCGACCCTCGCTCCTGCCCCTCAGGTGCCCCAGTCGCAGACTGCCAATCATGCCGAACGCAACCGAATCCGCGCGGACAGTGGTCAGAAGTGCACGGCGAGCAGAATTCGGCCGGTTTCCGAGCTGCGGATGTCCAGCGCCCGGATCTCGCTGCGCTGCAGTTTCGTGGTCGCGGCCGGCTTGACCGTCGTCCCCGGAGACGCGGTCCAGCTGGCCAGCAGCTGGGACTTCCCGGACGTGTCCGTGACGTACAACTCGTAGCCCCGGGCCCGTTCGCTCGGCGTGGCCAGTTCGTCGTACCGGCAGCTGATCTCGATCGTCGTACCCCAGCGTTCCGGCACCAGCCGGGCGTCCGCGGACAGTTTGCTGGCCACGGTCTGCGCGAGTACGACGTAGTCGCCCTGCGGCTCCTCGCGGCTGAGCGGGATCGCCACCAGCGCACTGACCGCGGCCGCGGTGGCCGCGACGCCGGCCATCACCAGGCCGAGCTTGAAGCGCCGCTGGCGGGTGTCCCGCTGGACCGCGCGGACCAGGCCGGGCAGCAGGTTCGGCGGGGCGGCGTTGATGGTCGCGAGCGCGCGGTCGTCGGGCAGCGCCGCCAGCGTGCCGGGTACGCCGGCCAGCCCCGCGACCTCGGCCGAGCACTCGTCACACGTCCGCAGGTGCTCCTCGTAGGCGCGCCGGTCCTTCGCCGACAACGCCCCGAGCAGATAGGCCGCGTCCCACTCCCGGTACGGATCGCTCACTGGCTCGTCACCCCCCTCTCCTGCAACGCGAGCTTCAGCGCCCGCAGCCCGTAGTGCAGCCGCGACTTCACGGTGCCCGACGGGATGTCCAGCTCTTCGGCGATATCAGTGACGGTACGACGCCCGTAGTACGCACGAACAATCACCTGCCGATGTTCCTCGGACAGCTGGGCCAGCGATTCCGCCACCAGCCACGCGTCCAGTACGGCGTTCGCGTGGTCGGCACTCGGGTTCTCCGGCAGGTCGTCGCTGGCCACCTCGCGGCTGACCCGGGCACTGCGCCGGTCGTCGATGACGAGATTGCGCGCCACCGTGAACAGCCAGGCCCGGGCCCCCGCCTCGTCCTCGGTCAGGATCTGCGGCCGGCGCCAGGCCCGCAGCAACGTCTCCTGCACGACATCCTCCGCCAGCCGGTCGTCACCGGTCAGCCGGACCACGAATCGCCACAACGCGGGCGCGTGCACATCGTGCAGCTCACGCAACAGCGCCGCCCGGTCATCGGCCATCGGCGCTCCTGCTCTGTCGTGCATCGTGCGGTCCCGGCCGGGATCACTCCGCTGCGACTGTTGCCTTGTGGGGTGCTGCTCGCTGCTCCACCGCCCAGGCGCCGTTGCCGAGGAACGCGATCAGCAGGAAGGCGAAGCAGAACAGCGCCGCCTTCTCGCCACCATTCTGCACAGGAAGCAAAGCATCTACCTGGTGAACCGTGAAGTAGGCGTACGCCATCGATCCCGAGCAGAGCAAGGCCGCGTACCGGGTACCCAGCCCGATCAGCACCAACGCACCGCCGGCGAACTGGATCGCGGCCGCCCACCAGGACGGCCAGGCGAACATCTCGACCTGCTTCGTCCCGAGTACGCCGAACAACGCGGCCGCACCGTGACTGGCGAACAGGAACCCGATCACGATCCGGAAGACGGCGATCACTTGCTTCTGGTAGCGCTCCAGCACCTTCATGGCCTCACTCCTCGAGGGTGTAGGGGTCGTTGCCTGTCCGAACGAGACAGCGGGCCATCAGGTTCAACGCATCGTGACTTTCAGATCACACTCCGAATCGGTTGCGTCGTACCAGCGTTATTGCTAGGTCGATCCGCGCATTCAGCGGCCGGAGCGGGGTACCGCCGGGTCCCGGCCACCGTGGCCGGCCCGTCCCCGTGCGGAAGGAAGAGCATCATGAGCACGTTCGACCCGTGGAACTATCGGGAGGACTCCGGATTCACTCCGGGCAACGACATCACCGGGTACAAGATCGCGGCCGTCGACGGCGACATCGGCAAGGTCGACGAGGCGACGTACGAGGTCGGTTCCTCGTCCATCGTGGTCGACACCGGCCCGTGGATCCTCGGCCGCAAGGTGCTGCTGCCGGCCGGAGTGGTCCAGCGCATCGACACCACCGACGAGAAGGTGTACGTCGACCGCACCAAGGATCAGATCAAGGACGCCCCGGAGTACGACCCGGACGACCCCGACAGCAGCGTCGACCCCGATTACCGCGACCGTCTCGGCAACTACTACGGGGACTACTACAAGCGCGGTATGTGACGTCCACCCGACCCGGAGGGTGGCCCGGCTCACTGCCAGGGCCACTCCCCGGCTCCGCGGCTCGCTGCTTGCCAGGCCCTGTGGCACGCTGAAGGCGGGGGTGGGGTCCTGTGCTCGAGACGAAGCTGTACGTGCCCAGGCCGCGAGCGGGTCTGGTGTCGCGGCCGCGGTTGAGCGAGCGGCTGGGCAAGGGGGCGAAACTCACGCTGGTCTCTGCGCCGGCCGGTTTCGGCAAGACGACGGTGCTGGCGGCGGCAGCCGAGAACCGATCCGTCGCTTGGCTGTCGCTGGATGCCAGTGACAACGACCCGGCGACCTTCTGGACCTACGTCGTCGCGGCACTGCGAACGGTGGCGCCCGAGATCGGCACGCTGCCGGAGTCGTCACAACCGATTCCGGTCGGCCTGATGCTCACTCCGCTGCTCAACGACCTCGGCGCGATCAAGCAGGAGATCGTGCTGGTGCTCGACGACTACCACCTGATCGACGCGCGCGAGATCCAGGACGGAATGGCGTTCCTGCTGGACCACGTGCCGCCGAATCTGCGCCTGGTGATAGCGGGTCGGGCTGACCCTTTGTTGCCGCTGGCCCGATTGCGGGCGCGTGGCGAACTGGTCGAGATCCGGGCCGCCGAACTGCGATTCACTCCGGACGAAGCAGCGACGTACCTCACCGAAAGGATGGGGCTGCAGCTGACGGCGCGGGATGTGGCCGCGCTGGAGGAGCGCACCGAGGGGTGGATCGCCGCGCTCCAACTGGCGGCGCTGTCGATGCAGGGGCGTGACGACGTGACCGCCTTCATCGACGGATTCGCGGGCACCGATCGGTTCGTCGTCGACTATCTGGTCGAGGAAGTGGTGCAGCGGCAGACCCCGGAGATCCAGTCGTTCTTGTTGCAGACGTCCATTCTCGGCCGGCTGAGTGGCTCGTTGTGCGATGCGTTGACCGGGCAGGTCGACGGGAAGGCGGTTCTGGCGGAGCTCGAACGCGGGAACCTGTTCCTGGTCCCGCTCGACGATCGCCGGCAGTGGTACCGGTACCCCACCTCTTCGCCGACGTCATGCACGCGCGCCTGCTCGACGAGCAACCCGATCAGGTGCCAGTCCTCCATCGACGCGCGAGCGCTTGGTATGAGCAGTACGGCGAACTGCAAGCCGCCGTCCACCATGCATTGGCCGCTTCAGACTTCGAGCGGGCGGCGGATCTGCTCGAGCTGGCGCTCCCGGCCATGCGGAGGGATCGGCAGGAAGCAACGATGATCGGCTGGCTCAAGCGGCTGCCCGACGAACTGCTTCGAGAACGGCCGGGGCTCAGCCTGGACTATTCCGGCGCGCTGCTGTCGTTCGGCTCGGTGGACGACGCGGAGTCGCGTTTGCAGGACGCCGCGCAGGATGAGGCACTCGGCGGCTGGATCGCCATCTACCGGGCCGGTCTGGCACTGATGCGCGCCGACAACGCGACCACGGTCACCCAAGGGAGGAAGGCACTCGAACTGCTGCCGGACGACGATCATCTCGGCCACGGCGCGGCGACCGGTCTGCTCGGGCTCGCGTCTTGGTCGCAAGGGGATCTCGAGGCAGCACACACGGCGTACACGGACTGCATGGCGAGCCTGATCCGGGTCGGGCACCTGTCCGATGCCCTCGGCTGCTCGATCACGTTGGCCGATATCGCGATCACCCAAGGACGACTCCGCGAGGCGATGCGCGTGTACGAACGCGCGTTGGAGCTCGGGCAGGACGGGCCGCCGCTGCGCGGGACGGCTGACATGTACGTCGGAATGAGTGGGCTGCACCGCGAACGGAACGAGCTACCGGCGGCGCTGGAGTTGTTGCACCGCAGCGACCGGTTGGGCGACGCGATGGGGTTGCCGCAGAACCCCTGGCGTCGGCGGGTCGCGATGGCCCGGATCCGTGAAGCGGAAGGAGATCTGGCCGGCGCGGTCGAGCTTCTCGACGACGCGGAACGCCGGTATTTCGGCGACTTCTCGCCGGAGGTCCGGCCAGTGTCGGCGATGCGGGCCCGGGTGTGGATTCGGCAGGGCAAGGTGGAGGACGCGCTGGCCTGGGCTCGCGATCGGGGTCTGCCCGGTGACCTTGTCTATTTGCGCGAGTTCGAGCACATCACGCTGGCCAGGGCACTCCTGGCGGGGGGATCGCTCGATGAGGCGGTCGAGCTGTTGCAAGGTCTGCTGCGTGACGCCGAGACGGGTGGCCGGATCGGCAGTGTCATCGAGATCCTGGTGTTGCAGGCGCTCGCTCAGCGGGGCGACGTACCTGCTGCGCTGGTTCCATTGTCGCGGGCCCTCACGCTGGCCTCGCCGGAAGGGTACGTTCGCGTCTTCGTGGACGACGGTACGGCGATGCTGCCGCTCTTGAAAGCGGCCGCGAAGCAAGGGATCCCCGTCGGTCATCTCGTCAGTGCGCTGACTGGTGCCGTGGTGCCTTCGCAAGGCGTGCCGGACGCGTTGAGTGAGCGCGAACTCGAGGTGCTCCGACTGCTCGGCAGCGAACTCGCCGGACCGGACATCGCCCGCGAGCTCACGGTGTCGCTGAACACCCTGCGCACGCACACGAAGAACATCTATCTGAAGCTCGGCGTGAACAGCCGGCGGGCAGCGGTACGACGAGCCGGTGAGCTCGGCCTGCTCGCGCGGACCCACTGAAGGGATCACCACATCTGGTGATGACGGCTCACCAGATCGGTTCCTAGCGTGGCGTCATGACCGTCCGGCGCTATGAGATCCGTCTCGAGGGACACCTCGACGGCCGATGGTCGGCGTGGTTCGACAGCTCGAGTATCAACCACGAGCCTGACGGCACGACCCGGATCGATGCGTCGGTGGTGGACCAGGCCGCGCTCCACGGCCTGCTGCTCAAGGTGCGTGATCTCGGCGTGCCGCTGATCTCGGTCACTCGCCTCTGAAGGGTTTGCGGGTACACAGGTAGTAGCCGTAGGTGGCGACAGCCAGGCCGGCGCCCCAGACGAGATAGGCCGGGACCGCCACCCAGAAGAAGGCGTCCGGCAGGCCGATGTCGCCGTACACGGGCTCGCCTTGGACTGCGGCGGCGATCATTTGCAGGAGGCCGACGCCGAAGTACGCCGTGATGCCGCCACCGAGCCCGGCACCGGGGAGCAACAGCATCCACCGCGGGAAGAGCCGGCCGACGCGATAGACCAGCAGCAGCGGCAGAACGATCCCGGCGAGCAGGAAGCCGGCTTCGAACAGGATGAGCGAGAGGCTGGCGCCGTACGGCGTGCTGTCGAATCCGACGACTGCTTGCGCGGCCAATCGGATCAGGCACCCGGCGACGGCGACCCACGCGCCGATCACGGCCCAGGTCGGGATTTCGTCGAGCGAGCGGCCTGGGCCGAGCCGACGCTGGTGAGTCAGCGCGGTTCGGCCGAGAAGCGCGGCGCCTCCTAGGGCAGCCAATCTGCTCAGCATTCCCGGCAGATCGAACGGGATGCCCAGACCGGGCAGCACGCCGCCGACCACATCGAGCAACGCCATCCCGGCGGCTGCCACCCAACCGGCCGCGAGCACCCACAGCGTCCTGATCAGGAACTTGCTGCGCGGTCGCCGACCGAGCGCGAGCACTGCCGCGGCACTGACCACACATCCCAGCACCGCCGGCCAGTCGGGAATCAGCAGGTCGCCACCGGGGAACTTCCAGTCCGGCGCGTGCCCGGTCGCGAACCACACGCGCACACAGCCGTACGCCGCTGCCCACGTCAGGACCGCCCTGCTCATTGGCGTTCGGGCGAGGTCGGTCGTGGGCGCGATCAAGGTCATGCGTCCAGCCTCGATCAGGCGGCCGGGACAGGGATCACTCCCGCGGGGGAACTGCCTCCATCGCAGGATGGAGCTGTCTCAGCGGGCGTCGTCGTACAGGGTGCGGAGAGCGCGGAGGAAGGTCTGGCGGTCGGCGGGTGGGAGCGCCGCGAGCATGCGGTCCTCGTGCGCGCGGATGCCTTTGCGAACGGAGCGTCGTACCCGGCGGCCCTTCGGGGTGATCGACAGCAGCCTGACCCGGCGGTCGTTGGGGTCCGGCGTCCGCTCGATCAGGCCGGCGTCCTGGAGTTCGTCGAGGGTGCCGATGATGCGTGACTTGTCGGCGCCGATCGCCTCCGCGAGCGCGGCCTGGGTGCGGACCGGGGTGTCGTCGAGCGCGGTCAGCACCGAGTATCCCCACATCGAGACCTCGTGCTCGGCGAGCACAGGCGTCTCCACCGCGATGAGGGCCCGCACCAACGGATACAGCATCGCGGCGAGGTCGGGGCGTTCGTCGCTCACGGTGGGAAAGATAGCACTGGCGCAATCATATGCGGGCGCATATGATCAGCGCATGCCTACAGTTGATTACGTATCCCTCGACGCACAAGCGGTTCAGACCAGCATCGACCTGGTCGCGCGTGTCACCACCGACGACCTCTCCAAGCCGACTCCCTGCCGCGCCTGGACGCTCTACGGCCTGCTGGCCCACATGGCGACCCAGCACTACGGCTTCGCCGCCGCCTCCCGCGGCGACGGCGACGAAGCCGTGTGGAAACTCCGCGACCTGGGCGACGATCCGGTCAAGGCGTACATCGACTCAGCGGAACACGTCCTCGCCGCCTTCGCCGAGGACGGCGTCACCGAACGCACCTTCCCGCTGGCGGAGTTCGGGGCGTCGTTCCCCGGCAACCAGGCGATCAGCTTCCACTTCATCGACTACGTGGTGCACTCCTGGGACGTCGCGCAGAGCCTCGGCACCACGGTCACCTTCACTCCCGAGGTTCTGGAGGCGGCGTTAGCCGTAGCCCACATCGTTCCAACCGGCGACGTCCGTCTGAGCCCGGGCTCCCCCTTCGCCCCCGACATCCCCTACTCCGGCACCGATCCTCTGAGCCAAGTACTCGCGCACCTCGGCCGCAATCCCGCCTAGTCTTCACAGCCGACGCCGTCGTTGTCGCGGTCCAGGTCGTAGATGTCGCTTCCGATGACTGTGACCGGACCACTCACGTACTCAGGTCCGTTGCCGCTTCCACCGGAACAGTCGACGTCGCTGGCGATCGGCACGCATCCGCTGTAGTTCGGATCGCACCCCGACGACTCCTCTTCCTCCTCGACCTTGGTACCGACCGTCGTCACCTGGGTCCGCGGCTGCCTGGCGACCTCCTGCTTGAGCAACTCCTTCGCGGTCTGTACGCCGTTGACGAATGTCACCTGATACGTCAGCCGATGCGTTCCGTTGACGCCTTTGGTCGTGACGACCCTCTCGCCTTTCGGCAGCGACGAATCCGTCACCGTCTTCTTCTTGAACGGAATAACCCGAAACTCCACCACAGTCTTCTTCGTCGTCGTCACCGTAGGCTTCGGCTTCGGCGTGGCGACCGGCGTCGGCGTCGCAGCCGCTGTCGGCGTGGGTGTCACCTCAACCCGGCTACTCGCAATCGCCGCCGGCTCCGCGACACCCGCCGTACGCTCCACTCCACAACCACCGGCGGCCAGCACCACGGCGGCCCCCAGCACAGCACAGAACAAACGCACAATTCCCCCCAACCCGCCGCAGTTCCCCCCACAGCAGGATTGTCAGCACCCGGCCTCCCCGGACGATTTCCGATCCATACCATCCATCGACCGAGCCGGTCGAGACCCCAGCACACACCCGCACCGAACCGAATCACTCTCGTGACGAATAACTGCCGGACTCAAACATTTGCTGGAAAAGCGCTCTATTTGTGGAGGTACGCAACGGTTGTCAGCGTCAGGCGCGGTCGCCGGTGAGGATGTGGATGCCTATGGGGCTGATGGTGTGGCGGACGGCGGAGCCTACTCGGCGGGTGGTGACGAGGCCGGTGCGGTGCAGGACTCGGGCGTGTTCGCTGGCGGAGGCGAGGGAGATACCGGCTCGGGCGGCGAGTTCGCTGGTGGAGCAGGCGCCGGCCGAGATGGTCCGGAGTACGGCGGCGCGCGTACGGCCGAGGAGGTCCGCCAGGGCGCGTTCGGGGTCGGCGCGTTGTTCGGCGGATCCCGACCAGGCCGGGTCGTGGTTCACCGGGTACACCAGGACCGGCGGCAGATCCGAGTCGGCGGGCATGATCGGGTGCCGCCAGCAGAAGAACGACGGGACCAGTCGCAGACCGCGGCCGCGGAGGTAGAGGTCGCGGTCGATGTGCTTCATGTCGACGTGGAGTGTCGGCGCCAGCCACTGCATCGCCGGATGCAACGTCGCCGCGAGCGTCTCGAAACCGCCCTTCGACACCGTGTCGCCGTGGACCTTCACGTCCCGGGCGATCGTCGTCGACATGGACGGCAACTGCGGCGCGATCTTCGTCCGGTGGAACGTCTTCAGCCCGTGACAGACCTTCTTCAGTACGTCGGGATCACCCGCCGCGAGCCGTCGAGTCCACGGCGGCAACCGCACCTCGTCCGCCAGCAGGCGCAACTCACTCTCCAGGCGCGCTTGTGGAGTCGCCGCGACCGCCGCCAGGCCGGCCTCGAGCCCGTCGACCGATTCGGCCGGCGTCAAGAAGTCCGGCGAATAGCCCACCGGTGGCGCGAGCACGAGCAACTCGCGTTCGAGCGGGGTCAGCCGGGCCAGGGAGCGTTGCCGCCAGGCCCCGAACACCGCCGGTTCGTCATCCGTCTGCAGCATGTGCATGCCGAGCAGCACTTCCCACAACGGATCCGGGTCGCGGCCGATCGTCGTACGCGCCAGGTCGGCACAGCCGAAATGAATCCGGAAACCCATCGCCATCCTCCCCCGAGGAAATGGGCACGCCAGTGAACACACCCCCAGCGTGACCACTTTGACCTATCTGCAGCACCCAGCGTAACCGGGGCCGGGGGTCATGCGCGGCCCCGACCGCGAGTCAGGCGAGGGCCTCGGCTCCGACGAGGGCGGCGAGGACGAGGCCGACGACGAAGCCGATGGCGCCCAGCACGACCAACGGCCCGGCACTGATCGGCGGCTCCGGGACCCGCTGGTCGAAGATCGCGAACAGCCGATCCTCGGCCGGACGAACCTCCTGCAGCAGGACCGTCGAGGGGTGCTTGAAGATCTCCACTGCCTCGACCGCGGTCTGAGCGGCCACGACGGCACCCCGGATCACGCCGACGACCACGGCACCCGACGCCAAGGTCAGGACCCCGATCAGCGCCAGCGTCGTCTGGGCCATCCCGGTCTCGGAGAACAGTGTTCTCCGCATGGCCGAGAACGACCACAGGCCGAAGAATCCGAGCACGGCCGAGGCGAGCCCGGCCGCCACGAACACCTTCGCCAACGGATTCTGGATCCGCACCACCGCCGCGAACGCCTTGGCGTCCCTGGCCAGGTCCTCCGCGC
The DNA here is from genome assembly GCF_037203805.1 of Kribbella sp. CCNWLW201. Classification (NCBI taxonomy): domain Bacteria; kingdom Bacillati; phylum Actinomycetota; class Actinomycetes; order Propionibacteriales; family Kribbellaceae; genus Kribbella; species Kribbella sp. CCNWLW201. The sequence goes on along the minus strand of NZ_JBBCBQ010000005.1, from coordinate 6,660 downwards.
CCCGGGCCAGTCCTTCGTACGTCGCCAGTGCGTCCGCCCGGGCTCTCAGCTTGACCGCGATGACGATCCGATCGGCGAGGTCCAAGGTGCTCGCCTGGTCCAGGATCTCTTTCCAGGCGCTCACGACCTCGTCGTGCGACGGCGCGATGGCCGCCCGTTCCACGACACTCATGCCTGCCCCTTACGCCGAGCGCGCCTCCCCAGCGCGATCGCCACCCCTGGGCATGAGCTTACGCCGACCCTCCACTCACGAACAGTCACCGAACGTCAGCTCTTGACCGCCCCCTGTGTGATCCCGTTGACGAAGTTCCGCTGGAAGGTGAGGTAGACGAGCACGATCGGGGCGATCACGATCAGGCTCGCGGCCGACAGCAGCGGGATGTTCGTCGAGTACTGCCCGACGAACAGTCCGAGCCCGGCAGGCGCCGTACGGCGGTCCGGATCCTGCATCATCACCAGCACCAGCAGGAACTGGTTCCACGACCACATGAAGTAGAGCACCGACAGCGTCGTCACCGCGGGCCAGGAGATCGGCAGCAGGACCCGCACCAGTACGGCGAGATCGCGGGCACCGTCGACCCGCGCCGCCTCGACGAGCTCACCGGGCAGACCGGAGAAGTGCGACTGCATCCAGTACACGCCGAACGGCATGAACAGGGCGACCTCGGCCAGGATGATGCCGAGGTAGGAGTTGGTCAGGCCGACCTGCTGCAGGTTGTAGTACAGGGCAACGACCACGAGCTCGACCGGCAGCGTCAGCCCCAGCACGAACCCGCCCGACAATGCCCGATTGCCCCACACTTTAAGGACTTCCAGCCCGTACGCCGCCAACGTCGCGAGCACAGCCGCGAGAGGTACGACGCATGCGGCGATCAGCAGGCTCGACCGCATCAGGTTCGTGAAGTTGCCCTGCTCCCAAGCCAGCTTGAAGTTCTCCCACGACCAGTGCTCCGGCAAGCTGAGCCCACTGACCTGCTCACTCGGCGAGTGCAGCGCGGTCAACACGATCCCGACGAGCGGCAGCAACACCATGGTCGCCATCACGATCAGAACGCCGTACCGAAGTGTGCGCATGCTTATCGACCAACCCTTGCAACCCGGCGGATCGTGGTCACGATGGCGACGACGAGGACGGTCAGTACGACGGCCAATGCGCTGGCGGCACCGATTTGGCTTTCGTTGAAGGCCAGCCGATAGACGAGCAGACCGGGGACGTTCGTCTGCCCGGCCGGACCGCCGTTCGTGGTCACGAAGACCAGGTCGAAGCTGGCCAGCGCGGCGATCGTGGTGATGACGCCCGCGATCGTGACCTCCTCGCGGACACCGGGAAGCGTGACGTGGCGGAACGTCCGGAACGGCCCGGCGCCGTCGAGGGTCGCGGCCTCGTAGAGCGCGGTGTCGATCTTCTGAGCACCGGACAGGAACAGCATCATGCAGAGCCCGCTCATCACCCAGGTGCCGATCAGGCCGAGAGCGATCAGGGCGAGGTCGTAGTCACCGAGCCAGGCGCGGGTGACGCCGCGAAGCCCTACGGCGGTGAGGATCTGGTTGATCACACCGTCCTCGCTGTAGAGCCAGCGCCAGGTGATGCCGACGGCAACCAACGGCAGCACCTGCGGCAGGAAGAAGACGACCCGGAAGAACGTCATCCCGCGCCGCACCTTGCCAAGCAGGAGCCCGGTCATCAGCAGACCGACGACCACCGGAACGAAGGAGAAGAAGACGATCAGCACCAGGCTGTGCAGGATCGCCTCGTACAGCGTCGGATCCTTGAAGATCCTGGTGTAGTTGGAGAAACCGGCCCAGGTCGGCGCGAGGATGCCGTCCCAGTTCAGGAACGACAACCGGACGGTGTTGAGAGCCGGCCAGATCGCGAACCCGAAGTAGACGAGCAGCGCGGGCAGGACGTAGACCCACCCGCGCGCCCGGCGTCTACCCACCATGATGGGCAGCCCACGACTCCTGCAGGGACGCGAGGAACTGGTCGGTCGTGGTCGTCCCGTTGATGATGCCCTGGATCCCCGGCGTCAGCTTGTCGATCATGCCGGGCGAGGCGAAGTCCGGGAACGGCACAATCCCGTTGCGCTGGGCAATCGGTGCGAACTGCTGGGCGATGTCGCCGCGCAGACCGGTCGCGCTGAGCTGGGCCTTGGTGTCGACCGGCATGAAACCGCCGGCGAACTGGATCTGCGCGGCCTCGGGTGAGCTCATGTAGTCGAGGAAGGCGGCGGCGACGTTCGGGTACTTCGTCTTGGACGAGATGGCGTACGCGACACTGGCACCGGAGGCGACCTTCACCTCACCGCCGGCCGGGTTCGGCATCGGGAAGAAGCCGACCTTGTCCTTCAGCTGCGTCTCCAGCGCGGAAGCGGCCCAGTTGCCGGTGACCAGGAACGCACTCTTGCCCTGGGCAAAGTTCGCCTGGGCGTCCGGATCCGCGGTCGCGTTGGCCGACTTGGCGACGTACCCCTTCTCGACCCACCGCTTCAGGGTGTCGGTGGCTTCCTTCGCCTTGTCGGTCTGGATCGTCGCGCCCGGCTTGCCGTAGACCCAGGCGCGGTAGTCGTCGACCGAGCCGATCACGTTCAGCAGTGCGTTCCAGAGGTGGAATCCACCGACCTGGAGCCCGCCGACGCTCAGCGGAGTCCGGCCCTTGCTCTTCTGGACTTCGAGCTCCGCTTCGAACTCCGCCAGCGACGTCGGCACCTTGGACACCATCGACTTGTTGTAGAAGACGCCGAGGATGGACAGTCCGCCCGGTACGGCGTACAGGTTGCCGGTGCCGAACTGCTTGGCCGTCTGGTCCGACTTCAGCACTTCGAGACTGGCCGGCGGGAACTTGGTGTCCCAGCCGTAGGCCTCGGCGTACGGGTTCAGATCGAGGATCAGCTTGGCCGGGACGAGCGTGTTCATCGCGCCCGGGTTGTACTCGGCGATGTCCGGCGGCTGGTTCGACGACATGGCCAGCTTGATCGACTTGATGTAGTCGTTGAACGGCGTCTGCTGCGGCTTGATGGTGACGTTCGGGTACTTCTTCCGGAAGCCTTCGATCAGTGCCTTGGTGGGCGGATCGTCGGTGTAGGCGAGGGTCAGCGTGACCGGATCGCTCGGGATCGTCGTGGCGACGGACGCCTGCGTCGCCGGCGCGGCCTGCGGTCCGCCGGTGCCCGCGCAGGCCGTGGTGGCGAGTACGGCGGCGGCCCCGACTGCTATCAGCTTTGCTGCAGTCCTACCCATGAGCTTCTCCTTCGGGGATGGCGGCCTGGTGTGGCTCGGCCGGTAGCGGGCCGCGAGCTGCTGCTCGGCGGATGCTGCTTCTGACGCGTTCGAACCGGGTCCGCTCGATCTCCACCAGGCAGTGGTGCAGAGCGCCGTACACGACGGCGTCGTCACCGAGCGAGGAGACGGCGAGCGGGGGCTGGTTCAGGGCTTGGTGCTCCAGGTGGCCGCGAATCGCCTCGAGCAGCGGTTCGCCACACCGGGCCATCGGGCCGCCGATCACGACGAGCTGCGGATCGAGGATCGACCGGATCGCGGCGACACCTTTGGCGAATCGGCCGGCGACGGTCTCGATAGCGCTGACGGCGGCCGGGTGTTGCTTGCTGTAGGCATCCAGTACTTCGTCGAAGGTGCCCAGGCCGGCGAGCCGCACGATCTCGTCGGCGCCGACCCAGTCCTCGAACGGACCCAATCCGTCCTTGCGGGTCTCACCGGCCAGCAAGTCGAGGAAGCCGATGTCACCGGAGTCGTTGGACGCACCGCGATACAGCTCGCCCTGCATCACGATCCCGGCGCCGACGCGCTCGCCCCAGTGGATCATCACCACCGAGTCCTCACGCCGCTGCGCACCACGCCACCGCTCGCCCTGCGTCGCCAGCTTCACGTCGTTGTCGAGATAGACCGGACACGTGAGTACGTCGCTCAGCCGCCGTACGACGATGTCGCCGGCCAACCCCGGCATGCTCGGGATGAGCTTGATGACCTGGGCGTCCAGGTCGACGATGCCCGGTGCTCCGACGGTGGCGAACCAGATGTCGGCGTCGGCAATTGTCGCCTGCACTGTGGCAATGAGCGCCTCGACGCCCTCCGCGCCGCTTGTCCCAGGGTCAAGCTGGACCGTGTTCGTCGCGATGACGGCGCCGGCCAGGTCTGACAGCGCCACGCGGACGTCCTGCGGGCTGATCGACAGCCCGAGTACGGAACCGGCCTCGGCCCGGAACCGCACCCGCTGCGCCGGCCGCCCCACCTTCGTCGCGTTGCGCTCGGGCGCGCTGAACTCGACCAGCCCCTCGGCCTCGAGCGCAACCAGGGAACGCGTGACGGCCTGCCGGCTGAGGCCGACCTTCTTGGCCAGCGCGGACACGGTCATGCTGGACTCGGTACGGAGCTGCCGCAGTACGGCGTCCGCGTTGATCCCGCGCATGAGCTCGGTGCCCACGGCGACCAGTTCGTCCATCATCACCCTTCCCGCTGCGCTGTCCGGTGTGCGAGGGTATTTATTATGGATCGCACGAAACTAACTCCGTCAAGCGATCAGCACCCTTGGATTTCCACCCTCGAGGGGCTCGCCCAGCGTGTCCTCGGGGCTTCCGTCATGTTCGCCGGGCTGCCGGGCGGTGGGCGTCGGTTCGAGTACGTCGCTCGTCGCGGGGAGTTGACGGTCGCCGCCACGGACGGAGTGAGCGCGGCCGTCGGGCTGCACGACTACCTGCGGAAGGTGTGCGGCCGCTCGGTCAGCTGGGACACGCCGCTGCCGCTTTCGCTGGGGCCTTTGCCGGACTGCGCCTCGACTCGCGGTGAGGCGCGGGTGACCGAGTTCTACTACCTGAATTTCTGCACCTTCAGCTACACGATGCCTTACTGGGACTGGGCGGAGTGGGAGCGCGAGATCGACTGGATGGCGCTTCACGGCGTCACGATGCCGCTCGCGCTCACTGGCCACGAGGCGGTGCTCTTGGAGGCTTACGGTCGGCTGGGTCTGTCTGATGAGGCGATCCGGTCGTTTCTCGGTGGTCCTGGGTATTTGCCGTTCCAGTACATGGGCTGTCTCGACAGCTTCGCCGGACCGCTTCCGTCGTACTGGATCTCCTCTCATCTCTCACTGGGCCGGCGGATTCTGGAGCGTGAGCGTGCCTTCGGGATGACGCCGGTGCTGCCCGCGTTCACCGGGCACATCCCGCGGGCGCTGGCTCCTGATCGGGTCACGCGGCGTGAGTGGCAAGGGTTCGAGACTTGGGTGCTGGACGCGGCCGATCCGCTGTATGCCTCGATTGGGAGCGAGATCGCGCGGGTCCAGGTTGAGCTGCTCGGAACCGACCACCTGTACGCCGCCGACCCGTTCATCGAGATGATCCCGGTCGATGCCGATCCGTCGTACCCGGGAACCGTCGCGGCCGCGACCCTCGCCGGCCTGCGCGCGGCCGACCCTTCCGCCGTTTGGTTGATGCAGGCTTGGCCGTTCTCCTACCAGCGTGCGTTCTGGACCGAGGCTCGGGTTGCTGCGTTCCTCGACGCTTGTGACGGGATGATCGTGGCCGATCTTTGGGCTGAGCGGGACCCGGTGTGGCAACGGTTCGACGGCTTCGGGGACAAGCCTTGGTTGTGGTGCGGGCTGCTCAACTTCGGCGGCCGCACGGACCCTGCGGCCGACCTCTCTGCCGTTGGTGTAGGTGTTGAGGCTGCGCTGGCGTCGTCGCATCCGCCTGTGGGCCTCGGCCTGTCGATGGAGGCCATCCACAACAACCCGGTCTTCTTCGAACTGATCGCCGACCTCGCCTGGAACCCCGTCGACCTGGAGGACTGGCTCGACTCGTGGGTCGCGTGTCGCTACGGGAGCCAGGTGCCCCTGCTCCAGAAGGCTTGGCGCGGGTTGCTGGGAACTGTGTATTCCTGCGAGATCCCGATCTTTCCTGAACACTTCCACGGTGTGCTGACGACGCGGCCGTCGTACCACTCACCCTCAGAGATCCAGGCGGCGCTCTGGTACGACCTGGCTGACTTGCATGACGCCTGGGGCGCGATGATCACCGCCGCCGAGAACGACCCATCCCTGCTCGACGGTCCGCTGGCGCCGGACCTGATCGCAGTGGCCATCGCGTACCTGACCCGGATGGCCGACCACTACTACCTCACGGACCAGTCGGCCTTCCTCACCCTCTTCACCGACCTGGACCGCCTACTCTCCACCCACCCCGACTTCACCCTCGCCAACTGGGAAGCCAAAGCCCTCCGCTGGGCCCAAACCCCCGAGGAACGAACCCTCTACCAACGCAACGCCCGCCAGATCCTCACCGCCTGGGGCCCCACCCCCCACCTCAACGACTACGCCGCCCGCCACTACTCCGGCCTGGTCACCCCCTACTACCTCTCCCGCTGGTCCACCCCCACCACCAACCAGGACCACCTCACCCAGACCTTCCTCGACTCCGAACTCCCCCCACCACCCCCAACCAACCTCCTCACCCACTCCCGCCACCTCCACACCACCCACCCCCACCCCCAAACCCCTGGACAAACCTGACACACTATTCCCCTCACCCTCGTGAGAGGGCCTCTAGCTCAACTGGCAGAGCAGCGGACTTTTAATCCGCGGGTTGTGGGTTCGAGTCCCACGGGGCCTACCAAACGCCCAGGTCAGAGCACACATGACCGCGCCGGCCA
>NZ_JBBCBQ010000004.1:379313-625341 GCF_037203805.1 Kribbella sp. CCNWLW201 | reverse complement strand
CGTCGAACTCCCACATGCTCCATCGCCTCCTGTGTACGAACCGCTTCCCCTGACTGACGGCTGGTTCCGGGGCCCGGGGGGGGGGGCCCCGGGGGGGGGGGGGGGGCCCCCCCCCCCGGGGCCCCCCCCCCGCCCCTCCGTCGTCCACGGTCCTGGTACGGCGTACGTCGTACCGGGACATGCCGGTGACCCGGGCGGGAGCCAGCTTGGGCGACCCGACAGAATGGGAGGGTGTCGGACCTTCCCCGTAAAGCGCTGAGCCGGACCGCGAAGCTCGCCAGTTTGCCGCTCGGTGCCGCCGGGCGGGCGACGGTCGGGCTGGGTAAGCGGATCGGCGGTGCGCCGGCCGAGACCGTGATCGCCGAGTTCCAGCGCCGGACCGCCGACCAGTTGTTCGCCGTCCTGGGTGAGCTCAAGGGCGGCGCGATGAAGTTCGGGCAGATGCTGAGCCTGATGGAGTCGGCGATGCCGGAGGAGCTCGCGGCGCCGTACCGGGCGACTCTGACCAAGCTGCAGGACTCCGCTCCGCCGATGCCGGCCTCGACCGTGCACACGATCCTGTCGCGGGAGCTGGGCAGGCGCTGGCGGGACCGGTTCGAGGAGTTCGACGACCTGCCCGCGGCGGCCGCGTCGATCGGCCAGGTGCACCGCGGCACGCTGAAGGACGGCCGTGAGGTCGCGGTCAAGCTGCAGTACCCGGGCGCCGCCGAGGCGCTGCGGGCGGATCTGCGCCAGCTCGGCCGGTTCGCCCGGACCTTCGGCTCGCTGGTCCCCGGCATGGACATGAAGCCGCTGGTCGCCGAGTTGCAGGAGCGGATCGGCGAGGAGCTCGACTACGACCGCGAGGCGCAGGCGCAGCAGAAGTACGCCGACGCGTTCACCGACCACCCGGAGTTCGTCGTACCCCGGGTCATCAAGCACTCCCCGAGCGTCATCGTGTCGGAGTGGATCGAGGGCCGGCCGCTGTCGTCGATCATCACCGACGGCACGAAACAGGAGCGGGACGAGATCGGGCTGAAGTACGTCCGGTTCATGTTCAGCGGGCCGAAGCTGGCCGGGCTGCTGCACTCCGACCCGCATCCCGGGAACTTCCGGGTGATGCCGGACGGACGCCTCGGCGTGGTCGACTTCGGCCTCTGTGCCCGGCTGCCGGACGGCCTGCCGCCGGCGATGGGCCGGTTACTGCGGATCTCGCTCGAGGGCGACGGCGCCGCCGTACTGGCCGGGCTGCGCGAGGAGGGCTTCATCAAGCCCCGGATGGAGATCGACCCGGATCAGCTGATGGACTACCTGGCGCCGTTCGCCGAGCCGGCCCGGGTCGACACCTTCCAGTTCAGCCGAGCCTGGATGCGGGCGCAGACGACGCGGACCAGCGACTTCCGGTCGCCCAACGCGGCCCTGACGTTCAAGCTCAACCTGCCACCGTCGTACCTGCTCATCCACCGCGTCTGGATCGGCGGCATCGCCGTACTCTCCCAGCTCGAGGCGGAGGCGCCGTTCAGCTCCGTCCTGGACGAGTTCCTACCCGGCTTCTCGCGCGTCTGAGCCCAGAGCAGGCTCGGAGCGGAGCGTGCGGACGAGCAGGATGCTGACGACGGTCAGAGCGACCGCTGTGATCCCGGCAGCCACGTGAAGCCCGTCGGTGAAGGCGTCGCGGGCCGCGTCCAGCACGGCGGCCGGAGCCTCGGCGAGTGAGCTGCCGCCCTGGCCGTCCATCTGGCTGCGGTACGTCGCGGTGACCACACTGCCCAGTACGGCGATACCCAGCGAGTACCCGAACTCGTTGCCCGTCTGAGTCAGCGCACCGGCCGCACCAGCCTTCTCCGGCGGTGCAGACCCGATCACCAGGTTGGTGCCCAGCGTCACCAGCGCTGCCGGGCCCACGCACTGCACAGCGAAGGCGACGACCAGTACGGCGGTAGACGTGGCCTGAGCCATCACAGCCATGCCGACGATCGTGAAGGCGATGCCACCCGGGATGAGCACGCCAGGGCGGATCCGGCGGGCCAGCCGCGGTGCCAGCTGGAAGGCGATGGTCGAGGTGATCATGCCGGGCACCAGAGCCAGACCGGCCGTCAGCGGCGTCATCCCCTGCACCAACTGGAAGTACTGCGCGACGAACACCATCACGCCGCCCGACAGCATCGAGAACGTCATCATGCTGCCCAACGTCACCGCGAAGGTCGGCCGCGAGAACAGTCGTACGTCGACCAACGGGTCAGTCAGTCGCCGCTGCCGCCGTACGAAGACCCAGCCGAACACCGCGCCCACGATCAGACCGCCGACGGCCGTCGTACTCACGCCATGCGAGGCCAGCTGCTTCAGCCCGTGGATCGCCGGCAGGATCGCGGCCAGCGACAGCAGCACACTCGGCAGGTCGATCCGGCCCGCCTTCTCGTCGCGGTACTCCGGCAGCAGGAACGGCCCGACCGCCAGCAGCACGACCATCGCCGGTACGCCGATCAGGAACGCCGAACCCCACCAGAAGTGCTCCAGCAGCACACCGCCCGCGATCGGGCCGACGACCGCACCGACGGTGAAGCATCCCGCCCACACGCCCAGCGCGGTCGCCCGCTGCCGTGCGTCCGGGAACAGCGTGGAGATCAGCGACAGCGTGCACGGCGCGATCGCCGCACCCGCGACACCGAGCACTGCCCGGGCGCCGATCAGCATCTCCGGGCTGGTCGAGTACGCCGCCACGATCGAAGCCGCACCGAAGACAGCGGCCGCGGCCAGCAGCAGGCGTCGCCGGCCGATCCGGTCACCCAGGTTGCCCATGGTGATCATCAGCCCGGCCACCATGAACCCGTACACGTCCAGGATCCACAGCTGCTGGCTACCGGTCGCGCCCAGGGCCTCGGTCACCGCCGGGACCGCCAGCAGCATCACGAACAGGTCGAGCGAGACGAGTAGCGTCGCGAGCGACAACACGGCCAGCCCGATCCACTGCCGCCGGCTGGTGGTTGCGGCCGTGCTCTCGCTGCATGTCATGGATCCGGTCCTTCCGCTGGAGTACTTGCCTTCACTCCTGCGTCGGACGGATCACCGCCGGATCGACATCCGGTTCAGCACTTTCTCACCAGTAGACCTGGTCCAGCTTCCCCTCGATGTTGCGGACGTTCTCCCGGGTGCAGCGGTCGCAGTACAGCAACTTCCGGCCGTTCTCCACCGAGGTCAGCCAGGTCAGCGGAGCCTCTTCGGTCTCCGCCTGCTGACCACATATCGAACACGTAGCTCTGGTCACGCGCATCAGTGTGCACCTCCCCCCAAGCCGGTACCCCCGTGGCCCCGGCCCTAGGCTCCCAGGATGCGCTGGGTGATCCATGGTGAGGAAGAGGCGTGGTCCAGCCCGTGGCTGAGCGTACGGCGGCTGGACGTGGAGCAACCGGACGGCGGGCGGGTCGACTACCACGCGGTCCGGCTGAGTGACGTGGCCGCGGCGGTGGTCACGGATTCCCAGCAGCGGGTCCTGCTGATGTGGCGGCACCGGTTCCTGACCGACACCTGGGGCTGGGAGCTGCCGATGGGGATCGTCGAGGCCGGCGAGTCCCCGGCCGACGCGGCCGCCCGCGAGGTCGAGGAGGAGACCGGCTGGCGTCCGGGCCCGCTGACCGAGCTGATCCGCTCCCAGCCGGGCGCCGGGATCATCGACTCGACCCACCACGTCTTCCGTACGACGTCCGCGTCGTACGTCGGCCCACCAGTCGAGCAGAACGAGTCCGACCGAATCGAGTGGATCCCACTGACTGCCGTACCCGGCATGATCACCCGCCACGAGATCCTCAGCGGAATAACCCTCCTAGGCCTCCAACAAACCCTCCTCACCCCGCCACCCATCCCGGGGGCCATCTGACGGGATCTCCCCTGAAGTCGCCCCTTCTCCCCCGCCATATCGACGTGAGAAGGGGCAACCCGAGGGGATCTCCCCTCAAATGCCCGGCGGTGGGAGCGCGGCGGCGGGCGCCTGGCCGCGGTCGGGCGGGGCACGCACGCGGCGCGGGGTCGCAGGCGGCGCCGGGTCGCGGGTACGGCGCGGGGTCGCGGGTACGGCGCGGGGTCGCGGGTGGGGCGAGCGCCGGCTGGCGGGGCGGTGGGGTGGGACGGCGGGAGTGGCCGAGGGGCGGCGCCCGTGGTGGGTGCCGCCCCTCGGGGGTTCAGCTGGTCAGGCTGGGCCGCTTGGCCGGTCTTCTCTGTTGGACCGGCCGGCGGGTTTTCGGTTGGTGCTGGTGGATCAGACCAGGCGGGCGAGTGCGAGGCGCGCGCGTGCGCTGGCCCTCTCAGCTCGCCGGCTGGCCCGCTCGGCCTGCTTCTGCGCCCGCTCCATCTGGCGAGCGAAGTGGAAGCGCCGGTTCTGCTCTGCGTCGTCCAGTTTGGACTGACAATGAGCACGAGCTAGATCTTCGTTGAGTAAATGCATCTCAGTTCTCCTGGGTGAAATCTGGTTCGTCATGGTCTGTTGTCTCGTTTCGGATCTGGTTCGTCAGGCGGCAGTTACGGTGTCGCTCTTGCGGGGACGCCCACGTGGCCGCTTGCGCGGAACCACGACACCTTGGACGAACAGCTCGCCACCCCACACACCCCACGGCTCCGAGCGCTCGAGCGCTCCGGCCAGGCACTCGGCCTTCAGCGGGCAGGTGGTGCAAAGAGACTTGGCGTACTCCACATCCGCCGGCGATTCGGCGAAGAAGAGTTCTGGCGCGTAGGACCGACAGGGCAGGTCCTGCGACGAGGCCACCTCGGTGAAGACATCGAGGAAGCTCACGCTCATTCCGGTCACCTCCCAGTGACTTTCGGTTGCTGATCTCTTGTCGTCGGTGACGGTCAACGGTTGATGACCGCCAAATCGTGGGACAAACAAAAGGGCCGCGGGACCCTTTTCGGGTTCCGCGGCCTTGGAGGTGCCGGCTCTGACGTCTGTCAGACCGGTGGACTCCATGCTCGAGAACCCGAACCGCCGTACTTCACATCGCCGACAGCTCCGCCCCGGAACGGGACAACGCTGGAGGCCATGAGCACAACGGTCGCGCCGTGCAGGCGCGGCGAGGCACCCTGAATCGGGGCGCACGGCAGCGCGGCAGCGATGCTGAACGGCTTCTTGACCGTGTTGGTGATCATTTCCAGGGCACCTCCTCTCGTTGTGGCGAAGCGGGCGGTTAGCTCGATCGCTATGGTGGTTTGAAGTTTTCGGCCAGGCTTCGACCGCAGAAAGAACAGTACGCCGTCCCCAGCGGAGCTCGCAAACTATTTATTGCCAGTTCGCGAAGTTGGCCGGAAGTTGCCGCCGCGGTGGCCGGAACTGGCTGCCGCATCAGACTTCCAGCACGCTCCGGGACGTCATCCGCACGCTCCGGGATCGTTGCCTCTGTCACCTAATTGCCACGTCTGCCGTCGGCAGAATGCGGCACGCCCTCCACCATGCGCCTCGGCACCCGTGCCTGGCAACAGGTTTCTCGCCGATCTGCCCGGAAGGGCAAGCCCGCAGGTTTCGCCGCGCAGCCCCGGGATACCTCAGGGCCGGGGGAAGGAGGGCCGACATGTCCACGAAGGTGCCCGGTGCGCAGGCGGACAAGCCCGCGGAGATTCCGGCGGCGGGCTGGTGGCAGGTGACCAAGCGGGCCTGGGCCGAGGCGAAGGCGGACCAGGTGCCGCTGCTGGCGGCCGGCGTCGCGTTCTTCGGCTTCCTGTCCTTGTTCCCCGCCATCGTCGCCGCGGTGCTGGCCTACGGGCTGATCGCCGACCCGGTCCAGATCCGCAACCAGGCAGAGGACCTGGCGGCGACCATGCCGGCGTCCGGTCGCGACCTGCTCCTTCAACAGATCGATGCGCTGACCTCGGCACCCGGGCGGAGTCTCGGGATCGGCGTGGCCGTGGCGGTGCTCACCGCGTTGTGGAGTGCGTCCGGCGGGGTCGGCTACCTGATCACCGCGGTGAACATGGCGTACGACGAAGAGGAACGCCGCGGCTTCGTCCGCCGGAAACTGCTGGCGCTCGGCATGACACTCGGGGCCATCGCCTTCGTCCTGCTCGCGGTCGTGCTGTTCGCCGCCGGCGCCGCGATCGGGGAGAACGTCCCGACCGCGGTCCGGACCGGTCTCGAAGCGGTCCGTCTGGTGCTGGCCGTCGTACTGATCGGCGTCGCGCTCGCGGTCACCTATCGGATCGCGCCGTCGCGGGATGCGCCGCAGCTGCGCTGGGTCTCCGTTGGGGCGGTCGTGGCCATGGGCATCTGGCTCGTCGCCTCGGTCGGCTTCTCGGTGTACGTCGAGACGTTCGGCAACTACGCGAAGACCTACGGCAGCTTGGCGGCCGTGGTGGTCCTGATGTTGTGGCTCTGGCTCACCGCCTATGCCGTCCTGCTCGGCGCCGAGATCAACGCCGAGTCGGAGCAGCAGACCGTCCGTGACACCACCAAGGGTGAACCGCGTCCACTCGGTCAGCGCGGGGCGGTCAAGGCGGACTCGATCCCGGAGTAGATCAGCGGGTGCAGAGGTTGAGGATGGGGTCGGCGTACTTGGTGATCTTGGTGTGACCGATGCCGGGGATCTTGCGGAGGGACTGCTCGTCGGTCGGGCGGGTCTCGGCGATGGCGGTCAGAGTGGCGTCGGTGAGGATGACGAAGGCCGGCATGCTCTCGCTGGCCGCCTGCTCGGTGCGCCAGGCGACCAGAGCGTCGTACAACTCCTGGTCGATCGACGACGGGCAGTCCTCGCAGCGGCCGAGCTTGCGCGCGCCGGGGTCGAGCAGGCCGCGGCCGCACACCCGGCACTTGGGGATCGGCCGACCGGACCGCGACGAACGCTCGGCCCGCTCGGCCGACGGCTCCCAGGCAGTCGGGCGCGACGACGTACGGACGTGAAGAGGGTCCAGGAACCGGGTCGGACCACGCTGACCGCGCCCGCCCGGCGAGCGTGACGTCGACCAGCTGATGTGGAGCTGCTGCTTCGCCCGCGTCACGCCGACGTAGAACAGCCGCCGCTCCTCCTCCACCTGCGCCGGCGTCTGGGCGTAGCTGATCGGCAGCGTCCCCTCGTGCGCGCCCGCGATGAAGACACAGTCCCACTCCAGCCCCTTGGCCGCGTGCAGCGTCGCCAGCGTGACCCCCTCGGCCAGCGGCGCGTGCTGAATCGACGCCCGCCGGTCGAGCTCCGCCATCAGATCAGCCAACCGAGCCGACGGGTTGGCTGCGGCGTAGTCCGAAGTCATCGTCACCAACGCGCTCAGCGACTCCCACCTGTCCCGCACCGCCCCCTTGCCGGTCGGCGGCTCCGGTGTCCACCCCGCCCCGCCCAGCACGCTGGTCACCACTTCAACCAGCTCGGAGGAGGACACGTCCCCAGCCTTGGCCTGCCCCCGCAGCAGTACGGCGGCCTGCCGGATCTCGGCCCGCTCGAAGAACCTCTCCGCGCCCTTCAGCACGGCCGGGATCTTCCGCTCGGCCAGCGCCTGCTCGTAGTTCTCCGACTGCGCGTTCGTCCGGAACAGTACGGCGATGTCCCGCAGCGGAGTCCCCTCGTCGCGCAACCGCGCGATCGCCCGCGCCACCGCGTCCGCCTCGGCGACCTCGTCGGGGTACTCGCGATACACCGGCGCCGGACCTGAGTCGCGCTGCGACCGCAGCGTCACCCGCCCCGGCAGCCCGGACGGGCCGGCCGCGTCGAGGATCTTGTTGGCGACATCCACGATCTGCGGCGTCGACCGGTAGTCGCGGACCAGCTTGATCACCGTCGCGGACGGATGCCGGGACGCGAAGCGGACCAGGTTCTCCGGCTCGGCGCCGGCCCACGAGTAGATGGTCTGCGCCGGGTCACCGACCACGCAGACGTCCTCCCGCCCGCCGAGCCACAGGTCGAGCAGGCTCTGCTGCAGCGGGCTGACGTCCTGGTACTCGTCGACCACGAACGTCCGGTACTGCCGCCGGATCTCCGCCGCCACCCGCTCGTCCTCGGCGAGCAGCGCGACCGCACACAGCAGCACGTCCTCCAGATCGATCCGCCCGCGCTCGAGCTTCACATCCTCGTACGCCGCGAAGACCCGAGCGATCGTGGCCGGGTCGAAGGCGGCCAGCGTCCGGCCCGAGCGCGGCGCCAGTCGCGCGTAGTCGTCCGGCCGGACGTTGCTCACCTTGGCCCACTCGACCTCGCCCGCCAGGTCGCGCAGCGCGGGCGTGTCCACCCGGACCCGGCACCGCGACGCCGCCTCGGTCAGCAGCGGGAACTTGCGATCCACGATCGGTGGCAGCTCCCCGCCGTACACCTTGGGCCAGAACCACTTGGCCTGCCGCAGTGCGGCGGAGTGGAACGTGCGCGCCTGGACGCCCTCGACGCCGAGCTGGGCGAGCCGGCCGCGCATCTCCCCCGCGGCCCGCTGGGTGAACGTCACCGCGAGCACCCGGAGCGGGTCGAACGTCCCGGTGCGGACGCCGTACGCGATCCGGTGGGTGATCGCGCGGGTCTTGCCGGTGCCCGCGCCGGCCATCACCACAACCGGGCCGTTCAGGGAGGTTGCCACCGCCCGCTGCTCAGGGTCGAGCGCCTCGAGCAGGTCATCTGCAGATGCAGAACGTGTGAGATCGCTCACGGACGGGGACATTCGGGAAGTGCACCACCTGCGACAGGGTTTGGATACGACGAGAGCAACCCTAGTCGGGTTGCCCGACAGAACCGCGCGCACAACAAAAGGAGTCGGCCGATGGCGGCTTTCACGATGTACTCGACACCCTGGTGTGGCTACTGCCACCGCCTCAAGGGCCAGTTGAAGCGGGCCGGGATCGAGTTCACCGAGGTCGACATCGAGCAGGTCCCGGAGGCCGCGAAGATCGTCGAGAAGGTCAACAACGGCAACCAGACGGTGCCGACGGTGGTCTTCCCGGACGGGACCGCGATGACCAACCCGTCACTCGCCCAGGTCGCCGAGAAGCTTGCCGCCTAGCCCCACCGGCGCCAGCCTGACCGGCTGGCGCCGTAGTGATCCTCAGCGGGCGGCGGTGCGGACGAAGCCGGCCTCGTGGTTCGGCATCAGCCGCAGCGAGCGGGGATCGATCCACCGCCGTTCGCCTTCGATCAACCCCTCCGGCGGTGCGCCGTAGGCCTCGGTCGCCTCGGCCTTTTCCAACCATTCGCCGGCACTGCTCAGGTGGTCGGCGATGACCTCCAGGTGGAACGCCATCGACGCGGCATCCGGGTGCACCTGGACGCACGTGGTGCGCTCGTTCTCCTGGTCGACGTAGAAGTTGAAGGCGATCAGCCGCGGCTCGTTGGCCTCGACCAGGTCGGTCAACTCCTGGATGCGTTTCCTGGCCTCCTCGACCTTGCCGGGCTTGATCTTGTACGTCCCGACCCAGATGAACGGTCCGCTCATGATGCTCTCCTCCTCACGCTGGTCACTGCCTTGATCCGAGCGTGCCCGGCAGCGCTAACGAACCGCTAAAGCGCCCGGTGCTACGGTGAAAAGCGCCGTGGGGAGGCTCCGATGGAGTTCCGGATCCTGGGGTCGACGGAGGTCGTCGACGGATCCCGGCGGGTGGATCTGCCCGCCGGTCGCGGCCGGGCGCTCCTGGCGCTGCTGATCCTGCACGTCGGCGCAACGATCCCCGCGGATGCCCTGATCGACGAACTGTGGGGCGAGCACCCGCCACCGACCGCGAGCACCGTGATCCAGGGGCTGATCTCCCGGCTCCGCAAACTGCTCGAGCCGGACCGCGCCCGGGGCGAGGCAGGTGCGGTCGTACAGACCGCCGGGACGGGCTATCGGCTGGCGGTCGATCCGCAGTCGGTCGACGCCAACCGTTTCCAGCGGCTGTTCGACCAGGCCCGCGGCGCCGATCCCGCCGTACGGTCCGACCTGCTCACCGAGGCGCTCGGTCTCTGGCAGGGAGCAGCGCTGGCCGACTTCCGGTACGAGCCGTTCGCGCAGCGGGCGATCACGGCGCTCGAAGAGCTCCGCCTCGCGGCGTTCGAGGAACGCATCGACGCCGACCTCTCGCTCGGCCGGCACAGCAGCCTGGTGGGCGAGCTGGATCAGCTTGTCGAGGCCAATCCGTTCCGGGAACGCTTGCGCGGCCAGTTGATGATCGCGTTGTACCGCTCCGGTCGCCAGGCCGCCGCACTCGAGGCGTACCGGGCGGCTCGCGCGACCCTCGTCGACGAACTCGGGATCGAGCCGGGCCCAGCACTTCGTGAGCTCGAAGCGGCCATCCTGCGCCAGGAGCCGTCCCTCGAGCAGCCCACTCAGGCCGCCGTACCCTGGCTGCCGCGGGAACGCCGTAGCGTGACCGTAGTGGTCGCTGACATCACGGTGCCGGCGGCCGCTGGAATAGACCCGGAGGCACTCGCCCGCTTCGCCGCCCAAGTGACTGATGCCGGCACGCATGTCCTGCGGCGCCACGGCGCACGGGTCGAGGAACTGGCGGACGGATCGCTCCTCGGGTACTTCGGCCTCCCGGTGGCGCACGAGGACGACGCGGTGCGCGCGGTCCGCGCCGCTCTCGAGCTACAGCCCGCAGCGGACAACCTCGGGACACCTGTGCGGTTCACGACGTACGCCGGTATCGAGGCCGGCGAGGTGGTCGTCGGCACTCCTGCGAAAGTCAGCGGACCAGTCGTCGCGGCGGCATCCAGGTTGTGTCGGTCCGCCCAACCAGGTCATGTGCTGATCGGTGACGCAGCCCAGCGGCTGGTCAGTGGCGCGGTCGTCGTACGCCGTGCAGCTGTCGGGTGGGAGGTACTCGAGCTCGTGCAGAGCGCTCCCGCCGTAGCGCGGCAGCTCGAGTCGAGGATGTTCGGCAGGCAGCAGGAGTTGTCGAGTCTGCGGACGTTCTACCGGGGCGGTCTCCGGTCCGGCCGCGCGGCACAGCTGACCATCGTCGGCGAAGCGGGGATCGGCAAGACCCGACTGGCGAAGGAGTTCGTCGAGTCGCTCGGCTCCGACGCGCGGGTGATCACCGGACGCTGCCCGGCGTACGGCGAGGGGATCACCTTCCTCCCGTTGCGTGAGGCCCTGGAGTCCGTCGGCCTGGAACTGCCCGAAGGCCCGGCCGCGGTCTTGTTCCCGGCCATCCGCCGGATGTTCGAGAAGCTCGCCGCCGAATCCCCGCTCGTGGTGGTCTTCGAGGACACGCACTGGGCCGAGACCACACTCCTCGACCTGATCGAGTACGTCGCCCAGTCCGCCACCGGACCCATCTTCCTGCTCTGCCTCGCCCGTCCCGAACTCCTCGATCGACCGGCATCGGGCCTCGTCCTCGAACCGTTGCCGGCTGCCGACGTCGCGGACCTGATCGCTGACCGTTCGCACGGTACGGCGAGCGAGCAGGCGATCCAGCGGATCGTCACGACTGCCCGCGGCAATCCGCTCTTCGCGGAACAACTGCTGGCGACAGCGGCCGATTCGGGGGTCGACGACGTACCGGCGTCGTTGCAGAGCCTGCTCGCCATGCGGCTCGATCGGCTCGGCCCGGGCGAACGGGACCTGCTGCGGGCCGCAGCGGTGATCGGCGCCGAGTGCGGCGAGGACGCAGTCGTCGCACTCCTGGACGAAGCCGCGCGCCCGTACGTCGAGCGCCACATCGCAGCGCTGGAGCGCAAGCAACTGCTCTCCCGCTCCGATGGGATCCGGTTCCGGCACGTGCTGATTCAGCGCGCGGCCTACCAGAGCATGACGCGCGAGGACCGGGCCCTGCTGCACGAGCTGTACGCCGCATGGCTCGAGGCCGAACGGACAACGCTGCCGGAGTTGGACGAGCTGGTCGGTTATCACCTCGAGCAGGCAGTGGCGCACCGCCGCGCCAGCGGAGTCGTCGAGGCGCCGGAGCTGGCCGTGCGGGCCGGCGATCGACTGGCGGATGCGGCCGAACGCGCCTTCGCCAGGTTCGACATGACCGCGCTGGAGAACCTGTTGTCGCGGGCGCGTGGCCTGTTCCCGGCTGACCACCCACGCCACCTCGTCGTGTCGCAGCGACTGGCCGAGACAGACCTCGTGCTCGGCCGGTTCGATCAGGCTCTGCACCTGCTGGACGACCTCATCGAGCAAGCCGACGACATCTCCGACCGTCGGTCCGCTCAGCTGGAGCACGCCAGAATCCAGTTCATCATCGGCCCGGATCCGGTTCCGCTCGACGTCATCCGGGCGGAGGCCGACGACGCGGCCGCGTACTACGCCGATGCCGGTGACGACTCGGGATGCGGCCGAGCGGCCTTCCTGCTGGGCGTGGTGCGTCTGCGCGAGGGCCGGATGCTCGCAGCCGAGCAGGCGTTCCGCCAGTCGCTGGACTCCGCGGACAGGTCGGGGACACCGCGTGAGCAGATGGGCAGTCGGTGGCTGCTGGCCCAGGCCCTCGCGCTGGGTCCGACGCCGGTCGCCGAGTGCCTCGAGCAGTACGAGCAGTGGGCCACGACCAGGGGTATCGAGCACCCCGGCGTACTGATCGAGTCCGCAGAGCTGCTGGCGATGCTCGGGCGCTTCGACGAGGCACGGGCGCTGACCGATCAGGCCGCCGGCCTGCTGATGGAACGGATGAGAGTACGGCGGTTGCTGCGGTTCGTGGCCGAAGGACGGGCTGTTGTGGAGATGCTGGCGGGCGATCACGTCGCCGCGGAGCGCCAGTATCGGACGGCTCTCGATTTCGCTCGTGAGACCAGTGAGCGCGAGCCAATCTCTCTCGCGGCTGCCGGGCTCTCAGCGGCACTGATGGCGCAAGACCGCGTCAAGGAGGCTGCTCAGTTCGCCGAGCTCAGTGTGCGGTCGGCGCCCGCGGCTGGGGTGATGGCCCAGGCCCGGTCGGCTGCCGCGGCGGCTCATGTCGCGTCGGCGGAAGGAGACCATGCCGCGGCCGAGAGGCTCTGCCGGGCAGCGGTGCGATGGGCGCCCGAGGAGATGCCGAATCTGCGCGGCGATGTGCTGAGCGACCTGGCCGCAGTGCTCCGGGACACGTCTGCCGCCGCGGTCAGGACCGAGGCACGGGCCTGCTACCAGCGCAAGGGAAACACGATTCGCATGTCATAGCGCTCAAGTTATGGACATTACGGTCATGACCGTTATACCTTCCTCGGAACAACGCCGCAGGGAGCCCGCCCATGATTCCGCGCCGTCCTATCCGCCATGTCTTCATCCGTGCCGCCGTCGTCCTTGGCCTGCTGCTAGGACTGCTGGCTACCGGCGGCCTCACCGCCACGGCCGGTCCGGACCCGAAGCGTCCTGATCCGTTCCCGTCGGAGACCGGCCCGATCAGGCCGGACGACTCCCGGATCGGCATCGCCGCCGAGGATCCGGTCCGCGATCTCGGCGCGCCGATCAGTTCGCTCACCGTGATGGAGGGCGCCATCGGCCGTACGCCGGACGGCCGCGACGTCGTGTACGCCGTACCCGCCGGTGAGAACGCCCAGCTCAACGTCGTCGACCTGCATACCCGCCAACTGATCCACGCCCTGCCCCTCGCCGGGGCCGCGGGTGCGTGGGCGATCGTGGTGGCGCCTGACGGCAGCCTGTACGTCGGCACCTACCCGAACGCGCACCTCTACCGCTACGACCCAGGCACCGGCACAGTCACCGACCTAGGCCAACCGATCCCCGGTGAGTCCGTGATCTACGGCCTCACCGCGGACCCGAGCGGCAACGTGTACGCCGGGACGTATCCGACCGCGCACGCGTTCAAGTACGACCCGTCGAACGGCCAGGTGACCGACTACGGCTCCCTCGACCCGGTGCAGCAGTACGCGCGCTCCACCGTGTACGACCCGGACCACAACAAGCTGTTCGTCGGCATCTCCACACCCAACGCCAGACTCCTCCGCATCGACGTGGCGACCGGTCAGGTCGAGGACATCACTCCACCTGGTACGACGGCCAAGGACTTCATCGACCTCGACTACGCGGGCGGCCGGGTGTTCGGCAACGCCAGTAGCCGATTGGTCGTGGTCGACGCCGTCACTGGTGAGCAGATCAAGTTCACCGACGCCGCGACAGGCACTCAGGTGATGGACTACCCGATCGCCGCCCGTGGCGTGTCCGCAGCCGGCCCTGGTGGCGTGTACTTCACCAACAACACGCTCGCACTCATCCACTACGACCTCGACACCAACACAGTCGGCCCGGTGTCACCGCCTCGCACGGTGACCCGTGGCGCCACGATCGGGTACGGCTGGGTCACGGAGAACGGCCAGCAGGTGCTCTACGGCCTGGCCGGCAACTACTCCGGCGGAACGTTCCGGTACAACCCGCAGGACGGCACCCTCGCGCAGTGGAGCTCCCCGTTCCAGTACGTCCCGGTGGCACTCATGCACGCGCTCGCGGACCCCTCCAACGGCAAGGTCTTCGTCAACGCTTACCTGAACGGATCGACCTCGGTCTACGACCCCGCAACCGGCAAGGCCACAGTCACCACCCGCCAAGGCCAGGTCGAGGACTGGGCCTGGGACAACACCGGCAAGATGTACGTCGGCATCTACCCCTACGGCCGGTTGTCACTCTGGGATCCGAACGCTCCGGCGACCCCGACGAACCCAAAGGAACTCTTCAGCCTCGTCGACAGCCACCACCAGAACAGGCCCGTCTCGGTCGTACCTGCCGGCAACAAGGTGTACGTCGGCACCACACCGGCGTACGGCGAGTACGGCGGAGCTCTCACGGTGTACGACGTCCCGACCGGCGCCTTCACCGTGTACCGCAACCTGGTAGCCGACCAGACCATCTCCTCGCTGCTGCCAGTCAGTACCGGGGTATGGGCCGGCTCCGCCATCGAAGGCGGTCAAGGAACTGAGCCCATCGCTACCGAGGCGCACCTGATCAAGGTCGACCCGTCGAACGGTGCAGTCCTCGTTGACGTCGTACCCGTGCCAGGTGCGGCCAGCATCAACCAACTGGTCACCGGACCCGACGGCAACCTGTGGGGCCTGGCGGACGGCATCGTGTTCGTCGCCGACCCGACCACCGGTGCGGTACTGCGTCAGATCCCGGTCTTCAGCGGCAGGACCGGCGCCAACGACGGAGCCCTGTCGTGGCGGGACGGCTACCTGTACGGCGTCTCAGCCGGGCGACTGTTCGTGGTGGACAGCCTCGGCGGCGTGTCGACCATGCTGCGCGACCACGGTCTCAACCGGCTCACCCAGACCCCGAACGGCACGTACTACACGCTGCTGCGACCGGACGGCTGGACGAACCCGACCAACCTGGCGTCGTACACCCCACCGGTCGACCCCTGTCCGCAGTCGGATCTCCGGCCGACGGTGTGGACCGGAAACATCGACAGCCACGTGACCAACCGGCACACGACGTACGGCTGCACGCTGACCGACGTACTGCCGGATGCCGAAGCGGACTGGCCGAGCCACAGCGCCTATGTCAGTGCGGTCGACAAGAAGGTCAAGGAACTCGAGCGAGCCGGGACGATCGAGCGCTGGGAGGGCATCCTGATCCGCATCGCCGCCGCCCGCTCCAACGTGGGCAAGTGATCACCAGCTACCGGTGAGCTCCTCGCCGTACCAGCCTTCGATCAGGCGGCGGGAGATGGAGATGTTGCCGGGGAGGGCCATCGTGCCGGCTTCGACCAGCGCACGGAGGTCCTCCCTGGTGAACCAGCGGGCCTCGGCGATCTCGTCGGCGTCCACCTCGATGTCGGTGCTCGTCGCCTTGGCGTAGAAGCCGAGCATCAGGCTGGACGGCATCGGCCACGGCTGGCTGCCGGCGTACTCGACCTCCTGCCCCACGACCACACCGGTCTCCTCGAGGACCTCACGCCGTACGGCGGCCTCCAGCGACTCCCCCGGCTCGACGAAGCCGGCCAGGGTCGAGTACCGGCCCTCCGGCCAGGCCTCGTTGCGGCCGAGCAGAGCCCGGTCCTGGTCGTCGGTGACGAGCACGATGATCGCCGGGTCGCTCCGCGGGAAGTGCGACAGACCGCACTCCGGACACTGCCGGACGTGCCCGGCGTCGACGACCTCGGTGTGCTCGCCGCAGTTCGCGCAGTGGGTGTGTACGCCGTGCCAGTTGGACAGGCCGACCACGTTGACCGCCATACCGGCCTCACGGTCGTTCAGTACGGCGCCCAGCTCGCGGAGTCCGGCGTACGACTCGTCTGCCTCGCCCGGGACCAGTACGGCGAACACAGCGCGGCCGTCAGCCGTCTGACCCGCACCGGACTCGCGGTCGATGCCCAGGAAGACCCGGACGCCGTCCGGCGCCTCGGACGGATGCACCAGCTTCAGTGCGGTGCGCTCGGCGGTCACCAGCAGCTTGTCACCGGCCACCACCGTCACCTGCGTGTCAGGCGCAGCCCACGCCTTCTCCAGCCACTCCGTGTCACGCCTGCGATCAGCTGCGCGATCGAGCACGGCGCGGGACAGAGCTAAGGAACCAGGAGCGATGGAGTAGGCCACATGACTCAACATATCCCGGCACCGTGAGAGCATCCCCGCATGAGTATTCACATCGCCGCCGAGAAGGGGCAGATCGCACCGCGCGTGCTGTTCCCGGGTGATCCACTGCGGGCCAAGTGGATCGCGGAGACCTACCTGTCCGACGTGACCTGCTACACCGAGATCCGGAACATGTTCGGGTTCACCGGCACCTACAAGGGTGAGCGGATCTCCGTCCAGGGCTCCGGCATGGGCCAGGCGTCCGCCTCCATCTACGCGCACGAGCTGTTCGCGGAGTACGACGTACAGACCCTGATCCGGGTCGGTACGTGCGGTGCGCTGACCGAGGCCGTGCGGGTCCGCGACGTCATCGTGGCGATGTCCGCGAGCACCGACTCGCAGATGAACCGGCTGCGCTTCCACGGCATCGACTACGCGCCGACGGCCGACTACCAGCTGCTGCGCGCCGCGGTGGACGCCGCCGAGGCGGCCGGGCTGAACGTGCACGTCGGCCAGGTGTTCTCCGGCGACCTGTTCTACAACGACCGCCCCGACCTGGTGTCGCGGACGGCGGAGTACGGCGTACTCGGGATCGAGATGGAGGCCGCCGCGCTCTATACGCTGGCGGCGAAGTTCGGCCGCCGGGCGCTCGGCATCATGACGGTGTCGGACCACCTGATCACCAAGGAGGAGACGACCGCCGCCGAGCGGCAGACGACGTTCTCCGAGATGATCACGATCGCCCTCGACGCAGCGATCGAGGTGCCAGCCTGAACCGGGTAGCCACCGCCCTGGCAGCCCTGCTACTCCTGACCGCCTGCTCCGGCAATGACAAGCCGACGGCAACCGGTACGACGACCAGTCCGGCACCGGCCACCCTGCCGGACATCAACGCCACGCAGGTGGTCAGCGCGCTGACCGGAGCCGGCTACAAGTGCACGACGGACGTCGCCTACGCCATCTGTACGTCGGGAGCCGCATCGGTCTGGGTACTCACCGGAACGCATCCCCGCCCACCAGTGGTGTCGCTGCACGCAGCCGGACCGGTGGCGACCGCGTCGGCAGAGATCGCCAAGGTGCTGCCGAAGACTCTGGAGCTCGCGCACATCAACCAGGGCGCGGAGATCGCCACCTGGTTCGGCGAGCAGACAGGCACGGCCACAGCCCAGAAGACCTTCGGTGACTGGCAGGCCGACTACTCGGCCGAAGTGGACACCGAGGAGCCTGGCACCCACCTGACGCTCACCGACACGCTCTGCAAGGTGAACTGCCAGGCGGAGTAAGTGGCTCCGGCTACGCCGCGATCAGTTTCGGTAGGACCTGGCTGACCCGATCGGTCAGCAGGTCCGGTACCCGGTCCGGATCCGCGGCGTAGCCGACCACCGCTTGCTCGAACAGGCCGTCGATCAACGCGTACGCCGTGGGCGCGTCGACGGTCGGAGTCCCACCGATCAATTCGGCGTACCGGGTCAGGATGCGCCAGATCATCTGCTCCAGCAGCTGGTCGATCGCGGCGACGTCGTCGCGCAACTGCTCCTCGAACATGCTCTGGGCGCGCAGGTCGTACCAGAGCCGGTGCATCGGGGTCTCTTCGACCAGCGTCTGCGTCATCTTGCCCAGGAAGCCGACGGCCAGTTCGTCGGCCGAGGTGGCGGTCTCGACCACTTCGTCGTACCGCTGGGCGCACTTCGTCTTGTAGTAGCGCACGCAGTAGCTGATCAGGTCGATCTTGTCGCGGAAGTAGTAGTGCACGACGCCGTGGGTGAACTCGGAGTTGTTGGCGATCTCCCGCAGGCTGGTCCGCGCGTACCCCAGCTCGCCGAGGGTCTTCAGCGCCGACTCGGCCAGCGCGACCCGGCGCCGCTCGATCTTGTCGATCCCCGAGACGCGGGCCGGCCGCGGGGCATCCGCCGAGGTCAAAGCCATCGCGTCTCCTGTCCGCTGCCAACTCTTCCGCGTCAGCGTACCGCGACGGGAAGATTTCTTGACAACTGTCCAGCAAAGTCTTGACGACTGTCAAAAGAATCTCCAGAGTGAGAAACGCAGCGCCCCTTCGAGCAAAGGAGCTTCACGATGGGCGGACTCGACCTCTCCGGCCGCAAGGCCCTCGTCACCGGCGGAGCCCAGGGGCTCGGCGAAGGGATGGCGCGGGCACTCGCGGCGGCCGGCGCCAAAGTGGTGATCAGCGACATCCAGAAGGACACCGGCGAGGCCGTCGCCGACGCCCTGGACAGCGAGTACGGCGCCGGCCACGGCTTCGTCGCGCACGACATCACCGACGAGGGCAGCTGGGAGAACGCCGTCGTCGCTGCCAACGACATCCTCGGCGGCCTGGACATCCTGGTGAACAACGCGGGCGTGGAGATCACCAGCCTGCTCACCGAGGTCACCGCCGACGACATCCGCAAGATGCTCGACGTCAACATCCTCGGCACCACGCTCGGACTCAAGTGGGGTCTGCGCACGATGCGACCGGGCGGACTGGCCGGTCAGGGCGGCGCGATCATCAACGTCGCCTCGGTCGCCGCGACCATCGCCTTCCCCGGGATCGCGGTCTACTCCGCGACCAAGTCCGCGGTCGACCGGCTCACCCGGGTCGCCGCGATGGAGTCCGGCAAGCTCGGGTACGGCGTACGCGTCAACTGCATCTACCCCGGCCTGGTGCCGACCGCGATGGGCGCCGGCCTGGCCAACGACGTCGCCCAACTCGGTCTGTTCGAGTCGCCCGAGGCAGCGGTCGCGGCAGTGATCGGGCTGACCCCGGCCGGCCGGCTCGGCGAGGTCACCGACATGGCCGACGCGGTCGTCTTCCTCGCCTCGAACGAGGCCCGCTTCATCACCGGCATCGGCCTGCCCGTCGACGGCGGAATGGGGATGTAATGACCGCCAAACCAGTTGTTGTCTACGGCGCCTCCGGCTACACCGGCCGGTTGGTGTGTGAGTACCTGCGTCAGTACCACGTCCCGTTCGTGGCCGCCGGCCGCAGCAAGGACAAGCTGCAGGAGTCGATGGACTCCCACGTGGCGGGAATCGAGACCGCCGACTACGAGGTCGCCACCGTCGACCACGACGTCGCGGCACTGACCGACCTGTTCAAGGGCGCCTCAGTGGTGCTCAACACGGTCGGGCCGTTCAGCGAGCTCGGCCCGGCGGCGGTCGAGGCAGCCCTGGCCGCCGGAGCGCACTACACCGACACCACCGGCGAGCAGGACTGGCTGATCACCTGCGACGAGAAGTACGGCGCCGACTTCGCCGCAGCCGGTTTGCTACTGGCTCCCGGTATCGCGCAGATGTACACCACCGGCGAGATCGCCGCACAGCTGTGCCTGGAACAGCCCGGCCTGGACACCCTGGACATCGCGGTGTTCTGGGGCGGCAGCCCGACCATCGCGTCGACCCGCACCATCCTGGTCAACGCGGCCACGTCCAAGGCGCACTACCTCGAGCAGAACGCGTACGTCGAGTTCCCAGAGCAGGGACTGGTGCCGCTGGTGGTACCCGGTCAACACGAGCTGGCGCTGTCCCTGCCCTGGGGCGGTACGTCGCACCCGGTCTGGTTCAAGCGTGATCCGCGAGTGGCCAACTGCAAGGCGCAGGGCGGTGTGTTCAACGCGGCCCTGATGAACGGCGTACCCCAGATCGTCGCGGGCGCACTGGAAGCCACCAAGGACATGGCTCCGGACGATCGCAACGCGGCCCTGACCGAGACCGCCCGCCAGGTGATGAACCAGATGCCGCCGCGGGAGAACCCACGGGTCAACAAGTCGCTGGACTCCGTGCACGCCTCCGGTCCACTCGGCCGGGCACACTGTGTCATCCACGGCAACAGCAACTACCAGCAGACCGGGTTGCTCCAGGCCTATGCGGCGTACTCACTGCTCCAGACCCCACCGAAGCGCGTCGGCTTCGCCAGTGGCTGCCAGGCCTTCGGCCACCACGAACTGCTCGGCGTACTGCGTTCCTTCGGGCTGGTCTCCGAACCGCAACTCACCGTGCTGCGCTGATATCGGATGAAGGAGTTGTCGTGCGACTGGTCGACTACCTCGACAAGGGCGCCTCGCTCGGTCCGGACGCACCGTGCCTGACCACCGACGGCGAGACCCTGTCGTACGCCGATGTGCAGGAGCTGTCCTACCGGATCGCGGCCGGTCTCGCGGCGATCGGTGTACGACCGGGTGGCAAGGTAGCGATCCTGTCGGCAAACGACCCGATCGCGTTCAGTTGCGTGTTCGGGATCAGCCGGGCCGGTGCGGTCTGGTGCCCGATCAACCCGCGCAACGAGGCGGCGGAGAACCGTGAGCTGCTCGACCAGTTCGACTGTGAAGTCCTGATCTACCAGGTGGCGTTCGCGCCGCTGGTGGATCGGATCCGGGAGGCCTTGCCGAAGGTGCACACCTTCGTCTGCCTGGACTCCGATCCCGGCTCCGGCCAAACCCCCCACTCCGACGGCCGGAGCGTCGGCTGGGACGCCTTCTGCGGGGGCGCGTCCCGGCCGGCACCCGATCTCACCGGTCCCGACGATCTGGCGTTGATCGTCGGTACCGGTGGGACCACGGGGCGCCCGAAGGGGGTGATGCTCAGCAACGGCAACCTGGAGACGATGACGGCGCTGACGCTGATGGGCTACCCGTTCGGCGACCGGCCCGTCTACCTCGCCCTGGCGCCGCTGACCCACGCGGCCGGCGTGCTGTGCTTCCCCGTCCTGGCCTCCGGCGGCGAGATCGTCATCATGCGAGCCCCGGACGTGCACGCGTTCCTGGAGCTGATCCCGCGACACCACGTCACGCACACGTTCCTCCCGCCGACACTGATCTACATGGTGCTCGCGGCCGAGGAGCTCGACCGCACCGACCTCTCGTCCCTGCGCTGCTTCTGGTACGGCGCCGCGCCGATGTCGGTCGCCCGACTCGAGGAAGCCCTGCGGCGGATCGGCCCGGTGATGGCCCAGCTGTTCGGTCAGACCGAGGCGCCGATGATGATCTCGATCCTGCCACCGGCCGACCACTTCGATGCCTCCGGCAACATTGCGCGGGAGCGGTTGTCATCGGCCGGGCGTCCGTCGCCGCTGGTCACCACCGCGATCATGGCACCGGATGGATCGCTGCTCCCCCGCGGTGAACGTGGCGAGATCGTCGTCCGCGGCTCACTGGTGATGCTGGGGTACTACCGCAATCCCGAAGCCACCGCGGACGTCTCGCGGTACGGCTGGCACCACACCGGCGACATCGGCTATCTGGACGAGGACAACTACCTCTACATCGTCGACCGGGCCAAGGACATGATCATCACCGGCGGCTTCAACGTGTACTCCACCGAGGTGGAGCAGGCGCTGCTGGCCCATACCGCTGTCCAGGACTGCGCGGTCATCGGCCGGCCGGACGACAAGTGGGGCGAGCGAGTGGTTGCCGTCGTCCAGCCACACGCCGGTGTCGAGCTTGATCCTTCTGAGCTCATCGCCTTCGTCAAGGCGCGGATCGGCAGCGTCAAGGCACCCAAGGAGGTGCTGGTGTGGCCAGACCTACCGCGCTCCAAGGTCGGCAAGGTGCTCAAGTCCGACATCAAGGCACGTCTGTTGTCAGCCGCTGGTTGAGGCAGCAGTCGCCGACACAACGATCGCGGTGGTGACCGCAGCCTGCATCTCGGTGACAGCCTTCTTCACCGCGTCCGCCGCCCAGTCCGACTCGGCAATCTCCTTGGCCCGCTGCTTGAGCGCCTTCTTGTCCACCGCATCGGTGACGACCTTCGGTACGACGTTCAGCGCGCTCAGCAACGCGATCAGGGCACCCGTGCGTTCATCCGGCGTCGCACCGACCTTGAGCACACTGTCGAGCTTGGCCCGCATCTCCGCCTCGTGCCGCGCATCGTTGGCCGGCCAACGCGTCACCGGGAACAGACCGAGCACCTTCCCCTCGTCTGCCTTCAGCACCCCGCGCTCGGCGAGCCTGGCGAGCAGTTGGTCGCGCAGCTTCTTCGAGAGCCGGCCGATCTGGTCCTTGGGCCGCTTCCCGGGCTTGCCAGCCACGTAGGCCAGCCGCTCATCCAGGATCGCGTCACCCGTCGGGCTGGCATCCAGCACCTTCAGGCGACCGCGCTTGACCTGCTCCCCCTCGCCGGCGACGTCCAGCTTGCCGAGCACGGTCAGCTCGATCAGCACCGCTCCGGCCAGCGCGTAGTCCAGGCCGGGCGCTCCGGTGATCGGCTTCCCGCTCTCGTCGTCATACAGGAGCAACAGGAGGTCTTCGGCGATCAACATGCGTCCAACGTAGGCAAGCCCGGGTTTGCCGCACATCAGCCGCGCGGACTACCTGCCCCGTCCGCCGGGATGCGGACCCCTGTCGTTGCCGTGATGACTATCTAGTAAGGTAAGGCTTAGCTAACAGGTTCGCCCACCTCGAAAGCAGACCGCCATGACCAGAGCACTGCCCGAGCCGCTGTACCGGCGCTTCTTCGCCGGCATCGGCACCCTCAGCCTCCGGCCGTTCGACCTGACCGAGGACGTGACCGCCCTGCACAGCTGGGTCACCCAGCCCTACGCGCAGTACTGGGGCCTGCTGAACGCGTCCGTCGAGGACGTGCGCGCGGAGTACCTCCGGATCGAGAACACCGGCCACCACTGCGCCTTCCTCGGCGAGCACGACGGCCGGCCCGCGTTCCTGATGGAGCGCTACGAACCGGCGTACGACGCGGTCGGCAAGCTGTACGACGTGGCGCCGGGCGACATCGGCATGCACGTCCTGGTCGCACCGCCGGAGGTCCGGATCGCGGGGTTCACCGGCGCGATCTTCGAGACGATTCTGGACAGCCTGTTCAGCGACCCGCTGGTCGACCGGATCGTGGTCGAGCCGGACGTCCGCAACACCAAGATCCAGGCACTGAACGAGCGGATGGGGTTCCGCAAGCACAGCGTCGTGGACCTCCCGGACAAGCAGGCCTGGCTGAGCTTCTGCACCCGCGACCAGTACGCCGAGGCGACTCGATGAATGAGGCAGGCTGACCGATGACGACTGAACACCTCAATCCGGACACCTGGGCCGTCGCCAACCGCGCACTGGTCCGCAAGGCACTGTCCGAGTTCATCCACGAACGCATCCTCGAGCCGGTTGCGGTCGGCAACGGTTACCAGGTCGGGAACTACACCTTCGAGGCTCAGCGGTATCCGTTGAACCACTGGGAGGTCGATGCCGACAGCATCCAGCGCGACGATGATCGGCCTGTCGACGCCCTCGATTTCATCACCGAGTTCCATCAGCAGCTCGGCATCGGTGCCGCGATGCTGCCGGTGTACCTCGAGGAGATCAGCAGCACGCTCGCGAGTTCGGCGTACAAACTCTCGAAGCCCGATCTGACCGCGGCCGACCTCGTCACCGCCGACTTCCAGACGATCGAGGCGGCGATGACCGAGGGGCACCCGTGCTTCGTCGCGAACAACGGGCGGCTCGGGTTCGGCGTGAGCGACTACCGCGCGTTCGCACCGGAGACCGGTCAACCGGTCCGGCTGACCTGGATCGCCGTGCACAAGGACCGGGCGACGGTCTCGCACAGTATGACGATCACGTACGACGAACTCCTGCAGGCCGAACTCGGGTACGACGTACTGCGCAGGTTCGCACAGCGAATCGTTGCCGTGGGCGCCGACCCGGCCGACTACGTCTACCTGCCCGTGCATCCGTGGCAGTGGGAGAACAAGACGTCGATCACGTTCGCGGCCGACATCGCGCAGCGGTACATCATCCACGTCGGGACGAGTGACGACGACTACCAGCCGCAGCAGTCGATCCGGACGTTCTTCAACCGGTCGCAGCCGTCGCGCCACTACGTGAAGACGGCGTTGTCCGTGCTGAACATGGGCTTCATGCGTGGGCTTTCCCCGACGTACATGGCCGCGACGCCGGCGATCAACGACTGGGTCTACGGGTTGGTCGAGAACGACCTTGTTTTGAAGAGATACGGGTTCTCCGTCCTGCGTGAGATCGCGGCGGCCGGCTATCACAACCGGTACTACGAGGCCGCGACGGACAAGACGTCGCCGTACCGGAAGATGCTGTCGGCGCTGTGGCGGGAGAGCCCGGTGCCGACGCTGGAGCCGGGTGAGCGGCTGGCCACGATGGCGAGTCTGCTGCACGTCGACCGGCATGGTTCATCCTTGGCCGCGGCGCTGATCCGCGCGTCGGGGCTGGCGCCGGCGGACTGGCTGCGGGCGTACATCGACGCCTACCTGATCCCGTTGCTGCACAGCTTCTACGCCTACGAACTGGTGTACATGCCGCACGGCGAGAACGTGATCCTGGTACTGCGGGACGCCATCCCGATCCGGGTGATCATGAAGGACATCGCCGAGGAGATCGCGGTCGTGAGCCCGGCGACGCCGCTGCCGGCCGAGGCCGAGCGGGTCCGGGCCGAGGTGCCGGACGACGAGAAGCTGCTGAGCATCTTCACCGACGTCTTCGACTGCATCTTCCGGTTCCTCTCGCCGATGCTGGACCGGGAAGGGCTACTGACCCCTTCGGAGTTCTGGTCGGTGGTTGCCGACGCGGTGCGGGACTATCAGGCGGCGACGCCGGACCTGGCCGATGCGTTCGCGAAGTACGACATGTTCGCGCCTTCGTTCGCGCTGTCGTGCTTGAACCGGTTGCAGCTGAAGAACAACCAGCAGATGGTGGATCTGACGGATGTCGCCGGGTCGCTGCAGTTCGTGGGATCGCTGGACAACCCGCTCGTTAAGGCAGCAGCTGGCTGACCAGGGTGTCGCCCAGCCAGGTCTCGTAGTCCTCGATCGGCCAACGCCGGTCGAGGACCAGGAGCCGGTAGATCTCGGCCGCCGTACACGCGAGGAAGATGTCGAGCGCCCGGGGTTTGAGCTGTTCGAACGACTCCAGGAAGACCGCGAGTTCCTGCTCGCGAGCTTTCCAGACCCGCTGCTTCTGCTCCTCCATCCGCGCGTCCGCGCGGGCCGCCTCCTGGTAGATCTCGATCACGTCGATGCCAGTCTCGAACTGGCGCGTCTGCCAGTGCGCGGCACTCCGGAGCCGCTCAGCCGGGTCCTCGATCTTCAGGGATTCCTGGGCCAGCCGGCGGGTGTCCGCCTCGGCGATCCAGATCCGGGAGATCTCGCGCAGGATGGCCGGCTTGTTCCCGAACGCCGAGTAGATCGTCTGCGCCGGAATCTCGGCCGCCGCGGAGATCGCGGTGATCGTGGTGGCGACGTACCCCTGCTCCGCGAACAGGCGGCGGGCCGCGCGGGCGACCTGCTCCTTGGTCGCGCGGGCCTGGCGCTCGCGGTGGGACTCCTTGACAGGCACGCGATGAATCTAGCACTCTGTTCATCATAGTCTTACTCTGATGAACAGATGGGGGATCTGATGAAATCGCTCGACCTGTACGCAGACCCGGCCTGCCCGTGGAGCTGGCTGGCCGTCCGCTGGCTCACGTCGGTGGCGCCGCACCGAGACGTGCGGCTGACCTTCCGCTCGTACAGCCTCTGGCTGCACGACGGTCCGGCTCAGGCTCCCGGCCTGCCCGACTTCCTCCGTGCCGTGGCCGTTGCCGCCAGCAAGGAATCCCTGCGGGTGCTGCGTGTCTTCGAGGCGCTCCGTGACGCCGGTCGCGCGGATGCGATCGAGCGGCTCTATCTCGAGTGGGGCTCACGGGTCTTCGTTCCCGGTCCACCTCAGGCGCCGACAACCGCCGTACTGGAAGAAGCTCTGGCCGCCGCTGGGTTGGAGAGTGCCTGGCTGGCCGCCGCCGACGATCCACAGTGGGATGCGGTGATCGAGGCCTCCAACGCCGCGTTGTCATCCTTGTCCGGCGGTACGACGCTCGTCCCCACGCTGTCCTCAGGACAACAGACCTTGTTCCGCGGCGCCGTCGTCTCCGCGCCGTTGTCGCTGGAGGACGGCCTGGAGATCTGGGACGCGCTGGAGATCCTGACCGCGGAGCCGGCGTTCGTCGGCCTCGCCCCCTCGCCCTTGCCGATGCCGAGCTTCGCTGTGGATAACTCCCGCGGCGATTCAGCGAAATCAGCCAAGCTGGTGGGGTGACCAGCGAACCGGTTGTCGATACTCCGCACCACGCGCCGCCCGTCCCGCGAGACGGGCGGCGCTACGAGGTCGTGGACGGACGACTGCTGGTCACCGGCGCCCAACCACCTGCCCACCACGCGGCCGTCGTAGCCCTCATGATCCTGCTCAAACAAGCCTGCCCACCCGACCTGCTGGTCGCCGTCAACTCCCTGGACTTCCGCCCCACCCGCACCCTCTCCCTATGCCCCGACCTCCTCGTCTGCCGCCGCGAAGACGCAGGACCCCAACTCCTCACTCGCCCACCCCTACTGGCCGTGGAAGTCCTCTCCCCCTCCACCCACACCACCGACGTAGTCCTCAAACGCACCCTCTACGAGACCCACGCCGTCCCCTCCTACTGGCTCCTAGACCCCACCCACCACGAACTGACAGTCCTAGACCTCACCCCCACCGGCTACACCTGCCAAGCAGTAGTCCAAGCAGAAGAAGCCTTCCAAACCACAACGCCCTTCCCCGTCACCCTCAACCCAGCACAACTCACGGGATGACGGGGGAGATCCCGGGGCAACCTGGGGCAGTCCGGGGCAGATCGCCGAAATGGCATCAAGCACCCGCTGGAGACCACCATGCTGGTCGTGTGACCACGAAGGAGGCACCATGGGATACGTGGAACCCACCAGGCCGAGGAAGCTCACACTGGCCCAATTCGACGCTCTTCCCGACGACGGAGAGCGGCACGAGCTGCTTGACGGATGGCTGCTGGTGACGCCATCCCCTCGGGAGATTCATCAGAGAGCCGCCTATCAGCTCGCCATGCGGCTCCCGCCGGCCTGTCCGGAGGATCTGGAGGTCTTCTTCGCGCCATTCGACTACAGGCCCAACGACCAGACCGTGTTGCAGCCCGACCTGATGGTCTTCCGGTGTGAGGACGTCGAGCCAGACGGCGTCCGGCGTCCCTTGCTCCTCGCCGTCGAGGTTCTGTCGCCCTCCAACCGGTCGACGGACTTGGTCACCAAGCGCTACGCGTACGAGAAGGCAGGCGTTGAGTCCTACTGGATCTTCGAACCGGAAGAAGGTGTGCTGACGGTGCTCGAGCTGGAGGACGGGCGCTACGTCGAGCGGACGTTCAAGGACGACGAGGTGTTCGAGGCCGAGCGCCCGTTCCCGCTGCGAATCGTTCCGGCCGAGCTGGGTCGCCGGGTCAACCGGTCCGCAACCTGATCAGGGGCAGACCGGGGCTGATGTCCAGCTGCCCTCCTGCATCGGCTCGAGCCAGTCCACCGTACGCGTATGCGACCGATCGAATCAGGTACGTTCACGACGGCGGACCTCGAGCTGACACCCGACGACGGCATGCGGTACGAGCTCGTCGACGGAGTGCTGCTGGTGACACCAACGTCGTCGGCGATTCACCAGCGAGCGCTCCAAGCACTTGCCTTGCACATGGCTCCGTCCTGTCCTGAGCATCTCGAGGTCTTTTTCGGGCCGCTGGAGTTCCGGCCCGGCAACCGGCTGGCGCTGCTGCCCGACCTGCTGGTGGTCCCGTGTATGGACGGCGGAACGCGATGGACTGAGGAATTGCTCCTCGCCGTTGAGATCCTCGCACCGGCGACCCGCACGGTCGACGAGGTACTCAAACGCAGGCTCTACGAGAGGGCCGGCGTCGCCTCCTCCTGGATGTTCGATCCACAGCAGGCGAAGCTGACGGTTCTCGAGCCGGAGGATGGCAGGTACACCGAGCGGGCCGTGGTCAGCGGGGATGAGGTGTTTGAGGCGGAGGTTCCGTTTCCGGTGGAGGTTGTTCCTGGGGAGGTCAGCCGTTGAGGAGTTTGGCTAGATCATGCTTCCCCGGGAGGTTGTCCGGGCGGATTATGTCGCCGGTGCGGACGTAGTAGAAGGCGGCGGTTACCTGGTCGAGGGGGATGCCTTGGAGTTCTGACCAGGCGACTCGGTAGATGGCTAGTTGGAGGGGGTCGGCGGATTCGGAGCGGTTGGTTTTCCAGTCGATGACTTCGTAGCCTCGGGAGCCGTCGGGGCGGACGACCTGGTAGACGGCGTCGATGCGGCCGCGGACGACGCGGCCGGCGATGGCCAACGCGAAGGGGGCTTCGATCTCGTACGGGGTGGTTTCGCCGTAGGGGCCGGTGCGGAAGGCGTCCATCAGTTCAGTGAGGTCGGTGTCGTCGACGATGTCCTCGTCCGCGGCGCCAGGCAGGTCGTCGGGGTCGAGCAGTAGTTGCTGGCCGAAGTAGCTCTCGACCCAGGCGTGGAAGCGGGTGCCGAAACGCGCTGCCCGGTTGGGTTTGCGCGGCATCGGCCGGGCCAGTTCGGACGCGAGACCGTCCGGGTCCTTCGCCAGTCGCATCACTTGAGTCGCCGACAACGCGGCTGGCAACTCCACGTCGTACGCCTTCCGGCTCCGGCTTTCCCTTGCCTCGGACAACAATCGCTCGAGCTCGGAGTCCCATCGCGCAACCGTCGCCTGCTCGTCCAGCAGCAGCGACTCCTCCGCCTCGAGCGACGGTCCCTCCAAGCGTGCCTGCTGGACCAGGGCCACCGCGTCCAGCCGTCGCTCCCACGACGAGACGTCGTACGGCGCCGGCCACGGGGCCTGGGTCTGCTCGGCGAGCTCCGGGTTCTCCGCGGACAGCTCCGGCTGCTCGGCCCACGCGATCACGCGTTCGCCGGCGTGCTTCTTCAGCAGTTCGAGGTACGACGAAGGTCCGCGCGGACGCTTCTGCGTCGGACCCCACCAGTGCCCGGTCGCGACCAGGATCTCCTTCGCACGAGTGAAGGCGACGTACCCGAGCCGGCGTTCCTCCAGCGCGTTCACGTCCTTGCACTCGTCCGCGAACGCCTTCAGCCCGGCGTTGGACAGGTCGTGGAAGTCGGGCAGGGTGTCGGCGTCACCGCGCAGCGGCCACGGCAGCACCTTCGCGTTCGTCGTCCACTTGTCCCGGCCGCGATCCGATGGGAACACCTTGTTCACCAGGGTCGGCACGAACACGATCGGCCACTCCAGGCCTTTCGACCGGTGCGTGGTCAGCAGCTTCACCGAGTCGGCTTCACTCGGTACGGCGAGATCGAGACCGGCGGCGTACTCCTCTTCAGCGGCCAGGTACGCGAGCAGGCCGTCGAGCGACCCGTCCGACTCGGTGGAGACAAAGTTGCCGACGGCATCCAAGAAGGCGGCCAGGTGATCGCGGCGACCGGAGTCGACGTGGTCCGGGGTCGCGGTCAGCTCGACGTCCAGGCCGATCGTGCTGATCACCCGCCGGACCAGATCGAGCAGCGGCTCCCCCGCGTGCGTGCGCAGTTCGCGGAGCTCTACCGACAGTTCCTTGAAGCGGACCATCGCCTCGGGCGAGTAACCCCACGCAGCTGGTCCTGGATCGTCGACCGCCTCCGCAAGTGAGATCACCTCGGTCGAATCCATCCCGGCGACCGCGGCGTCCAGCGCGGCGACCAGGTCATCGACAGCGGGACGGTCGCCGGCGTCGGCCAGCGCTCGGGCACGGTTCGCCAGCAAGGCGAGGTCGCGGTGGCCGATCCGGTAGCGGGGGCCGGTGAGGATCCGCAGCATCGCGGCGTTGGCGGTCAGGTCGTTCACGGCCTGCAGGGTGGCGACGACGTCGACGACCTCGGGCAGCGCGAGGAGTCCGCCGAGGCCGACCACCTCGACCGGGACCTTGCGCGCGATCAGGGCTTCGTGGACCGCGCTGAGGTCGACGTTCGTCCGCATCAGGATGCCGATGTCCTTCCACCGGCGGTTCGGGGTCCGGTGCGCGGCGACGATCGCGTCCGCGACCCACTCGATCTCCTGCGAGCGCGTCTCGAACAGTCCGACCGTGATCGCGCCCTCGGGAGCATCAGCAGGTGCTTCGAGCGGGATCACGCCCGGGTGCTGCTCGTACAGCTCGGCAGCGTGCTGGTTGGCCGCGGCCAGGATCCGGCTGCCGCAGCGGCGGTTGACGCTGAGCACATACCGCTGCGCCGGTGAGCCATCAGACTGGGGGAAATGCGACGGGAACTCGTCCAGGTTCGCGACCGACGCGCCACGCCAGCCGTAGATCGCCTGGCACGGATCCCCGACCGCGGTCACCGGATGCCCGCGACCATCAGGGCCCGCGAACAGGGCGGTCAGCATCCGCCGCTGCGACACGGACGTGTCCTGGTACTCGTCGAGCAGGACGACCTTGTACCGCGACCGCTCGACGACCGCGACCTCCGGGCACTCCTCCGCCAGCCGCGCGCCGAGCGCCATCTGGTCCGCGAAGTCGACGACTCCACGCTCGGCCTTGTATGCCTGATACTCCTCGACCAGTTGCAGGATCTCACCACGCTTCAACGCGGTCTCCGCGAGTTTGCGGACCTCGACCGTCTGCTTCCGAGCCGCCGCGACTTCCCGCCGTACCGCCTCGTCATGCTCACGTACGTCGTCCGCCCGCAGCAGGTGGTCCGCGAGCTCACCGTCCAGCGCGAGCAGGCTGTTGACCAGCGTCGGCACGTGATGTGACGCGTGCCGGATCGGCCCGGCGGATCGCCGTACGACGCGACCCGCGAGCTGGAACCGGGTCGCGTCAGCAAGAACGCGGACATCCGGTTCGAGGCCGAGGCGTAGTCCGTGCTCGGCGATCAACGTGCCGGCGAACGCGTGGTACGTCGAGACGACCGGCTCACCCGGCTCCTCCGGCTCCCAGTTCGGCACGTTGCTGCGCAGGTGCGCGGCGAGGATCGGATGCTGGTCCTTCGGCAGCGTCGACCCGAGTACGCCGGCCTTCGTCAGGTCGTCGCGGATCCGCACATCCAGTTCGTTGGCGGCCTTCTTGGTGAACGTCAGCCCGAGCACTTCCTCCGGCTTCACCTGCCCGGTGCAGATCAGCCACACCACCCGGGCCGCCATCGCGGTCGTCTTCCCCGACCCGGCGCCCGCCACGATCACCCCGGGCGCCAACGGAGCCGTGATCGCCGCCAACTGCTGATCGCTGAACGGAATCCCCAGCAGATCACACAACTCAGCTGTAGAGCTAAGGCGAGCGCGCATCAGACGATCTCCCGGCCTTCGGGCTGGATGGGGCAGAGCGGGCGAGCGTCGCAACGGGCGCAGCCATCGTTGCGTTTGGCAACGAACTCTTCGGAGCGGACCATCGCCTCAGCGTCCTCGACGGCTTCGTCGAGCCAGGTGCGGCCGTCATCGTCAGACTCCAATGGTCCCTGGTGCTGGACCTTCGGGAAGCCGCTGTCGTCGTGCCGGAGCTGGACGAGCTCGGCACCGCCGGCCACCGGTTCGTCACCGAGCTTCTGCAGCTGCCGGGACGCGATCGCGCGTTGATAGATCGCCAGCTGCACGTGCCGCTCGAGTGCTGGCTTGGTCGGCATCGTCCGCCCGGTCTTCAGGTCGACCACCCGGATCGTGCCCTCGGAGTCCTCTTCGACCCGGTCCATCCGGCCCTTCACCCGGACGGCGGGCTTGTCGGTGTCCGGCAGCAGTACGTCGAAGTCGACCTCGGATCCGACCAGCTTCCGATCCGGCCGGCCCTGATGCCACGCGACGAACCGCCGCAACGCCTGCTCGGCCTCGACCCGCTCCCGGTCCGAGATCCAGGTCGACTCGAACTCCAGTTGCGTCCACACCTTGTCGAGCCACCCGTTCAGCTCGTCCACGTCCGGCGGCAGCGTGCCCGTCGCGACCGCATCCGCGAGCGTGTGCAACACCATGCCGAATCCGATCGCCGACGTACTGGGCGTCTCTCCACCCGCGCGCCGCTGGAGGAACCAGCGCAGCGGACAGTCCACGATCGTCGTCAGCGCACTCCCCGACAACGGCACCGGCAGATCGGGATCGGCGATCGGGCGCTCCGACCTGGTGCGCTCACGCACACCCCACCAGCGCTCGGGATTCGCCGTCGGCACCAACGCCTGGTCACGATCGTCGACCGCGTCCGCCAACTGCGCCAACCGATCAGCCGCGGCCCGCTTCAACGCGGGCGACGACGCCGGGTCCGCCAGCACACAGCGCAGATCCGCGACCAGACCGTGCAACGACAACGGCCGCCGCGGCCGCCCCGCCACCAACTTCAAAGGAATGTCCAGCTCGGCCAGTAATCGCGACGGTTGATCCCCGTCCGCCTCCGGCGCTTGCACCGCCGTCACGATCAATCGCTCCCGCGCCCGCGTGATCGCGACGTAGAACAGCCGTCTCTCCTCCGCCAGCAGCGCCCCCGCCGACAACGGCTCCACCAGACCGTCAGGCCCGAGCCGGTCCGGCTCCAGCAGCGATCCGCGTCGCCGCAGATCCGGCCACTGTCCTTCCTGGACGCTCGCCACGACTACGAGCCGCCACTGCAGGCCCTTCGACCGGTGCGCCGTCATCAGCTGTACGCCGGCCTCGCGATACGACCCGTCGAAGCGGTGGTCCGAGGCGATGTCGAGCGATTCGAGCTCCGACAGGAACGCCGACACCCCCTTGAACCCGACCTGCTCCTCGGCCCGGCTGGCCGCGTCGAACAGCGCGCACAACGAGTCGAGATCCCGGTTCGCCGCCCGGGCCGGCTCGCCGCCGGAGTTCGCCTGGCCGCGGAGCCGCCGCAACCACGGCGAGTCCGACCACAGCGACCACATCACCTCGTCCGGCGCGGCCCCCGCGGTCACGATGTTCCTTGCCTTCAGCAACCGTTCGCCGAGGGCCGCGAACCGCGCCTCGGCCGGCGACGCCTGCTCGTCGAGCAGCAACGGGTTCAGCAACGCGTCCCGCAGCAGCTCGTCCGACGACCGAGGCAACCGCTGACCGCCGGCAGCCTCCCGGTCCCGTCGCCGCAACACCCGCGCGAGTCGTCGCAGCTGCCCCGCGTCCATCGCCCCCAGCGGCGACAACGCCAGCGCCCGTACGACGTCCACCGTCAGCGTCGACGGATCCGCGACGGCCCGCAAAGCAAGCAACATCGGACGTACGGCGGGCTCGCGGGACAACGGGAGTTCGTCGCCGGCCACATCGACCGGGATCCCGGCGGCGGCCAGTGCGCGGCGCAACGGCGGGATCGAACGACTGCCCGATCGCACCAGCACCGCCATCTCGTGCCAGCCGACACCGTCCTGCACATGGGCGCGCCGGAGCAGATCCGCGATGTGCTCGAGCTCGGCCCCACTGGTCGAATAGAGATTGGCCTCGACCTTGCCGGAGCCGTAGACACAGCCACTCGCATCCGGGTTGCGGAACCGTTCGAAGGTGTCCCGGTCCAGCGTCCCCGGCACACCGAGCCGGCTGACCACGTTGCGGGACACGCGTTGCAGCGTCGTACCGAAGCGCCGGGTCGTGCCGAGGGCGATCTGAGCCGCTTCGGCGCCGTCCGCCGTACGGAACTCGTCGGTGAAGCGCAGCAGACCGCGGACGTCGGCGCCGCGGAAGGTGTAGATGGACTGGTCCGGATCCCCGACCACGACCAGGTCGCCGCCGTCACCGGCGATCGCCTCGAGCAACTGGGTCTGACCGGGATCGGTGTCCTGGTACTCGTCGACGAAGACGGCCTTGAACTCGCTTCGCAGCTTGGCCTGGACCTGCGGCTGCTGGGCCAGGATCACCGCACGGTGGATGAGCTCGGAGTAGTCCAGCACCTGCTCGTGGTCGAGGATCTGCAGGTACTCCTCGAAGAAGTCCCCGACCGCGACCCACTCGGCCCGATCCGCGGACCGGCCGATCGCGGACAGGTCCTCAGGGTCGAGCCCCAACTGCCGGGCCTTGCCGATCACCGCCTGCACTTCGTCGGTGAAACCGCGCGTCTTCAAAGCCGGATGCAGACTGCTCGGCCAATGCACCGCGCCGACCTCGCGACTGCCGGACAGCGCTTCGCTCAATCGCAACGACTGCTCAGGTCCAGAAGGAAGACGCAGTGGTACGTCGAACGCGTCGGCCGGCGTGAAGCGTCGCAGCAGCGCGTAGCAGAAGGAGTGGAACGTCATCGACGGCATCACCCGCGTGGTCCGCCCGAGCCGGCCGGTGATGCGGTCGCGCAACTCGGTCGCCGCCTTGCGCCCGAACGTCAGCACCAGCACCTCGTCGGGACTCAACCCGCGATTGCGCACCCGGTCGACAACCGCCTCGACGAGAGTCGTCGTCTTCCCGGTCCCAGGCCCGGCCAGCACCAACAGAGGTCCGCCCGGATGATCCACCACCGCCTGCTGATCCGGGTCCAGAACAGGAACATCCGCACTGCGCCCCTCCGCCCGGACCAATCGATACCGGGACCCCTGTCTGCTGACCACCGCCACATCTCATCAGGCCCCACCGACAATCCCGATCGCACACACCGGCCGGCCCGAACCTCACCGAACTGCGGACAACTTCCCGGCCGTTTCGTGCATCAAGACATTCGACGGCCGGCCACCTCAACGGCCGGCGTGCATCGGCGGTGCGGGGGTCCGGGGCGGGGCCGCCGCATCGCTGATGTCTAGTCCTCGGGATTCCAGCGGACCTGGCGAAGGTTGACCCGGCCGTCCGTGACGCGTACGCCGTCCGAGCGGAGGTTGTGGAGCTGTTCGTCGCCCACCTCGTCGGCCGGCACGCCACTGGCCCGGATCACCCGCCACCAGGGCACACTGGCGCCGTACTCGCGCATGATCGCGCCGACCTGACGCGGGCCGCCCTGGCCGACGTACTCGGCGATGTCGCCGTACGTCGCGACGCTGCCCGGCGGGATCGACTCCACCGCACGCAACACCGCCTCGACGTACTCCTCCCTGTCCACGAACCCAAACCTAGCGGGGACCTGGGACAGTTCAGGCGAGTGGGGCGAGTGCCTTCGCGAGCGGTTCGACGACCGACGGCGGGGCGTCGAGCGGGAGGTTCATCACGACCAGGTCGACCCCCGCTTCGCCGTACGCCGCCGCTTGGGCGACCGCGGTGTCGAGGGGCTGGTCGGGATCGATCCGGACATTGACCGAGCAGGTGATCTCGTTGACGTCGCGGCCGACGTCCTCGCAGTGTTTGACCAGGATGTCCTTGAGCGGCTTCCAGTCCTCCGGACCCGGCACGATGACGTTCCAGTGCTGGGCCCAGCGAGCGACCGCGCGCAGCGTCCGCTTCGGGCCCTTGCCACCGATCGTGATCGGCGGATGCGGGGTCTGCACGGCCTTCGGCTCGCAGTACGCGTCGGTGAGCTTGACGTACTCGCCGTCGAAGTTCGCCACCTTCTCGGTGAGCAGCGCGATCATCGCCTGCACACCCTCGTCGAAGCGGTCGAAGCGTTCCTTCAACGGATACAGCTCGATGCCGTACGCGGCGGTCTCCATCTCGTTCCAGCCCGCGCCGACCCCGA
Source organism: Kribbella sp. CCNWLW201 (assembly GCF_037203805.1). Classification (NCBI taxonomy): domain Bacteria; kingdom Bacillati; phylum Actinomycetota; class Actinomycetes; order Propionibacteriales; family Kribbellaceae; genus Kribbella; species Kribbella sp. CCNWLW201. The sequence goes on along the minus strand of NZ_JBBCBQ010000004.1, from coordinate 589,665 downwards.
GCTCGAGCCGGCCGTTGGAGATGATGTCGGTGGTCGCGGCCATGTTCGCGAGTACGGCGGGATGCCGGTAGATCATCCCGGTCACCTGGCACCCGACCCGGATCCGCTGCGTCGCCTGCGCCAGCGCGGCCAACGTGGTCCAGGCCTCGAGGTTCGGGCCGGCCATGTCACCGCTCAACGGGTAGAAGTGGTCCCAGTGCCACGCGGACTCGAAGATCTCGAAGTCGTCCGCGGCGATCCACACGTCCCGCATCTGCTGCCAGGTGGTGTGCTCCGGCCTCGTCTTGATCGCGAACCGCATCCCGGCCTCCTCATAGTGCCACGAGGCACTCAGTAACCGTTTCCCGACAGCGACCTTACCTCGCCTCGGAGCCGTGCCCGAAAGGGCAGGACGCGCCGGATTCGAAGGACGGCCACGCCGACGGCCCGGGAAACTTGAGGCAAGTCTGGGGTGAGGGGGCACGATGCCGGTCGAACTGCCGAAGGACCTGGTGGAGGATCCGTTCTGGGTCCGGGTGCCGCCACCGGTCCGGAGCATGATCGTGTTCACGCTGCTGTTCGCGTTCGCCTGGTTGCTCGGCATCGCGGGGTCGAAAGGCGGTGCGGAGAGTGACGCGTTCGTGCAGAGTGTGCCGTGGACGATCTGGCGGTTCATCGCAGGAGCGGCGCTCGCGGTGTTCGTCGTCCTCACGGTCCAGGCGGTCCGGATCCTGCAGCGTCCGAAGGAGTGGGGCATGTTCCCCACGGCCGGCCGTCGCAACCGCTACCTGCTGCTGGCGACCGTCGGCGCGGTCAGCGGCGCGATGCTCGGGCTGCTCCACCCCGCCGGTAGCCCCGACCTGCCAGTGCAGGGCCTCAAGTGGCGGACCGGCTGTGTCCTGGTCGCCGGGATGCTCGCCAGCATCCCGTGGCTGACCATCGTCTGGCTGGCCCATGCCGAGTGCCACGACCTGGAGAAGGAGATTCCCCGGGGGACGACCGGTCATGTGGAGAACGACTACATCGCCGCCATGCAGGACAAGCCAGGCGAATCGGAGCACCTCCGGTCCGCGATCGAACGGCTCGAGCAACTGTGGCAACTGCTGCTGTTCTGTGTGGGTGCCTTCGCCTTCGGTGTGGTGGCGGCCGTCGCGAGCGCGGGTGCGTTGCGCGGTGCGTTCGTCGCGGCCTATCCCCAGCGGGACCATGAGTTCCCGCCGGCGAACGTGTTGATGTACGGCCTGCTGTTCGCGCTCGGCCTGTCGATCATCGCCGTACCGATGGCGGTGGCCTGGCGGAATCGGGCGCATCAGTTGGTCAAACACGCCTGCCCGTTGCCGCCGGACGGAAAGCCGACTGCGGAGTGGGTGGAGGAGCGGCACCGGATCGAGCGGCTGCTGCACCTGGACAGCTCGATCGTGCGGAATCCGCTGACCGTGATCAGTGTGCTCGCGCCGTTGCTGATCAGTGCGCTGGCCGCGTTCCTGCCGCAGGTGGCCGGCTAGCCGCCGCAGACCGGGCCGCCCTCCTGGAAGGCGGTGACGAGGGCGAAGAGCTCGAAGATGACGGCGGCGATGGCGGTGGCGAACAGGATGAGGGTGATGGGCTGACGGCTGTGGCGAAACCAGCGGGTCAGTAGGAAGAGGGCGACCGCACCGACGGCCAGGCCGGCGAAGCCGAGCACGTACGCCGTTGTGGGCAGCGGAAGTGAACCGTCACAGCTGTCCTGCCGGCGGCGGATCAGCTCGGCCTGGGCGTTGGTGGTGATCGTGGACAACAGCAGGCCGACGACCACGAGCGCGAGCACCAACCCTTGTCGGCGCCGGCCGGCCAGCACCTCCCCCACGGGTCGGCCTCAGTCGAGCCCGAGCCGCGCGCGCACCTCGGGGCGGCGCAGCGGCGGCACGGTCTGCGGCGGGTTCCGGCGCTCCGGCATCTCCGCCAGCAGTTGCTCGGTGATCCGCGCGACCTCGGCCGCGGCCCGCTCGATCGGCTCGCGGGTGGTCGAGCTCAACGAGCCGACGCCGGTCACCTTGCGCACGTACTGCAACGCGGCCGCGTAGATCTCCTCAGAGGTCGCGGCCGGCTCGAGTCCCCGGAGAACAGTGATGTTTCTGCACATGTCCCGACACTACGTCCCGAGGCGGACAATCCAACCGAAACCTACGAGGTATTGACTTCCCTAATACCTTTAGGTTTTCCTCAGCGTATGAGTACTGCAGGGCTGGACCGTAGGACCCGTCGCCGCCAGGAGACCATCGAGGAGATCCTGGAGGTCGCCATCGGATTGATGGAGACCGAAGGCGTCGCGGCCCTCAGCCTGTCCGCGGTGGCCCGCCGGCTCGGCATGCAGCCGCCATCGCTCTACCAGTACTTCCCGTCCAAGATGGCGATCTTCGACGCGCTCTTCCAGCGCGGCGCCGAGCTCGTCCTCGCCGTCCAGCGGGAAGCCGTCGCCACGGCAGCCGAGGACGAGGATCCGCTCGAACTCGGCATCAACGCGTTCTGCCGGTGGTGCCTACAGCACCCGGTCTACTCACAACTGCTGTTCTGGCGGACGATCCCCGGCTTCGAGCCGAGCCCGGAGGCGTTCGAACCGGCCAAGGAAGCGATCGAGGAGCTCCGGCAGCTACTGCAAGAGGCGGTGGACGCGGGCCGGTTGCACCCGGACGCGGCTGGCGACGAAGCGATCGCGCTGTTCACGTCACTGACAGCCGGGGTGCTGTCGCAGCAGATCGCCAACCAACCGAACGCCTCGTTCGAGGAAGGACGGTTCAGCCGGCTGCTGCCCGTCGTACTCGAGATGTTTTATCAGCGATACGCACCAACCAGGGGGTAATCATGACCGCAGTACTCGCGGGGGAGATCGGCCGGGCGAGCCGGGAACGGTGCCGGGTCCACCGGGACGCGGAGCTCCAGGCGTGGCACGACATGCTGGCGTCGATCGAGGGGACCGAGTGGCAGCGCCGTACGGTCTGCGACGCGTGGGACGTCGCGGACATCGCCGGGCATCTGACCGGCCAGGCGGAGGACGTGATCAAGCCGTGGTCGTTCCCGCGCCGGTTCCGGAAGGGCAAGCGGGTCTACCCGGGGGTGCCGCGGTTCGACGCGCACATGATGGTGCAGGCCGACGAGCACCGCGGTACGCCGCCGGCCGAACTGCGGGCGACCTTCGACCGGACCTGGGCGAAGGCGACGCGGGCGATCTCGCGGAATCCGGAGCTGATCCGGCGGGCGACCATGAACGTCGAGGGTCTTCCGATGACCCTCGGGTACATCCGGGACATCCTGCTGGCCCGGGATCTGTGGATGCATCGCGACGACGTGTGCCAGGCGCTCGGGCGGTCGTTCGACGCGGGGCCGTACGCCGAGGAGATCATCGCCCAGGTGGTGTACGACGTGGACACGCTGCCTTTCTGGGGTGAGCGTCCGGCCGTCGTACTGGAGTTGACGGGGCAGGGCGGCGGGACCTACCGGCTGGGGAGGGACGAGCCGGTCGGCCGCGCCGCCGTGGACGCCGTCGGCTACATGCGGACCCTGTCAGGCCGCGACGACGAGCCGGACGTCTCCGGCGACCCGGTCGCGGTCGAGGCCGTCGCCAGCTGCCGGATGCCCTTCTGAACAAGGGGGCTGGATCGCTCCAGCCCTCTGCTCAGGTCTAGTACGCCGGCTGGCTCGGGTCGATCTGGTCGACCCAGGCGACGACACCGCCGCCGACGTGGACCGCGTCGCCGAAGCCCGCGCCCTTCGCGATCGCGAGCACCTCGGCGGAGCGGACACCGGACTTGCAGTGGAACACCAGCTGCTTGTCCTGCGGCAGCTTCTCCAACGCGACACCGGTCTGGAACTCGGCCTTCGGGATCAGCACCGAGCCCGGGATCCGGTTGATCTCGTACTCGTTCGGCTCGCGGACGTCGATCAGCACGAAGTCCTTCTCGCCGTTGTCCTTCAGCTTGATCCACTCGCTCAGCTGCTTCACCGAGATGGTCGAGCCGACGGCCGCGTCGGCCGCCTCCTCGGTCAGGGCGCCGCAGAAGCTCTCGTAGTCGATCAGCTCGGTGACGGTCGGGTTCTCACCGCAGATGGCGCAGTTCGGGTCCTTGCGGACCTTCAGGGTGCGCCAGTTCAGGTCGAGCGCCTCGTAGATGTTCAGCCGGCCCAGCGACGGATCGCCGATCCCCGTCAGCAGCTTGATCGCCTCGGTCACCTGGGCCGCACCGACGGACGCGCAGAGCACGCCGAGCACGCCGCCCTCGGCGCAGGACGGAACCATGCCGGGTGGCGGCGGCTCGGGGTAGAGGCAGCGGTAGCACGGTCCGTGCTCGGCCCAGAAGACGCTGACCTGGCCGTCGAAGCGGAAGATCGAGCCCCAGACGTACGGCTTGCCGAGCAGTACCGCGGCGTCGTTCACCAGGTACCGGGTGGCGAAGTTGTCGGTGCCGTCGACGATCAGGTCGTACTGCTCGAAGATCTCGAAGACGTTGTCGTTGTCCAGCCGGGTCTCGTGCAGGACGACGTTCGTGTACGGGTTCGCCTCGAGAATCGATTCCTTGGCCGACTGGGCCTTGGACTTCCCGACGTCGGACTGGCCGTGGATGATCTGGCGCTGCAGGTTCGACTCGTCGACGGTGTCGAACTCGACGATGCCGAGGGTGCCGACACCGGCCGCGGCCAGGTAGAGCAGCGCCGGGCTGCCCAGGCCGCCGGCGCCGATCACCAGCACCTTGGAGTTCTTCAGCCGCTTCTGCCCGGCCATCCCGACCTCGGGGATGATCAGGTGCCGCGAGTACCGGCGAACCTCGTCGATGGTGAGCTCGTCGGCCGGTTCGACCAGCGGTGGCAGTGACACGTGTCGGCTCCTCGTGAACGATGTCGGTCAGGCTCTCCGGTTTTCAACCATCCGTCCCTCCCCCATGTTCCCGCACATCCCCAACCACCCCCACCAGAGTCCGCATCCCGGGATCCTCGTCTCACCCCGGAAGCGGACCTCGAGGCCATCACAATCGGCTCGTTGTGAGCGGAGCCACGCTCAGCCGCCGCTCCCGAGCTCGAATGATGTGGCCTGGAGGTCCGCGCCCTCCTTCAGTCGTTGTCGGTGATGGTGCCCTTGACGGTGACCGGGAGCTTGATCTCGGCCCCGTCCACCGCCTGGACCGTGACGGTGAAGGTCTCGGTGGGCTCCTTCACCTTGTCGTCGACGATCTTGACGGCGAGATCACCCACGGCCTTCCCCGGCTCGACGTACCCGTCGACGGTCCGATCCGGCGGGTTCGTCCCGTCGTCGTACTCGCTCAGGTAGTCCTTCCGGATCACCGCCGTACCGTCCTTCAGGACCCCGGAGATGTTGACGATCTTGTCGCTCGCCGCCGACAGCTTCACCGGGAACCGCAGCGTGCCCGCCTTCTCACCGGCCTGAACGTTCCCAACCGTCAGCGTGGGCGTGGCGTCGTCGTCGATCACCAGGCCGTGCCCGAACGACTGGTTCAGCAACCCGTTCCGAGGCGCCGACAGCACGAGACTGAACGGCACGTCATAGCTGTCCCGAGTGTTCCCGGCCACAGCCACGCTGACCTTCTGCCGCGTCTGGCCCGGCTTGAACACGAGCTGCCGAGTGACATCCGCCACGGACGCCCCCAGGTCCCCGTTCGTCTCGACGTACACACTGACCGGACGGATGCTCGGCCGCGACAGCGTCACCCAGAAGTCCATCGACTTCGTCCCCTTGTCGCCCTCCTTCACCGTCACGCTCGACGCGGACAGCTGCGGCAGCAACCGGGCTGGAGCCGAGAGCCCGACCCCAGGCGACGAGAACGCGACATCACTCACGTACGCCGACCCACGCGCGACCCGATCGGTCCGCAACTCCACAGCACGCACATCACGCAGGTCCACGCCCTTCAACGACCCCACCGGGATCCGCACGGTCCGCAGCAGGTTCTTCGGCAGGCCACTGTCCCCACGCCCCGGCAACCGCACCAGCGCGTCACTGACAGCAGACACCGGTACGACGGCCGCACGGCCGCGCCCATCGACCACACGCACACTCAGGTCAGTCTTCGGCGTGCCAGCCGGATCAGGCGCCGCCCGGAACGACAGTGCGGCGTAGCGTCGAACGTCGCGCTGCCAAGCCGGCAGGCTGAGTCGCAGTACGCCGTCAGTGCCGGTCCAGCTCAACTTGGTCACCGCAGTGGTCGGTGTGCGAGCGGCGTACCAGGCAGCGCCCCAGTGTGGTGCGTTAGCCCAGTCGTCAGTCGTCATACACGTCGGTGTCGCAGCCGTCCGCCCGGACGCCTGGCTCACACCCGCGCACACCGCCGCTGACGCCTTTCCGGTGACCGCTCCGGCCGGCAGCGCCTTGTCGAGGGCATTCACATCTCGCCGCGACGCCAGCGGCGCCTGCGACACCACGCGTACGACGGCACGCCCCGCAGAGGATGCCCGTGCATCGGACCCGTCGAACTGCGGCAGGAACTTCGTCTCGTGGCCGAGCTGCAACCGGAAGAAGCCCGCGACGTACGCCGTACCAACGGCCTGCTGCTCCTTGGCACTCAGGCGGCCGGCGTACTTCGCACCGCAGGGCGACTCCTTCTCTTCACCGAACCAGTCGTCGCCCGACGGAGCCTCGGACTGTCCCGGGGTCCACTCGGTGTTGAAGAAGTTGTGGTTGGTGCCGAGCACAGTCACGGTCGACCGTGGTGCGGTGTCGCCGGTGACGGAGTAGCGAGTGTCGTCGTAGAACTTCTGACCCTGCAGGTCGGAGACGTCGCCGTCGCAGTACGGCAGCAGGACGCTCATCGCGACCCCCGGCACGGTGGCCCGGGCGAAGTCGGTCGGCGCGAGCGGCAGGACGGCGCGGATGCCGTACTGCCCACCCCGGTCGGCGTTCAGCACCGCAGCCCGGGCGACGCCCTCACCACCACGGGAATGGCCCATCAGACCGACGTTCTGCAGGTTCACCTTGCCGACGAACGTGCGGCCGAACGGTCCGCCGCCGATTGTCGACCACTTCTTCCAGAGCGCCAGGTGATCAAGTATCAACTCGGCCCGCGCCTGCGCACCCGAGTCATAGACGTCGCCGTCGTACGCGTTGACCGCGTTCGCGCTGATCGACACGACCTGGTAGCCGTTGCTGGCCAGCGCCTTCGCCGGGCCGTCGTACCCGCGGAAGCTCGGCACCGGCTTCGCGCCCGCAGAGCACGGCCACGGCTTGTCCGACGGGGTGTCGTCGTTGCCGTAGCAGTACTGGTGCCGGCCGTGCAGGAAGAGCACCAGCGGCCGCGGCCCGACCGCACCGCGTGGCGTGTAGACCTTCCCGCGCACCTCGGACCGTTGCCCGAGGCCCGGAAGGTAGACGGCCTCGTCACCGAGGTTGTACTCGGCTGTGTCGACCTGATACTTGCCCTGCGCACCAGGATCGTCCTTCAACAACGGCCCCTGTCGCGCCTTCAGCCAGTCGGCATCCGTCGGCCCGGCCGCCTGACTGCGGCTCCGGCCGGTGCTCTTGCCGACGTCACCCGACCAGATCAGCCGTACGTCGCGCGCCTTGAGCACGGCCGGATCGGTGGTGATCAGGGTCAGCGTCCGCTGGTCCGGCGACTGCCTGGCGACCCCGATCGGTACGCCGTCCACGGCCAGCAGCGGCAGCGACGCGCGCATCGGCGCCGGCGCTTCGAGGCGCAAGGTCAGCTGGTAGCCCGAGGCCACCGGTTTCACGTCCCAGTTGTTGCCTGTAGCAACTGATGATGGCGGAAGTACTGGTGCGGCGTTCGCAGTCAACGTCCCCACAGCCAATAGTGCGACCATCCCCAGCGACAGGCTTCTGATGAGTCTGCCCGTTACCCGCACAGTGGTCCTCTCGTTCGACGAACACGGTGTTCGTCCGACTCCATGAGCGAGAGGAAAGTTGATCCGATCAGCCGCTCAACCGCGTCTCAGTCCGACCACAGCTGTGACTCGATCAACCGATCAACTGACGGAACGCACGCTCCACGAGTTCGGGGTGTTCCATCTGGGCGACGTGACCCGACTGCGGCAGGTAGAGCAACCGCGCGTCCCGGAAACTGCGGTGGGCCTTGGTCCGGATCCGGGCGTCGACGAGGCGATCCTTCCCGCCGTACACGAGCAGCACCGGGCACTCCACCCTGGCCGCGTCCGCCCACAGTGACCGGCGCGGCGGCGCCAGCGAAGACCACAGCAGGCTGCGGGCACCCTCCACCGTCGCCTGCATCCCCCAGGGGTCCGTGTCGCGCCGGCGCAGCTCCGCCTCGTACGCCGCCCGCACCTCGGGCGGCAGCGATCGCGGGTCACCGAATATCAGTGCCAGTGACGCCTGGAACCGCCGTTCGAACGGCAGCCGCCGGGTGCGCTCCAGCACCACCTGACCCAGCCGCGGCGTGGCCACCGCGGCGAACCACAGCGCACTCGCGGAGGCCCGCGGATGCGGCAGCGCCGGAGAGATCAGAGTGAGTGACGCGACCAGGTCGGGCCGACGCGCGGCCAGTGCCACCGACGAGGCGCCACCCATCGAGTTGCCGAACAGATGCACCGGCCGATCGAACTCACGCTCCACCAGTTCGATCAGTACGTCGGCCTGCTCGGTGATCCCCGCGGCACCAGACAGCGGCGTACGTCCGAACCCGGGCAGATCCGGCGCGACACCGCGGACCGTGTCGTTGAGCAACAGCCCCAGGGCGGTCCAGTTCAGCGACGACCCGCCGAGGCCGTGCACGAACAGGGCAGGCGGAAGGTCCGCTGCCGTACCCGGGGCGTCCCTGACCAGCAGATCCACCCCCGCGACCGGCACCCGCCGCGCCGGCCATTCCTGCGCCCCCATCGGCGCGTCGCCACTGGTTACCGCCGCGTAACTATCCACGAAACCCATGGTAGGACGACCACAACCCGCGCAGACAACCCCTGAACTGCCGGCACGTTAGGACGGCTCACGGGTGGAGACTGGGAGGCATGGCAGCCGCGCCGCAGCAACTGACCACCGAGGTTGACGGGCAGACGATGAAGCTCACCAACCTCGGGAAGGTGTTGTACCCGCAGACAGGTTTCACCAAGGCGGAGGTGATCGACTACTACCACCAGGTCGCCACCCTGCTGCTGCCACACCTGTCCGACCGGCCACTGACACGTAAGCGGTGGCCTGACGGCACAGAGGCGCCGTACTTCTTCGAGAAGAACGCTCCGCGCGGTACGCCAGCCTGGGTGCGGACCGTGACGCTGCCTACTCCCGGGAGCTCGACCGGGCGGGACGAGGCCGACTTCGTGGTGGCCGACGACATCCAGACAGTGGTGTGGCTGGCCAACCTGGCCGCACTCGAGCTGCACGTCCCGCAGTGGCGGATCGGTCTGTCGGACCACGGCAAGGACCCGCAGGCCGACCTGATCGTGTTCGACCTCGATCCAGGGCCGGGAGCCACCATCGTGGAGTGCTGCGACGTGGCACTCGCACTGCGGGAGCTGCTGAGCCACTTCGGGCTGGAGGGCTGGCCGAAGACGTCAGGCAACAAAGGCATGCACCTGTACGTGCCGATCGAGCCAGCGTCATCGCGGAAGACCAGTGCGTTCGCCAAGCAGCTCGCTGAGCAGTTGGCCGAGGCTCTGCCGGAGAACGTGACCGCCAACATGACCAAGGCGCTCCGCCCTGGCAAGGTGTTCATCGACTGGAGCCAGAACGCGAGTGCCAAGACCACCCTGGCGCCGTACTCGCTGCGCGGCGCCGAGGAGCCGCGGGTGTCCACCCCGATCGACTGGGACGAGGTGGCATCGGCGACCACACCGGAGGAGCTCCGGTTCCTCCCGTACGAAGTGCTGGCCCGGATCGAGGAGTACGGCGACGTCCTGGAAGGCATGTACGACGACCCGAAACCACTACCGTCGTAACCGTCGGTGATCGAGAGGAGAGTCAGTCGCATGACCAATGAGCCCGATTACGAGGGTCCCGGCGTCGACAGCGTCCCGGACGACGCCCCCGAGGCCGACGTACTGGACCAACGCCAGAGCTCGACCGTGGTGGACGACCGCACCGAGGACTCCGGCGTACCGATCGAGGCCGATCCGGCCGACGTGGACGAGCAGCGCCGCGAGGTCGGCGACGCGGACGAGGACGACTACCGCTGAAGCAGTACGCCGGGACGGCGGGCAGTACCACGATGGAACGCCGATCGGCGGGGAAGCTACTGGCCGGGAGGACTGCTGGGTAGGATTCGGGGAACGACCCGGCGGTCGAGCCCGAGCCGCCAGTGCCGCACCACCGAAGGAGCCGACCGTGTCGACGACACCTGAGACCGCGCCCAAGCGCGGCAGCCGCCTGCCGCGGCTGGCCCGCCGCGCGCAACTCCTCGAGGCGGCCCAGGAGGTCTTCGTCGCGAACGGCTACCACGCCGCCGCGATGGACGACATCGCCGACCGCGCCGGCGTTTCGAAGCCGGTCCTCTACCAGCACTTCCCCGGCAAGCTGGAGCTGTACCTGGCGCTGCTGGACACCTCCTGCGACGCGATCATCGCCTCGGTCCGGGACGCGCTGAAGTCGACCGACGACAACAAGCAGCGGGTCGCGGCCACGATGCACGCGTTCTACGACTACGTGGCCAACGCCCAGGGCGCGTTCCGGCTGGTGTTCGAGTCGGACCTGACCAACGAGCCGGCCGTGCGGGAGCGGGTCGACCGGGTCACCCACGCGTGTGCCGAGGCAGTGTCCGAGGTGATCAGCGCCGACGCCGGGCTGAGCCGTGAGCAGTCGATGGTGCTGGCCGTCAGTCTGGTCGGAATGGCTCAGGTCAGCGCCCGCTACTGGCTGGCCGCCGACAACCCGTCGCTGCCGCAGCAGAACGCGGCCGACCTGGTCGCCTCGCTGGCCTGGCGTGGCATCGGCGGCTTCCCCCGCACCGACACCTGACCCGGTCCGACGGTATGGCGTATGTCGTACCAAAGGTTCTGCTCTGGGCGGACGGGTGAGAGCTGGGAGTCGGCAACGGATAGGCTCGAACCGTCACCGGCGAGAGCCGCCGGTCGGAACGTGCCCGGAGGGTTTCGTGGAGGTCAAGATCGGCGTGCAGCACGCCAATCGTGAATTGGTGCTGGAGAGCGAGCAGAGCCCGGACGAGGTGCAACAGGCGGTGGCCGACGCACTGAGTGGCAGCTCCGGCCTGTTGCAGCTGACCGACGACAAGGGCCGCCGGGTGATCGTGCCCGCCGACCGGCTCGCGTACGTCGAGATCGGTGAGGTGTCGATCCGCAAGGTCGGGTTCGGCGCGATCTGATCGCGGTCCGGACACAGTCGCGCGTGTCCCGGTTGCGGAGTGCCACCCAGCGGGCACGATGACAGTAGGACCTGCGTTGACGGTGGTCTGGTTTGATCACGGGCACCGGACAGGGGCGCAGGTCAGTCATCCCTCAAGGAGGAACCGTGTTCTGGGTCTGGATGATCATCGTCAGCCTCATCGCAGGCATCATCTTCGGGCCGCTGGCCCGGTTGGTGCTCCCCGGCAAGCAGAACATCAGCCTCGGCTGGACCATCCTGGGCGGCGGCATCGGCGCCTTCCTGGGTGGTCTGATCGCCTACTTCCTCGGCGTCAAGGACACCAGCGGACCGGACTGGATCCAGTACCTGATCCAGATCATCTGCGCCGCGGTCGTCATCGCGATCATCTCCGCCCGCAACAGCAGCCCGAGAGCCGCTGCCTGACAAACACCGCCAACGGCCGCCACCCCACCCGGGGCAGGCGGCCGTTGTCGTCGTGTGGGTACGGCGGAGGGCTAGGCCTGGAGGCCCAGGGCGGTCATGCGGGCGGTGTGGGCTTCGGTGAGGCGGGTGAACATGCGGCCGATCGCGGCCAGGTCGAGGCCCGGTCGGTCGACGCTGCCGGCCAGCAGGGCAGCGAGGGAGTCGCGGTCGGCGGCGATCCGCTGCGCCTGGCTCAGCGCCTCGCCGACCAGGCGGCGTCCCCACAACGCCAGCCGGCCGCCCAGCTTCGGGTCCTCCTCGATCGCGGCCCGGACCCGGTCGACCACGAACTCGGCCTGACCGGAGTCGGCGAACACCTCGAGCACCAGGGCCCGGGTCTCCGCGTCCACGAACGACGCGATCTCGCGGTAGAAGTCGTTCGCCAGACCGTCCCCGACGTACGCCTTGACCAGTCCTTCCAGCCAGTCCGACGGCGCGGTGTGGTCGTGGAACGCGGTCAGCGGGGTGACGAACGGCGTCATCGCCTCCATCGGGTCCACGCCGAGCGCGACCAGCCGGTCCCGCAGTTGCTGGAAGTGCTGGAACTCGGTCGTCGCCAGCGCGGCCAGCTCCGCCTTGTCGTTCAGGGTCGGCGCCAGTTTGGCGTCCTCGGCCATCCGCTCGAACGCGGTCAGCTCGCCGTACGCGAGAACTCCCAGCAGATCCACCGCCGCGGCCCGGTAGGCGGGATCATCAAAGGCCGTCTGCTCCATGCCCGGCACCCTATCGGGACCCGAGCGCGAGTGGCGCAAACCACACTCCCCTCTCCGCGCCGTCTCTCCGAGCCTGCCGGCGACCGGGCGAGGGAGTGGCGCAAAGCACACGAAGCGGCGTTGACAGGTGGAGCGGTTACACTGGTGGGCGATTCGCCGGTGACGCGCCCAGATGGGCAAGCTGGTGCGAGGTGCTTGCACAGTGTCCCCGCGCCTCACGATGGAGCTGGAATGCTCTTGGCGCCCGGCCACTACGCAACTGTCCGCACAAGCATGTGAGAGGCGATCAGCCTGACCACCTTCCGAGAGCTCGGGGTATTGCCCGAGATCTGTGACGCGCTCGATCGCGTCAACATCGTAGAGCCGTTTCCGATCCAGGAAATGACGCTCCCGGTCGCCCTGATGGGCACCGACCTGATCGGCCAGGCCCGGACCGGGACCGGTAAGACGCTCGGCTTCGGTATCCCGCTGCTGCAGCGCACCATCTCCCCCGGCGAGGCCGACTACGAAGAGCTCGCCGCGCCCGGCAAGCCGCAGGCGCTGGTCGTCACTCCGACCCGCGAGCTGACCATCCAGGTCGCCAAGGACCTGACCACCGCGTCCACCGTCCGCACCGTCCGCGTTCTGACCGTGTACGGCGGGGTGGCGTACGAGCCGCAGCTGGACGCGCTGAAGACGGGCGTCGACGTCGTCGTCGGTACGCCGGGACGCCTGCTGGACCTGGCGAACCGGGGTGTGCTCGACCTGAGCCACATCAAGGTGCTGGTGCTGGACGAGGCCGACGAGATGCTCGACCTCGGCTTCCTGCCCGACGTGGAACGCATTCTGCGCAAGACGCCCGAACTGCGTCAGACGATGTTGTTCTCGGCAACGATGCCGTCGGCCGTGATCGCGCTGGCCCGCACCCATATGCGGCACCCGCTGAACATCCGGGCGGAGTCGCACGAGGACACCCAGATGGTGCCGACGACGGCACAGTTCGTCTACCGGGCCCACGATCTGGACAAGCCCGAGGTGGTGGCCCGGATCCTGCAGGCCGACGACCGCGGCCGGGTGATGATCTTCTGCAAGACCAAGCGGGAGGCCTCCCGGCTGACCGACGATCTGCAGGACCGCGGCTTCAAGGCCGCCGCGATCCACGGCGACCTGAACCAGCAGGCCCGGGAGCGGGCCCTGATGCGGTTCCGCGGTGACAAGATCGACGTACTGATCTGCACCGATGTCGCCGCCCGCGGGATCGACGTCGAGGGCGTCACGCACGTCATCAACAACACCTGCCCCGAGGACGAGAAGGCCTACATCCACCGGATCGGCCGGACCGGGCGGGCGGGTGCGAGCGGGATCGCGGTGACCTTCGTCGACTGGGCCGACGTGACCCGGTGGAAGACGATCAACAAGGCGCTCGACCTGCCGTACGACGAGCCGCAGGAGATCTACTCGACGTCGCCGGAGCTGTACCACGACCTGGGCATCCCGACCGAGGCGAAGGGCCGGATCAAACCGGCCCGGGAGTCGCGGGACGAGAAGCCCGCCCGGGACAAGCGCCGTACCGAGGACCGTTCCGAGCGCTCCGACCGTCCCGAGCGTTCCGAGGGTGGCGAGCGGCCGGCGCGGAAGCGGAACCGGGTTCGCAAGCGCACCCGCAGCGGCCAGACCGTCGACGGGGTGGCGACCGAGCAGAAGTCCGAGTCGGACGTGACCGCGAAGACGCAGGTCCCGCCGACGGCCGAGTCGTCGACCGAGGCGGCCGAGCGCACGCCGCGCAAGCGCACCCGGACCCGGAAGACCGTCGAATCCGCCGCGGTTGAGGCCGAGCCCGCTGCGGTTGAGGCCGAGCCCACGGTTGCCGAGCCGGCCGAGAAGCCGGTCAAGCGGACGCGGACCCGGAAGACGGCGTCAGCGCCGGCTGCCGAAACCGATGATGCCGGTACGGCGGAGCCCGCCAAGCGCACGCGGACCCGCAAGACAGCCGAAGCTGCGGATGCTGATACCTCGGAGCCGGTGAAGCGCACGCGGACCCGGAAGTCGGCCGAAGCACCGGCCGCCGAGGGGGCTGAGGCTGAAACGGCCGAGCCTGTGAAGCGCCCGCGCACCCGGACCCGCAAGACCGCGGAACCGAAGGCTGCCGAGGCGAAGCCTGCTGAGGCGCCACAGCCCGGGACCAGCCCGACGGTTCCGTTGTTCACTGCCCCGGAGTGACCTGCTCGTCGCCCGACCGTGGCTGAAAGGTGATCTGAGCCTGCAACACCCTGCCCCTCGGCTGCCGTCCTAGCGGTAACCACGAGAGAGGGGCATGGGTGATGAGGCGGATCAAGGCTGCCGTGGTCGGGGTAGCGATTCTGGGGACGGTGCTGCTGACAGGCTGCGGTGCCAGTGGCGACGAAAGCAGCACCAGCGAGTCCGGAGCGGCCGCACCAGCCAACAGGCAGGACGGAGACGCCGGTCAGGCATCCGACGGCAAGGCCGGCGGGAGTGCGCCGCAGGGGCAGGACAAGCCGGCAGCTGAGCCGTCGCTGACCCGGGCGATCATCAAGACCGGCTCGCTGACGATCGAGGCCGACGATGTGGACGCCCAACGGCAGAAGGCGATCACGGTGATCACCGGCCTCAAGGGACAGGTCGCGTCCGAGGACACCGGCAGCGACGAGGACGGCAAGATCAGCCGGGCGAACCTGGTCCTGAAGGTGCCGACGGCGTCGTACGAGACCGCGATCCAGCGGCTGTCCGAGCTCGGCAAGCGGATGCAGATCCACCAGGAGTCCAGCGACGTCACCGAGCAGGTGGTCGACGTGGAGAGCCGGATCGCCTCGCAGCGCGCCAGCCTCGAGCGCATGCGCACCCTGCTCGCCAAGGCGAACACGATCGGCGAGATCGTCTCGGTGGAGACCGAGCTGACCCGGCGTGAGGCCGACCTGGAATCGCTGCTGGCCAAGCAGAAGAACCTCGCCCTGCAGACCGAACTCGCCACCCTCGCGCTGACGCTAACCGCGAAGGGCGAGCCGGTGGTGACCGAGGACCCGGACCGCGGGTTCCTGGCCGGTCTGAAGGGCGGCTGGGACGCGTTCACCGCCACGTTCTCCGCGCTGGCGACCGCGCTCGGCGCGATCCTGCCGTTCGTGGTGCTGCTCGCGCTGATCGGCGTACCGCTGTGGAGGTTCCGGAACCGTCTGCGCCGTCAGCCGGCCCTCGCTCCGGCACCGGCGACCCAGGCTCCGGACAGCGGGCAGTAGGTCAGAGCAACGCGCCGGCCAACGCCCGGTAGGCCTTTGCACCGGGCGAGGCCGGCGACGTGCTCAGCACGGTCTCGCCGATCGCCGGCGCCTCCGCGAACCGGATCGATTTCGGGATCGACGGCGACAGCACGTCCAGCGAGTACGTGTCGGCGATCGTCTCCAGCACCGCCCGGGCATGCGTCGTCCGCCCGTCGTACAGGGTCGGCAGCACGCCGAGCACGTTCAGACCCGGGTTCGTCAGCCGCTGGACGTCGTGGATCGTGTCAAGTAGTTGCCCTACGCCACGATGTGCCAACGTCTCGCACTGCAGCGGAATCAGTACGTCGGTCGCCGCGGACAGCCCGTTCACCGTCAGCAGTCCGAGCGTCGGCGGGCAGTCGACGATGATCCAGTCGTACGACGACCGCAGCGGACGCAACGCGGTTCGCAGTACCTGCTCCGGACCGGTCTCGCGGGCCAGCTTCACCTCGGCGGTCGCCAGCTCGATCGTGGCCGGCAGCAGATCCGGCCCGTCCTCGAATTCGACCAGCACGTCGCGGGCCTTCACGCCGCCGAGCAGGACGTGGTGGATCGACTTGACGAGGTCCTCGGGATCGATCCCGACCGAGAACGTCAGGCAGGACTGCGGGTCCAGATCCACCAGCAACACCCGTTGACCGCGCTCGGCCAGGGCAGCGCCGAGCGTCGCGACAGTGGTCGTCTTGGCCACGCCGCCTTTCTGGTTGGCAACCGCCATGGTGCGAGGCACCCGGCCATTGTGCCGCACCCCGGAACGCCGGGCCGCACCCCGGGGGGTTGACCTCAATAGTCCTTTAACTTTCACCATGGTCGGCATGACCGGAACGACAGTGTGCCCCGATCCGCCGACCCCCGACTGCGACGACGACACGCCTGCCGGCCTGCCCGCTATCGCCGATTCTGTCCCGCTCCGCGCCGGGCGGCGGGAATGGCTCGGGCTTGCGGTTCTCGCCCTGCCGACCATCCTGATCGGCCTGGACGGGACCGTGCTGCACCTCGCGGCGCCGGTGCTCAGCGCCGACCTCGCACCCAGCTCGTCGCAGCTGCTCTGGATCATCGACGTGTACGGCTTCGTGGTGGCCGGTCTGCTCATCACCATGGGCACGATCGGCGACCGGATCGGCCGCCGCCGGCTGCTGATGATCGGTGCCGCCGGGTTCCTGGCCGCCTCGATCCTGGCCGCCTTCGCCAGCAGTCCCGAGCTGCTGATCGCCGCCCGCGCGCTGCTCGGCCTGGCCGGCGCGACCCTGATGCCGTCGACCTTGTCCCTGCTCAGCAACATGTTCCGCGATCCCCGTCAGCGGCAGTTGGCGATCGCGATCTGGATGACGAACTTCATGATCGGCGGTATGGCCGGGCCGCTCGTCGGCGGCGTACTGCTCGACCGTTTCTGGTGGGGTTCGGTGTTCCTGATCGGCGTACCGCCGCTGATCGTGCTGCTGGTGGCCGCGCCGTTCCTGCTGCCGGAGTTCCGGAATGTGCGCGCCGGACGGATCGAGCTGGTCAGCGTGGTGCTCTCCACCGGGGCGATCCTCGCGGTCGTGTATGCGATCAAGGAGACCGCGAAGGATGGGTTCCGCCTGAGCAGCCTGGGCATCGCCCTGGTTGGGGTGTTCCTTGGCTGGGTGTTCGCGCGGCGGCAGTTGGGGCTCGCGGAGCCGCTGATCGATCTGCGACTGTTCCGAGGGGCCGCGTTCAGCGCGTCGTTCGGGGCGCAGATGTTCGGGTTGTACGTGCTCGCCGCGATGCAGTTCCTGACGGTGCAGTACTTCCAGTTGGTGCTCGGCATGTCGCCGCTCGAGGCGGGGCTGTGGATGCTGCCGATGATGGTCACCGGGATCGTCGGAACCCTCGGCGCACCGTGGGTCGTCCGGCACCTGCGACCCGGTACGGCGATGACACTCGGCTTCGCGACCGCCGTACCAGGATTGGCCCTGATGACCCTTGCAGGCCGCTGGCCGGTAGTGATCGGGTTGGCGGTCGCCAGCCTGGGCATCCAGCTGGTGCTGGCACTCACGTACGACGTAGTGGTCAGCAGTGCACCGCCAGAGCGGGCAGGGGTGGCGTCTGGCATGGGTGAGACCGGCTCTGAGCTCGGAATCGCTCTGGGGATCGCCATCGCGGGCAGCCTGGTCACTGCCGTGTACCGCGCCGCTATCCCGGTCGGTGCACCGGAGTCCGCCCGCGACACGCTGAGTGGTGCGGTTGCGGCTGCTGAGCACCTGCCCGGGCCGGCAGCGCGGGAGCTGCTGGAGCTGGCCCGTGACGCCTACTCCAACGGCGTACAGCTGGCGGTTGTCATGAGTCTGGCCGTAGTGATTCTGCTCGGCGTGGCCACGGCCACACTGGTTCGGAAGGTCTGAGCAGATACCCTCTTTACTTGTGAGTACGCCGCGTTCGCTGACGTTGCCCGATGGGGTTCGCCCTGCCACGCTCGAGACCGACCGTGGGTCGTTCGCCACCCTGATGGCCGTGCCGGACATCGGTACGCCGCTCGGCACGGTGCTGCTCGTGCCGGGGTGGACCGGCAGCAAGGAGGACTTCACTCCGCTGGTGGACCACCTGTGCCGCTACGGCTGGCGGACGGTCGCGGTGGACCAGCGGGGTCAGTACGAGACCCCTGGCCCTGCCGACCCGTCGGCGTACTCGCTGGCCGAGCTCGGAGCCGACGTGGTCGCGATGAGCAAGGCACTCGGCGGCTACAGCCAGCTGGTCGGGCACTCGTTCGGCGGTCTGGTCGCCCGCGAGGCAGTGCTGACCGATCCGTCGGTGTTCTCGACGATCAGCCTGATGTGCTCCGGTCCGGCGGCGTTCTCCGACGAGGTGACCCTGCAGGGCCTGCAGATGCTGGCTTACGGGCTGGACAACCTGCCGATCGAGCAGGTCTACGACCTGAAGCTGCAGCACGAGAGCCAGGGCCCGGCGTACGTCGCACCGCCCGAGGAGATCGCGGCCTTCCTCCGCAAGCGCTTCACCGGCAACGTCCCGGTCAGCCTGGCCGAGATCACCCGGCGGCTGATGGACGCCGAAGACAAGACCGATCAGCTGGCGAAGTCCGGCGTACGGGCGCAGGTCCTGTACGGCGAGGGCGACGACGGCTGGCCGATCCCGATCCAACGTGAGATGGCTTCAGTGCTCGGCGTGGAGCCTCAGGTGATCCCCGAGGCGTTCCACTCCCCCGCCATCGAGCAGCCGGCCGCGACCGCCCGCCTCCTGGTCAAGTTCTTCCACGACCGCTGAATCACTCCGCCGGCTTGACCGCCGGGGCGACCTCCAGCACGTCCAGGCCGACAGGGGTGAGGGCTGCCTTCACCTGCTCGGTGTAGGCCACCATCTGGACGATGGCGCGACCACCGTCCAGCCCCGAACCGCTCGAGCTCGTGATGGCGAGCTCCTTGCGGCTCATCAGGTCCCCCACCTGATTGCTGATGCGCTCGTTGTCGGAGCGGCTCAGCAAGACCGGAGTCACGCAAAGGTTGCCCTGGTAAACCTTTTCGAAGGCAGCCCGGAAAGCGTCCAGATCACCGTGGGCGACGCCGATCATGACGACCACCGGAGCGCCCCGGGACGAGCCGTTCGGGTAGTGCATCACCGGGCCGAAGATCTGGTCGGCGTGCGCGGCCAGGAAGTTGATCACCGCGGTCGAGTTCACGTTGCTCGGCTTCGACACCCAGCCCCCGGCCGGGGCCGCACACGGCAGCGGCGGAAGCGGTTTGCTGTTCGTCGGTACGGCGTACGGCTTCTGCTCCTGGACGTCGATGGATCGATCGCCCCAGATCCCGATCAGCTCGGCCTGACCGGATTGAACACCTTTGGTCGTCTTCAGGCCGCTGATCCGGCCGAGGTCGACGCCCTTGAGCGTGACCGCGAAGCTGTCCGGGCAGCTGGGTGCCGGCTCCTGGCCGGGCGGGTAGCCGATGGCCGTCTTGAACAGCGGCGGGCAGAACACCGGCGCCTTTCCCGGTACGACGATGACGTCGCCGTTCACCCGGACCTTGTCACCCGGGCGGATCAGCAGATCGTCGTTCGACGGCTGGGTCTGCCCGGTCCTGGCTTCCGGCTCTTTGCTTTGGGCAACCGACTGCGGCGGGACCGCGCTGGGGGCCGGGTTGTTGTTGTCCGGCAGCACGGTGAGCGCGGCGGCGGCGATCGCGGCGACGCTGGCGGCGGCCAGCGCGGGGACCCAGCCGCGCGGACGGCGGCGACCGGCGAGCATGCGTTCCAGGTCGGGCTCAGGGGCAGACGGCTGGTCGGCGCGCCACCTCGCGCCGGCCCGCGTCAGCAGGTCGTCGACCTCGTCGGTCGGGTTCATTCACTGACCTCCAGCAGGGTGCGCAGGCGGGCCCGCGCATCGGACAGGGTGGACTTGACGGTGCCTTCGGAGCAGCCCATCACCGCGGCCGTGTCAGCGATCGACAGGTCGGCGAAGTAGTAACAGTCCACTGCGAGGCGTTGCCGTGCCGACAGACTGGCGAGCGCGTGGTCCACGTCCATCCGGGCGTCCAGATCCGGCCGCCGTGACACCGGGCCGTCGTGGTCGTCCAGCTCCCCGACCGGCCGCAGCCGCCGAGCCGCCTTCCGCGCCTGGTCCGCGGTGATCGCCAGCAACCACGCCGAGGCCGTCCCCCGGGTCGCGTCGTACTGACTCCGCTTGGACCACGCCCGCGCGAGCGCCTCCTGGACGATGTCGTCCCGGTCCGCACCCACGGCAAGCCGCGCCGCCAGCCGGGCCATCGCCGGCAGATGCGGCCGCACCCACTCCGCGAACCCGGACCCGTCCGAAGGCGGCCCCACCACCACCGCCGGCTCTTCCGTCATCGTCGGCATACCCTGTCTACCCCCGAATCCCACTTCCGGTTGGGTCCCTACCCGATTTCCAACGACCCCACCCACCCCAAGTCACACCCCACCCCCCGTTCGTAACCTCCCCGAGTTATCCACAGATCCCCAAATCCCACCCCACAGCCCCCTCCCCGCTCACTACGGTCAAAGAACCAACGACCTGGGGAGACCACATGCCACCCGCTCCGGACCGCCCACCCGAGCCCACCACCCTCCACCGGGCCTTCGAACAAACCGGCCCTCTCGACTGGAGCAACAACCCACCCTCCACAGCCGACATCACCCGGCGTTATGGAGATGACGTGACCCGGAGGAGCCTCCGGCTTCTCGAACAAGTCCTGACCGTCGAGCCAATGGTGACCGCACAGTTTCTGGAGTGCCTGCCACCGACCGCATCCGCCTACCAATTGACAAAGCGGGTGAAGTCACCGGAATCACTCGCCCGCAAGCTCCAGGACTGGGAGGACGCCGAGAAGCACTTCCACGTAGACGACCTGCTGCGCTACACCGTGTTGACCGAGACGCCGGACGATCTGGTGGCTGCGGCCCGTCATACGGTGGACGAACTCGGCAGTCACGGGTGGCGAGTGGCGTATGCAATGCAGTCGTATACCGAGGGCTCGCGGTACAAGGGCCTGCACGCGTACGTGGTCCCGCCCGGCCTCGCTCGGGCCGAACTGCAGTTCCACTCCGTGGCCTCGGCAAAGGTGAAGGAGTTGACAACCCCCTGGTACGAGATCGAACGCAGCGCCACCGCAGCCCCGGACGAGCGCGAGGCCGCAAGGCTGCGCTGCATCGATCTGTCTGCAACACTGCGGCCGCCCAAGGGGATTGGCGAGCTACAGAGCCTTGGCGGCATGCGAGTAGCGGTCAAGAACTACAGTGACTCCAGAGATCCGGCGCGCCAGCGTGAAGGTCTTCCTCCCAGCAGTACACAGCGAGCAGCACACCTGACGGTGCTTGACAAGAACGACGGGATCGCGCGATGAAACTCTATCTGGTGAAGGAAGAAGAGCGACGTGTCTGGGTTGCCGCACTGGCGCACGAAACCATGTACGCGTATGTCGCCAACACCGGCAAGTTCCACGACAACAATGCCCTGCGCAACGACTACTACATGGAGCGGCACTTCACCTACGACGCGATCGGACCAGCCGAAGCTCGTCGGTTGATCGACGAGGGGGTTGGTCGGATCGACGAGAGCTCCGGAGCGCTCGAACGGTGGCGGGCTGACCCCAGTCCCCTCGATCCTGCCGACGTCCTGTCCATCGCAGCTGGCTACAACCGCTGAGACGGGTATGACCAGGCTGTTTCTCGTCGGCCAGGGCGGACGGCGGGTGTGGGTGGCGGCGGTGGTGGATGAGGAGTTTGGACGTATGTCGGGAACACGGGGAAGTTCCATCGGAATGATGGTGTTCGGGATGACTACTTCATGGAGAACGAGGCTGAGTACGGCGACATCGGGATCGCTGAGGCCAAGCGGCTGATCGCGGATGGTGTCGGAGTGGTCGATGAGACGAGGCTCGCGGACTCGCTCGAGTGCTGGCGGCGCGACGAGGACGCCATGGATCCGGAAGTCGTCTTCGCCTCGATGGTCGCGGATCTCGCGTAATCGCAAGAGCCATCTGGGCCCTGGACTCCCCTTGCATCGCTCTGGCTCCGCCAGGCATCTGGCGTCCGGTGCGCACAGCCACTTTGTGCACGGTTCGACCATCAAATCGCCTGATAGGTGATCATCTGGTGCACAAAGTCGGGGCCCGCCACCCAATCCGCTGTCTGGGTACCGAGGGCCGCGTGTGAGTGCTTCGTCGTCGACAAATGTTGCTCTGGGCCCGTGGCCGCAAACAGCGTGCGCAGAGGTACGACGCGCGAGTTATCCACAGATTCGGGGAAGGGGCCCACGGCTGGGTTGCCGGTGACTACGGTCGAAGGACCAAACGACCTGGGGAGTTCAGATGGCACCCGCTCCGGAGCGGCCGCTCGAGCCGGCTGTGTTGCATCGGGCCTTTGAGGTCGAGAGGCCGCTCGACTGGGGTGGCGGCGAGGCCGTCTCCGCGGCTGAGATCGCGCGGGTTCACGGGGTCGATGCGACGTGGCGGGCGCTGTGGCTGCTTGAGCGAGCGGTGGTCGCCGAGCAGGTGTTGACGGCGGACTTTCTGGCGTCGCTGCCGCCGGGTGCGGCGCCGTACAAGCTCGAGAAGCGGGTGAAGTCGCCGGAGTCGCTGGCGCGGAAGATCCGGGAGTGGAAGGAGGCCGAGCGGCGCTTTCCGGTCGATGATCTGTTGCGGTACACCGTGCTGACGGAGACGCCGGACGGTTTGGTTGCGGCGGCCCGGCGCACAGTGGATGCGCTCAACGATTGCGACTGGCGCGTGACCTCCGCGATGCATTCGTATACGGAAGGTTCGCCGTACAAGGGCCTCCACGCTTGCCTGACGCCGCACGGGTTTGCTCGCGTCGAGGTGCAGTTCCACTCGGCTGAGTCCGCGAAGGTCAAGGAATTGACCACACCGTGGTCCCAGATCGAGCGCAGCGCCACGGCCACCTCGGAGGAACGTGCAGCCGCACGGCAGCGGCGCGTCGACCTGTCGGCGACGCTTCAGACGCCCAACGACATCAACAAACTGACCAGGCTCGGCGGGCGACGGGTCGTGGTCGTCAACCACACAGAGTCGCCGGTGAGGCAGCAGCACGGCCTCCTGTGTAGCGCAAGGCAGGCATTCTCAACGGTGTTCGACAGGAAGGACGGGATCGCGCGATGAGGCTCTACCTGGTGAAGGAGGACGAGCGGTTGGTGTGGGTTGCGGCGTTGGCGCATGAGCGGATGTACGGCACGGCGGCTGATCAATGGAGGCATCGGCCAGCTGGATGAGGTGGAGGAAGCCGAGATCCTCGCGATGTGGCAAGCCGACCCCAAACCGCTCGACCCAGCGGACGTCCTGTCCATTGCTGCCGGGTACAACCGCTGATGACGCGGTTGTACTTGGTGAAGGATGGGGAGCGGGAGCTGTGGGTGGCGGCGTTGGTGGATGAGGATGTTTGGACGTACGTCGGGAACACGGGGAAGTTTCACCGCAACGAAGGTGCTCGGCACGACTTCTTCTTCTTGAACGAGTTGGAGTACGTCGACATCGGGATCGCTGAGGCGCAGCGGTTGATTCGTTCGGGCGTTGGCACGGTGAACGAGCGGAGGATCCCTGACTCTGTCCGCAGATGGCGTGCGGACACCAAGGCGATGGATGCCGAGGTCGTGTTTGCCTCGATGGTGGCCGATCTCGGCTAGGAGGGGGTGGGGGTGTAGAGCTGGGTTATTACGGATTCGATGGTGGGTTCGGCGATGGTTAGGTCGACCAGGGGGTAGTTGGCGGCTATGTGGGACAGGAGGGGGGCGGCTTTGGTGGTGGTGGGGAAGGTTAGGTGTTGGCGGGGGCCGTCGACCTTCACGACGGTAGCTCCGGTTACCTCTATGGGTGGGAGGGAGGTGGCCAGGTCCACGACCAGGGTGCGGGGGGCGGATTGGCTGGCGCGGAGGCCGGCGAGGGTGCCGTCGAAGATCTGGTGGCCGTGGTCGATGACCATGACGCGGGTGCAGAGGGCTTCGATGTCGTCGAGGTCGTGGGTGGTGAGGATGACGGTGGTACGGCGTTCGGAGTTGACTTGGGCCAGGAACTCGCGCAGCCGCGCCTTGCTGATCACGTCCAGGCCGATCGTCGGCTCGTCCAGGTAGACGATCTCGGGATCGTGCAGCAACGCGGCCGCGATGTCGCCGCGCATGCGTTGGCCCAAGGACAGCTGGCGGACCGGTACGTCGAGCAGGTCGCCGAGATCCAGCAGCTCCACGAAGGTTGCCAGGTTCTCCCGGTGCCTCGCGATCGGGACGTCGTACATCTTCTGCAGTACGGCGAACGAGTCCTTCAACGGGAGGTCCCACCACAGCGTCGTCCGTTGGCCGAAGACCACGCCGATCCGCTTGGCCAGCTTGAGCCGGTGCCGCGACGGGTCCACGCCCGCCACCCGGATCGAGCCACCGCTCGGGACCAGGATGCCGGTGAGCATCTTGATCGTGGTCGACTTGCCGGCGCCGTTCGGGCCGATGTAGCCCATCACCTCACCTGGCTCCACGGTGAACGACATGTCGTCCACCGCGCGCACGAGTCGGCGGGTACGGCGGAACCCGGTCCGCGACGTCACGGTGAACGCACGGGACACGTTGGACAACTCGATGACTGGCACGGGTTCAGCTCCCTGTACTGCGGTAATGACGGAGACCGCCCCGCCAGGCCAGTGATGCCAGCGCGATCATCCCGGCGGCGACCACCGGGGACAGCAGGCCGATCCAGGACGGCAACCCCAACGGGGCCGGTTTGCCCAGCACGAACAGCACCGGGTAGTAGTTGACGAAGGCAAGCGGTACGACGAAGGTGACGGCCCGGACGATGTCCTTGCCGAAGACGCTCAGCGGGTACTGCGTCAGCGTCTGACCGCCGTAGGTGAACGCGCTGGCCAGCTCGGCGGAGTCGATCGAGACGAACTGGAACGCCGCGCCGAGCACGAAGATCGCGGCGAAGATGATCGACCCGGTGATCATCGACAGGCCCAGCATGATGCCCTTGGCAACGGTCCAGTCGACCTGGAGGTTGCTGAGGGCGAACCCCAGTACGACACCGGCCTGCAGCGGCCGCCCGATCCGGCGCAGCGCGAACCCGTCCCCGGCGGTCTGGATGAAGGCGGGTATCGGTCTGATCAGATACACATCGAGCGACCCGTCGCGGATCCGCTGCCCGACCCGCTCGATCGAGCCGGTGATCAGGTCGGCCAGCCCCAGCGTCATCGAGGCCGTTGCGTAGAGCAACGCCATCTCCCCGAGCGTGAACCCGCCGAACGCGTTGATGTGGCTGAACATCAGCACGATCGCGGCGAAGTCCGTCGCGGTGATCATCATCCCGGTGAACAGCATCAGCGCGAACGACAGCGGGTAGGCCAGGGACGACCGGATCCACATCAGGACCAGCATCCAGTACTGCGCCGGAGCCCGGCGGAGCCGCTCAACCACCTTGGATCACCACCTTCCGGGTCGCGAAGGACGTGACCAGCTGGCAGATGAGCAGCAGCACCAGGATCCAGCCGAGCTGGAACACCAGCGCGGCCCCCATCCCGCCGGGATTGCGGCCGAGCCAGATGTCGATCGGCACCTGCAGGGTCGCGGCCCACGGCGTCGCCCGGGCGAACTCGCCGATCCAGCCGGGGAACACCACCAGCGGCAGGATCGTGCCGGAGAAGAACAGCGACAGCATCAGCGCGAGCGCCTCCATGCCGCGCGAGTCCATGATCCAGAAGCCGGACAGGGCGACCAGATACCGGATGCCGAAGCTCACCAGGATGCCGAGCATCAGCCCGGCCGCCACCCCGCACCAGGTGAGCACACCGGAAGGGAACTTGAGGTCGAACACCAGCGATCCGACCAGCAACGGCGCCCCGCCCCGGACGATCAGCTGAAACATCGCCCGCCCGAAGTCGACCGACAGCCACCACAGCAGCAGGTGCGTCGGCCGGTACAGGTCGACTGCGATCTCGCCGCTGCGGACCCGCTCGCCGAGCTCCACTGTGGTGGTGGCGCCGAAGATCCCGATCGGCATCAGCAAACCCTGTTGCAACCACACGAACGTCAGCGCGTCAGGTACGTCGTACCCGCCGAGACCCGGCCGCTCGTGCCACAGCGTCAGGTAGACGCCGCACAGGATGAACCCGAACACGGTGTTGGTGAACGCGCCGGACGCGGTGGCGATCCGGTACGTCGAGAACCGGCGGAACGACCGTACGCCGATCGCCCAGTAGACGCCCACGGCACCTCCTCTCATCGCTCGAGGTGGTGTCCGATCGGTCCAGCGGCACGCAGAACTGCCCCGGATCTGGAAAGACCCGGGGGTTCGGACACCACTGTGACAGGCATGGATCACCCATGCCGTTGTCAAGGAAAGGATCGGACAGTACGACGCTCAGCGGCCGGCCGTCAACTGGATTACCCGACCGGGCCGGGCGTGGGACCCCTCAGACCCACGCCCGGGCCGGTGGATCAGGGGAGGTCGGCCTCCAGGAGGCGGGCCAGCAGGGTGGCGAACGGGGCTGGGTGGCTGGCGTAGCCGGTGTGGCCGCCGGGGAAGGTGACCACGGGCCAGCCGAGGTGCTCGGCGATGATCTGGTTCGGGCGGCCGGGGAGGTATTCCGCGGAGACCAGTCCGGCGGCTGGGACGATCTTGTCGGCGACCGCCTTCAGTGCGTCCAGATCCGGCTGGTAGCGGGTGTACGGCAGCAGTTTGTGCGCGTAGAAGTTCCCCGCGTTGGCACGCATCCGCTCGAAGAGTTCCACGAACTCCGGCAGCAGATCCTCCGGCGGCGGCAGCTCGTCCTCGTCCATCCCGGTGCCGATGCCGAACAGCAGGTCCGCGGCCTCGATGCCGTCGCGGTGATACGTGTCGTACACGTCCTGGAAGAACGCCCGGGCGTCGACCGCGTCCGGCAGTATCTCCACGCAGGGCGGCTCGTGCGCGACCAGCATGCGGACCCGGTCCGGGTGCCGGGTGATCAGTTCGAGCCCGGTGATCGCGCCCGAACTGCTGCCCATCACGTACGCCGGTTCGACACCGGCGACCGCGTCGATCACCGCCAGCGCGTCCTCGGCCGACTGTGTCACGCTCTCGTCCGCGGGCTTGCCGTCGTACCGGCTTCTCGAATTGCCGCGCGGGTCGTACGCCACCACCGTGTAGTCCGCCGAGAGCTGGCCGACGATCCCGCCGAAGATCCCCGCGTCCGTCCCGCCGCCCGCGATCAGCAGCAGCACCGGCCCGGACCCCGACACCTCGTAGTGCAGCGTCGCACCCGGCACGGTCAGCTTGTTCACAGTCTTCGCGCCCATCAGGCAACCCCTCTCTCCGTTGCCCCCAGCCTCCAACCCTCCGCTGGCATCCCACGCACACGGCGCTGGTACGGGGTCAAACAGCTTCAGCGGCGGGGATGGGTGAGCCGTCGTCCAGGCCGGACCAGGGGTCTCGGGGTGGGGCTACTCGGCGGCCTTGGGGGCAGATTCGGGCGAAGTCGCACCAGCCGCAGAGGGCGGACGGCTCCGGAGGGAACGCCTCGTCGGCTTCGGCTGGGGTCAGGCCTTCGTGCCAGCGGGCCTCGGCGGCGGCCGCGTCGTCCGCGATCGACTCGGCCCGGCGCTGGTGACGGGCCAGTGAGGCGTCGTCGTGGTCCGCGGCCGCGACCGTGTTGGTCGGTAGGTGGTGCAGCTCGACGCGGGTGGACGGCTTGTGCAGGACCCGCCGGGCACCCAGCACGTACAGCGCCATCGCCAGCGACGACCGTGCATCCGTCGAGGTCAGCGGGCGTCGCCCGGTCTTGTAGTCGACGATCACCAGCTCGGTCCCGCCGCTCTCGTCGCGGGCCGGCCGCTCGTCGATCCGGTCGACCCGGCCGCGCAGAGAGGCCCGTTCGGTGGTGAAGGCGACGGTGCGCTCCACGCCGCGCGGCTCGTAGTACGGATCGGAGTCCCGCAGATAGCCCAGGACCATGGAGGTCGACCGCTCCCGCCAGTCCAGCGACTGGACCTCGTCCCGGAAGCCCTCGCTCCGCCAGCTCGACCGCATCTTGGCGACCACCTCGTCCGGAGTACGGCGGGAAGCCGGCCAGCGACCGAAGAAGTCGGCGAGCACCTCGTGGACGACGGCGCCGACCGTGTTGTGCGCCCAGGGCGGACCCTTCGGCGGCCGCGGTGTCTCGAGGTAGGTGTAGCGGTACCTCCGCTTGCAGTCGGTGAAGGTGAGCAGCTTGGTCGGTGTCGCGACGAACAACCGCGTCGGCATCCCGGGCAGCATGTCGTTCATCAGCCCGCCTTGATGAAGTCGGTCACCGCATCCGCGACGAGTTGTACGGCGATCGCGCTCAGCAGCAGACCGGCGATCCGGGTGACCAGGAGTACGCCGTTCTCCCCCAGGATCCGCATGATCACGCCGGAGAACCGCAGCGTCAGCCACATCACCAGGTGGATCAGGATGATGCCGGCCGAGATCGCCACCACGTCCGGCAGCGAACCCTCGGCGCGCTGCACGAACACCATCGTGGCGACGATCGCACCCGGTCCGGCGAGCAACGGCGTACCGAGGGGGACGAAGGCGATGTTCACGTTCTTGGTCTGCACGGGATCCTCGGCGGTGTCGGTCAGCAACTGCAGCGCGATCAGCAGGAGCAGCAGACCCCCCGCGGCCTGCAGGGCCGGCAGCGTGATGCCGAGGTTGTGCAGGATCTGCTGGCCGAACGCCGCGAACACGACGATGACGCCGAACGCGACCAGCACCGCCTGCCAGGCGGCCTTCTTCCGGACCGCGCGGGACTGGCCCGCGGTGAGCGAGATGAAGACCGGCACCGTGCCGGGCGGGTCCATGATCACGAACAGTGTGACGACGACCTCGCTGAGCAACCCCAGGTTGATGACACTGTTCACGGCAGGTAGGCCTCGGGCACCGTCGCGTCGGCGGCCGCCGCGTTGGACTTGGCGACCTCGAGCAACCGCTCGAACTGCTCCGGCTCGGTCGAGTTCACGCCCAGGTCGTGGTCGATCTTGCCGTCGCCGTGGTGGTCGCTGGAGCCGGTGAAGATGATGCCGAGATCCTGGGCGATCCCGCGCAGCGCCGTCCGCGACTCCGGCGAGTGGTCCTGGTGGTCGACCTCGATACCGGCCAGGCCGTGGTCGTCGACCAGCCGGGCGATGGTGTCGGGGGTCATCACCCGGTGACTGGACCGGCCCCACGGGTGGGCGATGATCGGTACGCCGCCGGCCTCGCGGACCAGGTCGATCGCGCGGCCCGGGTCGATCGCGTAGTGCGACACGTGCCCCGGCTTGCCGTCGGCGAGGAACCGGTCGAAGGCCTCGCTCCGGTTGGCGACCGTCCCGTTAGCGACCAGCGCGTCGGCCACGTGTGGCCGCCCGACCGACGGCGTACCGGTCGCCTGGGCGAGCACCTCGTCGACGGTCAGCGCCACGCCGAGGCCGTTCAGCCGGGCGACGATCGACGGGATCCGGTCGGTCCGGCCGTCGCGGACGATCCGAAGCTCCTCGGCCAGCGCCGGGTACGACGGATCGAGCAGGTACCCGAGCAGGTGCACGCTGATGCCGTTGAGCTTGCAGGAGATCTCGATCCCGGGGACGAATCCGATGCCGAGGTCCTCCGCGGCGCGCCGGCCGTCTGCCCACCCGTCGGCCGTGTCGTGATCGGTGAGCGCGATCACGTCCAGGCCGTCCCGCTTGGCCAGCGCCATCAGGACGTCCACCGGGTCGGTGCCGTCCGAGCGGTTCGAATGGGTGTGCAGGTCGATACGCACGAGCGGGGCCGGATCCCTTCCATGGACACTGTCACCGCTGATGCTATCCGCGCCCACCCCCACAACCGCCCAGTTGTCCCCAGACAGGCCTTATCGTGTGGTGGCATGGATGCGCACCGCGTCGACTGCGTCGGGGCTCTCGTGTACGACGACCGGCACCGGCTGCTTCTGGTCCGCCGGGCCAACGAGCCCAGTCGCGGCCTGTGGTCGCTGCCGGGCGGCCGGGTCGAGCCGGGTGAAGACGATTCGACCGCGGTGGCCCGTGAGGTCGCCGAGGAGACCGGGCTCACCGTCGCGGTCGGCCGGCTGGTCGGCGAGGTCGAACGCGATGGCCCGAATGGTCAGCTCTATGTCATCCGTGACTACGAGGCGTCGAAAACCGGCGGCACGCTGACCCCTGGTGACGATGCGAGCGACGCGAAGTTCGTCAGCCGGGACGAGTTCGAGAACCTCCCCACCGCCACGCTGCTCGCCTCCACCCTCGCGCAGTGGAACGCGCTCCCGGGCTAGAAATGCGCGCGATCGAGGAGAACGCCGCTGAACTGCTGATGGCGATGGGTGCCGCCGGCGGTGGGGTGCAGCGCGATGACGAGATCGCGCGCTGGACGATCGGCGGCTCGCCCATCGACTACCACAACGCGGTCGTCGCGGGTGACGAGAGCGTCATCGCCGAGTCGATCGAGTTGATGAAGCAGTACGACGTACCAGGAACTTGGCACGTAGGACCGTCGATGCGCCCGGCGGACATCGGCAAGCGATTGCTCGCTGCCGGTTTCACGGACGGTGGCAGCGAGCCGGGGATGGCGGTCAAGCTGTCCGAACTCCGCAGGCCCGCAGACGTGCCCGGACTCGAGATCACCCGGATAGAAAACAGGAACGACCTCGATACCTGGGAGGCGACGCTGGGGCGCGGCTTCGGCGAGGGCGAGAAGGAAGCGCGATGGGTCGCGGAGGTCTATCGCCGCCTCGGCCTCGACGACCCCTGGCGCCACTACCTCGGCTTCCTCGACGGCGAACCAGTCGCGACCACCACCGTCTTCCTCGCAGCCGGCGTGGCCGGGGTGTATTTCGTGATGACCGTCCCCGAGGTCCGTCGCCGGGGCATCGGTGCAGCGATCACCTACACCGCGCTACGACAGGCCCGCGACGTCGAGTACGCCGTACTCGGATCGTCAGAAGCCGGACGGTCCGTGTACGCCGGTCTCGGGTTCGAGCAGCTCTGCACCATCGACCTCTATGAGTTCCACCGGTGAACTGCGGGTGAGCCGCGTTCCCAGCCGAGGATCGAGACGGTGGCGGTGTTGAGGACGAAATGACGGCCTTCGGTGACGTCGAGCTCCAGCCAGCGAGCGGTCAGCCCGCGCAGCGCGTGTGAGTGCCCGAAGACGAGGACGTCACCGGGTACGGCGGCGATGCGAGCGTTGACGCGGTCGAGCCGGGCCGCGACCTGGGCGGCGGTTTCGCCGTTGGGTACCGGATGGCCCCAGACCGTCCAGCCCGGCACGGTCTTGCGGATCTCCGCGGTGGTGATGCCTTCGTAGTCCCCGTAATCCCACTCGACCAGGTCCTCGTCCACCTCGGCATCACCGAAGCCCGCGAGTTCCGCCGTACGACGGGCTCGTTGCCGCGGTGAGGTGAGCACCAGATCGAAGGTCTCACCGGCCAGTCGCGACTTCAGCGACTTGGCCACGCGTTCACCTTCCGCGGTCAGCGGGAGGTCGGTGGTCGACGTGTGCCGGCCCGACTTGCTCCACTCGGTTTCCCCGTGCCGGATCAGGAACAGCTGGTCCTGTCGCTCGTCTGTAGTCACGATTCATCGTCCCAGATGCGTCTCGAGGTCTTGACCAACCCACCCCGGACAGGGCAGGGTCGAAAACTGTAAGCGCTTCCACTCCAACCTCCCAGGAGCGAGAACGTGGCATCCGGACCTACCGGCCGGCCGGCGACGATCTACGATGTCGCGGCCCGGGCGAAGCTGTCGATCGCGACGGTTTCGCGTGTCCTGCAAGGGACCGGGCCGGTGTCGGAGAAGGCCAGGACCCGGGTCGACCAGGCGGCACGCGAGCTCAACTACGTACCGCTGCGCGCCGCCCGAAGCCTGGCGGTACAACGGCATGAGGCGCACGGGCTCGTCCTGCCCGACCTGGCCGGCCCGTTCTACGGCGACCTGCTGATGGGGTACGAGCGCTGGGCCGGCGAACACGGCCAGAGCGTCATCATCACCGTCACCCACGGCAACCCCGACCCGCGCCGCACGGTCCGCGACCTGGCCGGCCGAGTCGACGGGATAGTTGTCCACGGCAACGCCTTGGACCTGCCCACGATCCAGGGCCTGCGCAAGGCCGACGTACCGATCGTGCTGATCGCGCGGCCTCCGGTCACCGGCTGCGACTCGGTCCGCAGCGAGAGCGCGGCCAGCGCCGAGCAGCTCACCACCCGGCTGCTCGACCACGGCCGGACCAACTTGCTCTTCGTGGGTGATCCAGCCAGCGGGTACGACGTCTCCGAGCGGTACGCCGGATTCGCCAAGGCGCTCGAGGCACGCGGACTACGGGTACCGAAACCCGAGCAGGTCCCGCTGACCGAGGCGGCCGGCACCGCGGTGGCCACGAAGTTGCTGACGGCAAAGAAACGGCCGGACGGACTGGTCTGTGCGAACGACGAAATCGCACTGGCCGCGTTGCAGACCCTGCTCGCCGCGGATGTCGCCGTACCGGAGGACATCGTGGTGACCGGGTGGGATGACGTGATGGCGGCAAGGTACGTGTCGCCGGGGTTGACGACGGTGCGGCAGCCGATGACCGAGCTGGGCTGGCTGGCCGCACAACGACTGCACGAGCGGGTCACCGGAGAACGGACCCGCGCGCGAAACGACGTACTGGCAACACAACTCGTGCTGCGGGACAGCTGCGGCACGGGACCGGGGGATGCAGCAGTAACCGAGTGAGGAGACACAGATGATCACCCACAGCATCCGCCGCCGGCTGGTGATCGGCAGCGCTGCGATCACCGCCACTGCCCTTGCCCTGGCAGGGTGTGGCAGGTCGGAGGACACCCCCAGCGGGAGTCCACAGGCGACCACGACGGTCAGCGAAGGGCCGGCCACCGGCAACCTGACCGTCTGGGCGATGGGCACCGAAGGCGAGAACCTGCCCAAGCTGATGCAGGAGTTCCAGCAGGCCAACCCGGGCGTGAAGGTCACCGTCACGCCGATCCCGTGGGACGCCGCGCACAACAAGTTCACCACCGCGATCACCGCGCAGACGCTGCCGGACGCCGCGATGGTCGGCACCACCTGGATGGGCGAGTTCGCCGACCTCGGCGCTCTCGACCCGACCCCGGCGGGCTTCGACAACGCCGGCTTCTACCCGGGCGCGCTGGACACCACGAAGGTCGGCGGGACGCAGTACGGCGTTCCCTGGTACGTCGAGACGCGGTTGGTCTACTACCGCAAGGACCTGGCCGCGAAGGCCGGATTCAGCACGCCGCCGACCGACTGGGACGGCCTGAAGGCGATGGCGAAGGCGATGCAGGAGAAGGCCGGCGCCAAGTACGGGATCAACCTGCAGCCGGGCGGCAACGGGTCCTGGCAGACGGTGATGCCGTTCGCCTGGTCCGCCGGCGCGAACATCACCGGTGACGACCAGAAGGCGTTCACCTTCGACACGCCGGAGATGCAGGAAGGGCTGAAGTACTACCAGAGCTTCTTCACCGAGAAGCTGGCCGGTACCGACCTGCCGCCGAACCAGACCGAGGCGCAGTTCGTCAGCGGCCAGGTGCCGATGTTCATCTCCGGGCCGTGGATGGCCGGGTCGGTGGCCAAGCTCGGCGGTGACGCGATCAAGCCGAACATCGGGGTGTTCGAGATCCCGAAGAACAAGACCTCCACGTCGTTCGTCGGCGGCTCCAACTTCGTCGTGTTCAAGACGTCGAAGAACAAGGACAGTGCCTGGAAGCTGGTCAAGTTCCTGTCCGACGCCAAGACGCAGGCCAGCTGGTTCAAGATGTCGTCCGACCTGCCCGCGGTGAAGAGCGCGTGGGAGGACCCGAGCATCGCGAGTGACCCGCTGCTGCCGGTGTTCGGCAAGCAGCTCGAGTCCGCCAAGGCGCCGCCGGCGATCGTGAACTGGGAGCAGGTCGCGACCGTGTTCGACACCGAGGTGGAGAAGATGGCCAAGGCCGGCCAGTCCCCCGCCGACACCGCCAAGGCCATCCAAACCCAAGCCTCGTCGATCGGCACAGGTAGCTGATCGACGATGAGCCAGAAGACGGTTCCCGACGGGGCGCTGCGTGCCCCGTCGGGAGGAAAGAGACGATCGCCGCCGCTGACCGACAGGCAGGGCGCGCGGCGGCGCGGCCACCTCGATCGGCAGACTGGGACTGCGTGGATCTTGGTGTTGCCGTTTGCCGTGCTGTTCCTGGCGTTCACGGCCGGGCCGGTGATCGGGTCGTTGCTGACCAGTTTCACCGATATGCGGCAGCGGGACCTGCGGACGCCGTTCGCGGTGAACGGGGTCGGGTTCGACAATTACATCAAGGCTTTTCAGGATGAGACGTTCCGCAAGGCCGCGTTCAACACCGCGTACTTCGTCGTCATCGGCGTACCGCTGACACTGCTGGTCGCCTTGGCCGCCGCGGTATTGCTGGACCGCGGGCTGAAGAAGTTCCAGGGCCTGTTCAAGGTCGGCTACTACCTGCCGGTGGTGACGTCGATCGTCGCGATCGCGGTGATCTGGCGGTTCGTGCTGGCCCCGGACGCAGGCTTGGTGAACACGATGCTCGGCTGGTTCGGCATCGAGGGGCCGAACTGGCTGGCGTCGAAGACGTGGGCGATGCCGTCGCTGATCGCGATGGCCGTCTGGCGGAACTTCGGGTCCGCGATGATCATCTTCCTGGCCGGGCTGCAGGGGATCCCGCAGTCCGTCGAGGAGGCCGGCCAGATCGACGGTGCGAGCCCTTGGCAACGGTTCCGGTACCTGATCCTGCCGTTGCTCCGGCTGACCATCCTGTTCAACTGCGTGACGACCGGGATCGGCTACCTGCAGTTCTTCGAGGAGCCGTTCGTGATGACCGACGGCGGTCCGCTGAACAGCACGCTGTCGGTGTCGATGTACACCTACGAGCAGTTCGGCTTCGGCAACTACGGCCTGGCCACGTCGATGGCCTACCTGCTGTTCGTCGTCATCGCCGTCGTCACGTTCATCCAGTTCCGGCTGCTGAGGGAGAAATGATGCGCCGTACCTGGTGGATCTACCTGATCGGCGTGCTCGGCCTGATCGCCGTGGCGGCGCCGTTCGTCTGGATGCTGCTCGGCAGCTTCAAGACCCAGGGCGAACTGCTCCGGGTCCCCCCGACCTGGTGGCCGGACCAGCCGACCATGCAGAACTACAAGGACCTGTTCAACAAGGAAAGCTTCCCGCGCTACTTCTTCAACTCGACGCTGGTCGCACTGGTGGTGACGGCCGGGAACCTGGCCTTCTGCTCGATGATCGGCTATGCGCTGGCCAAGCTGCGGTTCACCGGCCGCAACGCCTTGTTCGTGCTGGTGATGGCCACCTTGATGATCCCCGGCATGGTCACCTTCGTGCCGTTGTTCGTCCTGGTCACCAACGCCGGGATGGCGAACAGCTACCCCGGCCTGATCCTGCCGTTCCTGGTCTCGCCGTTCGGCGTGTTCCTGATGCGGCAGTTCTTCCTCGGGCTGCCGGACGACCTGATGGACGCCGGCCGGGTGGACGGCAGCAGTGAGCTGGGCATCTTCGCCCGGATCATGCTGCCGCTGACCAAGCCGGCCCTGGCCACGCTCGGCATCCTCACCTTCCTCGGATCCTGGAACAACTTCCTCTGGCCGCTGGTGATCGCCCAGACCCAGGACAAGTACACCCTTCCCGTCGCCCTGGCGCTGTACTCGAAAGGCCAGAACGCGCAGAACTACGGCCTGTTGATGGCCGGCGCGGTCGTGGTCGTCCTACCAGTGCTGGTGATGTTCCTGATCTTCCAGCGCCACGTCACCAAGGGCATCGCCGTCACCGGCCTCAAATAGACCTTTCTGGAGACAAGATGACCGCCAACATCAGTCGCCGCACCCTGCTCACTGCCACCGGCTCCGTCGCTCTCATCGGCGCCACGAGTGGTACGACGTACGCCGGAACACAAGACCCCGGCGCGCTGCTCAAGGGCAACTGGCGCCCGACCACAGCCGATCGTGCACTCGTCGGCCGCTGGGCCCGGGACACCTGGCGCAGCCTGGTCGCGATGACCGACGAGACGACCGGCCTGCCCGCCGACAACATCGGCGACTCCGTGACGAACCCGGTCCGCAGCCGCTACACCTCGCCCACCAACATCGGCGGCTACCTGTGGAGCACGGTTGTCGCCCGCCACCTCGGCATCATCTCGCCGCACGAGTCGCTCCGCCGGATCACGCAGACCCTCACGACGATGTCGAAGGTCGACCATCACGACCCGAGCGGCATGTACTTCAACTGGTACGACGAGTCGACCGGCGAGGTGCTGACCACGGACCCGGACGGGACCAAGCCGATCACGCCGTTCGTCTCGAGTGTCGACAACGGCTGGTTCGCCGCCGCGTTGATGGTCGTGCGCAACGCCGAGCCGGGTGCCCGCCACCTCGCGGACCCGCTGCTGCGGAAGATGAATTTCGCCTTCTACTACAACCCCGCGGCCAGGCCGGGCGGATTGATGCGCGGCGGCTTCTTCGAGACCCCGCCGCCGGACGAGGAGACGGACAAGGGCAACCACGCGGGTGTCGGCCCGGACGTGTACTACCGCAAGTTCCACTACGACACGTGCAACACCGAGGCACGCATCGCGCCGTACATCGGGTTCGCCCTCGGTCAGGTCCCACACACGCAGTACTTCGCCACCTACCGGACCTTCCCGGACTCCTGCGACTGGTCCTGGGTGGAGCAGCGGCCCAAGGGCGTGCACCGCACCTATCTCGGCCTGGACGTCTTCGAGGGCACGTACTCGTACCGCGGGATGCGGCTGGTGCCGTCCTGGGGCGGTGACATGTTCGAGTCGCTGATGCCCGACCTGTTCATCCCGGAGTCGAAGTGGGCGCCGCGGAGCTGGGGGATCAACCACCCGCTGACCGTCCGGGCGCACATCGAGCACGGCCTGGACGACGCCAAGTACGGCTACTGGGGCTTCTCCCCCGCCTCGAACCCCAAGGGCGGTTACTCCGTGTACGGCGTCGACGCGATCGGGATGGATCCCGGCGGCTACCCGTCCGACCTGGAGGCGACGAACTACGACGCCGGCTTCGAGGGCTGCCGTGAGGGCACGAACCCGAACCCGACCTTCGGCGACGGCGTGGTCACTCCACACGCGGCGTTCCTCGCCATGCAGTACGCGCCGCGGCAGGCGATCGACAACCTGGCCCGGATCGAGAACAACCTCAAGGCGTACGCCGGCGGTGGCTTCTACGACTCGGTCGCGGTGAAGTCCGGGACGATCGCCAAGCGGTACCTGTCGCTCGACCAGGCGATGGTGATGGGTGCCATCGGCAACGTGTTCGCGGACGACGTGATCCGGCGGAACTTCAGCAGCCGGACGGTCGAGCAGAGGATCCGGCCGCTGATCGCGATGGAGCAGTTCGAATCCGGCCTCGAGTAACGGGAGACACTTGATGCAGCACGACGAAGCCAAGGCCGACTGGGACGCACGGATCGCGGTCCGCAGTGACGAGGAGCGGGGATTCGCCTTCCCGGACCTCGATCCGCCCAAGGAGGTCAGCGCGATCGGCGGCGCCGGTCAGGTCACCATCGACTGGTCGCCGGTGGACGGCGCGGTGGGGTACCTGATCCTGCGCGGGACCGGCGAACACGGCCCGCTCGAGCCCGTCGACCACCACAGCGGTGACGTCCTGTCGGTCCCGGCACCGCCATACGTCGACACCACGTGCACCCCGGGGACGCCGTACCGGTATGCCGTCGCGAGCGTTCCCGAGGTGACCGTCGCCGGTCGCGCGAGTGCCGTCGTCGGTGCGGTGCCGTTGGTTGCCGACGGCACGGTTCCGGTCGTGTCGGTGACTGTCGATGCGGCTGCCGAGGGCTCCGAGCTGGCGGCGCCGTGGGTGCCGATGGTCGGCAGCGAGCGGCTCAGTCAACTGCTCTGCACCGACCTCAGCGGCGGCCGGGAGATCGGCGTCGAGCTGGAGCAGGCGCTGCGCCGGATGCATGACGAGATCGGGGTCCGGACAGTCCGGGCGCACGCGATCTTCCACGACGACACCCGCGTCTACACCGAGGTCGACGGCGAACCGTCGTACGACTTCTCGGTCGTCGACGCGATCTACGACAAGGTGCTCGCGATCGGGCTGCGGCCGGTGGTCGAGCTCGGATTCATGCCACGCGATCTGGCGAGCGACCCGTCGAAGATGGTGTTCGCGTACGGCGCGATCATCTCGCCACCCAAGTCCTACCAGCGCTGGCACGACCTGGTCCGCGCGCTGGTCCTGCACCTCGTCGAGCGGTACGGCCTCGACGAGGTGCTCAGCTGGGACTTCGAGGTCT
Source organism: Kribbella sp. CCNWLW201 (assembly GCF_037203805.1). Lineage (NCBI taxonomy): Bacteria > Bacillati > Actinomycetota > Actinomycetes > Propionibacteriales > Kribbellaceae > Kribbella > Kribbella sp. CCNWLW201. The sequence continues at coordinate 551,237 of NZ_JBBCBQ010000004.1, read as the reverse complement.
GGAACGAGGCCAACCTGGAGGTGTTCTGGTCCGGCACCAAGGCCGAATGGCTCCAGTTGTACGACGCGACCGCGGCAGCAGTGAAGTCCGTCGACGCGCGACTCGCGATCGGTGGACCGTCGTCGGCCGCGGCCGGCTGGGTCGACGATCTCCTGGCGCATGCGGCCGCGAACGGATCACCGGTGGACTTCGTGTCGACGCACACCTACGGCAGTCCGCCGCTCGACGTGCAGGCCTCGCTGGATCGGCACGGGTTCAGCGACGCGCGAATCCTGTGGACCGAGTGGGGGGTGACGCCGACGCACTTCAACCCGATCAACGACTCGGTGTTCTCCGGCGTGTTCCTGCTGCGCGGCATGCGGTCGGCGGCCGGGCGAGTGGACGCGCTGGCCTACTGGGTCGCGTCGGACCACTTCGAGGAGCTCGGCCGCCCACCACGTTTCCTGCATGGCGGTTTCGGTCTGCAAACCGTTGGTGGACTGGCGAAACCGCGGTATCACGCGATGAACCTGCTGAGCCGGCTCGGTCCGGTCGAGCTGCCGGTGACGCTGACCGGTGACGGCGGCGGGAGCCTGGTGGAGGCATGGGCGTCGCGTGATCGTGACCGGATCGCCGTACTGCTGTGGAATCTCACCCTCGACCAGACCAAGGCCGACGGTGCGCCAGAACTGTCCAGGACGGTCCACGTCGAGCTGCCCGGCGTGGATCCGTCCTGGCAGGCAACGGCGACCACACTGGGTATCGGTGTCGGTGATGTGGCGGCCGCCGCGCGGGAGCTCGGGATCGGCGACTGGCCGACGGATGAGGAGCTCGCCGAGCTGGCCGAACGCAGCCGGCTGGTCAGTACTCCACTGGAGTGGAACGGCTCAGCACTCGAGGTGACTTTGCCGATGCCTTCCGCCGTGTTGGTGGAGGTTCAACCCCGTCGAGGTTGACCGCGTCCTGGATCCAGCGTTCGACGCCGGCGATGTGCACCGTCGCCCAGGACCTGGCCACCTCCGGCTCGCGCCCCTCGATCGCGTCGAGGATCGCCCGGTGTTCGGCCAGTGTCTGGGCGACGGCGTCGTTCTGGGTCAGGCCACGCCAGATCCGGGCCCGGTAGGTGGGCTGGCGCAGGCTGTCGATGATCGAGGCAAGCGCGCGGTTGCCGCTGCCGACCGCGAGCAGCCGGTGGAACTCCACGTCACTGGCCAGCAGGTCCTCCACCGACGGCTCCGGGCCGAGCTCGTCCAGGAGCTTGCGCAACATGGCGATGTCCGCGTCCGGCATCCGCAGGGCGGCTCGCGCGGCCGCGGCCGGCTCGAGGATCCGCCGTACCTCGAAGAACTCCAGCACCGACGCGTCCTGATGCAGGTCGAGGACGAACCCCATCGTCTCCATCAGCAGCGCCGGATCGAGACTGGTCACGAACGTGCCGTCACCTTGACGGACCTCGAGCACCCGGATCAGCGCGAGCGCCTTGACCGCTTCGCGCAGTGAACTCCTGGACAGGCCGAGGCGCGCGGCCAGGTCCGGCTCGCGGGGCAGCCGGTCGCCGGGCCGCAGCTCGCCGGTCACGATCATCTGCTTGATCCGGTCGATCGCCTCGTCGGTGACCCGCACACACACCTCCTGACCTGACCGGTGGAGACATCCGATGTCCGCAGCGCACACATCGGATGTCTGGGCGAGTTCAGCATGTTCAGAAAATCGTATTGACCCTGAAATAAGGCCACGAACTGTTGACTCATGTCAAGACTACGGCATATAGATCGGATGAATTAATTCGTTTCTTCGAGGACCAGTTCCCCTGGAGGTCAGGATGTACCGAACACCAGCGCGAGCCCGCCGCTGGGCGATCGCCACCTTGTCGGCCCTCGCGCTGACGGCTGTGGCCGCGTGCGGGGGCAACGACGGCAGCGGCGGCGGTGGCGACAGCGGCGGATCCGCCGACAAGGCCGACCTGACCTGGTCGTTCTGGATCGGCGGCACCGAGGACCAGGCCGCCTGGCAGAAGGTCGCCGACCAGGCGACGACCGATCACCCCGGTATCACCGTCAAGCTCCAAGGCACCGACTGGGACAGCTACTGGTCCAAGATCGGTACCTTGCTGGCCGGCGGAAAGGCCCCCTGCATCATCGGCATGCAGAGCCTGCGGACCGCGTCGTACGCGGGCGCGATGCTGCCGCTGGACGATCTGATGAGCAAGTACGGCCTGAAGACCGAGGACTTCGACAAGCCGATCATGGACGGCCTCAAGGTGGACGGGAAGCAGATCGCGATCCCGTACGACTCCGGCCCGATGGTGATCTTCTACAACCGCGACCTGTTCAAGGCCGCCGGCGTGGCCGAGCCGAAGCCGGGCTGGACGATGGACGAGTTCAAGGCGGCCGCGAAGAAGCTGACCTCCGCCGGCAAGACCGGGCTGGTGACCCGCCCCAGCGACCTGGGGACCACGTCTTGGGTGCGGACGATGACCGGCGCGGAGCCGCTGGCCGACGGCAAGCTGAACCTGACCGACAGCAAGTTCGTCGAGGGGTTCACCCAGTACGCCGACTTCGTCAAGACCGACAAGATCGCGCCGCAGGTGCCGGGCGGCAACCCCGACTTCGAGACCCAGCAGTTCGTCGCCGGCAAGGCGGCGATGCAGCTGAACGGGCCGTGGTCGCTGATCGACACCAAGGGCAAGGTCAAGTTCCAGCTCGGCATCGCGCCGATCCCGGCCGGACCGGACGGCTCCAAGACCTACACCGCCGGCTCGGGCTTCGGCATCTCCCGGTCGTGCAAGACCCCCGACGCCGCCTTCCAGGCGATCATGTCGATGACGGGCGAGAAGCCGCTGACCACGCTGGCCGCGGCCGGCCGGGCGTACCCGGCCCGGATCGCCGCGCACCCGGCCTGGTTCACCGCGGCGGGGATCGACGGCGCGAAGGAGACGATCGACTACGCCTCGGAGAACTCGGTGCCGCTGGTCACCTCGAAGAACTGGGTCCAGGTGTCCGACCTGCTCACCCGCTTCGGGGTCCAGGCGCTGAACGGTGAGCTCCCGCCGGACCAGGCGCTGAAGACCATCCAGGACCAGGCAGGCGCTGGGTCCTGATGGTTGTGAACACCACCACGACCGCCGCACCGCCCAGTCCTCCCTCGCGGACGGACCGGGCGGAGCGGCGGCCCGCGCTGCGACGGGACGGGCGGTACGCCGGGCTCTTCCTGGCGCCGAGCCTGGCCGGGCTGGCCCTGTTCACGCTGTTCCCGACCGCGATGGCGCTGGGGATCAGCCTGTTCGACTGGCCGGTGTTCGGCGAGCGCAAGTTCCTCGGCCTCGGGAACTACACGCACCTGCTGGACGATCCGGTGTTCCGCCGGGTCGTGCTGAACACCACGCTGTTCGTGGTGCTGTACGTACCGCTGAACGTGGTCGTCTCACTCGGGCTCGCGGTCTGGCTGGGGCCGAAGATCCGCGGCCGGCAGGCGTTCCGGGTGCTGTTCTTCATCCCGGTGATGACGCCGATGGTGGCCAACGTGATGGTCTGGCGGCTGCTGTTCCAGCCCGGCGGCCTGATCGACAGCGGGATGCAGAGCTGGTTCGGCGTGAACGCCCCGAACTTCCTCGGGTCGTCGAACTGGGCGATGCCGGCGATCGTGGCGATGTCGGTCTGGCAAGGTTTCGGCTACAACTTCCTGGTCTTCTCCGCCGCCATCGACCAGGTGCCGCAGTCGCAGCTGGAGTCGGCCCAGATCGACGGTGCCGGGCCGCTGCAACGGTTCCGGTACGTCACCTGGCCGATGATCACGCCGTCGATCTTCTTCGCCACCACGATGACGCTGATCACCTCGTTCCAGGTGTTCGCCCAGCCGTTCATCCTGACCCAGGGCGGTCCGGGTGTGGCCACCCAGACCATCGTCATGTACGTCTACAACCAGGGCTGGCAGTTCCTCACGATGGGACTCGCGTCGGCCGCGGGCTGGGTGCTGTTCGTGATCATCATGGGCATCACCGCGATCCAGTTCATCGGCCAGAAGCGGTGGGTGCACTATGACGTCTGACAGCAACGCCGTCGCCCGCAAGGTCCGCAGCGGCGTCTCGCACATCCTGCTGATCGGGGTCGCGATCGTCTTCCTCGGCCCACTGGTGTACGCCGTCTCGGTCTCGCTGAAACCGGCCGACGAGGTGTTCACCCCGACGCCGGAGCTGTTCGGCTCGGAGATCCGCTGGCAGAACTACGCCGACGCGTTCACCTTCGCGCCGTTCGGCCGCTACTTCATGAACAGCCTGTTCGTCGCGATCGTCGGCACCCTCGTCGTGGTGGTCGCGTCGAGTATGTCGGCGTACGCGTTCGCCCGGCTGAAGTTCAGGGGCCGTGAGCAACTGTTCGTGCTGTTCCTGGGCACATTGATGGTGCCGCAGGAAGTGCTGATCGTGCCGATGTACTGGCTGATGCAGTCACTCGGCTGGGTGGACAGCTACTGGGCGCTGATCCTGCCCTGGGCGTTCACCGCGTTCGGCACCTTCCTGCTCCGGCAGTTCTTCCTGACCGTCCCGATCGAGCTCGAGGAGGCGGCCCGGGTGGACGGCTGCGGGCCGATCGGCTCGTTCCTGCGGATCATGCTGCCGCTGGCCCGGCCGGCCATCGCGGTGCTGACCGTGTTCACCTTCATCAGCTTCTGGGGCAGCTTCCTGTGGCCGCTGATCATCGTGAACAGCGTCGCCGAGAAGGGCACGGTGCCACTCGGCCTGGCCCAGTTCGTCGGCCAGCAGGGCACCCAGTGGAACCTGATGATGGCGGCGTCCGTGCTGGCGATGCTGCCCACCGTCCTGCTCGTCGTCCTCCTGCAGAAACACCTTGTCCGCGGCCTCCTCGTCACCGGGCTGGGTGGCCGATGAACCATCTATTCCAAGGAGTATCGAAATGACCGACGCGCCTCCCGCGTCCTCTGTCGAGAAGTTCCGCGACTGGCGGTTCGGCCTGTTCATCCACTGGGGCCTGTACGCGCTGCCCGCCCGGCACGAGTGGGTGAAGAACCGCGAGCGGATGACCGACGAGGACTACCAGCCGTACTTCGACCACTTCGAGCCAGACCTCTACGATCCGCGGAAGTGGGCCGCCGCCGCGCGGGCGGCCGGCATGAAGTACGCCGTACTGACGACGAAGCACCATGAAGGCTTCTGCCTGTGGGACTCCGCGGTGTCCGACTACACGGTCGCGAAGACAGCCTGGGGCAAGGACCTGGTCGGGCCGTTCGTCGAGGCGTGCCGGGCCGAGGGGCTCGGGGTCGGCTTCTACCACTCGCTGATCGACTGGCACCACAAGGAGTTCCCGATCGACGTCGTCCACCCGCAGCGGTACGACGAGGAGGCGCAGGCCAAGGCGGCCGGGCGGGACGTCCAGGTGTACGCCGACTACCTGCACGCGCAGACGCGCGAACTTCTGACCAACTACGGCCCGATCGACATCATGTGGTTCGACTTCTCCTACCCGAACCGCAACCGCGAGGACGGCCTGCCGGGGCCGGGCAACGGCAAGGGCAAGGACGAGTGGCGGTCCGAGGAACTGATGGCGATGGTCCGGGAGCTGCAGCCGGACATCCTGATCAACGACCGGCTGGACATCCCGGGCGACTTCGTCACCCCGGAGCAGTACCAGCCGGACGGCCCGATGATGCGCGACGGGCAGCCGGTGCTGTGGGAGGCCTGCCAGACGCTCAACGGCAGCTGGGGCTACGACCGGGACAACCTGGACTGGAAGTCGCCCGAGCTGCTGGTGAAGATGCTGGTCGACTCGGTCTCCAAGGACGGCAACCTGCTGCTCAACGTCGGCCCGACCGGGCGGGGTGAGTTCGACCCACGAGCGCTGGCGACGCTGGCGACGATCGGTGAGTGGATGCGGCTGCACGAGCGGTCGGTGCGTGGCGCACGGCCCAGCGAGTTCACCGCGCCGCCCGACAGCCGGTACACGCAGAAGGGCAACCGGCTGTACCTGCACCTGTTCTCGTGGCCGATGGGTCACGTCCACCTGCCCGGCCTGGGCGGGAAGGTGAAGTACGCGCAGTTGCTGAACGACGCGTCGGAGATCAAGCGGATCGTCAACGACCCGCACCAGACGGCGCAGAACACCCGCATGGGCGGTCAGTCGGCCGACACCCTGACACTCAAACTCCCGATCCAGAAGCCGGATGTCCTGGTGCCTGTGATCGAGCTGTTCCTCTAGACGATCGGTCCGCGGTGGCGACCCGCTGGTTGGCTGGCCCATCAGAGGGTGGGTTGGCTAGCCGGATTCCGGTTGGCCAACCCACCGCGGGGTGGGCCAGCCAACCAAAGGCGACGGGGTCAGTCGCGGTCGATGGGGGTGGGGCGGCCGGGTTGTTCGCCGCCGCGGGCCTCGAGGTAGCTGTTCTTCGGGACCATCACCTTGCGGCGGAACAGGCAGACGACGGTACCGTCCTGCTTGTAGCCCTTGGTCTCGACGTACACCACGCCGCGGTCGTCCTTGGACTTCGACTCCCACTTGTCCAGCACCACGGTCTCGCCGTAGATGGTGTCGCCGTGGAAGGTCGGGGCGACGTGCCGGAGCGACTCGATCTCCAGGTTGGCGATCGCCTTGCCGCTCACGTCCGGGACCGACATCCCGAGCAGGATCGAGTAGATGTAATTGCCGACCACAACGTTCTTGCCGAACTGGGTGGTTTCCACCGCATAGTTCGCGTCCAGGTGCAGCGGGTGGTGGTTCATCGTGAGCAGGCAGAACAGGTGGTCGTCGTACTCGGTCACCGTCTTGCCCGGCCAGTGCTTGTAGACCGCCCCGACCTCGAACTCCTCGTAACTGCGCCCGAACTGCATCCTTCGGCTCCTTATCCGCTGGCCCCGGAGCCCATGCTGCCGAATCCGGACGTGACTGGGCAGTAGCCCGCGCGTGGCCTACCTCTCAACCGGGCGAGACCTTCGTCACCCGGTGCATCAGGTCAGGGCATCCGGTCCGGCGTCAGTCGTGCGGCTGCTGGATCGGGGTCTGCTGCTGAATCGGCTGCTGCGCCGGGTGCTCGGGCAGCCGCGGGTTCACCTCACCCTTGAGGGCGAGCTTGGCCAGGTGGTTGCGGGCCTCCTCGGCGTACTTGAAGTCGCACAGTACGTCGTACGTCGTCGCGACCACCGCGGTCCGGGAGGTGAAGTCGCGCCGGCCGGCGGACTGTGCGTAACCGAGGCCGCCGAACACCAGGCCGAAGAAGGCACCGAGGATCACACCGGTCAGCACCGCGGCGATCCAGTTGCCGGTGGTGAACAGGCCCAGCAGCAGACCCACGAACAGACCGAACCAGGCACCGCTGGCCACTCCGGCGCCCAGCGCCTTGCCCCAGGTGAGCCGGCCGGTGATCTTCTCCACCTGGCGGAGGTTGTTGCCGACGATGGTGGTGTGCTCGACCGGGAACTTCTCGTCCGAGAGGTAGTCGACAGCGCGCTGTGCCTCCCGGTAGGTGTCATAGGTCCCGATTGTCAGGCCGCTCGGCCGGGGGTCCATCGAGGGCATGCCCTGCGTGGTCATCGTCGTTCCTCTCCACGTGCTTCCACCCCCATCATTGCCGACGGCTGGTTACCGCGCCTTGATAGCCTCGCCGTGATGACCGGGCGACGGTGGGACATGGGCGCGACACGCCGGATCGGACGTGTCTTCGCGCGGCGTCCGCCGGGGGTCCCGGAGGCGGTCGACCTGGTCGCCAGCGGCAAGCTGGACGGTGCTCTGGTCGACTGGGCGTTCTACCGCGCCGGCCGCCGCGACACCAAGGTCAACTCCTACACCGAGGCGCTCAGCCGGGCCCGGCGCGGTCAGGGGTTCGTCTGGATCGGCCTGTTCCAGCCGAACCGGCGGCAACTGAGCATCATCGGCGAGGAGTTCGGCCTGCACCCGCTGGCCCTGGAGGACGCCGCCGAGGCACACCAGCGCCCCAAACTCGAGCGGTACGACGACACACTGTTCGCCGTACTCAAGACAGTCAGGTACGTCCCGCACGGAGACCTGACCGCCACCAGTGAGGTGGTGGAGTCGGGTGAGGTGATGGTGTTCTGCGGGCCTGGGTTCGTGGTCACGGTGCGCCATGGTGAGCACAGTGAGTTGGCTGGGCTCCGGCAGCGGCTCGAGCAGGAGCCGGAACACCTGACCGCCGGTCCGGGCGTCGTACTGCACGCCATCGCGGACCATGTGGTCGACCGGTACCTGGAGGTCGCGGACGCCGTACAGGCCGATATCGACCTGATCGAGAGCGAGATGTTCACCCCGCGCGGCTGGCGGAACATCGACCGGGTCTACCAACTCAAACGCGAGGTGCTGGAGCTGAAGCGGGCGGTGGCGCCGCTGACCGGGCCGATGCGGTCGCTGTCGACGCTGCGGCACCCGCTGATCAGCGACGAGACCAGGAACTACTTCCGCGACGTCGACGACCACCTGCTGCGGGTGAAGGAGCAGGTGATCTCGTTCGACGAGCTGCTCAGCTCGATCTTGCAGGCCGGGCTGGCCCAGGTGCAGGTGGCCGAGAACGAGGACATGCGGCGGATCGCGGCCTATGTCGCGATCCTGGCGGTGCCGACGATGATCGCCGGGATCTACGGGATGAACTTCGACAACATGCCGGAACTGCGGATGAAGTACGCGTACTTCGTCGTTCTCGGCGTGATGGCCACCGCGTGCACCGTGCTTTACCGGCTGTTCAAACGCAACCACTGGCTCTGATCGCTGCGCTGGCAACCTTTTGCCATGGCCGCCACTACCGACCTTTTGGAATGTTCAAACGGTTGTGCGCCGATTGAGCCCCTTGATTGAATGCGGCCATCGCATTCGGTCAGCGATTCAGCACAATCTGCTACCGACGGCATCGGGGGATGTCGTGAGCAGTCAGCAGCACCAGGGAGGTTCCGCCGTGTTACGTATCCACTTCACGCCGCGGGACCTCGCGCGCGTCACGGTCGCCGCCACCCCGGCACCGCTGTGGGAGGTGCTGCTCAGCCTGCACATTCTCCAGCAGTCCGACGGCCGGCTGATCTTCGACGACTGGCGCCGGCACGTCCGGGCCAAGGTCGCGCCGGACCAGATGCGCCTGCTGCTGGAGCTGACCCCGCCGAAGGGCTACTCCCCCGACTTTCTCACCCCGGCCGAGGCCGCGCCGGACTTCGAGAGCACGCTGGAGCTGACGCTGGCGACTCCACGCGAGGAGATCCGCAACCAGTTGGAGCTGTTGAGCAAGTACCGCCCGGTGTCACCGTGGACGCGGGAGCTGGCGCAGGGTGAGCCGGCCTCACTGCACAAGCTCGGCCGGGCCATCCGGACCTACCACGACGCCGCAATCGCGCCGTACTGGAAGTCGATCGGGACACATGTGTCGGCCGACCACGCGCATCGCGGGGAGGCGCTGTCGCGGCACGGGGTGGACCGGCTGCTGTCGACACTGCATCCGCGGGTGCGGTGGGTGGCTCCGGTGCTGCAGGTGCTGGACATGCACGACCGCGACCTCTACCTGGACGGGCGTGGCATCCAGCTGCAGCCGTCCGCCTTCTGCTGGCAGGTGCCGACCAAGCTGCGCGACCCAGAGCTGAAGCCGATCCTGGTCTACCCGATCCACCACGCGCCAGGCATCCTGCGGCAGCACTCCACGGACGACGCGCACCCCTTGAGCGACCCGCTGAGCTCGCTGCTCGGCTCCACCCGTGCGGCCGCGCTGGAAGCGGCTGTGTCGGGATGTACGACGACTGAGCTGGCGAAGCGCTGCAACATCTCCCCGGCCGCTGCCAGCCATCAGGCGACGGTGCTGCGGGAGGCCGGGCTGATCACCACCCGCCGGGACGGTGCATCAGTCCGTCACGAGGTCACGCAGCTGGGCATCTGGCTGCTGTCCGGCCACGGCTCCGGCACTCTCCGCCAACCGCAGTACGAGTCGCAATTGACCGCCTAGACCCTGCCCCGCCGCGTGCTTGGGCCGACCGGCACCGCCCCGCCCGTCGACCCAGGCACGCCGGCTGGTTCAGAGCTTGTAGTCCTCGAGGAGGCGGCGGCCGATGATCATCCGCTGGATGTCCGCCGTACCCTCGCCGATCAGCAGCATCGGCGCCTCCCGGTAGAGCCGCTCGATCTCGTACTCCTTGGAGAACCCGTACCCGCCGTGGATCCGGAACGAGTCCTCCACCACCTGGTGGCAGTACTCGCTGGCCAGATACTTGGCCACGCCTGCCTCGAAGTCGTTGCGGGAGCCGGCGTCCTTCTTCCGGGCCGCCTTCACCATCAGCTCGTGCGCGGCCTCCACCTTCACCGCCATGTCGGCCAGCCGGAACAGCACCGCCTGGTGCTCGGCGATCTTCTTCCCGAACGTCTCCCGCTGCTGCGCGTACGAGATCCCCAGCTCGAACGCGCGCCGCGCCACCCCGCAGCCGCGGGCGGCCACGTTCACCCGGCCGACCTCGACCCCGTCCATCATCTGGTAGAAGCCCTTACCCGGTACGCCGCCCAGGATCTGGCCGGCGTCGATCCGGTAGCCGTCGAAGACCAGCTCGGTGGTGTCGACGCCCTTGTAGCCCATCTTCTCGATCTTGCCCGGCACGACCAGGCCCTTGTCGACCTCGCCGAACCCCGGCTCCTTCTCGACCAGGAAGGTGGTCATGTTCTTGTAGACCGAGTCCTGCCCCTCGTCGGTCTTCACCAGTACGGCGACCAGGTTGCTCGAACCGCCGTTGGTCAGCCACATCTTCTGGCCGTTGACGACGTAGCTGTCACCGTCCTTGACCGCCTTGGTCTTGATCGCGGCCACGTCCGACCCACAGCCGGGCTCCGACATCGAGAACGCGCCGCGCACCTCACCGGTCGCCATCCGCGGCAGGTACTTCTGCTTCTGCTCGTCGGTGCCGTGCTGCAGCAGCATGTACGCCACGATGAAGTGCGTGTTGATGATGCCGGACACACTCATCCAGCCGCGGGCGATCTCCTCGACACACAGCGCGTAGGTGAGCAGCGACTCGCCCAGGCCGCCGTACTCCTCCGGGATCATCAGGCCGAACAGGCCCAGCTCCTTGAGGCCCTCGACGATCTCGGTCGGGTACTCGTCGCGGTGCTCCAGCTCGGTGGCGACCGGGAGGATCTCCGACTCGACGAACGCGCGGACCGTCTTCAGGATCTCCTCCTGGATGTCGGTCAGCCCGTCGGTCTGCTGCAACCTGCTCATCGTCGGCTCCTTGGTGTCGGTGCGCCTTACCCGCGAGTATCGCGATACTCAGCATCCCGGCACCAGGCCGACACCCGCTGTGACACCGACCACCCCCCGGAGGTCGCGTGCCTCACTCCGGTACGACGGGCCGCCTGCTAGTCACCCTGGTTGCGCTCACCGTCACCCTCGCCGTCCTGCTGAGGCAGAACCTGTGTCAGGGCGGCGAACAGTGCCGAGATCTGCGGGGTGGTCTGCCACCGGTTGTTCCGCTGCGCCTCGATCAGCCGCTGCCGGGCATCGTAGAAGTTGCTGGCCGCGACCGCGGTCTTGTCGTTGTCCAGCGCTTCCGCGGCCTGGTCAAGGTCCCGCGCGGCCTCGCGCGGAGCCTTGCTCCGGCTCCCTTGCTCAGTCTGCCGGACCAGCGCGGCCAGCGTGCGCAACATCTGCACCGTCGCCCCCCGCGGGTTCTGGGTCTGCGTCGGCGTCGGCTTCTTCGTCGGCGTCTTCGAGGGTGTCGGCTTCGGTGTGGTCTTCGGCGCGGTGCTGGCCTTCGCCGCCGGCGCTGACGGCGTTCCACCGGCCGCGGCGGGCGGGTCGGTGGTCACGCTCTCGCGCAACATCAGACCGCCGATGACAGCAGCCAGGACGACACCCATCGCCACGAGCACCTTTGCGAACGGGATGCCCTTCCGCGGGGCGCGGTGGGTTCCAGTGGTGGCCGGCTCGTCCTCCCAGGTCCCCACGCCGAGCGCGTCTGCTGGGGTTTCGACCTGCTCAGCAGCCGGCAGGAACGGCAGCACCTGCGTGTTCGGTGGTTCGGTCAGCAGGGCGGTGACTTCAGCGGCTGAGGACGGGCGGTCCTCGGGGTTCTTGGCCAAGAACTGGAGGACCAGATTGGCGAGTGCGGGCTCCACGTCGGCCCGGTTGATGGGCGCCGGGGCAGTGTCCAGGTGCTGGCGCATCACCGACTCCACGGTCGGCCCGGTGAAGGGCGGCGTACCGCTGAGGAGTTCGTAGAGGACGCAGCCGAAGGAGTACCAGTCGCTGGCCGGTGTGGCGGACTGGCCGCGGACCTGCTCGGGTGAGACGTAGGACGCCGTACCCAGGAGCACTCCGACACCTGTGGTCTCCGTTCCGGCGCCCTTGGCGATGCCGAAGTCGGTGATCTTCAGAGTGCCGTCCGGCGCCAGCAGGAGGTTGCCTGGCTTCACGTCCCGGTGCACGATGCCGGCCGCGTGGGCCGCGTCGAGTGCCCGCGCGCCCTGGGTGGCGATGTCTGCGACCAGTTTGCCGGTCGGGAGGCCCGACGTACGCATCAATTGGGCCAGGTCCGGGCCGGACACGAGTTCCATCACCAGGAACACGTGCTCATCCGCCGCGCCCACGTCGTACGTCGCCACGACGTTCGGGTGCATTAGCCGCGCGGCTGCCTGCGCCTCGGCGCGGAACCGCTCGACCGCGTCCATCGGGTCGCCTTCGAGCCGCCGGAGCAGCTTCACCGCGACCTGCCGGGCCAACACGGTGTCCTCGGCCTGCCACACCTCGCCCGCGCCGCCTCTGCCCAGCAGGGTCAGCAGCCGGTAACGCCCAGCCAGTACCTCGCCGTTCACAAACACACACCTTCCGCAGCGGACCGCAACACCTTAGGCAACGCAGGCGTTTGAGAGCGAGTTCTGGCCCGATTCCTTGAAGAACTCCGCACAGAGCGACCGGAGTACTACGGTGAGCTCATGAAGCGAACGATCACCGCCCTGATCGCGGCCGCCCTGGTCGCCGCGACGTTGACCACCACCACAGCCACCGCCGCACCGGTACCGGCCGGTCACCCGAAGCCGGTGGCGAAGTGCGAGTTCACGCCGACGCCGGAGAACCCGGCCGCCAAGCCGGTCCGGATCCCGTCGCCGGTCGCCCGTGCGAAGGGCACGGTCGACGTGTACTTCGTGACCAACTACGGACCGTTCGTGGTCCGGATGGACCGGGCCAATGCGCCGTGCGGGGTGCACAACTTCGTGCACCTGGTGAAGAGCCGGTTCTACGACCTCACCCAGTGCTTCCGGCTGACCAACTCGGCCCGGCTCGGGGTGCTGCAGTGCGGCGACATCTACCGGCAGGAGGAAGGCGGCCCGGGGTACAAGTTCCCGGACGAGGTCACCGGCAAGGAGACCTACCCGCGCGGCACTGTTGCCTACGGCAACCAGGGACCGGGGACCAACGGCAGCGAGTTCTTCGTCGTCCACTCGTTCGCCAACATCGCCCCCAACTACACCGTGCTGGGTCACGTGATCGCCGGCATGTCCACCTTCGACCGGATGGTCGCCGCCGGGATCGCCGACCCCGACCAGGACGGCCCGCCCGCCAAGCCCATCCACATCCACAAGGTCTGGGTCGGCTAGCCGATCACTTCGAGCGCAGGCTCTTGAACATCCGCAGGAAGACGATGTTGACCAGAGTGATCCCGAGCCACATGGCGAACACGGCATCCGATTCGGCGTGAGCGCCGGCCGTCAACCAGACCGAGCCGCTGACGCCGAGCAGGAGGGAGAAGACCGGAACGGCCAGATGTGAGTTGTCGGGCTGGCCCTCCCGGCCGTGCGGCTGCAGCTGGCCCGTCGCCGGTTGCCGCGCGACCGCGCCGACGCCGTGCTGCGCCAGCCTGGCATCCACCTGCTGATTGATGGACTCCGCGGCATTGGCGACGAAGGATTCCAGTACGGCGCGCTCGTACTCAGGCCCCAGCTCCTTGCGGACCTCGTACGCCGCGGACGCGTCGTTGCGGAAGTCGAAAGCAACCATCGCGCACTCTCCAGGCTGAGAGGTGTACGGCGTACACCCGGATACATTGACGGTAGGGTGTACGCCGTACACCTGTCAAGGGACGCAGCGCACGAGAGGAGCCAGGGACATCGCCACGCAGCTCGAAGCCGGCGCGCATCTTCGGGTGCCGTTGAGCAAGGAACGGATTCTGGGCACCGCCGTCGACCTGGCTGATGCCGGTGGTGTCGACGCCGTCAGCATGCGCAAGATCGCGCAGGCGCTCGGCGTCGTGCCGATGGCGCTGTACAAACACGTGCGCAACAAGGACGAACTGCTGGACGGCATGATCGACGCGATCGTCGGTCAGATCGATCCGCCGGCTGCGGACACCGAGTGGAAGACGACCATCCGGCAGCGGATCCTGTCGGCCCGCCGCGTGCTGCTGGCTCACCCCTGGGCGTCCCGGGTCATCGAGGAGCGGACCAGGGCGCGCACCGACCCGACCCCGGCGGTGATGGACTACATGGAATCGATGATCGGGATCTTCCGGGCCGGAGGCTTCTCGATCGACCTGACCCACCATGCGCTGCACGCAATGGGCAGCCGTCTGCTGGGCTTCTCCCAGGAACTGTTCGAAGACACCGCCGGCGCAGGCCCGGATCCGGCACCGCCGCCGCCAGAGCTGGCCGAGCAGTATCCCCACATCACCGAACTGGTCATGGCGATCACCCATGAGCAGGGCTCCGTCGTCGGCCCGGGGTGCGACGACCAGTTCGAGTTCGAGTTCGCCCTGGACCTCCTCCTGGACGGCCTCGACCGGCTACGCCAGGGGGAGGGTAATTCGGCGGCCCCCGGGCTAGCTTGAGGTGTGGGTACACGCGGACGGCCAAGGCATCCCGACGTATTGACGCCCGCTGAGTGGCGGGTGGTCGACATGGTGCGGCACGGGATGTCGAACCGGGACATCGCGCGGCGGCGTGGGATCAGCGTCGACGCGGTGAAGTTCCACGTCGCGAACGCGCTGCTGAAGCTCGGCCTGGACCGCCGGGCCGAGCTTCGGACCTGGCGCGGCGTACCCGCCGACAGTGCCCTCAAACGACGACAGGGAGCCCCGGCCATGGCAGTGCAGCTAGGTGTGATCGGGCAGATCGCCCGTCCGGTCGGTGACATCCAGACCGCGGTCGACTTCTACGGCAAGGTGCTCGGGCTGCCGCATCTGTACACGTTCGGGAACCTGGCGTTCTTCGACTGCGGCGGCACCCGCTTGTTCCTCAGCGCGAACGACGGACCGGTCGGCGAGCCCTCGGTCCTGTACTTCCAGGTCGACGACATCCAGGTCGCGTACGACGAGCTGCGCGGCCGCGGCGTCGAGTTCGATAACGCGCCCCACCTGATCCACAAACATGACAACGGGGTCGAGGAATGGATGGCCTTCTTCCCCGACCCCGACGGTCACCTGCTCGCGATCATGGCGCAGGTCGCGCCCGGCTAGTCCGTCGCCGCCTAGTCCTCGGGCTGCCAGATGTCGGTGCGGGTCATGCCGGCGGCGCGGCCCTTGGCGGAGATGACGAGGGCCATCTTGCGGGAGGCCTCGTCGATCATCTCGTCGCCGAGCATCACCGCGCCGCGGGCGCCGCCGGCCGCGGAGGTGTAGTGGTCGTAGGCGTCGAGGATGTTCTCGGCGTGGTCGTAGTCGTCCTGGCGCGGCGAGTAGACCTCGTTCGCGGCGGCGATCTGGTCCGGGTGGAGCACCCACTTGCCGTCGAAGCCGAGCGCGGCCGATCGGCCGGCCACCCGGCGGAACCCGTCGACGTCCTTGATCTGCAGGTACGGCCCGTCGATCGCCTGCTTGCCGTGTGCGCGCGCGGCCATCAGGATCTGCATCAGGATGTAGTGGTAGGCGTCGCCCACGTCGTACCCGGGCGGCTGCTCGCCGACCACCAGCGACTTCATGTTGATCGACGCCATGAAGTCGGCCGGGCCGAAGATGATCGTCTCGACCCGCGGCGAGGCCTGCGCGATCGCGTTCACGTTGGTCAGGCCGAGCGCGTTCTCGATCTGCGCCTCGATGCCGATCCGGCCCGCTTCCAGGCCGTGCACCTTCTCCAGCTGGGTGAGCAGCAGGTCGAGCGCGACCACCTGCTCGGCGGTCTGCACCTTCGGCAGCATGATGCAGTCGAGATTGGCACCGGCGCCGCCGACGACCTCGATCACGTCGGCGTAGGTCCACTCGGTGGTCCAGTCGTTCACCCGGACCACGCGGAGCTTGGTCCCCCAGCCGCCCTCGTTCAGCGCGGCGACGATGTTCTTGCGCGCGTCCACCTTGGCGATCGGCGCGACCGAGTCCTCCAGGTCGAGGAACACCTGGTCGGCGTCCAGCCCCTTGGCCTTGGCCAGGAACCGCGGGTTCGACCCCGGGGTAGCCAAACACGACCGCCTGCTGCGCAAGATCTGTTCCGCCATCACCGTTCCCTCTCCTCGGGTTACCCGCCGGTCACCGGCAGCGTACGGCGAAACCCACCGCCACCCCGGTGACCCGGCTCACTTCCCGAGCCCAGTGTGTCCCGATTCACCACCTTGAGAACCCACCGATCATTTCTGCGCCCCGAAAGTGGTCGGTGGCTTCTCAAGGTCGGCTTTCAGTGGGCGGTGAGGCCGTAGGCGCGGGTGATGGTTTGTTTGATGGTGTTGCCGTCAGCGTCCACGCCCTCGGTGCGGAGGCTGACGGCGCCAGCGGTCTTGGGGTGCGTGAGTACTGCGGTGTACTCGCTGCGGGCGGACTTCTTCGTCCGGACCGGCTGCCAGGTGACGCCGTCGTCGTAGCTGACCGAGAGCTTCAGACTGGTCAGCTCCGGGTCGCTGCTCAGGTAGGAGTGGTGGTAGCCGCTGATCTTGATCTCATGGGCGCGTCCAGCCGGCAGGGTGTTGTCCAGCCGCAGTCCAAGGTCGTAGCCCAGGTACAGCTGCTTGTTCGGCTCACAGCTCCCCTTGTCCGGCGTTCCCAGCCTCGTGTACGTGTCCCACGTCCCGCAGTGCACCCCGACACCGAGTGGTGGCCGATACGGGAACCCGTTGGTCGGCTTGCCCGTGGTGAAGGTCCACTCCGACTCCACCGTGCGCGCCCAGCGCTGCGGCTTGAACGGCGCCGGGTAGCTCTCGGTCAGCCGGTATCGGCCCGGCTGGTCCGGCAGAACGACGTACGGGACGTTGATGAAGGCGATGAAGAACAGCCAGTAGCCCTCCTCGACCGGTAGCTCCTTGCCGTCCGGCCCCCACATCCGCAGCTTGGCCTGTGGTTCGCCGCGGAGGATGTCGGTGGAGTAGTAGGTCTGCGAGCCACCGCCCAGACCGTCGCTGTCCTTGATGTGCCACGGCATGAAGACGTTGCCGCTACGGCATGCCTGGCACAGCTGCCAGTAGTAGTCGTTCATCTCCGGCGTGATCGACCGCGTCGCGGCGTGGACCAGTGGTTGTGCGCCGAAGGTGTCAGTACGACGACCAGGCCGGGTCAGCACGTCCTCACGGCTCTGCAGCCACCCGTTGCGGTGGAACGCGTTCATGTCGGCGGGAGCGTCGTACGAGATGCTCACACCACGAGTGCGCAGTACGCCGCCCTGCATCGGGCCGACGTACTCGGTGAGGGTGCCAGGGGCCCGCATGGTCAGCTTCACCGAACCGAGGTTCCGTGCGGGCTTCATCGCGGCGCCCCAGCGCAGGTCGAGCTCACCCGGTGCGTCAGCGTGGTAGCGGCTGTCGAACTGGTAGAGGTCCCGTGAGGTCACCGACTTGTCCAGTCTCGTCGGGATGCGGCCTTCCACCGGGTACGAGAGCGAGTAGACATACGGGATCGTCGCCGTACCCGTGACGGTCAGATTGACCCGCCCGCGCTCCAGCCGGTCCTTCAGCGCCTGCCCTTGCTCAGCAGGCAGCGTCAGCGCAGGCATAGGTGTCTCGATCTCGTCCTGCGCGTCGTCGACCGGGATGGCTCGTCCGACTGCGCCGTACACGAGTACGGCGGCCGCACCGGCCTTCTGTGCGTCGAGCACGCGGTTCAGCACGCCGGCACGACAGGTCCAGGCCGTCTCCGGGCAGAGGTCCGAGACGTCGAGCAGTACGACGGCTCCCTCCACCGGCGTACCGAACACCAGTGGCAGCCGCTTCACCCCGTTGAAGCGAGCATCCTGCACATGCAGGCTCAGGTACTTCGGATCGAGCACCACACCACCAGCCGTCATCGTGACCAGTGGTGTGGTGAGCAGCCGGTCGTCACGCCACAAGAACTGGCCAACGGTGACCTGCTTGGTCGGAGTGGCCCAAAGACCCCACTCCTGCTTGTAAACCGACGCCGCACTGACCCGCAGACTGCGCAACCCACCCGCGGACGCCTGCACGTACCCGGTCTGCGTTTCCGCAGCCGCCGAAGCCCTTGGTGTCCGCGTGCTCGCCTTCGTGGCCTTGCGAGCATCGAGTACGACGTTCACGTCCGACCGCACCTCTACCTGCGGATCGGTCAGCAACGTGACCTGTGGGTTGCCCTGAGCATCTCGCCAGTTGATCGAGGTCTGCACGGCGTACGTGCCCTCGTCGAGGGATCCGCCGACGCTCTGGGCACCCGGGGCGAACTGTGCGTTGTTGCTGAGGTCCAGGTCATCGAGGTCGTCCAGCCGCAGGAAGTTCCAGGTGTTGTAGCGCACATCTGTGGCCCCGGCCGGCAGCACGACGCGCGCGGTCAGCTTGTACCTGTTCGGTTTCAGGTACGCCGCCACCGCATTGTGCAGCCGTAGATCGCCAGCGGTCGCGGTGATCGAGCCCTGGTACCAAGTACGCGGCCCGGTGGTGTCGAACGAGACGGTGACCGGTGCAGAGCCGTTGGCAGGCACCGTGACGCTTTCAGGAACGCTCAACCGGGGTGATGCGGTCAGGGCGAGTGTTACGGGTTCCTGGGTCGTGTTGACGTAGGTGATCGTCTTGGTGGCCGGTACGTCGTACGGCGTGGGCAGGATGCCGAAGTCCAGGTTGCCAGTGCTGTAGACGCCCTGCTTGACCGCACGAGCGACATCGACCCTGCCAGCACCTATCTGGTAAGCGTTGCCGTCGATCTCCTTCGAGCTGCTGATCAGAGCGCTCTTGAGTTGCTGGCCGGACCAGTCCGGGTGTTGCTGGGCCAGGAGGGCAGCAGCGCCGGCCACGTGCGGTGTGGCCATCGACGTACCGCTCAGGGTCGTGTACTTGTCGCCTACCGGAGTGCCAAGGGATGTCCCCGCTGCACGGGCCGCGACGATCGACACACCGGGAGCGGAGATGTCGGGCTTCAGGCCGTAGTTGGTGACGCGCGGTCCCTGGCTGGAGAACGACGCGCGCCGGTCCTGGCTGTCGACGGCCGCGACGGTGAGGGCCGAGTCAGCGGCAGCGGGCGAGCTGATGGTCATCGGCAGCGTGTCGTTGCCTGCGGCCACTACGAAGAGGGTGTCGTACTGCGCCGACAGGTCGTTGACGGCTTGGCTCATCGGGTCGGTGCCGTCGTAGCAGCAGGCGCCCAGGCTCATGCTGATCACATCGGCGCCCTGTGCGGCCGCCCACTCCATTCCGGCGATGATGCTCGACGCCGGACCGCTGCCCAGGTTGTCCAGCACCTTGCCGACCAGCAGGGTGGCGTCCGGCGCGACGCCCTTGTACTTGCCGTCCGAAGCAGCGCCGGACCCGAGGATGGTGTCGGCGACGTGCGTCCCATGCCCGTGGCCGTCGGTGACGGTCTCTCCTGTGATGAAGCTCTGCGAGGCCTCGATCCGGCCGGCCAGATCCGGGTGCGTCGCGTCGATGCCGGTGTCGAGTACGGCGACCTTGACGCCCTTACCGGTGTAGCCGGCCTGCCAGGCTTCCGGTGCGCCGATCTGCGGCACGCTCACGTCCAGGCTGGCCTGGACCTTGCCGTCGAGCCAGACCTTCACGACACCGGCGTCGAGGCTCCGCGCGCTCGGAGTGTCCACGGCTGCCCAGAAGCTGCCCGTCTGGGTCTTGGCCACGCTGACAGCGGCTCCACGGATGCTGGTCAGCGCCCGTGC
Organism: Kribbella sp. CCNWLW201; assembly: GCF_037203805.1. NCBI lineage: Bacteria > Bacillati > Actinomycetota > Actinomycetes > Propionibacteriales > Kribbellaceae > Kribbella > Kribbella sp. CCNWLW201. The sequence continues at coordinate 531,264 of NZ_JBBCBQ010000004.1, read as the reverse complement.
GTTGCTGGTGGCCGGTAGCGCATCTGCGGCTGTGGCTGCTCTGGCGGTGGCAGCGCCGTACTGGAGGATGAGTGGGAGGGACGACGCCTTGCTGTCGGTGTAGCCGTTCTTGGTGAGGTAGGAGACGTCGAAGAGGCGGCGGTCCAGGCGCCCGGCGGTGACGAGGTCGGTCGCGTCGGACGGGAAGACGTAGTACTGGTCGCCCTCGCGGAGCTGGGTGAAGACGACCGGACGGCCGTCCTCTCGGCGCGCAGCGGTGACGTCAGCGTCGACCGGCGTTCCGTCCGCGGTGAAGCGGTAGGTGACCTGGTCGCCGGTGATCAGCGTGACCTTCTCGCTGCCCGTCGGGCCGGTGACCGGGGCGGCCTGCTGAGGGGCCGCCGCCTGCACAGGAGCGGGTGGTGTCGCGCCAGCTGTGAGGGTGCCGAGCACGAGCGAGACGACTGTGAGCGCAACAACCGGCATCCGCCATCTGGCCATGGGGCATCTCCTAGAGGGTCGAGCGGGACCTGAGCCGACCCTGGCAGGGCTGCGACTTGTCCGGAAGCGGTCTGGTTGGGCAGTTCACGCCAATGGCGAAAACCGGCGATGATCAAGCAGTGCTCGAGCCGCTCGGTCTGACTCGCGAGGTACAGGACCTCTACGAGTCGCTCGTGTCCCGGCGCCCGGTCGCCGCGTCAGAGCTGAGTGACAGCGCCAGCGAGCTGGCCAGACTCGTCGAGCTCGATCTCGTGACGCTGGTGGACACCGACCCGCCCAGGTACGTCATACTGCCTCCGGACACCGCGCTCGACGTGCTGGCCCGTCGTCGGGAGCGAGAGCTGGCCAACGCCCGACGCAAGATGGTGGAGCTGACAGTGCGGTTCCATGGCAGTACGTCGCGCCGCGAGCCCGCGGACCTGATGGAGGTGCTGCACGGCGATCAGGAGATCGCGCAGTGCATGACCAGGTTGTTGCTCGGTGCCCGTAAGGAGGTCTGTGGCTGGGACGCTCCGCCGTACCGGGACGACCCCAATCAGGTGAATCAGCTGGAGCTGGACCAACTCAAGCGGGGTGTCACCTTCCGAGTCATCTACGACCGTCGTGGCTCGGTGGACAGACCCGGACGGCTGGCCGCACTCGCCCAGGGCATCGCCGACGGCGAGCAGGCCCGGGTGGGCGACGTACCGCTGAAGCTGATCGTCACCGACGCACCGATGGCCTTCGTCCCCTTCGACGTACGGGCGACCAAGCACCAGACCGCGCTGCTGATCCACGACCCGGTCATGGTGGCCGGACTGGCCGCACTGTTCGAGCTGTACTGGGACAGGTCCGTCCCACTAACCACGTACGTCGGCCAGCCCGCAGTCGACCGTCCGACGCCCGAGGAGCGGGACCTGCTGGCGCTACTCATGTCAGGCTTCACCGATCTCGAGATGGCGGCTCACCTGGGCTGGAGCGAGCGCACCGTCCGCAAGCACATCGACGGCATGCGGCACCGCCTGAACGCCGACACGCGCTTCCAGGCCGGCTATCAGGCCGTACTGCGTGGCTGGCTGGAGCACCGTGGGTGACCTGACCGCGCTCGGCCTCAGCCCAGCAGAAGAGGAAGCGTACTGCGCCCTGGTCGGCAGCCCCGCGGCTCCAGCAGGACAGGACGACGCGCTGGAGAGCCTGCTCGCGAAGGGCCTCATCAGCGAGGTCGACGGCTTGTACGTCGCCGTCGCCCCGGACATCGCCCTGGAAGTCCTATTGCTCGACCAGGAACGGCTCCTGCGCGATGCCCGGACCCGCATCGACGCATTGGCCGACGACTACCGCAACCACACTGGCGCACCCACGGCCACGTTGCTGGAACTCGTCAGCGGGACTGTTGCCGTCAAACAGCGGATCCTGCAAGTGCAGCAGGCCGCACGGACCGAGCTGCGGCGACTGGTCAAGGCACCGTACGGCGCTCCCCCGCTGCACCGTGCTGACTGCCGGACCGTGTACGAGAGCGGCGTACTCGATGCTTCTGGCAACGAGGCGGCCCGGGTACTCCCTTCGGTGCCGCTTCAGCTCTATCTGGCGGACGACCGGCTGGCGCTCATCCTGCTGGCTCCCGACTCGGCTGTGATCCTGCAGCCGTGTGGCCTGTTCGATGCCTATGCCGAGCTGTTCGAGCGGCTCTGGGAACGTGCTCTGCCAGTCGAGTCGACCGATCACGAGACCCTGGTCGCGCTACTGCTGGCAGGGCTGACTGACCAGGCCATCGCTCGTCAGCTCGGGGTGAGCGCCCGTACGGCCCAGCGCAAGATCGCCGCACTGATGCAGGAGCTGGGGGCGCGGACCCGCTTCCAAGCAGGTGCACAGGCCGCGATCCGGGAGCTTGGTGTGACACCCTTGGAGCCGTGACCATCGAGGACGCTGCTGCCGAGATCGCCGGTGTCATGAAGAAGGCCGGCCTGGTCTGGCTGTCGTGGAACGGTGGCCGGCCCGCCCCGGCCTGGTTCGCCACGGTCGACGGGCAGTACGTCGTACTGGCGGATGCAGCCGACAGTGCGGAGCAGCCACTGCCCGGACTGGTCACGGCAGGTGCTGCTGAGGTCGTCGTACCGGCCAAGCCTGCTACCAACCGACTGGCGAGCTGGATGGCGACCGTACGGCGGCTGGAGCCCGGCAGCGAGGAGTGGACCGCTGCGGCCCAGGTACTGCGCACTGAGCGGCTCAACGCGGCCGGACTGGACACCCAACTGGAGCGGTGGAAGACCGAGGCCGACCTGCTCGTACTGGAGCCCACCGGCGAGGTCACCGAGCGAGCTGGTCAGTACGACGACCGCCCGCGGGCTGAGTCGCCGATCGGGACGACCGCGACCACCCGGGGCAAGCCTCCGGTCACTCTGCACCGTCGCATCCGCCGCAGGCCACGCCTGAGCTGAGAGTCCACGTCGGCGGGTTAGCCTTCGAACATGAGCGGATCACCGTCGCGCGTGTACGTGGCTCGGCTGGCCGGTCTCCCCGTGTACGACCCGAACGGGGACCAGGTCGGCAAGGTCCGCGACGTCGTGGTGATGCTGCGGCAAGGAACCCAGCCGCCGCGGGTGCTCGGGCTGGTGGTGGAGGTGTTCACCCGGCGGCGCATCTTCCTGCCGATGACCCGGGTGACGTCCGTCGACGCCGGGCACGTGATCACCACCGGTCTGGTCAACATGCGGCGGTTCGAACAGCGGCCGACCGAGGTGCTGGTGCTTGGCGAGCTACTGGACCGCACTGTGACCATCAACGAGACCGGCACGACCGCAGTGGTGTTCGACATGGCCATGGAGCAGTGGCGGACGCGTGACTGGGTCATGTCGAAGGTGGCGGTCCGTGAGGGCAGCAAGCGGTTCCGGCGACGCGGGCAGTCCCATGTGCTCGACTGGACCGACGTGAGCGGGTTCACCCAGGTCGAGGAGGGTCAGGGCGCGACCCACATCCTGGCCGCGTTCGACACGATGAAGGCCGCCGACCTGGCCGGCGTACTGCACGACCTGTCTCCCAAGCGGCGCAAGGAGATCGCCGCCGCGCTGAACGACGAGCGACTGGCCGACGTACTGGAGGAGCTGCCCGAGGACGACCAGGTGGAGATCCTGGCCGGTCTGGACACCGAGCGCGCCGCGGATGTGCTCGAGGAGATGTCCCCGGACGACGCGGCCGACCTGATCGCCGAGCTGCCGACCGACACCGCTGAGCGCCTGCTGACGCTGATGGAGCCGGACGAAGCAGAGGACGTACGGCGTTTGCTGACGTACGAGGAGCGCACGGCCGGCGGACTGATGACGTCGGAGCCGGTGATCCTGCCGGCCGACGCGACCGTGGCGGACGCTCTGGCGCATGTCCGGAACGCCGAGCTGAGTCCGGCACTGGCCGCGATGATCTACGTCTGCCGGCCGCCTTTGGAGACCCCCACCGGGCGGTTCATCGGCGTCGGCCACATCCAGCGGCTCCTGCGCGAACCACCGTCCGAGCTGGTGTCCGCCGTACTGGACACAGACCTGGACGGGCTGCGGCCGGACGACAGTCTGCATGCCGTGAGCAAGTACCTGGCCACCTACAACCTGGTGGCCGCACCGGTGCTCGACGAGGAGGGCCGGCTGCTCGGAGCGGTGACCGTGGACGACGTACTCGACCATCTGCTCCCCGAAGACTGGCGCGAATCCGAACAGCAGGAGGTGGACCGCCATGCCCCGTGACGACCGCAGCAGCGCCGACGACCGCCGAATGCTCCGCAGTACCGCCCGGCTGGACGTGCCGCGCGACCTGCGCCGTACCTTCGTGCGACCGTCGTACGACGCCGATGCCTTCGGGCGGCTGTCGGAGCGGATCGCCCGCTTCCTCGGCACCGGGCAGTTCCTGGTCTACATGACCGCGACGATCCTGTTCTGGGTCGGCTGGAACATCTTCGCGCCGGAGCAGCTGCGCTTCGACGAGTACCCGTTCATCTTCCTGACCCTGGCACTCAGCCTGCAGGCGTCGTACGCCGCTCCCCTCATCCTGCTGGCGCAGAACCGGCAGGAGGGGCGCGACCGGGTGCAGTACGAGCGCGACCGCGACGTCGACGCGCGCACCCGGGCGGACATGGAGTTCCTGGCCCGCGAGATGGCGTCGCTGCGGATGGCGGTCGGTGAGGTCGCCACTCGCGACTTCCTCCGCTCCGAGCTGCGATCGCTACTGGCCGATCTGGACCTGAAGAGCCGCGAGGACGATCGGGTCTGACGCCCTTTCGCGCCGCGCTACTCTCGCTAGCAGGTGAGGAAGGACGATGCGATGAAGACTCGCTTCAAACCTGATCGCGGGCTGACCAACCGGATGGTCGTCACCAGTTTCCTGCTCGGCCTGCTGTACGTCGGTTTCGTCGGGCTGCTGATCGCGTTGACGAAGAGCGCCGTACTGGCCGTCGTGATCGCGGGCGGCGCACTGTTCGTCCAGTACTGGTTCTCGGACCGGATCGCGCTGTACGCGATGCGTGGCCGGATTGTCAGCCCCGAGGAGGCGCCGCAGCTGCACGGCGCGATCGACCGGCTGTGCGCGCTGGCCGACATGCCCAAGCCGAAGGTCGCCATCGCGGACGTCGACCTGCCGAACGCGTTCGCGACCGGCCGCAACCCGGACAAGGCGGTCGTCTGCGTGACGACCGGGATCCTGCGCCGGCTGGACGCCGACGAGCTCGAAGGCGTGCTCGCCCACGAGCTGTCGCACGTCGCTCACCGGGACGTGGCCGTGATGACCATCGCGTCGTTCCTCGGCGTACTCGCCGGGCTGATCACCAGATTCGGCCTGTACGGCGGCATCGGCCGGAACCGCGATCAGAATGCCGCGATGGTGGTCCTGACCGTCGTCCTGGTGTCCGTGGCCGTCTACGCGATCTCGTTCCTGCTGACCCGGGCGCTGTCGCGCTACCGCGAACTGGCCGCCGACCGGGCCGCGGCGATGCTGACCGGACGACCGTCGGCGCTGGCGTCCGCGCTGACCAAGATCAGCGGGGACATCGCCCGCATCCCGTCCCGCGACCTGCGCCAGGCGGAGGCGTTCAACGCGTTCTTCTTCGCCCCTGCGCACTCGAGCGGGTTCAGCCTCTCATCGCTGTTCTCCACCCACCCGCCGCTCGAGCAGCGACTCGACCGGCTCGGGATGCTCGCTCGCGAGTTGGGGGAGCAGGCTTAGTCCATGGGCCTTCTCGACATCCTGCTCGGCCGGAGCAAAGCCGTCCCACCGAACCTCGACCAGCTCTTCTCCCTTCCCTCGGCCGCGATCACCCTGGACACCGCCGCCGGCTACCGGCCGACCGGCAGCGGTTCGGTCTGTTTCAAGGCCGCGGAGGGCGGCGGGTTCTCGACGCTGCGGGAGGAGGTCGACAAGCTGCTCGCCCTCGACGGCGACAAGTTCACCAGCCACACCGACTCCTACGGCTTCACCTGGCTGGTCCGGCAGACCTCCCCCGACGACGTCGAAGGACTCGTCACCGACCTGCACGCGGTCAACACCTCACTCGTCGACGCCGGCTTCGGCTCCGCGCTGCTATGCACCCTGGTCGCCTTCACCAACGGCACCAAGTCACTCGGCCTCGTGTACCTGTACAAACGCGGCTCCTGGTACCCGTTCGTCCCGGTCGGCCCGGACCGCCGCGACAACGCCACCGAACTCCAGATCAAGTCCATCATCGGCACCGACCTCCGCTTCGAACCCGACCTCTCCCGCTGGTTCCCGGTCTACGGCGCCCCCGGCCTCTGAAGGTTAGGGTTACCTTCCTGGATGTAGCTCACACGGACCGTGGTCGGTGGGGTTCGTGGGAGCACGTAGCCTTGGGGTATGGCTCCCACTGCTGATCAGGTGACCGCAGCGCTCGGTGGTGTGCTGGATCCGGAGATCAAGAAACCGATCACGGACCTGGGCATGGTCGAGTCCGTCGTCGTACGCGAGGACGGCGTGGTCGCCGTACGGATCCTGCTGACCGTCGCGGGCTGTCCGATGAAGGACACGCTGCGGCGTGACACCACGGCCGCGGTGAGCAAACTCGAGGGCGTCACCGGGGTCGAGATCGACCTGGGTGTGATGTCGGCCGAGCAGCGGGCTGCCCTGCAGACGCAGTTGCGCGGTGGCGTGGCGGAGAAGGAGATCCCGTTCTCCCGGCCGGACTCGCTGACCAAGGTGTTCGCGATCGCATCCGGCAAGGGCGGGGTCGGCAAGTCCTCGGTGACGGTCAACCTCGCGGTCGCGATGGCCCGGCAGGGGCTGTCGGTCGGCGTCCTGGACGCGGACATCTACGGGCACTCGGTGCCGGCCATGTTCGGGGTCGCGGACGAGCGGCCGACCGCGGTGGACGACATGATCATGCCGGTGCCCGCGCACGGCGTGAAGGTGATCTCGATCGGCATGCTGAAGCCGAAGCGCGACCAGGTGGTCGCCTGGCGCGGCCCGATCCTGGACCGCGCGCTGGTGCAGATGCTCGCGGACGTGTACTGGGGCGACCTCGACGTACTGCTTCTCGACCTGCCGCCGGGCACCGGCGACATCGCGATCTCGGTCGGCCAGCGACTGACCAGCGCCGAGGTGATCGTGGTGACGACCCCGCAGGAGGCCGCCGCCGAGGTGGCCGAGCGGGCTGGCACGATGGCGCAGATGGTGCACCAGCGGGTCGCTGGCGTGGTCGAGAACATGTCGTTCCTGCCCTGCCCGCACTGTGGTCCGGAGCACCGGATCGAGATCTTCGGCTCCGGCGGCGGGATCCGAGTGGCGGAGACGCTGTCCGCGCGGCTCGGGTACAAGATCCCCCTGCTGGGCGAGATTCCGCTGGACGAGCGGCTGCGCAGCGGCGGCGACCTGGGCAACCCGCTGGTGGCGGCCGACCCGGAGACTCCGGCGGCGCAGGTCCTCGACCAGATCGCGGCCACGCTCGGCGGACGCCCCCGCGGCCTGCTCGGCCGCCAGCTCGGTCTGTCCCCCGCCGGACGCTAATCCGGCTGAAGGTTGCCTCCGGCTGGTGTTGACTTGGCCGGGTGCCGATTCCTACTGAGCATCCGGTCCTGACCGACGGTGTGGTGACGCTGCGCGCACCGCGACCTGACGACGTACAAGGACAACTCGAACGTCGTCTCGAGGACCCGGACCGCGGGTACGACGAGGACGACGCACGCCGGTGGATCAGCTACGGGATCACGGAGGCGTGGAAGACGGGCGAGCGGCTCGCGTTCGTGATCGAGTACCGGGGCCGGTACGCCGGAACTGCTTCACTGAAGCCGGATTCCGATGGCAACGCGCGGCTCGCGTACGGCCTGTCGCGGTGGGCTCGTGGCGCCGGTGTGATGAGCCGGGCGGTGCGGTTACTGCTGGAGTTCGGGTTCACCACGTGCGGGTTTCACGTCGTGCACTGGTGGGCGCAGGTCGGGAACTGGCCGTCTCGCCGGGTGGCGTGGGCGACCGGGTTCCGGCTGGGCGAGACGATCCCTTCGCTCGCTGAGGAAGGCGGCCGCCGGGTCGACGCGTGGACGGGGTGGATCGGGCCGTCGGATCCGCGCGAGCCCCGCCGGCCGTGGTTCGAGACCCCGGTGCTGGAGACTCCGCGACTGCGGCTGCGCACCTGGCGCGAGGACGAGATCCCGCGCATCACCACCGCCCGGACGAACCAGACGACTGCTCATTTCCTGCCGTTCATCCCGCAGCCGTTCACCGCCGAGGACGCCCGCTTCTGGCTCCACGACCTGGCCGAGCAGGCCGCAGCCGGTCGTCGCATGAACTGGTGCTTGGCCGACCGCGACACCGACCTGGGCCTCGGCAATCTCACCCTGTTCAACATCTACCGGGACGCGGTCCGCGACGGCGAACTCGGCTACTGGGCGCACCCCGACGCCCAAGGCCGCGGCGTCATGACGGAGGCGATCCAGCGGGTGGCTCAGTGGTACTTCGCACCCGAACACGAAGGCGGCCTGGGCGGCCGCAAACTCGTGATCCGCACCGCCGCCACCAACACCGCCGCCCGCCGCGTCGCCGAAAAGGCCGGCTTCCACCTGGCCGGCACCGAACGCGAAGCCTTCCGCCTAGCCACCCACCTCGACGACAAAGTCACCTACGACCTCCTCGCCACCGACCTCCCCACCTGAACTGCGCTCTATCCCTCGTGGTGAGGCCCTCCTACATTGGGCAGGGTGAGCACACAGATGCAGGGCTGGGTGTTTGGGAGTCTGCCGATGCTGCGGCACGAGCCGACCGAGATGCGCGTCCGGGTCAGCGACGGAGCGCTCCAGATCGCGGACACCACCCGCGCGATGATCGTCTGGGAACCACGCCGGATCGTGCCGTCGTACGGCGTACCGGTGGCTGATCTCCGCGGCGAACTGGCTCCATCGAGCCTGCCTTCGATCCCCGCGCCGGACCGGATTCTCGATCCTGGGACGCCGTTCGCGGCCCACACCTGCGCCGGTGAGGCCGTCGACCTGCTGCTGGGTGACACCCGGTTCGCCGGGGTGGGGTTCCGGCCCGAGGACCCGGACCTGGCCGAGTACGTCGTACTCGATTTCTGGGCGTTCGACGGGTGGTTCGGCGAGGACGAGCGGCTGATGGCGCACCCGCGCGACCCGTTTCACCGGGTCGATGTCCGGCGGAGCTCGCGGACGGTCCGGCTCGAGCTGGAGGGGCAGGTGATTGCGGAGAGCAAGCGCCCGACGCTGGTGTTCGAGACCAGCCTGCCGATGCGGTTCTACCTGCCGCCGGAGGACATTCTCGTGGAGTTGACGCCAAGCGAGCGCAGGACGGCTTGTGCCTACAAAGGCGAGGCCTCCTACTTCTCGGTGGCCGGCTACACCGACTTCGCCTGGACCTACCCCGAGCCCCTCGACGGAGCCACTCCACTCGCCGGGCTGATCGCGTTCCTCGACGACAAACTCGACGTCTTCATCGACGGCCACCTGCGCGAGCAATCAGCCTCACCAGCCGCCGCCCTCTTCCACGACCGCTTCGGCCTGAAACAGCCCGACTGACCGCACCGGCTGCTGTTCAGCCTGCGAGCGTTCGCCGCCTGACGCTGCCCGCCCCCTGTCCTTCCTGCTTGAGCGTATCCGTTCTGCGGATGCCCGAGCCGGGGTTATCCACGGGTCAGGTGGATTCGGGGTCGAAGGGGGCTCGTTGGCCTGCCGGGAGGCGTTGGGGGGTGTCGGAGAACTCGGGGCTGGAGAGGGGCTTGTCGTCGTCGTAGTCGTCGGTGCCCTCGAGCAGGTGCTTGCGGACGAAGTTGCGCGGGTTCAGGTCCTGGATGTCCAGGTCGGCGAACTCCGGGCCGAGCTCGTTGCGCAGGTCGTTCTGCGCGTTGGTGACCATCTGGCGGACCTGGCGCAGCAGCCGGCCCGCCGTACGGGCGAACTCCGGCAGCCGATCCGGGCCGAAGACGAGCACGGCGACGATCGCGATCACCACCAGCTCGAGTGGCCCGATGCCGAACATGTCCCACCTCTTCTGCACGTCGTCTGCGACGGCGACCAGCGTAGCCGCAACCTGGTGACATCGCCTGCCGGGTCAGCCGATTCCGGACAACCCCGGCCGGCCCGTCGTACTCGCGATGTCAGCCCGTCTTCTGGGCGAGGGTGACGGTGGCCTGACGGGCCTTGCCGGAGCGCTCGTACACGAGCCGGATGCTCTCCCCCGGCTGGTGGGTGCGGATCGCCACGATCAGTGCCTCGGCGGTGTCGACCGGCTGGCTGTCGATCGCGGTGATCACGTCGCCGACGCGCAGTCCCGCGCGCAGGGCCGGGGAAGCGGGTTCGACCTTGCTGACCCGGGCGCCGCCCTCGAACTCCATGTCGACCTCGGCACCGATCACCGGGTACGACGCTTGACCGGTCGCGATCAACTGCTGCGCGGTCCGCCGGGCCTGGTCGATCGGGATCGCGAACCCGAGCCCGATGTTTCCGCTCTGGCCCTCGGAGGCGCCGCGGACGGTGGCGATCGCGGAGTTCACCCCGATCACCCGCGCGTTCATGTCGACCAGCGGCCCGCCGGAGTTGCCCGGGTTGATCGCGGCGTCGGTCTGCAACGCGCTGATGAACGACGCCTCACCCGGCTCTTCGCCGGTGGTGACCGGCCGGTTCTTGGCCGAGATGATGCCCGAGGTGACCGTGCCCGCGAGGCCGAGCGGCGAACCGATCGCGACCACGTCCTGCCCGACGATCGCCAGGTCGGACCGGCCGAACTGCACCGACGGCGCGTCCAGGCCGACCACCTGGACGACGGCCAGGTCGTACGCCGGTGAGCGGCCGACCAGCCGTGCGGTCCAGGTCTTGCCCTTGTCGTTGATGATCTGGATCGAGCCGCCCTGGGCCGCGGCCTGGACGACGTGGTTGTTGGTCAGGATGTGACCGGCGTTGTCGATGACGAAACCGGAGCCGGTCGCGTTCGTGTTGTCGCCGCCCTCGACCTTCAGTTGCACGACACTCGGCAGCAGGGTCGCGGCGACCGCGGAGACCGAACCGCTGCGGATCTTCGGATCCGCGCCGGTGCCGACCGGCGGGCCGGGCTGCTCGGCGACCGGGCGGTTGTTGTCCAGCGCGACGACGGTCACGGCCGCGCCGGCGCCGGCCAGCAGGCCGATGACGAGGGCTACGACGGCCGCGATGACGAGGATCCGGTTGCCCTTCGGCGGCGGGGCCGGCGTATACGCGCGGGCCTGCTGCTGGTGCCAGTCGAGCGGCGGGGGCGGGGTGTACGTCGGCTGGTACGACGGCCGCTGGGTCGGCCACGCCTGACCCGGGTACACCGGCCGGAAGTTCGGCTCCTGGGCCTGTGGCCGGCCGAAGCTGCGCTGCGTGACGGACCGCCCGCCGTTCTGCTGCCGGTACGCCTGGTCACTCCCCGGCGTCGGCAGCGGAGCCGCCCCCGCGCCGACCGCAGGCGGCACCAACGCGGATAGAGGAGAGCCGTTGCCGGAGGGGTCTGGCGACGTTGAGCCATTGCCGAGAGGGTCTGGGGTGGACACGCCGGGGTCGGGCGGGAGGACGCGGGTAGGCTCCGCGCTCGGCGTGGGTATGGTCGGCTCGGCGTCGTCGCTGGTCACGGTGCCCCGCCTCACGTCATCGTCGTGGTCGTCGGTCGGGCGGTCCGCTGCCCGGGTTGCGGAAGGGACTACCAGATTTGATTATCCCAGCTTCCCGGAAAGCGCACCCATCGGAGTGAGCCACGTCGCGATTTTGGCCAGCCCGGCGCCCACCCGCTGGACCGCGGTGAGCTTGACCGGGATGTCGTGCGGGAACGAGTCGACCACCTGCCCGAGCATGTCCGGCGGCAGATCACCGATCAGCGTGTAGACGATCCCGTTCGCCGACCAGACGACGTACGACGGCATCCCGTAGCGCAGGTATACACCCGGCGTCTCAGTGGTGCTGAACCCGGCGACCGCGGCCGGGTCGAGGGCTCCACGCTGCTCGAAGAGCGAGACGTTGAACAGCCCGTCGGAGTACGAGAACTGCAGTGACCCGTTCGTCGTGTCCTGATGGACGTCGTACAGCTTCAGCGACGCGGGCAGCTCCGGGGCGCAGACCCAGCCCTCGGACCGCAATCCGTCGACCTTGCCGAGCCCCAACGACTCGACTCCGCTCGGCGCCATCGGCGGCAGGTGCCTGAGGAACTCCGACTCCTCGATCTCCAGCTCGGTGAACACCGTGGCCCGGACCATCGTCTTACCGTCCGCGCTGAACAGCTGCCGCTGCAGCAGCAGTCCAGTCGCCTTGTCGATCCAGAACCGTGCCGCCAGCGTCTGGTTGTCCCGCAGCGCCTCCACCAGTACGGCGGCCCGCCCGATGGTGTCCGTGCAGCACTTGTAGACCAGCTGGTACGTCGCCCGCAGCAGAGTCAGCGGACCACCGTCGACTGCGGCGCCCGCGTTCGTAGCCCGCTGCACGAACGCCTTGGCCCCCGGGGACGACGGGGAGCCGACCACACTGATCTCAGACCCCTGTGAGGCCGCGTGGACGATGTCCAGCATCGCCGAGCTCGCGCCCTGTGGTCCCCACGCGGTGATGATCTGCGTGCCGTGGTACGACACGGTGTTCGGAGCCGCAGCGGCACGCGCCAGCCAGCTGATCGCCAGCGGCGAGTCCTCGCGTGCGGAAGTCGGTGGCGCTGCGACAGCGGGCGCAGGCAGGCCGAAGCCGATCAGTGCGGTGCTGACCAGTACGGCGAGCCGGGAGAGGCTCACAGGTCAGCGTCCTGTCAGGGCCACCGGCTGCAGCGTCGGGCTCAGCCCTGCGTACCCAGCCCCGTTGTACGAGTTCAGCAGCGCCACCGGGTCGGCGAACGGCGCTCCGTTCGTCGCGTTCGCGTGATCGGACGAGAAGCTCGCCACCGGCGGCTGCAGCGTCGGCGGCTGCTCCTGCCGCGACGGGTCCCCGACGACGAAGGCAGTCCCCAGCAGCGACGCGACGGCGGCAGCAGAACCAGCAGCGCCGAGTACGCCGGTACGACGCCGGCTCCGCGTGGACCGTGGAGCACCGGGCCGGGTGGCACCCGTGCGAGCGGCCGGGAACGCGGACCGCTGCGGGAAGAGCGAGACGGCCGGTGTGAGCACCGGACGGATCTCCTCACGCGGCTCCGGCGAGAACGACGAGACACCCATCAGGCGCTGCATCAGGTCGGTTGACGGGTCCGGCGACTCGAGAGCAGCCATCCGGGCCTTGAGCCGGCGCTGAGCGTCCACCTCGGACCGGCAGCTGTCACAGCCGACCAGGTGGCTCAGGACCTTGTCCCGCGAGTCGTGGTCCAGCGCACCGTCGACGACGGCGCTGAGCTTGTCCAGGGGGTGTTGCAGCGTCACCGGTGCTCACCTCCACCGAGTCCGTCGGCGGGTGGGCCGCCGACCCGGGTCTGGCCGGTCCGCGGAGCCCGGTGCTCGAGGTGCTTGCGCAGCATCGAGCGACCCCGGTGGATCCGGCTGCGCACGGTGCCGAGTTTCACGTCCAGGACGTCGGCGATCTCGTCGTACGTCATTCCCTCGATGTCGCAGAGCACCACGGCGGCGCGGAAGTCCTCCGGCAGCGTGTCCAGCGCGTACTGCACGTCGTGGTCGAACTGGTCCGAGTCCAGCTTCTCGGCCGGGCCGACGCCCTTGGCGGGCAGCCGGTCGTGGGCGTCCTCGGGCAGGCCGTCGAACCGGATCCGCTGCTTGCGCCGGGCGCCGTCCAGGAACAGGTTCGTGGTGATCCGGTAGAGCCAGCCCTCGAAGGTGCCCGGGGTGTACGACGACAGCGAGCGGAAGACCCGGACGAAGACCTCCTGGGTCAGGTCCTCGGCGTCGTGCTTGTTCCCGGTCAGCCGGTACGCGAGCCGGTAGACGCGTGCGGAGTGGGTCCGGACGATCTCGTCCCAGGACGGCAACGCGTCCGGAACCGGCTGGGGCGCAGGCGCCACGGAGGTGTCGGCCGGCTTCACCGCAACGCCTCCCTGGGTCCTCTCGGCAATGAGCGTGAAGGCCATGGTGCCGCGGTCACCGTCCTCTGCGCACGTCGGGAACACCCGGGTTCTACCCTGAGTTGCTCGTACGACGGCTCAACGCGGCGCCCGGACCGGAAGTTCCCGGCCAAGGCCTCCCAAGGACCAGACGCGTTGACATCCACTTTTGTTGCGCTCTACTTCTCCTCGATCACCGCGATGGGGTCGCCGTCCCGGACGACCTCACCCTCGACGACCTTCAGCTCGACGATGGTGCCGGCCACCTCGGCCAGCACCGGGATCTCCATCTTCATCGACTCCAGGATGACCAGGGTGTCATCCGGACCCACCGTGTCCCCGGCCCTGGCGGTGACCTTCAGCACATTGGCCACCAGCTCTGCCACGACGGTGTGACTCAACTCGCACTCCTCAGGTCCCGGACGTCTCGCCTCGATCCTAGGCCCCGGTCCGGATGGGTTCTCCTCCCAGCGCGGAGTGACACGGTTGCGAAAGCGCTTTCGCGAGCACACGATGGAGCCCCTCCGAGCCGGTGTCAACGGCTCGTGGCTGACTACGATGAGGCATGGCCGACCAGCTGATCACCTTGTCCGACGTGGCCGCTGCCGCGGGGGTGTCGCTGTCGACCGCCTCGAAGGCACTGAACGGCACCGACCGGATCTCCGCGGCCACCCGCGAACACGTCCGCGTCACCGCCGACCGGCTCGGCTTCCGGCACAACGCGCTGGCCCGGTCGTTCGCCCGCGGCCGCAGCCAGACGATCGGCGTCCTCACCTACCGCGCGGCAAACCCGTTCACCCGGGTCGTCCTGGCCAGTGCGGCCACCGAGCTCGGCGCCAAGGAACAGGCCATCCTGCTGTACGACGCCCGCCTCGGCGAGCACGACATCAACGAGAGCATCCTGCAGCTCAGGGCGCGCCGGATCGACGGCGTGATCGTGATCGGCAACGGGACCGGGTTCCCGGCTCCGTCGCTCACCGATCGGTTCGACGTACCGGTGACGTACGCGTTCACGTTCACCGAGGTGCCGGACGACATCACCATCACCGCGGACGACACCGCGATCGGACGGCTGGCGATGACCCACCTGCTGTCGAGCGGCCGGCGGCGGATCGCCCACATCACCGCCGAGCCGAACGATGCGGCCGCGGTACGGCGAGCAGCCGGTGCCGGCGAGGTGCTGGCCGAGGCCGGACTCGAGTGGGCCACGCCGGTTCGCTACGGCCGCTGGCGGGAGAACTGGGGCGAGGAAGCCGTACGCGAGGTGCTGACGGATGCACCGGACATCGACGCGATCTTCTGCGGCAGCGACGCGATCGCCCGGGGCGCCGAGCGCAGCCTGCGGCAGGCCGGCCGCGACGTCCCCGGTGACGTGGCCCTGATCGGCGTCGACAACTGGGAGCAACTCATGCACGACCAGCGCGGCTCCCTGCACCTCACCACGATCGATGTCGGCCTCGAGGAGATCGGCCGCCGGGTCGCGACCCAGCTCCTCGATCCCGACCCCGAGCTCCAGCCCGGCCTTCAGTACGTCGCTCCTCAGCTGGTCATCGCCGACACCGCCTGATCGTCGCCGTGGATCGAGTGCCGCGGGGTGAATCCGAGCTCGCGCGCCCGCGTGGTGTCGACCAGCGAACCGCGCCCTGACACGAACGCGTTCCGTTCCGCAGAGTGGCGCAAGCGCTTGCGCAAAGACCAGAGCTCAGCAGCCGTCAATTGCGCCGGCGAGCCCGGTACGACGCCACCCGGGTGCGGCTGGAGCAGGTAGGCGAGCAGAATCTGCGCGGCCTGCGCTCCGCCGCATTGACGAAAACCCGCTCACAGTCGACGGCCGCACACGTCCCGATCGCCTCGAATCCATGGCCGGCCGCGAACCCGGCCAGCCCGAGCGCCGTGGTCGCCGCCAGCCACTGCCCCCAGGTCGCCCCCGGCTTGGCCACATGCAGATGCCACGGCGATCCGTCGTGATCGGACAGATACGGGCGTACGGCGTACTCCTCGAGCAACTCGTTGAGAATCCGGGCCGCCTCGGCGGGGTTGGCGTGGAAGACCGGTCGGATCCGCTCCCGAACGACCCGCACCTCGGCCAGGTCGTCCTCGTCCAGCGTGATCGGCTCGGACTCGCCGTGCTCGAGCAGGAAGGTCCGGACATCGGCGGGCTCGTTGAGTTGCTCGGGTTCGAGGGTCCGGGTGTTGACCAGATCCACCGCGAGCCGCACCTGCCGGTCCGGCGTCTGAAGCTCCACAACTCCCCTTCCGTAACGTATTTGATAGCGTAACGCGTAACATCCAACTTCGCGTTACAGGAGGTCGGCGTGCCCAGCTACTACCTCGCTGCGACGCTCGCCAGGCTTGCTGACGAGATGGTGGCGTTCACGCTCATCCTGCTCGTGCTGGAGCGCACTGACAGTCCCACACTGGCCGGGGTCACGGGGGCCGCCTACGCACTGCCGGCCGTCGTCACCGGGCCACTACTCGGTACCTGGCTCGACAGAACGCCGTATCGCCGTGCCGCGCTTGCACTGAACCAGGCGGTGCTGGGCGTGGTCATGCTCAGCCTGCTAGCGGTGGTCGGCCACTCCGCGCACTGGATCACCCCCGCGCTCGCAGCCGTCGCCGGAGCGACGCTGCCGATGGTGAGCGGCGGCTTCACCAGCATGCTGCCCAGTCTGGTCCCTTCACAGCGGCTGGCTCGGGCGAACTCGCTGGAAGCGGCCAGCTTCGGTGCCGCGACCATCACCGGCCCGGCGACAGCAGCCACGATCGCGGCCACAGTGTCCGTCGAAGCTACTGCTCTGGTCATCGTGGTCGCGGCGGGCCTCAGCATCATCGCCATCACCCGCCTGCCGGCTCTCCCGCCCGCACTGACCCAGCACGAGCCCTTCATGGTCTCTGTCGTTGGCGGTCTGACTCATCTGATCCGCACGCCGCGGCTCAGGGCCACCACTGTGACGACCACGCTGGTTATGGGCGCGTCCGGCGTACTGCTGATCACCCTGCCCCTGCACATGGTGTCTTTGGACATGCCGAGATCCGCGGCCGGTTACCTCTGGACCGCACTGGAGATCGGCAGTGTTGCCACGGCTCTGCTGCTCGGACGGCTTCAGACCCGCTGGCGACCTGAGTACGTCGTCATCGTCGCCGCAGCCGCCGCTGGCCTCGTCATGACGACCTGGCCGCTGGCCACGAGTTTCGTCGTACTCCTGCTGCTTGCGGCCGCTACCGGACTGTTCGAGGGGCCGATGCTGCCGGCGATGTTCGCGGCCCGGCAGCAGTACAGCCCCGAGTCCCTGCAGGGCCGAGTCAGCACCACGGCTGCCAGCCTCCGGGTCGGCGCGTCAGCCCTGGGCCAAGCCACCGCCGGCCTGCTCATTCCCACCATCGGCACCCACGAGGCGCTTCTCGCGGTAGCTCTTACAGTGATCGCCGGAGCAGCCCTGGGTGCCCTCCCCACGAAGGTTGCTGTCCATGCTTGATGCCTGGGTCCACGGTTGGGCCATCTCCCGCAGTACCGCCGCACCGGTGCAGATCCCCGGTGGCTACCGCATCGACGTCGGTCTGCCCGGTCATCGGGTCCGCTACGTGCTTCCGACGTACGACGCCGGTCTGGTCGACGGACTCGGGGAGGCGGACACCTGGCTCAAGATCTGCGGGCACGTGGCGCTGGGTTCGCCTTGGCAGGTCCAGCCGCTGGAGTACCTGATGACTAGTCAGTTGACCGCCGCACCAGTGACCGTGGCTGCGTCCTACGAACTGCAGAGCACACGACGGAACAGCATCGTCGAGGTCATCGTGACGGCAGCCGACGGGTCGGTTGCTGCTCGGGGGAAGGCAGCACTCACGGGTGAAGCAGCCGTCTTCGACCAGATCGAGACGGACCCGCAGCACCGCCGACGCGGGCTCGGGCGGACAGTGATGAGCGCTCTGTCGACCTCAGCCCAGGACGCCGGTGCGACGACCGGCGTACTGGTTGCGACTGAGGACGGGCGGGCGCTCTACACCGCGCTGGGCTGGACGCTCCACTCTCCGATGACCGCTGCGGTCAGTCGAGGATGACGGAGCGGGTCAGGCTGCGGGGCTGGTCGGGGTCGAGGCCGAGGGCGAGGGCCTTGGCGACGGCGACGCGCTGGGCGACCACCAGGGACGCCATCGGGTCGAGGTCGGGGTGGTGGACGATCGTGGCGCCGGTGGCGGTGACGTCGTCGAGCAGGCCGGTCGGCGGCTCACCGAAGACCCAGACGCCGCGGCCGGGCTGGGCGATCGCGATCGGGCCGTGGCGGTAGTCCATCGCCGGGTAGGCCTCGGTCCACGCCGACGCGGCCTCACGCTGCTTCAGTGCCGCCTCGTGGGCCAGACCGACGGTCCACCGGGTGCCGACGTACGTGACCTGCTCCAGCTTCGCCAGCTCGTCCACGTCCACGGTCAGCGCGGTCACCGCGTCCGCAGCGGCCTGCCGGAGGTCCTCCCCCAGCGATGCCCGCAGCAGCGCCAGTGTGGTCGTCGCGAAGCGCGTCTGGACGACGGACTGCTCGTCGGCGAAGTCCAGGAGGATGGTGTGGTCGGCCAGCTCAGTGATTGGCGAGCCGACGGTCGCAGTGATCGCCACAGTCGGTACGTCGGTCGCCCGGATCAGGTCCAGCACCTCGGTCGTCGTACCGGAGCGGCTGATCACGACCACCACGTCGTACGCGCGTCCGGCCGGGAACTCCGAGCCCGCGAATGCGTCCGTCTCGCCCTGACCGTTGTCCTCGCGCAGGGCGGCGTACGCCATCGCCATGAACCACGACGTGCCGCAACCCACCGCGGCGACCCGTTGACCGGGCTTCGGCAATGCGCCACCGTACTGCGCGAAACCGTCCGAGACCTGCCGCCAGAGGTCCGGCTGAGTGGCGATCTCAGTGCTCACAAATGGCGTCTGCGTCATCTTGTCTCCGCGCTTGTCGTGGTCGAAACTGCTCGAACGTGATCGAATGGTGCCAACCGGCCGCCATCCGGCTGACCGATTGTGTGAAGGAGGAGCCCCGGGTGAAGCGTTATGAACGCCTGAACACCTTGCTCGAGTCGCTCGCCGAAAAGGGCGCCATCGACGTCGACGAGCTCGCCGAGCAGTTGCACGTGTCCGCGGCGACGATCAGGCGCGACCTGGACCACCTGGGCAAACAGCAGCTCCTCACCCGGACCCGGGGCGGCGCGGTCGCCAACGCGGTGTCGTACGACCTGCCGCTGCGCTACAAGACTGCGCGTTTCGCGTCGGAGAAGCAGCGGATCGCACAGGCCGCGGCCACCCTGGTCCGGCGCGGCATGGTGATCGGCATGAACGGCGGCACCACCATCTCCGAGGTGGCGCGCACGCTGGCGACCCGGCCGGAACTGTCCGCCGAGCACGGCGAGCCGGCCTTCACCCTGGTCACCAACGCGCTGAACATCGCCAACGAGCTGATCGTCCGGCCGCACGTCAAGATGGTGCTCACCGGCGGCGTCGCCCGGCCGCAGTCCTACGAGATGATCGGGCCGCTGTCGCACCGGATCCTGGCCGACCTGTCGCTGGACATCGCGTTCATCGGCGTCGACGGGATCGACGAGACCGGCGCCACCGCCCACCACGAGGGTGAGGCGAACATCAACCAGCTGATCGTCAGCCGGGCCGCCAAGGTCGTCGTGGTCGCCGACTCCTCCAAGCTGGGTCAGCGCGCGTTCGCCCGGATCTGCGAGCTGAGCGAGATCGACACGCTCGTCACCGACGCCCAGGCCGACGAGTCCCAGCTGGCCGTCTTCAAGGAAGCCGGGATCGACGTCATCCGGTCCTGAGCCGGTACGCCGTACACCTGGATTCACCCCGAGCCTCCCTTCCTGGGACGAGTCTTGCCTGCTGAGGTCGATCATATCTGACTCAAGCTACATAGTTATGAGCAGGACTGCGCAGTCTCAGCGTGGGAGGCACGGAAAGCGGACCTCGTGACGCTAGGCTTCGGATCAGGATGAGTAGCGCAGCGCCGCAACCTTGGGCAGAACACTGGGAGGGCATCATCGCCACCGGCATCGACCCGACGTCCTGGGCGTACGCCGAGGACTACACCGGTGAGGACGAAGTCGTCACCGGTGCACGGGCGAGCGCCGAGGACAGCGGTATCGCCGCGATCGGCCCGGGCACGGCCGCCGCGCTGAGCATGCTGGCCGCCAGCGTGGGCGCCAAGGCGGTCGTCGAGATCGGCACCGGCACCGGCGTCTCCGGGCTGGCGCTGTTGCGCGGTATGCGCACCGACGGCACCCTCACCACGGTCGACATCGACGCGGAGAACCAGCGGCTGGCCCGCAAGACGTTCCTCGACGCCGGCGTCCCGTCGAACCGGTTCCGCCTGATCGCCGGTGCCGGACTGGACGTGGTCACCCGGCTCACCGACGGCCACTACGACCTGGTCTTCTGCGACGCCGACCGGCGCCAGAACACGGCGTACCTGCACGAAGCCCTCCGTCTGCTCCGCCCCGGCGGCGTCGTCGCCTTCGCCGGCATCCTCACCGGCGGCCGCGTGGCGGACCCGGCCCACCGGGACCCGGACACCAACGCCCTGCGCGACCTCATTCGCGCCGTCCGCGACGACGACGACCTGGTCTCCGCCCTCCTCCCCACCTCCGAGGGCCTCCTGACCGCCGCGAAGCGCCTCACCACCTGACGGCACTGCCACAATCTCACCGTGGAGCAACGGCTCGGCACGGCGACGCTGGACGACGGGACTGCGATCCGATTCGCGGTGGTCGGTTCGGGTCCGTTCGCGCTCTGCGTGCCTGGGTGGGTTTCACATCTCGAGCTCGGTTGGGCGATCCCCGCAGAACGCCAGTTCTACGAGGGCCTGGCCAGTGGGCGCACCCTCGTCCGGTACGACCGTCCTGGAGTCGGGCTCTCGGAGACCACGGGCCGTGCGGACGTCATCGAGCTCGAAGTGCAGGTGATCCGCGCGGTCGCCAGGGCGGTCGGCATCGACGCGCTCGATCTGATCGGTGTTTCGTTCGGAGCGCCGCTGGCGGTGAAGTTCGCGGCTCGCCACCCTGAGTCGGTCAACCGGCTGGTGCTGTACGGCGGCTGGGTGCAGGGGAACGCGGTGGCGGCGCCGGCTGTTCGCGAGCACGTGCTCGGGCTCGTCGAGCAGCACTGGGGATTCGGCTCGGATGTCCTCACCGAAATCTTCGCGCCGGACGCCGACGCCGGTTTCCGCGCCGTCTTCTCCACCTATCAACGTGAGTCAGCCTCCGCCGCGACCGCACGGCGACTCCTCGCCACCTGTTACGAGATCGACGTGAGCGAGGATCTCGGCGACATCCGTGCGCAGACCACGGTGATCCACCGTGCTGACGATCGCGCGGCGCCGCTTGCCGAGGGCAAGCGGCTGGCGGATGGGATCGCCGGCGCGACCTTGAAAGTCTTGCCGGGCCGTACCCACCTGCCGTTCGTCGGCGATGTGGAAGCTCTCGTCAACGAAATCCGCTCCGGTCTCGGGCTGCCGCGGTTGCAGCGGACGGCGCGGCCCACGTTGACACCGCGGCAGGGACAGGTCGCGGCGCTGGTAGCCCAAGGTCTGTCGAATCGTCAGATCGCGGAACAGCTGGTCATCACCGAACGCTCGGCCGAATCACACGTCGAGCGGATCCGGTTGCGGATGGGTTTCCGCTCCCGGGCGCAGATCGCGGCCTGGTACGCCGCCGCGCACCCGACGGGGTGAAGTGCGGTATTTCCACGGCTGACCCGGCGGCAGTCGTGACGCCAGGATCGAGCCATGACGAGTTCCACGGTCCACCACACCCCGATCGACGGCTTCGACCCGCATCCACTGCGCGGCCGGTTCAATTCAGCGTTCTTCGCATGGATGGGCGGCTATATCGACCTGCACCTGCGCAAGCGCAAACGGGCGGTATTCACCGGGCTGCCGCAGACCGTGGTCGAGCTCGGATCGGGCGTGGGCGCAAACCTGCGCTACCTGCCGCCGGGGGCGCGGCTCATCGCGATCGAGCCGAACCCGTTCATGCACGCCCGGCTCCGGCGTGCGGCGGCCAGGCGAGGAGTCGACCTCGAGATCCGCGATGTCGTCGCTGAGCGCATCGACCTGCCGGACGCGAGTGCTGACGCCGTCATCTCCAGCCTTGTCCTGTGCAGCGTGGCGGACCCGGACGCTGTCCTCACCGAGGTGCGGCGCGTGCTGCGGCCGGGTGGACGGTTCAGCTTCGCCGAACACGTCGTGGCGAGGGAGCACACGCCGACCCGATGGGTGCAGCGTGCACTGCGCCGGCCCTGGGCATGGGTGTTCGAGGGCTGCTCGTGTGAGCGTGACCTGGCGAGGGCGATCGAGTCAGCGGGCTTCGCCAGCGTGGACCTTCAGCGATACCGGATCCATTCGCCCTTCCTGCCCTTCAACACCCACATCGCCGGCACCGCCATCAGCCGGTGAGGCGGGTCAGTTCGGCGGTGACGTCGTGCCAGGCGTCGGACAGGGGGTCGATGACGTCGAAGTGGCCGGCGCCTTCGACGCGGTGGAAGTGGGCGGTCGGGTGAGCGGTGAAGTAGGACTCGGTGACGGTGATGGGGACCCGGGTGTCGACGGAGCCGTGGATGAGGCTGACCGGGGCGATCGAGGCGGGCAGGTGGACCGGGTCCAGGTCGTTGCGGACGCCGCTGCCGATGAAGTCCTGTACGGCGCCCCCGTCCAGCCCCAGGCGGTCGGCCATCAACAGATCGGCGACCGGAGCCAGCGCGATCACACCGCGGAGCCGGACCGGGTTGAGCGTCGCGGCCGCCCACAGCGCGAGTTGGCCGCCCGCGGAGTGACCCATCAGCACGTACCCCGCGTGGACGTCGACCAGGTCCGGCAGGCTGTCCAGCGCCGTACGGACGTCTGAGGTGGTGGCATCGGGATTACCCGGCTCCCGGCGGTACTCCAGGGACAGCACCGGCCAGCCGAGGTCGGAGAGCGCTTCACCGAGGGGCCGGGCGTGCACCCGGTCGTACTCCGGCCGCCAGAAGCCACCGTGGACGAAGACGACCAGCGGGCGATACTCCTTGGCGTGCCAGTAGTCGATCACCTGGTCCGCGTGGTCGCCGTACCGAAGCTCCTCATCGGGCTCACGGGCCGCGCGGGTCAGAACCGATCGGTCTTCACTCATCAGACCTCCCGAGATAACGCAGGGCGTTCCCGGACAACAGCTTGTGCTGCTGATCCGCGGTCAGGAAACCGGACTTCCGTACCACCTCCCCGACCGGCCGCTCACCCAGTGGATAGGGATAGTCACTGCCGACCAGAACGCGGTCTTCCCCCACGGTATCCACAAGTAGCCGTAATGGCGCTGATTCGAACACGACTGTGTCGACGAAGAATCGATCCAGGTAGTGCGACGGTGGATGCTCTGAGCAACCACGCACGATGTCACCGCGCCGGTTCCAGGCGTTCTCCACCCGGCCCAGCCAGAACGCGAAACTCCCGCCCCCGTGGGCGAAACAGATCCGCAGGTACGGCGGAAGCGCGTCGAACGCACCGCCGAGGATCATCGCCAGCAGCGACAGGTGGGTCTCGGCCGGCATCCCGGTCAGCCAGCGAGCCATCCAGCGATCCAGTCGCGGCCCGCCCGGCATGTCCCACGGGTGCACCAATACCGGCGTACCGGTCTCGGCACAGTGGTTGAGAAAGGCAACGATTCCGGCGTCGTCGAGGTCCTTGTCGCCGACGTGGTTGCCGATCTCGACACCCACATGACCGGCCGCCCGGCACCGGTCCAGCTCGGCACAGGCCGCGTCCGGGTCCTGCAACGGCACCTGGCAGAACGGGACGAACCGGTTGTCCCCGGCAAGCGTCTCCAAGGTCAGGTCGTTGAAGATCCGGGCCACCTTCACCGCCTGGTCGGCCGGCCGGTCGTAGGCGAAGAACACCGGGGTCGGCGAGACCACCTGGAGATCGATGCCATCGGCATCCATGTCGGCACGGCGGACGGCCGGATCCCAGGTCTGCGGGCCGATCGGGCGGAACTCCGACTCGCCGACCATGATCATCGCGGCGCGTTCGGAGTCGATCCGCAGCCACGGCCAGCCGGCACCCCCACACGCTACCGAGAGATCCGGCCAGCCCTTCGGCACCAGATGTGTGTGGACGTCAACATTCATCAGCCTTTACCGCGGTGGAGTGTGCCGCACTCCGGGCAGGTGCGGGCGTCCTCACTCTCGTAGAAGGCTTTGAAGACCGGCGGCAGGTCGGCGACGATGTCGGTCACCTGGAGTTCGACCTCGTGCACGATGGCGTTGCAGTTCTCGCAGTACCAGCGGAACTTCTCCAGCACCCCGGGTTCACGGACTCGCTCGATCACCAGACCGATCGAGTCCGGACCGCGCTGCGGCGAGTGCGGCATGTTCCGCGGCAGGACCCACATCTCGCCCTCGTTGATGTCGACCCTGGCCGGCCCGTCCTCGGTCATCACGTCGACGTGCAGATGTCCACGGATCTGGTAGAAGAACTCTTCGTACGGATCGACGTGGAAGTCGGTGCGCTGGTTCGGTCCGCCGACCACCATGGTGATGAAATCGTCACCGGTCGGGAACATCTGCTTGTTGCCGACCGGCGGCTTCAGCAGGTGCTTGTTCTCCTCGATCCACTGCGGAAAGTTCGTCGACTCCAAGTTGACCATCACTCGCTCCTTTGCGGGCTGTGTCTTTGTGGGCCGGCCGCTACGGCAGATATCTCGATCAGCAGCTGGGGATGCGGCAGCTGATGGACTGCGACAGTCGTCCGGGCCGGCCCGGACTCGTCGAAGAATTCGCCATACACCTCGTTATAGCCCCCGAAGTCGTTCATCGACACCAGGTACGTCGTCACACTGACGAGATCCTCGAGCCCGGACCCGACCGCCGCCAGGATGTCCCGGATGTTCTCCAACACCGCCCGCGTCTGCTCCCGGATGTCCAACGACACCGTCCCGAACTCGTCCACCGACGCCCCGGCAATCGAGTTGTCCGGCCGCCGACTCGACGTCCCCGACACGAACGCGAACCCGTTCGCCACCTTCACATGCGGAAACCGCCCCCGCGGCACCGCCTTCCCGGGTACGACGGTCATGTGAGCTCCACGCAGACGTTGGTGGGTTCTGAGTAGAAGTCCAGGGAATGCCTTCCGCCTTCGCGGCCTACGCCGGAGAGTTTCATGCCGCCGAACGGGGTGCGGAGGTCGCGGAGGAACCAGGTGTTGACCCAGACGATGCCGACGTCCAGGGCGGTGCCGGAGCGGTGCGCGCGGCCGACGTCGCGGGTCCAGACGGTGGCCGCGAGCCCGTAGTCGGAGTCGTTGGCCAGCGCGTACGCCTCCTCCTCGGTGTCGAAGGGGGCGATGTGGCAGATCGGGCCGAAAATCTCCTCGGTGTTCGTCCGGGCCTCCGGCGGTAGCCCGGTGACCACGGTCGGTTGCACGTAGCAACCACCATCCCGGGCGTCGCCGAACGACGGTACGCCGCCACCGGCCAGGACCTGACCACCGTCGGTTCGGGCCAGGTCGTAGTACGCGAGAACCTTGTCGCGGTGCTGTTTCGAGATCAGCGGCATGTTCATCGTCGCCTCGTCGGCGGGCCAGCCGAAGGTCAACTCCGAGGCCCGCGCGGCCAGCCGCTCGGCGAATTGATCAAAGATCGGCCGCTCGACGTACAACCGCTCCGTGCACAGGCAGACCTGGCCACCGTTGGTGAACACCGATCGCACCGATCCTTCGACCGCGGCATCGAGATCGCAGTCGGCGAAGATCAGCCCCGCGTTCTTCCCGCCGAGCTCGAACGACACCGACTTCACCCGGTCCGCGGCGACCTTCGCGATCGCCGTACCGGTCGCCGACTCGCCGGTGAACGTGATCGCGTCCACCCCGGGATGCCGGGTCAGGTACTCCCCCGCCGACGACGGCCCGAACCCGTGCACCAGGTTGAAGACGCCAGCCGGTACGCCGGCCTCCGCCATCACCTCGGCCAGCACGGTCGCCGACGCGGGCGTCTCCTCGGACGGCTTGACCACGACCGCGTTGCCGCAGGCAAGCGCCGGCGCGACCTTCCAGGTGAGCAGCAGCAACGGCAGGTTCCAGGGCACGATGATCGCGACCACGCCGACAGGCTTGCGTACGGCGTAGTTCAGCGCCCGCCGGCCATCCGGCAGCACGGTCGTGTACGACTCGGTCGAGGCGGTCGTCGCGAAGTCCGCGAAGGCACGGAAATTCGCCGCACCCCGAGGGATGTCCAGCGTGCGCGCCTGGCTGATCGACTTGCCGGTGTCGCCGACCTCGGCCGCGACCAGATCGTCGAAGCGACGCTCGAGGACGTCCGCGACCCGCCGCAGTACGACGGCCCGCTCCTGCTCACTCATCCGCCCCCACGGACCCCGCAGCGCGGCCCGAGCGGACTGCACAGCCGCATCCACAGTGTCCGCCGAGGCCTCGCAGACATCGAAGATCTGCTCACCCGTCACCGGACTCAGCTTCGCGAACGTCGACCCGCCCTCGACGAACTCACCGTCGACGAAGTTGCGCAACAGCCCGGGGCGCGACACCCGCCCGGCCAGCAGATCAGGACTCCACAAACTCATCGCCGCCTCCGCAGCAACCCGATCGCGACGGCACCGATCCCGGCGATCACCACGCCGAGGATCTGGTGCTGACGCCGTACCCGCTGCCGGACTTCCGCGTACGGCGTCGTCGAGAAGGACACCAGCTCGTAGCGGGAGACGTATCGGCCCGGCAAGGCCCGCTCCAACGCGTGCTCGATCCGCTTGGTCAGCCGGAACACCGGTGACGCCACCTTGTCGCGCATCTCGACGAAGTTCGCCAGCGCCATCTCCGCGATCGCCTCGGTGTTCTCCCGCCGGCGCGCCTCGAACAACGGCAGCGCCCGGGCCCACGAACCGCCGGTGTCGTCGAGGCAGCGATCCAGCTCGACCACGTCCTCGAAGGCACAGTTCGCGCCCTGACCGTAGAACGGCACGATCGCGTGGGCCGCGTCGCCGAGCAGCGCCGTCCGGCCGTGGGCCTGCCAGGGCAGGGTGTGCACGGTGCCGAGTACGCCGACCCGGTTGTTCAGGTAGTCGTCCACCAGATCCGGTGCCAGTGGCAACAAGTCCGGGTAGTGCTCGGCAAAGTGCTGCCAGATCTCGGCGGCTGACGTGAGCGCGTCGAAGGATCCGGACGGCCAGAACAGTGTGCAGGTGAAGGAGCGGTCCGGGTTCGGGAGGGCGATCATCATCGACGTACCGCGCGGCCAGATGTGCAACGCGCCCGGATCCAGCGCGAATTCGCCGTCCGCGGCCGGGATCGACAGCTCCTTGTAGCCGTAGTCGAGGAAGTCGACATCCTCGGCGACGATGCCCTCCGCCAGCAACTGCTCACGGACCGCGGACCCGGCGCCGTCGGCTCCGAGGACGACGTCCGCCTCGGCCGAGACCTTCCCGGACGGAGTCGCGAACACCATCCGCCCGGCCTGCGAGTCCAGCTCGACCAGCCGATGCTCGAACACGACCGTCACCCCGGGAGCATCCGCAGCGGCGGACAGCAGCGCGTTGTTGAGCGCACCCCGGCTGATCGAGTTGATCGCCCGGTCCCCGGCGGCCGAGTACTGCTGGAAGTCCAGCGGCCCCTCGACCGGATGGATCATCCGGCCCTTCATCGGCAGCGCGTCGGCCATCACCTGGTCGACCAGATCGATCCGCCGCAGCGCGTCCAGGCCGCGCTCGGAGATTGCCAGGTTGATCGACCGGCCCCGCTCGGTCGGCCCGACCCGCGGATCCGGCCGCCGCTCGTACAGCGTCACCGCCAGCCCTCGCCGGGCCAGGAAACAGGCGAGCAGGCTCCCGGTCAGCCCTGCCCCAACGATCGCGACCGTCACGCCGGCACCGCCTCGGTCAGTGCTGACGCCGCACGCCAGCAGTCGTGGTACGTCGAATACAGCGGCACCGGAGCAAGACGCAGTACGTCGGGCTCCCGAGAGTCCGCAATCACGCCGTGCTCGAATCGAAGCCGCTTCGCCAGCTCCCCCGCCCGGAGCGAACCGCTGATCCGCAGCGACAACTGCGCGCCGCGCTGATGCGGGTTCGAGGGCGTGATCACCCGCAACGGCCGCCCCGGCGTGACCCCGGCCAGCAACTTCTCCAGGTACGACGTGAGCCGCAGACTGCGCTCGCGCAACACCTCCATGCCGATCTGGTCGAAGATCGTCAGCGAGGTCCGGACCGGGCTCATCGAGAAGATCGGCGGATTCGACACCTGCCAGGCATCCGCGGACGCGGGCGGGCGCGATTCCGGCGCCATCTCGAACCGCGTCGACGCCTCGGTGCTCCACCACCCCTCGAAGCGGGGCAGCTCGCCACCGAGATGACGCTCGTGCACGAAGGCACCGGCGAGCGCACCGGGCCCGGAGTTCAGGTACTTGTACGAGCACCAGGCGGCGAAGTCCACACCCCAATCGTGCAACGACAACGGGACGTTCCCGGCCGCGTGGGCGAGATCCCAGCCGACGACCGCACCGGCCGCGTGACCGGCCTTGGTGATCGTCGGGATGTCCATCAGCTCACCGGTCAGGTAGTTCACCCCGCCGAGCAGCACCAGCGCCACGTCGCTGCCCAGTTGCTCGACGACGTCCGTCGTACGCAGGCAATCCTCGCCGGGGCGGGGCCGGAGGCGGATGATCGCGTCGTCGGCGTCGTACCCGTGGAAGCGGGCCTGGGAACGGACCGCGTAGCTGTCGGACGGGAAGGCCGAGTCCTCGACCACGATCCGGTGCCGCGAGCGGGTCGGACGGTAGAACGAGACCATCAGCAGGTGCAGGTTGACCGTCAGCGAGTTCATCACCACGGTCTCGCTCGGCAACGCACCGATCAGGCGGGCGGCCGGACCGGTCAACAGCTCGTGGTACGGCAGCCAGGGCCGGTCCGCGTCAAGGTGTCCCTCGACACCGAGCGCGGCCCACGCGTCCAGGTCCTCGAGCAGCTCGGTCCTGGTCGCCTTCGGGCGCAGGCCGAGCGAGTTGCCGGCGAAGTAGGCGACGTCCGGGTAGTCGCCACCTTGGGCCGGGGGTACGTCGAACAGCTGCCGGTGCCCGGGGTCCTGGGCATCGAGCTCGAGTGCCTCAGCCTCCTCCGGGTTCACGCCTCGGCGACCTCGTCCTTCGTCTCGGTGGCCGGGATCACCTGCCCCTTGCCGAGGACGGTGACGCCGCCCTTGGACACGGTGAAGCCGCGCTCCCGGTCGTAGTCCGGATCGACACCGATCTCGACTCCGTCCGGGATGACCACGTTCTTGTCCAGGATGACGTTCTTGAGAACGACGTTCGCGCCGATCTTGCAGTTGTCCATGATCACCGAGCGGTCGATCGTCGCACCCGAACTGACGATCACGTTCGCGCCGATCACCGAGTGCTCCACGGTCGCGCCGGACACGATCGAGCCCTGGCAGACGATCGACTCGCCGACGGTCGCGTCGTCGGTGAACTTCGCGCCCGGCAACTGCGGGTGCGAGGTGAAGATCGGCCAGTCGGAGTTGTACAGGTTGAACACCGGCTGGATCGAGACCAGGTCCATGTGCGCCTCGTGGTAGGAGTCCAGCGATCCCACGTCACGCCAGTACGAACGGTCCCGCTCCAGCGCGCCGGGGACGTCGTTCTCCTTGAAGTCGTAGACACCGGCCTTGCCCTCGGCAACCAGCAGGGGGACGATGTCGCCGCCCATGTCGTGCCGGGACGCCGGGTTGGCCGCGTCCTTGCGCAGCGCGTCGACCAGGACGTCGGCGCTGAACACGTAGTTGCCCATCGACGCGAACGTCTCGTCCGGCGAGTCCGGCAGCCCGGGCGGGTCGGCCGGTTTCTCCAGGAACTCCTCGATCACATGACCGTCCGCGGCGGTCTTGATCACGCCGAACTCGGTCGCCTCCACCCGCGGCACCCGGATGCCGGCCACGGTGACGCCGTTCCCGCGCTCGATATGCGCCGCCACCATCTGGGAGGCGTCCATCCGGTACACGTGGTCGGCGCCGAACACCACGATGATGTCGGGTTTGTGGTCGTTGATCAGGTTCATCGACTGGTAGATCGCGTCCGCGCTGCCCTGGTACCACTGCGGGCCGAGCCGCTGCTGGGCCGGGACGCAGGTGACGAAGTTGCCGAGCAGGGTCGACATTCGCCAGGTCAGCGTGACGTGCCGGTCCAGCGAGTGCGACTTGTACTGCGTCAGCACGCACAGGTTGCGATACCCGGCGTTGACCAGGTTGGACAGGACGAAGTCGATCAGGCGATAACTGCCGCCGAACGGCACGGCCGGTTTGGCCCGGTCTGCCGTCAGCGGCATCAGCCGCTTCCCTTCGCCACCCGCCAGGACGATTCCGAGAACTTTGGGCGCCTTTGCCATGTCCGCACCTTAGCCTCAATCCGTGGATCCTGGCAGCCGCGAGCAGGTGCTCGGCGGAGTGCAGCGCAAGGCGGAGGACGAGGCTCGGAGTGGGGTTCTCCGTGCCTCGTCCTCCAACGCCGCGATGTGCCCGCCGAGTGCCGCGCAGCGCGGCAGGATCCACGGACTGAGGCTAAGTCCGGGATGACCGGTGACATAAGACGCTTGCGAGTGTCGCCACACTGAGTACATGCCGATCCTCACCGAACCCACTGTTGCCGTTCACCGTTCGTTCCTCGCCGCGTGGGACGAGGCGGGGCCGGACCAGGAGCGGTGGATGGGTGCCCGGGTGATCGTCGGCGACGAGGAGGAGTGGAGCCGGGAGCAGGCGGCGGATCCGGCCGAGTTCGCCCGCCTGGTCGAGGGCATCAAGACCGAGGCGGACCCGGAGACCGAGCTGCCGCCGGACTTCGTGCACCAGACCGTGCTCTGGTTCGTCGACGGCGCCGAGTGGCTCGGCCGGCTCTCGATCCGGCACGACCTGACCCCGGCCCTGATCGAGCTCGGCGGCCACATCGGGTACTACGTCCGCCCGTCGGCCCGGCGCAAGGGGTACGCGACCCAGATGCTGGTCCAGTCACTCCCGGTCGCGGCCGGCCTCGGCATCGACCCGGCCCTGCTCACCTGCGACACCGACAACACGCCGTCCCGCCGCGTGATCGAGGCGGCCGGCGGCGAACTGGAAGACGAGCGACACGGAAAGCTGCGCTTCTGGGTACCGACACGAACGGCCTGATGTCCTAGGGTCGGCTGCATGAAGGTCGCCATCCTGACGCGTGAGTTTCCTCCGGACGTGTACGGCGGGGCGGGGGTGCACGTGGACTTCCTGGTCCGCGAGCTCCGTCGCCTGCTCGAGGTGGACGTGCATTGCATGGGCGAACCACGCCACGGTGCGGTCGCGCACTCCGAGGACGACCCGCGCATCCCGAAGGCGAACGCGGCGCTGCGCATCCTCTCCACCGACCTGACCATGACCGCCGCGGTCAGCGACGCACAGCTCGTGCACTCCCACACCTGGTACGCCAACATGGCCGGTCACCTGGCCAAGCTCCTGTACGGCGTACCGCACGTGGTGACCGCGCACTCGCTGGAGCCGCGCCGCCCGTGGAAGGCCGAGCAGCTGGGCGGCGGCTACCGCCTGTCCAGTTGGGCCGAGCGTACGGCGTACGAGGCTGCCGACGCCGTGGTCGCGGTGAGTCGCGGCATGCGGGACGACGTACTGGACTGCTACCCGGACATCGACCCGGCCAAGGTGCACGTGATCTCGAACGGGATCGACGCCGACTTCTACCGCCCGGACCCGGCGACCCACGTGCTCGAGCGGCTCGGCGTCGACCTGAACCGGCCATACGTGACGTTCGTCGGCCGGATCACCCGGCAGAAGGGCGTCCCGCACCTCCTCCGGGCCGGCCTGCAACTGGACCCGTCGGTCCAGCTGGTGCTGCTCGCCGGCGCGGCCGACACGGTCGAGCTGAAGGCGGAGACGGACGCGCTGATCGACGGCCTGAAGGCGGCCCGGGACGGCGTGTTCGTGGTCTCCGAGATGCTGCCGCGCGAGGACGTCCGGCAGGTGCTGACCCACGCGCTGGCGTTCTGCTGCCCGTCGATCTACGAGCCGCTCGGCATCGTCAACCTGGAGGCGATGGCGTGCGAGACGGCCGTCGTCGCGAGCGCGGTCGGCGGCATCCCCGAGGTTGTTGACGACGGCGTCACCGGCACCTTGGTCCGGTACGACGAGGACGACACCGACACGTTCGAACGCGACCTGGCCGCGGCCGTCAACGACCTGATCGCCAACCCAGCCAAGGCCGAAGCGATGGGCAAGGCCGGCCGCGACCGCGCCGTCACCCAATTCGGCTGGGACGCCGTCGCCGACCGCACCGTCCAGCTCTACAACAACCTGCTCGCGTAGCAGAACCCCCACCCCGAGGCGGGATCAAACACCCTCGTTGGCCCGGCATCCGACCGCTGAGCTGAGGCATGACCCCAGCCCAGCCCCGCGCAAGCCCTCGTCAACCAGCCCCGCGGAAGCCGCTGTCGTCCACCCCCAGCCTCGCGCGAGCCGTCCGCGCCTTCACCCCGTAGCCCGTCGGTGGCGTGCACCTGTTAGTCCGTTGGCTGTGTGCTCCGCTCTAGTCCGTCGGCTGGTTGCTTCGTTCTTGATCCGTTGGCTGGTTGCTTCGCTTGGGCACCTCCTCGCTGGAGGCGGTGAGGCTGCCCAGCAGGGCGAGCAGCTCGGCGTCGCGACTGCCGGGGGTGGCGTGGTAGACGACCAGCGTCATCGTGTCGGTGCCGCCGATCGTGAGTTTGTCCTTCTTCAACTCGATCTCCCCGACCTCCGGATGGGTCAGCACGCTCGTCCGCCCGCGCCTCGGCTTCACGTCATGCCGGGCCCACAGCTGCCGGAAGCGTTCGCTGCGGACGGACAGGTCCCCGACCAGTTCGACGAGTCGCGGATCGTCGACATTCGCGCCGAGCTCGGACCGCAGTATGGCGACGCCCTCCTCGGTCAGGTTCTCCCAATCCGCGCGGAGGGCCTGCTCTGCGGGGTCGAGGAAGACCTTGGTCAGCAGATTGACGCCGACGGTGTAGCTGGGCGACAACGCGGCCGCCAAAGCGTTGACAGCCAGGATGTCGGTGTACTTGTTCTGCACGTAGGCCGGGTTGTTCGGCCAGCCTTCGATCAGTTCGAGGATGCTTGGTGGCACCGGCTCGGGTCTCGGCCGCTGCCGCGACTTCGGGACGGCACGAGGACGCTCCTGGGCGAGGCCGATCAGGTACGCCGTCGCGTCTGCGTCGAGCCGCAGTACGTCGGCCAACGCGCCGAGCACCTGCACGGACGGGTTCCGGTCGCGCCCCTGCTCCAGTCGCAGGTAGTAATCCGAGCTGATCCCGGCAAGCATCGCGACCTCCTCGCGGCGCAGGCCCGGCACCCGCCGCAGCCCGACGCGCCGGATCCCGACCTGCTCAGGCTGAACCTGCTCGCGTCGGGCCCGGAGGAATTCGCCGAGTGCGTTCGTGCTGTCCATGCCGTCCACCGTAGCCGCGCGCACCGGCTTGTTCCTGGGTCTGTCAGTCCCAGGATCAAGGGAACCTCCCACCTTGCCCGAGCTTGCTGAACAGTGGAGGCATGACAGGCACAACCATCACTCTCGCCCCCGACCTCACCATCACCCGGATGGGGTACGGCACCATGCAGCTCGCCGGCCCTGGCGTCTTCGGACCACCCAAGGACCGCGACCAGGCGATCGCCGTACTGCGGGAAGCGGTGGACCTGGGCATCACCCATATCGACACCAGCGACTTCTACGGCCCCACGGTCGTCAACGAACTCATCAAGGAAGCCCTGCACCCCTACCCGGCGGACCTGCACCTGGTCACCAAGGTCGGCGCCCGCCGCGGCGACGACACCAGCTGGAACCCAGCGCTCGACCCGGACGACCTCAAGGCCGCAGTCCACGAGAACCTCGAGCACCTCGGTCTCGACGTGCTCGACGTCGTCAACCTGCGGAGCATGGCGCACGACGGCGGCAGCGAGGGCTCGATCGCCGAGGCGTTCACCGCCCTGGCCGAGCTGCAACAGGAAGGCCTGATCCGCCACCTCGGCCTCAGCGGCGTCACCATCGCACAGATCCGCGAGGCCCAGGCCATCGCCCCGGTCGTCACCGTCCAGAACCTCTACAACCTGGTGAACCGCCAAGACGACGACGTAGTCGACTTCTGCGCCGACGAGAACATCGCTTTCGCCTCGTTCTTCCCCCTCGGCGGCTTCACCCCTCTCCAGTCCGAGACCCTGGCAAAGGTAGCCACCCGCCTCAACGCCACCCCTCAACAAGTCGCCCTTGCCTGGCTCCTCCAACGCTCCGCCACCAGCATCGTCATCCCAGGCACCTCCTCAGTAGCCCACCTCCGAGAAAACACAGCCGCCGCCGACCTGGTCCTCCCCCAAGACGCAATCACCGAACTAAACACCATCGGAGGCTGACCGCCAGGACGCTCAGAGCACGCACGAGAGTTCCTGCACCTCTGCGCCCTTACCGCAGACTGCCTCGGCGCTGGCGACCGTGGATGACGCGTCAGTCGGTGACCAGGCCGTCCCAGGACCAGCGGGGGATTGAAAGGTCGGGAGGTACGTCGGCGGCGGAGCCGGTGTACTTCGTCATGGCGACGGTCGTCGACCAGCTGAAGTAGTCGTGCAGGACTGTGCACAGGCGATCGTCAGCGGCCAGGCCTGTGTCGGTCAGAGCCTGGTCGAAGCAGGCGATGGCGCGGCGATCCATCTCCTCGTGCGGACCGTTCCCGCTGTGGATCCGGACGACGTACGACTCGGTCCCATAGGAATCCGTGTACGCCGACGGGCCGCCGAGCGCCTCGCCCCAGTACGCCGCCAGCCGCTCCGTGTGGTCCGGTCGAAACCCATGGCTGAACGCGTGACTCACTACCTCGTCCGCCAAGACCCGCTCGTGCCACGCATGCGCCAGCCGCAGCATTCCGTCAGCCCCACCCGCCGCCTCGAACACCGTCACCATCCGCCCACCCTGGCACTGCACCCCCACGCTCCGTCAACAGCTTGGCTTCGCACCCGAGGGGCCCACACCGAGTGCGGTGAATCGCGCGGCCAGGTCGTCGACCCATGCTTCCGGTGTTCGGTGATCCGGCAACGGCACCCCCGCTTCGCTCCGCCACAGCGCATCGCCGAGGGCAGTACGCAGGTGCCAGGCCATCACCCGATCAACTGCCAACTCGCGCCCGGTGAGGCGCCGGAAGTGACGCAGGGTCGCAGTCAGCAACTCGACACCCGGACCCGTTCCGGGAAACGCACGCAGGTCGTACTCGGGCTCGGCAAGCCCGACAGTCTCGAAGTCGACCACCACGTGGAGGTTCCCGCGATCCCATACCTGATTGCCGCCGTGCAGATCGCCATGCACCACCACACTCGGCCGCGACGTTGCCAGGACCTCACCAGCCCAGTCACACCAAAGCTCGACGGTACGGCGCTGATCCGGCCGAGCCCACCTCGGGAACCGATCGCGCAGGACGTCTGTGGTGGGCGGTTGCAGTGGCGCCGGAGCAAGTTCACCAACGGCGGCCTCAACCCGCTCCCGCGTCGCCTCCTGCTGCAACTCCCCGAGAAACATCGCGAGCTGCCGACCCGCCTGCTCGCGGTCGATCGAATCCACGACATCGAACAGCGCTGTCCCCTGCACGAGCCTGGTCACCAGGAGCAACGGATCGGTGCTGCTCGCAGCAACCTCGGGCAGAAACGGAACCGCCGGCTCCTGCCCCAATGCCGCCAGCACAGCGATCTCATGCGCCAGCCGGAGCCCAGCGGGCCGCGACCACGCGAACTTGACGACAAACCGCCCACCGACAACTGCGCTCCCGGACCACCACTGAGGATCGTCCTCACCCAGTGACTCCCGTACGACGATCGAGCAGTCACCCAACTCAGGCGCCACAACCCGCAACGCCTCACCAACCGCTGCGGCCGACCCGTCCTCCAACCACCTCATCGCCAATGAGGCTACTCCGCTGCACGCTCAATCGGCGTCACGCTGAAAGTTCCAAGCCGTGCGCAACGCGGACTCCACAACGCCCCGCTCAGCGTCCGCGAGCCGAAGCACAACCTTCATGTGCGCGTCGAACCGCGGAGGCACGAAGAACAGCTCCGGATACAAACGCAGCAGCCGTTCCCGCTCGTCAAACCCGATCCGGATCACGACCGACGCCTCGTCGTACTGACGCGCCACAAGCCGCCCATCCAGCGTCCACCGCAGCAATCCCCCCGCCCGCGACTCCTTCACCCCCTCAAGCGCAAGCGCGATCCCACGAACCTCCCCAACCTCCACCCCACCTCCCTGCCACGGCCCCGGCAGTACCGTCAGCGCAGTACTCGCGCAACACCCGAAACGCCCGAACCCGGCCGCTCCCTCTGGTGGGCTGACCCACCAGTGCGCGGGTTCGCACCCCGGATTCTGGTTGGCCAACCCACAGTCCGGTAGCTCAGCCAGCGAGATGGAGACGGCGGCAACGGTCGAACGCCTGGCGGATGCGCATCGCCGTACGGGCCGGGTGGGCGAGATCGTCCCAGGTGATCCGTACGATCTCCAATCCCAAGGCGCGAAGGCGATCCTCCCGGACCTTCTCCCGGATCAGTGCCTCCCGCGAACCGTCGGGATACTTCACCAATCCGTCGAACTCGACGACTGTGTTCTGATCAGGAAAGTAGAAGTCGACTCGACCGATGAAGCCATCGCCGTCTTCGAACACTGCTTGGAGAACCGGTGCAGGCAGCCCTTCGTTGCGCATCAGGACTCGCAGCCGGGACTCACCCACGGATTCAGCGAGGGGATCGGCGAAGGCCAACGCGGATCGGATCGTCGGACCTCCCGGCCAGTACTCGGTCGCCTCGAGCAGGCGGCGGAGATCATCGTCGCTCACCTCTGGACGACGCAAGGCAGCGTCCGCGCTGACCACGGCTGCCTCGAACGACGTCCGATCGGCTGTTTCGACCAGGGCACGCGCAATCGAGGTCACGCTCAGCCCATCCACCCACGTGATGTCCGGGTGATCGAGCTCTCCGCGATGGTGTCTGACTCCGGCCTTCAACCCGCTGCGCCCGCTCATCCGGGTCAGCTGAACTTCGGCGAGATCAGCGAGCCACACCGGTATGCCATGCATGACCAGGGCCGAATGATGGCTCACCACCGCCGAGTTCGGCAGCATCGAGTTCACCGCGGCGTGAACGAGCCGTCGATGACGCACCACCCGTCGATCCCACGGCGCCAAACCGCTGAGATCGATCCTTTCGGCGTACTGGCCGTACCGCACTCGCTCCCACCGGCCATCGGCCAGACGCTCGCGAATCTGCTCCTTGGTGTATCCGGCCGTCGTCGCCTGGCCGGTGCTGACCACGCCGCCCTGTCCGCTCGCAATCCGCTTCAGCTCTGGGTTCACCCAGCCAGCATCGGTCTTCCCGCCCTCGTGCGCCGCCCCCATCACCAGCCCTGTGGATAACCGCTGGTGGGCCTACCCACCCGAGCGTGGGTTGGCCAACCAAATTCCGGGGTGCGAACCCACACTCTGGTGGGTCAGCCCACCAAAGGGGGGTCAGGTGAGCCGGCGGAGGTGGTTAGCCGATGCCGGCTGTGGGGGTTTTGGAGGTCAGCCAGGTGGTGAGGAGGCGGGCGCCGGCGCCGGTGGCGCCGATGGAGTATTCGAAGCGGTCGGCCGGGGACTCGGCGATCGAGGAGAGGTCGAGGTGGGCCCAGGGGATGTCGCCGGCGAAGGCCTTCAGGAACAAGGCGGCGGTGATCGAGCCGGGGCCCTTCGAGCTGTTGACCGAGTCGGCGATCGGGGTCGCGATCAGTTCCTGGTACTCGGCGGGCAGCGGCATCCGCCACAGTTCCTCACCCGACACGCGGCCTGCGTCGGCCAGGTTGTCCGCGAGCGCGTCGTCGGTGGCGAACAGGCCGCCGTACAGCATCGCGCCGAGGGAGACCTTGATCGCGCCGGTCAGGGTGGCGACGTCGACGATGACGTCGGGTTCGAGGTCCTTGACTGCGTAGGCGATTCCGTCGGCGAGGACGAGGCGGCCCTCGGCGTCGGTGTTCTTCACCTCGGTGGTGCGGCCGCCGTAGTGCCGGATCACGTCGTCCGGGCGGTACGCCGTACCGGACGGCATGTTCTCCGCCGCGCAGATCAGGCCGGTCACGCGAACCTGCGCACCGAGCTCGCGTAGCGCGGCCAGGGTCGCCATCACCGATCCGCCACCGGTCATGTCGCGCTTCATCGACACCATGCCCTCGCGCGGCTTCAGCGACAGACCGCCGGTGTCGTAGGTGATGCCCTTGCCGACCAGTACGACGTACGGCGTGTCGTCGTCCGCACCGGCCGGGACGTAGTCGAGCCGGATGAACCGCGGCGGCCTGGTCGAACCCTTGCCGACCGCGAGGATGCCGCCGAACCCGTCCGCGGCCAGCTTCTTCTCGTCCCAGACCGTGACCTCGAGACCGGACTCGGCAGCCAGCTCCGTTGCGCGGGCGGCCAGCCAGGCCGGATCCTTCTCATTCGACGGTGTGGTGGCGAACTGCCGCGCCAGCCAGCCGGTCCGCCCGATCACCACGCCGCGATCGAGCTCGACCTGCCGGTCGTCGTCGGACCCGTCGGTCACCGTCACGCGCGCGACCACTGGCTTGCCCGGGTCGACCGTCTTCAGCGTGTAGGTGAAGGAGCCCAGTACGACGCCCTCCGCGAAGGCCTGCAGTGTCGCGTCATCGATGCCGTCGGCAACTACTGTGGTGAGCTCGTCCTTGCCGCGGCCGAATCTCGCGATCGCGGCTCCGGCGTGTCGCAGGTCCTTGGCGGTCCCGTCGCCGGCCCCGACCAGCAGGATCTCGGTCACCTCACCGGTCAGCAGCGGGTACGCCACGGTCGCACCGGCGGTCGGGGTGAAGCCGGTCGCCCGCTGTGCCTCCAGCAGCCGGCCGAGGTCGACCCCGAGCCGCTCCCCGGCGTCCTTCGCGGCAGCGGGCAGGCCGCTCTCGCCGACCACGATCACCCAGGTCGGGGCACCGTGCACCGGCAGACCGGGCTGCCAGGCCACGGCCGGAAGAGTCGGGAACGCGAACTTGCTACTGCGGCGAGCCACGAGAAGGACCTCACTGTTTGATCAAAGATGCCTGGGCAACCGTAACGACCCCGGCCGGTGCCGCAAAAGGCACCCACCGGGGTCGCGTAGATATGTAGGAGTGCGAGGTGCACCCCGGGGAGTATTCGCTCAGCCGACGACGGCCTTGAGCGCGTTGCCGAGCTCGGTCGCTTCGTCGGCGTTCAACTCGACGACGAGTCGACCGCCGCCCTCGAGCGGAACCCGCATCACGATCCCCCGCCCCTCCTTGGTGACCTCGAGCGGACCATCGCCCGTCCGCGGCTTCATCGCCGCCATGCGCGCACCCCTTCCCAGTGTCGGTGTTGAGCGACGACACCGCACTGGGTACCGTCTCCGGCGCCGTGCGGTGATGCGCCGTCGGCGCGTATCGCAGTGTGTATCAGGACCCATTATTCCCGATCACAGGCCAGAGCCGCGCACCATACGGCAGACTCAGGCACGTGCACGCCCGTTCAGCCCTCTTCGACCTGTACGGCGACCACCTGCGCGCGCGTGGTGCGCGAGCCCCGGTCGCGGCCCTGGTCCGGCTGCTCGCGCCGCTCGGCGTCCACCCTCCGGCGGTCCGCACCGCGGTCTCGCGGATGGTCCGCCAGGGCTGGCTGGAACCGGTCCGGATCGAAGGGCAGCCCGGTTACGCGCTGACGTCCCGGGCGCGTCGCCGGCTGGACGACGCCGCCGCGCGGATCTACCGCACCGCGCCGGAGGGCGACGGCCCCAGCACCGGCGGCAATACCTCCGGCGACTGGGACCGGCACTGGCACCTGGGCATCCTTCGCGAGGTCCCGAACGCTCGTCGCCGTGAGCAACTGGCGAGCCAACTCGCCTTTCTGGGTTGGGCTCCGCTGTCCGACGGCGCCTGGGTCGGCCTGCGCAACGACGCCGAGGTCGACCAGATCCTCGGCATGGAAGGCATCGCGGCCGATCGGTTCCGGGCGCCGGTCGACGACGGCGCGGTCGAGTTCGCCCGCCGGGTGTGGAAACTGGACGAGCTCGGCGCGTCGTACGACAGTTGGCTGATCGAGGCCAAGGCGCTGGTCGAGACGGCCGGCGACGACACGTCCGACGAGCAGGCGTTCGCCGTCCGGTCGGAACTGGTGCACGAGTGGCGCAAGTTCCTGTTCCTGGATCCGGGGCTGCCGGCCGAGCTGCTGCCGGAGAACTGGGCCGGCACCAGGGCCGCCGCGTTCTTCGATTTCCACGCCGAACGTCTGAGCCCCGCGGCCGGGCGTTTCGTCGACAACTGCCTGACCTATCACTGAAATTCTTCACCGATTGTCGAGGAGCTGACCACGATGAGTGACTCCGTCACCTACGCCCTGACCGATGGCGTAGCCACCATCACGCTGAACCGGCCGGACGCGATGAACGCGCTCGACACACCGACCAAGGTTCTGCTCCGCGACACCATCCTGGCCGCCGCCGAGGACAACTCGGTCCGGGTCGTCGTGCTGACCGGGACCGGGCGGGCGTTCTGCGTCGGGCAGGACCTGAAGGAGCACATCGGCCTGCTCGAGGCGAACGACACGGCCGCGCTGTGGAGCACGGTGCCGGACCACTTCGCGCCGATCGCGCTGGCGCTGGCCGAGATGCCGAAGCCGGTGATCGCCGCGGTGAACGGAGTCGCGGCCGGAGCCGGCGCGTCGATCGCGTTCGCGTGCGACTTCCGGGTGGTGGCCGACACGGCCGGGTTCAACCTGGCCTTCACCGGGATCGCACTGTCCTGCGACACCGGGATCTCCTGGACCCTCCCCCGGTTGATCGGGCAGGCGAAGGCGCTCGAACTGCTGTACTTCCCGCGGACGGTTCCCGCCGACGAGGCGTTGACGCTCGGCCTGGCGACGAGCGTCGTACCGGCGGCGGAATTCACGGCGGCGGTCGACGAGCTGGCGGCGAAGCTGGCGGCCGGACCGACGGTCGCGTACGGCGCGGTGCGGCAGTCGCTCGGGTATTCGGCGACCCACACGCTGGCCGAGGCGCTGGTGTTCGAGGCCGGGAAGATGCAGTTCACCGGCGACACCGAGGACCACCGCAACGCCGTCGCCTCCTTCGTCGCCAAGCAGAAGCCGACGTTCAACGGGCGGTGATCCGCGTACCGACGAACGGGTAGTGGTCGCTTCCACCCGGCCTTCACCGCGCCCGCCACGCTCCACCGACCACCCTGACCGTCACTACTACCCGTTCTTCGGCACACGGCCACTCTTGTAATCGTTTACGTAAGCGATTACAAACAGCCTTGTGAGGAAACTGCTGCTGCCTGCCCTGACCGCCGCCCTGGTCGGGAGCCTCGTCGTACCTGGTTCGGCTGCTCAATCGCAGGTCGAACCTGGGGTGATCTCCTCCGCGAGCGTCCGGTCGACGACGCTGGGCGAGGACATCAAATACAACGTCTATCTGCCGGCCGGGTACGCCGACTCCACCCGGCGCTACCCGGTCCTCTATCTCCTGCACGGCCGGGGCGACTCGATGGCGGCCTGGACGCAGGTGAAGAGCCGGCTCGACGAGCTGATCGGCGCGGGCGAGATCCCGCCGACGATCGCGGTGATGCCAGACGCGCCGTGGAGCAACCGGGCGAGCTACTACGTCGACTCGGCGTACACCGGCACGGATCCGGGCCGCCCGGTCGAGACGGCGTTCTTCCGTGACCTGGTGCCGCATGTCGACGCGTCGTACCGGACGATCGCGGACCGGAACGGGCGCGCTGT
Organism: Kribbella sp. CCNWLW201; assembly: GCF_037203805.1. Classification (NCBI taxonomy): domain Bacteria; kingdom Bacillati; phylum Actinomycetota; class Actinomycetes; order Propionibacteriales; family Kribbellaceae; genus Kribbella; species Kribbella sp. CCNWLW201. Next base: position 489,539 of record NZ_JBBCBQ010000004.1, on the reverse strand, counting down.
GGCCGGGTACTCGATGGGCGGTGCGGGTGCGCTGCGATACGCGATGGCGCATCCGGAGGTGTTCGGGGCGTCGATCGCGCTCAGCCCGGCGGTGTACTTCCCGCTGCCGCCGGCCGACTCGAGCACGCGTGAGTTCGGTGCCTTCGGCAAAGGCAAGGACCCGTTCTCGGAGGCCGTCTACCTCCGGCTGAACTATCCGGCCGCGTTCAAGTCGTTCGCGGCGAGGGGCCTGCCGTCGCATCTCTACATCGCGGTCGGCGACGACGAATGGAAGAACCCGAAGCCGGCCGACTACACCCACGACCTCGACTTCGAGGCGCACGTCGTGTTCAACCAGGCGGTGCGGGTGCCGAACCTGACCTCGGAGTTCCGCGTCGTCGACGGCGGGCACGACTGGGACGTCTGGGGGCCGACGTTCGCCGACGGGGCGAAGTACATCTTCCAGTACGTCGGCAAGCCGCCCGCCGTACCGATGAAGGCAACGATCACCGGGACCGCCGGTGAGGACCGGGCCGGCGGGATCGCGACTGATGCCTCAGGCAACGTCTATCAGGCGGTCGCGGTCGAGGGGTCGCTGGACGGTTCGCCGTACGCGGGTGGCAAGGACGTGGCGCTGACCAAGTACGCATCGGACGGGACGCGGGAGTGGACGCGCTCGATCGGAACGAGTGGGACGGAACGCGCGTACGGCGTGGCGGTCGATGCGCAGGGTCGGGTCGTAGTGACCGGATACACGACCGGGAATCTCGACGGCACGCATGCGGGGAACGCAACGGATGACGCGTTCGCGGTGCAGTACGACGCTGCCGGCAATCAACGATGGTTGAAGCAGTTCGGCGTACCCGGGGTTGCTGATCGGAGCTACTCGGTGGCCGTCGACGGGGATGCGATCTACCTCGGCGGCTACACCAAGGGCTCATTGGGTGGGACGAATGCGGGTGACAAGGATGTGTTTCTCGCGCGGCTGGATGGCGAGGGCCAGCAGGTCTGGCTTCGGCAGGCCGGGAGTGCCGGCGAGGAGAAGGGCATGGCGGTCGCGGTGTCCGGCGGATCGGTTTACCTGGCAGGGATGACGGCCGGTGCTCTCGGCACGTCGGCGGGCGGGGTCGATGGGTTCGTCACGCGTTACTCAGTTGATGGCGATGCGGTGTGGCTGAAGCAGTTCGGGACCGCTGCGTCTGACGAAGTGTGGGGGCTGGCGGCCGATCCCGCTGGCGGCGTGTATCTGGCGGGCTACAGCGCGGGCGACTTCTCGGGTGCGTTGGCCGGCGACAAGGACATCATCGTTGCGCGCGTCGACGGGGATGGGGTTCTGACGTGGCGGGATCAGTTCGGTACGACGGGCAACGACAAGGGTGCTGGGGTTGCGGTCGACGGCGCGGGGAACGTGTACGTCGCCGGGTTCACCGACGGCGCGTTGGAGACGAGCATCGGCAAGTTCGACGGCGTCCTGACGAAGTACTCCCCCGACCACAACCGCACGTGGACTCGACAGTTCGGTACGGCGGACGACGATGCGGCCGACCCGTTTGCTGAAGCCAACGTGTACTTGACCACGACGCAAACCGGTACCCAGGTGTCGGGGCTGACGAACACGGATGTGTTCCGCACGGCCTTCACTGCGGAGGGCGAGAACAAGGCGCCGTAGAAAGTTTGGTGGGCTCCCCGGCCGCGTTCCGGCCGGGCGAGTCACGGCCGGACAACCACCTGACAGACGGGGAGCCCGCTGAACACCTCATCACGTTCAGTGCCCGGAACACAACTCGTTCAGCCGTTTGTCTTGGGGCATTTTCGACATTCTTTTGCAGGCCTTGCAGATGCACATGTCCGCTGCACGTGCATCGGATCAACGGCTCTAAAAACTGCCTGTTCGAGTTACTGGGCTATACAGGTTGACCACCTCGCGACGCAGGTCGCCGCGTGCTTCTCTCCCCCTGAAGATCAGCGGGCGATGCAGGTGGAGAGGTGGTCGTTCACGATCCCTGTCGCCTGCATCAGGGCGTAGGCGGTGGTGGGGCCGACGAAGACAAAGCCCTTCTTCTTCAAGGCTTTGGACATCGCGACGGACTCCGGCGTGGTGGCCGGCACATCGGCGAGCGTCTTCGGAGCCTTGCGCTCGGCCGGCTGGAAGGACCACAGCAACTCGGTGAACTCGCCGTCGTCCAGCTCCAGCAGCGCACGCGCGTTGGAGATCGTCGCGTTGATCTTCAGCCGGTTGCGGACGATCCCGGGATCGGCCATCAAACGCTCGAAGTCGTCGACGTCGTACTTCGCGATCACCGTCGGGTCGAAGTGCGCGAACGCGGCCCGGAAGTTCTCCCGCTTGCGCAGGATGGTGATCCACGACAGCCCGGACTGGAACCCTTCCAGCGTCATCCGCTCGAACAGTCCGACGTCGTCGCGGATCTCCTTGCCCCACTCGTTGTCGTGGTACTCGACGTACTCCGGCGCCGAGGTCGCCCACCCACACCGCGGCTGCCCGTCCGACCCGATCACCGTCACCGCGCCACCTCCCGCACGAGCCGCCGCAACGACATCCGCATCGTCAGCTCTAGCGCCAGCCGAACCACCGGCCACACAGCGACGCCGAGCCTTCCCAGCGGCGGTACGACGTCCTCCGACCAGGTGAACGTGCTACCGGCTCCTGCGGTGGGCGTGACTGCGAACGTGCCGGTACCGCGGACGACGGTGCCCAGGTGTTTCACCGTGCATTCGCGCGGTGGATCCCAGTGTGTGATGACCATGTGGTCAGTGAACCCCACGGCACCGACAGAAGTTCGTGCCGCGACTCCACCGCCGATCCCGGTGCCGTCGTTCTCGGTTGCCCACACGCGGGTGAGCAGCATCCAGCGCGACTGCCGTTCCCAGTCGACGACGACGTCCCAGGCGGTCTGCGGATCGAGCGGCAGGTCGATTGACGCCTCGGCGTGGCAGATGCGGGCATTCATCGGCTGAGCAGATCAGCTCGGCCGCTGATACGCACCCTGATCAGGTGCCGGATACCCGTCCTGCTCCCGACCCTGCTCAGGCTCCACATACCGCTGCTCGGCCGTCGGGTAGTCGCCCTGGTCGGGCGCCGGGTAATCACCTTGCTGAGGTGACGGGTAGGCACCCTGCTGATGCCCCTGGCCGTTCTGCGGAGGTCCCGCAGGCTGCTGCCCCTGAGCCGGCCACTGGGGCGCAGCCGGCTGCTCGTCAGCCGGCGGCCAGAACTGCCACCCTTCCTGCTGCCCCTGCTGCTGAGGCTGCTGGGCCTGCTGCGGGAGCTGCGCGTTCTGAGCGGGACCCTGCTGAGCCTGCTCCGGATACTGCTGGGCCTGTTGCGGCTGCTGCTGGGCTTGCTGCGGATACTGCTGGCCGTGCTCCGGCTGTTGCTGCGCGGTCGACGGCTGCTGAGTCTGCTGCTGTTGCTGCTGCGCTGGGGGCTGCTGGGTCGGCGGCAGAGGAATGTACGGCTCCTCGCCGGGCCCGGCCGCCTGCGGCTGCCACAACGCCCCAGCCTCCTGCTGCACCGGCCGCTGCTCAGCCGCTTGCTGCCGAGCGTACGGCTCCTGCGCCGGTGGCTGCTGCGCGACCGGCTCCTGGGCCGGCTGCTGCTGAGCGTACGGCTGCTGGGCCGGCTGCTGGGTGTACGGCTGCTGCTCAGCCGGCTGCTCGTGGGCGTAGGACTGCTGCTCCGGGTACGACTCGGCCTGGGTCTGCTGCTCCGGGTATGACTGGGCCTGGGGCTGCTCGGAGTACGACGCCTGTGCCGGTGGCTGCTCGGTGTAATTCTGAGCGGGTGGCGGAGGTGCCGCCTGCTGCCACTGAGGGGCGGCCTCGGGAAGCGTCCACTGCGGCGCAGGAGCGGCCTGCGCGCTCTGCGCCGGCGGAGCCTGCTGAGGCTCAACCGGAGCCGCCTGATGCTCGGACTGCTGACCCACCTGTGGCTCGGACTGCGGAGCTACCTGCGGCTCGGGCTGCTGGTCGGGCCGCGGAGTCGCCTGCTGCTCGGGCTGTGAGGCTGCCTGCGTCTGGGCGCCGGCGGACGGCGCGGGCTCGGCCGGGAACCAGGGCTGTGGCTGCTGAGCGTCGTACGAGTCTGCCTGCTGCTGGTCGTAGGACTGCGACTCGTAAGACCGCTGCGCGGAGAACTGCTCCGGCCGGTACAGCTCAGGCTGCTGAGCAACGTACGGCTCCTGCCCCCGCGGCGCGAACGACTCGGGCTGCTGAGGCGCGTACGACTCGGCTTGCTGCTCATACGGCTCGGCCTGCTGCTGCGCGGGCGACTCAGGTTGCTGCCGCTCGTACGCCTTGGGCTGCTGCTGCGCATACGGCTCGGACTGCGGTGGCGTGTGGGAGTCAGACTGCTGCTGTGCGCTCGGCTCGGACTGCTGGGGTGCGTACGGCTCGGGTTGCTGCGGCGTGTAGGGGTCGGGCTGTGCGCGGGGATCCGGCTGCTGCGGGTCGGGCTGCCGCTGTTGGGGCGGCGTGGGCTCGGGTTGTTGTAGGACGATCGGCTGCTGCGTGGCGGCTGCCTGCGCCTGAGGGGAGTCGGTCTCCGCGGAACCCGCCTGATCCGGTGTCGAGGGTGCTGACGGCGTGCTGCGGGGCGTGCCGGGCTGGGACTGTGCTTCCAGCATGGCGCGTGCCTCGGCCTGCAGACGCTCGTACTCGTCGCCCGCCCCAGAGGACTCCGCGACCGGCACTTCCCGCGTGTCCGGCTCAGACTCATCCGACCCGACAACCTGCTCGGCAACAGCCGCCGACTCGGCGGGAGAGTCGACAGGCTCCTCGACCGCGGTCTGCTCCGCGGTGTCGGGCTCGCCGGCCGGTTCCGGGAAGTCCCCGCCGACCAGGATCGGCTTCTGTACGCCGGTGTCGTCGAAGTCCGACGGGTCGTAGTCACCGCTCGACGAGAACCCGGGCCCGTCGATGATCGGCGACACCGCGCGCTCCAGGTCGGCGATCCGCCGGTCCCGCTCGGCCACCTCGCGGGCGACCCGCTCGAGCAGTGAGTCGACCTCGTCCATCCGGTAGCCGCGCAGGCCGACGCCGAACCGGGCCGCCTCGATATCGCTAGCGGTCAGCGTCTGCCGGGCCGGGACGCTGAGGTCGGGCCGATCGTCGTACGCCGTACTCATGGCACCCCAACGACCCGAGGCGACCACCGCGACAGCCCCGATCAACAGCACCACGACCAGCCCGAAGAACCACATCACGGGACCGATCGTGCCATGCCGACGAAGTCACCCGCACAATCGGAGCCGGATTCGGCCCGAACCAGGTCCGAAACCTCAGCTGCCGTCCGACCCGAGCCGGTGCGCCTCGCGCCGTTCGCGGGCCTCCGGGTTGTCGGCATCGGCCACGTCCCGGGCGGCCGCCGCCGCTGCTTCCTCGGCCGCCGCGTCGGCCAGCTCGCCGGACTTGAGGATGTAGCTGATCGCCTCGTCCACGTCGTCGGTCACCACGAACATGTCCAGGTCGGCCGCCGAGATCTTCCCGTCCGCGAGCATCGTCTCGCGCAACCAGTCGACCAGTCCGCTCCAGTACGACGTACCGAACAGAACGACCGGGAACGACGTGACCTTCCGCGTCTGCGCCAGCGTGAGTGCCTCGAACAGCTCGTCCAGCGTGCCGAACCCGCCCGGCATCACCACGAACCCCTGGGCGTATTTCACGAACATCGTCTTGCGGGTGAAGAAGTAGCGGAAGTTCATCCCGACGTCGACCCACTCGTTCAGGCCGTTCTCGAAGGGCAGCTCGATCCCGAGCCCGACCGAGACGCCGCCGGCCTCGGAGGCACCCTTGTTCGCCGCCTCCATCACGCCCGGTCCACCACCGGTGATCACCGCGTAACCGGCGCCGACCAGCTTCCCGCCGAGCTCCTCGGCGGCGATGTACATCGGGTCGTCCGGCCTGGTCCGGGCCGAGCCGAACACGCTGATCGCCGCGCCGAGCTCGGCCAGCATGCCGAACCCCTCGATGAACTCCGACTGGATCCGCAGCACCCGCCACGGGTCGGTGTGCACCCAGTCCGACGGGCCACGGCTGTCCAGCAGCCGCTGCTCGGAGGTGGATTGCTGCACCTGGTTGCGGCGCATCACGATCGGGCCGCGCTGCTGCTGGCCGACCGGACGGTCGGGGTGGATCGAGGGTTCTGCCATGCCTCCAGATTAGTGCGGACATTTACCAGCGGCCTGCCGAGGCGAGGCCCGGCACCAGGAGTACCTATGCCGTCAACCAGGCCCTCAGCCGCTGTTCACACTGCTCGATCTCCGCCTCCGGGACGAACTCGTCCTGCTTGTGCGCGTACAGCGGGTCGCCCGGCCCGTAGTTCACCGCCGGTACGCCGAGCAGCGTGAACCGGGCGACGTCGGTCCACCCGAACTTCGGCTGCGGCTCACCGCCGACCACCTGCAGGAACGCCGCTGCGGCCGGCCGCTCCAGCCCCGGCAACCCGCCCGGCGCCGAGTCGGTGACGGCCAACTCGAACCCGTCGAACACCTCGCGCAGATGCGCCTCGGCCTCCGCCTCCGACCGGCTCGGCGCGAACCGGTAGTTGACCTCGACGGTGCACAGATCGGGTACGACGTTGCCCGCGACACCACCGTGGATGCCGACCGCGTTCAGCCCTTCGCGGTACTCCAGCCCGTCGATCGGCACCCGGCGCGGCTCGTACGCCGCCAGTCGCGCGAGGATCTCGCCCGCGGCGTGGATCGCGTTCGACCCCATCCAGGACCGGGCCGAGTGCGCCCGGGCGCCGCGCGTGGTGATCTCGACCCGCATCGTGCCTTGGCAGCCTGCCTCGACGACCGCGTTCGACGGCTCCATGACGACCGCGAAGACGCCCTCGAGAAGCTCCGGGTTCGACCGGGTCAGCTGGAACAGGCCGTTCCGCTCGGCCTCGACCTCTTCGCAGTCGTAGAAGACATAGGTGACGTCCCGGTTCGGCTCAGGCAACGTCGCCGCGAGTCGGAGCCCGACCGCGAGACCGCCCTTCATGTCGCAGGCTCCGAGCCCGTGGATCAGGCCGTCCGCGCGCCGGGCCGGGAGGTTGTCGTTCAGCGGCACGGTGTCGATGTGCCCGGCCACGACGATCCGCTCGTCCCGGCCGAGGTCGGTGCGTGCGACCACGGTGTTCCCGTGCCGGAACACCTTCAGATGCGGGTACCGCGACAGCGCCGCCTCGATCTTGTCCGCCAGCTCCTCCTCGGTCCCACTGACCGACTGGAGATTCACCAGCGCCTCGGTCAGGTCCGGGCCGGACGCGGTCAGGTCGAGCTTGCCCATCAGGAATCCTCTGCCGGTGGTAGGAATACGCAGAACTCATTGCCCTCGGGGTCGGCGCAGACATGCCAGCCGATCTCGTCGTCCTTGGGCCGCAGCAGTGTCGCACCGGCGTCGAGCACCGGCTGCAGGGCGGGCGCGGTGACATCCCAGTGGATCCGGTTCTTCACCGTCTTCGGCTCCGGCACCGGGACGAACACCCAGTACGGGAACGGCAGGCCCGGCACGTTCTCCAGCCAGTACCACGGCTTGCCCGGCGTACTCGAAACGTCGCCGCCGACCACGCCGGCCCACCAGCGCGCCTGCGCCTCCGGATCGGCCGAGTCGACCACGAGCTCCATCAGTCGGTACGCCGGGACGGTGTCGCGGACGAAGCCGCAGAACTCACCGCCCTCCGGGTCCTCCATCACGGTCCAGTGCTGCTCGCCCGTCGCGGGCTTCTGCACCGTCGCGCCCTCGCGCACCAGATCGTCGATCGAGCCGGTGTGCACATCCAGGTGCACCCGCTGTTTGACGGTCCGCGGCTCCGGGACCGTACACATCCAGATGGTCTTCTCCGGCACGTCGCCGACCAGCACGTTCGGGTTGTCGGCGGGCGCGGTCAAGCCGAGCACCCGCCCCCAGAACGCGACCATCGCACTCGGGCACGACACGTCCACGCACAAGTCTTTGAAACGGGCGCTGGTCATGGCACACAGGCTAGTCGCGGGCTCCCCCAGGATCTGACTCTGACTGGCTGGGGGCGCCGTGACGGCGGCGGTAGTGCCGGTTGACGCGCTCGCGGTTGCCGCAGGACGGGGAGCACCAGGTCTGCCTCGGGTCATCCTGCAGGAAGTACCTGACGCACCGCGCCGCCGGGCACGCGCGCAGCCGGGGCAGGTCGGGACCGGAGAGGAAGTCGATCGTGGACCGGCCCACCGCGCCGACCAGCAGCGCCACCGGGTCGACCGTCCGACCCGCCCATCGGGTCACCGGGACGCCGTCGTCGGGCCAGTCCAGCTGCAGCGTTCCGAGCCGGTCCGCGGCTCGGTTGACCATCCGGAGCGCGCCGTCCGCATCCATCAACAGGTGCGCGTCTGCCTTGCTCGGCGGCGCCGGCGCGACCGCTCGCGCGAACAGCGTCCGGATCGCTCGACGGATCCGCAGCAGCTCGTCGCGCGCATCATCGGCACCCTCGAGCGGCCGGCCGAGTACGTCGGTGACGAGTTCGTGGTGCTGCTCGACCCAGGCTGCGGCCTGGGCAGGCGTCGCGAGAAGGTCCGCGACACTGCCGTTCCCGTCATGCCGAAGCGTCGCCGCGACGGCGAAGGCCAGCCCACTCATGGCGGCAGTCTAATGGGATATCCAGTTGGTGCCATGTGATCGCTTGTCATATTGTTCTAACGCGAAAGGCTGAATCTGCCGTTAGGCTCACTTCCCTGGACCAAGGAGCGCTCGTGGCCCTGAACGACGTCAAGACCGCCGCCGCGCGGCTGAACTCTGTGCTCGCAGACCTCGACGACGACACCGCCCGCGCGGACTCCGCGCTGCCCGGCTGGTCCCGGGGGCACGTCATCACGCACATCGCGAACTTCTCCGAGGCGATGACGCGGCAGGTGGAGGAAGCGCTCCAGGGTCGCTTGGTCGAGGTGTACGACGGTGGGCGCCCGGCCCGTGATGCCGGAATCGAAGCCGGCGCCGGCCGCTCTGCCGCCGAGCTGAAACAGCACGTGCTCGAGGCGACGACCGCACTGCTCGCAGCCTGGGACAAGGTCGGTCCCGACGACTGGGAACGCCCGGTCATGCACCGCAACAGCAACCTGGCCGCCGCGATCGACGCGACCTGGCGCGAACTCGCCGTACACACCGTCGATCTGGCCCTGGAGCCGACCGCCGACGAATGGCCGAAGGAGTTCTGCCTCCACCTCCTCGACTTCCTCCGCGCCCGCGCCCCCGAAGGCACCCACCTGATCCTCCGCGCAACCGACGGCACCACCTGGGAAACCGGCACCGGCGAAGAGGTCGTCCTCACCGGCACCCTCCCAGCCCTCACCGCGTGGTACGCCGGCCGCACCCCACCCACCCCAATCACCGGCCCAACCCCCAACCTCCTCCCCTGGCCCTAACAACAACCCGCCCGCGGATCACTCGACGGTGAAGTCGTCGACCTGGATCCAGGTGTCGGTGTTGGGGGCGTTGAAGCCGGCGTAGACGGTTAGTTCGTGGATGTTGGGTGGGACTGTGACGGTGAGCTCGTGGTGGACGTAGCCGGTGGAGGCGCCGAAGGTCTTCGAGGCGAGGTCCTGGGTGCCTAGGCGGACGCCGAAGCGGCCCTGGTCGGCGGGGAGGCCGGCGGAGGCGTTGATCCAGGAGCCGAAGGTGTACGTCGTTCCTGGGTTGACCGGCACGGTTTGGTAGAGGGCGCTCCAGCCGGTGCAGGTGCAGCGGATCCAGCCGTTGTTGGCGCCGGAGTGGGCGAAGCCGAGACCGCGGTCGACACCGTTGGCCGCCGTACCCTCGAAGAGCCACGCCGGTTTGCCACCGCCTGTTCCCTCGAATCCACCGTCCGCGAGTTGAGCGACGTACCGGACCGCCAACTCGGACACCGAGGTGTAACTGCGGGTCCCACCCGGCAAACCGATCACCCGCACACCGTCCGTTTCCTGCACAGGGAACGTGATGGTGTACGTCGTGTTAGCACCCGCCGACGCGTCACCCGGATAAGCAGGTGAGACCGTCTGCGCGGCGACCTCCACCCACGAGCCGTCGACCTTCACCTGGACCCGCGGCCGGCCGGTGAAGTACCCGCCCTCGGCCGACACCGCTCCAGACGTGAACTCGACCCGGTTGACCTTGTGCTTTCCCGGCCAGGTGTAACCCCACCACGACGCGCCCTTCACCTCGTCATCGAAGTCGGTCTCGCTCCCGGTCAGAGCACCGTCGTTCATCAGCGCGCGGCTGCCCGACTGCGTCGACTTGGAGATCGCCACAGCGCCGGTCGAGGCGGCCGCCAAGTTGGCATCACCAGGCAGATTGCTCGCCGCACTCGGCACGGACGGCGTCAGCACGAGCTTGCGCAGGTTGAAGTTGTAGACCGACGTACCGATCCCACCACCACCGCACGGACAGACGTTCGCCTGCACGTACATCGTCTTCCCGTCCGGCTGGACGAACTTGGACGGGATCGTCACGCCGTACCCGCCGTACTTCGAGGTCGACCACGGATACCCGCCGAAGTCCTTGCTGAGGAAGTGTTTCCACGGCCCCCACGGCGTCGCCGACTCGTAGAACTCGAAGGTGTACTCCGTCCAGGACGTGTAGACATATCGCTTCTGCTGCGCCAGGTACGTGACCCCACCTTGGCTGATCACACTCAGGTTCGACGCGTTCGTCCCGTACGTCTGCGCATACAGCCGGCGCTGATCAGTGAGCACCGGCTTCCGCTCACCGATCTTCGACGTCCACGACGGCTTGCCCCGATCGTTGCCCCCGGCATAGAACTCCCAGGCGCCACGATCCTGGACCTTGCCGCGAGGAACCCGCGCCATGAACACGCTCTGCGGATCCGCGACGGTGTCGTCGAACGAGTCCCGCCAGTTCCCGTCCAGCCCGTAGGCGTAGACATACCCGTCCGGCGCGAGCGCGCCACCCTTGCCGAAGTCCGCGAACCAGACCGTCGTGAACACGTGATCGGCGAACATCGGCTTGTGCTTGTCCCATGTCCAGGTCCGGCCGTGATCGGTCGACTTGAGGATCGTCGCCGCCGGTACGTCGTTGAAGTCGAGAGCCAGATCCTGGACCGCCAGGTAGATCGTGTCCCCGACACAGACCATGCCGGTCGGTTTGCGGTTGTACCCGGCACCACTCCAGATCGACCCGACCTGGTCGCCCTTCGAGATCGTCGTACCGGAGAGGTCTCCGGGGGAACCGGTGATCTCGTTGACCGCGATGTCGGCGAAGTCCTGGTCCAGGCTGAACCCCTTGCCGTCGCCGTTGGCGGCGTACAGCTTGTCGTTGCCGGCCCAGCAGGACGGCCACAGGTCGCCGTCACTCTGGCTCGGCATCCCCTTGGACTCAACCTGGGCGGTGCCGATCGAGGTGCTGTCGGCAACCACCTCGGCAGCGGAATGGTCGAGGAGCGCCGCCGACCCGAAGACCAGCGGCAGAACAGCAAGCAAAGCCCCACGCTTCATGAAACAAGGCCCTTCACTTGAGACCGGTCGTCTTCATCGCGTCGACCAGCCGGCGCTGACCCGCGACGAACACCACGACGGTCGGGAGGGCCGCGATCACGGCGGCCGCGAGGATGAGGTTCCACGCCGAGGCGTACTGACCCTGCATGCCGGACATGCCGAGCTGGATCACCCGCAGGTCCGGGTTCCGGGTGATGGTCAGCGGCCAGAGGAACGCGTTCCAGTTGGCCAGGAAGAACAGCACCGACAGCGAGGCCAGCACCGGCCGGCTGAGCGGCAGGATGACACTCCAGTAGCGGCGCCAGTAGCCGCAGCCGTCCAGGTCGGCGGCCTCTTCCAGCTCGCGCGGGATGTTCAGGTAGTACTGCCGGAGCAGGAAGATGCCGAAGGCATGGAAGATGCTCGGCACGATCAGGCCGGCGTAGCTGTCCAGCAGACCGAGTTGCTTGGCCACCAGGAACAGCGGCACCAGGATGACCGGCAGCGAGACGAGCAGCGTCGACATGATGCCGGAGAAGATGATCCCGCGACCGGGGAATCGCAGCCGGGCCAGCGCGTACGCCGCCATCGAGTGGAAGAACAGGGCCACCACGGTGACGACCACCGAGACGATCGCGCTGTTCATCAGGAACGTCGGCATCGGGATCTTGAACAGCACGTACTGCAGGTTGTCCAGCGTCCATCGCGTCGGCCAGCCGAACGAGAACACGTCCTCGGCCGGCTTCAGCGCGCTGATCAGGATCCAGAGCAGTGGCGCCACCGCGATGATCGCCAGCACATGGGCCAGGACCGGGAAGAAGAATCTAGTCCTCATCGAAACGGCCTCCCTTCGTGAAGGCGAACATCAGGCCGGTACAGGCCACCAGGATCGCGACGACCACGGTGGTCAGCGCGGCGGCGTACCCCATGTTGTTGAAGGTGAAGGCCTGCTCGTAGACGTAGAGGACGACGGTGCTGGTGGCCCGGGCCGGACCGCCGTGGGTCAGGACGAAGACCAGGTCGAACGCCTGCAGACCGGTGACCGCACCGATCGTCGAGTTCACCACCACGAAGAAGCTCGTCGGTCGCATCAGCGGCCAGATCACGTAGCGGAACCGTTGCCAGGTGCTCGCGCCGTCGATCTGGGCCGCGTCCTCGAGCTCCTTCGGGACATCTTTGAGACCGGCCAGCAGCACCAGCATCTGGTAGCCCATCACGAACCAGACGCTGATCACGACATAGGTGCCGAGGGCAAGTGACGGCGTACCGAGGAACGACACGTCGCTGAGGCCGAACGGCGCCAGCAGCTTCGAGAGCGCACCGCGCTTGTCCACCAGCAGGAACTGCCAGATCAGACCGACGACGACGAGGCTGACCACGTGCGGCAGGAAGAACGCGGACCGGACCCAGCCGATCCCGCGGAAGTGATTGCGGACCAGCATCGCCAGCGCGAAGCTGACCACGAAGGCGAGCGGTACGAACGTGACGACGTACATCGCGGTGACCTTGAGCGACGCCCACAACTGGTCGTCACCGGCCATCAGCTTGTAGTTGTCCAGACCGACGTACTGGTAGTTGCCGAAGCCGTCGACCTTGAAGAACGCGACCCCGAAGGCGAGCACCATCGGCAGCGCGACGAAGATCAGCAAACCGATGGCGTCCGGTGCGAGGAAGGCGTACGCCGCCAGCGCCTCGCGCCGTTTCCGGGTCAGCGGAGCCTTGCCACGGGAAGCCGAAGCCCTCACCAGGGGCTTGGACGGGGGAGCTGTCGTGGTCACCATCAGCTGATGGGCGCGCCCTGGTAGGTCTTCAGGAACGTGTCGATCCGGGCCGCTGCATCAGCCGCTGCCTTCCCCGGGTCGGCCGCGTTCAGCTGGCAGGCCTGGATGGCGTCGGCGATCGGCTGGTACACCTCCGGTGGGAACCGCGGCTCCGGCTTGCCAGTCGGCGCGATCTCGCTGACGAACTTCTTCAGCGCACCTTCGGCGAACGCGCCCTTGGCGTCCGCGGCCTGCTGCACCGACTTGCGCGGCGGCACGTTGGTCTTCACCACGGTGTTCCACTGCCGTTGCCGCTCGACGCCCGCGGCATCGGTCGAGCCGAGTGCCCACGCGATGAACTTGGCCGCGGCCCCGGGGTTCTTGCCCTTGGCGTTGGCGACGAAGGCCCAGCCGCCGAGGTCGGTGGCCGGCTTCCCGCCGTCGGGCGTCGGGTGCGGGATGATCCCGTACTTGAAGTTCTTCGCCTTGGCCCGCATGTCCGCGACCGCCCAGATCCCGCTCTGCTGCATCGCGGCCGCACCGGAGCCGAGGTTGGACACCACGTCACCACCACCGTCACCGAGCGCCTTGCGCGGCGCCACCTTGTTCTGAATGGTGTCCTGCCAGAACTTCAGTGCCTGTACGGCGGCCGGCGAGTCGAACGCGACCTTGCCGTCCTTGATCGCCGTACCGTCGCCCTGCCAGAGGAACGGGTACCAGGTGAAGTTCTGGTAGTAACCGGGCAGCGTCTCGAACATCACGCCGTACCGGTCCTTGCCGGTCAACTTCTCCGCGACCGCGAGAGTCTGCTCCCACGTCTTCGGCAGGTCGGCCTCGGACAGGCCGGCCTTCTCGAACGCGGTCTCGCTGTAGTACATCGCGAGCGGCTCGATCTCCATCGGCAGGCCGTAGACCTTGCCGTCCACGCTGCGCGCCTCGAGCAGGCCGGGCAGGTAGTCGGCCTTGGACTCCTCCGACAGCGCCGAGCCGAGATCCTGCAGGACGCCGCCGTTGTAGTAGCGGAGGAAGTCACCGGGACTGATCAGGAAGATGTCCGGACCCTGCCCCGACTGGAAGGCGGTCTGCAGGGTGGTGCCGTTCAGGTAGTCCTTACCGGGGATGTAGCGCAGCTTGACCTTGACGTCGTTGTTCTTGTTCCACTCGTCGACGACGGAGATGAACCACTTGCTCTGCGGCCCCTGGTCGTCGGACGGACCGTAGAAGTTCCAGAACGACATCTCCTTGGCGTTGCCGCCGGATTCGTCACCACCACAGGCGGTCAGCAACGGTCCACCGACCGCCGAGGCGGCGAGGGCGCCGAGTCCGCCGCGCAGGATCGTCCGCCGGCTGACCGGCGTCGCAGGGCTGTTCTCGCTGGCAGGGAAGGGTGTTGCGGCCATCAGGTGCTCCAGGGGTGTTGTCTCGAACGGCCGACCGGGTTGGAACCGTTTTCAGGGCAATCGATTTCTCGCAATCTACGAGTGCCGATCTGGCCGGTCAAGAGCCGGACCGGTGTCGATCTGATCAACTGCCCGGATTTCCCCGTGTGGGCGAGGTTTCGACGAGGGTGCAGACGTTGACACTGCCCGACCCCGCTGCCTAGTCTGCGGAAATCGATTTCTGAGATGAGAGGGTTCTTGATGCCAGTTGTGCCGAATCGTGGCGGTGTCGAGGCACCCCGGGATCTGGTCGCGTTGGGGCTGCAGGCGGCGCGGAACGCGATCGAGACCGAGGCCGCGGCCGTGTCGGCGCTGGCGGACCGGCTGGACGGGGTCTTCCTGGACGTGCTGATCGCGGTCGCCGGCTGCGAGGGTCACCTGGTGGTGACGGGCCTCGGCAAGTCCGGGCTGGTCGGCCGGAAGATCGCCGCCACCCTGGCCAGCATCGGTACGCCGGCCACCTTCATCCACTCCGGCGACGCACTACACGGCGACTCCGGTGCGGTGACGACGCGCGATCTCGTCCTGGCCCTGTCCGCATCCGGCGAGACCGCGGAGGTGTGCGCATTCGCCCGGATGGTGCGCGAGCGCGAGGTCCCGGTGATCGCGATGACCGGTAACGAAGAGTCCACGCTGGCACGGATCTCGACGTACACGCTGGACACGATGGTGTTGCGCGAGGCGGATCCGCTGAACCTCGCCCCGACCGCATCGACCACGGCCGCGCTCGCGATGGGTGACGCACTGGCCTGCGCTCTCGTCGTACTGCGGGACTTCAGTCACCACGACTTCGCCCGCTTCCATCCATCGGGCGCACTCGGCCGGCGACTCCTCGGGGAAGACGCATGAGCCGGTACGACGTGTGCGTGCTCGGCTCGTTCATGAAGGACTTGGTCGCGACCGCGGACCGGCGGCCATTGCCGGGCGAGACGCTGCACGGCACCGGGTTCGCGGAGTTCCTTGGCGGCAAGGGCGTCAACCAGGCGGTCGCGGCCGCGCGGATGGGGGCACGGACTGCGATCGTCGGAACGATCGGCGAGGACCGGTACGGCGAAGAGTTCCTTGAACTACTCGAGTCCGACGGTGTCGACACCGCGTGGGTCGTCCGGCATCCGTCGCTCGGCACCGGGGTCGGACTGCCGCTGGTCCTGCCGGACGGCGGCAACTCGATCATCATCGTGTCCCGCGCGAACGCCGCGATCACTCCCGCCGATGTTGAAGCGGCGGCCGACGTACTGACCGCGAGCACTGTGCTCAGCGTGCAACTGGAACTCCCGGTCGAGGCGAGCCGAGCTGCCCTCCAGTTCGCCTCGACCGCGGGTGTCACCACGATCCTCACGCCGGCGCCGGTCGGCCCGGTCTCTTCTTCGCTGGCGCCGTACGTCGACATCCTGGTCCCGAACGAGGTCGAGGCGGCCGCGCTCACTGGACTGGACTGCGACGACGAGTCGCAGGTGCCGGTGATCGCGCGCAAACTCGCGGACGAGTGGGACCTGCTCGGTTGTGTGGTGACCCTCGGATCGCGTGGCGCGTTTGTTGTCGACCGTCGGGCCCGGGAAGAGGTCTGGATCGAGCCGCACCGGGTGGCAACAGTGGACACGGTCGGCGCCGGCGATGCCTTCTGTGGGTCGCTGGCCGCGTCACTCGCATCGGGTGCTCAGCTCGTTGACGCCGTACGACTGGCCAACGCGGCCGGTGCGTTGTCGACCACCGTGAACGGCGCCGCCGACTCCGCCCCCGACCGCTTGGCTGCCCTTGCACTCCTCGATGAGGCGGCCTTCGGCGTCGGACCGCCGTCCTCGTGAGATCCTTTTCCCCGGATCGGAGCTAGAGTGCGATCCAGACGATCAACTGGACTCCAGCGGGGAGCAGGCATGACGACGATCTACGACGTCGCGCGTAGATCCGGCGTGTCTCCGGCCACCGTGTCGCGCGTGCTGAGCGGGCGACGGAACGTGGATCCGGAGCTGTCCGAGAAGGTGCGCGCCGCGGTGGCGGAACTGGGTTACCGCCCGAACGGCGTGGCCAGAAACCTTCGCAAATCCAGTACGAACCTGTGGGCCGTTGTCATCTCCGACATCGAGAACCCGTTCTTCACCTCACTGGTCCGCGGCCTCGAGGACGTCGCCCAGACCGAGGGCTATCACGTCGTACTGTGCAACTCCGACGAGGACCCGGCCAAGGAGGCGGCATACGCATCGGCGGTGCTGACCGAGCAGATGGCCGGCGTGGTCATCTCCCCGACCAGTACGGCGGACGGCGTGAAGCTACTCGCGGACGCGAAACTCCCGATGGTGCTGATCGACCGCCGGGTCGACGGCGTCGAAGCGGACACCGTGCTGGTCGACAACGAGCACGGCGCTCACGAGGGCGTGAAGCACCTGATCGACGGCGGCTACCAGCGGATCGCGTGCATCACCGGTCCACGCAAGGTCAGTACGGCGATGGACCGGCTGGCCGGCTACCGGGCAGCACTGCGGGCCGGCGGGATCCGCTACGACAAGGAGCTGGTCCGGCACGCCGACTTCCGCGAGGCCGGCGGGTACGCCGCGATGGAGAGCCTGCTCGAACTCCCCGAACCACCCGAGGCCCTGTTCGTCACCAACAACCTGATGACGGTCGGCGCCCTCGAATGCCTTGCCAAGAAGGGCGTCCGGGCCCCCGCCGACATCGCCGTCGTCGGCTTCGACGACATCCCCTGGGCCGACCTCGTCGTCCCCAGCCTCACCACCGTCGCCCAGCCCACCTACGAACTAGGCCGCACCGCCGGCCTGCTACTCAAAGACCGGATAGCCTCCCCCGGCCGCCCCCCATCCACCGTCACCCTCCGCACCGAACTCCACATCCGCGCCACCTCATCCCCCCGCAAGAAAAAGAAGTAAAGAACACCGCTCCGCGGCGACTCATCCGCGGGCTCCCGGGACCTTGGGAAGCCACCGACCAGATTTCGGGGGGGTTTGTGGTTGGTGGGTTCTCAAGGTGGTTAGTGCGGGGGTGGGGGTGGGGTGTTGCCCTCGCGGAGCCAGGTTATGTAGTCGTGGGCTGTGGTTTGGGGTGGGCGGAGGGTTAGGCCGGCGGTCATGGCTCGGGTGTTGGTTAGTTGGAAGGTGCCGTCGTTGGTGCCGTCGTGCGGTAGGTGGAAGCGATCCACCGCCGGTGACCAGTCCACTGGCCCTGGATCAGGTACGGCGGAGCGCCAGGCGTCGGCCAGGGCGGACATGGTGGTGGACGGGCTGACGGCGTTGAACGGGCCGGGGATCTGGTCGACCGTGAGGTGGAGCAGGAAGGCGGCCAGGTCGCGGGCGTCGATGTGCTGGATGGGTTGGTCGGGGCGGGCAGCGCATTCGAGCGTCTTGCCGTGGGCGAGCGCCTCGCCCCAGTTGCCGAAGTCCGGGTTGTAGGGGCCGACGACGAAGCCGGAGCGTACGACGGCCGTGCGGTCGGCGAAGTGGGCCTTGAGCAACGATTCGCAGCGGACCTTGGAAGGGCCGTAGAGGTCCATGGTGAAGTGGTCCTCGGGCGCGCCGTCCGGCCAGGGTAGAAGTGGCGCGTCCTCCGTCATCCCCGGAGTGATCTTGCTGGCGTAGACGGCGATCGACGACATGTAGGTGTAGTGACCGACGCGATCCCGGAGCAGTTCGGCACTTCGTCGTACGTCGTGAACCAGGAAGCCGGACATGTCGATCACGCCGTCCCACTCCCCCGCCGCCAGAGCATCCGGGGCCGAGCGATCGCCGGTCAGCCGGCGCACCGACGGGAACAGCGACGGATTGGTGCGGCCGCGGTTGAAGAGCGTCACGTCGTGGCCGTCGCGGAGAGCGGCCTCGACCACGTGGCGGCCGAGGTTCTTGGTGCCGCCGAGGACGAGGAGCTTCACGCCAGCGCTCCGACCACGTCCTCGAGTTCGGCGAGCAGGCCGTCGATCCAGTTCTTCGACTCGGGGATGGTCCGCAGACCTTCCTCGACGATGAACTTCAACGCGACCAGGTAGAAGCAGCCGCCGCCGACCAGCACCTGACGCTCCACCAGGGCCCGATCGGTGCCGGTGGCATCGATGTAGCGGGCAATGATCGGCTCGCGGTCATGGCCGAGCGCGACCGCGTCGCGGATCAACGTGTACAGGTCGCTGAGGTGCGGGGCCAGGTAGGCGCCCGGCCAGTCGATCGCGGTCCAGCGCGCGCCGTCGGTGACCAGGTTCTTGGGGACGAAGTCGCCGTGGACAACGGCCGTCGGCGCGTCCCGGTGCAACCCAGCCAGCGCCTCGGTGAGCGGAGCGACGTCGAAGCCGATCCGCCCGATCCGATCCGCCATCTCCTTCACCCGCTCCGGCGAGAACTCACTCCGGCCCTCCACCGATCGCCCCCGGATCGTCGCGAGCAGCTCCGCGCCCGCCACGAACCCCTCGGCCGTCGGCTCCTGCTCCAGCGTCACCCGGCCAACATCCGCGAGCACCAGAACGCCGTCGCCGGAGTGGATCAGCCGAGGCGCTGGGAGATCCAGCGGGACGACGAACCGCTCGTACATCGCGCCCTCGCCGTACTGGCCGTCCGTCCCACGCTTCACGATCACGCTGCGCAGGCCGTACGACAGCCGCCACACCTCCGACGAACCCCACTCCCGCAGCAACTCCCCATGCAACGCCTCAACCGCCGGCGCCTCGGTTGTCTGGAGAACTGGTACGGCGACGGTCTCGAGCCAGGCGGGACGCATCCGGAAACCCCTTTCACGACGACGGCCGACCAGTACATCACGTGCCGCCCGCCCGCGCCCGGGGTTTCACAGGCCTTTCCAAGGGAGCGCTCGGATGCCGGTCGGGGTGAAGAAGGTCTGGAGCCGTCTGGCAGGCTTTGGGTATGAGCGAGCGAAGCGAGCGAACAGACAACACAGTCGAGGTCTCGGTCGTGCCGGAGCCGAGCGCCAGCGAGGTGGAGGCATGACCGAGAACGCCACGCACGCCTGGGGCTTCGGCCTCGCCACCGTTACTGTCACCGGGACCGTCCTCGATGTCTGGTACCCGGCGCCTGAGCTCGGCGCCAAGCCGGCCGACGCCAAGGCGCCTGCCGAGCTGATCGCTGCTGAGGGCAATGACGAGTTGCGGCAGGTACGGCGTGAGGTCGTCGCGGCCGAGATCGCGCTGGACGAGGCCCCCGACGGCAGCACCGCGGACGCGTACCTGCGGCTGCACCTGCTGTCGCACCGGCTGGTTCGCCCGCACGGGGTCAACCTGGACGGCATCTTCGGCGCGCTGCCGAACAACGCCTGGACGTCACTCGGCCCGGTCCCGGTCGACGAGATCGAGCAGGTCCGGCTGCGGGCGCGCGCCGCCGGTCAGTACCTGACCGTGACGAGTGTCGACAAGTTCCCGCGGATGACGGACTACGTCGTCCCGAGTGGTGTCCGGATCGCCGACGCCGACCGGGTCCGGCTCGGCGCCCACGTGGCCGCCGGGACCACCGTCATGCACGAGGGATTCATCAACTTCAACGCCGGCACCCTCGGTACGTCGATGGTCGAAGGACGGATCGTGGCCGGAGTGGTGGTCGACGACGGCAGCGACATCGGCGCCGGCTCGTCGATCATGGGCACGCTGTCCGGCGGCGGCACGCAGGTCGTGTCGATCGGCAAGCGCTGCCTGCTCGGCGCGAACGGCGGCACCGGGATCTCGCTCGGCGACGACTGCGTGGTCGAGGCCGGCCTGTACGTGACCGCCGGCACCAAGGTCACCCTCCCGGACGGCAGCGTGGTCAAGGCCCGCGACCTGTCCGGCCAGCCGGGCCTGCTGTACCTCCGCAACTCGGTCACCGGCGCCGTCGAGGCTCGCCCCCGCAAGGGTGAGGGCATCGCGCTCAACGAAGCACTCCACGCCAACGCGTGAGGCTCTACGCCAAACGGATGATCCTCGTCGCCAAACGGATGACGCCGCCAACCATCATGACGTTCAGCACGTCAACCACTTCGTGACCCAACGACAGGAACCCCAGCCCCGCCCCCGAACGTTGGGAGCGGTATGCCGATGAAGCGGGGCGCCGTCGTTGCCGTGAGCGCACTGGGCGCGGTGGCCCTGGCCGTCGGCGTCGCGATCGCGTGGGTCGGCAACCAGGACTTCGGGCCGCTGCTGCCGCCGAAGGAGCAGTGCGAGGCCACGGTCAACGGCGCGACCGTCGTACTGGAGCCGGAACAGGCCGAGTCGGCGGCGATCATCGCGGGTGTCGCCGTACGGCGTGGGTTGCCGGCGCGGGCCGCGACGATCGCGCTGGCGACGGCGTACCAGGAGTCGGGACTGCGGAACCTGGCACACGGCGACCGGGATTCGCTCGGGTTGTTCCAGCAGCGGCCGTCGCAGGGCTGGGGTACGGCGGCGCAGGTGCGGGATCCGCACTACGCGGCCGGGAAGTTCTACGACGCGCTGGTGAAGATCCCGAACTACCAGAAGCTCGCGGTGACAGTCGCGGCCGACCGGGTGCAGCGGAGCGCGTTCCCCAACGCCTACGCGGATCATGAAGACGACGCTCGGATCCTCGCGTCAGCGCTGACCGGGCAGTCGAAGGCGGTCTTCAGCTGCACCGTGGACACGGATTCGGTGGACGCCCAGACGATGGGGCGGAACGGGTTGACCCCGCGGGCGGACGCCGTACGGCGGGATCTGCTGCTGACCTTCGGGAAGCTGTCGACCGGCGGATACGCGCCGGGCGGGATCCGGTCCGGGCACATGGAGGGCTCTGCGCACTACGAGGGCCGGGCAGTGGACGTCTTCGTGCGGCCGGTGTCGACGGCCAACACGACCAAGGGCTGGGCGATGGCGCAGTACCTGGTCGCGCGGGCGGAGCTGCTCAACATCCGCACGATCATCTTCAGCGACAAGATCTGGACCGCCGGACGCCGCTCCGACAACGGCTGGCGCGACTACACCCCACCCGCCCGCTCCGGCGATTCGGCCATCCTCCGTCACCTCGACCATGTGCACGTCGACGTCCAGGAGCAGTAGCGTCTGAAGACTGTCTGAAGGTAGGCGCTCACGCTGGGTGCATGGAGAATCTGGGGGCACGACACCGGCCGAACGTCTTGTTCAACCTGGTCGGTGTGTTGTTGATCGTGGCAGGCTGCGGCCTGACCATCTACGGACTCGCGACGGCGGTCGAGATCGTCCGGGGCTTCGACCCGTTCAGGGGTGACGGGCCGCCGGTGGCGGTCGCCGACGGGATGGCGCTGGCCTTCTGGGGGATCATCGTGTTCACCATCGGCCGGTACTTCTGGCGCGGGGCCAGGAAACGCGGCGGGCGGGATCGGTTCGGCCGGCTGCTGATCATCGTCGGCTATCTGCTGCTCGGCGTCGGCCTGGACGGTGGCTTGCATGCGGCCGCGGGCCTGATGTCGGCCTCGTCGGAGGCAACCGCACGGTCGGCCGTCATCGAGGCACTGATCACGACCTTCGTCTGGGGCGTTCCCGGCTCGATCCTGGCCGCCATCGGCTTCAGGCTCGCCGACGAGAAGGCCCTCGCCAAAGCCTCGGTGCGCGCGGAGTTCTGAGGTCTGGGGTGGGCAAACACCCACCCCAGACAGCACTCAGAGCCTTACTCGTCGTGTTCCTGCGGGGGCAGGGCCTCGATGAAGGGGTGGTCCTTGTCGATCTTGCCGAGCTTGGACGCACCACCCGGAGAGCCCAGGTCGTTGAAGAAGTCGACGTTCGCGGTGTAGTAGTCCTTCCACTGCTCCGGAGTGTCGTCCTCGTAGTAGATCGCCTCTACCGGACAGACCGGCTCGCACGCTCCGCAGTCGACGCACTCGTCAGGGTGGATGTACAGCATCCGGTTGCCCTCGTAGATGCAGTCGACGGGGCATTCCTCGACACAGGCGAGGTCCTTCAGGTCAACACACGGCTGCGCGATGACGTAGGTCACTGCTACTCCTCCTATGGCAGGCAAGCGCAGCGCTGGTCTTGGGGTGCTGCGATGCTGTGATGCAGGTATCTAGTATCACGGTAGTACTTCGCCCACTCTGCCAGGAGTCCGCATCGTGTCAGGCCCCAAAACGGGACTTAAGGCCCGTGATATCGGCCACCGTGTCGTCGTCCGGCACCGGATACCGGGCGGGCTCACCGACGTGATCGGCGTACTGCAGTCCTGGGACCCCGAAGGCCTTGTCGTTCGCCACGTTGACAGCAGTCTGCACGAGATTCATGTCAGCGATGTGACAGCGGCGAAAACGATCCCGGAGATGCCGCTGCGGCCGGTCGACGTGGAGCAGCTCTTCCTCACCACCGCACTGGGCCGGCCCGCGGTCGAAACGTCGTACGTCGGCCAGTGGTTGCTGCGGGCATCGTCGGGTTGGACCGGCCGGGCCAACTCGCTGCTGCCCGCGGGAGACCCCGGAATGCCCATTCCCGAGGCCCTCAAGCACGCTGAGGCCTTCTACGACGAGCGCGGCCTGCCACCGCTCGCGCTGGTCCGGCTCGGCAGCCCCGAGGAGGCCGAATTCATTGCCGCTGGGTGGACCGACGCCCGCCCGGGCCAGTCCGACGTCCTCGTCATGCACACCACCCTCGACCACGTGAACGCTTCCCCGGCGTACGACGTCCTGATCGCTGAGCAACCCGATGAGGCCTGGTACGCGGCCGCGTTGGACGGGCCGGTGCCCGAGCCTGCCCCGACCGTGATGGAGGGTGCCCCGAAGGCCGTGTTCGCCTCGATCAGCCTGGACGGCGTGGCGGTCGCGGTCGGCCGGGGCTCGATGACAGGCCATTGGCTCGGGGTGGACGCGATTCGGGTCGACCCGTCGTACCGCCGTCGAGGCCTCGGTACGGCGCTCCTCCAGGGGCTGGCCCGCTGGTCAGGGCCGCTCGGCGGTCGTCGTACCTACCTGGAGGTCCTGGAGGAGAACACGGCGGCTGTCACCACGTACAGCAACCTCGGGTACCAGCCCGCCTACCGCTACAGGTATCTCACCAACGGTTAGTCTCGGGTCCCATGGCGGATCACGTGGCGGAGCGGCCGGAGTACGCGGGGGACTTCGAGGGAGCGGTGCACGTGGAGTACACGCCGCACCCGGACGACGGGGTGGCGGATCCGGGCGAGATCGTGTGGACCTGGGTGCCGTTCGAGGAGGACCACAACCGGGGCAAGGACCGTCCGGTGCTGGTGGTGGGGTCGGACGGGCCGTGGTTGCTGGCGCTGATCCTGACCAGCAAGGACCACGACCGCGATGCCGCCGACGAGGCCCGCTGGGGTCGCGTCTGGCTGGACATCGGCAGCGGCTCCTGGGACAAGGACGGCCGCCGCAGCGAGGTCCGGCTGGACCGGGTACTACGGATCGACCCGGCCCAGGTACGACGTGAGGGCGCGGTGATCGGCGAAGACCTCTTCAACCAGATCGCGGCCCAACTGCAGAACTGACCACAGACCAGTTACGTCCGAAGAAGTGTGGGCTATAGGCCTCAGTTCTTCGGACGTAACTGGGTGGATCAGTTCGGTGGGCGGGTGGTGGCGCCGGTGGTGGGCCTGCCCATGCCTGGTGGGGTGGTGCTGGCGGGCGGCGGGGTGGTACCGGGCTTGGGGCCGCAGCGGATGTCGTCGGCCGCGTTGTACTTGGTCACGAAGGACTCGGTCTTCTTCCGGACGCCGTTCTGCGCGAAGTACCGGTAGACGGTGATGTCGAACCCGGCGGTCGGCGCCTGCGGGCGGCAGTCGGCAGCGGTGTTGTAGACCACCTTCGGCTGCCGGGGGTTCGTCTTGCCCGACTGCCCCGCGGTGATGTCCCAGACCTTGGTGCCCCAGATCTTCACCGTGATGCTGCCGGCGCTGCCCGGCGTGGACGCCTTGAAGATCGTCTGCACCAAGATCCCGTGACCGGAGTCGTTCAGGAACTTCATGTCCACCGACGGCCAGGCGACGGTCGCCTCCCGGCCGATCGGGTAGCGGCTGATGTAGACGCTGTGCGCCTTGTGCTCGACATCCTTCAGCCCGGCGAAGAAGGCCGCGTTGAAGGTGGTCGTGGCCGACTGCGAGACGCCGCCGCCGAGGTCCAGGACGAACTTGCCGCCGCTGATGATGTTGCCCTCGGTGAACCCGTTCTCCTTGGTCCGCTCACCGACGATCTTGTTCAGGCTGAACATCTCGTTCGACTTCAGCAGCGTGCCGTTGATCTTGCGCGCCGCGGTGCCGATGTTGACGTTGCGGTACGGCGCGTGCGGGAACTGGGTGGTGAACTGCCCCATCACTTCCTTGATCCCGAGCGCCGACGCGGCCTCGGTGGTCACCGCCGCCTTGGTCTGGGTGAGGGGGACCGCGGCCCGCCGCTCGCCGACCGGCTTGGGCAGGATCGCGATGATCGCCGGCAGCACCTTGGCCCGGTCCACCACCATGCCGTCGACGGCCGGGATCACCTTCGGCCCGGCGCCGACGATCTGCACCGTCGCGTCCTTCGGCAGCGTCTCCAGCGCCTTGAACCGCTCCTGGAACAGCGGCTCGAGCACCTTGCGGTTCAGCGTCGGGGTGAACTCGCCGTTCGTGGCCGTGAGCGTCAGCGCCGGTGCGATCTCGGACGGCCGCAACTCGACCGACTTCGACCCGACGGTCAGCCGGATCGGGCCCGACATCGCCGGTTCGGCGTACTCCGTCATCGCCTTCTCGATCGCCTCGGTCCCGGCCTGCGGCTTGGTCACCGCGACGGCGAGCTCGTCCGGCGTGGCGTCGGCCGGGTACGCGGCGAGCAGCGTGCTGGTCGCCTTCGCGTTGTCCAGCTGCAGCCCGTCGGCCGGCGCGTGCTGGACCGGCTTGGCGTCCTTGAACGTGATGGTGCCCTCGGTGGCCGGCCGGTTCACCTGCTTCGCGAGCTTGGCGATGGCCGCCTGCAGCTTCGTGTCGTCCTTCTTGATCACCGGCTGGACCGCGTCACCACCGGTGAGGGCCTGCCAGATGTGGCCCGGGGCCAGGCTGCGGCCCGCGCCCGTGGCATCGACGGTTGCATCGACGTCCACGCTGAGCCCGGCCTCGACCGGGTCCACCTTGTACGTCGACTCACCCGCCTTCAGCGTGACCGGCTGGGCCAGGCGGTCCTTCAGGCCGGCCTCGAGCTTCGCCTTGGCGTCTTTCTCGGACAGGCCGCCGAGCAGGATGCCGAGCACGGTCGTGTCGCCGGGGATCTTGTCACCGGCGAACGCGAACGCCGCCCCGTACCCCACCACGAGCACACCAAGCCCCGCCGCGGCGATGATCCCCGCGAGCTGCTTTCTCCCCACCGGACAGAGTCCTCCTGCTCGAAGCCGTGTACACAGGCTGCGCCCGCACGGGGCACAAGGGCACATCCTACGGGAAGGGGCAGCCCACTCCGACCGTCGGGGCAGGCCCGGCCCGCCCGTCCGGACCTAGAGGCCTGGTAGCTCTCGGTAACCGCCGGCGTAGTAGATCAACGCTGCGTGATCGTCAGACTCGGGAACGCCCAGGCTGAGGACCTCCCCGACCACGATCGTGTGGTCGCCACCGTCGTACGTCGCCCAGGTCCGGCACTCCAGCCACGAGAGCGCTCCCTCGATCACTGGGCAGCCGGTCTTCGGGCCGGCCGTCGTACCGATGCCGTCGAACTGGGTGTACAGATCCCGGCCCGACCGGGCGAACCGGTCGGCGATCGGCTGCTGGTCCGCGGCGAGCACCGACATCGCCCAGTACCCGCACTCCTGGACCGCGGCATGCATCCGGACACCCTTGTCGACGCAGACCAGCACCAGCGGCGGATCGAGCGAGAGGGACGTGAACGCGTTCGCCGTCATCGCGTGCGCGACCCCGTCCTGGAGCGTGCTCATGATGGTGATCCCGGACGCGAACCGTCCCAGCGCCGCACGGAACTCCGCGGGCGCCACACTCCCACTGGGGTCCGAGGACGACACCTCAGCAGCCTATGCCCGATGCCTCATCCCAGCATGTGGATCCCGTCACTCAAGACCGGCGAACAGATCGTGCTCCACCCCGTCCGGGCCGGGCGCGGCCGTCCCCTTGACCAGCCGGTACGCCTCCGAGCCCCAGATCTCGTTGCCGTTGTTGTTCGACAACGCGAAGAACGGGCCGTCGACCGTGATCTGGGTGGCGTGCGCCTTCATCGCGGTCATCTTCTGGTCCAGGAACTCCCCGGCCTCGATGACACAGTCGATGTACCTGTCCGGGGTGACGAACGGCCCGAGCGGCCCGTCCGGATCCAGCCCCTCGAACGTCGTCGTGTCACCCGACTCGCGCAGCTTCCGCAGACTCTCCCGCATCCCGGACTCGGCCATCGCCACCCAGTAGATCTTCGGGATGTCCCAGGCCGCCCCGAGATCCTCCCGGTACGACGGGGCGGCGGCGAGCGCGGCCGCGTACATGGCGACGCGATGCGCCTGGATGTGGTCGGGGTGGCCGTAGTTGCCGTACTGGTCGTAGGTCACCAGCACCTGGGGCCGGGTCTCGCGGATGACCGGGATCAGGTCGTTCGCCGCCTCGAGCAGGTCGGCCTGCCAGAAGCTGTCCTTCCGGGTGTCCGGCGGGACGTCGGCGTTGCCCTCGTCGTTGTAGATCATCCCGGTGTCGCGGTACTTGCCGGGCCCGCCGAGGAAGCGGTGGTCGGTGACGCCGAGCTCGGCCATCGCGGCGGCGAGCTCACCGATCCGGTGCTCGCCGAGCTGGTCGGTCTGATCGGAGGCCAGGTGGGTCAGGTCCGGGACGAGCACCTCACCCTCTTCACCGAGCGTGCAGGTGATCAGCGTGACCGCGGCACCCTCGGCCACGTAGCGCGCCATCGTCACGCCGTTGTTGATCGTCTCGTCGTCCGGGTGGGCGTGCACCAGCAACAGCCGGCGATCAGGAAGCTCACTCATGCCGAAAGCCTACGTCGCCGTTCGGACAGAAAACGGGGTGCCTGGCAGGGTGGTCAGCCGAAGCGGCGGACGAGCAGGCAGCCGGCCTGGAAGCGCGACTTGGCACCGAGACCGGCGATCAGGGCACTGATCTCGGCCCGGACCGTGCGCAGCGACAGGCCCAGCTCGCGGGCGATCGCCGCGTCCTTGGCGCCGGTGGACATCATCCGGCCGATCGCCACCTGACGACTGGTCAGCTCCTTCACCGCCGCCGGGACACGCCGTCGCGACCCCAGCTCGTAGACATCACAGACGATCTCCGGGGCGACGTCGTCCCTCGATACCGCGGGGACGACCTGGTAGACCGACATTCCTCACTCCTCCCCGTGTGTGCAGATGAGGAGATTCTCCCGTTCGGTCCAGACCGCCCACCAGGTACAACCCATACAGTTGACCCATACAGTTCATCGACAATGTGACTTCCGCCACTCAGAGCCACTGTCAGAGGTGCCGGCGCAACTCCCGGACGAACGGCCGGTCCGGCACCAGCCACACCGACTCGTCCAGCTCGTCCCAGGCGAACCACCGGAGCTCCGCGTGCTCCCGCAGTACCGGCTCCCCGGCCACGATCGAGGCCAGGTAGACGTGCAATCGATAGCGCTCGGAGATGCCGACCGGCGGGCCGAGTGACGCCCCGATCTTGATCTCCAGGTCGAGTTCCTCGCGGATCTCCCGGACCGCCGCCTGTTCCTCGGTCTCCCCCGGCTCGACCTTGCCGCCCGGGAACTCCCACCCGCCGTCAGGTCCGGGCCGGTACGCCGCCAGCACCAGACCAGCCCGGATCACGGCCACTCCAACGACTGTCTGCACGCGGCGACTCTTCCACAAATACAAGCAAAACTGTCGACGGCCTCCGGCAGGATGAGCCGTATGCCGTTGCAGAACAGGGTTTTGCCCACTCAGGAGATCGTGGCCGAGCCGGGCCGCGGCCTGCTGATGGGCAACCGCGGCAGGCTGCACGGACCCGACCGCAGCCTCGGCACCACCCGCTGGCGATCCAAGGCGTGGATCTGCTGCGTCCTTGACTGGAAGGGCGTTCGGCGCGATCCGATGCCGCCGGGACGCTGGACCGCACTGTTCTTCTTCGACGAGGCCGTCGCCCTCGCGGCCGGCCATCGCCCGTGCCACTACTGCCGCCGCAGGGACTTCCTCCTGTACGCCGGTGCGTGGGCCAGCGGTCGCGGTCTGGACGAGCGACCGCGAGCTGCGGCGATGGACGCACAACTCCACCTCGAGCGCGTCGACCCACGCACCCGGCAGCAACGCACCACCATCCGGGAGCTCGACGAACTCCCTGACGGCGCGATGATCCGGTACGACGGCCGCCCGGCCCTGATCCTCGACCGCCACGTGCTGCCCTGGTCCTGGCAGGGGTACGGCGATCCGGTCCGGCCACCCGGGCTGCACGAGGTCGCCGTACTCACGCCACCGGCGAATCTCGTTGTACTGAAGGCGGGATTCACTCCATTACTGCACCCGACGGCGCTCGGCAACTGAGGTAAGCCTTACTAGAAACACGCCGTACCGAAGGGTCTTCCGTTGGGCGCCTGGCAGGGGCAAAGTGTGCCCATACTGACAGCTACAAAACAATCACTGGAGTCGGCATGGGTGCTGAGTTCAATAGCGGGGGCAACAGCGGCGTTGCCGCAGTCGTCCGCGCGCTCGAGACGCTGCATGCAGCCGTCGGGAAACTCAGTCAGGAGTACGGTGACACCCTCGGCATCCGCCGGTTGGTGTCGGACGTGGCCAGGCTGAACGACGATCTGGCCGAGCTCGGCCCTCCCGACCCCCGTCACAGACCCGGACCTGTTCCGGAGGAACTCGAGGAGATTCCCGACGTGGAGTATGACGCGTCCATGTGGACAGACGCGGAGCACGAAGGCTTCGGCGCGCCGGACAGGCACGCCCCGTGATCGAGCGCAGCGAGAGAACAATTGAACACAGCGGCGAGTCGCCAGCAGAATCGCCCGCAGCGAAGCGAGGACGATTCTGATGGCGACTGGAGTAAGCGCACCCGGTCGCGCGCAGATCGGGCTGAAAACCGCACGAACCGATCGCTGGTGGCTGGCGCCGCTGCGGATCGGGGTGATCCTGGGCTTCTTCATCGTCTACGCGACGGTCCGGATCTTCATGAACAAGTGGTACTGGGTCGACGACTACCATTACCTCACCCCGCTGTACTCCCCCTGCATCAGCGACTCCTGTGTCGAGGGCTCCAGTCACCTGGGCACCTGGTTCCCCAAGTTCCCGGTGTTCCTGCCGCTGAGCATCATCACCTTCGCGGTGCTGGCCGGCTTCCGCGGCACCTGCTACTACTACCGCAAGGCGGGCTACCGGTCGCTGTTCTTCGCACCGGCCGCCTGCGCGGTCCCGGAGCCGCACAAGAAGTACACCGGTGAGCGCAAGTTCCCGCTGATCGCGCTGAACCTGCACCGCTACTTCTTCTACGGCGCGCTGATCTTCGGTCTGCTCAACGTGTACGACGGCATCCTCGCCTTCCACGGCAAGGACGGCGGCTTCGGCATCGGCCTGGGCACGGTGATCATCTGGGTCAACCTGGTGATGCTCTGGCTGTACACGCTGTCCTGCCACGCCTGCCGGCACATCGTCGGCGGCCGGCTGAAGAACTTCTCCAAGCACCCGCTGCGCTACCGGTACTGGACCTTCGTGTCCAAGCTGAACCCCAAGCACGGCACGTTCGCGATGACGTCGCTGTTCACCGTGATCCTGACCGACGCCTACATCATGGCGGTCTCGGCCGGCTGGTTCTCCGACCTGCGCATCTTCAACTGAGCAGCATCTATTCTTTGGGACTTTCTCTGTCATGACTGAGCTCGAACGACACTCCTACGACGTCGTCGTGATCGGGGCCGGCGGCGCCGGTCTGCGCGCGGCGATCGAGGCCCGCGAACAGGGCAAGCGCACCGCGATCGTGTGCAAGTCGCTGTTCGGCAAGGCACACACCGTGATGGCCGAGGGCGGCTGCGCGGCCGCGATGGGCAACGCGAACTCGAACGACAACTGGCAGGTCCACTACCGCGACACGATGCGCGGCGGCAAGTTCCTGAACAACTGGCGGATGGCCGAGCTGCACGCCCAGGAGGCCCCGGACCGGGTCTGGGAACTCGAGACGTACGGCGCCCTGTTCGACCGGACCCCGGACGGCCGGATCAGCCAGCGCAACTTCGGCGGCCACACCTACCCGCGGCTCGCCCACGTCGGCGACCGGACCGGCCTGGAGCTGATCCGGACCCTGCAGCAGAAGATCGTCTCGCTGCAGCAGGAGGACTTCCGCGAGACCGGCGACTACGAGGCCAACCTCAAGGTGTACGCCGAGTGCACCGTCACCGAACTGCTCAAGGACGGCGACGCGATCTCCGGTGCCTTCGGCTACTGGCGCGAGTCCGGCCGGTTCATCCTGTTCGACGCACCGGCCGTGATCCTCGCGACCGGCGGGGTCGGCAAGTCGTTCAAGGTCACCTCGAACTCCTGGGAGTACACCGGTGACGGGCACGCGCTGGCGATGCGGGCCGGCGCGACGCTGATCAACATGGAGTTCATCCAGTTCCACCCGACCGGCATGGTCTGGCCGCCGTCGGTGAAGGGGATCCTGGTCACCGAGTCGGTCCGCGGCGACGGCGGCGTACTGAAGAACTCCGAGGGCAAGCGGTTCATGTTCGAGTACGTGCCGGACGTGTTCCGGGCGCAGTACGCGGAGACCGAGGAGGAGGCGGACCGCTGGTACAAGGACCCGGACAACAACCGGCGGCCACCGGAGCTGCTGCCGCGTGACGAGGTGGCCCGGGCGATCAACTCCGAGGTGAAGGCCGGTCGCGGTACGCCGCACGGCGGGGTCTTCCTGGATGTGTCGTCCCGGCTGCCGGCCGAGGAGATCACCCGGCGGCTGCCGTCGATGCACCACCAGTTCAAGGAGCTGGCGGACGTCGACATCACCGCCGAGCCGATGGAGGTCGGCCCGACCTGTCACTACGTGATGGGCGGCGTCGAGGTCGACCCGGACACTGCGCAGTCCGTCGTACCGGGCCTGTTCGCGGCTGGTGAGGTCGCGGGCGGGATGCACGGGTCGAACCGGCTGGGCGGCAACTCGCTGTCCGACCTGCTGGTGTTCGGCCGCCGCGCCGGGATGGGTGCGGCGATGTACGTCGACTCGCTGCAGGGCCGGCCGAAGATCTCCGAGGACGACATCGACGCGGCGGCGGCCGACGCGCTGGCGCCGTTCGAGCTCGAGGGCGGCGAGAACCCGTACACGATCCACCAGGAACTGCAGCAGTCGATGAACGACCTGGTCGGCATCATCCGCAAGGAAGAGGAGATGGAGCAGGCGCTCGGCCGGCTGGCCGAGTTCCGCGGCCGGATCGCGAAGATGACGGTGGAGGGTCACCGTCAGTTCAACCCCGGCTGGCACCTGGCCCTCGATCTGCGCAACATGCTGACCGTGTCGGAGTGCGTGGCGAAGGCGGCGCTGCTGCGGCAGGAGTCGCGCGGCGGTCACACCCGGGACGACTACCCGGGCATGAACGCCGAGTGGCGCAAGCTGCTGCTGGTCTGCTCGCTCGACGCCGACGGCGGGGTGAACGTGGTCCAGAAGGACCAGATCCCGATGCGTGACGACCTGCTGGAACTGTTCGAACTGGACGAGCTGAAGAAGTACCTGACCGAAGAGGAGTTGCCCGCCAGATGAGTTACAAAGGGAAATTCCGCGTCTGGCGCGGAGACTCCGAGGGTGGTGACCTCAAGGACTACGAGGTCGAGGTGAACGAGGGCGAGGTCGTCCTCGACGTCATCCACCGGCTGCAGGCGACGCAGGCTCCGGATCTGGCGGTCCGGTGGAACTGCAAGGCCGGCAAGTGCGGCTCCTGCAGCGCCGAGATCAACGGCATGCCGAAGCTGATGTGCATGTGCCGGATGAACACATTCGCCGAGGACGAGGTCGTCACCGTCACCCCGATGCGCACCTTCCCGGTGATGCGGGACCTCGTCACCGACGTCTCGTACAACTACACCAAGGCCCGGGAGATCCCGGCCTTCACGCCGCCGGTGGACGTGAAGCCGGGTGAGTACCGGATGCAGCAGGTCGACGTGGAGCGCTCGCAGGAGTTCCGCAAGTGCATCGAGTGCTTCCTGTGCCAGAACACCTGTCACGTGATCCGGGACCACGAGGAGAACAAGGAGAACTTCTCCGGTCCCCGGTTCCTGATGCGGATCGCCGAGCTGGACATGCACCCGCTCGACGCTGCCGACCGGCAGCACGAGGCCCAGGACCAGCACGGTCTCGGCTACTGCAACATCACCAAGTGCTGCACCGAGGTGTGCCCCGAGCACATCAAGATCACCGACAACGCGCTGATCCCGATGAAGGAACGCGTTGCCGACCGCAAGTACGACCCACTGGTCTGGCTCGGCAACAAGATCCGCCGCCGCCCGGCGTAGCTGTCTGAGAGAGCCCTCGGTGTTCCGCCGGGGGCTCTCTGCAGTTCAGGGGCACCTCCATCGCATGGGTGACCCGGCACAACCCGCTCACCACCTAGGGTTCGAACCATGGACATCGTGGTGATCGGGCTGATCAACATCGTCATTTTCATGCTGATCTTCGTGCCTGTCGCGCAGCGCCTGCTGGGCGTCCGGTTCGGCCTGGTCCGGCTGGCGCTGGGGGCCGGGCTCACCCTTGCCCTGTTCAACCCGATCGCCAGGGGACTGGTCGGGCCGCCACCGTTCGAGGGTCCGAGCGGCGCCGCTGTCGCGTTGCTCGTCCTCACCACGCTCTGCTCGGTGCTGTCCGGCCTGATCTTCCTGGTCCTCGCCGAAGCGCTCGTCCCGACCGGCTCGTTGCCCCGGGCCCGCGATCTGCGCCGTGACGTGACCGGCCGGATCGCCCGGACCAAGCGCTACCTGCAGATCCTCCGGATCGCGATCCGGCACGGCCTCGGTCCGTACATCCGCGGCCGTCGCCGCCCCGGCCGCGAGAACGCCGCCGGCCAGGCCGAGCTGGCCCGATCACTGCGCCTGGCCCTCGACGAAGCCGGTGTCACGTTCGTCAAGCTCGGTCAGGTGCTGTCCACTCGCAGCGACGTGATCCCCGCCTCGGTCGCCAACGAGCTGAGCCGCCTGCAGGACCAGGTCTCCACCGCGCCCTGGCCTGAGATCGAGGCCGTCCTCACCGAGGAGCTCGGCGCACCTCCACACCAGTTGTACGGCGACTTCGACACCGCCCCACT
This sequence comes from Kribbella sp. CCNWLW201, assembly GCF_037203805.1. Taxonomy (NCBI): domain Bacteria; kingdom Bacillati; phylum Actinomycetota; class Actinomycetes; order Propionibacteriales; family Kribbellaceae; genus Kribbella; species Kribbella sp. CCNWLW201. The sequence goes on along the minus strand of NZ_JBBCBQ010000004.1, from coordinate 455,807 downwards.
CGCCGCCGCCTCGGTCGCGCAGGTGTACACGGCTCGCCTGCCGGAGGGTGCGGATGTCGTCGTCAAGGTCCAGCGGCCCGGTATCGCCGCGGTCGTGGATCGCGATCTCGACATCGTCCGGCGGCTGGCCCGGATGCTCGAACGGAACACCGACTGGGGCCGGTCGATGGGCGTCCGGGCGCTCGCCGACGGGTTCGCCGACGCGATGCGCGAGGAGCTCGACTTCACCGTCGAGGCCGGCAACATGACCACCGTCGCGGCCGGCCGATCCGTTGCCTCGAACAACGACCTCGTCGTCCCCGAGCTCTACCCACAGGCCTCCACCCGCCGGGTGCTGACGATGCAACGGCTGGACGGTATCGGTCTCGGCAACGCCGCACCGGCGATCGCCGACCGCGGCCTGGACGCCGCCCGGCTAGGCCGCGTGCTGTTCGAGTGCATCATCGGTCAGGTCGCGATCGACGGTGTCTTCCATGCCGACCCGCATCCCGGCAACTTCCTGCTCCTCGCCGACGGCCGGATCGGCATGCTCGACCTCGGCTCGGTCGGCCGGCTCGATCCGGCCACCCGGGAGGCACTGCAACGGTTCCTGCTCGCGATCGACCACGCCGATCCGGTCGCCGCGACCGACGCCCTGCTGGAGATCGTGTACCGCCCCGACGTCATCGACGAGCGGAGCCTGGAGCGCGCCGTCGGCCAGTTCATGACCCGGCATCTCTCCGCCGGGGTGGCGCTGGGGCCGGCCATGTTCAACGACCTGTTCACGATCATCACCTCGCACGATCTCGGCGTACCGCCCGAGGTGGCCGCGGTCTTCCGGGCGCTGGCCACCATCGAGGGGACGATCTCCCGGATCTCGCCCGGCTTCGACCTGGTCGCGGCATCCCGCCAGTTCGCCTCGGCCCATGTCACCGACCGCCTCGCGCCGGACGCCTTGCGCCGTACGGCGACCGAGGAACTCGCGACGTTGTTGCCGATGTTACGGCGACTCCCCCGGCGGATCGACCGGATCGCCGCCGCGGCCGAGAGCGGCCGGCTGGGCCTGAACGTCCGGTTGCTCGCCGACGACCGGGACCGCCGGCACATCACCACGCTGCTGCATCAGGTCCTGCTCGCGATCCTCGGCGCCACCGCCGGCCTGATGGCGGTGCTGTTGCTCGGGACGCCGGGCGGTCCGAAGATCACCGACACGATGAGCCTGTTCCAGCTGTTCGGCTACAACCTGCTGGTGATCTGCGCCGTCCTGGTGCTGCGGGTGCTCGTCCTGGTCTTCCGGCTCCCCGACAGCAGTCGCACTTGACCTGAAGTGAACTTGAACTTCGAGGATGTGCGGCATGTCCTCGACCACGACATCTGTCGCGACCCCACAACGACTGTTCAGCGGCCGGCACCTGCCGCTCGTGCTCGGCGTGATCGGGCTTGTCACCCTCGGCGCGTTCGAGAACCGCGCGGTCGGCACGGCGCTGCCGACCATGGTGCGCGAGTTCGACGCGCTCGGCAGCTTCGGGCTGGCCAACGCGGCCCCGAACGCGAGCTACCTGATCTCGCTCGCGATCGCCGGCCTGTGGTCCGACCGTCGCGGTCCGATCCCGACCCTGAGGGCCGGCGCGATCGCGTTCACCCTGGCCCAGTTGCTGGTCGGTACGGCGGCCGCGATGCCGATGGTGGTCGCCGGAAGGCTGCTCAGCGGCTTCGCGGAGGGCCTGCTCGACGTCTCGCTGATGGTGCTGGTCGCCCGCGCGCTGCCCGCCGTGCTGCGGCCGAAGATGTTCTCGCTGTTCGCCGCGATGTGGATCCTGCCGTCGGTTCTTGGTCCGGTGCTGACCGGTGTGGTGACCGAGCAGTTCGGCTGGCGGTGGGTGTTCCTGGGCGCGGTCCTGCTGATCGTGCCGAGCTGGATGCTGCTCGGTCCGGCCATGCGGCAGTCGGCGAACTCACCGGCGCCCGAGCGGAGCGCCGAGGATGTGGCCGAGCTGGAGGCGTGGCGGTCCGCCCTTCCCTGGGCGCTCGCTGCGTCGGTCGCGTTGTTCTCGATGACGCTGGCCGGTGATCACCTGCAGGCGCATTGGGTGATCGGCGGGATCACGATCCCGGTGGCGCTGGTGGTGCTCGCGTTGGCCGCCGTACGGGTGATGCCGAAGGGGACCTTCGTGGCGCGGCGCGGGTTTCCGGCGGTGGTGGCGGTTCGGGGACTGGGTGGTGCCGCGTTCGCCGGGGCCGGTGCGTATCTGCCGCTGTTGCTGACGCTGCAGCATGACTTCAGTCCGTCGCGGGCCGGGGTGACGCTATCGATCACCGGGGTGAGTTGGGCGTTCGGGTCCTGGCTGCAGGGCCGGAACCACGGCATCGCCCGGGTCAACGTGCTGCGATCCGGTCTCGCGCTGATGGCCGCCGGCCTCGCGGTCACGTCGTTGCTGGCGTGGACGGATGCGACGACCTGGTTCGGGCTGATCGGCTGGGCCTTCGCCGGTGTCGGGATGGGGCTGAGCTCGTCCAGCCTGTCGGTGCTGACGCTGGACCTGTCCGACGCCGGCAACTCCGGCCGCAAAAGCAGCGCGGCCCAGATGGCCGGCACGATGAGTATCGCCACCGCCCTCGCCGTCAGTGGCACCCTCCTCGCCCTCAACGCCGCCAACCCGCGTCCGTGGGTCTTCGGCGCCATCATCACCACTAGCGCCACGATCGCCCTCCTCGGCCTCCTCACCGCCGGCCGCGTCCGCCCGGCTTGAGCATTTGCTTGAGTGAGCTAGATGGCCTGCTTGCGCGAGGTCCCGGTCGCCAAGCTGCTCGAAGTGCCGCAGGTGATGAACATCTTCCAGCCGTATGCCCTCGGCAATGACCCGCCGGATCCGGCCCAGGCACTGGCCGACGGCGAGTTCGCGAACGTCCCGATCCTCTCCGGTACGACGCGAGACGAGCACACAACGTTCGTCGCGTTCTTCCGCGAACTGGCCGGCGCCCCGGTCACCGCGGCGGCGTACCCCGAACTGCTCCGCACAGCCTTCGGCAACCAGGCCGCGAAGATCCTGGCCGAGTACCCACTGAAGGACTACCCGACCCCGGGCGTGGCCTGGGCGGCGGTGATGACCGACCGGATGTGGGCGCAGGCCCAGCTGAAGCAGAACCAGTTGCTATCGGCAAAGAACCCGCTGTGGTTCTACGAGTTCGCGGACCGGAACGCACCGTTGGACATCCCGTTCCCGAAGGGTTTCCAGGCCGGCGCCTGGCATGCGGGCGACGTACAGTATCTGTTCCGCACCGGGAAGACCGAGATGACCAAGGACCAGCTCGCCCTGTCCGACGCGATGATCGGCTACTGGACGAACTTCGCGCATCGCAGCGACCCGAACGGCGACGGTCTGCCGGACTGGCCGAAGTTCACCACCCCGGACACCGTGCAGTCACTCGCGCCGAACGCGATCCGATCCGTCGACTACGCGAAGGAGCATCGCCCCGCCTTCTGGAACAGCCTCGGCTGACCCGACGCCTCGGGCTGCTCACCCGTCCGATGGGTCTAGAGTGTGGCGCATGGCTGACCTGCTGACCGACGACCAGATCGACCAAGCGATCCGCGACCACCTCCCGCAGTGGAAGTTCGCGGACAACGCGCTGGTCCGCAGCGTCAAGCGGGAGACGTTCATGGACGGCATCCGCCTGGTCGCCACGGTCGCCCAGCTGGCCGAGTCGATGAACCACCACCCGGACATCGACATCCGCTGGACCACCATCACCTTCCGGGTGAGCAGCCACGACGCCGGCGGCATCACCGAGGACGACCTCGTCCTCGCCCGCCACATCGACACCGCCGCCGGCTGACAGGTAAGTCTCTGCCCTCGGCTGGATCGGATACCGTTGGCGAGTGACGACTGCCGAGGAGTATCGCCTGCTGGGGTTCAGCGACGAGGACCGCGAGGCGGCCGAGGCCTTCGAGGCGGACCCGGCCGTCGTCAAGGATCTGGCCGACCAGTTGCGCGCAGAGATCGGCAAGCTCGGCAGCGAACCGCAACTGCGGATGCCCGAGGACCCGCGCAACTCGGTCCAGGCGTTCCTCGAGACGTTGCCGGACGTACGGCGCTTCCACGCCGAGCGAGGTATTCCGGACGACATCAGCTGGGCCTCACTCGCCGACCTCGGACAGCAGTTGAAGGTGCACCGCCGGACCTTCGGTGAGTACGGCCTGCAGACACACTGGTGGATGACTATCCACTGGGCCGGCCAGCTCTACGCGCTCGGCCGGCTGCAGTACCTGCTCCACCAGGTTCCGGCCGACAAGCCGGTGCCCGGGACGGAGCCGGGTGAATGGGTGATCGGCGTACACATCCCGGAGTCCGGTCCGCTGACTCCCGAGCTGGTCGACGACAGCCTCGCGCAGGCGCGTGAGTTCTTCCCGCGCTACTTCCCGGAGTACCCGGTGAAGACCGCGACCTTGTGGTCCTGGCTGATCGATCCGTACCTGCTCGACAACCTTCCGCCGGAGTCGAACATGGTCCGGTTCGGCCGCCGCTTCACGCCGTACGGGGAAGCGAACGACAGCCAGGACAGCGCGATCTTCTTCACCTTCCGAACCCATGGACTGGAGCGGCTGGACGAGTTGCCGCAGGACACCACGCTGCAGCGGCTGGTGGTCGGCCGGATCAAGGACGGCGGCACCTGGCAGAGCGCGTACGGCTACCTCCGCCTTTGACCTAGAGCCCGCTCTAGCACCTAGCGTCGGTCGTATGACTGTCACGCTGATCACCGGAGGGTCCAGCGGCATCGGCGCCGCCGCGGCCCGGCAACTGCTCGAACTCGGCCACCAGGTCACCGTCACCGGCCGGGACAAGTCCCGCCTCGACGCCTTCGCGGCCGGGGTCGGCAGCCCGTCCACGCTGCTGACTGTGTCCGGTGACGCGGCCGAGCCCGCGGCGGCCGAGGATGCCGTGACGCGGACGATCGGAGCGTTCGGCCAGCTCGACAACATCGTCGCCAATGCCGGGTACGCGACCCACGACTCGGTCGGGGACGGCGATCCGGAGGGCTGGCGGCACATGATCCTGACCAACGTCCTCGGCCCGGCCGCGCTGATCCATTACAGCCTGCCGGCGCTCCGCGAGAGCCGCGGGCGGATCGTGCTGGTCGGCAGTCTGGCCGGGCATGTGAACACACCAGGCAACATCTATGGTGCGACGAAGTTCGCGGTCACCGGCCTCGCGGAGAACATCCGCCAGCTCGTCGCCCCTGACGGCATTGGCGTCACGCTCGTGTCGCCGGGTGCGGTCGAGACCGCGTTCTCCGACCCGGTCGGCGGGCTCGAGCCTGGTCGGCCCCGGATCAGCGCCGATCAGCTCGCGGCGACGATCGTGTTCGCGCTGACCCAGCCGGCCGAGGTCGACCTCAGCACCCTCATCGTCCGGCCGGTCGGCTCCGCTCGCTAGGGGACCGAAGGACAGGAGGTGTTGGCCGCAGCCGAGCGGATCCACGCGTAAGCCCGGCCCAATCACCTCGGCTCCTGGCCACTACCTCCTGTCCTTCGGTACCTGTTCAGCCAGTTCGAGGTTGCTGACGCACGTCAGGGTGTGGTTGGGGCGGGACACACCTTCGCGCGGAAACCCGCCCGGTGATCGTTACCCGGCCGAGACCTTGGCGGCGCGGCGCTTGTTGGCGATCCGGCGCGAGGTCTCGATCACCAGGCCGATCACGAACGCCAGGCTCAGGCTGAACCCGAGCGCCTTCAGCGAGTCGTGCGCGAACGCGTCACCGCCGAGGTAACCGAGCAGAGCGACGTACGTGTAGGCGACCGTGACGCCGGCGAAGGTGAAGATGAGGAACTTCTTGAACGAGTACCGGGTGGCGCCGGCGGTCAACGTGGCGACCATCCGCGCGCCCGGGATGTAGCGGACCGTCATCAGGATCAGCCCGCCGCGAGAATGCAGGGCGGCCGACACCTTCTCGTAGATCGCCTGTCTGCGCTCCTGCCGCTTCATCCAGCGGTGCAGTGCCGGGCCGGAACCGCGACCCATGAAGTAGCAGACGGTCTCGCCGATGACCGAGCCGAGCATCGCCAGCACGATCACGAGGAGCAGATTCTGGTGTCCCGCGGCAGCGGCCATACCGGCCGTGACCACCAGGCCTTCGCTCGGGATGATCGGGAAGACAGCGTCGATCGCGGCGGCCAGGAACAGGACGAGCAGCAGCCAATGCGAGGCCATCGCCACGCTGAGGAGCTGTCGCGCGGCCTCCATCAACTCTGTCACCTGGGAAAGCATGCCATCGAATGCCAAATGCGCCGCAATCCCATCGATGTGATTCAGCGGGGGTTCACCGGATGTTCAGTACTTCTCGGCTGTGCGTGCTGTCACCGCAACGCTACGTGCTGTACCAGTTCGGTACGTGAGTGGATGCCGAGCTTCGTGTAGACCTTGCGGAGGTGGTACTCGACGGTCTTCGGGCTGAGGAACAGCCTGGCCGCAGCCTCACGGATGCTCTGCCCGTCCGCGAGTAGCAGGGCGATCTGACGCTCCTGTGGAGTCAGGTCGTCCGCCGTACTTGGCACTCTGCGCCGTGCGGTCTCCCCGGTCGCCTTCAGCTCAGTCGCCGCCTGGTCAGCCCAGCCGGCGGCTCCCAGCGCATCAAACGCTTCAACGGCTGGCCGCAACTGCGCCCGTGCATCCACACGTCTCCGCGCTCGCCGTAGCCACGCGCCGTACGCCAACTGCGTCCGGGCCCGCTCGAACACGTCCAGCGTCTCCGCATGCCACCCGAGCGCCTTCTCGAACTCCTCCTCGCTCTCGTCCACCACTCCCCTCACTCGAGCCGCCCGCGCCAGCGACCACGGCTGCCCCTTCTCTTGCGTCAGTACGACGTACTCCCGCGCCACCGACTCTGCATCGCCGGACCGCCCCAACCGCAGGTAGGCCTCTACCAACTCCGGTACGGGCAACAGATCAGGGTCCTTGAGCCCGTTGGACGCCAGTACGTCGACCAGCCGCTCGTACTGCGGTAGCGCGGCCGCTGGATCACCACGGCCCAGCTCGTAGTCACCGAGCGCGAACAACGACCAGACCGTGCCCAGGTGGATCTCCCGCTCGGTGGAGATGCGCAGAGCCTCAGCCGCAAGCGTCTGACACTCCTCACGGCCTTGGTGCGCTGCCAGCCAGGCGTGACCGGCCAGATTCATCGCCAGTTCACTCGTTTGACCGGTCTCCCGCGCCAGCCGGATCCCCTCGTCGTACGACGTAGCTGCATCGGCCCAGCGATCAGTGGTGGCGTCGTCACGGGCCAGCACGAACAGCAGACCGGGTAGAGCGCCCAACGCGACCTGGTCACGGCGCTCGAGCATCGCCTGCTGCAGCAGTGCTCTACCGGTGTCACTCTCCCGGAGGAACAGCGGTGCGATCGCCATCCACACCTGCCGGCGGTGGTCGCGGTCCAGCTCCTCCGACGGGGCCAATGCCACTGCCTCGCGAATCTGGTCGGTTCCGCCGTGCCCGGCAAGGATCTTGGCGACACCGCTGGCCATCAGGCCGATGATGCGTGGACCTGGGCGTTCGACAGCAGGCAGCAGTCGGTCGATGTCTTCTGCCGCTTGGAGTGCTGACGCTGTGTCGCAGAGGCGAAAGCAGGCGTTGACCGCGTCGGCGAGCAGTCCGGTGGCTACGGCTTCGTCGTCGCATTCCGCGGCGGCTGCAAGCAGGATGTCGCGTGCCCGAACAGGTGAGCCGCACTTGGCCGCCAAGTCGCCACGGATCTCCTGTGCGCGGAGCTTCGTGGTGGGCGGCGGCCGCAGCCCCAGCGCTTCATCCAGCAGGGTGTCCGCCCGGTCCGGAAGCCCTGCGGACCACGCTGCCTCTCCAGCTGCGACCAGTCTGAGTGCTCGGCCCTGTAATGCTTCCGTCAGCCGAGCAGCGCGTTCGTACGCAGTCGCCGCAACAGCATGCGCTCCACGACCAGCAGCGTGCCCTGCCGCCACGTCCAGCTTGGCGGCCACGTCGTCATCAGTGCCAAGCACTGTCTCGGACAGGTGCCAGGCCCGCCGGTCCGCGTCCTGCGTAGCTCCCGCCACCGCCCGGTGCACAGCACGACGCTCAGCCGGATCAGCACTCGTGTAGACCGCCGACCGGACCAGTGGGTGGCGGAACTCGACTCGACCGTCGCGAATGGCTACCAGGGCGGCGGTCTCCGCTTCAGACAGGGCTGCGATGTCGACACTCAGTTCCTTGCACGCTCTGGCCACGACACCAAGCTCTCCATCGTCGACAGCCGCGACGAGCAGTGCGGTACGTGCAGCCGGGCTGAGCCGGTTTGCCCTGGTAGTAAAGGCTTCTGCAAGCAGCGCGGGGACAGGCACGGGTACACCGGGTGGGAGTCGGTGAAGCTCGTCAGGATCGCCGGCCAACTCCAGCAGTGCCAACGGGTTCCCGGCCACTGTCCGGTGCAGTTGGGCGACCAGGTCGACCGGCAACCCGTGTACCAACTGCTGTGCCGCCTCCAACCGCACACCACCGAGCGGGAGGCTGGGCAGATCGGCCTCTGCGAGCGGATGAGACTCGTGCTCCCGGGCAGCGATCAGCACCATGATCGGATCGGCGAGGAATCGCCGGGCCGCGAACAGCAACGCCTCTGCTGACGGACGGTCGAGCAGGTGCGCGTCATCGACGATCACGGCGACCGGCGCGTCTTCGGCGTACCGGCAGATCAGGCTGAGCGTCGCTGCACCGACAGCGAATCTGTCGGCTGTGCTCTCCCCAGGGCTGAGCGCCAGCGCGGCTGAGAGAGCAGCCTGCTGCGGGTGAGGGATGCGACTGAGGGCGGCCAGGGCGGGGCGGAGGAGTTGGTGGAGAGCTCCGAACGGGACGTCCTGTTCGGCCTCAGTACCGCGGGCCCGGAGTAGGCGGAGTCCGGTGGTCAGGGTGGCGGCCTCGTCGAGCAGCGCGGTCTTGCCGATGCCGGGCTCGCCGGTGACCAGCAGCACGCCCGCCGCACCCACCCGCGCCCCCGCGACCAGCTGCTCGATCACCCGGCGTTCGGCCTCCCGCCCGATCAGCATGTCTCGCAGTGTGCACCAGGTGGGGCACCTGATGCGACGAGTGAGCAGCCTTGCCTAGGTTCGCCGTACTGATCTGACCAAGGGGGCGTAGGAAATGACTATTGCGATCGACGGCGACAAGCTGATGGCGTTTGTCTTCAAGGCCGTGGACGAGGTGGGGGCGACACTGAACGCGGCGCTGGTGGTGATGGGTGATCGACTCGGCTACTACCAGACACTCGCCGACGACGGACCCGCCACGCCAGGGGAACTGGCCGAGCGCACCAATACCAGTGAGCACTACACGCGTGAATGGCTCAACGGCCAGGCCGCGGGCGGGTATGTGGAGTACGACCCGAGCACCGGCCGCTACACGCTGCCGCCCGAGCAGACCGTGGCGATGACTGACCCGGACAGTCCGGCGTACTTGCCGGGCTTCTTCCAGATCGCGCTTGGCACGGTGCACAACACCACACAGACGATCGAGGCAGCCAGGAGCGGTGCGGGGATCGGGTGGCACGAGCACACCTCCGACGTCCATGTCGGATGCGAGCGGTTCTTCCGGCCCTCGTACAACGCGAACCTGCTGTCCAGCTGGCTGCCCGCACTCGACGGCGTGGTGGAGAAGCTGGAGCGCGGTGCGACGGTGGCGGACATCGGCTGCGGCCACGGTGCCTCCACGATCCTGATGGCGGAGGCGTTCCCGCGGTCCGAGTTCGTCGGCTCGGACTACCACCAGGAGTCGATCGAGACCGCCCGACTGCGTGCAGCCGAGGCAGGACTGCAGATTCGCTTCGAGGTGGCACCGGCTGGCGGTTTCAGCGGGTCAGGGTACGACCTGGTGACCACCTTCGACGCCCTGCACGACATGGGCGACCCGGTCGGCGCAGCCCGCCATGTGCGCGAGTCACTCGCACCAGACGGCACCTGGCTGCTGGTCGAGCCCATGGCCGGCGACAAGGTCGAGGACAACCTGAACCCGGTCGGCCGTGCGTACTACGGCTTCTCCACCTTGCTCTGTACGCCGGGATCCCTCTCCCAACCGGTCGGTCTCGCACTGGGTACTCAGGCCGGGCCGGCACGGATCCGGGACGTCACCACGGCAGCCGGGTTCACCAGGTTCCGCACGGTCGCGCAGACGCCGTTCAACCTGGTGTTCGAAGTACGGCCCTGAGACATTGAGGCTTTGAGGGGGGACAGGGGCAATGACGGAGAGACCTGCGCTGACACCGGATCTGCAGGGGACGGTGACGCGTGACGGGGTGACGATCGGCTACGCCGTACACGGCACCGAGGGACCGACGGTCCTACTGCTGCCGACGTGGTCGATCGTGCCGTCCCGCCTGTGGAAGGCGCAGGTCCCCTACCTGTCCCGGCGCTACCGGGTAATCACCTTCGACGGCCGCGGCTCCGGTCGCTCCGACCGTCCGGTGGGTGCGGCGGCGTACAGCGACTCCGAGTTCGTGGCGGACGCGCTCGCCGTACTGGACGCGACCGGCACCGAGTCCTGCGTGCTGGTCGGGTTCTCACGAGGGTGCCCGTGGGCGTTGCAGTTGGCCTTGGAGCAGCCAGACCGCGTGCTGGGAGTCGTGTGCATCGGTCCGGCGACCAGGCTGGCTCCAATGGTGGAGGAGCGCACGCAGTGGACGTTCAACGAGCGCCACGACAGCGCCGAGGGCTGGGCGAAGTACAACCGCCACTACTGGACCGAAGGCGGGTACGACGACTTCCTCGAGTTCTTCTTCGAGCAAGTCTTCAACGAACCGCACTCCACCAAGCAGATCGAGGACTGCGTCGGATGGGGAGGTGAGATCGGTCCGGAGCGGCTGGTGGACACCGAGGTAGCTCGGCAGGACCACCTGCAACCGGACCGGCTCACCAAGGTGTCCTGTCCGGTGCTGGTAATCCATGGCGGACAGGACAAGGTCCGGCCGCATCGCGAGGGTGCACTGCTCGCTGAGGCGACCGGTGGTTCGCTGGTGACGGTGGAGGGCGGTGGGCACGCACCACACGCTCGCGACCCGGTCATGGTGAACCACCTGCTCCGCGACTTCGTCGACCGGGTCGCTCCGCGGCCGGTACGACGTACCTGGGTCCGAGCGATGAGCAGGCCGAAGCGGGCGCTCTACCTCTCGTCACCGATCGGACTCGGCCACGCCCGCCGGGACCTGGCGATCGCACGCGAACTGCGGACGCACCACCCGGACCTGGAGATCGACTGGCTGGCGCAGCACCCGGTGACGCGAGTGCTCGAGGACGCCGGTGAGACGGTCCACCCGGCGTCGTCGTACCTCTGCAGTGAATCGGGACACATCGAGTTCGAGGCGGGTGAACACGACCTGCACGCGTTCCAGGCGATCCGGCGGATGGACGAGATCCTGGTGGCGAACTTCCTCACCTTCGCCGATGTCGTGGCCGAGCGGCCGTACGACCTGGTGATCGGGGACGAGGCCTGGGACGTGGACTACTTCCTGCACGAGAACCCGGAGCTCAAGCGGTTCTCGTACGCGTGGATGACGGACTTCGTCGGCTGGCTGCCGATGCCGGACGGCGGATCCCGCGAGGCACGGCTGACGGCGGACTACAACGCCGAGATGATCGAGCAGCGGGCCCGGTTCGCCCGGCTGCGGGACCGGTCGATCTTCGTCGGCGACCCGGACGACATCGTCGACGCCTCCTTCGGCCCCGGGCTGCCGACGATCCGGGACTGGACCGAACGCAACTTCGACTTCGCCGGGTACGTCACCGGTTTCGTCCCGTCGCGCGTCGATCGGACGACATTGGGCTACCCGGCGGACGGCCTCCTATGCGTGGTGACGGTCGGCGGTTCTGGGGTCGGATCCTCCTTGCTGCACAGAGTTCTCGACGCGGTTCCCCATGCCCGCCGCCTGGTGCCCGGGCTGAACTTCGTCGTCGTCACCGGCCCACGTCTCGATCCCGCTGCTTTCCCATCTCTCCCGGGGGTGACGCTGCGCGGCTACCTGCCCGACCTGCACCGGCACCTCGCCTCAGCGGACCTCGCGATCACCCAGGGCGGGCTCACCACGTGCATGGAGCTGACCGCGGCCCGGGTGCCTTTCATCTACGTGCCGCTGCAGCACCACTTCGAGCAGAACTTCCACGTCGCAGCGCGCCTGGATCACTACAACGCCGGCCACCGCCTCACGTACGACGAAGCCGCCGACCCGCTCGTGCTGGCTGAGACCATCGCCAAAGCGCTGGCCACGTCACCCGACTACCGCCCCGTGGCCGCCGACGGCGCCGCTCGAGCCGCCGCGTTGCTCGCCGACGTGCTGTGAGGGCTTGACATACACTTAACCAGTTGGTGAAGTGTTGTCCGTGCTGACGACGACGTTCGGGGCGCTGGCGGACCCGACCCGGCTGGCGATCGTGAGCCGGCTGAGCCGGGGCGACGCGACCATGGGCGAGCTCGCCGAGCCGCACCGGATCACGCTGCCCGCGATGACGAAGCACGTCGGAGTGCTCGTGGACGCCGGGCTGGTGACCCGGCGCAAGGTGGGCCGGACGGTCGTGTGCACGATCCGGCCGGAGGCGTTCGCCGAGGTCGAAGATTGGCTTGGCGACCTCACGACGTACTGGAACCGCACGGTCGACCGACTGGAAGAGCTGCTGCGAGGAGGCGGGGATGGGTCCTGACATCCGGATCGTAAGAGTGCTACCGGCAACCATTCGCAAGGTGTACGACGCTTGGACCCGAGTGGAGCTGCTCACCCAGTGGTACTGCCCCAACCCGGACCTGGAGCTGAAGGTCCAGGCCGACGTCCGGGTCGGCGGCGACTACGTGGTCGAGATGGGACCGCACGTCGTCCGCGGCACCTACCTCGAGGTCGACGCGCCGTACCGACTCGCCTTCAGCTGGAAGTGGGACGGCGCCGACGACGAGCCGACCCGCGTCCAGGTCGACCTGAGCGAGGTCCCCGAAGGCACCCAGATGCAGCTCACGCACACCGGCTTCGCCACCGAGGAAGACTCAGCGAACCACCTCCAGGGCTGGAACCCAGAACTCGGCCGCCTCGCCGCCCTACTCACCTGACAGGGCCAGGCGCTGGAAAAGGTCGAGCCCCGGGCGGCAACCCGGGGCTCAGGCGGATGGATGGACAGTTGGCGGAATCAGCTGCCGGACTTGCGCCGGAACTGGCGCTTCTGCTTGTCGTTGTGCGCCTCGCCGACACCCTCACGCCGCGTCCCGGACCCCGGGTGTGCGTTGTGATGGGCGTTCTTCTTCTCGAGCGCTTCACGGAACTTCTTCTGCAGATCGTCCGCCGGCTCGCTGGACTTGTCGCTCATACCGTCTCCTTCAAACCGTCAGGCGTACACACCCAAGCTAACCAACTGTGACACCCGCCCGCGAACGGATTACCACCAGGGGCCCCTTCAGCCCTCCCCGGACGGGCAGCCGGGCATGCCGCAGTCGACGGACTCGGGGACTTCGCCGTTGAGGTCGTGCTCGTAGGCGTAGTGGAAGCAGTCCCAGTGCATCCGCTCGAACACCTCGTAGTCGTCGCGACTCGACTCCACCTGCTCACCACAGCGCATGCACGTCTGGTCGCTCATCCCGGCAACGTACCGCGCGCCGTCTCAGCCCGGGAAAAACCCCGCCCGGCCGCGGCGAAGATTGTTAGGTTCGAGTCGACGAAAGGGGATGCGGGTGCTGGTCAGTGGTGAGGCGATGCTCGGAATCGCGCTGGTCGAACTCGGCCTGGTGATCATTCCCGGGCCGAACATGATCTATCTGGTCTCTCGGTCGGTCGCCCAGGGCCGCCGCGCCGGGCTCGTGTCGCTGGCCGGTGTCGGCGTCGGGTTCCTGGTGTATCTGCTGGCCGCCAGCGCCGGACTCGCCACCTTGTTCGCGCTGGTCCCCGAGATCTACCTGACGCTGAAGCTGGCCGGCGCGGCGTACCTGCTCTGGCTCGCCTGGAACGCCTTCCGCCCCGGCGGCAGCTCGGTCTTCGCGACCCAGGAGCTGGAGCCGGACCGGCCGCGGAAGCTGTTCGGCATGGGCCTGCTCACCTGCCTGCTGAACCCGAAGATCGCCATCCTCTACATCTCCCTGCTCCCCCAGTTCCTCGACCCGTCGCGCGGCCACCTCGGCGCCCAGAGCCTGGTCCTCGGCCTGGTCCAGCTCGCCGTCGGCGTCGCGGTGAACGCGATCTTCGTCATCACCGCCGGCTCGGTCGCAGTCTTCCTCGCCCGCCGCCCGACCTGGATGCGCATCCACCGCTACCTCACCGGCACCGCCCTCGCAGTCTTCGCCATCCGCCTCGCCACCGACCGCGCCAAACCACTCGCCACCCACTGACTGTCGGCGCCGACCACTAACGTCGGCCGGGATGAGCGACTTCACCGAAAGCGAGATCAACCGGCTGCTCACCAGCGGATGGAGAACGTGCGCCCCGATCGCCCGGCTCGTCCGCGATCGGGGCCTCCCCGCGATCACCCGCGAGTACCTGCTCGATGAGTTCTCTCCGGCCGAATGGAAACGGGCCGAGGAGGCAACCACAGCACTGACCGCCCACTTCAGCTCCGCACGCTTCGCTGACGAGGTCCAGTACGGCGCACTCCTCGTACCGACCCCGGATGCCTTGGACACACGCCGGCCCGTGGATGCCGCCGTACGGGCTGCTCAAGTCGGTGCGCCGGCAGCGGATGTGTTCGACGAGCGACTGCCCGCGGGAGCTGCGCTGCCGAGCACGCGCCCGTGGAGCCTCGTCGTGAGCGTGGTCGGCGTCTATGGCCCGTCCCTCGGGAGCTACGAGGATGTGGTGCGCTCGCAGGACTTCGTCGTACTGGGGAGTGACACCAGGCAGTGGATGACCCGGCAACTGTGGGGTACGCGGGTGTTGCAGTGTGGCGCCGTACCGCCGGACTGTGAGCACAACGAGCGATGGACGTTCACGTTGTTTCCCGGCGAGCAACTGGTGGACGGTCAGGCCGAGTCCGGCACGGTGTTGAAAGGCAAGGTCCGCTTCCGCCTCGGCAAGCCGGACCGGGGCATCGGTTCCGCCCGCATGGCTCCCGCGCTGCTCATCTAATTGGTGTGCGCCGGTTGCGTGCGTCCCGGATACTGCTCCGCGTGGCGATGCATCCTGGACAGCTGGACGTGACGACCGATCTGGTGACACGGCTCGTCCAGTCCCAGTTCCCGGCGTGGAGCGGTCTGACCGTCAAACCCGTCAACTCACACGGCACGGTGAACGCGCTGTTCCGGCTCGGCGACGACCTGGTCGCCAGGCTCCCGATCCAGCCCGGCGATCCGGTCGAGGCGCGCAAAGACCTCGAGGCGGAGGCCGACGCCGCACGCCGACTACACGCGATCTCGCCGTACCCGACTCCCGAACCGATCGAGATCGGCGAGCCCAGCGACGGCTACCCACTCCCCTGGGCCATCTACAGCTGGCTGCCGGGTACGATCGCGTACGACGCCGACGTCGCCGGCTCGATCGAATTCGCCAAGGACCTGGCGACGTTCGTGCGCGCACTGCGTGCCGTGCCGACCGAGGGTCGCGTGTTCACCGGCCCGTGGCGCGGCGGCGTACTCATCACTCACGACGACGACGTCGCCGACGGGCTGGAACGCAGCCGCGGGATGATCGACGTCGATGCCCTCGGCAAGCTCTGGGCCGACCTGCGCACCACGCCGCGGACCGAACCGGACGTCTGGACCCACCGCGACCTGATGCCCGGCAACCTGCTCGCCGAGAACCGCCGTCTCGCCGGCGTCATCGACGTCGGTACCTTCACCGTCGCCGACCCGGCCATCGACCTCGCCCCGGCCTGGAACCTCCTCGACACCGACGCCCGCGCGGCCTTCCGGACCGCGATCGGCAGCGACGACAACGAATGGCGCCGCGGCATGGGCTGGTCCTTCGCCCAGGCGATCGGCTGCCTCTGGTACTACGTCGAGACCAACCCCGTCATGTCCCGCACCGCCCACCACACCCTGACGGCCCTACTCACAGCCTCGAGCTGACGAACACCCACTCCTTACCGGGCCGATCCGGCGCCTCCCGTACGTCGTCCACCCGGAACCCGGCGGCCTTCAGCGACTCCTCGATCTCCTCGCGCTCCCGAAACCGCAATGTCGAATCCGACGTCAGCACAGCCCCGTCCGACGCGAACACATACGTGCCGCGAAACGACACAAACGGCAACGCGACCTCGGTGAGATCAGACCAACTCTCCACCGTGTCGCCTCCCGCGACCGGCGTCACCTGGTGCGTGTGCTCCCGGGTCCACTCCTCCCACACCCGCCGCGCCGGGTCCCGCGTCTCGAACACGAACCGCCCACCCGGCCGCAACGCATCCCGCACCCCCTGTAGCGTCCCCGCCCACTCCTCATCCGTCAGGAACACCTGTGCCACGTTCCCCGTCATCACCGCCAGATCAACCTCCAACGGCGGCAACGTCGTCGCATCCCCGTGAATCCACCGCACCCGCTCGGCAAACTCCTTGCCCTTAGCAACCTCCAGCGAAGCCTCGGCCGGATCCACCCCCACCACCTCGACCCCGAGCCGCCCCAGCCAACAGGCCAACTCCCCCGTCCCACACCCCACATCCAGCACCCGCTCCGCCCCGAACTCCCCCACCATCGCAACGTAGTGCTCCAAATCCCCCCGCCCAGCATCCAACGCGTCATAAACCCCCGCCAACCGCCCAACCCCAAACAAGTCATCAACCATGCCTCGACCCTAGGCACGCCCCCTCAGGATCGCCACGGATTTTGTAAGCGTACGTTGACACCGCGCGAATGCCAGCGTACGTTTACATTCTGCTTTGGTCGCCGTACGTTTGCATTCCGATGCTCTCGCCGTACGTCGGCCTGAGCTCTGCCGACGTACGAAGGAGGTGGAAGGTGGACATCCGGACTCCCGGCGAACTGGGCGCTGTGGCCCGTGGACGCCGCCGCGCCCTCGGTTTGTCGCAGGTGAAGGTGGCCGAGGCCGCAGGTGTGTCCAGGGTCTGGCTCGCCGAGTTCGAGAACGGCAAGCCGACAGTCGAACTCGGCCGCGTTCTCGCCGTCCTCACGGCGCTCGAGCTCATCGTGGACGTGAGCGCTCCAGGCGAGGCTGTCTCGAAGGCAGCACCCGAACTGGACCTCGACTCCCTGATGGAGGAGTACAACCGGGAGCCGCATGACCGCGACTGAACTCAGGCTCCTGCTCGGCGACGAGGTCGCGGGAACCGTGACCCGACTCTCGAACGGCAAGCTCGCCTTCCAGTACGACGAGGCGTACGTCGCCAACGGGAGCGCGGCCACACCGATCTCGGTGTCCATGCCGACCCAGGTGACCTCGCACACCGACAGCCGGATCACCCCGTGGTTGTGGGGTCTGCTGCCGGACAACGACGCCGTACTGAATCGATGGTCGCGCGAGTTCCATGTCTCGGCCGGCTCGGCCTTCGCTCTTTTGGCGACGCCAGTCGGTGAAGACTGCCCAGGCGCCGTCCGGCTGATCCCACGGGAGCGCCTACCGGTGGCGGCCGGTCCCGGCGTGTCGGAGGTGGACTGGCTGACCGAGGCCCAGATCGCGCAGCGACTGCGCGATCTCAAGCGGGACCACACCACGTGGCTCGGCACGGATCATGCTGGTCGGTTCAGCCTGGCCGGCGCTCAGGCGAAGACCGCCCTCCTCCGGGACGGGGATCGATGGGGTGATCCACAGGGGCCCACGGCAACAACGCACATCGTGAAGCCGGCGATCGAAGGGCTGGACAACCACGACCTCAACGAGCACCTCTGCCTGTCCGCGATGCGTGCCGCCGGACTGCTCGCGGTCCGCAGCAGCGTCGAGCGGTTCGAGGACCAGAGCGCGATCGTCGTCGCCCGCTACGACCGCCTGTCACGGGATAGACGGCAACTTCGCCTGCATCAGGAGGATCTGTGCCAGGCGCTCGGAGTCCATCCGGTACGCAAGTACCAGAACGAAGGCGGGCCAGGGCCCAAAGACGTCGCGGCTCTCTTCCAGCGAGTCATGCCACGCTCGGTGGCGCGAGAGGCGACGTTGTCGTTCCTCGACGCACTGGTGTGGAACTGGATCATCGCCGGCACCGATGCGCACGCCAAGAACTACTCGCTCCTCCTGCTCGGAAGCCAGGTCAGGCTTGCTCCGTTCTACGACGTGGCCTCCGCACTGCCCTACAACTCGATCCCCGAGCAGAAGTTGCGCCTGGCCATGAAGTTCGGCAGCGGCTACGCCGTCAACCCAGCCAGCAGCCCCTGGGCTCGGCTCGCAACCGATCTTCAGCTACCCGAGGCCGAGATCCGCGATCGCACCGCACGACTGATCGCCACCGTCCCAGACGCATTCGCCACCGCAGCCGCGGACCCAGCCGTACGTGCTCTCGAAGACACACTCCCGGGTCGCTTGACCGACCTCGTCGCCCGTCGTGCCGCGCGCTGCGCCCGCTACCTTTGAGCGCTGGCAAGTAGCTCGCTGAGGGACGCGCGGGTCATGGGGTGGTTGAGAAGGTCAGTGGACTCGCGGTCGGCGAAGTTGGCGTGGTCGGGATCGGTGGGGCTGATCGATTCGCAGATCGAGTTGTAGGTCCAGTTGAGCCAGCCGGTCACCGCGGTCGCGAACGACGACAGCGTGAGGTCCGGCCAGTGGCCGGCGGCGTGGATGTAGCCGTCCCGGAACGCGGCGATCGCGGTGTGGTTGATGGATGGTCGCAGGGTCCAGTGGGTGAGCGCCCAAGCGACCTCGAACTCGGGAGTCATCGAGCCGGCGAAATCCCATTCGGTGACCACGAGTTGGTCGTTGTGGCTCAGGCGGACGTTCTCGGGGTTCACGACTTGGTTGCACAGAATGAACTCGGCGCCGTCGAAGTCGGCCTCGATCGTTTGCAACTCGCGGACCGTCGGGAAGGTCGCGGCGAGCTGCTCGGCCCACGGCTTGCCGGCGGCACGGGCTCGCCCGAGGAGTTCCGCCCATTCGGCCTCGGACTTCCGCATGACGACGTACGGGTGGACGGGCGTATCGCTCGGAATGGCCAGCGAATGCAGCGTTCCGAAGATCTCGCCGACCCGGCGCGCCACGGCTGTCGGGGTCGGAGCCACCGGCGACGGTCCGACCTCGATCCACTCATGAACGCGCCAGTTCTGTCCCTGCACGGTTTCGATGAGACGGCCTTCAGGACTGCGCACCGGCTTCGGCGCGGTGACGCCGGCCGCTACGGCTGCGTCGCGGAGCTTGGAACCGAGTTCGGCCTGAGCCGCTGTGATCCACGGATACACGGTGACGGCCAGCCAACGTCCCTCGTCGGTCGTGATCGACCAGCACCGCCCCATCGGAGTGAACGAGACCGGCGTCGCCGCCATGATGACGCGCCCAAGCCCGAACGCGGTCGCCAACCCCTCCGCAAGCCCATCGGGTACGGCGGGCGCCTCGAGAGCCCGACGTTCCACCTCGGCCTTCAACTCGGCCCACTCGCGCAGACCGTATTCGACCGCCAACGTCCGTTGCGCCACAGCCAGCGACGCACCCGGATTCGACTCACGGAGCGCGGCCAACAGATCCTTGGCCTCTTGACGAAGAAACCCAAGACTCGGGTTATCAGGCAGATGTCTCACAACGCGTCCTCTCGGACCCGGACTCGCACAGGCCACAAGGGAACGCAACTCACCAGGGGTGGCTTCCAGCCTTCCGGCGAGTCTCGACGCAGCCCCAACCACGCCCCCAAGACGCTACCCGAACCCCCACTCGCCCGGCAACGCTCCTGTCGCAACAGAGAATGGGGCCCGTACGCTCACGTCCGCGCGCGAGAGTTCTCATGGGCACCCGGCAACACTTGGCATTCCTGCACGCGACACGAGCGACCTGTGCGGACGAGCTGCGGCGGATCCAGGCGGTGAACAACGAACTGCACCGCTGGCCGAAGCCTGGTCGGTCCGCCGCGAGCTCCGCAAGCACCTACGCCAACTCACCAGAGCCCGCCATGACTCCGAGCGAATCCTCGCCGAAGTCCAGCAAGTAGCAGCCCTCTGACCTCAACGACGACAGCTTGCAGCGAAACTCCACCACGACTTGCGGGCACCACCCAAGCCGTGCCGTGGGCCCCACACCTCAACAGTTGTTACACGTTGAAGCGGAATTCGACTACGTCGCCGTCTTGCATGGTGTAGTCCTTGCCTTCCATGCGGACCTTGCCGGCGGAGCGGGCGGCGGTCATGGAGCCGGCTTCGATCAGGTCGTGGTACGAGACGATCTCGGCCTTGATGAAGCCGCGCTGGAAGTCGGTGTGGATGACGCCGGCGGCCTCGGGGGCGGTGGCGCCGCGCTTGATGGTCCAGGCGCGGGCTTCCTTCGGGCCGGCGGTGAGGTACGTCTGCAGGCCGAGCGTCTCGAAACCGACCCGGGCCAGCACGTCCAGGCCGGGCTCGTCGATGCCCATCTCGGTGAGCATCTCGCGGGCCTCGTCCTCGTCGCCGAGCTCGACCAACTCCGCCTCGAACTTCGCGTCCAGGAAGATCGCCTCGGCCGGCGCGACCAGGTCTCGCATCTGCTGCTTCAGCGGTTCGTCGGACAGTTCGTCGGCGTCGCAGTTGAAGACGAACAGGTACGGCTTGGCCGTCATCAGCATCAGTTCGCGGATCGAGGCGCGGTCCACGTCGGTGGCGATGATCGGCGTACCGGCCTCGAGGTGCTTCTGGGCGGCCCGGACCGCCTCGAGGACGACCGCGCTCTCCTTCTTCAGCCGGGCTTCCTTCTCCAGCCGCGGGATCGCCTTCTCGACGGTCTGCAGGTCGGCCAGGATCAGCTCGGTCTGGATGGTGGAGATGTCGTCGGCCGGCGAGACCTTGCCGTCGACGTGGGTGACGTCGTCGTCGCGGAAGACGCGGGTGACCTGGCAGATCGCATCCGACTCGCGGATGTGGCTGAGGAACTTGTTGCCGAGGCCCTCACCCTCCGACGCGCCCCGGACGATCCCGGCGATGTCGACGAACTGGACGGTGGCGGGGATCACCTTGGCGGATCCGAACACCTCAGCCAGCTTGCCCAGCCGCGCGTCCGGTACGCCGACCACGCCAACGTTGGGCTCGATGGTCGCGAACGGGTAGTTCGCGGCGAGCACGTTGTTCTTGGTCAGCGCGTTGAACAGGGTGGACTTGCCCGCGTTGGGGAGCCCGACGATTCCAATGGTGAGTGCCACGGGCGTCAAGAGTACGCGGCCGACCCCGCCGTACCCCAATCCGCGGTACGCCGAGCATCCCGCCGTACGGCGGCGAGCGGTCCGCCGACATCCGGTCGCACCCCGTGGAGCGTCGTACCGAGGTCAGATCAGGAACGCTTCGAGCTCCGCGTCGTACCAGCGGGTGGTCCGGCCCAGCGGACGCATCCCCAACCGTTGGCAGACGGCCAGCGATGCGGCGTTGTCCGGGCGGACGACCGCGTAGATCTCCGCGAGACCGCCCTTGAATCCGTGCGCGATCGCGCCCCGCGCCGCCTCCGTCGCCAGGCCGCGGCCCCAGGCGTCGGGGTGGAGGTGCCAGCCCACCTCGACCTCGCCTTTGCTCTCGCTCCCGTCGGACGGATCGGGTAGTGGGATGAGCAGGACAGTCCCGGCCACCACAGCCGTCGACCGCTCCTCCACCGCCCAGACGCCGAACAGCGGGTCCCTGTTGCGCTCGTTCCAGCGCTGGATCGTCCGGGCCGCCGCGTCCCGGGCCGTCATCACCCGGGGCTCCGCGCCGAGCCAGCGCGACACCTCCCACCGCCGGTAGAGGTCGAACACGCGGTCCTCGTCGGTGTCCACCCAGTCGCGCACCACGAGACGTCCCGTCTCGTAGACCACCTTCGGATCCATCCCGGCACCTCCCCATCGCTTGCCGTTGATGTATCCGTCCGAACCAGCCGAGGGCAAGCGACGTCTCCAGTCTGTGACCAGTTGGAGAGTTCGCGCTGCCGTTCGACCACGCTTCGTGACCGGTTGCCTCCAATTCCTGCGGTTCGGGTGGCTCGAGGCGGTCTCCTGCCTGTTCCCGGTCTGCCTGTTCGCCGGCCTCGCTGTGTCCAAGTACGTCGACCTGCCGATCCCCCGGTACGACGCGCTGCTCGTGTACTGCCTGGGGCTGACGCTGCTGTTCTGGGTGGTCGGGCTGGAGACCTGGCGGGAGGTGGCGGTGATCTTCGGATTCCACCTGGTCGGGCTCGGACTCGAGTTGTTCAAGGTGCAGGTCGGGTCGTGGCAGTACCCGGGTCAGGCGTACACCAAAATCGGCGGCGTACCGCTGTTCGCCGGGTTCATGTACGCCGCGGTCGGCAGCTACATTTGCCAGGCGTGGCGACGGTTCGACCTGCGGGTCAGCGGGTATCGGCCGGTGCTGACGACCGTCCTCGCGGTGCTGATCTACGCGAACTTCTTCACTCATCATTGGATCGTTGACCTCCGGATTCCGATCGCGATCGGGTTGCTCGTCGTACTGCGTCGTACCTGGGTCTTCTACTCGGTGGGTGAACGGCGGTACCGGATGCCGCTCGCGGTCTCGTTCGGGCTGATCGGGTTCTTCCTGTGGGTCGCGGAGAACTTCGGCACCTTCCTGGACGCGTGGAACTACCCCGATCAGGTGGACGTCTGGCGGCTCGTGCATCCGGCGAAATTCGGCGCGTGGGCGCTGCTCGTGAGCATGAGCTTCGTTCTCGTCGCGAGTGTGAAGTCGCTCGAGGGCAGGCTCTACCACCGCGGTACGGCGGCCACTGTCGCGACTCCGCGGGCGACCGACCTCACGGCAGCTGAGATCTCACCGCAACACGAGAACGCCAACCAGACCAGGTGATGGCGCGTCTCCTCTGGTGTCCGGCACAGCAACTCGAGGCTGACTGTGAGGGCTCCTGAGGGGGAGCGACCGGGGTACATCCGCCTGATCTGCGAGGGAGCATCATGTCCCGAAGGTTCGCCGCGTTCGTCGCGACCGGTACTGCGCTGGCCGTTCTCGTGATCGGTTCGCTGATCGCCGTCGCGCTGGGAAGGTCGCACCCGCCCAAACCCGCGGTCGCGACCACGTCGGCATCGGCAACGCCATCGGCGACACCGACGACGACGCCCAACGTCAACGCGCCGACCTCACCGCGGCGACCGGTCCCGAACCCGACCGCTGCGCTTGCCGCAGGCAACAAGAAGGTGCTGTTCTTCACCTTCGACGACGGTCCGGACCCGGTCTGGACGCCGAGGATCTTGCAGGTGCTGGCCAAGCACGGTGCGCATGCGACCTTCTTCGAGCTGGGCTCGATGCAGGCCGCCCACCCCGGTCTCCGTGAACAAGTGCTTGCCGCCGGCAACACGATCGGCAACCACTCGATCACCCATCCGCAACTGACCGCGGTGTCCGCCGCCAAACGGCACCACGAGATCTTCGACGGACCTCAGTCGACCTGCTTCCGGCCGCCGTACGGCGCCACGAACCCCAAGGTCCGTGCCGACATCAAGGCGGCCGGCATGGTGCAGGTCCTCTGGGACGTCGATCCGCGCGACTGGGCCCGACCCGGCACACAGGCGATCGTTCAGAACATCCTGACCCACGCCCACCGGCACAACATCATCTTGTTGCACGACGGCGGCGGAGATCGCTCGCAGACGGTCGCCGCTCTGGACAAGGTGCTCCCCCTTCTGAAGGCGCAGGGCTACTCGTTCCCCGCGATGGACTGCTGACTTCGAGTCTTCATCGCGACGGCGGAACACACCCGGCACTCTTCGAGCACTTTCCCGGCATTCTTCCGGCACTCCGCCGGATTCGACGGAAACTGTCGGCGGCGTTCGGCACTATCTGTCACATGACCGGTACGACGGTGTTGATGCTGCTGCTGTTCCTCGTGGTGGGGCTGCTCCTCGGGGCTGTGTTCGGCGTGCTCTGGGTGCGCGGGCGGGATGGCGCCCAGCTCGCCCGGGTGACAGCTGAGCGGGACGCGGCCGAGGACCGGGTCGTCGACCTGACGCAGGAGCGGACCAGCGTCGGGCAACAGATGTCGGGGCAGGCGGTGGTGAAAGAGGCACTCGATCGCTTGCACGCGCAGCTGAACCAGTTGGAGCAGGGACGCGCGGCGTGGCAGAGCCAGCTTCATCAACAGGTCAACGAAGTGCGGATGAGCGGCGAAGCGTTGCGGCGGGAGACGGCGTCGTTGTCGACCGCTTTGCGGAAGCCGCAGGTGCGCGGGCGCTGGGGCGAGCTGCATCTGCGTCGTACCGTCGAGCTGGCCGGGATGGTCGCGCACTGCGACTTCACCGAGCAGACGACGACCGTGGGCGAGGACGGCCTGCTGCGGCCCGACATGGTGGTGAGACTTGCCGAGGGCAAGAACATTGTCGTCGACTCGAAGGTCCCGCTGGCCGCGTTCCTGGAGGCGGCCGAGTCCGACGACGCCGCCTTCCGCGAGGACCGGCTGCGCGCCCATGCCCGGCACCTGCGGACCCATGTGGATCAGTTGTCGTCGAAGGCCTACTGGACCCGGCTGTCACCGTCGCCGGAGTTCGTCATCCTGTTCGTCCCTGGGGAGTCCTTCCTGTCCGCGGCGCTCGACGTGGAGCCGTCGTTGCTGGAGTACGCCGCCGAACGCCGAGTGATCCTGGCGACGCCGACGACGCTCATCGCCACCTTGCGCGCGGCGGCGTACGCGTGGAACCAGTCCGCCCTGACCGAGTCCGCGCAGCAGGTGTTCGAGCTGGGGCGCGAGCTGTATGAACGCCTCAGCACGATGGGCGATCACCTGAGCCGGGTCGGTCGGTCGCTGACCTCGGCCGTCGAGGCGTACAACGGCACGGTCGGGTCGTTCGAGCGCCGGGTGTTCATCACGGCTCGGAAGCTCAGAGACCTTCACGTCACCGAGGCGGAGCTGACCGCCATGGAGTCGATCGAAGCCTCCGTCCGCCCACTCACCGCCTCCGAGTTCCTCGCAGTAGAAGAAACCCCCACCCGCCGCTGGCCCCCACCCCAAGCCGGCTGACCACCACGCCCACAGGCCGGCCGAGGGGTTGAGGTGTCGGAAAGCCGACAGGGGTGGGGTGTTGACAGGGGGTGGGTGGGTCGGAACGATGAGAGCGCTCTCACCTGGTCGTTCGATGATCCACCGTCCCTCGTCGTTCGGACCTGAGCGCCGGTTCGCGGGGCTGGTGTGCCCTGGTAACGCAGCGGCTCGGCCGGCCGGCGCCTCGCCTTCTCGTACGGGACAACCTGAGGAGGAACTGTGCGCATCAAGCATCACGTGCTCGCGATCGCCGTGGCCGCGGCGAGTATCGCCGGCGTTCTGACCGCAACCAACGACAGTCCCGCGGCGGCCGTCCCCGCGACGATTCCGCTGAAGATCAGCAACAACTCGGGTCGTGCGGACCCGGTGTACATCTACAACCTGGGGACCAACCTGGCCACCGGGCAGCAAGGCTGGGCCGATGCCGCGGGCAACTTTCACGCCTGGCCGGCCGGCGGCAACCCGCCGACCCCCGCGCCGGACGCGTCGATCGCCGGTCCGGCCAACGGGCAGTCGTTCACCATCCGGATGCCGAAGTTCTCCGGCCGGGTCTACTTCTCGTACGGTCAGAAGCTCGTCTTCAAGCTCACCACCGGCGGTCTGGTCCAACCCGCCGTACAGAACCCGAGCGACCCGAACCGGAACATCCTGTTCAACTGGTCCGAGTACACGCTCAACGACTCGGGTCTGTGGATCAACAGCACCCAGGTGGACATGTTCTCGGCGCCCTACGCCGTCGGAGTGCAACTCGCCGACGGGACGAGCAAGAACACCGGCCATCTGAAGCCCGGCGGGTACAACGGTTTCTACACCGCACTCCGCGGTCAGCCCGGCGGCTGGGCGAACCTGATCCAGACGGCACCGAACGGGACCGTACTGCGGGCGCTCTCACCCCTGTACGGCGTTGAGACCGGCGCGCTACCGGCCAACGCCATGGACGACTACGTGAACCGGGTCTGGGCGAAGTACAGCTCGCAGACGCTGACGGTCACACCGTTCGGGGACCAGCCGAGCATCAAGTACTTCGGCCGCGTCTCCGGCAACGTCATGAACTTCACCAACAACTCGGGCGCGATCGTCACGTCGTTCCAGAAGCCTGACTCGGCCAGCATCTTCGGCTGCTTCAAGTTGCTCGACGCACCGAACGACCAGGTCCGCGGCCCGATCTCGCGCACGCTCTGCGCCGGCTACAACCGCTCCACCCTGCTGGTGAACCCGAACCAGCCCGACCCGAACAACGCCAACTTCTACCTCGACAACGTCACCAACCACTACGCCCGCAAGATCCACGCCCAGATGGCCGACGGCAAGGCCTACGCGTTCGCCTTCGATGACGTCGGCAACCACGAGTCCCTCGTCCACGACGGCAACCCCCAACAGGCCTACCTGACCCTCGACCCCTTCAACTGACCCCAGCCCGCCCCGGTCCACCGCACCCGCAGCCCACAGCTGCGGGTGCGGTGGACTGTTGAGGTCTTGACGCGAGACTTGGTTAGTGGCAGCTTACCGTTCGTGGGGACTTACGGATTGCTCGAGGTGGCTGGGCCGGTGCTGGATGCGCTGGGGGATCCGACGCGGCGGGCGATTCTGGAGACGTTGCGGCAGGGTGGGCCGAGTTCGGTGGGTGGCCTGGCTGAGCGGGTGCCGGTGAGCCGGCCGGCGATCTCACAGCATTTGAAGGTGCTCGGGGCGGTGGGTCTGGTGAACCACGAGTCACGCGGTACCCGGAACATCTACCGGGTCGAGCGGACCGGCCTGGACGAGTTGCGTGCCTGGCTCGACCAGTTCTGGGGCGACGCGCTGGAGGCGTACGCCGACCACATCCGCCGGACCGAGCAGCCGGCGGATCGCCCTACCAAACAAGCTGGGCGGACCGAGGAGGAGCGGGGATGAGCGTGGAGCAAGAGTTGGCGCCGTTGGTGAAGAAGGTTGTCGTGCCGGTGGGGCCGGAGCGCGCGTTCGAGGTGTTCACGGCGGAGATGTCGGCGTGGTGGCCGTTGCCGACCCATTCGATCGCGGCGGAGAAGGCCCGCTCGGTGCGGCTCGAAGGGGCCGTGGGTGGACGGATCGTCGAGTACGACGCCGATGGCGAGGTCGGGTCGTGGGGGACGGTGTCGGACTGGGATCCGCCGAAGTCGGTCAGCTTCACCTGGCATCCGGGGAGTGATCCGCAGGAGGCGGGGCACGTAACGGTCACCTTCACCGCGGTGGACGAGGGGACCGAGGTCGAGTTGGTCCACAGCGGCTGGGAGCGGCGGCCCGACGGGGTGCGCGCCCGGGCCGGCTACGACACCGGCTGGGACTACGTCCTCGCCCAGTACGTGGCAGGCGCTCAGTAGCAGGCGCTCACCGGGACGGGGGCTCACCGGGACGGGGCTCACCGGGGGCGGGGCTCACCGGGGGCGGGCGCTCACAAGCAAGCGCTCCGACATGCCGGTTGGTCGACGGCGGGTGGGGTTTCGGCTGATAGTGGGCGAATGGTGAACGCTCCGGTTGATGCTCGTGGGTTGGAGGCCTCGCTGCGGCCGCATGGGGAGTCGGTGATGCTGCCGCAGGAGGCGTACACCGATCCCGCCGTACTCGCG
Organism: Kribbella sp. CCNWLW201; assembly: GCF_037203805.1. Lineage (NCBI taxonomy): Bacteria > Bacillati > Actinomycetota > Actinomycetes > Propionibacteriales > Kribbellaceae > Kribbella > Kribbella sp. CCNWLW201. Next base: position 428,241 of record NZ_JBBCBQ010000004.1, on the reverse strand, counting down.
TGGGAACGGCGGCACTTCTTCGCCGGGAACTGGAGTTGCCTCGGCCGGGTGGACGAGTTGGCCGCGGGTACGACGCATCGCGCGGTGAACGTCGGCGATATCGCGGTGGTGCTGACGTTCGGCGATCGGCCGCGCGCGTTCGCCAACACCTGCAGGCATCGCGGACACGAGTTGCTGCCGTGTGACGAGGCGAGCGATCGGCGGTCGGTGGTCTGTCCGTATCACGGGTGGTCGTACGAACTCGACGGCACCGTGAAGACGGCGCCGCGAATGGGTGAGTCGTTCGACACCACGCCGTACAAGCTGGTCGAACTGCCGGCCGAGGTGTGGCACGGGTGGCTGTTCGTGAACGCGACCGGTACGGCGGGACCGTTCTCCGAGCACCTTGGTGGGCTGACCGAACTCGTCGCGCCGTACGCGCCGGAAACGCTGATGCTGAAGGCGCGGCATCAGTACGACGTCGCGTCGAACTGGAAGACGATCGTCGAGAACTACCACGAGTGCTACCACTGCCCGCTGATCCACCCCGAGCTGTGCAAGGTGTCGCCGCCGAACTCGGGTGACAACTGGAACCTGCCGGGCGCGTGGGTCGGCGGCCTGATGGACCTGCGACCGGGTGCCGAGACGATGTCGCTCGACGGGCGGTCGGGTGGAGTGCTGTTGCCGGGGGTGGATCCGCGGCGGGTGAACTATCTCGGGCTGTTCCCGAACCTACTGATCTCGCTGCATCCGGACTACGTGATGACGCATCGGCTGGAGCCGCGGGCGCCGGGAGTGACGGCGATCGAGTGCTCGTGGTACTTCCCGGCCGAGGTGAGCGATCCGTCGTACGCGGTGGAGTTCTGGGACGTGACGAATCGCGAGGACTGGGCGGCCTGTGAGTCGGTGCAGCGCGGGGCGGAGTCGCCTCACTTCCGCCCCGGACCATTGGCACCCGCGGAAGATGCCGTCTATCAGTGGGTGACGATGATCGCCCGCGGGTACCTGGGCAAGCCGCTCAGCAGTCAGTAGCCGAGGGTGAAGCGCCGGCGGTTGTGGGCCGGGGTTTCGATCTCGTCGACGAGGGCGATCGCAAAGTCCTCGGCCGAGATCTGGGTGCCCACCGGCTCGTCGAGGCCGAGCCGGAAGGTGCCGGTGCGCTCGCCGGGCGCGATCACGAAGGCCGGCGACAGCATCGTCCAGTTGACCGATTCGTCAGTGGCGCGCAGATCCTCGAGGGCCTGGGAGACGGTCAGGGACTCGGCCTTGTACTCGGCCGGGAAGTCCGGGCCGTCGACGACTCGGTTGCCGTTGACAACCAGGCTGCCGGCGCCGCCGACCACGAGCAGGCGGGTCTCGGTGCCCTGTACGGCGGCAACCAGGTTGGCGATCGCGTCGAGGTAGTCCTGGTGGTCCCCGCCGGTGCGGCTCGGGCCGATCGCCGCGACCAGCGCGTCCGCGTCGGCCGCGATCTCCTTCGCCGAGGCGATGTCGTTCGCGTTGCCCTGGACCGCCCGTACGCCGGCCGGCAGGTCGCCACCCGAGCGGGTGACCCCGACCACCTCGTGACCCCGGTTGACCGCCTCGGCCGCCACCCGGCTGCCGACCATGCCACTCGCGCCGTAGATCGCGATCTTCATCCTGTCGCACTCCCATCATCATTTGAGTGAACTCTCAACTTCTTCCCTAATAGTATCCATTGGTAACTGGCTACTTCAACGTGCTATAAGTACCTCGTGGTTACTAATGGGCGAGGCAACGTGTTCGACCCGAACTGCCCGACCCGCGTGATCCTCGACCGGATCGGCGACAAGTGGACCGTTCTCGCCGTCCTGCTGCTGCGGAACGGCCCGCTCCGGTTCACCGAGCTCCGCGACGGGATCGGCAGCGTGGCGCCCAAGGTGCTGACCCAGACCCTGCGCCGGCTGGAGCGCGACGGTCTCGTCAGTCGCGAGATCTTCGCCGAGGTCCCACCCCGCGTCGTCTACAGCCTGACCCCGATGGGCGAATCGCTGATCAAGCCGATCACCGCCTTCAGCGAGTGGGCCGAGGAACACCTGCCGGCCATCACCACAGCCCAGCAGCAGTACGACGCCACCCGCTGAGCCGACCCGCGCCCGGGGCCGCGAAAATACTCGCGGATCGCGGCTCAACCTTTTGCTCTGGTCCGGTCATCACATGTCTGACCGAGTTGGATGAGATGGGGGTTGGGATGGATCCAGGACGCGACCACGAGTTCGCCGAATTCGTGGATGGGCGTTTCACCGCGCTGCAACGGTTCGGGTACCTGCTCACCGGGGAGTGGCATCTGGCCGAGGATCTGGTGCAGACCTCGCTGACCAAGGTGTGGTTCCACCGGAATTCGCTGCGCAGCGGTAATGCGCTCGAGAGTTACACCCGGACGGTGATGGTGAACACCAGCACCCAGTGGTGGCGGCGGAAGTGGCGGGGTGAGACGCCGACCGAGCAACTGCCCGAGCCGCAGGCCCGGGAGCAGTACGGCACCGTCGACGATCGCGACCTCTTGCTGCGGGCGCTCGCGACACTCCCCCGCCGTACCCGCGCGACGTTGGTACTGCGCTACTTCGAGGACCTGCCGGAAGCCGAGATCGCCCAGATCATGAACTGCTCGATCGGCACCGTGAAGTCGAACGTCTCCCGCGGACTCGCCAAGCTCCGCGAACACGAACTGATCACCGCAATCCCCGCCACGGTCCAGAAGGAGGGCTGACCATGTCTGACGATCTCAAGGGCAAGTTCGAGCAACTCGTCGCCGATCCGCCACCGCCGAACGGGGTGCCGAGCGAGGCAGTGTTCGCTCGGGTTCGCTCGGTACGGCGTCGTCGTACCGCCGGCGTGGTGACGCTGGCCGCGGCCGCGGTGGTCGCCGTCGCAGTTGCCGCAGGCAACCTCACCGACATCAACAGCAGCCCGCCGGTGACCGGCACCCCGGGCGCGTCGACAACGGTCGTCACCGGACCGCCAACCGCGACGCAGACCTCGCCGAAATCGTTCGTGACGAAGACCCCGGACAAGCCGTCAACCCCCGGCAACACGACCGGAGCCGGGGCAACCACGACGACCGAGACAACGACCACGCACACGCCGGCCCAGCCGCCGCTCGATGTCAACGTCGTACTGAAGCCGGCCATCAGTGGCCGGACCGTCACGATGGACGTCACGGTCTCGGGCACGGTGCTCGTGCCGCTGGCGGACGGGAAGAACCTGCCGTCCGACACGTCGTTCCTGAACCTGTCCTTCGGCACGAACTACACGTGGGGCGACGGCAAGTTCCCGGGCGGTTCCGACGCCGGTGCGGTGACGTGTGAGAAGGCGAAGAAGCGGACCACCGGCAGTGAGACCTACCCGATCGACTCACACACCTACACGAAGCCGGGCACGTACACCTTCACCTACACGGTGCGGTACTGCGGCACCGACGGACCGTTCGAGACCAGCAAGACCACCAAGCTGGTGATCAAATAGTCCAGGCGTGATCCGAGGTGCCGGTGGTCGGCAGACCGGCCGCCTTGAGGTCACTGCGGAGCTCCCGGGGCAGGGCGAACGTCAGGCTCTCCTCGGCCGTGGTGACCTCCTCGACCTCGGCGTACCCGCGCTCGGCCAGCCAGCGCAGGACGTCGCGGACCAGCACCTCGGGCACACTCGCGCCGCTGCTGACGCCGACCGAGTCGACACCCTCCAGCCAGGCCTCGTCGATCTCGGCGGCGTAGTCGACCAGGTAGCCGGCCTTGGCGCCGTGCTCGACGGCGACCTCGACCAGGCGGACCGAGTTCGAGGAGTTGCGGGAGCCGACCACGATCATCAGGTCGGCCTCGGGGGCCAGCTTCTTGACCGCGGCCTGGCGGTTCTGGGTCGCGTAACAGATGTCGTCGCTGGGCGGGTCCTGCAGGTTCGGGAACCGCTCGCGCAACCGCCGTACCGTCTCCATCGTCTCGTCGACGGACAGCGTGGTCTGGGACAGCCAGACCACCTTCTCGGGGTCACGGACCGTCACGTTCGGGACGTCGCCGGGGCCGTCGACGAGGTGGACGTGGTCCGGCGCCTCGCCGCTGGTCCCGATGACCTCCTCGTGGCCTTCGTGGCCGATCAGCAGGATGTCGTAGTCGGTGGCGGCGAACCGCTTGGCCTCGTGGTGCACCTTGGTGACCAGCGGGCAGGTCGCGTCGATCGTCTTCAGCTGCCGCGCGGCCGCCTCCTGGTGCACCACCGGGGCGACGCCATGGGCGGAGAAGATCACCGTCTCGCCCTCGGGCACCTCGTCGGTCTCGTCGACGAAGATCGCGCCACGCGCCTGCAGGGTCTGCACGACGTGCTTGTTGTGCACGATCTCCTTGCGCACGTAGACCGGCGGACCGTACAGGTCGAGCGCCTTTTCCACCGCCACGACCGCCCGATCCACGCCGGCGCAGTACCCGCGTGGTGCAGCGAGCAGCACCCGCTTGGTCCTCACCGCGGTTGTCGTACCAGTGTTTTCAGGCTGGGCAGTCACGTCACCCATGGTACGGGCCCGATCGAGTACCACCCGAGCCGCCCGGTTTTGTGACCAGCATCACCAGCTCCACAGAAGTTGCTGACCGCAACGAGGAGCCGTCCGCCCTGTCCGGACGGCTCCCCCGGGAGGTGTTCCAATACCTCAATAATGCGGCCGAAACACCTTGCCCGCAAAGGAATTACCGCTCCCCCAGTCCCGGGCGTGAGGCCGAGGCGCGGGCGCATGCGGTCAGGGCTTGCGGTAGGTGAGTACGGCGATGCCGCTCTTGTACACCTGGTGGTCGGTCAGTGACAGGCGTCGTACGGCGAAATCGGCGCCGTCGAAGAGTTTGATGCCGGCGCCGATCACCACCGGGTTGACCTTGACGATCAGGCGGTCGATCTCCGGCCAGAGGGTTTCGGCCAGGCCGCCGCCTCCGCACAGCCAGATGCCGAAGCCGTCCTCCTGCTTGAGCTCGCGGACCTTGGCACCCGGATCGGTGGAGACGAACTCGACCGTGGGATCAGGGCTCTCGGTCAGGGTCCGGGAGAAGACGTAGTTGCGCAGGCGCGGGTAGCTGTTCGTGTTGCCGAGCGCCTTGCCCAGCTCCCAGGTCTTGCGGCCCATCAGGACAGTGTCGAAGACCTTGTTGGGCGCGTCGAGCCCGAGCAGTTCGCGAACGGCGCCGGGCAACGTCTCGGGGTACGCCGTGAGCAGTGGCTCCGAGTGATCACCCTGGGACAGGAAGAACCCACCCGGACTCACGTCGGTGGGATCACCACCACTCGGATCGGCGATGTAGCCGTCGAGGGTGGACGCGATGAAGTAGGTCAGTTCTCGCATGGTCGAGCCTCCTTGCGTCAAACCACTCCATGCATAGTACTCTGGTCATAGTGCTTTCACGCAAGGGAGGACTCATGCGGACCAATCCGGAACGGCGGACCGCGCTGGTGGACGCCGCGATCGAGGTGCTCGCAGCCGAGGGGGCGCGGGGGCTGACGTTTCGATCCGTCGACGTCGCGGCCGAGGTGCCGAACGGTACGACGTCGAACTACTTCACCAATCGCGACGACCTCCTGCTGCAGGCCGGACTGCGGATCCACGACCGGCTCGGCGCGGATCCGGCGCACCTTGACCAGCCGCCGTCGACCGAGTTCCTGACCTCGTTGATCCAGCTGCTGCAGGACCGGCTGACCAAGGATCGCGCCGGGTATCTCGCGCTGCTCGAGCTCCGGCTGGAGGCCACCCGGCGGCCCGCGCTCCAGGAGGCGCTCGCCAAGCGGGTGCGAGAGAACCTGGACGAGAACATCCGGCTGCACAAAGAGCACGGTCTGCCCGGTGATCCGCTGTTGCTCTATCTGACCGTCGGTGGATACATGCTCGAGCAGCTGACCCTGCCCGGCGTGCTGCCCGACGACTTGCTGGAGAAGGTCGTCGCACGGATTGTCGGCGTGGGGTCGTAGGGTCTGGGGGTGGCATTGGAAACCTCGCCGGAAGCGCCTGCAGCCGTTCGCACGATCGCGAACGGCATTGCGAGCTGGATCAACCAGCTCGGCGCGGTCTGGGTCGAGGGCCAGCTGACCGACGTGTCGATCGGCCGCGGGACGACGACGGTTTTCGGCACGTTGCGCGACACCGACGCGGACATCTCGTTGCGGTTCACCTGCAACCGCCGGGTGTTCGAGGCGGTCGATCCGCCGGTCACCGACGGTTCGCGTGTGGTGGTGAACGCGAAACCCAACTTCTTCGCCCGCCGCGGCACGCTCGCGCTCGCGGTGAACGAGATCCGGCACGTCGGCATCGGCGAGCTGCTGGCGCGGATCGAGCGGCTCAAGCAACTACTTTCCGCTGAAGGATTGTTCGCGTCGTACCGGAAGAAGGCGTTGCCGTTCCTGCCGCACACGATCGGGTTGATCTGCGGGCGCGATTCCGCGGCGGAGCGCGACGTCCTGGAGAACGCGAAGCGTCGCTGGCCGGCGGTGGCGTTCCGGGTGGAGTACGCGTCGGTGCAGGGGCCGGCGGCTGCCGGTGAGGTGATGACCGCGCTGCGGAAGCTGGACGCCGACGAGTCGGTCGAGGTGATCGTGATCGCGCGCGGCGGTGGGTCGCTGGAGGATCTGCTGCCGTTCTCGGACGAAGGCCTGATCCGAGCGGTGTCTCAGGCGCGTACGCCGATTGTCAGCGCGATCGGGCACGAGCCGGACTCCCCCTTGCTCGACCTGGTCGCGGATCTTCGTGCGTCGACTCCGACGGATGCGGCGAAGCGGATCGTGCCGGATGTGCGCGAGGAGCTGGACGGCGTCCGGCTGCTGCGGGAGCGCGGACTGCGAGCAGTCAAGGGCTGGCTGGAGCGAGAGATGCATGCGCTGGCGGCGATTCGCAGCCGTCCTTCACTCGCAGCGCCGGTCACCGATCTGCAGCGGCGGTCCGACGAGGTCGCGGCGCTGGTCGAGCGGAGCCGGCGAACGCTGACACACCGGCTGGATCGGGCGAGTGACGACATCACGCACCGGCTGGCCAGCGTACGGGCGTTGTCCCCGAAGGCGACGCTGGAACGGGGGTACTCCGTTCTGCAGTTGGCAGACGGGACCGCCGTACGGGAAGTGGCGCAGGTGGCGGCCGGCGATCTGCTGCAGGCGCGGGTCAGCGACGGCCGATTCACAGTCGAAGTCAAGTCCGAGGAGAACACGTGAGCGGCGATCGTCCGGAGATTTCCTACGAGCAGGCCCGGGAGGAGCTGGTCGAGGTGGTCCGCAAACTCGAAGCCGGCGGCACCTCTCTCGAGGAGTCCCTCGCGCTCTGGGAACGCGGCGAAGAACTCGCCGCCACCTGCCAACGCTGGCTCGACGGCGCCCGCGAACGCCTCGCCAAAGCCCAGGCCGCCCACGAGGAAAAGCCCAACTGAGCCTCGCGATCCGACCCGCCCGACCCGACGACCTGTACGGCGCCTCGGACGGCGAACGGATCGTCGGGTACGCCGGGGTGGGACCGGAGCGTGATGCCGAGGCACCGGCCGGCACCGGAGAGCTCTATGCCCTGTACGTCCATCCGGACTCGTGGGGCTGTGGCGTCGGACGCGCTCTGGCGGATGCGGCCGTTGCGGACCTCCAGGGCAATGGATGCAGGGCGATCTGGCTTTGGGTGCTCGAGGCAAATATCCGGGCCCGGCATTTCTACACCCGCTACGGGTTCACCGAGACCGGCGCGCGAACCTACTCGTCGCTGGCCGATCTTCCGGAAATCAGACTGACCCTCCCGACCGGCTAGGGTCCCGGCTTTGTTCGGCTCTGCTGATTTTCGGAGGTTTTCCAGATGGTTCCCGCCCTCATCGTCGTGGGTGTGCTCGTTCTCGGGTTCGTCGGTTTCGTCGTGTGGTTCCTGAAGATTCGCGACCCGCTCAAGGGCGAGGACTTCTCCAAGAAGTGGAACGCCGAGCAGAAGTGGCAGTGGCAGCTCACCCTGACGCCCGAGCAGGAGCAGGCCTTCATGAGCGGCCTCGAGGCGTACGACGACGAACGCGGCTGCTACCTGAAGCGGGCCGACGGCATCCTCAAGGTCCACCGGCCGATGATGCTGATCTCGCTGTTCGCGCTGACCGAAGGGTTCGCCGCGTTGGGTCCGGCGGCGATGCAGGATCCGGCGCGCGCCGTACACGACCTGATCATGCGGTACGCCGACGGCGAGATCGACGGCGTCATCTACTACGACGACGAGTGGATGGGCGAGGACGTCGACGAGATCGACGGGATGGACAAGTACGAGTTCACCAGCGCGATGATGTCCGCGACCTCCGCCCAGGGCGTGGACCACGAGTTCGCCGGCGGTTACGCCGACGAGGACAGCGGCTACCTCACGATGGGCGTTCTCACCGAGAATCCCGAGCACGTGGCGCGGATGTACGACGAGGCGAGTGCGCTGTCCGGGCCCCCGGTGGAGTACCGCAACAAGCTGGACGTCATGAAGGACGTGATGAAGGACCTCGACCCGGCCTACGAGGACGCCTTCGACCGGGCCGAGGTCGAGAAGAGCAAGTACATCAACACGCTGATCTTCTGCTACCAGCGCGTCGCCAACCGCTACCGCGAGATCAGGCCGGAGATGCAGTACGCCGAGCCGAAGGACGTGCTGTCCGTCGTGATGGCGCGAATGCTGGAGGAAGACCTGTCGGGATTCACGTGGACGCGGCCTCCGTCGGAGGAACAGCGAAAGCTGGCGATCGCCTTGCTGAGCAACCGAAGCTGATCGACACGTGGACGGGGATCGGCGGGCGCATGTCTCGGCCCTACTGACGGAGCTGGCCGAGGCGATCGCCGAGGCCGCTCCGGCGGGCTGGAAGCGTGCGGTGTTGCGCGGCTACGCGAACGGCGACGGCGGCGCGGGACACCGCGGCTTCTGGTTCGAGCCGAAGGAACTGAAGGGCGACGACATCGAGGTGTTCGAGAGCCTCCGGGAGGTGCACACCGCGGCGGCGGCCGACGGGCAGCTCACGGTCGACCTCGAGGTGGAGTCCCGCGGCCGCTACCGAGCTGTCCTGAGTGAGCGACTCGACCGCACGCATGACCGCGGCTTCTATTACCTGTTCGACAAGGACTCCGAGCCGCCCGAGATCGATCGGCTGGCAGCCGCCCCGGACGCGGACGAGTCCGGTGATCCCGGAGAAGCGGCCGCTCTGCTGACCGAGTACCACCGACAGCTCGGTCAAGTGCTCGATCCGAACGACGTGGAGCTGTCCCCTCCTCTCCCACCGTCGCGTCGCCGGCAAGTCCTGGACGATGCGGGCGTGCGGTTGCCCCGGGATCTCGAGGCCCTGTACGCCGTTGCCGACGGCGGGATCCTGCTCCACGGCTTCAGGTGGTTCGGCCTGGAGATGCTCGCGGAGTTCTGCGATCCGGAGCAACGCTGGTGGGTACCGCGCGGATGGCGGCGGTATGTGCACCACTCGTTCGTCAACGACTTCGGACCACCGGCAGCGATCCGTCGACTGAGCGATCATCTGGCTTGGATCCCGTTCGCCACCGACGGATTCGGCGATTATCTCGCGGTCGACATGGCGCCCGGTCCACACGGCCGGCCCGGGCAGGTCATCCTGATCGGGCGTCACCAAGACGAGGGCCCGGTCTACGTCGCGGACTCGGTGACCGAGTTGCTGCGTGCGCATGCGGAGGCCTTCACCTCCGGCCGGATCACGCAGGACGACGGCGGGTTACGGATCGACTCCGGCGATCTGTACCAGTACCAACGCCAGTACGACGAGATCTGCACGCTGAAGGTGACCGGGATGGATGCCGCGCCGGTCCGCGGGATGCGTGCGGTGATCCGCGAGTTGTCGGTGAGCAACGCCCCCTGGGTCGATCTCGGGCCCGTACGAGGTGCACCGACCCTGTGGAAGGTTGCGGTGAGCAACTGTGCGGGCGTCGACCTGTCACCGCTCGGCGAGACACCGGTGGAGGTCGTTCACCTTGCCACCGACACCATCGACCTGACCGGGCTGGAAGGCCATCCGACCGTAGGACAGGTCGTCCTGCGCAGTGAGAAGCCGATCGACCTGCGGCCGTTGGCCTCCTGCCCCCGGTTGTACGCGCTCGACCTGACCGATGCGCCCGCCGCGGACATCTCCGGCCTGGAGCAACTGACCGGCCTGCGGTACTTGCGGATGCTGCGCCCGCAATGGCAGGAACTGCGGTCGATCCCGGCATCGCTGGCAGTGGCCGAACTCGCCGAGGAGCCGCTCCAGGAACGCAAGCTGTACTTCTCGTTCGACAAGGCGTACGAGAAACGGCGACCGACGTTTCAGGACGCCCTCGACTGGGCCGAGAAGCTGACCGGAAACGCCACCGACATCGTCACGATCAAGGGCAAGTTCAAACCCTCTCACCGCCGTTGACCGCCCCGAGCAGGATGGTGACCACAGTGCGGAGGCCCGATTTCATCCGGCTGAGATCGAAGCCCTGCTCCCGGAGGGCGTTGTGCAGATCGGCGGCGAGCGGAGCCAGTACGACGTGGGCCGTGTAGTCGGCGTCGAGGGCCGGGCGGGCCTCTTCGATCAGTAGGGCCAGGTGGCGGTGCCAGAGGTGATAGGAGCCGATGCGGTAGCGGGCACCGTCGGAGGCGTTCTCGCTGTCCATGAACAGCTCGACGTGGCGGTCGAGGAGATCGAGGTACGCGTCCAGGAACGCCGTCACCCGGTCGACCGCGGGACCGCCTGGCCCCAGCGGCGGCGGCCCAGTGAGGATCTTCGCCTGGAGTTCCTGCTCGCGCTCATCGAGGAGCGCGACCGCCAGCCCGGCCCGGTCCCCGAAGCGGCGGAAGACCGTGCCCTTGCCGACGCCTGCCTCCGCCGCGATCGCGTCCAGTGACACGTTCTTCACGCCCTGCTCGGTGAACAGCCGATCGGCCGCCTCAAGCACCCGCAGCCGGTTGCGTCGCGCGTCCGCCCGTTCGGCCCGTGGCTGTCCTACGACCGGGAGACCCTGTTGTGAAGCGGACTGCGGTCCGGTACTGTCGTTCATAAGACGGACTGTAGTCCGCTAAAGACTATGGAGGAAGTATGAGCAACTCCCCTGCCCGGATCGCGATCGCCTTTCACTCCGGGTACGGCCACACCGCCCGGCAGGCCGAGGCAGTCGCCGCAGGCGCATCGTCGGTGCCGGGCGCCGTCGCCGAGTTGATCCCGCTGGACGAGCTGACCGAGGACGTCTGGGACCGGCTCGCCGCCGCGGACGCGATCATCTTCGGCGCGCCGACGTACATGGGCAGTCCGAGCGCGGTGTTCAAGAAGTTCGCCGAGGAGAGCGTGCGGGCCTGGGCCGACAACCTGGCCTGGCGGGACAAGATCGCCGCCGGTTTCACCAACTCCAAGGCGATGTCCGGCGACAAGCTGAACAGCCTGGTCGACCTCGCCGTGTTCGCCGCGCAGCACGGGATGATCTGGGTCGGCCTGGACATCTACCCCGGCTGGGCGGAGAGCACCGCGAGCATCGAGGACCTCAACCGGCTCGGCAGCTGGCTCGGCGCGATGGCGCAGTCAGACGCCGATCTGTCGGCGGAGAAGGCACCGCCGGCGACGGACCTGCGCACCGCCGAGGCCCTCGGCGCCCGGGTCGCGACGGTCACGCTGAGGCATCTGAGAGGAGCACTGGCGGCCTGATGGCGTGGTTGGTACTGCTCGCGGCGGCAGCATTCGAGATCGCGTTCGCGCTCAGCCTCAAGCCGAGCGAGGGATTCAGCCGGCTCTGGCCGACCGTCGGCGTGCTGATCTTCGGCGTGATCTCCGTCGTACTGCTGGCGAAGACGTTGGATCGCCTTCCGGTCGGTACGGCGTACGCGGTCTGGACCGGGCTGGGTTCGATCGGCGTCGTCACGCTCGGCGTCCTGCTGTTCGACGAGCCGATCACGCCGGCCCGCCTGGCCTGCATCGCCCTGATCGTCACCGGTGTGGTGGGCCTGAGGCTGGCGGGCGCGGATTAGCGGACCGCCAGCCCATCACAACTCCACCCCCGCTCACGCGCGCCCGCGCGAGACTGCCGCGGAGCGGGCATTGTGATGGCCTGGCGGTCCGTCAGGGCGCGGCGCGGTGGCGGCGGTGGGGGGCGCGGGTGGGTAGCGGGGTCGGATGCGTGTCGTCGAAGGCACCGGGGGTGAAGGCGCCGTGGGCCGGGTTGTAGCCGGAGACGAGGTTGCGATAGTCGTCCCAGGTCTCGACCCGGAGCGGAACGTTGCCGATGGCATCGACCTGGGTGATCGGGTACGAACTGAGCTCGATCAGCTCCCAGAGCTCGCTGTCACTGCGGAGCTGCCGCAGCTCGCCGAACAGCTCGCGGCCGAACCAGCACGGGTGCCCGCGACCGTCGTCGTACCGGCTGACTCCGATCGGGGTGGCCGGTCCGGCGACCTCGGCGACCAGCGACCACACCGTGGCCGACGTCACTCCCGGCTGGTCGCCGAGCAACACCACGATCCCGTCGGTACGGCGGTCGACCGCATCCAGCGCGGGCACGATCGAGGAGGAGCCGGTGTCCGCGTGCGGTGACTCGACCACCCGGACGCCATTGAGGTCGATCCGGTCGCGGATCTGATCCGACGCGGCACCCAGCGTCACGATCAGCTGGTCGAACCCACAATTCCGGGCGGTCTCGAGGGACGCACCGAGCAGAGTGTCACCGTGATAGGACAGCAATTGCCGTGGTACGCCGAGATGCGGAGAGCCCTCCGCGGCGAGCAACAACCCCGTGACGAACATGCTCGGTCAACACCTGACCTGGGTTGCAGAAATCAAAGCAGCTCCTCTGCCGATTTCCCCGAGCGCATTGCAAGCCGAAGAATCGATGGAACCTCGCCGCTACCTCAGGTGTCAACGACCGTCCGGAACGTGGTCAGGAAATGATCAGCGCAGCACCGAAGCAAACGCTTCAAGGGCCGGGTAGCCGGCATTCCCGACCACGATCGTGGTGACGCCGGAACCGACCAGCACCAAGGCGTTCTCACCCTTGCGCTCCTGCAGCACCTTCCGCTGCCAGCTGACACCCTCGACACTCGACGTACCGTCGTCAGTGGTTTTGCCGAGTTCGTCGGACTGGAATTTCGTCCCGGTCACGTTGGACTGCTCGAGGCCGACGTACTTCTTCTCGTTCGTGAGAACGCCCAGGTGCCAGGTCATCGGGCTCTGTTCGGGGGCGCGGAATTCCACGCTGGTGGCGGTCCAGCCTTGCGGCATCGGCTCCGGGCCGCGGACCCACGGCGCGACTTTCCTCGCGTCTTCCAGCTGCGCGGTGTACTCGACCGCCTTGCCCACCCGCTCCTCCTTGGGGCGCCAGGTGACGATCATCAGGAACGCGACCACGACGAAACAGGCCAGCAGCGCCCAGACCATGTTGGTCATCGTCCGCGCTTTGGCCCGGTCCTTCCGGTTCTGCTCCCGGTAAGCGATCTCCTCGGCCCGGGCCCGGGCCTTCTCCCGCGCCTTGGCCGCCACCCGCGGGTCCTCCGTGGCCGCGGGCGCACCGTCGTCACCTGTGGAACTCATGCCCACAGTGTCTCGTGCCGCCCAATGCGCCCGAACACCCAGGTCGGCGGTTGGCTACGATCCGGTGGCATGAGCGATCCGACGACGCCACCTGCCCATCTCGAGGTCGAGGCGGATGCGCCCGACCGGAACCTCGCCCTGGAACTGGTGCGGGTGACCGAGGCCGCGGCGATGGCGGCGGGCCGCTGGGTCGGCCGCGGCGACAAGAACGGCGCCGACGGCGCGGCCGTCAACGCGATGCGCACCCTGATCGGCACGGTCGGGATGAACGGCACGGTGGTGATCGGCGAGGGCGAGAAGGACAACGCCCCGATGCTCTACAACGGCGAGCAGGTGGGGTCCGGCGACGGCCCGGAGTGCGACGTCGCGGTCGACCCGGTCGACGGTACGACGCTGGTCGCGAAGGGCATGAACAACGGCATCGCGGTGATGGCGGTGTCGGCGCGGAACTCGATGTACGACCCGTCCGCGGTCTTCTACATGGAGAAGCTGGTGGTCGGCCCGGAGGCGGCCGAGGTGGTCGACATCCGGCTCCCGGTCGCGGAGAACATCCGCCGGGTGGCGAAGGCGAAGGGCTCCACGGTCGACGACGTCACCGTCGTCCTGCTGGACCGCCCGCGGCACGAGCACCTGGCCACCCAGATCCGGGCCACCGGTGCGCGGATCAAGTTCATCAGCGACGGCGACGTGGCCGGTGCGGTCGAGGCGGCCCGGCCGGATACCGGTCTGGACATGCTGCTCGGTATCGGCGGTACGCCGGAAGGCATCATCGCGGCCTGTGCGATGAAGTGCGTCGGCGGACTGATCCAGGGCCGGCTCTGGCCGAAGGACGACGAGGAGCGGCAGCGCGCGATCGACGCCGGCCACGACCTCGACCGGGTGCTGAGCACCGACGACCTGGTCTCCGGCGACGACTGCTTCTTCGTCGCCACCGGGATCACCGACGGCGAGCTGCTGCGCGGCGTCCGGTACGGCCGGTCGACCGCGCGCACCCACTCGCTGGTGATGCGGTCGCGCAGCGGCACGATCCGCAGCATCGAGAGCGTGCACCAGTTGGAGAAGCTCCGCGCCTACTCCGCCATCGACTTCGAGCACGCCCGATGAGTGCACCTGTCCTCGTCATCGGCGAGGCTCTCGTGGATATCGTCGGCACCGCGAAGACCGCCCGGAACGGCAATGGCAAAACCAACGCAACGCCGGGCGGGTCTCCCGCGAACGTGGCGGTCGGTCTCGCGCGGCTCGGCGTACCGACCGAGCTGGTGACGCGCTTCGGGACCGATGCGTACGGCGACCAGCTCGGGGCGCACCTGTTCGGGAACGGGGTCCAGCTCGCGCCCGGCTCGGTCGACCCCGGTTTCCGGACCAGTACGGCGACCGCGACCCTCGATCCGGCCGGGGTGGCGTCGTACCAGTTCGACATCACCTGGGAGCCGCCGGCACTGTCGCTGTCGCGGGGTTGCCCGGCGGTCCACACTGGGTCGATCGCGACCGTGCTGGAGCCGGGCGCTGAGGCGATCCACGCGTTCCTGAAGACGATGGCGGACCAGCCGGTGACGGTGACGCTCGATCCGAACGCGCGGCCGACGATCACGCCGGACCCGGTGTCGACGTGGACCGCCGTACGAGAGCTGGCCGCGCTGTCCGACCTGGTGAAGCTGAGTGACGAGGACTGCGAGTTCCTGCGGCCCGGGCTGTCGGCCGACGAGATCGCGGCGGAGTTGCTGAGCGTCGACCGGACCCGGGCCGTGGTGATCACGCGCGGCGGGGACGGTGCGATCGGGATCAGCCGGGACGCGCGGGTCGAGGTGACGGCGCCGTCGATCCAGGTGGTCGACACCGTCGGTGCGGGCGACTCGTTCATGTCGGCGCTGATCGCCGGATTGCACTCGCGCGGGCTGCTCGGCTCGACCCGGCTGGAAGGCCTGACGGCTGAGGCTTTGCGGGATGTCGTCGACTACGCGGTGAAGGCCGCCGCGATCACGTGCACTCGGAACGGCGCGGACCCGCCGACGGCTGCCGAGCACGCCGCGACCTGGGGTGCTTGATGTCGGCCGACACGTGGTCCGCCGAGTTCGAGAGCAAGGGCAGCGTGGTCTTCCCGCCGCGGCGCGGACGGCTGACGATCCGGCTGGCCGGGTTCGCGCTGCTGATGGTGATGTCGGCGTGGACGAATCTCGACCATCTGCGCAACGACGACGTCTCGGGGACGCTCGGCGTACTGCGGCTGACCGCGCTGGCCGCCTTCGTCTACGGCACCGGCCTCACCCTGTGGCAACTGGTCATGAACCGGCCGGTCGTCACCGTGAATGCCGAGGGCATCACCCGCGGCCGCAGCCTGCGGTGGTCGGGTATCACCAGCATCGACGACCCGGTCGGCTTGCCGGGGATCCGGACGGTGCAGATCCGCCCGGCTGATCGTCGTACCCGGCCGTTGAGCATCCCGCAGGACAACGTCGGCGACCTCGACGCCCTGACGCCCTGGCTACGTTCACTGCACGATCGGCATCGCGCCTAGGTCTGCAGTTCGACAGGAGGTGTACGGCGATCGAGTCGGATACCTGGTGGGCTCACGCGGGGAGCGGCCGACAGTGGGCGTATACGTCCTGTCGGTTTGCACACGGCTTAGCTCACTGCGCTTCGGACCGCGCTGAGGTGTTCGCGGGAGCGGGTTGCGGCGAGGTCGGGGTCGCGGTCGCGGATGGCGTCGGCGATCGCCTCGTGGGCGGCCTGGTCGTGACGGTGCCGGTGCACCTGGTCGAGCTTCAGCATGTCCAGCATCGCCCGGCGGATCCGCGGCACGAAGGTGTCGAAGAGTTCGGTCAGTACGGCGTTGTGCGCGGCGGTGACCACGGCCCGGTGGAAGGCCAGATCCGCTTCGACGTACCAGTCGTCCGGTGATTTCTCCGACGCCTTCTTCCGGTCCGCGAGCGTGTACCGGAAGTTCTTGAGATCGGCCGGCGTACGACGGGTCGCGGCCAGCCGGGCCGCCTCGGTCTCGATCGCGAGCCGCCCTTCCAGCACGTCGTTGATGTCGGCCTTGCGGAGAACCTTGTCCCAGTCCTCCGCGGCCTGCTGCGCGATGACGAACACACCGGCGCCCTGACGGCTCTCGAGCACCCGGCGGCCGGCCAGTTCCCGAACCGCCTCGCGGATGGTCGAGCGGCCGACACCCAGTTGCGCGGCCAGTGTCGTCTCACCCGGAAGCTTCTGGCCGAGCGGCCACTCACCGCTGCCGATGCGCCGGAGGATCTCCTCGGCGGCCTGCTCGGCGAGGGGGTGGCGACGGATCATGCGGGTCAGTCTAGGGGGTCCCGGAGCCGGCCTCGGGGTGCGCGAAGTTCTCAGCTTGTCTGAGGAGTTGATCTCGGTTAGCGTGGTCCGCATGTCCTGGAGCCTTCTCCTTCTTGGCCGCCACGGCGGGAGCTGATTCGACCGGCACCCCCACCGTGGAGTGCTTGTTGCCTGCCGGTCGTCCACTGTGGAATCGAAGGACGAGATCGATGGACTGGAACCGCCAGCAGCACTCCCCCATGCCCAGCCACCGCTACCGCGACATCTTCGCGAAGGTGCCGGTCGCGCCGGTCGACCGCGAGTGGCCGGACCGCCGGATCACCACCGCCCCGCTCTGGGTGCCGGTCGACCTGCGGGACGGCAACCAGGCCCTGGCCGACCCGATGGACCCGGCCCGCAAGCGGCGGTTCTTCGAGCTGATGGTTGCCATGGGCTACAAAGAGATCGAGGTCGGGTACCCGTCCGCCTCGCAGACCGACTTCGACTTCGTCCGGCTGCTGGCCTCGGCTGACCTGGTGCCGGACGACGTCACCATCGTCGTCTTCACGCCGGCGCGACCCGAGTTGATCCAGCGCACGGTCGAATCCGTTGCCGGGATGCGTAGCCCGGTCGTGATTCACATGTACGCCGCCACGGCTCCGGTATGGCGGGACGTCGTACTGCGTCGTACGCGCGACGAACTGGCGTCGATGATCTACACCGGCGCGGAGGAGATCCTGCGACTGGCCGGCGACTCGGTGCGGTTCCAGTTCTCCCCCGAGGTGTTCAACCTGACCGAGCCGGACTTCGTGCTGGAGCTGGCCGACCAGCTGACCAAGCGGTGGGACGCGACGCCGGAGCGGCCGGTGATCCTCAACCTGCCGGCCACGATCGAGGCCGCGACACCGAACGTGTACGCCGACCAGATCGAGTACATGCACAAGAACCTGCCCCGCCGCGACGGCGTCATCCTGTCGGTGCACCCGCACAACGACCGCGGCACGGGCATCGCGTGCGCGGAACTCGCCGTACTCGCCGGCGCGCAACGGGTCGAGGGCTGCATCTTCGGCAACGGCGAACGCACCGGGAACGTCGACATCGCCACCCTCGCGCTGAACCTGCACGCGCAGGGAGTCGACCCGATGATCGACTTCTCCGACATCGACGAGATCCGCCGCGTCGTCGAGGAGTGCACCCGGATGCCGATCCATCCGCGGCACCCGTACGTCGGGGACCTCGTCTACACGGCGTTCTCCGGCACGCACCAGGACGCGATCCGGAAGGGGTTCGCCCAGCGGACGGCCGAGGACGAGTTGTGGGATGTGCCCTATCTGCCGATCGATCCGGCCGATGTGGGGCGCGGGTACGAGGCCGTCGTACGGGTGAACAGCCAGTCGGGGAAGGGCGGGATCGCGCACGTGCTGGAGGCGTCGTACGGCGTGCGGATGACGCCGGCGCAGGAGAAGGAGTTCGCGCGGCACGTCCAGCGTCGTACCGACGAGACGGGCCGGGAGGCGACCGCGGCGGAGCTGAAGGAGCTGTACGAGGAGGTCTTCGAGGGCTCGAACTGAAGGACATCGACTTTGTCCGCGACGCCTAACCCTTGCGGAGCCGCCCGTGCAGCCAGCGGACGCCGTGGACCGTCGTCGCAAACACGATCCAAACGAGCCCGCTGCCGAGGCCGACCATCGCTCCGACGAAGGCTGCGTCGGGGGGCGAGCTTCGGGTGAGTACGCCGACCAGCGCGCCGATCCCGGCGCCCAGGCCTCCTGTGAGCAGCACGGCGGTCGGAAGCCAGAAGGAGTCACGCTCAGCCAGCCGCCAGAAGCCGTCCGGCCCGCCCACGAACATCCACCGGAGCAAGCTCATACAGTGCAGTCTCCTCTCCTGCGCCCACGAACCACCTATAGTGAGCTTGCTCCGGGGGGAGTCGAAAGCTGGGGGTCAGATGGCTGTAATGGGGGACCAGTCCGCCGAGGTATGGGCGGAAGAACTGCGGCGAACCGGACGAGTGGTGTTTCCAGTACGGCGACGCCCGGCGCTGATCCGGCTCGCAGCCGTCGTACTGCTGTTCGGTGGCTCCCAGGTGTCCTCACTGATCGACTTGCCGGACGCGGGCAAGGCCGAGGTCATCCTCACCCTGCTCGGCCTTTCGGCCGTGCTCTGCCTAGTCGGTATGTGCGTCTGGCAGTTGATCACCCGGCGCCCGGTCGTGATCGTCGACGGCGAGGGTATCCGCACCGGCCGGAAGGCGTTCATAGCCTGGACCGAGCTCGGCACCATCGGCACCCCAGGCGGCCCGGCGCCCCTCATGACCGTCCCACTCATCCCGAACAACGTCTGGGCCAAGCATCTCGCCGTACCCCGGGACAACGTCAAAGACCTCCCCGCCCTCGCCACCTGGCTGACCGCCCTCCTCGACTCCCACCGCAACTCCACAACGTCCTAGGCGGCGGAGTTCCCCTCGTCGAAACGAACCACCAGGCGAGCATCGAATGCCTGGGCGATCCGTTCCAGCAGCGCGAGGGTTGGCACGGTTCCACCGGCTTCGAAGCGGGCCAGGGCGGACTGAGTCATCCCCGCGGCTTCCGCCAGCCGGGTCTGGGTCCAGCCGCGCTGCTCACGCATCCGCCGCACCGCCGCCCCGAGCTCGAAGGCACGCCGGGTCGCGTCATACGCCTCCTCAACCCCAGGCTCCCCCATCCGCCGCCCACGAACCTCATCCCATCCCCTGCCCGACGTCATAGCAGCGATGCTATAACGCCTTGGGCACTCCCTGGTGGCGGTCGGCGTCTGCCGTGTTCAGGCGAGGCCGAGGCGTTTGGTTAGGCGGGGGCCTCGTTTGATTTTGATTTCGCCGAGGATGGCGGTGCCGCGGATGTGGAAGGTTTTGGGGTGGCCGGCGGGGGTGTTGGGGTCGGCGGGGCCGGACTGTTGTTCGGAGACGGAGCCGAGGATGGGGTTGCTGTCGAGGTGGACGATCGCGTTCTGCGGGACGCGGATCTTCACGTCGGCCAGGATCGACTTCACGTCGACGTACACCTCGTCGTACGGGAGCTGGGCCTCGGTGTAGTCCAGGGTGACGTCGCCGAGGACGGCGTTGACCTCCTGGTGCTGGGGTGCGAGCCAGTTGCCGGTGCGCTTGGTCTCCGACATGAACGCGTTGAGCACCGGCCCGGTCTGGACCGTGACACCGGAGTACTGCTGCTGGCTGACGGCCGGCACACCGGGTGCGCGCGGGCCGTTCGGGAGGTCGGCGGTGATCTCGACCAGGTCGCCGTACGTCTTGGAGGCGTACAGGGTCTCGAGTCGCTCCTCGAGTTCGGCGTACGACAACCGGCCCTCGCCCGCGGCCTCCCGCAGGATGTCGGCGACCTCTTCCCGCTCCAGGTCCGACACCCGGCGCCGCATCGCCAGCTCGTCACCGGTCAGCGGTGCCGGCGGCTGCGCGGGCACGGAATCCTGCGGTCGGTTGTCCTGGGGAACCTCGTCCTGAGCCACGAGAAAACCTTACGCGCGCACCCGGCGCACAGCAGTCAGGTTTCCTCCCCGATTCACCCCTGATCCGATCCCTGAGCCTGGCCTAACCTCAGTCGGCCGGACGGGGCAATCTAGGCTTGGAGGGCTCAGACCACTTGTGATGGAGGTACGCCGGTGTCCGCCGACTTCAGTTACTCCGACCTGTTGCCGCTCGGTGCCGACGAGACGGAGTACCGGCTGCTGACGACCGAGGGTGTCAGCACTTTCACGGCCGGCGACCGGACCTTCCTGCAGGTGCGGCCGGAGGTGCTGCAGGCGTTGACCGCGGAGGCGATGCACGACATCTCGCACTACCTGCGGACCGCGCACCTCGCGCAGCTGCGCCGGATCATCGACGACCCGGCGGCGTCCGGGAACGACCGGTTCGTCGCGCTCGACCTGCTGAAGAACGCGAACATCTCGGCCGGCGGCGTGCTGCCGATGTGCCAGGACACCGGTACGGCGATCGTGATGGGCAAGAAGTCCGAGGGCGTCCTCACCGGTGCGGTCGACGAGGAGTGGATCAGCCGCGGTGTGTACGACGCCTACACCAAGCTGAACCTGCGTTACTCCCAGATGGCCCCGCTGACCATGTGGGACGAGAAGAACACCGGCTCCAACCTGCCGGCCCAGATCGAGCTGTACTCCACCCCGGCCAAGGGCGACCCGGCGTACAAGTTCCTCTTCATGGCCAAGGGCGGTGGCTCGGCGAACAAGTCGTTCCTGTTCCAGGAGACCAAGGCGGTGCTCAACCCGGACGGGATGATGAAGTTCCTGGACGAGAAGATCCGCTCCCTGGGTACGGCGGCCTGCCCGCCGTACCACCTCGCGATCGTCGTCGGCGGCACGTCGGCGGAGTACGCGCTGAAGACCGCGAAGTACGCGTCCGCGCACTACCTCGACTCGCTGCCGACGACGGGTTCGCCACTCGGGCACGGGTTCCGCGACCTGGAGCTGGAGGAGAAGGTCTTCGAGCTGACCCAGGAGTTCGGCATCGGCGCGCAGTTCGGCGGCAAGTACTTCTGCCACGACGTTAGGGTGATCCGGCTGCCGCGGCACGGCGCGTCCTGCCCGGTCGCGATCGCGGTGTCGTGCTCGGCCGACCGGCAGGCGCTGGCGAAGATCACCCCGGAGGGTGTGTTCCTGGAGCAGCTCGAGCGCGACCCGGCCCGGTTCCTGCCGGACACCACCGACGAGCACCTGGACGACGACACCGACGTGGTCCGGATCGACCTGAACCGGCCGATGAGCGAGATCCGCGCCGAGCTGACCAAGCTGCCGGTGAAGACCCGGCTCTCGCTGAGCGGCCCGCTGGTCGTCGCGCGGGACATCGCGCACGCGAAGATCAAGGAGCGGCTGGACGCCGGCGAGCCGATGCCGCAGTACCTGCGCGACCACGCGGTCTACTACGCCGGCCCGGCCAAGACGCCCGAGGGGTACGCGTCCGGCTCCTTCGGGCCGACCACGGCGGGACGGATGGACGCGTACGTCGACCAGTTCCAGGCGGCCGGCGGATCGTTCGTGATGCTTGCCAAGGGCAACCGATCGGCGAAGGTGACGCAGGCGTGCCAGGAGCACGGCGGGTTCTACCTGGGTTCGATCGGTGGACCGGCGGCGCGGCTGGCGCAGGACTGCATCAAGTCCGTGGACGTGATCGAGTACGCCGAGCTCGGGATGGAGGCGGTGTGGAGGATCGAGGTCGAGGACTTCCCGGCCTTCGTCGTGGTGGATGACAAGGGCAACGACTTCTTCACGGATACGAAGAAGCCGGTGCCGCTTACTGTGCGTCCGCGTAGTTAGGCTTGACGGCTCAACCGGCTGCGCAGGACCCTCGGAAGCGGGGGTGGTGGCTATGAGCAAGCGGATGACGCGAATCGGGAACCGGATCGGGGTGTGGATGTATCGCACCCTCGACGGGCGGCTGGCGAGCGGCAGCAAGGACGTCCACGTCCTGATGCTGACCACGCCCGGCCGACGTACCGGCGTACCGCACTCGACCTGTGTGCGGTACCTGGAACGGCCGGACGGCCTACTGGTCTGGGGAACCGGCTCGGGGTCGAAGAGCGATCCGGACTGGTTCCGCAACCTGCGCGCGGTCCAGACCACGGACGTCCAGCTCGGCGCGCAGCACGTCACCGTGCATCCGCGTGAGCTGACCGGCCAGGAACGTCAGACCGTCTGGACCGACGTCATCCTGGCCGAGGATCCGCGTATCGGGCGCTACGCGACGAAAGCCAACCGGACCATCCCGGTCGCCGTACTGGAGCCCGTGGAGGCCTAGCCCGCCTTGGCGTCCACGGGCTCTGGCAACTTCAGAAGGAGCGTCTTGGCGGCCTGGACGACGTCGGCTTCGTTGTGGCCGAAGGCCTGGAGGTACGACCCCAGCGCGGATCGCAGTAGTCGCAGCTCCTCTGCTTGCAGCTCGATCGTGTACATGTTTCCACGGTAAGACCGAATCCGGCGGAAGGAACCCCCTCGTGACCCACCCGTTGCGACGTCAATCGGCGGGCCAGCCGAGCTTCCCGACGATCTCCGCGGCGGCCTCGGCGGGCGTCCGGTCGTTGGTGACGGTGTGATCCTGGATCGGCTGGTGGTTCGCAGCCTCGTCGAGGGCGGCTTGGAGGCTCCACCCGGGACCACGTGTGGTCCGGGTACGCTCCGCGATCAGGTCCGGCGGAGTGACCACCCTGACCACCTGTACGTCGCAGTCCGGCAAAGCCGAGGCGTACGCCGCACGGTGGTCGGCCGTGTCCACGGGCCCGCTGACAACTAGGAAGCGGGCACCCGCGTCGCGGTAGGTGGTCCACACCGCGGCGAGGTTGTGAACACGCAACTGGTCGTGGAACCGGAGGCCGCCGGGGAGCGGGCGACCGGCGATGGCCGGGCCCGGAGAACCCGCAGGGCCGAACTGGGCTACGGCATCCAAGTCGAGCACACCGGTCGAGTGCTGGCGGGAGGTCAGCAGGCGACCGATGGCCTGGCCGAGGGTGGTCTTGCCGACGCCCTGGCCGCCAGTGAGGAGGACGGCTTGGGCGGTCAACTGTGCAGCTCCTCGGCGATCAGCGTTGGTTGGTGGGTCGTCGGGGCTGTTGGCAGGCGCCAGTTGGCGGGTGGGGTCCAGTCCTGCCAGCCGTCCGAGAACGGTGACGTCCAGCCCTCGATCTCACGAACCGCGGCGTGCGCGTCGGCGATGATCCCGGCCGCCTCGGCGGACGTGAACCGACCCGCGGTCACCGCTCCTTCCAGCTCGTCCTCGTCCTTCCACTCGATCATCCGGTCCGGGTGGATCCAGAGGTCGAGGACGTGATCGACCGTGCTGGTACGGCGTCCGCCGAGATCCCGCTGATGCGGTGCCTCGAGGTTCACGTACCACCCGCGGAACGTGCCGTCGTCCGCCCAGAAGTGCCAGACCGACCACGGCTTGCCCGGTGGCAGCACCTTCAGGATCCCGGTCCCGCGCCAGACGTCGAGTTTCAGCACCCGCTCCTCGGTGAACATCGCGACCGGACCGGCGTACCTGGTCTCCCGGCCGTCGGTCAGCACCGGCTTGATCAGCGGCGTGCCCGGCGCGAGCCAGGCGACCAGCCCGTCCTCGTCGTCCCGCACCACCGTCATCGGCCGGACGTTCGGTTTGTCCTCGTGCCGGCCGGTCCCCTGGTACACCCACTCGATCACCGTGCCCGGCTCCCAGAAGCGCCCCGGCTCAGGCGCCGCCCCGGTCATGGGGCCTCCCGGCCTGGACTGAGGAGCGGAGGGAGCGAAGCGACTGGAGTGACGAGGGAAGGCCGGGAGTCACAGCCCCATGACCCGCCACGCGGCAGCGTGGCATTCAACACCGTCACGACTGGTCCGAATTCAGCGCCGGCCTGGTCATCGACAGCACATCGAGGGCCGCGTCCAGCTGTTCCTCGGTCAGATCGCCCTTCTCCACATGACCGTTCTCGATCACCACTTCGCGGATCGTCTTCCCTTGTTTGAGCGCGCTCTTGGCGACCGCGGCCGCGTTCTCGTACCCGATGTAGCGGTTCAGCGGGGTGACGATCGACGGTGACGACTCGGCCAGCGCGCGGGCGTGCTCGACGTTCGCGGTGATGCCGTCGACACAGCGCTCGGCCAGCAGCCGGGAACTGTTCGCCAGCAGGGTGATCGACTCGAGCAGGTTGCGTGCGATCACCGGGAGCATCACGTTCAGCTCGAAGTTGCCGCCGGCACCGGCCACGGTGATGGTGGTGTCGTTGCCGATCACCTGGGCGGCGACCATCAGGGTCGCCTCGCAGATCACCGGGTTCACCTTGCCCGGCATGATGCTCGACCCCGGTTGCAGGTCGGGCAACTGGATCTCACCCAGCCCGGCCCGCGGCCCGGATCCCATCCAGCGCAGGTCGTTGCAGATCTTGGTCAGGCTGACCGCGATCGTCTTGAGCTGCCCCGACAGCTCGACCAGCCCGTCCCGCGCCCCCTGCGCCTCGAAGTGATCCGCCGCCTCACTCAGCTCCAGGCCGGTACGCCGGTTCAGCTCGGCGATCACCTTGGCGGCGAACCCGGGTGGCGTGTTGATCCCCGTCCCGACCGCCGTACCGCCCAAGGGCAACTCGGTCACCCGTGGCAGCGTGGCGCGGACCCGGTCGGCACCGCGCCGGATCTGCATCGCATACCCGTCGAACTCCTGCCCAAGTGTCACCGGCGTCGCATCCATCAAGTGAGTCCGCCCGGACTTCACCACTTCGGCGAACTCGGATCCCTTGTCGGACAGGGATTGCGCCAACTGCTCGAGCGCCGGCAACAGCTCCTGTACGACGCCCGCGCTGGCGGCGACGTGGATCGCCGACGGGAAGGTGTCGTTGCTGGACTGCGACGCGTTGACGTGGTCGTTCGGGTGCACCTCGGCGCCGAGCGCGCGGGTGGCGAGGGTGGCGAGCACCTCGTTGGCGTTCATGTTCGTCGACGTCCCCGAGCCGGTCTGGAACACGTCGATCGGGAACTCCGCGTCGTACTCCCCCGCGGCCACCTGGTCCGCGGCGGCGACGATCGCGTCGGCCTGCGCCCGGTCGAGGACGCCGAGCTCGGCGTTCACCACCGCGGCCGAGGCCTTGATCTGGGCCAGCGCGTGCACGAGCGCCGGCGCCAGCGGCCGGCCGGAGATCGGGAAGTTCTCCACCGCACGCTGGGTCTGCGCCCGCCACAACGCGTCCCGAGGCACCTTGACCTCGCCCATCGTGTCGTGCTCGATCCTGAATTCCACGTTGTCACCCATACCTGCAGAGTACGTCGCTCAGCGCTGTCGAATGGCCCTGACAAACAAGCTGTGGACAACCACGCAGGAGAACTACGAGCTGCCCTGATAGACGTAGTACGTCTCGTCCCGTCCCTGCAACCGCACCGGGACGGGCATCACCTCACACCCACCGAAAACTGACGCGACAGCGTTCCCCAACGCTTCGGACGCGGACGACGACCAGACGGTCAGGACCCCGCCGGCCCGGAGCTTGGACTGGCAAGTGGTGAGGAACGGGGAGTCGTAGATGGCCGAGTTCTCGTTGTAGACAAGGAAATCCGGGCCGTTGTCGACGTCGAGAAGGATCGCGTCGAGGGAGGCGTCCGGGGATTCGGCGACCACAGTCCGGACGTCCCCGACGATCACGGACACCCGTGGATCGTCCAGTACGGACGGCACCAGACCGGTCCGCATCCACGAGACCACATCCGGCTCGATCTCCGCGACGACCACCGACCCCAACCGCGGGTCGGCCAACAACGCACGCACGGTGTAGCCGAGCCCCAGCCCGCCCACGAGCACCCGCTCAGGACGCCGTACCGATGCCAATGCGGCCGACGCCAGCAGCTCCTCGCTCGACGTCTCCCGGTCGTCCATCACGAACACACCGTTCACCCGCAACTCCAGCGCCCCGTCATCCAACCGCCGCCGCAGCACAAGTTCGCCCCGCTCACTGACCGCCCGCGCCACCTCGCTCACGCCGCACATCTTCCCCCAACCTGCTTACGTCCGAGGATCCGAGGGCTATAGGCCACAGATCTTCGGACGTAAGGGGCAGGTTCTCCACAGCCGGGGAAGCGAGAGGCGGGTGAAGGGGAGGATCACGGCATGTTCTGGGCGTGGCAGACAGCAGATGTACAGGAGAGGCGGGCTGTGGGCACTGCGTGGAGCGGAGCGAACGTGTGCGACGGCGGCGATTGGCGCGGGATCTCGGCGCCCGGCAGGGCGGTGTCGTGTCGCGCTCTCAACTCGTGGCGCTCGGCATCACGCGATGGCAGGTCGTCGCCGAACTGAAGGCCGGCCGGTGGGTTGCGCACCAGCGACAGACCGTTGCGACGCATACCGGCCAACTGACGGAGACAGCGACCTGGTGGTCGGCGATCTTCGAGGTCGGCCCCGGCGCCGCTCTCGACGGTTCGACGGCTCTTCGGGCGGCCGGTCTGAGGGCGTTCGAGGACGTGCTGCACGTCTCGACGCCGAAGTCTTCGCGGCCACGCCGACCTCGCGACGTCATGGTTCACGAAACGCGCCGCCGACAGCCAGGCGATCTCATCGAGGTGGGAGTACCACGCGTTCGACCACCGATCGCCGCTGTCAGGGCCGCGCTCTGGGCGCGCTCCGACCGCCAGGCCGCTCTAGTGCTGGCAATGTCAGTGCAACAACGCATCACGACGCCCGAGGCCCTTGGCGAAGCGTTCTCAGCAGTACGACGTCATCGCCGTCGCAAGCTGATCTCGCGCATCCTGGCTGACCTGTCCAACGGCGCGCAATCCATCGGCGAACTCGAATTCGCCCGGCTCTGCCGGAAGTTCGGCCTGCCGGAACCTGATCGGCAGGTCCGGCGGCGCGGGCCCGACGGCGCGTTCCACGTCGACTCTGGCTGGTCGGCGTACAACGTCGTCGTGGAGATCGAAGGCCTGCACCATCTGGAGGCGGCCCAGGCGTTGGCCGATGCCAGCCGGCAGAACGAGCTGACGATCGGCAACGACCGCGTCTTGCGGATCCCCGTCATCGGGCTCCGGATCTCCCCCGATCATTACCTGACCCAAGTCGCCCAGCTCCTCCGTGCCGGTGGATGGCGCGGCTGACAACACAACGTCCGAAGATCCGAGGGCTACAGGCCACAGATCTTCGGACGCAACGGGGAGGAGGGTGGGTCAGTACCAGCCCTTGGCTTGGGAGTGGGCCCAGGCGGAGCAGGGGGTGTTGTAGCGGTTCTCGATGTAGTCGAGGCCCCACTTGATCTGGGTGACCGGGTTGGTGCGCCAGTCGGAGCCGTAGGCGGCCATCCGGTTGCCGGGGAGGGCCTGCGGGATGCCGTACGCCGACGACGTCGGGTTGTCGGCGTCGACGCGCCAGCGGGACTCCTTGTTCCACAGCTTCTCGAGGCAGCTGAACTGGCTCTCGCCCCAGCCGTGGTCGGGCAGGAGGTTCATCGCGACCTCCTTGGGGGTGCCCTCGAGCTTCTTCCGCTCCGCGTCGCGGCTGGCGCGTTCCTCGCTGGAGCTCTGGTTGGCCCTCCGTAGCGCCTCGTACCGCCGCAGCGCGGCGTTCTTGGCGTCCATCTTGACCTCGGCCTGGTCCTGCGCCAGCTTCCGGGCCTGCTCGACGGCCTCGAGCTGGTTGCGCAGCCGGGAGACCTCCTTGGCCTGCTCCTCGGCGCTGAGCGGCTTGGGGGACGGGGTCTTGGCGGCACGCGCCCGCTCGCTGTTCATGACGGCCATCTCGGCGCGCCCGGACACCTGCTCCGAGGCGGAGCTGCTCCCGGGGGAGCTGAAGAGGTCGATACCGGCGACAACGGAGACCACGGCGATTCCAGTCACTGAGAGAGCCGCGACGGAGCGCTTCGCTTTCATCTGTCCTTCCGAGAAAACCCGACCCCCGTCGGCTGGCAACAGGAACATACTCTGGCCTAAACCGATCGTGATCACAAGCAGGTCACAAACGGCGGTGCGGCCGCCTGACGGCGACCGCACCGAAGTCTTACCTTTGTTTTACAGACTCTTATTACCTAAGAGTAGAAACACTCCTTACAGCTGCAGGTCGTCGAGCATCTCGGTGACCAGGGCGGCGATCGGGGAACGCTCCGACCGGGTCAGGGTCACGTGCGCGAACAGCGGGTGGCCCTTCAGTTGCTCGACCACCGCGACCACACCGTCGTGCCGGCCGACCCGCAGGTTGTCCCGCTGGGCGACGTCGTGGGTGAGCACCACCCGCGAGTTGGCGCCGACCCGGGACAGCACGGTGAGCAGCACGTTGCGCTCCAGCGACTGGGCCTCGTCGACGATCACGAACGCGTCGTGCAGCGACCGGCCGCGGATATGGGTCAGCGGCAGCACCTCGAGCATGCCGCGGTCCATCACCTCGTCGATCACGTCAGCGCTGGTGAGCGCGCCGAGGGTGTCGTACACGGCCTGGGCCCACGGCTGCATCTTCTCCGACTCCGAGCCGGGCAGGTACCCGAGCTCCTGGCCGCCGACCGCGAACAGCGGCCGGAACACCACCACCTTCTTGTGCTGCCGCCGTTCCATCACCGCCTCGAGCCCGGCGCACAGCGCGAGCGCCGACTTACCGGTACCGGCACGGCCGCCGAGCGAGATGATCCCGACGTCCGGGTCCAGCAGCAGGTCGAGCGCGACCCGCTGTTCGGCCGACCGGCCGCGGATCCCGAACGCCTCCCGGTCGCCCCGGACCAGGCGGATCCGCTTGTCCGGCATCACCCGGCCGAGCGCACTGCCCCGCTCGGACAGCAACACCAGCCCGGTGTGGGTCGGGAACTCACCGGCCTGCCGGAGCTCCAGTACGCCGTTCTCGTAGAGGTCGTCCACGTCGTGCGTCTCGACCTCGAGTTCGCTCATCCCGGTCCAGCCGGACTCCAGCGTCAGCTCGGCCCTGTACTCCTCGGCCATCAGGCCGCAGGCCGACGCCTTGACCCGCATCGGCAGGTCCTTCGAGACCAGCGTCACGTCGCGGCCCTCGGCCTTGAAGTTGCAGGCCACCGCGAGGATGCGGCTGTCGTTGTCGCCGAGCCGGAAGCCGGCCGGCAAGGTCTCCGGGTCCGTATGGTTCAGTTCGACCCGAAGAGTTCCACCCTTCTCCCCCACTGGCAGGGGCGCGTCCAGACGTCCGTGCAGGATCCGGAGCTCGTCGAGCAGCCGCAGCGCGGTGCGAGCGAAGTAGCCGAGTTCCGGGTGATGCCGTTTGCCCTCCAATTCGGTGACGACGACCACCGGGACGACCACCTCGTGCTCGTCGAACCGCATCATCGCGTGCGGGTCGGACAGGAGCACGGAGGTGTCCAGCACGAAAGTGCGCTGGGCCGGTGTGGATGAGGTACTTGACGCCTTGGCGTGGGTGGCAGCCATGTCGCACGTCCTCTCGGGCCGCGACGTGCACCACGCCCGGCCCACCAGTGGTTAGGTGTTGGACCGGGAGCTGGCCCCGGGGTCTGGTGCAGACCCCGTCCGCTGCGCCGCACGAGCGACAACGGGAACCAGTGAGATCGAGACCTGCGGTCTCGGGCACTCCGTTCTGCCCCTCATGGGGCAACCGGCTGGCGAACGATTCTCAAGCTGATCGGGCCTCCCGGACAGCCGGCTTCCCCTCCGACCGTCACCACGAGGGTAGATCTGCCGCACAAACGGCGCAGCCCGACACGCCCGTCCGCGGGGTTAACGGCTTGTTACACCTTGTCCACCCGCACGGGGGAGGCCGCTCACCCTCCGGAGTGATCCGGTCCGGCGCCCGCCTCGCGGAACGCTGGCCGCATGGGAAAACACTGGCCGAAACTGACCGGATATGCGACAGCCCTCTGGTCTCTCGCGTACGGCGTACTGGGCATCTACTGGTCATTCGGTGGAGCGGCCTACCCGTTCGCGAAGGTGGCCGACGACCGGGCGACCGCCTCGATCCTGGAAGGGTCGTCAGCCGACGTCGTGGCACCGATCATGGCCGCCGTCGGGCTGGGCGGCGCGGTGCTCGCGATCGTGATGACCAAGCGGCGAGCGCGCGGCTGGGTACTGCAGACGATCGCCGGGATCCTCGCGGTCGGCCTGGCCCTGGTGATCCCCGACTACACGCTGATCGCGCTCGTCGCGCTCTCCCCCGCGCTGATCGTCTTCGCGTTCACCGGCGTACCGGGCGACCAAGCCGGCGTCGGCGACATCCTCTACTGGCACCGGGTGAACCTGGTCATCCTCTTCGTCGGCGGCCTGCTCTGGGCCGCGACGGCGATCGCGTACCACCGCCGCAGCCGCGACGCCTGCGTCTCCTGCGGCCGCAGCGATCACCGCGTCCGAGCCTGGACGACGCCACACCAGGCGCTGCGCTGGGGACGCTGGGCGGTCGCCGTCTCGGTCCTGGCGAACCTTCCCTACGAGTTCACCCGGGTGGCCTGGTACTTCGGCTGGCCGGTGGGCATCACCGACGAGTTCCACCAGATGATGGCCGACACCCCCGGCATGCTCGAGATGGGCCTCGGACTGGCCGTGATGGGCATCGGCGGCGGCATCCTCACCCACGGTCTGGTCCGCCGCTGGGGTGAGGTCTACCCACGCTGGATCTGGTTCAAGGCGGGCAAGCCGGTCCCACCCTTGCTGGCGATCATCCCCGCGTCCGTGGTGGCCGTCGTACTGATCCCCGCGGGTCTGATGAACGCACAGCTCCCGACCGACGCGGACAACTGGGCGGTGAACCTCCCAGGCGTCCTCTGGGTCGTCTGGGGAGCAGCACTCGGTACGGCGACGTACGCCTACTACCTGCGGCGTCGTACGGCGTGCCGCCGGTGTGGACGCGGTGTCACGTCCCGAACCGGCGCTCCCGCTGTGCGTAGCTCCGGATCGCCCGCAGGAAGTCGACGTGCCGGAAGTCCGGCCAGAGCGCCTCGCAGAAGTAGAACTCGCTCAGCGCGCTCTGCCACAGCAGGAACCCGCCCAGCCGCTGCTCACCCGACGTACGAATGACCAGGTCCGGGTCGGGCTGGCCCTTCGTGTACAGGTGCCGGGCGATGTGCTCGACGTCGACGCGCTCGGCCAGCTCCTCGATCGAGATGCCCTTGGCCGCTTCCTCGAGCAGCAGCGAGCGGACCGCGTCGGCCAGCTCGCGGCGGCCGCCGTACCCGACCGCGACGTTGACCAGCATGCCCTCGACGCCCTGGGTGGCCGTCTCGGCCGCCTTCAGGGTCTCGGCGGTGGCACCGGGCAGCAGGTCGAGCGCGCCGACCGGGTGGATCCGCCAGCGGCCGATCGAGGTGAGCTCCTCGACCGTCTGCTCGATGATCCGCAGCAGCGGCTCCAGCTCGTCGGACGGGCGGCTCAGGTTGTCGGTGGAGAGCATCCAGACGGTGACCACCTTGACGCCGACGTCGTCACACCAGTCGAGGAACTCGGTGATCTTGTTCGCCCCGGCCTCGTGACCGCGCGACACCGGGTCACCGGCCGCCCGGGCCCAGCGCCGGTTGCCGTCGATGATGACGCCGATGTGCCGCGGGATCCGGTCCGGCGACAGGGACCGGCGTACTCGACGCTCGTACAGGCCGTAGACCGCGTCGCGCAGCTTCTGCTTGCCTGGTGTCCGCATGGGCAGGTTGCTCTCCTCGAATGCTCTCGGTCACAACGCTAGCCCAGAATGGCCGGGGTTGAGAGGGTCCCAGCGAGCTGCCAGGAAGATCGAACTTTCACCGCAGTTCGTGCGTCGGACACGCGAGGAGAGGTGTGCATCCGGGTGATCTCGCCTACATTTCATCCTTATGGACCATTGAACCTACGGGTCCGTAGGTTACGGTTGCGTAGGTAAGACCACCGCCCGGCACCTCGAAAGGACGGCGATGACCGCTTCCAGCACCCAGCCCCAGGAAATCGGTCACCGGCTGTCCGGGCGGCTCGGCCCGCTCAAACCCAAGCTTCGCGGCTGGCTGCACGCCGGCACCTTCCCGCTCGCCACCGCGGCCGGCATCGTGCTGATCTGCCTGGCCCCCGGCTCGAGCGCGCGCTGGGCGGCGGCGGTCTACACACTGGGCGCGATGCTGCTGTTCGGCATCTCCGCGCTGTACCACCGGTTCTACTGGGGCCCGGCCGGTGAGGCGATCCTGCGCCGGCTCGACCACAGCAACATCTTCCTGCTGATCGCCGGCACCTACACGCCGCTCGGCATGGTCCTGCTGCACGGCAAGGACCGGGTGCTGCTGCTCAGCATGGTCTGGGGCGGTGCGCTGCTCGGCATCCTGTTCCGGATCTTCTGGGTGCACGCGCCGCGCTGGCTGTACACCCCGATCTACCTGGCGCTGGGCTGGGTCGCGATCTTCTGGATGGGCGACTTCTACCACCAGGGCGGCGCCGCCGTGGTCACCCTGATCGCGGTCGGCGGCGGGCTGTACTCGATCGGCGCGGTCGTCTACGGCACCAAGCGTCCGAACCCGTCACCGCTGTGGTTCGGCTTCCACGAGATCTTCCACGCCTTCACGGTCGCCGCCTTCATCTGCCATTACATCGCCGTGAGCATCGCGACGTACCGGGCGGGCTGACTTTCGGGCACCTCCGTGCCAGCCCTGAAGACTGGCTGAAGATTCTCCCGCACGATGGGCAGTAGACATCGTTTGGGGGGACTACAGCCATGATCACCGCACTGGAACCGCTGGGCCGCGACGCGCTGACCGGAGACGACCTGGCCGCGCTGGTCCGGACCGTCACCGGGCATCCGGAGGCCGATCCGCGAGACGTCCGGGTCGAGCCGGTCGACTACCCGATCGGTACGCCGAGCACCGAGGCGCTGCTGCGCGTCTTCGGTACGGCGACCCTGCCCACCGGCGCACCGGAGACGGACACCGTCGACTGGTCCTGCTTCGTCAAGAAACTGCAGTCGGTCCGGCACTGGCCGTTCCTCCACCTGGTGCCCGAGCCGTTCCGCGAGATCTTCATCCAGAACCTGCCCTGGCAACTGGAGATCGCCGTCCATCGCAGTGGCGT
Source organism: Kribbella sp. CCNWLW201 (assembly GCF_037203805.1). Classification (NCBI taxonomy): domain Bacteria; kingdom Bacillati; phylum Actinomycetota; class Actinomycetes; order Propionibacteriales; family Kribbellaceae; genus Kribbella; species Kribbella sp. CCNWLW201. The sequence continues at coordinate 395,002 of NZ_JBBCBQ010000004.1, read as the reverse complement.
CGCCGACCTGCTCCCCGAGGGCCTGCGGCTGGCCGAGGCCTACCGGATCGACGTGTACGACGACGACCGCGGCACCCTGTGGATGGAGAACGTGATCCAGGAGCCGGGACCGTGGCCGCTGGAGCGGTTCGAGCGAGCGGCGTACCTGCTCGGCCGGCTGTCCGCCCGCCGCCAGCCGCATCTCGTCGAGCCGCTGCTCCCGCGAGGCGGTGACTTCAATCGGCCCGGGTACGCGCTGCGCTACTACACCAACGGCCGCGTGATGATGTCCGCCGTACCGGCGCTCTCCGATCCGGAGACCTGGCGCCATCCACTGCTCGCGGAGGCGGTGTGCAACGTCGGCGACCACGGGCTGCGGGACGAGCTGCTCGCACTGGCCGAGCGGCTGCCCGCCGTACTGGATGCTCTCGACGCGTTGCCGCAGTGCTATCAGCACGGAGACGCGAGTCCGCAGAATCTCCTGGTGCCGAAGGGGAAACCGGACGAGTTCGTGGTGATCGACTGGGGCTTCGACTGTCCGCAAGCGGTCGGGTTCGACCTCGGTCAGCTGCTGATCGGGCTCGCGCATGCCGGTGAGCTGGCGCCCGAGGCTCTGCCGCTCGTGCACAAGACGATCCTCAAGGCGTTCCTGACCGGCCTGGCCGAGGACGGGATGGAGGCGACCGAGGAGCAGGTGCTGTACGGCTACCTGGGCTCGCTGCTCGCCCGGGCGACCTTCACCGCGCTGCCGCTGGAACAGATCACCAAGCCCGGCGACTCGGTCACGCTCAGGATGTTCGAGGACCGGGTGATGCTCACGCGAGCCCTGGTGAATCTGGTCTCCACGGTCGTCTAACGACCACATTTCAGTCGTGTCACAGCTGCAACGAACGCACCGCCTGCGTGTATCCATGGTGCGTGAGGAACCTGAGCAGATACGCAGTGGTGGCCGCCGTCGCGGGACTCGTCCTGACCGGCTGCGGCAACGAGTCCGACGGCGGCGCGGGCGGCACCCCGTCCAGCACGCCTACACCGACGACGCCGACCGTGACCCAGTCGACGCCGGTCGGTACCGCGCTGCCACTCGTCGTCACCAGGACCGGCGGCTTCGCCGGGTTCGACGACAAGGTGGTGATCGACACCGACGGTGTCGCCACGGTGAGCTCACGCGGCAAGGAGACGATCCGCTGCAAGCTGGATCAGACCCTGCTGGCGACCATCACCGCGGCCGCGCAGCAGGTCGACTGGGCCGGCCTCCCGGTGGTCAAGCCGAGTACCCGGCACCCCGACGACATGATCGTCGCGGTCACGGCCAACGGTAAGACCGCCCGGCTCGAGGAGCCGAAGGTGAAGGCGATGACGGCCCCGGTGAGCACCCTGCTCACCGAAGCCACCATCCCACCGGGCAAGCTCTGCAAGCCGGTCTGATTTCAGCTCGTGGTCACCGCGACGTCGTCGATCACGAAGCTTGTCTGCAACGACGAGTCCTCCTGGCCGAGGAACCTGACCGTGACCGTCTTTCCCTTGTAGGCAAGGACGTTCAGGGTCTTCTGGACGTACGACGTGTTCTTGTTCAGATTCGAGTACGTCGCCAGCGTGGTGACCGTGGATCCGTCGACGATCTGCACCTTCACCGTGTCGTAGACGGTCGAGGTGGTCGTCTCCGCGGTGTCGATCCGGATCCACAGCGACAGGGATGCCGCGGTCGCGGTGGACGGGATCGCCACCGACTGGCCGAGGTTCTCGGTCGTGGTCCGGCCGTTGCCCTGCAGCCACGCCTTGTAGCTGCCGCCGTGCGCCGGCCGTGACGTGCTGTTGGTGATCACCCCGGTGGTCCCGGTCCAGTTCACCGCACCCGATTCGAAGCCCGGGTTCTGGAGCAGGTTGTCCCCGGTCGGCGGCGGGCCCCCGCTGTAGTCCTTCTGGGCGTAGTTCCAGATCATGTGGCCGATGGCATCGATCTGGCGGTCCAGCGAGGTCAGGTCGAGGTTGTTGATGGTGTCGCAGGAGCGGTGGTAGCACGGGTCGAAGGCCTGACCCGCCGTACCTCCCCACTTGGCCGCCTGGGCGGACGTCTTCGTCCCCTCGGCGCCGGAGAACGTGCCCGCGGTCGGGATGCCGAGCGACCGGAAGGCCGCGTGGTCGGACCGGCCCTGGACGTCGATGAACTCGGTCTGCACGCTCTTGCTGGTGAAGTACGCGACCAGATCGTCACGGGCGCCGTTGCCCGCCGGATTGTCGTCGTACACGAAGTAGCCCGGGTTCGGCGACGCGATCATGTCGAAGTTCAGGTACAGCTCGATCTTGTCGCGGTCGGCCGCGGGAAGGTTGTTGACGTAGTACTTCGAGCCGAGCAGACCGAGTTCCTCGGCACCCCAGAAGCCGAACCTGATCCGGTTCCGGGGCGTCTGGCCGCTGGCAGCGTAAGCGAGGGCGGTTTCGAGTACGCCGGCGCTGCCTGAGCCGTTGTCGTTGATCCCCGGACCGGAGCTGACCGAGTCCAGGTGTGAGCCGGCCATCACGACGTGGTTCGCGTCGCCGTGCGGCCATTCGGCGATGACGTTGTACGACGTACCGGCCGAGGTGGAGAAGGACTGCAGCACGGTCGTGTAGCCGGCTGCGTCGAGCTTGGCCTTCACCCAGTCGGCGGAGGCCTTGTAACCGGGGCGGCCGGTGTAGCGGTTGCCGCCGTTGCTGGTGGCGATCGACTGGAACTGGTCGAGATGCGCCTTGGTGTTGGTGACGGAGATGTCCGGCGACTCGACCGCGCCGGCAACGTTGCCTGGGACAAGCAATGCGCCGGCGACGAGGACGACGCCGAGACCGGAGTACAGGGACTTTCGCATGGGCGGAGCTCCTTTGGCCTCAAACAAAGGAATCCGGGGCGCGCGAGCCTGGGCGGAGGCCGCGCGCGCCCCGGACGGATCACCGCGGCTGGATCAGCCCGCGGTCAGCGAGGTGTCGTCGACCACGAAGCTGGTCTGCAGCGACGAGTCCTCGTTCATCAGGAACTTCACCGAGATCGTCTTGCCCTTGTAGGCGGTGACGTTGAAGGTCTTCTGCGTGTAGGTGGTGTTCTTGTTCAGGTTCGAGTACGTCGCCAGCGTCGTCGTGGTCGAACCGTCGACGATCTGGATCCTGGCGGTGTCGTACACGGTCGAGGTGGTGGTCTCTGCGGTGTCGATCCGGATCCAGAACGAGAGCGTCGCACTGGTCGCCGACGCCGGGATGGCGACGGACTGCGCGATGTTCTCGGTCGAGGTGGTGCCGTTGCCACCCAGCCACAGCTTCCAGGTGCCGGTGCGGGCCGGACGCCCGGTGTTGTTGGTGATCGGGCCGGCAGTACCGGTCCAGTTCACCGCACCGGACTCGAAGCCCGGGTTCAGCAGCAGGTTGCTACCGGTGGGCGGCGGCTCGGTTCCGCCACCGCAGGCAGCCGCACCGGCCGGGACGGAGATGCCGTTGAACGCGGCCTCGATGCCCTTGCACTGGGCCGAGTCGGCGCCGTACAGCTCCTTGGCCGAGTTGATCGCACCTTCGCGGGCGTCGCGGTAGGTGCTGCCCGAGCTGAGCTTGGTGCTCAGCGTGCGGTACCAGACCTTGGCGGCGACGTCGCGGCCGACACCGACGATGGTGGCGCCGTTGCAGGCGGTGCTGCTGTGCGTCACTCCCCCGATCACCTTGCTGCCGGTGCCCTCGGAGGCCAGGTAGAACCAGTGGTTCAGCGGGCCGGACGAGTAGTGCGGGTCCATCCCACCGGTGCTGGTCGACCAGCAGTCCACGCTGCGGCCGTCCTTCGACGGCTTGTCCATGTAGCGCAGCGGCGTGTTGTTGCCGTTGATGTTGATCTTCTCGCCGATCAGGTAGTCACCCGGGTCGGACGAGTTGTTCGCGGAGAACTCCACCGCCGTACCGAAGATGTCCGAGGTCGATTCGTTCAGGCCGCCCGCGTCACCGGAGTAGTTCAGGTTGGCGGTCGCCTCGGTGACACCGTGGCTCATCTCGTGGCCGGCCACGTCGATGCTCGTCAGCGGCCGGGTGTTGCCGGAGCCGTCGCCGTACGTCATCTGGGTGCCGTCCCAGAACGCGTTCACGTACGCGTTGCCGTAGTGCACCCGCGACCGCGCACCCTGGCCGTTGTTCCAGATGCCGTTGCGGCCGTGAACGTTCTTGTAGTAGTCCCAGGTCAGCTGGGAACCGTAGTGCGCGTCCACACCGGCGGTCTGGCGGTTCGACGTGGTGCCGTTGCCCCAGGTGTCGTCGGGGTCGGTGAACGTCGTACCGGTGCCGGAGGTGGCGCCGTTGAGGTCGGTCGTGTAGTTGCCACCGCGGCTCGGGTCGCTCATCGAGTAGCTGCCCGAGGTGCCGATGCTGACGGTGCCGGAGTAGAGCGAGTTACCGGTACCGGTCTTGACCTCGTCGTCCTGATCCAGCAGGGCGCCGGTCTTCGCGTCGATGAAGGAGTGCAGCACCGACGGGGTCTGGTCCGCCTTCACGCCGGTGGTGACGACCTCATAGGCGAGCACGGGCTTGGTCGGGGTGACGAAGACGACCAGCGAGCCTTTGTTGGCGGTGGGCTTGAACTCGGCCATCTTGGCGGCCTTGGACAGCGCGGCCGACTGGGACAGAGTCGGCTTGGTCGCGACACCGACGGACTTCGCGCCGCGGTTGTAGGTCACCTGGCCGACCGTCGCGCCCTTGCGCTTGACGATCAGGTCGCCACCGACGACCGGCAGGCCGTTGTAGGTGCGGTCGTAGCGAACGTACTCGGTGCCGTCCGGGTCCTTCACGACGTCACGGACCTTGAGTACCTCACCACTCGCCAGTCCGAGAGCTGCGGCCGTCTGCGCGGTCAGCGCCTGTTCGGCCTGAACGGCGGCCGGCTGGTTGAAGCCGGATGCCGGGAGCGGAGCCGCACGATCAGCGGCTCCCGCGGGTGAGCCGGTGATCGCCGCGGCAAGTCCTGCTGCCGCTGCGATGGCCACCGCCCCTGCTGATGTCAGTCGTTTCAAGACAACATCTCCTCACGGTGTGGTCGCTGTTTGGGCGCAGCGACCAAATTCAGTTGGGGACGCCGGATGTCTGACCCATCAGTGCCACTGCCTCATTTGTGACACTGCGTGTCAGGACATGCGAGATCTGTTACATCCGACTGAGGGAGGACTCTCGTCCCCACCGGGCCCCGAGTCAAGGGATTCTCGCGAAACCGCAGGGAAAACCCGCACCGCCGTCGTTGTCAGTTCGACGGCGTCAACTCCCGGCGAAGGTCTTCCGGCAACACGACCGGCAGCCGGCAGGTGAACTTCTGACACACGTACGCCGCCGGGCGGTCACCCACCAGGCCACGGCCCTCCATCAGCGGTACGGCGAGACCCGGCTCGCCGTGGACGATCGCCGTACCCCAGGGAGCACTGGTCAGCGCGGTCCTGATCAACTCCGGGGACGCACCGACGATCGCGATCTCGAGTGGGCCGGAGGCAACCGTCTCGGCAACGGCGAGGGCCCGGCCGGCGAACCGGGGCGCACGAGCGGCGATGGTCGCGGACGCCTTCAGTGCCTGCTCTGCCGCGCTCTCATACCGGACTGATCCGGTCAGGCTGGCCAGCGTGGTGAAGGCCTCGGCGGCTAGGCTCACGCCGGACGGGCTGGCGTTGTCGGTCGGGTCCTGCGGACGCCAGACCAGCTCCTCGGCATCGGCCGCCGTGTCGAAGTAGGAGCCGTCAGCAACAAACTGCTCGAGGGTCCGGTCCAGCAGGCGTTGCGCGGTCTCGAACCACTCGATGTTGCCGGTGACACCTAAAAGAGTGAGACAGGCCTGGGCGTACGCCGCATAGTCCTCGAGCACACCGTGGGCCGTCCCGACCTTGCCGTCGCGGGAGGTCCGATGCAGCCGTCCGGTGTCGTCGAGGTGGACATCCCGGACCAATCTGGCCGCCTGGGCTGCCGCCTCGACGTACGCGGGCTTCTCCAGGATCACGCCGGCCCGGGCCAGCGCGGTGATGGCGAGACCGTTCCAGGCGGCGACCACTTTGTCGTCGCGGCCGGGGTAAGTTCGCCGGCTCCTTGTTGAGAGCAACGTCGAGCGGATGCGCTGCCAGCGATCGGGGTCGTTGGGGTCCTGACGGAGCTGGAGGACCGAGGAGCCTTGCTCGAAGGTGCCGGTGACGACGCAGAGGTCGATGACCCACTTGGCGTCGTCGTCGGTCAGCGCTTCGTGGAGCTGTTCCGGTGTCCAGACGTAGTACTTGCCCTCCTCCCCTTCCGTGTCGGCGTCGAGCGCGGAGGCGAAGCCGCCCTCGGCGGTGCGGAGCTCGGCGAGGAGGAAGTCGGCGGTCTCCTCGGCGATCCGTTTCGCGAGAGGGTTCCGGCTCACCGTCCACCAGTGCGTGTAGACGTCGAGCAGGAGGGCGTTGTCATACAGCATCTTCTCGAAGTGCGGGACGACCCACTGGCCGTCGACAGAGTACCGCGCGAAGCCGCCGGCCAGCTGGTCGTACATACCGCCGCGGGCCATCCGCTCGCAGGTCGCCGCGACCATGGCCAGGGCGTCCTCGGAACCGGTGCGGCGATGGTGGCGCAGCAGGAAGTCGAGCACCATCGACGGCGGGAACTTCGGCGCGGCGCCGAAGCCGGCGTCGACGGGATCGAAGTCGACCTTCAGCAGCGCGGCCGCCCGGTCGAGGTCCATCGCCCCGCCCTGCTCAGTCTGCTGAGCTCCCAACTGCTCGACCACCCGGCGGCCGATGCCGTCGATCTGGTCGCGCTTCGTCCGCCAGGCATCGATCAGCGACTCGAGCACCTGCCGGAAGGACGCCATCCCGCTGCGCGGCTCGGACGGGAAGTAGGTGCCGCAGAAGAACGGCTCGGCGTCCGGGGTCAGGAACACCGACATCGGCCAGCCGCCGTGACCGGTCATCGCCACCGTGGCCGCCATGTAGATCGCGTCCACGTCCGGACGCTCCTCGCGATCCACCTTGATACTGACGAAGTGCTCGTTCAGGTAGGCCGCCGTACCCTCGTCCTCGAACGACTCGTGCGCCATCACGTGACACCAGTGACAGGCCGAGTACCCGACCGACAGGAACACCGGCACGTCCCGCTCCCGCGCCTCCCGGAACGCCGCGTCGGACCACTCCCGCCAAGCCACCGGGTTGTCCGCATGCTGCCGCAGATAGGGACTGGTGCTTCGGCCTAGCTCGTTGACGGGCGCCATACCCCCACGTTAGGCGGTCTGGGAGAGGGCGACCGACAGGCCCAGGGTGAGAGCCATGACGAAGAGCTCGAAGCCGACGATCTGCCAGAAGCCGCGGCCGCTCTCGACCAGGTCGCCGGTGGCACGGCGGCGGTGCAGCCAACTGGCGATGATCAGGATCACGAAGGCGGCCAGCTTGGCCAGCAGGAGTGCACCGTACGAGTCTTCGGTGAGGGCGTCGGGGATCGCTTCCCAGCCGCCGCCCTTTGCCGCGAGTCGGCCGGCCGCACTGATCAGGCCGCTCAGGAGTACGGCGATCGACGAGATGAGCGCGACCTGGTTGAACCGCTCGAGCACGATCGGGAGTCCGCTGCGACTCGCCCGCCCGTACCGGACCAGGCCTGCGAGTCCGCCGATCCAGCTGGTCGCCGCGATGACGTGGAAGACCAGGGCTGTTCCGGCGAGGACGACGTACGACTCGTTCCGCGGGTACGCCGTGACCGCGGTCGGGATCAGGGCGGTGATGGCAACGATCACGCCGAGCCCGGCCGCCGACGAGGTCTGGACCCGGCGGATGCCGATGGCCAGCGCGACCACGAGGATGCCGGTGATCAGCAGCGCCTTGACCTCCGGTACGCCGAGGGCGTCGTCCAGCCGGAGCCGGAGCAAATTGACTGGGGTGTCGAGCAGGATCGCGGCGGTGACGACCGCACCGGCGAACGCGCAGATCGCCCAGATGATCGCCGAGTTGCTGGCGTCCCGCACCGCCCGCCGGCCCTGGATGCCGAGCGGTCCGCCCTCGATCCGGAGCAGTACGACGGCCGCCAGCAGAGCACCCGCGCAACCGACGGTCGCGAGCATGGAGATCAGCCGGAAGACCGGCAGCAGCCAGCCGACGAACAGACTGGGACCGCCGATTCCACCGATGTCCCGGGGCTCACTGTCGGCCGCGAACAGGGTCGCCGCCAGCGCGAGTGAGGCGATGACGACCGCTCCGGCGCCACCCGCGACCAGCCGTCCGGGCATGCGGTGCCGGGCGGCGCGGGTCGCGGTCACAGAGCGATCCCGCCCTCGGCACGATTGAACACGCGCTCACTATAGGGTCAGCCGGAGGTGGGCTGCCCAGTCCGACACCATCTCGTGATGAGGGTGCCGGCCGATCGGCAGCCTTCAGTGCTGCGAGTGCGCCTTCGCGTCACTCTCTGTCGACGCGTCAGTCGTCGTCGGGCCGTCCGTCGCCTTCGGCTCGGCATCGCCAGCCGGGGCCGCTGAGCTGTCCGTGCTCGCTGGGCCGCCGGACGGTGCTGGGCCGGCCGCAGAATCGTCGTCGAAGTCGATCTTCTTCAACTGCTTGCCCATGTTGCGCATCAACAGCACCGTGGCGGCACCGAGTGCCAGCACGATCAGCAGCGCGACCCAGCCGGGGCGCACCGAGTTCGGGTCGATCTCGGCCGTCGCAAGGAAGGTCATCGCTGTCACGCCACCAGTCTCTCACTGTCGTCGCCCGCCGTCAGCGGAGCCCCGCGAACAGGTCGTCCTCGGGCAGTTCGGACTCGACCAGACTCCGGGCCAGCTCGTAGTCCTCGGTCGGCCAGGCTTGCTGGTGCACCTCCAGCGGTACGGCGAACCACGCGCCGTCCGGATCGATCTGGGTGGCATGCGCCAGCAGGGCCTTGTCCCGGGTGCCGAAGTACTGCGCGCACTCGACCCGGGTGGTGATCCGGCGCTCGTTCTCCGGGTCCGGCTTCCAGTCCTTCAGGCGTTCGGCGTACGGCGACTCCAGGCCGCGCGCGATCATCCCGTCGTGCAGCGCCTTCATCCGCTCGTAGTGGAACGTGTGGTGGTAGTAGAGCTTCAGCGGCTGCCACGGCTCGCCGAGCTCCGGGTAGGCGTCCTTGTCACCGGCCGCCTCGAACGCGGCGACGGTGATCTGGTGGCACATCACGTGGTCCGGGTGCGGGTAGCCGCCGTTCTCGTCGTACGTCGTGACGACCTGGGGACGGAACTCGCGGATCAGCTTCACCAGCGGCGCGGCCGCGTCCTCCACCTTCTGCGCGGCGAAGCAGCCTTCCGGCAGCGGCGGCACCGGGTCACCCTCGGGGAAGCCGGAGTCGACCCAGCCCAGCCATTCCTGCCGGATGCCGAGGATCTCCCGGGCCGCGTCCATCTCCTTGCGGCGGATCTCGGAGATGTTCTCGAGCACGTCCGGCCGGTCCATCTTCGGATTCAGGATCGATCCGCGTTCGCCACCGGTACACGTGGCCACCAGGACCTCGACGCCTTCGGCGACGTACCGGGCCGTCGACGCGGCTCCCTTGCTCGACTCGTCATCAGGGTGGGCATGCACATGCAGCAACCGAAGATCTCCACTCACAAGACACAATGGTCCTCCAACACCGGCCCACCCCTACGACCGACCCCCTGGACCCCCGTTGACTGAGTCATCACCCAACAGCCCGACAGCAGACCTCGACGCCCGGTACGGGCGGGGCGGACGGTCCCGGCGGCCGTTGATCATCGGGGTGGTGGCCGTAGTGGCCGCGGCCGGGCTGGCCTGGTTGCTGTGGGCCGCGCTGGCGGGGTCGAACCCGCCGGTGACGTCGCGGCTGCTGGGTTACGAGATCACCTCGCCGACCTCGGCGAAGGCGACGATCCAGGTCGACCGGACCAAGTCCGTCGAGGCCAGTTGCCGGTTGCAGGCCAAGGCTGCCGACTTCTCGATCGTCGGCGAGCTGACCATCACCGTGCCGGCCGATTCCCCGCGGAAGCAGTCGTTGCCGGCCACCCTCACCACCCAGCGCGCGGCCACGTCCGTGGTCCTCGTCGGCTGCACGACCGCGGACAGTCCACGACCGCACTGACAACGGACGCCGTACCGAAAAGCGCAGGTCAGGAGCACTCCGGGCGCCTGATGGCAACCGATTGCCGTCGAACGGCCCAGGATGTGGGAAAACCACCGGGCAAGCGGTTTCCCCGTGCTTGAAGAGGCAAGGAACTGTGGGGTTCCGGGCCGTAACTTGCTACGCTCAGTGGATTGGTCGCCGTCGACGACGGCGGCCAGAAGCATTTTCTGCCCATCCCACCGACACAAGGAGCAGCCCGTGACGCAAAGGATCGAAGAGGACAGCGTTGTCTGGCTGACGCAGGACGGTTACGACCAGCTGAAGGCCGAGCTCGAGCACCTCAAGGGCCCCGCCCGTGCCGAGATCACCCAGCGCATCAGCGAGGCCAGGGACGAGGGCGACCTCAAGGAGAACGGCGGCTACCACGCCGCCAAGGACGAGCAGGGCAAGATCGAGGCACGGATCCGGCAACTGGAGGACATGCTGCGACGGGCCCGGGTCGGCGAGACCCCGAAGGCCGGCGCGAAGATCGGGCCGGGGATGAAGGTGTCGATCAAGTTCGCCGGCGACGACGACGTCGAGACGTTCCTGCTCGGCTCCCGCGAACTGCTCGCCCTGGACGCGTCGGTCGACATCGACGTGTACTCGCCGCAGTCCCCGCTGGGATCCGCGATCCTCGGGAAGAAGAAGGGCGACAAGGCGACCTACGAGGCGCCCAACGGCAAGGATGTGACCGTTGAGATCGTCGCCGCCGAACCTTTCACCGGCTGACTCCACCAAGCTCAGGCGCCCCGGTGGACAACCACCGGGGCGCTTCTCATTCCCCCGTACGACGGTCCGCCCGCTGCACACCGTCGTACGCGTCGTCGCGTCCTGTAACGGATGTACGCAGGTGACGATCAAGCAGGAGTAGAGCGGCGCGGGGCTGCTCGGGGGGAAGTGCCGCAACCATGTCCGACAGCAGTGATGGGAACCGTCCGGGCCGACTGGCTCATCCGTTGCTGGTGACGGTCATCGGCGCGCTGGTGAGCGCGCTGATCGGAGCGGTGGCGACGGTCTGGGCCGCCCGCGAGGGCAACCTCGACGCGATCGTCTCGCCGCCGACCACGACGGTCACCGCGACCGTGCCCGGCCCGGCGAGCACCACGACGGTCACGGTGACGCCCTCACCGACGACGACGGGTGCGGGGACCACCGCAGGCAGCGGCGAGACCACCGGCACCGACACCGCCGGCGACAGCCTCGCGGAGATCCGGCCGATCACCGGCTACTTCACCAAGGGCTCCTTCGCGATCCACGCACAGCCGTTCGGCGACGGGCTCTATCGCACCATCGGGACCTGCAGCCGGACCCTCTCGGCAACCTGGAACCTCGAACGCAAGTACACCCGCTTCAACGCGGTGATCGGGCTGACCGACAAGTCGCCCGATCCCACGCTGAAGGTCAAGTTCACCGCGTACATCACCGACGGGACGAGCCGGACGGCGACCAAGCCCGTTGTCCTCGGCAAGTACCAGGCACACCCGCTGCAGGTGAACCTCGATCACGCCGACGCGCTCGAACTGGAAGCCGTCCTGGTCACCAGCAAAGGCAGTTGCTCCGGTGCCGGCGCCGCCGCGTGGGGCGACCCTCGGCTGTACGCCGAGTGACACGCGGGACGCCGTACTGGATCTAGTGGTGGGCTGGGGCGAAGAGTTCTAGTTGGATGTTGTCCTGGTCGCGGAAGACGAGGACGGATGCGTAGGGCTCGTCGGCGATCGGGGACTGGGTGAGCGGCTTGTCGGCGGTGTCGGCGCGGACCACGCCGTGCGCCTCCAGGTGGTCCTGCCATTCCTCGAGGTCGGCTCGGGTGCCGACGGCGAAGCCGGCGTGGTCGAGGCCGGTGACGGTTTCCTTGCACAGGGCACCGTCGTTGGTGTCGTGGTGGTGCAGGGCGATCATCAGCTGCCGGTCCGCGTCGGCCAGGATGCGGCCGACACCGCCCTGATGCGGTACGTCGAGCACGGGTTGCACACCGAACACTTCGCCGTACCACTGGACGCTCGAGTCCAGGTCGGTCACGGTCAGGGCGAGGTGGTGGAGTTTGGGCTTGGTCACGCTGGTCATGGTTTCCCCCTTGATTCACTGGCGTTCTCGCTCGCGAACTGAGCGAGGAACATCAGGATGACGTCCTCGGTCAGACGGGTCCACCGGTCGCCACCAGGGTCGTTGGAGACCTGCTGGTCGACGAGGCCGGTGGTCACGGCCGTCAAGATGTCGAGGTGCCGCGGATCGTGCACGCCGTTGCTTGCGAGGAGTTCGCGGGTGACGTCGAGCGCCCTGACCGCCAACTCATAGGACTCGGCCGACGGCGTGAAGCCGGGCACCGAGTGCTGGAACAACAACTGATACCGGGGTACGTCGGACACGCAGAACGTGACGAAGGCGCGCGCCTCGGTCAACAGGTCCTGCTGCGGGTCGTCCGTCACCGGCAGCGACGCCTTCAGGTCGAGGAACGCCTGCGCCGCCTGCGCGAACATCGCGTCCAGGATGGCGTTCTTGGACTCGAAGTACGCGTACACCGTCGGCGTGGTGATACCGGCCCGTCGCGCGAGCTCACGCAACGACAACGCGGCCAGTCCCTCCTCACGCACCAGCTCCCAGGCGGCGGTCAGCACCGCGGCCCGGGCACTCTCCCGCCGCGCCTCCCGCCAGTTCGCCGCCGGTTTCTTTAACACAGTTCGAAGTATTTGCACGGCGTATAAATCTTGTCAATGGCTCAGGCATGACGCGGCGGCCGGACCCGGAGGTCCGGCCGCCGAGGTGACGGACTCAGTGCGTGGTCGCGCTGCGGTACTTGCGGACTGCCAGCGGGGCGAAGACCGCGATGATGACGGCGCACCAGATCAGCGAGAGCAGCACCGGATGCTGAGCGGGGAAGCTGTCAGGACTGGCGAACGGCGACGGGTTGCCGAAGAGATGACGGCAGGCGGCAACGATGGCGGAGATCGGGTTCCACTCCGCGACCGGTTGCAGACCGCCGGGCAGGTTCGGCGTGGGAACGAAGGCGTTGGACAGGAAGGTGAGCGGGAAGAGCCAGATCAATCCGGCCGAGGCCGCCACCTCGGGTCCGCCGACGGACAGGCCGATCAGCGCGCCGACCCACAGCATCGCGAACGCGAACAGCAACAGGATCCCGAACGCGGCCAGCGCCTGCCCGAACCCGTTGTGCCAGCGCCAGCCGACGATGAACCCGCAGAGCACCATCACGACCATCACGAAGGCGTTGAAGACCAGGTCGCCGATCACCCGCCCGGCAATCACGCCGGATCGTGCCATCGGCAACGACCGGAACCGGTCGATCAGCCCCTTCGACATGTCGTCGGACAGCCCGACACTGGCCGACGCGACCGCGAACGCCATCGTCTGGGCGAAGATCCCGGACATCAGGAACTCGCGGTACGCCCGCGCCCCCGGGAAGCCGGGGATCGGGATCGCGTTGCCGAACACGTAGGCGAACAGCAGCACGAACATGATCGGCTGGATGGTCGCGTAGACCAGCATGTCCGGCGTCCGCGGGACCCGCTTCAGGCTCCGCCAGGCCAGCACACCCGCGTCCGACACCGCCCGGCCGATCGGGTTCACCCGCGTCGGACGGTCAACCGTGCTCATACCTGCTCCTTCGCTTCGGCCTCGCGCCCGGTCAGGGTGAGGAACACGTCGTCCAGCGTCGGCCGCCGCAGCCCGATGTCGGCGATCCGGATCGCGGCCCCGTCGAGGGTGCGGATCACGTCGACCAGCGAACTCGATCCGCCCGGCGCCGGCACGGTGATCCGCCGGCTGTGCTTGTCCACCGTGGTCGCGTCCGGGTCGGTGATGCCGAGCGCACCGGTGAGCAGCTCGAGCGCCCGGTAGGTCTCGTCGGGATCGTGTATGACGACCTCGATTCGCTCACCACCCACCTTGGCCTTGAGCTCGTCCGCCGTACCGCGAGCGATGACCGAACCGTGGTCGACCACCGCGATGCTGTCGGCCAACTCGTCGGCTTCTTCCAGGTACTGCGTGGTCAGCAGGATCGTCACCCCCTCGCTGACCCGGTCGCGGATGATCTGCCACAGGTCGAGGCGACTACGCGGGTCGAGCCCGGTGGTCGGCTCGTCGAGGAACAGCACCTTGGGATGGGCGATCAACGAACCGGCCAGGTCCAGCCGGCGCCGCATGCCGCCCGAATAGGTCTTCAGGATCCGGTCCGCGGCCTCGGTCAGGTCGAAGATCTCCAGCAACTCGTCCGCTCGTTGCTTCGCCTGCTCACTGCTCAGCCGGTACAGCCGGCCGAACATCCAAAGGTTCTCCCGGCCGGTGAGCAGCTCGTCGACTGCTGTGTACTGACCGGACAGACCGACCAGCGAGCGAACCGTGTCGGCTTCCTTCGTCACGTCGTGCCCGAGCACCCGGGCCGACCCCTCGTCCGGCGCCATCAGCGTGGTGAGGATCCGGACCGTCGTCGTCTTCCCCGCACCGTTCGGCCCGAGCAGGCCGAGCACGCTCCCCTCTGGCACCTCGAGGTCGATCCCGTCGAGTGCCTTGACCGTGTTCTTCCTGGACTTGAATGTCTTCACGAGGCCAGTCGCCTCGATTGCAGCCATGCCGCACGTCCCCCTTCTGGATGTGACGCAGGCCACCCATCCTGTCGGAGCCGGCCGACAGTTTCGACACTTTTAACCCTGAGCGAACCCTGAGCCGAGACTTGGGTCGGATCGACTCAACCCTGCTCAGTCAGCCGCCTGGCTACTGCTCGGCAAGCCGGCCAGACCGGAGCAGCCGAACCTGCGGCGAGAGATCGCTGACGGCACGCGCTACGTCTTCCGGCACCCACTCCTGCGGCCGATCGCGCTGAACACCGCGACCACGATGCTGTTCCAGGCCGCGGCCGGAGCGGTGATGATCGTGATCCTGGTCCGCGAGATCCACCTGCGGCCGAGCACGATCGGCGTACTGAGCATGATCGGCCTGGCCGGCGCACGTGACAGAGAAGATGAGCAGCCGGTACGGCGATGCGCGCACACTGCTCGTGTCGTCGACCGGTATCGGCGTGGCCTTCACACTGCAGGCACTGACCGGACCGGGCTGGCAGGTGAGCTGGTTCGTGGTGGCGACTCTGCTGGCCGGGTTCTGCATGATCGTCAGCTACATCCTGCAGGTGAGCGCCCGGCAACGGGTGTGCCCACCGGAGCTGCAGGGCCGGGTCAGCGCCACGATGAGCTTCGTCGGCTGGGGCGCCGCACCACTGGGCAGCCTGTTTGCGGAGTACTCGGCACCGTCTTCGGACTGCACGCCACCCTGTGGATCGCCAGCCTGGCGTCGCTCGCCGGCACAGCTTTCCTCTACTTCTCCCCGTTCCGCACCCTGCGGACAGTTCCCGCCGTACCACCGCCGAGGCCCGCACCCCTCCCCCACCCCACCACTGAAGCCACCGCGCCGCGCCCCTCCCCCCACCACTGAAGCCACCGCGCCGCGCCCCTCCCCCCGCCACTGAAGCCACCGCGCCGGCCCCTCCCCCCGCCACTGAAGCCACCGTGCCGGCCCCTCCCCCCGCCACTGAAGCCACCGTGCCGAGTGTGAGGAGTGGGGGGGGCGGGGGGGGGGGCCCGGGGGCGGCGCCACCACCAACCAGCGCGGGGCGGCGCGGGGCGGGG